>DASZMQ010000014.1:0-1003092 GCA_035551775.1 Mucilaginibacter sp. | reverse complement strand
CAGCACGAGATCCTGCTATCGGAAAATGAGCTTCCTGCATTGCAGGATGTCATCAATAGCTTGATAGCTTCAAATGCTGATGATTTTAATAACCGCTTTATTACCGAGTCACGGGAAAAAATACAGCAGATACACGACTATTACGCAGCATTTTATGGACTAAATCCTTTTCCACATAAAAGATGCAACGCACCCTGGGTGTCGACCGTAGTGGAAGCTGACGGAAGCGTGCGGCCCTGTTTTTTTCACGACGCCATAGGTAACATTCGAGATAGTTCACTTTCCAATATATTAAATAGCGAACAATCTATAAATTTCAGAAGAACGCTTGATATGGGCACGAACGGTACCTGTGTAAAATGCGTATGTTCGTTAAATCTGCCGCCACGGATGAACCCGGTTGGTTAAAGTGGCCGCCTCCGAACTCACATGGGGTTATGATAGTTAAAATGTATAACGTGCGCCGTCAGCGCAAAATGTTGGTAGAAAAAATTATTCCCGGCATCGGATCCCGATAGCGTTATGATAGTTAAAATGTATAACATGCGCCGTCGGCGCAAAATGTTGGTAGAAATTAGATTCAAAAATGTTTGCATGCCGTAGGTATGCAACCCCGGTTAGCTGGCGGCACGGAGATTTGCGATATTCATTGTTCTACCAAGGTTTAACCCCAACCGGGTCATCGTGTTGAAATCGCTTAACAAATCAAAAATATTTCAGGAAGTTTTACCCCGCGGGCAACCCCTTTTCTTTTGAAAACGTAGTTGCAGTAATGAAGCAGGGGAGCATCCTTTTTAGCCATTCCTATTTTCTGCGGTTCGACCCAAAACAATGGGCGCTGGGACAACCATATCCCCCGCTCGGGACTTTGTATGCCGCCGCACTCATGCGGAAGAACGGCTATAAGGTTTCCTTGTTTGATACCATGTTTGCTTCTACGCCGGACGAAATTGAAGCGGCGATTGAGAAGAATAAGCCCGAATTCTTTGTGATCTACGACGACGGCTTTAACTACCTCACCAAGATGTGCCTTACCAATATGCGCGAGGCTGCTTTTAGCATGTGCAAACTGGCAAAGGCAAACGGCTGCAAAGTGATTGTCTGCAGTTCAGATTCAACCGACCGCTACGAAAAATATTTATCCGAAGGCGCCGATTTTGTGATCATCGGCGAAGGGGAGATCACTTTGCTTGAATTGGTAGAATCTATTAAAAATGGTGAGGCCGATCAATCGATTATTCCAGGGCTGGCTTATCTTCAAAACGGTCGCGCCGTTAAAGCTTTGGGACGGCCGGTGCTAAAGGAACTGGATAGCTTGCCTTTTCCGGCCTGGGATTTGGTCGACATAGACTCATACCGTCAAAGCTGGCTTAAACATGTGGGATATTTTTCGTTGAATATGAGTACAACCAGGGGCTGCCCGTTTAAGTGTAACTGGTGTGCCAAGCCCATTTATGGCAACCGGTATAATTCCCGCAGTCCGCAAAACGTGGTGGATGAACTCAAAATGCTCAAAAACTGGTTCGGGATGGACCATATCTGGTTTTGTGATGACATTTTTGGACTAAAACCAGGCTGGGTACAGGAATTTGCTGAGCTCGTCCAAAAGGAAAATACAAAGATCAGGTTCAAGATACAATCCCGGGCCGATTTGCTGAACGAAGAGGATGTGGTGGAAGCCCTGGCCCTGGCTGGTTGCGAAAATGCCTGGATAGGAGCCGAAAGCGGATCACAGCAAATATTGGATGCCATGGATAAAGGCACTAAGATTGAGCAGATATATGAGTCGACCCGGTTGATGAAAAAACAGGGTATCAAACCATCGTTTTTTATCCAGTTCGGCTACCCCGGCGAGATGAAGGCGGATATCGAACAAACCATCAAAATGATCAACGACCTGTTGCCATACGAGATCGGTATTTCGGTATCTTATCCATTGCCAGGCACTGTATTTTACGAGCGTGTAAAGGCCGACCTGAAAACTAAAACCAACTGGACCGATTCGGACGAAATGGCGCTGATGTTCCATAACACTTTTCCGCCATCGTATTATAAACAGCTGCACCGTTATGTTCACCAGAATTATCACCAGCACCTGGCGCAGAACAGCCTGAAACAATTGCTGCGAACACCTTTCAAAGCCACCGCGATCAATTTACGTAAAGCATTATCCGTATTTTACCATACACCTGCAACCCTGATCGAAAAAGCTAAACTAAACCGGCTGGAAAAGGCATTGTAATGAGCGCAATACACAGCAATGAGCAAAATGCTGCGGCCGCCTTTACGGGTCAGGCGCCGATATTCGACGAGTTATACAGTGGCGATACCATTATCAACTATAAAAGAGCACGGGTGCGCAGGCATATCCTGAAACATCTTGCCCCCGGAAGCTCAATACTGGAGCTCAATTGCGGCACCGGCGAGGATGCCGCCTGGTTTGCGGAAAAAGGCTTTAAAGTTCATGCCACAGACATTTCCGCCGGCATGCTTTATCAGTTGGTGCAAAAACTGGAAAGATTCAAGTTGCAGCGGAAAATAAGCTTCGAGCTTTGTTCTTATACCAACCTTGACGAATTGAAAAATAAGGGGCCTTACGATTTGATTTTTTCCAATTTCGCAGGCCTTAACTGCACCGGCGACCTGGATAAAGTGCTGGCGTCGTTGCCTGGCTTGCTTAAGCCTGACGGGATGATCACGTTGGTTGTATTGCCGAAATTCTGCTTATGGGAAATGCTGTTGGTCTTCAAAGGCAAATTTCATACCGCTTTCCGGCGGTTTTTCAGCAGGCGCGGCCGGAAGGCAAGGGTGGAAGGGACCTACTTCAAATGCTGGTATTACAACCCGTCATATATTATCTACCGCCTAAAAAATGAGTTCGATCTGCTCGGCGTGGAAGGATTGTGCACCGTTGTTCCGCCGTCCTATATTGAAGGGTTTGCAGAAAAGCATCCGTCAATCTACAAATTTCTCCGGCGCAAGGAAAATCATCTCAAATCCAAGTGGCCCTGGAGGCTGATCGGGGATTATTATATTATCTCGATGAGAAGGAAAGTTTGAGTGGCGGATCAATTCGCGGCGATGCCCGCAGGTCTCTCCAAAAGCTGGTCTACGCGATTCTGATAACGGGAAATAAGCTTAAATTGAAAATTGAACGGATCGGGCTTGGCGTAGTGTTTGCCGGCGTCCATCGCCATAATGATGCCGCGATTATTCTTCTTCTTTTGCTGCATTTTCTTCAACCATCTTTTGCTCGTGATCTTCATCAGCAAGCTGTCGATTGCATTGCCGATGCGATTGTTAAATAGCATTTCAGCAATCCTCTTCAATATCGGGCGTTTTACGGGCCTGGCGGTAGCGAGGCGCAGGCATTTGTTAGGAAGAAAATTCCTGGTCCAGGCATTGGCTGCGTAGAAATGCTCGAACACCGTGTCACCGTGCAGGGGGATCAATGTCGCTATTTCCGTGGCGGTATACACATTCTTTTCATGGATCGACAAATCATCCTCGTCGATATAGTAATTCATACAAAAATAGTGCTCTTTATTCACCAGGAATGTCAGCTTCTTGAAGCAGTGCATTAGTGTGCGGGCTATCCAAAGCCGGTTTTTTGCAGTAATAATAAATAGATCGATATCAGAATCGTTGTCAGCGAAATTTTTTGAAAGCGAACCCGATATCGCAATTCCCCGCACATAAGGAAAGCGTATCAACAGGTCGCCGACTTTCCTGGCAGCGCTCATCAATTCGGCGGCTTTTGCATTGCCTTTTTCCCTGCGTTCGGTTAGGAAACGGTCATTTTTAAGCGAAAAAAACCTGTCGAATTTAAATACGTGCCTTTCGGCGGCGAGACAATACAATGCAGATTCCAACTCTTCGTAATCATGCTTTGCCGGCAAAAAAAAGTAGATCTCGTCTGTCGTCAACGGATAGTTGAACAGATCGAAATAAGCGAGAGCGGCTAAGATATGTCTTTTAATGTCCGGCAACTTGTTATAGGTTGATTTCTATTCTATTGACGTGACAGCCATTCGGTTGGTTGCCACATTCCTCACATTTTTGTGTCTTTTTGCAGGTAATATCAGTTTGCTCTTCTGTTCGGCGACGAATACGAAGAATGGAAAGAAAAAACTATAAAACATTACGCCCTTATCAACATCCAATATGTTCTCTGATAACGAAACCATCGCCAGTAATAGCATAAAGCCAAAGAACACAACATCCTTTTTTCGCGCTGCAAGCCGAAAGCCGTAGATCAGGGTCACGATATAAACCGCTAGCCCCCAAATGCCAGATTTGATCAAAACGCTCATATATTCATTGTGCGCATTCAGCCGGTGCACGTAGGATGTGTAATATTTTTTGGCGAAATATTGGTCCTGGAGGAGTGGTATTTCCGATCCTGCGCCGTGACCTATAATAGGTTTTTGTCTTATGAGATCAGCAGCCAGTTGCCAACGGAGAACACGCGATTCAACGCGCTGATTGGGCCTCGCTGTTGAAAAATCTTCTTTAAGCTCGGTTATGTAGCGGTCGCGAAAAGCGCGAATGTTACAGAGTATTATAAAGACAATAACTGCTGAAGACGCGGCGATGGAAATAAACCTGACGCGATGGGCGCCTTGTAACGAGAAAATTGGAAGCGCAATGCTTATCGTGAGAAATAAAGCAATTATCACCGATTTGGAACTGAGCTGAATAATTCCTGCAAGCAGGATCAAGCTAACAATGGCGTAAACGATACGGTTGGTCATTTTCCCTTCTTTCATCAGCGCGGATATGACGTAGATCAACGCGATTGCGATCTGCATGGAAAAGAAGGTGGCGTGCATATCTATCGGCTGTGCAAAATTGTGATTGGTGAATGCTGGCGAGAATAAAGCAGACAGTGGCATCCCATAAAAACGGATGGTTGTGATCGCATTGATATACAGGTAAACAATTGTCGCGGCTTGACTTACTGCAAAGACCATCAATAGTTGCGGCCGGTATCTTTTGAGGTCGATAGGGTTGATGCAAAGCAGCAGCGGCATCAGCAGAATGGTGATATCTAATCCCCATTCATTTAAAGCCCAGTTTTTGTTCGAGGCATAAATGGTGCTTATTACCGTAACCCAAAATACTGACTGCAGTACAAGCGTGCGTTTGGTAAAAATGGGTTTTATTACAAGCTTGTTGAAATGAATAAGCGTATGAATGCACAGGCTGATGAATACCAAGTGACTATAAAAACGGTCAAACGGCAGGCTCACCAGGAATGCAGCCAGGTGATAAAAACTTATCCTGTTTGCCAGGCTATCCCTGGTGGGAAACAATAAACTCATGTTGTTTGCTCTGGTAGCATGCTGTAATAAATGCCTCGTACTCATCAATGATCTTTTCCCAGCTGAACTGGAAAGCGATCTTATTCCGGTTGTTCCTGATCATTTCATGCGCACTGCCACCGCGCTGTACGGTTTCCACCAGGTACCGTACCTCTTCCGAATCCGAAAAATAGTAGGCATCCGTGTTCAGCACCGATTTATTGAATGGGTTGTTATGCGCCGCGATCAGCGCTTCGCTAGCCATCGCTTCGAGTAGAGATGGATTAGTGCCGCCTACGCTGTGCCCGTGAAAATACAGGTAAGAATTGTTTTGCATCGCCCTTACCTTACCGTTATCAAAAATGGCTCCTTTGAACTCGATGCGTTCATCATTCTTAAAACGATGCCTGATAAACTGGCCAAAGCGGTTGCTCGTATCGCCCAAAACCTGGAAATGTTTTTGCGAATTGCTGTTATTAAAGCCTGTTAATATCGTTTCGATATTATTCTCAGGTTCCATCCGCGCCATCAGCAGGAAGTAGTCTTCCTTTCTGGCTTCTTTTTTTGTCAGTTGCTCGCGTTCCAGTTCGGTATAAACATCCGCCCCATAAGGGATATATTCGCTGCGGATACGGTATGTATCTTCCAGGTAATCTTTGATCACTCTTGAATCCGAGATATAGAACTGGCTGTACTTTACCGCGAGCTTTTCGGCATATTTCAGAAATTGCTGCACTGGTTTTGAATACTTGGAGCGTTTCCATTCCAGCCCGTCCATATTGGTAATGATGGTACTGTTCTGCGGGTATAGCTTGCCCCAAACCGAGCTGCTGGTATAGCCCATCAGCAGAACCACATCGAACTTTTGGCGGCGTGCGTCCATCAGGCAGTTGAGGTCGTACACAAATTGGCCTGCTGTGCCGATCAGGTATTCGGGGTCGAAACAGTGTTTGATAGTAACACCATTCCAGGAATCATTTGTATAGGGATGGTTATGCGAATTGTAAACGGTAACGGAATGTCCCCGCTTTACCAGGCCCGCCGACACATATTCGGAGATGTGTTCAAACCCGCCGTAATGGTTCGGTATGCCCCTGGTACCCAATATCGCAATTCTAAGATTCTTCATAGATTGATGGTTTGCTGGTATGCTTTGTAAGTTTGTATAGCTGCCTGTTCCCAGGTATATTTTTTTTGGATCCTATCATGCAATGCCTCACTATATTCGCTTTGGCATGCGCTTTCGATCGATGACCGAATACTTTCGGGATCGCCCGGATTACAGTAGAAGGCGTTGGCGCCGAAATACTCACCGGCATCGCCTTTATTAGTGATTACGATGTTACACCCCATAAAGGCTGCCTCGAGCGAACTTAATCCTGTAGTTTCAAACCAGCTCGGCAGCACGTGTACCCTGGCCCGCTGATAATATTTCACCAATTCGCGCTGCGGCAGATGGTCAATAAATGTGATATTGCCGGCAGCAATGCTCCTGCACTCGTCATAATAAGCCTTTTGATTTGGCGCGTAAGAGCCAATAAGATAGAGTTTGAACGAGCTGTTATTCAGCGCTTTAATGAGATTCCGCTGGTTTTTTATGCCCTCGATCCTCGCTACGCAAATCACTGTTTTGTTGTCACGAATTGAATTATGGGATGAATGAAAGAGTTCGGTGTCAACGCCGTTTGGCACGATGGAATATTTTGTCTCGCATGGGTATGATTGCCTGATGCGCTTGTATTCCGATGCCGAATTCGGGAGGATCATCCCCGCTGTTTTTAATATTTTGATGATGCTTTTGCGCTGGCCCTTCCACAAATAGGCTTTGCTGGCCAGCCGGTCGCTGCCTTTTAGCCAGCGGGCTATGGTTTTGAGATATTCTATTT
The DNA here is from genome assembly GCA_035551775.1 of Mucilaginibacter sp. Lineage (GTDB taxonomy): Bacteria > Bacteroidota > Bacteroidia > Sphingobacteriales > Sphingobacteriaceae > Mucilaginibacter. The sequence goes on along the minus strand of DASZMQ010000014.1, from coordinate 995,903 downwards.
TGTCATTCGGTAAAAAGCCGAACAGGCTTCCGATACCTTTGCGGTGCTGTTTATCATACTCGCTGTAATTGCAAAGAATGGTGGACACGACGAATGGCTTCTCCGTCCTGCGGCTATGAAACAGGATATCCGCGGGACGTGTAAGGTTAAAAAAATGCAACAGGTCATACCGTTTATAGTCGATCTGATCGCCGGTTAGCTTTATTTCCGCAGAAACCCCCAGGGCGCTCAAATGGCGTGCAGTTTCGGATACCTGCACCGTATCGCCGCCAGGTACCTCAAACAAAGTCGATCGTGTTATCAAAGCTACTTTCATGCTATAATCGGTTTGGACTTTGTTTATGCAGCCAGGCAATCACCGGCGCGGGGAAATAGCTTGCTGCGTACAACAGGTAATTGTCCAGGCGCAGTGGCTTTATACTGATGGCCTTGCGCACATGGCTCCGCGCTTTTTCAGGCTGGTAATTATTGGCCAGGAATTTCTTACCGCAAAGTGCATGATAAGCGCCCTCCTTTATCTTTCTGACATCCTGCTTGCGGATGATCTCCAGTAATTCGTTGCCTTCCTGCGCGGTTATCGAGCCCCGCGTGGTAGCCTGGCGTTTCAATTGCCTGAAGCGATCACCCCGCCACTTCTCGTCGATAGTCGCCGACGCAGCGTTCAGCCGGACCTTAATCAACGGCTCGCGAAGGTTTTGCATTTTGCCCATTTTGGCCAGGTTGGTCCATAGCAGATAATCTTCGAAGTTGTGCGCATGGGCATCGTAGCCCCCGGCCTTCAGCACGTCCTCCCGCCGATACATCACCGAGGAATGTATGAACGGGCAGTAGACATACAGGTTATTCTTTACCTCATCGTCCGAATGTGCAATGCATTTGAAATTGAACAGGAATTCACCGTTCTCCAAAATGTAATCTGCATCACTTCCAATCAATACATAATCAGGGTGGTCGTGAAAGAAATCGAGTTGGGTTTGCAGGCGGTTTGGCCGGCAAATATCGTCAGCATCAAAGCGGGCTATGTAATCGGCAGAAGCCAGCTTTAGCCCTGTATTTAGTGCGGTTGCAATGCCTTCGTGTTCCTTGTTGATCACAACTATACGCGGGTCGTTAAATGATAGGGCTAACTCCAGGGTATTGTCCGTCGAACCGTCGTTGATCACCAAAAGTTCAAAGTTTTTGAAACTCTGCTGCAATACCGAACATATCGCCTCATGGATATATTTCCCGGCATTATAGGCAGGCATCAGGACTGTTATTTCAGGATTTGGCATATATAGGTGGTTTCGGTTTCGAATTTTCCTTGATATTTAATAGCATCAGGAGTTCAAAGAAGAGAAGTATAGATAATTGCTCGAACCAATAGGCCAGGAAGAAAACACCCAGCAACAATATGGTGAGGGGAATGCCATAAGTAAGTTTTTTGTAATGCCTGATAAAATAGCCCAGGTACCAGATCGCAAAACCCGCTAAGCCTATAAGTCCATATTCAGCTAAAAGCTGGTCGTACACCGAACCCGGATCATTGATCAGTGAATGATTATCCTTGTTCTTACTGAAAAAATTGAGATAGATATCCAGGTGGTTCGAGAGGAAGTCGGGATTTATATAAGCCAGTTTTTGGGGGTAGCCGCCGGCATAGCCGATGGCTGTAGCGCGAAACGCGAGCTTGGAAGAAAAGTTCCCAGCGCCGTCGCCTGTTAGTAATTTAAATGGATGTTGTTTGAAGAAACCCAGCGTTTGCCTCATTTCGACGATTTTACCTGGCGTATGGCCAATGACTGCAGTGTCGCGCGATATAGGCAGTTCAGTTTTATGTGTGCCGATAAACCCCAGCAATTGGCGCTGATAGGCAGTGGTCTCTGCAATATGCTGGTAGGGCCGGGAGTTAATGTCCACGCCGGGCACAATGATCCTGCCTGTTTCCAGGGTTATAGGATACTCTTTATGCGGCGCAGGACGGGGATGTTCGGCGGTGTAAATACTATCGAGATGCCATTGCGCGGTTTTTTGTCTTTTCCCTTCCGGTGTCAAAGTGTTGTCCGGCCTCATCGTAATATAAGGCAGTGGTTTTGCCGGCGGAACGGTATGTATAGGCTGCGGGAAGAAGTTGTTTTTAATGGTTTCGTGCACATACATGTAATTCTGCGGCGATACCTGCGACATGAATATGATCATGAACATCCAACATATCAGGATAAGGCTTTTCTGTTCGCGGGTGCTTTTGAAGATGAAGATGGCTCCCAGTATCAGTAATATCAGCAGGTTAACGCAATTGCTGCCGGTGAGCAGCATAACGGCCATGCAGAGCAGCAGCATAGCCGCATTTCTTTTGCTGAGAAAATAGATCACCCCAAAGGCATTCAATATGGCATTGGTTGTTGACATATCGAACGTGATGCCCCTGATGTAATCGCCCGTACCAATGAAATATTTCTGGTACTGGCCCTGGTAGGTATAGGGATTAAAATGACCGGTTTCGAATATAATCGCGGCGAGGTTAAAAAATGAAACCGCCGCGTTGAGCGCAAAGAACAGGATGATCGTACGGTTGATGGTTTCCGCGTCATGGTTATCTACCGATAGCTTTACCTGGTGCATAGCCAGGATGCATAATAGCCAGAAACCGATTCCTGTAAGAAGTACGACATCATAATTAAAACCGAAGTTGCGGCCGATGACCCAGTCAAAAAACGCTATAGCGATCGCCAGCGCATAAAAAAGCGGCAAGCGGGAGTTTTTAAAACTAAAGCCGAAGCGGAAATCAAAGGCAAGCAGGTAGGCCACAATAATTGCCGCTACCTTCACGCCCATCTTTACATCAAGGAAAAATACGAGGAACAGCAGCAGCTTCCAGTCGGCCCAATTCTTCCATTTGTTCAGATTCAGCGAAGCAGCGATGCTCATCCAGAGATTCCTGTCTTTTACATGGAATTACGTCGGTAAAAATGGCTTGGTTGCCTTGACATCCCCGGGAGAGAGAATTTATTCCAGGTCTTTCAGCCGGATGTTACGAATGAAAAACAGCAGCTGCGCAATAAAGCCCGCAAGGCACGCTGCGGCGGCGCCTTCATTATGCCAAGACGGGATAAGGATAATATCTCCAAAAATGTTGATGACGAAGGTGACAATGAATGCCCGCAATATCAATTTCAGCTGTCCCCTGGCGAAATAAATGGTCCAGTAGAAATTACATAAGTATTGGAAGGGAATGCAAAGCGACAGGATAAAGATCGTCCATCGGTTCACGACACCATATTTGCCATGCGTGATCAGGCCGATAACCGGGCTCCAGCAAATATTCAGCACGAGAATGGTAAATAAGGCAATAGCCATTTCAACCATCACCAGTTTTTTAAGCGATGGCATATCCGGTTTGCCTTCCTTGAACATTTTGGTAAACCGCGGTATCAAGACAGGCGCTATGGCTAATAAAGGAAGAGCGGAGAGTTCGAAGACTTTGTAAGCAAAACTGTATTCGGCCAGTTTTACAGCCGATACGAAAATGCCGATAAATAGCCAGTCGAACCGGGCGAGAGCCGATGTAATTACTACTACGCCTAACTGTGGAAGCGATTCTTTTATTAATGAAGCATAAGCGTTCCTGTTCCATTGAATACCGGAAGGCAGACCCGTTGCGTTTTTGAAAAAAAAGAATGCGATAATCAGTTCCAGGATATCGCCGCCGGCAAACGTATAGATCACATTTGGCAAAGTAATTTGATGCCGGTAAGCCAGAATCGCCAGAAATACGCCCCGCAGTATATTGGACATCACCGACATTTTCGCCAGAAGCCTGAAACGCTCCATGCCAATAGCCGATTGCTTGAACGGCGTTGAAAAATAGATGGCCAGCTTGCCGGCAGCTATTAACAAAAGCAAATTGTACGACTTTAAGGCTGATGGGAACAATGTATTTGCCGCGATCAGGATGAGGTAAAATCCCAACCCGGTTATCAATACATGGATTATGTAGAGAGATAATATGGCTTTAGGATTTTCACCCGCTGCGATTTTACGCACGGCTACCTGGTCGATGCCGAATGAAAGGATATTGAATAGTGCCAGCAGCAAGGCAAGCGCGAAATTGATATTCCCAAAGCCCGCTTTGTCAAGCCCGGTCGACAGGAAGTAAAATATCACCAGGCCGAATAGCTGGTTGATGACGAGCTGGATAGTATTGGCTGAAATGTGACTATAGAACCGGTTTCTCATCAGGGAATCGGCATGTTGTCTCTAATGTAAGCATCGAACCAGGATTTTCGCGCTAAACATTAGTATTCTATCGCAAGGCTTTCTTTCGCAATGGGTAGTTTCGCATAATTTCGACGGTTCATCTTATGCAGTATCCTATATTTCAGATAAGTATGCCTCGATATCATGCGCGCGATGTTAAAACCCCGGCTCCCGTCAAGTAGGCCAAGGTACACTACATAGTTTTTAATGAAGTGAAATGCCGGCGCCAGGTATAATTTGATTGTTGTGGCCTTCCGGCCTTCATTAAAATATTTTTCTGCACTTAAGCGGGCGTAGTGCAAGGTTTTGCTATATCCTTCATTAACGTCTCTCACTGAATAGTGATGGATATGGCCTTTCAATTTTTTTATTTGTGTCGCCGGGGAGAACACCAGGCTTTCATGTACAGGCGGTTCGTCCCATTTGACCAATTTACGGCTAAATAACCGTATATGGTGATCACGTCCCCAACAGCCAAAACGTATGGGTTTGTCGCCATAGTATGAAATGAAACGAATGTCGTAAACTGTTAGCGGATCGCTCAGATCGGCTCTATGCAATGAACCGACCAGTTCCGTATCAGGTATCTCATCGGCATCAATGCTTAATATCCAGTCGTATTTTGCATAGTGAATACCTTTATTCTTATTAGCGCCATAGCCATCCCAACATTCGCTGAACACCTTGCAGCCCGCCAGATCACCGATGACAGGAGTGCCGTCCGTGCTGCCGTTATCGACCACGATGATATCATCGCTGATCATTTTACAGGCATTTACGCATGAGCGTATTGTTTCGGCTTCATTATGAGTGATGATGACAACGGATACGGGTATCATAGAATATTCTTTCTAAAACATCACGCTTGTTAACAACGAATGGTTGCTTTGAGGGCAAAAAATTTGGAAACGACCATATTTTTTTATGATCCGGGATCTTGCCCGGGTGCAAATGACCGGTATATTTTTAATTAAAAAATCTGTAGATTTGTCTCAAATTAAATGATTGACAATCAATTAATTAATTGTTGCGTGTCGATGGAAAGCAACCTTTTCACCCGGCTTAACGTGATAGTGGTTGATAAGGTTAAAATATTTAAGCTAACGGTGATGACCCTATGGGTGAAGAAGAGTTACACCAACTGATCGGCGGCTGCATAAAACAGGACAGGGTAAGTCAAAAGATGCTGTACAAGGCGTTCTATGGCTTCTCGATGGGCATATGCCTGCGATACGCAAACAGCCGCGATGAAGCCGCCGAGGTAATGAACCAGGGCTTCTTTAAGGTATTCACCCGTATCGAAACGTTTGACCGGACAAGGCCTTTTAAAGCCTGGCTCGGAAGAATAATGATGAACGCGTCCATCGATTATTATCGGGCGAACCTGAAAATGGCCTATACGGATGACCTGGAGCAGGCTGAACACCTAAGCGACGGCGACCTCACTGACCATAAGCTTAATTATGACGACCTGCTGCGGATGGTACAAAAACTGCCGCCGGCTTATCGTGCGGTGTTTAATCTTTTCGCGGTGGAAGGCTACACGCACGAAGAAATCGGCGAGTTGCTGAATATATCGCCCGGTACGTCCAAGTCGAACCTGCATAAGGCGAGGCAAAAATTAAAGCAGATGATAGCGGATGCGGATTCACCACCATCGAAAGGAAAGTATGGTAGCGGCATGGATTATTCATCCGTGGTGGCTATTACCAGGACGGATCTGCACAGAACATATTTTGACAAAAATACAAGAGAATAATACATTTTTTAATGTTTTCCTCTGATAAGATATTGTAGATGAAAGAGAAGGACGAAGAAATAGACAAGTTATTTAAAAAGGGATCCGACGATCCTGTCCATGAGCCCGTTTACCGGGAAACTGACTGGGACGCCATGGAGCAATTGCTCGACCGGAATAAGAAGCGGGGCGGTGTGATTTACTGGTTGCCGCGCCTGGGTAGTGTGGCAGCCGTATTGGCGCTGGCATTACTTGCGTGGCTGTTTTTCAGGTCGCAGCCTACTAAAACTAATAAGGTTAATTCAATAGCCACGGTTCATTCAACTCGTGATACCGGTATAAGCGGCGGGGCCGGCCGGCATGAAATGGCAGACAGCAGCAAACAAAAAAATGCTCCTGCCAACCTGGCCCAAAGCTCCGCTCACCCCGGAGCGGGCAAAAAAACAGATCGTTCTTTCCCTTATCAGCCGGACGGTCACACCGCTAAAATTCCGGTTAAGGCCCCGGTGAATGCTTTAGCACAAAGCACCGGGAATGATAAAAAAATGATTTCAAAACACCGGAAAGATGTGGGGACCGCTGATTTCAACGCGAACAACACTAATGAACTGGCTGTAAACAATGCGACAGTACCAGTTAACAAGAAGGGCATAAGTACTGCGAATGCTAAAAAGAATGATACCGGCTCAAATTCACTTGCTGAAAATAACACCACAGCAACCGGTAACAGGAAAGATATTGGTACAGCCGACGCTAACAAGAATAAGGTTGACTCAAGTTCATTAGCTGCAAATAGCACCGTGACACCCGGTAACAGAAAAGATATTGGTACGGCCGATAGTCATAAGGATAACAGCAATGCCAACAGCCTGGCTGCTGCGCCTCAAAAGCCGAAAGCAAAAATAACGGGCCCATCTAATGGTGCAAACCGTGCGATATTTGCCATAACAGCAATAGCATCCTCGGACATGAACGGGACCAGCCCGCTTAATAGTGGTCGCCTGGGCGGAAACTTAGGGGCCTTGTTTTCCGTAAGTTCTGGCAAATGGACGTTTAGTACGGGGGGCATGTATTCTATCAAGCCGTACCAGGAAAGTTTTGCAGATTATCACACGCCATATCAGTTCCAAACGGACCCGACGACTGTGGGAGCTAATTGCCGGATGATCGATATCCCTCTTGATGTCAATTACCAGGTATACCGCAAGGGGATCAATAAATTTACGGTAGGCACAGGCTTGTCATCTTACATTATCCTTCGCGAGGATTATACATTTAATTACGCCAGTTCTTATAATGCTTATGGCCCGGCCAGTTTCAGCGTGATCAACCGTAACAGGGATATTATGAGCGTGTTGAACCTGGATGTTACCTATGAGCGGCAGATCAATTCACGGTTCGGCCTTGTTCTTCAACCATATTATAAACTACCATTGACAGAGGTTGGGGCCAGCGCGGTGAAGCTGCAATCGACCGGTATTGCAGTGGGTCTTAACTGGAACCTTAATACATTCAAAAAGCCAAATTAGTATGAAATATCTCAGTATTTTATTACTCGCCCTGCTAGCATTCACCAGGACGGGGCAGGACGTTTATACCTGTAAAAATGCAAAGATCAATATCTATTCAAGCGCCCCGATAGAAGATATTGAGGCCAATTCGAAAGAGGCGGTATCTGTATATAATGCCGCAACCGGAGAACTCGCCTTCAGTGTCCCTATCCGCAGCTTCCATTTTGAAAAGGCCATGATGGAAGAGCATTTCAATGAAAATTACATGGAAAGCGACAAGTTTCCCAAGGCCACCTTTAAGGGTAAAATACAAGAACACCCCGATCTGACTAGAGACGGCACTTACCCGGTCACAGTAACGGGAGACTTCCAAGTGCATGGCGTAACGCAGAATCGTACCATAAAAGGCGAATTGAAGGTAAACGGCGGAGCAGTAAGCATGTCGTCGGAATTCATGGTAAAGTGCGCCGACCATCATATTGATATACCAAAGATCGTATTTCACAACATTGCCGAAAGCATCCGTGTCCGTGTATCAGCAACATACGCGACGCTCAACACATCCAAATAACAACAATCAATAAACCAATCGCTCATATCATGAAAAGATCAATGTTAATCATCGCTTTGTTTGCCCTTTGTATTGGGGCAAAAGCGCAGCAAAATAACAAGCAACAGTCTTCAACCGACTCGCTGATGAACTCACTCGGCGGCGACAGCAGTAAGCACCAGCAGATACTTTCGGCTTTTAAGGCTACCAGGCTCATTTTCTCCCCAACTACCGAAACCGTGAAGAAAAACAACCTGAACTTTTTGGTTATCCACCGTTTCGGTGATATTGGTACATCAACGGGCGGATTCAGGACGTTTTATGGACTCGACGCCATTAACGACGTGTATATCGGGTTTGAATACGGGATAACCAATAATTTCCAGGTGATGGTTGGGCGCAGTACCATTGGACAAATTGGCGAAACACAGGTTAAATGGGCAGTGCTGCGCCAAACCAGCGATAATAGCTCGCCACTGAATATAACCCTGCTGGCAGGCGAAGGGATCAGGCCCTATGGCAATTTTGCGAGCTTCAGCGATCGTATGTCCTATATTGGCGAAGCCATCATTTCGAGGAAATTTTCATCGGCCCTTTCGCTGGAAGTATTGCCCATATATGTGGAGGATAATCAGCCTATACCGAACGTCGCCGGTAACGAACAGGGCTTTTTCTCGCTGGCAGGGGCTGCCAGGTTAAAGGTAACCAAACATATGAGCCTGATCGTGGATTACGAACACGCTTTTTCAAGCTACCGGACGGGCGCTAACGGATTTTCGGACCCGCTGGGCTTCGGCGCTGAGTTTGAAACCGGCGGCCACGTCTTTACACTGAACATTACCAATGCCAGGGGCGTCTCTCAGATCAACTCGCTGAGCAACACCGAAGAAGGCTACGGCCGCGGACAATACCGGTTAGGTTTTACCATATCGCGTATGTTTGATTTCAGCCCTAAAAAAGATAAGAACAAAAAATGGTAAATTAATGTAAGAGACAGTATATGGAACGTGCAGAATTTCTTGCAAAATTCGGGCTTGGCCTGGCAGCAGTATGCGCGGGCTGTACCATCGCATCGTGCGGGTCAAAAGGCAGTGATCCGACGCCCGGAGGAGCAGCCGTCGGTGGTGCGACACCGCCGCCGGCACAGGGTAGCGGCAATTTGTTTACGATAGACCTTGGAAGTCAGCTTACAAACATCGGCGATTCAGCAACATCCAAAGGAGTCATCGTGGTAAGACTTGCAGCGGGCAATGCGGCCGCGTCTTTCACGGCGCTGCAGATAGCCTGCACACACGAAGGTACGGCCATTGCTTATAACGAAGCCCAGCAAAGGTTTATTTGTCCCGCTCATGGCAGCGAGTTCAGTAATAGCGGGTTGGTGCTCGTCGGTCCCGCAGCATTGCCATTGCGTGAATATACGGTCGCAGTCGATAATACTACGCTTACTGTTTCAGCGTGATCATATGGCCGACCCGTTGAATTCTGGGTGTGTATAGTAGGTAACATTTTCTTTGGTTACCACATCCAGCGGCAGGTATTTTAAATTGTCGACCGGTTTTTTGAAAACCAGGTAATTTGCCAGTTGATGTATACCCAGGTAGCCTTGTCCCCTGGGATTTTGGTTGATGAGGAAGCTGATCTGATCTTGAATCAAACATGCTATATTTTGTGATAACAGGTCGTATCCAACCAATTTCAGGTTTTTAACCTTGTTTTTCTCAAGCCAGGCGACAATATCATAGGCCCTTGAAGTAGTGACATAAATGCTTTTCAGGTCAGGGTATCGGCGTAACACCTGTTCCAGCTTTGCGTCAAAACTTTCAGGGCCTGAACGGTTTAGGCTTACAGTGGCAACCGTATAGTCATCTGCGAGTGTATTTTGGCTGAAATAATCCCTGAACCCCTGTTCTTTCTTCAGCAAATGGGCCGCGTTGCTTGTATCCTCATCAATATGAACCACCAAAAGAGAACAAGGTGCGGGCTGGCCATAGTGGACCAGCTTCCCTGCAAGCAAGCCGCTTTGATAGGAATCCTGGCCAACATAGCACAAGGCATTGGCTTCGGCAATTTGTGTATTGAATAGCACATAAGGGATATGCAATTCCTGCCATTCCTTGAAGAAAGGTATTGTTTCCCGGTAAAATATGGGCGAAAGGAATATTCCGTCAGGACGCGTTTGGGTGATCTCCTTCGCTTTTTCGGCATAAGAATTTACATCATATGGATTGAACAGGTATTGTGCGATTTGCACACCGTATTGTTTCAGGCTGACCCGGGCAGCTTCAATGCCGTCTTTTGGCGCCTGCCAGTAAGGGTCGAAAGCTGGGTCGGGGATCAATGCGGCAATGCGGTACGTTTTGTTCGAACCTAAAGCCCGCGCTATTAGGTTGGGCTCGTAGTTCAACTCCTTTAGTATCCGCAAAACACGGCCTTCTACCTCCGGTGCTACCTTGCCACGGTTATGCAGCACGCGGTCGACGGTTCCAACGGATACGCCTGCTTTTTCGGCGATATCTTTTATCCTGACAGAATTGTTCTTCATCCTGAAAGGCTAAAAGTAAACAAAATGTGCAGATATGTCCCGCATGTGCGGGACGCAAATTTGCAGATTCGATTATTGATATGGCAGGGTTGCAGTTGGCGGCTGGCAGTCAGTAATTTCAAACACGACGTGCAAACTGCCAACCGCAAACTGTCAGGATGGAAATATAAGTAATGGAACGTTAATATTCTCAGGTATGACATAAGGGCTGTCATGGCCCATCAGTTCGTTAAAATGGAACTTATTATTCACCATCACCAGAAGGTCATTGTTCATGCCGTTTACCAGGATATCTAAAGCCTTCGACACATCTCTTTCCTTGACATTGCTGAAATAAACCTCGTCGAGATGAGCTGAATGGGCAACAACATCATTGAACACCGACCTGGCATAATTGTCTTCCATATAAGGAAGGCCTTTTTCTGAGATATTGGCAATGAGCATACTTGAACTCAATTGCTGAGCCAGTTGTGATATGAATGCTACAACATCGCGCCTGCAAAAACGCAGGTCGGTAGGGTACACGATCTTTTCGAACATTTTATATGGAAAGTGCTTGGGTATCAGTAGTACAGGACACCCTGATTTGGTTGCGCTTTTCAGGATATTTGCTTCTATGTATGCACTATGCCTGGCATCGCCGCTGGTTCCCCTCAGCAGTAGTCCGACATCAAATTTCTTAACAACAGATAGCACGTTATCCGACACATAGTCGATACCTTCGATAAAGTGTACGGCGGGCCGTAAGCCGGTTTCCCAGTTGAGCCTTGATTCCAGGCGTTCTATCCACGTGTTCTTGTCGGAGTGTATCTCCGGCATTTCGCCGTTAGCCCCCGCAACCGCAAGTTTAGCTTCTGGTATGGTCTCGTATTCAATAGTGTTCCATACATACAAATTGCTATTGGCTTTGCCCGCTAAAAGTAAAGCCAATTCTGCGGCGTGTTCTGCTTCGGACGAAAAATCATTGAAAAGCAACAGATTTTTCATGGCAGGTTTTTCTACTGTTCTGGTGAAATTGAATAACATAAAATTAACTAAAAATATTTCTAAAAAATTGACGTCTGTCACAAAAAAACTTACTGACATTTCGTGTGCGTTGCCAACACAAAATAATCTGTAAAAGAACCTATTGCGGCTAAAAACTAAAAGTTGTGAACTTGAGAATAGTTATGTTTGAACACAGGCAAAAACAAATTGTTTTAACTAATTCGAAAATTTGCAATTTGTTAAAAAGGAAGAAATCTAACGTTCAAATTGCCTTAACCGGAACGCAAGCGCGAGGTTCATGATGCCGGTGATAATGAACGCGAACGCCGTCCAAAGAATGATTGTGATGGCTCCAAATGCCGGGTTGAACAAGATAAATATCGCAGCAATAATGATAATAATGCCGCCGAAGATCATGAGCCACGACCTTCGCCCGAAACCTGAAAATGAAAGCATGGCGATCCCCCTGAACAGGAACCATATCCCGACGACGATGCGCATGATGGTTTCGCTCGCCGCGATATGTGTTATAAGAATAATACCAAGGATAACGTCTATTATGCCCATAATAAGATGAAAGCCGCGGTTGAATGCATCGGTATCACTGATGACCCTGATCAGTTCAGTAACACCCGAGAGCAGTATCACCAGGCCGAACAGGAAGCCCAGAGTGGCAAAACCTGACGCCGGAGCAGCCACCAGGTAAATGCCAAAAAGGATAAACAGCAGACCGTAGATCAAAAAAGCCCACCAATGCCTGAGGCGTTTGTTGAATGCCACTTCCATAAAAATCAAACCAGTTGTGGCCCAAATGGTTTGGCCTGCAAAAAAATAAGCTCTTGTAAATCTGCATCGAAACGGTTTTAGCTTCAAAAACAAACTGTTGTGTTACATTTTTGTTAACATTGCACTGCCGTTTGCCCGCGATCAAGCGTAGCTTCCGGCTTTTTTACACAAACTAAACATACGCTATTATGAAAATTTTAAAATCTGTTCTTACACCTGTTGTTATCTTATCCGCTCTCATCACGATGGAGTCGTGCCACGCAAAAAAGAAGGTGGTGCAACAAACTCCTCCGCCCGACACAACCAAACCGGCGCCTCCGCCACCTCCGCCACCGCCGGCGCCAACACCTGCGCCTGCACCGGCTCCCGCTCCTGCGCCGCCGAACTATAATTTCAGCAATATCCAGTTTGAGTTCGACTCGAGCATATTGCGTACTGATGCGTACCCGATCCTGGACAAGGCTGCTGCGGAAATGAAAAAGGATCCATCCGCAACATTTGTGCTGAATGGTTACGCTTCGATTGAGGGTACTGCGGCGCACAACATGACACTCTCACAAGATAGGGCTAATTCGGTGAAAGCTTACCTGGTGAATTCTGGCATACCTGCAGCTAATCTTACCTCTAAAGGAAACGGCACAAGTAATCCTGTAGGAGACAATAATACCGAGGCGGGCAGGGTGCTGAACCGCCGCGTTGAGATCAAGAAACAGTAGTTTCCTGATGATAAAGCTGAAACCTGCCTCGGTTTACCGGGGCGGGTTTTTTTATATCCGCACAAATTAGTAAAGCCGAACAACAACAGCCTCATCGCCATACAAGTCCAGTTTCCCGTTCATGACCATGCCTTCCATTTCGGGCGAAGTCGAAATTTCGATCCGGCCGCTTAGCGCAATTTGCGAAGGCTTAAAATAGTATGGGCGATGCGAAAAATTAAGAATGATCAGAAAGCGTGACACTCCCGGTATTTCCCGGATATAGGAGATGATCTGGCTGTCGTAACTGACCGGAGTGTATTGCCCGATATTTAAGGCTGGTTCACTGTTTCGCAATTGTATAAGCTTCCGGTATAAAGTAAGTATCGAATTCGGGTCGTTTTTCTGACTTTTCACATTGTTGAACTGATAATGCTTATTGATGAGCAGCCAGGGTTTGCTGTTGCTAAAGCCGGCGTATTTCTCAGCGCTCCATTGCATCGGTGTCCGGCAGGGGTCGCGGCTCAGGTTCTTATCGGGCATGTCCAGCCCTTGCGGGTCCTTCACTTCGTCAAACGGGATCGGTACATCCAGCATACCGATCTCATCGCCATAATATAATGTCGGCGTGCCCCTTAGCGTTAAGAGCAGTAACGCCGCAACCCTGGCCTGCTCATTTCCAAGCCGGCTTACTACACGAGGGCGGTCATGATTGCCCATTACCCAGTTTGGCCAGCCGCGCGGGGGCAAAGCTCCTTCATATTCCGCTATGGCTGTGGCAATTTTAACTGCATCCCAGGGCATAGTGAGCAGCAGAAAGTTGAACGGCAAATGCGCACCGTTGTTTTGATAGCCGTAGTAGGTCATAAGCAGGTGTATAGGAAGATATATCTCGCCGACCATCATGCGATCCTGATACTCATCCATGACACGCCGCATTTTAAGTACAAGATCGAGAACTTCGGGCTGGTCGGTGGAATAAACCGGCAGAAGCTGGTCGTAGGTCGGCATTTCAGGCCGGTAGTCCGGATTTACAGGATTGTCCCTCAACTTTTCATCTTTGATCATGTGCCACATCACATCCACCCTAAAACCGTCGACGCCTTTGTTCAGCCAAAAACGCATAGCATCGAACATAGCCTCCTGTACCTCCGGGTTACGCCAGTTCAGATCAGGCTGTTCTTTTAAAAAGCCGTGGTAATAATATTGCCGGGTCTGCTCATCCCACTCCCAGCCGCTGCCGCCGAATACGCTGAGCCAGTTATTTGGTGGTTCGCCCCCGGGTGCCGGGTCATGCCAGATATACCAGTCGCGCTTAGGGTTGCCTGCCGATGACTTTGATGCCTGGAACCATGGATGCTGGTCTGAAGTATGGTTAGGCACGAAGTCCAGGATCAGTTTCATTCCCGAATCATGAACAGCGTTCAGAAGCGTATCAAAATCCGTCATTGTGCCGAAGATCGAATCGATATCCGTGTAATTAGCAATATCGTAGCCAAAATCTGCCATCGGCGAAGGATATATCGGCGACAGCCATACCGCAGATATTCCGAGCCATTTAAGATAGTCCAGCCTGTTGATGATGCCCTGCAAATCACCCACGCCATCGCTGTTACTATCCTGGTAAGATCTGGGATACACCTGGTAAATAATGCCCTTTTGCCACCATAGGTGTGCTGAATTTTCAAACATAACTCTCGCTGATATTTAGAAAATGCGATTAAAAACAATTTGTTTTTGCTTTGCGATAATCGATGATGATGAATTTCGGAGATATTCTCTCCATTCAAGAAACAACAAAGCCCTTAGAACTTAATCTAAAGGCTTTTCAGTTCCCCTGCATGGATTCGAACCACGACTAGCAGAGTCAGAGTCTGATGTGCTACCGTTACACAACAGGGGAATGATAGTTTGAAAACTACTTTCAAGTAGGGTAACCCGGACTCGAACCGGGAGCCTCCACAACCCGAATGTGGTAATCTGCCAATTGATATACTACCCTAAACAAAAATCCTCCCGGCATTCGCTGAGAGGACTTAAGTATCTATATGCCGGGTCAATACCTATCCTCTGCAGCTTTTCGGCTGCGATTGCTGGACTTGTATCGGCGTAGCTTTCATGACGCAATTATAGTAATTTTCTGATAAGGAAAAAAATCAGGGGGCAACGGCGGCTTTAATCAGGCCTTCAATCATTGCTACCAGGTGCATCAAATCGTCAGGCAGCGAAAAACGTTGCTGAAGATATCCGAAGCTACTATAGCTCAACCAGTTTTTTCCTTCCTTATCCTGCCAGGCCAAAACTTTCAACGGCAGATCGAGCCCTGAAAGCGGTTTTGCAAGCATCAGCGCGGTGCCCGCCTTAGGATTGCCAAACAGGAGAAGTTCCGTTGCGGGCATTTCCAGCCCAGCTTGCCTCGCTGCGGCCTGCTGATCGATGCGGGTAAATATAGTCGCGCCTTTCGATCGAAGCATATTTTCAAGCCTGTCGACAGTTTCTTTGACCGTGTAGGGGCTTGCCATTGTGATAATGCCGTTGTCCATTGCCTGCTAAATGTTATCCCTAGCTATTATTGTCCAATCATCGTTACCGTGTCCTTTCGCTATCCATTTGTCCATTTCCTCTGCGATGGCAGGGGTTGTAACCAGGTGTGTGCCACCGTCATGCGCGGCGCTGATCATTAAACCGGCATCTTTCCGGGCCATCTGCAATTCCCATGAAGGCTGGCTGAAATTGGCGTCGGTCATTCTTTTAAGCCTCGCACCCACAGCGGTGGCCGGATTCCAGGCACTAAACAGTTCGGATACATCGGCGGCAGCAATGCCCTGTGCTTTGGCCAACGACAATGCGTCAGATAATCCCGATGTAAACGACAGCAGGAAAAGATTGCCGATCAATTTCATCCCGGCAGCTTGTCCTTCGCGGGGGCCAAGATTCAGCAGCTTGCCGGTCATTTTCGATAGTTCCGGTTCCGCTTTGCTGATCACCTGTTGATCGCCTGATACGAGCATGTAGCCTGTGCTTTCCAGCGCGTTTGGTGGTCCCATGAACACGGGTGCATGCAGGTAAGTAAAGCCTTTAGTCTTCCATTTTGCCGTACGCTCAACAGCGCCATCGGCCGAGGTAGTCGTATGGTCGATGATCAATGCTCCTGGATTTAGTCCCGGGCTTGCAGCTGACAATACCTCATCAACCGTAGCGTCGTCTTTCAGCGTGATGTGAACAATATCCGCGCCTTTCACGGCATCTGCGGCGCTATCGAAGGCTTTCGCGCCAAATTCTTCAAGTGCTTTGGCTTTCGATGCGGTGCGGTTCCATACCTGTACCTGGTCGCCTTTGCGGAGCATGGCTTTTACAAAATTCGAGCCCAAAAGGCCCATTCCCAAAAATGCTTTCATATAGGGTAAAGTTAATGACAAATAACAAGTTCATATATTATCCCGGTCACCGAATGGTAAAAACCCGGAATATTTAAAACGGATAGCCGATCGCCAGGTTGAACACGCCGTTCTGAGCTTTGAAATGATACGGCAGCCCCGCCGGAAATGGATACCTTACCGGGAAGCCCAGGTCCGTCCGAAGCAGCAAGACTGTAAAATCAAACCGTAAACCAAGACCCCAGTCGACCGCCATTTGATTAAGGAAGTGAGTGCTAAACGCTCCGCCCGGCAGATTAGGGTGCGATTTCATATCCCAGATATTTCCGGCGTCCATAAACAGCGCACCGTAAACAAAACCGAACAGCTTTGGCCGGTATTCAATGTTGGCCTCTATCTTGACATCCCCCGATTCATCCGGAAGAAAATTGGTGCCCTTTGTAAGTTCTTCAGGTATTATATAAGTACCGGGCCCTATAGAGTGCGCCTGGAAACCGCGAAGGCTGTTTGACCCGCCGATGAAAAACTGCTGTGAGTAGGGCAGTATTGTCGAGTTGCCATAAGGCAAGCCAATGTCGAACATTATTCGTGCGGCCAGTTTGCTGTTTTTAGTTAACTTATGAAAGAATCTGTATTCATTTTCCAGTTTCACATATTGGTTAAAGGGAATGCCGAACAGCTTGCTTACTTTTCCAGCAAGTGTGTCGGCCCCGGTTACAATGCCAATTATATTTCCTGACAGGCTGATCTTGCTGCTGTAATAATGCGTATTCGTTTTATAATCTTCAGTTGTGTTGGTCCAGGTGTAACTATATGACGGGCCGAAAGTAAACTGCTTGTTGATCACATGCGCAAGCGCCGGATTGCCGGTATGCCTGATGCTGTCAGTGTAGGTTTGCGTAACGTTTTGCGGGTTCACAAACATTACGTCGAGCAGATCCAACTGGTCAGTTATATGCAACCGGGGTTTCCATTGGTATCCCCACGAGAAATTGAACGAATTCAGCGAATATAGCTGCGTTCGGTTGATGTAGGTATAACCAACTGTCATTATCGTTTTCGGTATGAAAGCATTATGGCTGGTAAGATCGAAGGGGGCAATGAACCTCGGCCAGCTAAGCGAGGGCTGCACGCCAAGTTGGTAAACATTATAGCCATGGTTGTATCCGCCGAACTGTATATCCGAACTGGCAAATAGTGTCAGCGTATACAACTCGGCGCCTTTGAACGTGTTCAGGTTTTTAAAATTGAGGTTTACCTGTGTTCCATTATAATTGGCCGAAGTGGAGCGTACGTCGAAATCTGCACTCAATGCCTTCCTCTTCTTCTGCGTAAGGAAATAATAAATATCGAGCTTTGGCGAATCAGGAGTTACGTCTTCAAAGCGATTTTTCACATAGCTGAACGGACCCAGCTGAATCATGCGGCTCAATGAATTATTGTGTTCGGTACGGTTATAAATTTCGCCGGGTTGCAGCAATACACTGTTTTTAAATACATACGGGTGTACAGTGTTTTTAGGATCGATCACATTGTACCAACGATATTTAACGGCCGAATCAAGTTTCAACGAGGTATCCTTTAGTGTATAATGCGGATAAACATAAATGTTGCGTATGCTGTATATCCAGCGAGCCTGGTCCGGCGTTTCAGGCTTTACTTTTACCCACATATCCACCTGGTGACCGGTAACCGTGCTATCATACTGCATGATCAGGTCTTCGGGCGCGAAATAGTAAAAGCCTTCTTCCTTCAACCGTGCGTCGATCCTTAACCGTTCAGCCTTGATAATATCCAGGTTGAATTTATCGCCGGGTTTTAATATCGTCTTTGCTGCTGTGCCGGTAACGGCAGTATCCAGGTCGTCGGTATCCCTGGGGAATGTAATAGAGCGGTATTTATAGACCGGGCCTGTTTGAATGGTATACACGGCTTTTGCCGTTTGCTTTTTAGCAACAGTATCGCCCGTCACCTGCGCTAAAAAATAACCTTCGTTCTGCAACCTGTTTTGCAATATGCTGGCATTCTTATCCACGTCGACCGAACTTACCAGTACGGGCGGTTCGCCCATGTGCGTATTCAGATAGTGCCGTAAGCCGCGTTTTTTCTTGGTCTGGGTTTTATCGTATATCCAGAGTTTCACCCGCAAGCCCAGAACTTTTCCGTTGGGTTTGGGCCTCAACAGCCCTTCCATTTCATCCTGGAGGTCGCCGGCTTTACTTTTTGTGGTGTTTTTATCCGTAATTTTTACCTGTGCGCCTGTATATAATTTTTGGCCCGGCTGCAAAAATTTGGTCGTGCTGCATCCGTATAAAAAAATGATAGAAAGAATGATAAAGTAGTTATAACGGGGCATATTTCATACTAATTAAAGCGGCTGTTCATTGTCCGGTTCCACAAATTCGCTGGAAACCATGCTGTCAGCCTTTTTGTCTGAATCTTTCTGTTCCTGGTTTTTCTCTTTTTGTTCTTGCTTGTATTGTTTTTCGAGGGTTTTTTCTTGCTTGGTCCTTCCCTTGAGAAGCTCTTTGAACTTATTGAACTCGTATGTTATCGTAAATCCTGCACCGGTTTGAACCACTTCTCCTTCAACCACGATATATTGATCCCTGCGATATACACGGATCATATACCGGCCATCCTTCGTAAGCAGATAGTTTACCGTAACGTTGCCCGCAATGTCCGTCGTTTTCTGGCCAGGCTGGTTTTGACCCTCCACGTTGAAGTTATTGCCTACGCTTACCGTCACCCGGTCATTCAGGAATCTTTTTGAGAGCCCAACATTAAGGTCCGTCCGGTTTTGCTGCACGCCGGTCGAATAATCGGTGCCTGATGTCAGGTCGAAGCTCAATTGTACGCCAGCGATCATGTTGCCTGCCAGTTTATTCAGCTGATCTGAAAGCAGGCTGCTTACACTGTTTCGTATCGCTCCCTCCAGGCCTGAGCTGCCGCCCTGGCTCTGCAGGGGGTTATCGCCAATGAAGTGACCAAGCACCAGTACACCGAGCACCTGTTTATTCATTTCGTTAGTATCCAGCCGGACCTGGTCAAGCCGTTCGTTCACCGTCGATATTACTTCGGGCGATACGCTATAGGTGCTGTCCGGTAATACAATATTGAAACTGATTGCAGGCTTCATCAATTGGTCTTTCATACTTAGATCGACGTTGAATGGTAGTTTCTGCTTATACATGGTATTGTTTTGAACATCGCCGCCAAGCTGGTCACTCACCAGGTCGATGGGAGGTACATTTGCGACATAAATAGCAGTAATATCCACACTGCCGGTTGTTGGATCGCCATTCCAGGTAATGGTGCTGCCTTTTTTGAATATGAACTTACGTTTTACCGTAGCATATGAGAGGTTATACGAACCCTGGTCGACGGTATAAGTACCGGTCAGGTTGATCTTACCGCTGGGGTCGATCGCGCAGTTTAACTGCGCATCTCCTTTGATCTGCACCTGGTCGTTATTCCGCGGGTCGATCACTATCGTAAAACTTGCATTCTTGTTCACCCTGATCGAGGCTGAAACGTCCAGTCCTTTCACATTGGATTTCCGCAGCGAATCAAGCTGTTTTGCTAAAAAGGCCGAATCAGCCGGGGGCGCATGCGGGTTGATCACTTCGACAACCCCTTTCCTATCTTCCAGGCTCGGATCATCTGACGGCAATACCATGGTCAGGTTTGTTTTATCCTCAACCGTTATATTGGCATCAACCACCGGTTTGTCCATATTACCCCTTACAGTAATATGGCTGCTGATATAAAGCTGACCATAATACAGCTTATTGTTATCCTGTGTTGAATTGATCATCCTGAAGTTATCGGTGGTTATGTCCAGCCCGAACTTGAAATCAGTAAACGTTTTGGTGTAGATCATCCCGGCAACGACCGCCTTATTCCCCACGGAATCGATCATCGTAAAATTGTTGAACTGAACGCCATCGGTGTTGAAGGTGATGCTTTCCTTCGGCATGGTGAAATAGGAATTGAGCATCGAGACATTGAAACCAACCTGGTCAAAGTTTACATTACCCCGCACCACAGGCGCCGAAGTGGTTCCGGTTATTTTCAATTGGCCCGTAATATCACCCTTTGCTTCCCTGATACTGCCGAAGCTGAAACCTTCGATACTTTTCATATTCAGGTGCACGATATTCAGGTAAAGATTGAAGCTGCTTGAGGGTGCAGTGTAATAGAGCCCATCCAGATTCACCTGGTTGCCCTTGCCCGTGATCTTTACGTCGGCGGCGTAAGCGTTAGGTGTTTGATTGTTAACCTTCAAGGCAATGTTGCCAACCGTATCTTCCTTGAAATTAAAATCATGGATATCGAGATCCGCTGTAAAATGCATGTTGGTTTGCAGATCACGAAGATGTGCGTCGCCATTGATCACACCGCCAACCTGCAGAGAATCCTGCTGAGCCGCACGAGTTAAAGTTTCGATTTTGAAGTTTTTAAAGCTGACGGTCAGCGGAGAATTCATCGTTTGCTGATCGCTGTTCACACTCAGCATCTGGCTGGCATTGCTGATAGCGAAGTTGTGTGTCAGTATACCTTTGCTGCCAAATTCCAGTTCGTTATCCGCGCTTACTGTCCATGGTGTATAATTCAGTATCAGGCCGTTCTGTGAAAAACTGAATTTATATTCGTTTGGCAACACGCTGAACACGCCTGCAACGCGGTAGCGCTCTTTCCGGGTAGCATCTCTCACCTGCAAACTGATCCCCAGCTTATTATTCTGTGCGCTCCCCGAGACGCTGGTATAAAGCAAGTCGATAGACGACGAAGCCCTGACCTGGTCTGCAGCGAGGCTGTAATTAAGCGCATTATTATTGGTGTTGACAGCCAGTTTAGCATTGTCTATCACATTGCTGGCATAGATCACCTTCGGCATGGAACCATTCACGGTCAGATCGCCGGCCTGGCTATTGAAATGTCCGGTGATAATTATAGGGTCCAGGGTTTTCAGATCAGGAGCAAATTGGGCAACCAGGGGCGTTTTCACCATTCTAATATTGAAGGTGTATCGTTCGGGAGAATATTTTGGTTTGATTTTGCCGTTGGCTACCGTCGTGTTGTAATATTTATTGATAACATCCTGTAAGGCATCACCCATTTCATTCAGCTTATATTTGCCGGCAAGGTGCGCCGAAAGGAATGGCGTTTTAAGTCTTAATGTGCTGCTATCGGCATTGGCAGTGGAGACAACCGTCACCGTATCCAATTTGATCACCTGTTTTTTCTGAGCAATGAGCAGGTCGGTAAGCTTGATATTGGCATTCAGATATCCGAGATCAGCCGTGGGTACATAGGCAACTAACTTACCGCGTATCAGCATTGTGTCTTTAGTAAGATTGAGTTTTTTCAAATTGATACTGTCGATATTTAATGTAGTATATACCGATGGGTATTTTTTATTCATATTTGCCTTGCCGTTCAGTGCAAAATGAATGTTTGGATCATTCATATGCATATTGGCGGTATACTGACCCTCATGGGCAGTAGCGGCAAGTACTAAATTCCGATATGTATATCCCTTTATATAAGCGCTGGCTACATTGCCGTTAAGCTGCAAATTGGCCGTTTTAGGATTGGTACTGGTCCCCTTTACATTCATCGAGAGCGTAATATTCCCGACAGTTTTCGGCTGTTTGGTCAAAGCACCGACGTTCAGGTTATTGGCCTTGATATTCGCCGCATAAATCTCACGGCCTTTCTTATTGCCGTTTTTCATGCTGCCGATTACATCCAGAGCGCCATCGCTTGATCGCAGAAATAGGCGCGTATTGAAATTGTACATACTGCCTTTAAAGTTCCCTTTGAGGTTCAGGTGCTCGGGAATACTGACATTGGAAGGGATCATATTTGCCGCCACGAGTTCGGATACATCTGTCCGGCTGGTGTTCAGGTCGGCAATATTCAGGTCGAAATAAGCCTTGTTCATATCCGGCAGCCCCCGGAGCTTACCAGACATTTTAATATGAGTGACCGTGAGCCCGCGAGCTTCAAACGATGGTATATCCAAGTCATTAACTTTGCCAATGACCCGCCCGTTGATAAAGAAAACGGCATTAGGATGGCTTTTAAATGGCTCCATGGAAGACATGGTCGGCATCATGAGCAGTACATCTTTGAGGCCAAGCCGGCTGCCGTCAAGGTTGGCATTTACGCTGATCTGGCCCAGGTCTTTGCTGATATTGGCCAGCGAAGGGTAGCCAACTTCAAGTTGTTTTTGCAGGACGGTTTGCGGTGTTTCAAGATAAAGGTCGCGCAAATATGACTTATGCGGCCCGTAGAAAAAATCGGTGTGGAATTTCCTGATATCGAGCCCGCTTTTTTCCGAAAACGTCAGATTGTTGATCCTGCCTGCCATCGTATCCGGGTTGTAAGCGACATTTTCAAGGTCAGCATTGAAATTCCGGATGTTCATATGCCCGAAATCCAGCCCTTTGCCGATAGGTTTTTGTGCATCGTTATCGAAACGGATGTCGTCGTTGCTGAGGGTTAATTTGCGCAGCACCGCCGCCCAGCCTTTGTTGTTTTGAGGCTTGGCGACCAGCGTATCCAGCCTTTTTACCGTCTTGACTACCGCGGTTTTTACCGTTTGCGGTTTAGCTAAAGTAAGCCATGCCCTGGTATCCGAAAGCGTGATATTGCTCACGTCGGCAACCTGTTTTTTCAGGTCGAGCTTGTTCATCTCAACCAAAAACTTGCCCAGGTTCACATTCGCTTTCATTTCCTGCGCCTGGTAATCTACTTTGATCTTCGATAAATCGATGGTACCCAGGTTCAGCGTCATATTGATGGGCTGGGTAGTGGTATCGACCGTAGCGGCTTTGGCTATAGACGATCCGACCGGTGTTTGTATGATCTTCACATCAAAACCCTGAAGGGTGATCTTCGGTATGGTAAACTTCATTTTGTCCATATCGAAATCCTTAATGCGGGTATCAAAATGGCCGAGGTTGAACTTTACGTTGTTGCCGGTGACAGCATCATTATAACCGACGTGTATCTTATCCAGGATAATTTTTCCTACGGAAAATTTCATCGTCGAAGTAGTGTCCTGCGGTTTGACAGGTGTCTTCTGCTCCCCGGCAAAAGCTTTAATAATATAATCGAAGTTGAAGACGCTGTCCTTGCCGCGGTTCACGTTTACCGTGATGCCTTTCAGGTTGATCTCATTTACCTCAACCGTGTGGTGAAGCAGCTTGAGCATGCTGATATCCACTTTCAATTGGTCCCCGGCTATCAGCGTGTCTTTTTTCTGGTCCTCAAAGTAAACGCTGTCGAGGACGATCGCTTTAGGAATACTCAGGCTGATATGACCTATTTTAACTTTCGTGTGTATTTTATTCTGGAGGAAGGTAACAGCCTTATTCTTGGCATAGTTCTGTATTGCGGGAATTTGTATAAGTACAGCTATCAGCAGGAATAAAAAGATAATGCTGCCGATGGTCCAGAGAACAGTTTTAAGAGCGATACGTCCAAATTTTTTCAATGTACAAGACGGTTAATTGGTGGCAGATCTATATGTTAGTTCGTAGTACATCAACCAATTAAAGCAATCTCTTGTTTTTATTGCCAGCCTGTTTTAATAATGAAAGTGGTTTTTCTACTTTTAGAAAATTATGTTCGCAGTGTTGAAACGCCTCATCCCTCTTATTTTATTTTGCTTTTTCTGCCAGGTTTCATTAGGTCAAACTATAGATAATGCCGCTGTTTTCGCTCGCAAACAGGTGCCGGTGCTATGCTATCACCAGATACGCGACTGGCGGCACTATGACAAGCAGGTAGATAAAGATTATATTATTCCGCCGGCGAATTTTAAGGCGCATATGAAAATGCTTGCTGACAGCGGCTACCATACCATTTTACCGGATGAGCTTTACGATTATCTTACCACGGGCAAGGCTTTGCCGTCAAAGCCGATCATGCTGACATTCGACGATGATGACGAAGACGGGTTCAAAGTAGCTCGCCCTGAGTTGATGAAATATGGCTTTAAGGGCGTTTTCTTTATAACAACCACCAACATTTTAAAGAATAAGTATTACATGGACGATATACAGCTTAAGCAGCTTTCGGACGAAGGGAATGTGATCGCCTGCCATACCCGGGACCATGTCAATTTTAAGAAGATGAAAGGAAACGACTGGGAGATACAGATAGATAAGCCAACGAAGAAACTGGAAAAAATTACCGGAAAACCCGTAAAATATTTCGCATATCCTTACGGACTATGGAATACCCAGAACTTGCCTGAACTGCATAAGCGTGGTTTCCTGGCCGCTTTCCAGCTTACCGATCTGCGTGATCCCAACGACCCGTTAATGACCATCAGACGGGTTTTAGACTGCGGGTACTGGGACACCAGAACGCTTGATTACAATATCAAACACGATTTTGGAAAAGTGGCCAGGGCGAAAGATAACACCCAGTCACCAACAGGCAAAGATTCATCCCGGAAATCCCGGTGAGGGGAATATAAATTTGACCTTATTTTTTTTAATTTTTAAGGCGAACGACATCAATTGGCCTCAAAATTATAGGGGTTCAAGTTTATGGCATTAAAATTTTTGTTTTTTAAGGTAAATGGATTATTACGGTGATCTTATGGCTATTGCTCAAAATAACTTATTGGTTAGCTCATTATTAGTTCATATCGGCTCATATCGGCTCATTTTTGTATATTTGTAATATGAATAAGGAAAAGGTGCATACACAAATTATTGAACTTAACTGGAAATTAATAAGTCTGATAAGCGATATTGACCGGTTTGATGCCGCGTGGCAGGCTATTGAAAGGCGGGAAGGACAAAGTTTAAAAGAACTCAAATCTATTGCAACAGTTAGAAGTGTTGGAGCATCAACGAGGATAGAGGGTTCAAAACTGAGCGATGAAGAAGTTGATATTCTCTTAAAAAATCTCGATATATCAAAGTTAACCGAGCGTGATCAACAAGAAGTAGTGGGATACTTTGAAGTGTTGGACCTGATAGATGAAAATTTTGAATATATTCCAATTTCAGAAAACGGGTTAAAGAATCTCCATAATCAACTTTTGAAATATAGCAAAAAGGATGAATGGCACAAGGGGGATTATAAACAACAATCTAATTCCGTGGTTGCTCATTTACCGGATGGAACAACTCAGGTTATCTTTCAAACTACAGCACCCGGATATGCTACTGAAGATGCCATGCGCGCCCTTGTAGACTGGTTTGATTCAGACACTGATACTCATCCTTTGGTTAAATGTGCGCTATTTAGTTATGAGTTTGTATCAATTCATCCCTTTCAGGATGGCAATGGTAGGCTCAGTCGTTTGATTGCAACTTTACTACTGCGTAAGGCTGGTTATCAATGGATACGATACGTTAGTCTCGAACATGAAATAGAGAATCAAAAAAATGAATATTATAGGGTATTGAGAGCATGCCAGGCACAGCGACCCGGAGAAGATGTTACACAATGGGTGATTTTTCTCCTGAACTGTCTAAAAAATATTCATGAATCCCTTATGATAAAGTTAGACACACGTAGTGCACAGCAAACCATCTCTCAAAGAGAAAAATTGTTATTAAATATCATTGAAGGTAATCCGGGTATAAAAACCGGTGAAATGGCAAAAAAATTAGCTGTATCAAGTGCAACAGTTAAAAGAATGTTGGATAATTTACTTTTAGCTGATCTTATCGAAAGACGAGGCGTCGGTCCTGGATCATATTATACATTGCTTTGATAAAAATCGGCTCATTATTAATCCTTATTGGCTCATAGCGGCTCAAAACATCTTTTCGTTTAAAACAAAAAGGGAACAAAAATTGCTTTCTGTTCCCTTCGTGATCCCGCTGGGACTCGAACCCAGGACCCCAACATTAAAAGTGTTATGCTCTACCGGCTGAGCTACGAGATCGTTTTGACCTGTTTGTCAAAAGTGGTGCAAATATAGGACTTCTCGATATAGCCCGCAACCTGTTTTAGAAATAATTTTCAAGCTTGTATTAACCAGCGTTTTAGGGTTTAAAAATGCCGATCTTGCCACGATCGCCTGCTAAAAGAATTAAGCTTCCGTTCTTAGCTTTGCGGCAAACGTTGTAGCTCGTATCATCAATTTTGGTCCAGTTTTTACCGCCGTCAGTCGTTATATTGCTTCCGGAAGTACCGGTAGATAAGAATGTTTTTAGGCCGGTGTGCTCCACGCATGATTGAAAGCCGACCGGATTTTTTTCCGCAGGAACAAAAACACTCCGCGAAAGCTGGATCACCGCAACAGAATCTGTTCTTTTGGGATCCGCATAGTCTCCGCCCACCAGGATCCCCAGGTTATCACCGCAAACAAAAGAAAAACCTCCCTGGCTTGCCTTATTGTGAGGCAGCGGAACTTTTCGATAATCCCAGGTGCTTTTCCCATACCAGGTAAGTAGCCTGGCGGCTGCTCCGCCCGTGGTGATATAGGTTTGCCCGCAGGAAATACGCAAACACGTCCCGCTTGCTGCGAAACAAGCTTCACCGGGAATAGCGTCGGGCGGATTTTTGAATGGATGCCAGGTTTCTCCGCCGTCGTTAGTTTCCATCAATAAGAATTTACCCTGGATCGGATCGCCTAAAACCAGGCCATGTGAAGGTGTGTCGAAGTCTATCGCGTCAAAAAAATAGGCGCTATCCGTCTTCTTATATTTTTCCTGCCAGGTTTCGCCGCCATCGGTGGTTTTTAAAATAACTGCCGGCGAACCGGAACTCATGATGATCGCTTCCTTATCTGAAAAAGCTTCGATACCTCTGAAATCCGACTTTTCATAGTCCTTCACCTGTTTCCAGTTCCAGGTTTTGCCGCCATCTTTGGTGATGGCGATAGTTCCCCTGTTCCCGCTTATCCATGCGACATTATCGTTCAAAACGGAAAGCCCGCGGATACTGGCCGGGTTGCCTTGTTGCAATACCTCTATGTGCTGTGCTTTTAAAAGCGCAGGTAAGGCTATTACGGCAAAAACGAAGAGAATGATCTTTTTCATTTTACGCGGGTAAATATTTCCGTCCGGCCAAACAAGGATATACCAATATAGCCTCTGATATTCAGCTTATCGCCCTCCAGCGTCATTTTGCAGCTATAGGTTTTGCCGCTCTTGGGGTCGTAAATCGTGCCGTCGTCGTATAGATTGTCACTCTCATAGGCGAAGTCCTGCAGCAATTCGAGTCCAAAAACAGGGCGGGAACGCAATTTCTCGTCCGGGTTTTTCTTGTCGGTTTTTGGTTTGCCGGTCTCGTCGTTGGGATATTTGATCCAGTCGAGCTTACCGAAAAATTTGTTGCCTTTTTTATAGATCAGGATATGGTCCTCTCCGCTTTTGTTGACCCAGGTGCCTAAGATTGCATCAGCTTTTTGGGCGGATGCAGCGGCTGCCACAGTTAAAAACAGCGTTAAAATAAGGTAGATTTTTTTGCACATACTGGAGGTAAATCGGTAGACCGAAAATAGCTTTTATAACTGTTTGCGCCAAACGTTTCAATTTTTTGCAATTAATTTCAGCGGTGTAGCAGAAAGATTTATATTTGCAGCCTCATTGCCCGGATGGCGAAATTGGTAAACGTTGCGGTCTCAGAAGCCGTTGAGAATTGTCTCTTGAGAGTTCGAGTCTCTCTTCGGGCACCATCTTTAAGTCGAAAGTCTTAAGTCAAAAGTCCAAAGTTCGATTAAATACTCAGGACTTTTGATTTAGGACTTTGTACTTCAAAAGCCCAGGTGGCGAAATTGGTAGACGCACCATCTTGAGGGGGTGGCATCCGTAAGGTTGTACGAGTTCGAATCTCGTCCTGGGCACATTCCTCGTTTTATTTATTGTTTCGCTGACTGGTACTCATGTTCATAATACCACTGCAACAGGTACACCCCATCGCTCCACGTCAGCTTGCCATCAGCCGCTACTTCAGCCACGAGGACCGAAAGACTGTGAAAGAACGGGCTCTGAACATCAGCGTCCAAGCTCTGCAAAACTTTGACAGCACATGCGGTGATAGCCGAAGGATCGGTCAGTTGTGAGCAACTGTCTGCAAGCTTCAGCTCGGTTAGGATTTCGGGGAGCTTTGCGCGGAGCCAGTTCTTAATTTCATCGTCGATGTCGCCGGGGATGATTGCCGTCAAGACGTCGGCGGTTGGCGAATCGACAAAGTTCTTGATGTTTTCGGTGACGAGTACGCCTATGTGTATGGCGGTCTTCAATTCTGACGGAATCCCGTCAAACAGGGCTTTGATTTCGCCCCAAATTTTAGATAAAAAGGATTGTAAACTCATTTTTTTAATTGTGAATTAGTGATTTAGTGAATTAGTGATTGGAGTTTGGAAGACGGAAAGTCCGGAAGTCCGAAAGATAGTTGTGGGTGGCTTTCAGCTTTGGTCTTTCCGCTTTAAGCTATTTATGGGAGCGCATGTCGTCTACCCGGCGCTGCAGGACGGCCACCTGGTTTTCAAGGACTTTGAGGCGGATGTCATCGATGCGGTGCTGAGTCTGCTGGTCGAGGCGTATGTCTCTTATATCGTTCTTCAATTGGAAGTACGTCGTCATGACGGAGGCCACGATGCTGGCAGTACTGACTATTGTAACGATGAGATTCCGGATGGTGATACCTTTGAGTTCCCTATGTTCGATGGCAGTCATGCTATAGCGGATGAATTTGAAAGAAATAATTGGCGTTCTTCATTGCGCCGGTCGACGAGTGTTTTGCAGGCTACTTTTTCACCGGTTTTCGGATCGGTGATCTTGTTCCAAACCAGGAACTGGTCGGCCGCGCCGGCATAATCTTTCTCATTCAGCTTTTTAAGCAGAGTAGATTCTCTCAGACCTCCTGTGCCCACGTTGTAGGTGAAGGATACCAGCGCATCGAACTGGTTTTGTGCGAGCGGCACTTTTACATACTGGTTCACAGCTTCTTCATATTGGCCGAGCGTATTGCTGAACAGGGCGCTTGCCTGTTGTTCGTTAGCCAGCCGGTCGCCGGGTTTTACAGGGTGGCCATCGTGGTAACGGGTTGAGCCGTAGCCGATGGTCCATACGCCGGCCACATCACGATAGGCCGGCAGGCTTAGCCCTTCAAAGTTTTTGATGGCATTAATGCCGTGGTCACTTAGTTTCATTGTTTTCAGAAGAATTATCAGAATTCATTTGTTTGACGGCGAATTGCGCGATGGCGGCAACGGCTGTGCCCGCCGAGATCATCGACGCGGTAAGCGATGATGGTATGCCGTGGATAGTGGCTAATGTGCCGCCCAGACCGGCGACGCCGAGCGCCAGCAGCTGCACCCGTTGGAAAAATAATGGCGTAGCGCTGCAAAGGCGCTGCCATAGAGAAAGTTTTTGCATGATGTGATAGGGTTTAGATTTAAAAATGGTTATTGAGAACTACTGCCAAAACGGGCAGCTTCAAACGGATCAGTTTTTTATCCGCTGAAACCGCTTTTTGAGATTTATAAAATATCTTTCATAAAAGTGATAAGATAGATAGCTGACGATTGCTAAAAACAAAAGGTTGTAAGGGAATAAGCTTAATGGTTTTGGCAGAATCGGTAATGTGAATATCTGTTGCCATATATATATACTATAAGATAATACGCCGATCTTAATTGCAATTTTACTGTTTAGCAGTTTATAAACAATATCATTACTACTATAAATGTTCATTGCTATGAAAAGACCGGTAAGCAACGAAATTATAGTGTTAGTGGCGATATGATCAATATCAAAGGCTGCTCGAAAATCCAGGAAAAAGAGCAATAGAATGATTATAAGATTAATAACTAGACGATACCTAAGAGTTCCAATTTTGTCGAAATATCCTTTAAAGACCAATATCGAATACAGACAGCCACAAGCAATCCCATTAAATTTGATTAGATAATGCGTTGTAAAAAGCAAAACTGTTCTATTTAAAGGCGATATATAATATTGGACGTAAATAAATACAGGAACAAGGATCGAAATTGTGAGAATACAAACTAAGAAGGCTACATAATTCTTTTTAAGTATCGCAGGAAAAAGTATGTAGAATTGCTCTTCCGTTGCTAATGACCAGTAATGACCAATCGCAAAACTATTTTTGTAATGCCTGAAGAATGCAAAGTTGTATATAAACAAAGCAGCGCCTAAAAAATTGATATAATCAAGATGGAGCTTCAGAAAAAGATTTAGAATAAAAACGACTAATAAAAATAGGTAGGCCACAGGTAGAATTCTCAAGACCCTTCTCAAGTAAAATTTGCCAAGATTTAGCGTAGATGTTACTAATTTTTCTTTTATACATAAAGTTGTGATCAAAAAGCCGCTTAAAACGAAAAAGATATTTACTCCAAGTTCGCCATTAAATACTAGGCCATAAATTGGGGTTTGAGATAACTCTAGATGATAAAAAACCACCAGTAAAATTGAAAAGCATCTGAGGCCATCTAATGTGGGGAAATGATTTTTTTGAAGGACTGTAGGAACTTCATTTATCCCCGTAAAAAGAAATCTCGCACGTTTCGATCTTGGGCGCTTAGCAGTTACAAGCATTAAATTCCTGTTCGTTATTTGGCAATAATAAATTTGCTTTAAGGGCAGAGACCATTATTGACAAATAATGCATCGCCTTGAATAATTTCGCCATTCATTTTACCGGCAGTTGAGATGGCTACAAATCTAAAGTTGCGCTCATTAAGTAATTTATAAATATCGAAGAAAGTAGATGAGCCTTCGTATAATGGCCTGTATGACACTTCAGAGTATACAAGTTTGGTTTTTTTTAACATATTTTCGGCCGATCCTAATACTAAATGCTCTGCCCCTTGAACATCAATCTTTAGCAGGTCGACAAGATCCAATTTTCTTTGCCCGACAATGTTGTCCAATGTTTCAGTTTGTACTTTAATTTTTTTTCCTGGGGAAGTCAGCACATGTGCCTCGTAAAACTCGGGTTTTATTTCCAGGAGAGAACTCATAACATTCCATTCGGTTGCATCGTAGAAGTCCGCTTCGCCACTTTGGTCGGAAACGGCAAGGTTGAGAATGTCAAATATGGCTTTGTTAGGAAACCTTTCATTTAACCCTTGTATTCTTGACGACAGCGGTTCGATAAGGATGCCTTTTTTAATGGTATATGATTTGGTTATTGATGTTGCGAAGTCGCCTTTTGATGCCCCAATATCGATAAAAGTGATCGGCTTATCAGCAGACAGCCATTCCATGATCACCACGGGTAATCCATGACGATTATAGGGAATTTTTAATAAATCGTACAGAATATATTTGCCTTCTTGTTTTATATTGTTTGGAATAAGGCGCTTGATAAAATTCATGCTTTAAATATAAGTGACGAGATAATTGCTCAAGTCCACCCACAGTGAGAACAAATAACCGTATTTCGCTAAAAGTAAGAATAAATTGCTAGTAAGAGAATTTTCACACCCCACGCCGCAATACTGGTTAACATAAATCAGAATGGTTTTAAAGCATAAGTACTCGACAACGGATTGGTGTCCATATGAAATTGTTGCGCATGATTGTTCTTGCCGGACATATCTCTTATACCTTGTCGAATATCACTGCCATCCTGTAAAACCGAGAAATCCAAATTTTCAAACTTTTCAAATTGGTACCAGCAAACTAAATTTTCTGTAGTAGATGGATTATTACCAACCCCACTATTATCGTTCAATATTAGTTCGCTCAAGGAAAGAACTCGGTTATAAATTCGAAATTCATCAAGTTTTGTGTTCGATGGAGAAGAACCATCAGTTTGTGCGGAAATTGCAACGGCATTCGCGTAAAGATTGATCGCAGATGTCAATCCAGTCGATGTAATTTGACTTGTCACTGCATCACTCCATGCATAAAAATTTGAGGCGCTCCACATAAATGCGTAATGATGTTTCTCTCCATAGTTTATTGAACCGGGAGGCTTCGTCGCAACGGTTCCGTGAGATGGACTTTCTATGCCAGGAATCGGACTGACAAAAGCGGTAATATCCATGTGACTTGTATCATTGAATAATACATAAAATTCACGTTGCGCCCGACTACTCTGAATCTCTCCCCAAAACTCAATCGTCCCCTCAATCGGCCAGGTTTTGCCAACGAGGCCGGGGATAAGCAGGTAATCGTCGTTGCCATCGGGGCAGAGGCCGTTGCCGAAGCTGAACGGCGCGGGCAGGGCCCTGCCGTAGCCTACGCCTTTCGGACCCCTGATCTTTGGGTTTAATCCGTTTCTCGATGCCATAACTATGCTGCGTATGATCCGCCGGATGTGGTTACTGTGATTGTTTCGCCCGATGATAATGCCGAAAGCAATCCCATTTCCAGGTTCATGTTCAGGTTCAGGTCGATGAAGGGGTTGCCGTCGCTGTCTATCTGCAGCCAGGGTAAATTGCCCCGGTTTAGGCCGGATACGATGGCCACCGAGCCATTGGTACCAGCGCCTGAAGGAACGGTTATGACGCCAAGCGGAGCTATGTCACCGCTTACCGAGTTGTGCAGTTGCAGCAATATGTAATGCTGTGTTGCTGCGGTGGATGAGATCGCCATAAAATTGATGCGGCTGGCCGGATCCGCCGGGGCGTACACCTGTTTGGCTGTAGTGCCGTCGGTGCTGGTGAAGGATACCGGCCGGACGCCGACGCCTTTGGTGAAGGCTACTATTTCGTTATAATCTGACATGGTGAATAGTGAATGGTGAATGGTGAATTATTGAGTTGAGCTAAAAGCGTAAGGCTTAAAGCTTTGAGCTTTCTAATTTTGGCTTTCTGCTTTGGTCTTTCCGCTTTCAGCTATAGTTCGTTTTCTTGAAGATTTTCAGAATAACATTGTCCTGGCTCAAGGAAGCTACATTTTCAGCGACTTCGTTGATGGCTGCCACCAGGTTGTTTTTGTCGTCGGTTACCAGGGTCGTTTTATCGCCCACCGTATCGGCGAAATCGGCTTGTGTTACGTAGTCAGCTCCTGGTGCGCCGGTTGTTGTCGCTCCCGATGGTGTAACCAGCGCAAAGCCGACTTCAATGGAGTTTGCAGGTAATGATGGTTTTACCGGATTTGATGCGGCTGTACCCGTTACGACGGCAATGGTGTTTGTGTTGTCGGCATAGATCAGGTCGATGCGGTCGTCTACCGGATCGGAGGCACTTAATGTCAGGCTGGTGGTTGATGTCGTATGATAAGCCGTACCTGCAATACGCCATTGGCCGGCTGTAACGCTTACGCTCAAGCCTGAGATGGATAACGCCAGGCCGGTAATGATGCCATCCGGTGCAGCGGCGCCTGTGACCGGCGGATCGATCCAACCGGTATCGTAGTCGCTGCCGCTATGTTTTGATAAGAGCTGTCCGGTTGTGCCTCCTGGTACCACACCCGGCCCCACCGCACCCGCCGGACCGGTATCACCCGCCACTCCCGCCGGACCGGTGTCACCTGCGTCCCCCTTCGGTCCGGCGGGACCTGCTGCACCGTCAGCGCCTACCAGGCTCATCCCCGCCGGCCAAACGCCCGAAGCTTTTGGTCCGAAGAGCGTATAAGTGCTGGTGTTGATATAAAAATCGCCGTCGTTGCCGGTATATAGATTGGATGGGTCGGTAGTTCCGCTGAGGACGCTTTTGCCGTCGGCGCCGTTGGTTCCGTCGGCGCCATTGGTTCCGGCAGGCCCGGCAGGGCCGATCTGCATAGAAAATACCTGCGACCATGTCCCGCCTGATCTTTTATAGAATATGCCAGTGCCGGTATTGATATAGGTGTCGTTGTCATTCCCAGTCGCACTTCCGGGTGCACCGAGACCATACAAAACAGTGCCATCGGTTGAACCACCGGAGGAGGGAAGCGTGTAAACCACCGTCCAGGTACCCGAAATTTTCTGCGCGAAATTACCGGCTGAGGTATTGATGAACACGTCACCGTCCTTTCCTACAGTATTCTGCGGTAATGTGCCTCCAAAAGAGATATGCGCACCAAGATCCAACCCCGAACCAATAAAACCAAGCAGCGTGGAAAAGGCAAACTGGTAATCCGTGCCGTTGCTCACCAGCACCGACAGGTCGGCAGCTCTGATGGAAGAGGCTACAGGTAATTCGCTTATTTTTTTATCTGTCGGCATTAGTTTAAGAATTCATTGATCGGTAAATAATTACCCGCGTAATCGTCGCCGGGATAATTGAAAATGGTTTTGTCGACGCTACGGATGCGCGGCCCGGCCTGGCGGCTGCTCCGGTTTTTCGGGTTATAGTTCCAGAGCGGGAGATCAGCCTTATTATCGCGGAGGAATTTTTCGACCTCATTGGCGTGGGCATTCGCTACGCTGCGGTGTTGCTGCACCAGTTTGGCTACTTCCTGCGGCGTCAGCGGATCGGCATTGTCGTGGTGTTTGATCACCGGGCCTGTCGCGGTATAATACACGGCATCGGCTTCGATAAATCGCGCGAAGGTGAAATACACCAGCATAGGCAACAGACCTTCATACAGGACGACATGACCGTAACGGTCGAGGTATTCAGAGCCGTTGAGCAGATCCTTATAAGGCTGCGGCGTTTCGTCTTTCAGCGTACCGTCGGTGTTGAAGTATTGGATAAAGTCATAATATAAAGCATGCCCGAGGAATGGCTTCAGGTCGAGCTCCTGCGCTTTTTTGACGAAGAATTTGATCCGGTCGGATTTGATATTGAGCGACAGGTCCTCGTAATTCTGGAATGTGATCTGGTCGATAAGGTAAACGTTCATTTTTAAGTTGATTGAGTTGGATTAGGTTGAATAAGTTGATTAGGTTGGCTTGAGTTGAATTGTATATGGATTGAAACTTAATCAACCACTTAACCCAATCAATTGCGCTTACGCGCACATCGCTTCAGCTTCGGTTTGTTTGAAGCCGTAGGCGTGCACCAGGACGGCGATCTTGTTTGTGGCAGACAGATCAGATAGGAGCAGTTGGTTGATATTTCCGCCTGCTTTGATCCCGGTGATATCATCGGCTACTTCGGTTGGAACGGATGTGATGCTCCAGTTTCCGGACGAATTAATGTTCTTATAGAAGTTGCTGAATATTTCAGCGAAGATTTCCGAAAGTTCGAGGCGGTCCGGAGCGGTGTTGTCATTGAATTCGCGGATGGCTTCCTTCTTTTCACCGCCATTGCTGAGGCCGGATGAGTTCTCGGAATTGATCAGCTCTTTCGGGATCGAAAAGCCTTTAATGATCCGCGCTTCAACCGAACGTTCGGTGGTTTCGAAAAGCTTGTCGTTATTCTGGATGGAATAAGGCTTGAATTCGGGCTTAGAATTTTCATCATCATACTCGATCACAATGATCTTCTGTGCGCTCTTGGTTCCCTGGAAGGTTCCGAGGTCGCGCTCCAGCTGCGATGGCACGTTATAATAATGTTGTTCGTCACTATCCGGCCGGGTGTTGTCGGCCTCTTCGCGCCGTGATTGCATGAAAAGCATCGTCGAAGGAAGAAAGCCGGTTGCCACTTCACGGTTATTGAATATCTTGATCCCTGCTTCGGTTTCAAAATCTTCCCAAACGCTGTCCGCTTCGATCAGCGGATAATCGTCCACTTCAGGATTGAAGTAATAGAGCTGACCTTTGTATTGATCCCATCCGCCTGCGGCGGTCACCTGTTGCTTGATAGCTTCCAGATCTGGGTTGTATTTGTCCAGGAATGCAATGCGGCTGCGGGTAATGTTTTTCCAGGTTTTTCGTCCCCAGTCGGAATACAGCGCGAACTTATTCGCTGTTGCGGGACTGTCTGTATCGCCCAGCCGAATATCTTCGAAGCGGACATAATTCGCCGAGACTATTTTATAGTTCGCATTGTAGTTGACATGTATCCCGAAGCCGGTAAAAAGCGCCTTATCTGTTGCAACAGCTTTAAGCAATTTTGCAAGGGTAAGCCCCTTCCCGTTGATCACCTGTTTACCGAGATCGGGCTGCTCAAATCCATTGCCGCCGATAAACTTGGCTCGCTTACTCCAGCAGTCCTTCGCTGTCGGCGACGAGGCGGCCAGTTCCAGCATACGCTGCGGGTAGGCATTGTCGAGGTCGTAATTCAGGATGCCGAAAGTTTGATTGGGGCGTACTAAAATGCGGCGTTCTATTTGGGGTAGATAGGTCTTCATTAGTTAATATTTAGTTGATTGGGTTGATTAGGTTGGATTAAGTTGAATAGGTTGCGTAAACTCAATCAACCTAATCTAACTTAATCAACTGCTCACCGGCTACCCGACCAATGCTTCGATCGCTGCGAGGGTGCTCACGTAAGTTGCGCTGCCGGTTTCGGGGGCGATGGATATTGCGCGGGGTGGGTAAGGCTCCCGGAGTTTATCGGGGTTGGTTAGTTTTAGCTTGTAACCGCCGTCGATAGTTTCATCGGATGTGTTGCGTTCTGCGTCCGTGAGGATCAGGCCGTTCACAGCGCCAAACAATTCGATAGCTGAATCGCTGGAATTATAATTGTTTACAGCGATAGCCTTTACACGACCGTAGCCCATAGCCATCAGCTGCGTTTTGATATCGACTGACAAGCCGGCAATATTGAAATCGATCTCCTCGGTATATCTCGGACCGACCGATGTTTTGGCCAGTTTGGACATGGTGCTGAAGCTGTTATTGGTGCCTTCGAACTTGTAGACCTTAGCGCTGCCAACGGCCGCCAGGCCGGTGACGATGAGCGGGTTCGAAGGATCATAGGTGATGGCGATCTCGTCCTGGTTGAAGACGTAGATCACATCCTCGATGCCCGCGGTGATGGGGGAGCCTGTACCCAGGCTGAACCCGGCGTTTATTTTGTTGTAAATAGACATTTTTGAGTTGATTAAGTTGAATAGGGTGATTGAGTTGGATTAAGTTGAAGGAGTTATGAGATTGAACTTAATCAACCAATAAACTCAATCAACCCAATCAACTGCGCCTACGCGCTCAGGTAGAAGATCTCGTTCGCGAACTTGAAGTTTACGGCAGCTTTCATCCGAGCCTTCATACGCACTACATCGTCGTTGGTGTAAGGTTTCATGTAGACGGTTGAAAGCTCTGAAGCATCGCCCAACAGGTCGACACCGAGGAACAGGTTGGATGAACGTGCACCCAGGATAGTGTTTGCCTGCCAGTGGTTCATCAGTTGCAGGGGAACGCCGAGGAAATCCATTTTCTTTGGATCGGTAAAGGCGTTGATCACGTTGGTAGCCTTGTTAGCCTGCGCTTGCGCATAGGCGTAGCCCACATGCAGAGGAATTTGCAGGTTGAAATCATCCTGTGCGCGATCGGCCGGGTCGAGCTGAGCATAAACGCTGCCGATTACCTGCAAAACGTTGCTCGCGTTAATGTAGCTTACGGTCGCGACCGTAGCCGTTCCGCTGAAGGTTGCAGCTTTACGGGTATTGATCTCATTGTAATTGCGGGTCAGCTTGAAAGTGGTAGAGCTCAGCACCTGGATGAAATAGGACTGGCCCTGAACATTGATACCTGGTGAGCCGTTTGTTGTGTCTTTGCTGCTGCCGGTTACCGCGGTGATGGTCACGACATCGCCGTCTGCAAGTGTCGAGGTATCGGATACAGTCACAACCCCGGTCGCGTCGATGGCGGTTGCCGACATGGAAGTAGCCGGTTTGGCCAAACCCACTTTGTAGACACCAGATGCTGCGGCGATGGATGGGAGCAGTCCGGCGAACGATGCTGTAAACGTGGCTTCTTTAGTTGCCGATTTGCCCAGCCAGTACAGGCGTTCGTTAGCGATCTGGATCTTGGTGAGGTAACGCTGTACCATAAAATCGGACAGGTCGACAATGCCTTCGTAATCCATAAACGCGCCCGGTTTTAGGCTTTGGGCTTCCCATGATTGTACGAGTTTGTCCCATTGTTCCTGTTTCATAAATTCGTAAACTACGGGGTCAAGGTAGCTTTCGTTTTGTAAAGCCGTGGTGCCCTGGTCGGCGAAGATGCCGGACGGGTCCTGCAGCACCACGTCGTCGTCCACATCAAGGATAACCTTGCGCGATTTGACGTCGTTGATAACGGTCAGCAGTCCGCGTTTCACTGAATCAGCTTCGAGCAGCGTGCTGGCCATAAACCCGGCCAGCGCTTCGCCGGCATAGGTATTGTTGGTAAATGTAAATTGAGCCATTTATTAGTTGTTGTAATGTTGGGAGGTTTGAAAGTTGAAAGGTTAGATTGTAGTAGTTGTTATCAGGTAGCCAGTATCGAGTATGTGGCTTTGTTATTTTATAAGGTTTAGTAACTTAGATGAACCTTAGAAGTAAGACTGTCATATTTAAGATGGGAATAATTTTATTTGGATTAATCGTAATATCGACCGTATATCTTATCCGATGGCTCGTTAGTAAGTTTGAAAATTGGTCAGGACGGTTTGAAAATCACTCATCCCAATTTCAATTGATTAAAGCATTTAAAGTGGTAGCTATTATAACCATAGCGATCGTCGCACTAGGTGCTTCTTTTGCTGCTGCTACATTTAATTACTCAATCCTATTCAAATAGCCATAAAGGTTAACTAATTTCTCCGTGGTCTAACAGGTATAGCTTCTCTCCCTTATACCAGCTACCGCTTACCGGATATTATTTGGCGACAGCTTTCTTAACCGCGTTTTGGGCTAAAGTGGTTTGAGGGACGAAGAAGGGAACCGGTTCGGTTTTGGCTTTGTTGCTGCGGCGGGAATTTTCGGGGGTAAAGTCTGAGCGTATCTCGTTTTTCACTTCTTCGCGGGTTTTATCCAGGCGGGTATTGGCGGCTTCGAGGGCTGCTTTGGCCTCGGCTAACAATGCGTTTTGCGCGTGCAGTTTTGCTTTGATGGCTTTTACGCGGTTTTGCACTTCTGCTTTCTTCTTCGAGCCGAATAAATTTTCAGGCATAATATCGTCATCATCATCAGCATCCGGGTCAGTATCCGGATCCGTAGTTACTTTTTGCACTCTTCCGCCCGCTACGCTTAGTTTTTGTCCGGATGATGTGGTGTAGCAATCGTCGGGTGCGGGTGTGCTCATGTCTTCATCCTGGTAAACGTCAGTGCCTTCGTCCAGCTCGCCGGCATGATGCAAGGTGCCTTTGTCGGTGATGGTTTGTTTGTTGACGACCTTCTTAAAGAAGTTCATGATCTTATCCAGGACGGATGTGTTCCTGTCGATCAGTTCTCTGTTTTCAATGTTCATGTTTGTATGGGTGTTTAAGATCTTATTGATGCAGCGGCGGTAGAAAAGCGGCGCATTGCTTGTGAATTGTTTAATGATGGCGCTGTTGGAGATTTCGGCCGTATAATCTTCTACCTGGTCGATAAAGCCGAGATCAAGTGCCTGGTCAGCGGTCATCCAGGTGACGGAGTCGATCAAACTATTCACGGTAACTCCGTCCAACCCGGTTTTGTCCATATAGATCTGAGCCAGGCGCGATTGTACTACATTCAGCATTTGTATATCCTTCAACAACTCATCGGCATTCCCTCCGGAACCAACCATCGGTTTGTGGATCATTAGCAGCGCGTATTTGCTCATGATTATGTTCTCGCCCGCCATAGCCACAATGGAAGCAGCGGAGGCGGCAAGCGCATCGACATAAGTAGTAACATTGCCGGGGTACTTTTTTAACAGATCATAAATGGCAATGGCATCGAAGGCGCTGCCGCCCGCCGAGCTGATGTGCACTTCCACATCCTGCCCGGCTGCTGCTTCCAGTTGGGTTTGTATATAGGCTGATGATAAGGTTCCGGTTCCGATGCAATCGGTCTCGGTGTCGTATAGGTAGATTTTCATATTTTTTGAGTCCGAAAGTCGGGAAGTCCGAAAGTCCGGAAGATTGATTTAGGATTATTGATAAGGTATATTCAAAGGTCGGGAGAAATTCCGGTTAAAGTGGTGACAGCGTTTTGTCAGTGTCGGATTTCACCGATTTGTATGTGATTCCACCGATTTTTTATTTTGATTCCACCGATTCTTCGCGCAGGAGCCAGATTAGCAAAGCTAAAAGATAAGGGATGACTATTATGCTGATTGGCATATTTAAATGTCGGGAGAATTGTTTATAAAAGTGGTGACAGTGTTTTGTCAGTGAGTGGGTTTGCTTGATTAGCAGTTTTTTTTTAACTTAGAAAAGTTGATTGGATCGCACAGCCTAAATCGTTATGAAAAAATTACCCCTTTTGCTTATGATCGCCTGTTTGATGCAAGGCTTGACCGCATGCGGTCAGCATAAGTATAATCCGGAAGCGATAAAGCTGAATGATTCAGCCGTTGCATTGGTCATGGACCCTCCGATAATATCTAACAAGGGCGATACATCTACAATGACTAAGCTTGCAAAACATGGGCATTCAAGACCGGTTACAATACCGGCCGATACGACATGGCGCAATATGTACAGCGACACCATCTTATATGAGAAGGCTATCGCCCTTTTGGATGAAGCATTGAAAATTGACAGTAACTACATTTCCGGATACGTGAACAAATACAATTTTGCAGCTCGTTTAAAGCGACATACAGATGCTTTGGGCGCAGCTAAAAAGTTGGTCCGGCTCGCTCCAAACGATGCATTGATCAAGTTTATGGCAGGAAAGATGTACGATGAAACAGGAGATACCGCTCAAGCCAAAATCTATTACCTGGATTATTTAACATTCTGTAACCATAAGCTTGACACGATGGATGTTAAAAACCGAAACTATACGTTTATGCAAAAAGAAAAAGCATTTGTTCTAATCTTATTGAATCAGAAGGACCAAGCGCATGAAATTTTCAAAAAGCTTTACCTGGAAGCAAATGATTGGGAAAAAGACTTCTATACCGCGTACATGCGCCTGACCAGGACCAATATGCTTGAACATAAAGAATTGAGTGTAACGGTTGGTGATAATACAACTTCTATCGACACGTTATTTCCTGAAGTGGGGGTTAGTGGTCCACGGGAAATAAAGTATTAAGTATGTCAATAGCAATCCAGCTTCCGTTAATGCACTCTTTCCTGAAGAACTAGTCATCCCTCCTCAAAACAATTCAGCGCCCGCCATATCGTGCGCTCATCGCGGCCAAATTTGCCGCCGGCTTCCAATACGGCCTGGTTTTTCGTTAGGCCTCGGGTTCTCATCTGCGCCTGCACCCAAAGGTACATTTCGCGGTAAACAAATATCTTGTCAGTAATGAAACCGGCTTTGTACATTTCGGAGAAAATGCCGTCGTTGAATAAGGTGTTGGCTAAAGTAATGTTCATAAAAAATATTTGATTATTTTTTGCGGTGAATAAACCTTCACAGGGTATTGTCATCAAAATAAAAACTAATATATTTAGCAGATTTAAAACCTAAGCATTATGTTATTGCACACGACAAAATTTATCCGATCATCATGTCTCTCATTGGTGTTGTTTATCCCATCGGCGCTGTTCGCGCAAAAAATGGATAAGCCTCTTATAGATAAGTTCACTAATGACACCACGCTTCTGACAGCTAAAGCAAGTATTGCAAAAAAAGATGTTGGCGCTTATTATCAGCAATTAGAGCCATATTTTTCCAAAGTGCACGGCGAAATTACCCTTCATCTTATTGTCGATCTGCCCCAGGCTGATGCTGACAGATTTTATATTAATGCCGGCAGCGCCATCCTTTTAAAATTAGCCGATAATACTTTGATCTCGGTACCGAGCGCTACAGATATAAAATCGATAACCGGCGAAGAGCGGGGAGGCTTTTTGAACCAGGGAATTTCTACCTGGACCGCAGATATTGGGCTGGAGCTATCAGCCGCAGATGTAAAAAAATTATTAACTACAGCAATAACAGCGATACGTGTTCCTACTAATAAGTCTAACATGGATTTTGATATTAGCTTTAACGATGCAGGTATCCTTCAAAGAATGATTTTATTGATCGATGCCGCTAAATAGGTCAACTAACCTTTTTAATTTATTCGCCGTGACCGGTTGATTTACAGGTTAACCCTATTAACTGTTTGCGCCAGGATATTCTGCTGATTATTGATGTCTTTGACATCCACATACACAGGCGGAAAATTATTGATCATCTGGTAAGCTATGGTATTAGCCAGGTTCTTGTTATCATTCATTGGCTGATTGTAATAGCGGTTCGCATTTCCGCCGTCCGTAAAGATGCCGCCCACCGCGTAGCCCCTCGAAAAGGGGGGCACCGAGAAATCGCGGCCGCCGTAGGCCACATTTATTGCGCTTACCAGGTTTCGGGCCCACGGGTCGCGCATGGCCTCGGATACTACGACGGCCTCGCCTGAACGTATATAGGCGTTGACATTATCATTTTTACTGTATCCGGGAAGGATCGCGCCTTTGCCGTCTGATTTAAAGTAACCTCCCTTTGCGGCTGTTTGAAGTACAGGAGGTTGCTGCGCTTTGATGGTCGCAATCTGTGCAGCGGTTTGCGCTGCTATTGCTGCGAGCGCTATAGTGCCGGCAACCGGACCCAACTCAGCTTCGGCTTTGGTAACTGCCAGTGCGCCGTTCATAACGGCCTGTGCGATGTTAGCTTTCTGATCCTGTTTGAACGCCTTCAGTTTTACCTGGTATTCATCATTATAGACCTTTTGCTCCGCCTTTTTTTTATCCGCAGCGCTTAGACTTTGATTCTGATCGATATTTTTCCTCGTTTGCTCCATGGCTGCTACTTCTGCATCCCGCCGCCCGTCGATGCCTTTGGTTATTATGCTGAAGGTTGAATCGGATATTTTTTGAACGTTGTCCAATTCGGCTTTATACTGATCTGCCCTGGTCTTGTCATCTAACGTTTTAGTCGATTTTGCTAATATCCGTCGGATGCTTAGAATTTTTCCGGCAGTTTGTATAGCTGTACCAATTGCTGTTTTTGATTTGGCTTCTTCTGCTTTGGTTGCGGCGTCAGTTGCAGCTTTTATACCGGCGCCGATAGCTGTAGCAGCCTTTGCAGTGCCTTGATTTACTGCTGTCATATCATTTAGAGCCTTTGATAAAGCCTTTGAGAAATTGCCAACAGAAGCTCCAAGATCGGTTACGGCTCCCGAATATTTATTTATTTGCTGAAGCCCATCGGAATTTACTTGTACGTCGATGGTGATTTTTTTATTAATGTCGTCTGCCATGATAAGATTGAGTTTATAAGTTGATGTTTGTAGTGAGGGAGGTTCAAATATATGAATAAAATGCCAAATGGCATAATGTTTATCCAAATTTTATCAATTCCACTTTACAAGGCTGTCCTTTCCGCCAGCTGTCAATTTTGTTGATATAGAAATAAGCGTTGTCCTGTTGGATATACACCGGAATCATCAGATCCAGTTCCAGAATATCTCGTGGTGTAAGCAAAGTATACCGGGTTAGCTTTTTGCTTTGTGTAAGCACTTTTTGAAATTCAGCATAATATTTTGTTTGCACTCCAGGCTGCTTTTTGCCATTGTTCGATGGCATATCAGAAAAACACAAATTGTATTCGCCATCCGGTTTGTAAAAATACGGGGCGGATATCCAGTCGTTTATTACGATATTATTAGCCGTGTTACCATCATTAAAAGTAACAGTCTTGTCTATTGTTCTTAGGTCGAACTTTTGATCCACAAGCAGGCGGGGTTGCGTGCCTACGGTGAATTCATTGTCGTCGCTTTTTGGGTCTGTTTTCAGGATTTGGGCTATAGTGCCGCCATAAAACGGCCGGTTTAGCGTTGGTGCGAACTGACTTTGGAAAAGATCGTTAGTGGCTTGCAGTGTCGTGTCGGCGATATTGATCTGCGAATTGGCAAAATCAAGTGGTAACACGCCATCATCCTCCTTGCATTTCATATAATTTACCTGCCCGTAATTTCCGAGCTGAAAAGCGATCTGCTTCCCCTGATCAATACATTTATTGCTCCAGTCTTTTGCTATAGGGATGTTATTGACAATATCGCGTAACGAATTGAAACTGATCGTTCGGTTCGCATTGTCAGTTTGGCAAATAATGCCGAACCGCTGAAGGATATCCTTTAACAGGTCCTTTTGCGATATGTCCGGAAAGATACGCTCACACTGGATCATTTGACCGTATTGAACCTCCTGCACTTTATTTTGGATGTTGAACGTGGCGCCGCAATTCAGCGTGAACGTGCCGCCGGTGTAACCGGTAAACTCGTATGTGATCTTAATGCCCTGACCGGGTTGTAATACCTGGTCAAACGATACAGCTTGATTGGTTAATGAAATGGTATTTGCGG
Source organism: Mucilaginibacter sp. (assembly GCA_035551775.1). Lineage (GTDB taxonomy): Bacteria > Bacteroidota > Bacteroidia > Sphingobacteriales > Sphingobacteriaceae > Mucilaginibacter. The sequence continues at coordinate 951,287 of DASZMQ010000014.1, read as the reverse complement.
TCCCCCGGGCGGCATAGTCAACAGTGGTCCCGGCCAATACCTGGCCATCGCTGTCCGGCTGGGCAGCATTGTCATATAAGCGGATCTGTATAGATATTTTGGACGATCTATCCGAATCGCGTGAAGGATTAGTTGAGGTAAACGATAGCTCAAATGCGATAGATGCTGTAACGCTCGTGATCTCGGATACAAAGTAGCCGTTCACCGCGGGATTGTAATGGTGGCTGGTGTCGGATATAACAAGGCTGAATGGGGTCGATCCGATATTTTCATCGACAGTTGGATGCGACCGGGTGAAATTTTGGCCGGTTTGCACGGTAATGCTTTTATAAGCCACATTGTTCTGTACATCTGTTCCGTGATCGAATGAATCATTGGCGAACTGGCAAATGAGTTTTGGATATAAGGGATCACTAAGCAACGACCCTGCGCCCTTATAACCTGCCGATTTAAGCAGCAGATCGACCGCTGTTTTGATGAAGAATCCCGGCCGCTGGTAGTGCACATCAATGGGTGTCGAATAATCCGAGTTGCTTATCATACCATAATCAACTACCGGCCAAATCCAGCCTTCGGTTTTGGTTTGGGAATACGCGGCATTTTGAACGTTCCACACATGATCGTAAGGCAGCCATACCAGGCTTTTGCCGTAATTACTCCATTGACTTGTGCTATCGCCCATGTCATATAATTTGCCGTCGATCGCATCGAAAAAGTCCACATTACCCGAAAGCACGGTGACATTTGCGGTATCCTGGTCTATCTGATTGAGTTCGGCGATTCCATAAGGAACGATCTCGAGGCCGTCCTGTACTAATTTGGCGGGATATTGCTGGTAAGGAGCATTAGTGGTAAAGGCCACATCGTTCGGGAAGCCGAATATTCTTCTATTCCGTTGTGTAAGCGGCAGCTTGAACTGGTTGCTGGTATTGCCTTGCTGGTTTTGTACTTCGGCCAGGTTGTTGATCTGGAACGTGAGCGCTATAGGCGAATCGTCGTCCAGGTCGACGAGCTGATCGTTAATGTACAGTTGGAGTTGGTTCATGTTTTTTGTTGGAATGTTGCAAGGTTGGAAAGTTGTAAGGTTGAGGTATAAGAACTTTTCAACCTTACAACTTTCCAACTTTCCACCTACTGAGTTTGTATATTGATTGAAGGCATATTGAAAGTGATGCTGAATGGCGCCTGGCCGTTCAGGGTTTCGTATTCGCTATAGGTAGCGGTGTTGATCACAACGGTTTGCCATTTGACAGGATTTGTGCTTATAAGCATCTGCACTTTCGGTGAATATTTGATGGACTGCAAACCTTTGATGTCAGCAATTGACAGGTCCTCGGCCATTACTTTCATTTTCTGACCGGCATCTTTGGCGATCACTTCCTCGATGCCCTGCTGGTTTTCCCAATCGTTCACATAGTTTTTTATAATGGTAGCATTCTGAACATCAAGTGAAATTTCCTGGTTGTAGACGAAACGATAGTAATTCCACGAACCTGTCAAACCTATCCAGCGGAGGTAAACAGAGTTTTCATCGACGGCATCATCGATTCTAATGGTTTGGGTTTGAGTAATCGCGTGTGCGGTGCCGCTTTCGTCATTATATTTCAGCGTCAGGTTGAAATAATATGCATTGGGCGGGAATGAGGTGTTAATGAGCAAGCGGTTCAATCCCAATTGTGCAAGCAGTGAAGTGTCTGTAATGTTTTCATCGGAAATGATGAATTTGCTGGCATCTTCGTTCAATAGCCACGAGCCGTCATCGTTCAAAAGATCGGTTGTTTGTGAATCGCTTGTTAATGGCCGGCGATTAATATCAAGCGGGATGATCTCGCAATAAATTGTTAACCCGAGCAGTGATTCGCTGTAAATAAAGCCGATATCAAAAGGATAGCCATTTGAAAATGCGGGCTCAGCAAAATCTGTTATCCAGGCAGCAAGCTGCGAGCCATCGGCAAAAGGTACAAACGCAGCCATGTTGCCAGCGTAACGCTGGCCGAGCTGGCGTGCCGCGTACAGTACATAATAAGGAGTGCTTACCAGGACATAGTCTGAAGTATGACCGTTTGCCGTTCCATTGTCCCAGCTATCGGCGTATTGAATTTGATAGCTTGCAGACAAGTTCAGGTCGCGGAAGTTTATTTGCGTGTAATCGCTGCCATCTTTTGGCTGCAGCAGGCTTTGCAGGAAGTTAGAAAAATCAGCCTTAACCAGCCCTGTGCTGTCAGGCCTGTTGGTGGCCGTGATGATTTGCTGTTGCCCCGTAGTCGGGTACTGGTAAGTGATCTGGGTCAATATTTTGTAATAAGGCCGCAAGCGGTTGATGTTGATAAAACCGGAAGCATTGCCGTTGTACGGCGTTTGGATCAGCAGCGTATTGTCGCTGTTTGCCGCATTTACAATAAATGTTCCTTTGTAATTGCCGGCATTGAGGTAAACCAGGTCGCCTGTAGTAACCAGGTAACCGGTTGCCGGATCAGACAGCGAGGCGTTTATCGATAAAAGCGCATTCCCACTTATAGAATCCCGCATTATCGCCGTTACTTCAAAATCCTTGCGCTGGTAAGTGAAAACAATGGGGTTGAAAGCAGCATTCCAACGGGAAATATTGCCATTGCCAAGGTTGACTGACGGATCCGAAACCAACAGATTGGACAATACCGGCACATTCACCGAACGTATTGTCGTGCATCCCGCGGAATTAGCATCCTTCACTTCGAATTGATGTGCTCCGCCGGCCAAGCCGGTAAATGTCGGCGAGCTTTGCCAGTTAATTCCAGAGTCCTTGCTGTATTGCAGCGGCAGGTAAGTCGATGACGCGTTGATGGTGATCTGCCCGTCCAATGCGCCGGGTGCTGATTCGGGTTTATCGACCGAAATATATCCGATCGCCAAGTCGCATGGATTTGCAGGTGGTGGCGCCACCGGAATCGTGCCGATGCTGACGATCTGAAATTTAGTGAAGAACAGCGGTGAGCTATTGCTGATCTGCCCGGAATAAACCAATTGTGATTGCCCGGTGATATTTACTGTGTTTTCGGTCACTGTCCCGTTGATGTTCATATCATAGGTAACGGCAACGTTATTGCCGTTTACCAGTTGACCGGTGGCTGCGTCCCGAAGCTGGATATATACGTCGCCGTTTACCAGGGTGCCGGACACAGAGGTATCGGCATAGACTATGGATCCTAAAATGCTCATTTAGTTGTATTGGTTGAAGGAGTTGTATTGGGTGATTTAGTTCGAAAGTCCGCGTAAGTCCGAAAGATGGAATGATCCGGATCAGCTTAGGCCAATGGTATCAATTATTTGCTGTGCGACGGCATTAGCTAATTCTTCCGCTGCCGGATCGAGACGGAGATTGATGTTATCTTCACTTAATGGTTCAGACAGTATGCCGGGTACGCCCTTAAAACCTTTTTTATCGATCGACTTTTTTATTGCCCATACCGCCTGATCAGGTATGCCTTTGGCCTGGCACCATGCCTTTATTCTTTCGATCATGGGCGGATTTCCCGGAACAGGATTGGCGCTTGTCGGGCCGCGGCCGGTTTCCAGCAATTGGATATGGGCGGGTATTTGCAGTTGCGCTGTATTACCGTCGTTTGTAATCGCGATTTGCTGCGCGGTTCGACCTGTCGCAACTTTGCCATTGGCCTGGAGCGAATTGATGATATCGGTTTTTAAAGATTCGAGGAATTGGTTTAATAGTTCATTGGTCATTGGTTCATCTTAGAAAGAGTCGAAATACATGGTTTGTAAGGTTAGAGTTAGGTTTACGCCAGTCGAATTGGCATCGAATTTATTGTAAACGGGCAGACATTTGGCTTTGTCACCGGATTTAATCCGGAAATAGCGCCCATCGCCCTCACGGTATTTTGAGGCTTTGACGATAAACTCGTTGGCCATGTTTAATGCCTGATTCACATAGGTTTCATTGTCTGATGTAAACTGGTCAAATTCTGTCTTGTATAGAAACTCAAGATAAATTGAGAAGGTATTTTCAACTGACCCATTGATTCCCGGAGAAATGTCGATCGGTTGCAGCGGGTACATGAATACGACAGGGAAGGAGGCATCGTCAGCAAAGAGATTAAGCTCATTGGCAGTGCCATAGACAAAGGATGGTTGTGCCGATAGCGATTGTATGATCGCTTCGATCTGATTACGAATAGGCATAGGTTTTTTAGGTTGTACGTTAGACGTTTTAAGTTATACGCTGATAAGGTTTGGTTAAAAATTTACTTAACGTTGAGCATTAAGCAATTCACTATATCGCCGCTGGTATTCTACTTCAGCTTTATTCAATAAAAGCTTAGTAAGCAAACGCTCATAAGGCATGGCCACGATAGTATCCCATTTGGTGATATCGCCTCCGGCGAGGGCGTTTATTGTGTTAATATATTTGAATTTCTCAAACGCCTGGATACCAGCCTTTTTCTCCAGCGCTGTCGGAGCTGCCGCAAGAAGCCGATTCTCTGTTTCAATAAGTTGGGATAACAGGTAAAAAAATGCCGGGCAACAGGCAGAGCCTCCGTTACCTTCAATTTTTTTACTTCCTCGCAAAATTCTTCCGCTTCATATTCGTCGTACCTTTTCCCGGTAACGCGGCAGAAGAAGTAATGTGCCAGTACCTGGCAGCAGGCTTTAAGTGAAGGCAGGAAATGATCCTGCCAATCTTCTTCGCCATAGAGGTTGATATGTTCGTTGATCTCGTCGGCAATGATGTCTCTCGCCGCGAGAAAAGCCCCGGCGGGTTCTATCGAAAGGTTGCGGATCACATTTACTACCACTTTTTTATCATCGATAGTGAAAGTAATGCGATTTGGGATCATATCACTTTGATAAAGGTATGTGATCTGGTTCGCGAGTGAATTCACGTAGTCGCCAAAAGTGAGAATATCCTCAAAGTTTTTTACGGAATGCAGGTCGCCCTTCGGTATACCTGAAAGAATACTGATAGCATCAAGATCATCGAGGTTAGGTTTTCCCTGCATGGCCATCATCTGGCCCAAAGTAAGCTCGTTGAGCAGGGTAGGTATCCGCACCCTGATCTTGCCGTCGGTTGTTTTTAATGTTTTTTCTATCATCGCGCCGCCATTCCCCTTAGGGGGTGATTTTTTAGGTTATGACTAATTTATTTTCGTTTCTCTTTATAAATTTAATTGCCAATTATTTCTTCAAACAAACCATGCGCTGCCGGCTGAGGGACGAACGGAAATTTAACTTTCGACTTAGCTAAGATATTGATTTTTAGTTTATTTAATGCAATATATCTTAAAGGATCTATCAAGTGATTCCAATCATCTGAAGGCTGGTTCAATATCCTTCCTGTTCGCGCCTTTTTCCATTTGTAGTTTTTTAATTCATCCAATAAATTGATGCTGGTCCGGGTGATGTTCAGCTTGTATCTTTTCAGAATATCGATAGATAATCTTACGCTATCAGGGCCCTTTCGTGCAGGTGTAATTCGCCAGCCCAGGCGCCTCAATTCTTCTATGGATTTGGGCTCGGCACTATCGGCAATGATCTCTGTATTTTTATTCAGCCCTGCTGCTTCGAGTCTGCCTGAAATATCCGGGTTTGTTAGGCCGGTTTCATAGATCAGTTCTTCGATCCACAACTGGCCATTTTGCTTATAGACGACTATACAGCCCGTTGGGTCATTGGAATAGCCGAAGTCGAGTCCGGCGGCGATCAATTTCGCACGTGCCGGTATCCCTTCACAAATTCGCCAGTTATTCAGCACCAATCCGTCAATTTTCCCCGTCAAACCGCGTGCGTATACTTTCCAGCGCTCTTTATCGGTTTCTTTCAGCGATTCAATTTTGATTCTCTGGTCTTTATCAACAAATGGATTATGCCTGTGGTCGGATATGATGAGCTGGACACCGGGCTTGCCCATCAAATGTTCGTGTACCCAAAAATCAGCATTAGGGTTATAATCGATGAACACTCTCTTGCGCGTGCGCAGGGCCAGTTCGCTGTAAACATCCCAGCTGATGCCGTTGGCTTCGTTTACAAACAGGTAATCGCGCTTCCCAGACTTAGCGTCCTGGGCATCTGCATAGCTTTTGAACTCGATCACGCTGCCAGTATGAAACTCAAAGACGCGCTCTGATTTGTTGTATGTTTTTATAGCTGCCATGAGCGTTTTCGAGCCTTTATATATTTTCAACGCATCTCTCAAAACACCCGATTTCAGGTTTGGCGTATCCTGGCCGGTTACTGTGATAACCTGTTGCGTTTGTTCGCAAGCCAACGTAAATAGTACTTGCATGATGGCCGTTGTTTTGCCGGAACTGCTTCCGCCCTGGTTGATCACAACGTGAGCACGGGCATTGTAATTCTCTTCAAACAATACAGAAGCTTCATAGCCTTTGGCCATAATTGTATTTGTAAATAGATTTTAGTTAACTTTATATCGCAAAGCTCTGATACCATGCGTCGCTTTTACCACTTTTACCTGGTTATATGTGTTTCGTTATTTTTCTTCTCCTGCAAGCCGGATAAGAATAGCGTAACCCCTTTGCTCGGATCTCAAAAGATGATCGTCGGCACCTGGACCATGCAGCAGGAAGAATACGCACAATATATCGACGGCGTAAAACAAATAGATACTACGGTTAATGCCACGGATAACAATCGTGCCTATGTGAAATTCAACAGTAATGGTACTTTTAGCAGTGCAGGGCTTTATACAGCCCCTAATGTGGGCGGCCTGAACAACGGACTATTAACTGCTGCTGACTCTACGTCGGGGACATTTGGCCTTACCGGTTCAGCGATCACTCTTTCAGAACCCATCGCGGGGTTGACTACAAGCACAACGGTAATCGGCGTGAACGCGTCGGCGCCGCCTGTAATAACGCCTGTTTCTCATTTAGCGTCTGTCAGTTTGCTAACGGCTGAATCGTTGAAAATACATACTGAATATACTTATACTTATACCGTCAATAATACATCGCAGACCTATAAAATGGTCGACGATTATTTTTACACGAAGTAAATCACAGCTCCACTTCTGCCTCGGATGATACCGGCCTACGCTCTGAGGGTACGATCTCTACCTGGAACAAATGGTCTGTTTCCTTATCGGGAGCTTTATTATCCGGTTTTTCATTCCAGCCCATATTTTTTAAGGCAAATACCGCTCCCGTCGACGAATCGTGCAGTTTCTTTTCATAGACTTCCTCAATGCGCAGAGCCCCGCGTGAAAGCGTTTCTGAATATCGCTGCATGGCAGCGTACTTATCAAATTCTTCGCGACTGCTGAATCCGATAAAGAGCAGCAGTCCCATAAACGTAGGCGGTTCGGCCGGAGGGGCTTTACTCACCGGGTTCTCCTTCGGAGAATCTACTTCAAGTGAGCGGAAATAAGAGTCTATTAATTCATCCAGCTGTTTGGCTGAACGAAAAGGTTTGGCTTTTCTCATGTGAATGATTTGAATGCCGATTGGCATAAAGGAATAATCAAAGATACTAAGAATTTTAGTCAGGCGCAAATTTATTTTTGAAAATATGCCAGGCTAAAGTGAATCGGGCTTGAAATCAGGGGGATAAAAAGTTCAAAACAAATTGGAAAATATTTTCGTTTCATTTAGAAAAATATTACCTTTGGGTATGCGGAAGAGAATAAAAGACAAAAAACAAACAGGCAGCCAGCCTAAGCAGTACATCATGAATGAGAATACTGTTTCCTATGTAGCCGATGTGCTTGTGCCTTATGTTACTTATTTTAAGTCGCCTATAGCGAAACTCGAAGCTATAAAGAAAGGCCTGCAGCCAAATGCGATCAATGATTTGATACGTGTTACCGGGGCTACCCAAACTGATGTATCGCGCTGGCTGGATATTACAGAACCAACTTTGCGCAAACATATCCAAAACAGTAAGGGGCTAAACCTGGGCATCAGCGAACATATTATCCAGCTGTTTGAGCTTTTCAATAAGGGACTGGACACTTTTGGTTCACTCGATGAATTTAAAGGCTGGCTTAAAAGTTACAATATAGGTATTGATGCAGTGCCATTTGACATATTGGATACTATAACCGGTATTGGTATTGCGATCAATGAGCTTATCCGCATTGATTATGGCGCATTGGCCTGATCCTTATCACTATGAATGTCTATCGGATCGGGCAAAGTAAATATTCCGGTGATTTAACAGGATCCGGTGTTGACGGACGGTGGAACCCTGCAGGGCAATATGTTATCTATACCGGCGGCTCACTTGCTTTGTCGTGCCTTGAGAAGCTGGCGCATGCTTCAGGGACTTCATTATATGCCGGAAATTTCTCGGTGACGGTCTACCACATACCCGATAAGCTGCCGCTGAAGGAGATAACCCTGGCTCAATTGCAAAAACAAAACCCGGAATGGCATAAAGTGATTAATTACCCTATGACCCAGGCGATAGGATTTGAATGGCTGCAGGACCGCGAGACGGCAGTCCTTAAGGTTCCGTCAGCGATCATCGACCTGGAATACAATTATCTGCTTAATCCGGCTCATGCTGATTTCAATAAAATTAAAATAGCAGATGTGGGGCCCTTTTCGTTTGATACAAGCCTTAAGTCGCTGCGTTAATTAGTAATGTCATCCTGAAATAATCTTTGAAATAAATTGGAACGATTGTTCCAATATGTGTTTATGTTTGCGGAACGATTGTTCCAAAAATAAAAATTTCAATAAAATAATCACATGAAAAAGTTAGCAAATAAAGTAGCAGTGATCACCGGCGCATCCAAGGGAATTGGTGCCGGTATAGCTAAAGACCTGGCAGCAGAAGGCGCGGCGGTAGTTGTCAACTATGCCTCGGCAAAGGAAGGCGCCGAAAAGGTAGTGGCCGAGATCGTAGCCAATGGCGGCAGGGCCATAGCTGTACAGGGCGATGTTTCCAAATCGGCGGATGTAGAACGCCTGTTCGATGAGACGAAAAAGAATTTCGGTGGTATCGATATCCTGGTGAACAACGCCGGTGTATATAAATTCGGCGGAATTGAAGAAGTGACCGAAGAAGAATTTCACCGCCAGTTCAACACCAATGTTTTAGGCTTGCTCCTGGCCACCCGAAGCGCGGTGAAAAGCTTTGGCGAGAACGGCGGCAGCGTGATCAATATCGGTTCGGTAGTGAGCCGCATCACGCCCCCGGGAAGTTCGATCTACACCGCAACCAAAGGCGCTGTTGATGCGATCACCCATGTGCTTTCAAAGGAACTGGGGCCTAAGAATATCCGCGTAAATTCGATCAACCCGGGTATGGTTGAGACCGAAGGTACGCACTCAACCGGGATCATTGGCAGCGAATTCGAAGAAAATGCCGTGAGAAATACTCCGCTTGGCCGTATCGGTCAGCCCACAGACATAGCGCCGCTGGCCGTATTCCTGGCTTCGGACGATTCACGCTGGCTGACAGGCGAAACCCTGCTGGCAGGCGGCGGAACGAGGTAAGCTGTTATTAGTTACTGGTTATCAGTTATCGGGTATCAGTTGCATGCTGGCAATCGCTGATAACTAGTACCTGATAACTGGTACCTGATAACAAAAAAAGCGATAGCTTTGCCCTGAAAAGGGCAGGGCTTTTTGGCTATGGCAAGAACTAAGGATTTTGATGAGCAAGACGTGCTGACGAAGGCCGTGCACCTCTTCTGGCTGAAGGGGTATAACGCCACTTCCATGCAGGACCTGGTGGATGGACTTGGTATCAGCCGATCAAGTCTATATGACACATTTGGCGACAAGCACAGCTTGTTTATCCGTTCGTTGGAAAACTATAGAGCGGGCATGACAGCTAAATTACAGGCTACGGTGAATAACGCAACCACTGCCCGCGACGCGGTGCGGGGACTGCTTGATCTGACAACTAGGGAGCTTTTAAGTGATAATGAGCATAAGGGTTGCTTCCTGGTGAATTCTGCCGTTGAAGTCGGTCCGCACGACGCTGAAGTGAACAAAATCATTTGCAACGGCGACCGGGAACTTGAAGAGTTTTTCCATGCTGCTATAAAAACGGGACAGGATGCCGGAGAAATTTCACCCAATAAGGACGCCAAGGCTCTGGCCGGGTTTATTATAAACTCCATTAAGGGCGTTCGTGTGACTGCGAAGTCTATAACAGATAGAAAACTGTTCAAAGACATCATCGATATGACGATGTCGGTTTTGGACTGATTACACCAACAGGCGGATACCCATGCCCACCAGGATGGAAGCAGCAAAACTCATTAAAGTTCCGATCAGTATATATTCCGTCTTTTTCTGGGTGTTCTCCTTGTCGCTGAAGCGGAGGATAGATTTTGCGGTCACCAGGAAGCCTACCGCAGCAAACTGATTACACAGGATAAAAGTGAGTATCAGCAAACGTTCGAATATGCCTATCAGTATGCCGGCTTTGGCTAACCCTTCTTTATTGACTTCGGCAGCCTCCCTCCATTTTTGAGTTGCAATGCCAATGATGATGCCCAGCGGATAAGTTACTATAAGGTACCCGGCAAGTATCGCCCAGAACCGGGTGTCTGTGAAACCCTTTTGAATTAAATGAGCAACCCCGCTGAGATCTGAATAAAGTGAAAGCCAGATAGCGACAATAACGATGAGATGGAAAAGCTGATCAAGCAGGAAATACAACAGGTTTTCGGGACGGTTCAGTTTCCACAAATCAATGAGATAATGGGTGATCAATATAACCAGCGGCAGCCACCAGTTGGCCCACAGGCCCGAGAAAATATAAGCGGTAACGGCTGCAATAAGCACATGCAGGTACAGTTTGCCCGAACGGTGTTTTTGCCGCTTCTTTTGCCCGATCCATGAATTGGGCTGCAGCACAAAATCGGTGAGCAGGTGTGCGGTGATCAAACGAAGCAGGAGATCGGGATGCATGGTTTATTGCATTAATGATGCAATATAGCTCATTGTTTCATTAATCTTATCCCACCGCGAAAGTTTGAGCCGGTTGCTCACTGCCGACTGCGCGATGCCAAGTTCCTGTGCAATGTCTTGCTGCTTTTTCCCTTCCAACATCAAAAAGATCACTTCGGCCTGGGCGGCGGTCCATTCGGTAATGAAAATATCGGCCAGGTTCATAATAGCCCGGATCTGCCTGTCGGTTTGGCTTTTGCCTGTAATTAAACGCAATCGTTCGTCCGTATCTTTCATTTCATCGAAATTCCGGCCCGATAAATGAAATGCCGGCCCGTCTGAATTTAAAACGGAATCGCCGATGCTGGTGACGTCCCCAACGCCAACTGCTATTTTGGCATCAAGTGACAGATCACCGGCAAGATGCACCCTCTTAAACCAGCAGCGCAGTTGAATGCTTCTTCTCAGCGCTTCGTCGATACTGCCTAACATCAGCTGAAAACTGTCGGCGCGAAAAATCGCGGCGTATGAAGGTCTTTCGACCCAGGACCTGATAAGTCCGGAAGTTTCGGCCATAAGTTGTTCCCTGGCTTGTTCAGGCAGTTTGGAGTAATTGACTACATCGCCGGTTATAACTGAATAATCCATAATACAAAATTATCTATAAAATAGTTGATAATTGCAAATTATCTATTAAATAATTGATAATACGTGTTTATCGATTGTAAAGTTGATTTTGGAAAATATTTGTTTATTTAAATTTTCCATTCCATATTTGGAAAATATTTCAATCAAGATATTTTCCGGGTGAAAGATAAAATTACAGAAACCGCGCTCGAACGTTTCCTTGAATACGGCATCAGAAACATGACCATCATAAAACTGGTCGAGCCGCTGGGTATTTCCACCAAAACCGTTTACAAATACTTTGACAGCAAAGAAGCCCTATTGAAAGAATGCCTGCGCGTTTTGTATGATGGCTACTATAATGAGTTTAGGGCCATCATCAGCAGCCAGGACAGCTCGGTAAATAAGCTGTTGACCCTGTTCAGGGCGACGCTGGGCAAGGATTTCGGCATGAGCCGCGAATTCTTTCATGACCTAAACTATTACTATCCCGAATTACAGAACGAGGCCATCAGGAATGTCAGGAATAACTACGGTGTATTGATGGTTCCCCTGGTAGAACAGGGAATAAAGGATGGCTATTTTTTGGATCACCTGGACCCTCAGCTTGCGCTTAAGGGCATAGGTACACTATATGCATCAATAACCAGGGGCGAAGAGTACCGTGACTACAAAGGCAGCCCATATCCGCTATTTAAAAACCTGGTGGAGATATACATCCGTGGCATGTGCACCGGAAAAGGCGCCAAAGAAATTGATAACAACCCATACCATAACGAATAATGAGAACCGCACTTTTTACCATCCTGTTAATTTTTTCGCTTGAAGCTGTCGCCCAGCAACCTGCCACCTTGAACCTGATGCCTGTACCTAAGCAGTTGCAGGTGAACACAGGCAAATTCCGCCTTGCTAATAAATTCACTATTCATGTGGATGCGGCTGCTAATGACACCGTTTTATATGCCGCGGTCAACAGGGCTTATCAAACATTGAACCGTAAAGCCGGGCTGGTTTTCATTCAGCAATATATAACGCCGGCGGATACGTTAAAAGCGGCACAAATGACTATTAATGTCAAAGCGAAGTCGAGCCCGGAGATCGGCGAAGATGAAAGCTACAAACTGGAGGTGACCGGTAATCATATCGAGCTCGATGCGCCGACCACCGAAGGCGCTTTGCACGGCCTCCAAACCCTCATCCAGCTTTGCGATAAGGATGATCAAGGATATTATTTCTCCTGCGTTTCGATAGGCGACTCACCGCGCTTCAAATGGCGTGGTTTGATGATCGACGTTGCGCGACATTTCATTTCGTACGAGGAGATGAAACGTAATATCGATGCAATGGCGGCGGTGAAAATGAATGTGCTGCACTGGCATTTGACAGACGATGAAGGCTTCAGAGTTGAATCGAAAACATTCCCGTTGCTGCATCAATTGGGCTCAAACGGTGATTATTATACGCAGGCCCAATTGAAGGAATTGGTGAAATATGCGGCTGACAGAGACATCATCGTCGTTCCTGAATTCGATATGCCCGGCCACTCACAAAGCTGGTTTGCTGGTTACCCTGAATTAGCCAGTCAGCCTGGACCATACCACCCGGGTCAGCGTATGCAATGGCAGAACGAGCATCCGGATCCGAATCGGCCAAAGGGCAGCGGCATAGCCGATATCATCGCCAATATGGAGGCGCCCACATTTGATCCGACCAATGAGCAGGTGTACAAGTTCCTGGATAAATTCATTGGCGAGATGACAACGATCTTCCATTCGGGCTATATGCACATCGGCGCCGATGAGAACAACGGCATGGCCTGGAAGCTGAACCCGGTGATCATGACTTGGATGAAGGACCACCAGGTGCAGAGCACTGATGACCTGCAGCGCTATTATGTGCAGCGGGTGCACGATCTGCTGAAAAAACATCATCGCCAGATGATAGGCTGGGAAGAGATATATAATGACAAGCTGCCGAAAGACGCCATTGTCCACAAATGGATACCCGGCGACAATGGTATGATCAGATCACACGGCAGTCCGGATGATTTTGCCTCGCATGGCTATGGAACACTGGTTTCGGCAGGGTTTTACCTGGATGTATTTATGCCGGCCTATATTTATTACAATAATCCGGCCCTTGACAGTGCCAAAAATGTGAACGTCCTTGGAGGCGAAGCTGCGCAATGGACCGAAATGGTTGATAACGAAAACGTTGACGGAAGGATATGGCCGCGTGCAGGGGTGATAGCCGAGAGGCTTTGGTCGCCCACTACTGTGACCGACGTGGATGATATGTACCGCAGGCTTTTCGTGCTGAGCGATGAACTGGATGCACAGGGCCTGCAGCATTTGAACAATTATGAACGTGCATTGCGCAGGTTGACGAATGATGCGCCGACCGATCATTTGAGGATATTGACCGATGTACTGACCCCGGTGAAGGGTTACCGCAAAATGATAGCCGGAATGATGAAATCTCCTGCGGCATCTTACCAAACCACACCGCTGACGTCTGTTTCGGATATCGTGTTTGTGGATTCGGAAACCAAAAGGAAGTTCAGGCAGTTGGTAAAAACATTCCTGGCTGATCATGATAAGAATGCGGAAAACGCCATCAGGGCCTACCTAGCTGGATGGCAGCAAAATGACGCCCTATTGCAACCCCTATTTGCCGGAAACAAACGCTTGCTTGAAGTCCAGGATCATTCAAAAAACCTGTCAGCTGCGGCTGCCATCGGTCTGGAAGCACTGGATAGGATCGGTAAAGGCACATCAGCTGATCCGGCATGGATCCAACAACAAGCTAATGCGCTTGATAGTTACTCGAGGGCGCGCAATGAAACGGAGATAGCGGTGATACCCGAAATAGCAGCGCTAGTAACGGGTCATCTCGCACCTGAACCGGCTGCTTATTCTGTATTTTAATTAGGGTGAAAATTTTTTACCAAAATTGATAGTATCCCGGATTTTAGTGTCCGGGATTTGCTATTTTGCGCCCTTAGAACCTGTATTAGAGAAAATCTGTGCGCCAACTTTGGAAACTTGTTTTGCTGCTATCGGCCTTTGTGCTTATTGCAGTTGTTTCCCCTGCACAGGATAAGAAGCTGATCCCGGTGACCAGGTATCCTTCGCGGTTAAAGGATACGGCTACGAAAGTTCAGCAGGATACAGCGGAGCAAACTGACCTGAACGACGTATTCCAATACATCTTCACCAAAAACTATAAGCCGGCAAAGAATGATACCATTGGCAGGAAACCCATCGTTTCATTTGTGCCTGCCATAGGATATTCGCTCCAAACCGAAGCTGCCGCAACTATTACAGGTAATATCGTGTTCAGGGATTCGCCGAGTTCTAAGATATCAGCTATTACAACCAGCATGGGTTTCACCGAAAAACGCCAGTTCACGGTGCCCATTGTATCCAATATCTGGACCACCGATAATAGCTACCTTTTCGTGGGTGATAGTAGGTTCTATATTTATCCCCAAAGCACCTACGGCCTGGGCAGCAATTCGGACATCGATGATAAACAGCACATGCGGTATGACCTGCTGCGCATTTCTGAAGTTGCATATAAGCGCGTTGCCGGCAACTTTTTCTTAGGCGCAGGGTACCGGATGGACGATCACTGGAATATCAGCTATGAACCGCCGAAGAATGGCGGCATTTCGGATTACCAGGTTTATGGCGCCACGCCGAGATCACTTTCATCGGGCTTTAGCCTGAATGCTTTGTTCGATAGCCGGGATATATCGGTAAATGCCTCGAAAGGCTTTTATGGAGCTATTCAATATTACAGCGCCCAAACCTGGCTGGGCAGCAACAGCAACTGGCAATCGATAGTTATCGATTTGAGAAAATATTACAAGTTCCCGGCGAACTCGGACAATGTGATCGCTTTCTGGTCATATGACTGGCTGGTGCTAAGCGGCAAACCACCTTACCTCGATCTGCCGAGCACCTCATGGGACCCTTATTCCACCACCGGCAGGGGATATATCCAAAGCCGGTTCCGGGGTTCGCAGATGGTTTATGGCGAAGTGGAGTACCGCTTCAAAATATTGGATAATGGATTGTTGGGCGGCGTAGTTTTTCTAAACGGAGAATCGTTTTCAGCCGCACCGGGCACGAAACTGGAATCCATTCAGCCGGGTTTCGGGCCGGGGCTGCGCATCAAGCTGAACAAGGCTTCCAAAACCAACCTCGATATCGACTATGGATTTGGCAATCAAGGTTCCAACGGGCTGTTCCTGACGGTAGGAGAGGTGTTTTAAAAACTACAGACTTTATACAGTATCGGCGCATATTATTGGTTGAAATTGTTTTTAAAGTTTTACTGATGGTGACAGCCGGGCATTTTGCCCGGCTGTTTTTTTGTAACAATTTTATGATTTACAAGTGTCATATATTCGTTATTGTCAATTTGATAACAAAGCTTAAATAACTTCGTTAAACTTTGGCTTGTTGATAAAGTAAAAACGCGGAATTTAACCCCAACCATCAGCACCCCCCTATGTTACGCTACTTCGCGAAAATCTTTGTGCTGATCATATGTGGGTTTGCCGTTGCTAATTACTGTGCCGGCCAAAGCAAAACCTACATACCACTTAAGCCGCCCGATAGCCTTGCCGGCCGGGGCAGAAAGGACAGCATAGGCCAAAAGGATATGGGCGATGTGCTCGATGCTTTGTTTAGCATAAAACCAAAAGTCAAGGATTCGGTAGGTTTAAAACCGGTTATATCGGTTGTTCCCGCTTTAGGCTATTCATTGCAATCGCGCCTGGCCATATTGCTGGCGGGAAATGCGGCATTCCGCACGGCGCCGCAATCCAACGTATCAACCATTGTTTCGAGCCTGGCCTATACGCAAAATAAACAGGTCACACTGCCCATACAGTCCAGTATTTGGAGTCATGATAACAACTACGATTTTGTTGGCGAGATCAGACTTTATCATTACCCGCAAAGCACATTCGGGTTGGGCAGCAGTTCGAACATAGAGAGCGAGGCCCCGATGGACTATGATTACCTGCGTTTCCAGGAAACCGCCTTGCGAAAGATAGCCGGCAATTTATATCTCGGTATAGGTTATATTATTGATTATCATGCTGACATTACTATAGACTCAACCGAGAACGGAACGGTACCGGACTATATTACCTATAAAAAATATTCGACCAAAAAGCACTCCACGTCGTCAGGCATTACCCTGAACGGCCAGTACGATACCCGCGATTCGCCGATCAATGCCACGAAAGGCTGGTATGCCACCTACGAGTTAAGGCAGAACCTGAAAACGCTCGGCAGTACTTCAACCTGGAGCTCGCTGATCCTTGACGTGCGCAAATATTTTAAGTTCCCCGCCAATTCAAACAACGTGCTGGCTTTTTGGTCGTATGACTGGCTGACACTGGCCGGCAGGCCGCCTTACCTCGATCTGCCCTCTACGCTCTGGGACGCTTCCACCAATGCAGGGCGCGGATACATCCAGGGGCGTTATCGGGGGGCGCAGATGGTTTATGGCGAAATGGAATACCGCTATCGTATTACGCGTAATGGCCTGGTGGGAGGAGTAGTTTTCCTGAATGCTGAAACCTTTTCGGCAGCACCGGGCACCCGCCTGCAGGCTATACAACCGGGCTACGGACCTGGCTTGAGGATCAAGCTAAATAAGGTGTCGAGGACCAATATTGACCTCGACTACGGCTTCGGAACACAAGGCTCGCACGGGCTTTTCGTTAATGTCGGCGAGCTTTTCTGAGCATAATTGCCTGTTCTTCAATCTTTTTCAAGTGTTACTTAATTGTTGAAAAATAGCCTGTAAATCAGTGCTTTAACTGGAAACAAACATTGTCACACTTACGTAAAATAATGTCTATATCAAGGCTTTATGGTACGCGGCGGAAAGCTTGTCACAATTATCACAATTTTGCTTTTAGCATCTGTCGCCTTTACTTCAGGCAGGGCGGATGCAGCTTCCTATTCTTCGAAAGTTATCGGCAATGACACCGTCCGTCAAAAAGACCTGATGGACCTCGTTCGTTCCATGTTGCGAAGCGGATCATCACAAAAAAGCGATTCGGTGGGATCAAAGCCTGTAGTCTCTATGGTGCCCGCTGTGGGTTATGCCTTACAGTCGCGCATGGCGGTTCTGTTATCAGGCAACATGGCCTTTCGTACCGGCCCGCAGGCCAGGATATCTGTTGTAAACTTCGGTACTTCATATACGCAAAACGCACAATTTACGCTGCCGTTATTGTGGAATATCTGGAGCAGGAGTAATGATTACAATTTTGTGGGTGATATGCGGTTTTATGCCTATCCGCAAAATACTTATGGGTTGGGCAGCAATTCAGATAACTGGCAGCAGGATCCGATGGACTATAACTATTTCCGCTTCTCGGAAACCGTGCTGCGCCATGTGACCGGTAATCTTTACGTGGGGGCCGGGTATGTGATGGACAATCACTGGGGTATCTCGCACCAAACGCCGATAGCGACCGGAATTCCCGGTTTTTCAAACTATAATACCGCAACACATACCGTTTCTTCGGGTTTTACACTCAACGGCGTTTATGACTCGCGCGATAACAGTATCAATCCTTCCCGTGGCTTTTATGCCATGTACCAGTTCCGCGAAAACCTGCCGCAATTGGGCAGTACTTCGGCCTGGAACTCGCTGGTACTTGATGTGCGCAAATACGTGCGTTTCCCCGCGAATTCAAATAATACGCTCGCCTTCTGGTCATACGACTGGCTGACATTGAGCGGCGCGCCGCCTTATCTCGACCTGCCCTCAACGCTTTGGGACGCCAATACCAACGCCGGCAGGGGATATATCCAGGGCCGTTTCAGAGGTGCGCAAATGTTATATGCCGAGACCGAGTACCGGTATCGCATTACCCGCGACGGCCTGATAGGCGGCGTGTTTTTCGTGAATGCCCAGTCGTTCTCCGCTGCACCGGGAACGAGACTGCAGACCATTCAGCCGGGGTATGGCCCCGGGCTGCGAATCAAACTGAACAAAGTGTCCAAAACCAATATCAGTATGGATTATGGTTTTGGGGCGCAGGGCTCGCACGGACTTTTTGTAAACGTTGGCGAACTATTTTAAGCCGTTGTGTTTACGGAAAGTTAAATTTTGTTAAATCTTTGTTACAAGCAACCTGTTTTAGTTACAGTACCGTATTTAATTACGTATTTTTATCATAAGTCTATTCCTGAGAATTATGCTGAGGGTGTACACGCGTTTAGCGGGTCTTATTTTGTTACTGGCAGTTTTCATTACTTCGTGCCAGAAGGACGAAAATGTGACGGCCGCAAAAACCGACCCCCAGCTTAAAATAGACAGCGCCGAAAAACAGGCTGCACCCGGAAATTACCTTGCAGCTAAAGGCACGCTTAAGATCAAGCTCAAAGATTCCACTTACACATTCGACGCCTCGCAGGATTCCGTCGCTTTTGTGAATATCAGTATCGACGGTAAAGAGTACTATGGCATTACGGCCATCAATAAAGCGCATACCGTTAGCTTTGGCATCAGCACTCTGGGAGCGCCGATTGCCGAAATGCCCGGCAGCGTAGCCGGCTGCCAGTTTTTGCTGAATGCCGGGGGCAAAACCAATGCGTCCTATACACTTACCCGCAACGCCCTATCGGACGATTACGGCACCTTGTCGCTGGAAAAATATAACCAGGATACTGTGCTTGCCAAAGGCACTTTTCATACCTACCTGGCGACCGACACCAAAAAGGCTCCCGCCTTTACGCTTGTGGATGGCAGTTTTGAGTTGAGGGTGAAATAGGGTAGTCCGAAGTCCCGCATAAGTCGGAAAGTCCGAAAGAATGATTTGTCGAAAGATCGAGATCAATAATACGGATTGTGATACTTTAATACATTAAAATTCGCCACATTTTAATGTTAGCTTCTTATTTGGCATTAAAATCGAACACTTAAATTGATTTTTATATTCTAGTCCTTAATCCTTGTCGTCATCCAAAGAATAAGGAAGCCAAGCAGCGCTATTATCGAAAACGCCAGCTGCAGGTTGACAGCCTGTGCCACGAAACCCACAAACGGCGGCACAAACAGGAACCCGAGATAACCCACCGATGATACAGCGGCAATTGCCGGACCCTCACTAAGGGATTTTGACTTGCCGGCCATGCTGTAAACCAGCGGTACGATACAGGATACTCCAAAGCCAATAAGGCTGAACCCGATAAGCGCGGTAATAACATGCGGTAATGCGACCGCGATAGCAAAACCTGATACGATGAGCAGGCTGCTGTTTACCAGCAGGCGTTTGATACCCCATTTCCCTGTCATCCGGTCGCCGATGAAACGGCCGGCCGCTACGCTGATCATAAAGACCAAAAGGCCTGTTGTGACGATCTTTTCATTGGCGTGCACGGCTTCACGTACATAAATTCCGCTCCAGTCGTACATTACGTTCTCGCAGGCCATAGTGGCGAAGCAGATCATGGCAAATTTCAGCAGGTCCTTGTCCCGCAATATCAGAATGCGTTTCTTCAACGAAAACGTGGGTTCATCGTTTCTTGGCTCAGGCTTTTGATCGAGCGTATTGGGAAACGCGATAAAACCCATAATGCAAAGCAGAATGCTGACGGCAAGCAAATGCCATCGGGTTTCGACGCCCAGGAATGTCAAGATCCACGACGTAAATACACCGGCGAGCCCCGACAAACTCCAGATGCCGTGAAAGGTGGTAATTATGCTTTTATCGTAAAACTTCTGCACGCTTACGGACTGTGTGTTTGTTGACAGGTTGAGCAGGTTGCGCGATGATCCGAAAAAGAAAAGTATCACGATAAACTGCCAGTACATATTGGAAAACCCTACGAGGGCCAGCATCACATTGAATGCCAGCGCGCCGATCAGCATGATGCGGTTACTGCTGAAACTTGCCAGCAGTCGGCTTGTAAAGGGGATAGTAACGAATAAACCGATGGGCAGGGCGAATAACGCTGCGCCAAGCTGCGCCTTATTCAAATGAAGCTGCTGCTGCAGATCGGGTATGCGGGATGTCCAGGTGGTGTAGCCGAAGCCCGAGATGAAGAAAAAGAACGCATTGGCGATGCGCATTTTCCGGGGCGACAGGATCGTTGCAGGCTGGGTATCCACTTGAGGGTTTTACTTTGCTAAAATAGGGTAATTTGGATGAGACTTACGAAGTTTTCAAAACTTCGTAAGTCTTTTTAACGGCGCTTTTTATTATATTGCTGATCAATTTGAGCCTTGTGATCGATTTAAACTTTAGCGGGAATCCATTGACAACGTTAAGGAAGCTTATAACCTTGTTCTTAAAGCTGCAGGAAAGCAGATCATAACTAAAGCCGCGTAAATGCTTCATATAATACATTACATATCCATCGAAATTGAACCTTATGATTGATACTGATACTGAGCAGGAAATAGCGCTTGAATACGAGCAGGACTCGAGATTCAAAAAAAGACAATACAATGCCATCATTCTTGCAGGTATAGGCATCGCCCTCCTGTTTTCCCCGGTTATTGATACATTGACATTTCTCAGGAACCTGCTTCCGCTGTGGCGCCTGCTGATCTCGACGGCTGTCACCTGGATCACGCTGCCGGTGCTTTATCAATATGCTGTTAAAGTGGAAGGCAGGCCGTTCCTGTTGTGGCAGGAACAAAGGCGCAATGTACTTTTCTTCATTGTTAGCCTTATTAGCCTGTTCTTCATGGCATTTTGCGCCCAGTTCATATCCCTTATACCCTTCAGACTGGGCTTTCATGACGACTACAAGGTGATGCATTACTGGCACGCGATAATCAAGCAAAACAAGCTGGTGGTCTTTTTTATTTGTATCAGCGCCGGCACTACCGAGGAACTATTGATGAGGGGATACATATTGCCGAGGTTAACGCTGCTTTTCAAGTCGGCTTATTTGCCGGTATTGCTTTCGGCACTCATCTTTTCATTACTGCACCTGGGCTACGGTAACCTGTCAGAATGTATATTCACCTTTCTTTTCGGATTGTTCTGCGCCGTTTATTACATGAAATACCAGAATATAAGTGTGCTTATCGTCTTTCACTTTTTGTTCGATCTGCTGGCTTTGACGAGATAGATGCTTACATTCTCCATTTGAATGATCGCTCATCCACCGCCCTCATCGTGCACAATATCCCATCCAGGTGGTCGCACTCGTGCTGCAGCAGTTCGGCCAGGCTGTCGTCCATTTGCGAGGTTTGCGGCTGCCAGTTTTCGTCCAGGTACTTTAGATTGACGTGTTTATAGCGCATTACTTTTACCAGCAGGTTAGGGAAACTCATGCAGTCGTCCCATAGCTCAAATTGCTCGTCGCCCAGGTTAGTTAGTTCAGGATTGATGAAAACCACGGGCCTGTTGACGTTCATGTACACCAGCCGTTTCATAATGCCCAGCTGCGGTGCGGCAATGGCCCTGCCGAAATGGTATTTTTCCCTGATTTGCTGCATCACGTTATGTAGGTCGGCAATCCAATCTTTTACAAGAGGCAGTTCACTTTGCAGCACAGGTTCGCATACCTGGTAAAGGCGCGGGTCGCCGAGGAGGAGCAGGTCGTCAAGGGTTTTCATACGGGCTAAGTTAGTTAATTGGTCATTGGGTCAATGGCCATTGAGTCAATAGTTCAATAGTCAATAGTCAATAGTCAATAGTAATTTTATTATTCAACACTCACTATTCACCACTCACTATTCACCATTCACCACTCACCATTCACTTGTTTAAATTATTCCGGCAACTTGTTGTGAGTCTTATATTTTATATCTTAGGGACGCTTAAGCTATTTACCACCATCCATGAAGCGTTTCTCGATACTTATAGTTCTTGTATTTGCTTCGGTCGCGAGCGCTTTTTCCCAACCAGCTCATACCTCAAAAAATCGGTTACAGGCGCAGTTTGATAGCCTGTGGAGTGTGAGTCGTGTTTATTTGGTGACTGGCAAAGTTGACAAATTACCGCCTTTGAATGCCCGTATGCTTCAAATTGCTGAAAAACTGCATGTTGACAGTACGTTCGTATGGGCTTACAATTCCATCGCCAATTATTTTAGTGCAAAAGCCGATTATTCGATGGCGCTTGAATATAATTTTAAAGCCATAGAAATTGCCGACCGGGGATTTAAAAGAACATCGACAGTTTTATATGGCAATGTCGCCAATATTTACAACAAATTGGGGAATTACGAAGCGGCTCTGCGGTATCTGCACAATGGTGAAAAATATATGATATATGGTACGTTACTCACCGGAAGTTATGTGCCTGAACTGCTTGCCAGCACCTATCTGAATCTAAAAAACCCTGATTCGGCGTTGAAATATGTTCAATTGGCGTTCCAGGTCAACATGGACCAGGCTCACAGCAATACAAAAGACCCCCGTGAGAGACTCAGCGCCAAACAGGTCCAGGCTGTCATCTACCGTATTTTCGGCCAGGTATATGAAATGCTGCATGAACCGGAACTGGTGAATTATTATTACAGAAAAAGTATCCGGTTCAGCGACTCACTGAATCTGCAGGGGGTGAGCACAGGCAGCGCAATATACTATGGCGCGTACCTGCTGGGGCAAAAAAAATACGACGAGGCGAAGAATTATGGTATAAAAAGCTTTAATGCTGCCCGGAACGACCATTATAAAAATGACGTTATACAGGCGTCAGGACTGCTTTATGATCTTTATGTACAGCGAAACAATAAAGACAGCGCATTTTATTACGTTACGATAAATCACTTATACCGGGACAGTATTGCCGCGGAACAAAAAGCGAACCAGCTCCAGGGGCTTATTATCAACCAGCAATTGCATGAAGCCGAACAAAATGCGAAAGCCGCGCAGGATGAAGAGCGACGCAAGCAAAATATTGAATATGCTGCTATTGCCCTCGGCATAGTGGTTTTTATGATGCTGTTCCTGCTCCTAAGCCGCAGCATGATCGTTAACACACGTATGATAGAAATCGTTGGAGTTATCGGGTTACTGGTCATATTTGAATTCATCAATCTTGTTGTCCATCCCTACTTAGTGACATTAACCAACGATTCGCCGCTTTTAATGCTTTTGATACTGGTGGCGATAGCTGCTATTATAGTTCCGTTACATCATCGGCTGGAGCATTGGATAAAACATAAATTGGTTGAAAAGAATAAAACCGTCCGGCTTGCTGCGGCAAAAAGAACCATTGAGAAATTGGAGGGGAAATAAGTCAAAATTTTAAATTAAAAAGTCAAAATTCAAAAAAGATTCAGAACTGCCCACTGCAAACTCAAAAACTGCAAACTGACTAATGGAAGTACACCACCACCCCGATCTGCATCACAAGGCCAAACCCTGGAAGGAATACCTGCTGGAGGGGCTAATGATATTTGTGGCTGTTACTATGGGCTTTTTTGCAGAAAGCCTGCGCGAACACATCAATGACCGCGATAAAGAGCAGAAATACATAATTGCTTTAAAAGCCGAATTAAAAGGCGACACCGCAAATTACGAACATTCAATAAAGCAAATACTTGATTTACGGCCGCTTATCGATTCGCTGTTTCTGAATGCTTCGGAACCGGCGCAGTACAATTACATCATTAAGGGAAAATGGAATACGCCAATAAACGAAACGACAACAATATATTTTCCCGGGCTGGCGATCATCCAGCAGCTTAAAGGCTCGGGGAACCTCCGGCTTGTCGACCGCGAAGATATAGGCTCTAAAATAATCGGATATGAGACCTACATCAACGGGCGCTATAAACAGGTGTATACTGCCTTGATTGAAGCACAAGGAAAACTGTTTTCATTGGAGGATGATTTGTGCGATTATACTGATTTCAATAACTGGCTGAACAAAGATATGCTGGCCGGCACCGACCCCAATAAACGCGCAAGGCAATTTTATTATGACATGCCGGTCAAAGTGCGGGACCTGATAAAGCTGAATCAATTGGCCAACAGTGCGGTAAACTATAACGGATGGAACGCAGGTTTCATACGCACATTGAAAAATGCAAAGGAACAAGCGACGGAGCTGATAGAAGAGATAAACAAGGAATATGACTTTAAGTAGTAATTCGAAACTCCGAAAGCAGAATCTGAGTGCATGAGCCAAAAAAATAAATCCGAAATCGAAACATCCGACATCCGAAATCAAAATGGAAGTACACCACCACCCCGATCTGCATCACAAGGCCAAACCCTGGAAGGAGTACCTGCTGGAAGGATTGATGATATTTATTGCCGTTACACTGGGCTTTTTTGCCGAAAGTCTGCGCGAGCATATTGCCAATAACGAAAAGGAACGCCAGGTTATCGCATCACTGGTAAGGGATATAAAGAAAGATACCGCAAAGCTTAATGACCTGATCTATACTTACATGCCGGCTCATAACCGCTGGACCGATTCGCTCAATAAATACATTGATTCATTGCCGTTAAAGGGCAATGAGCAAATAGTAACTATGGGCATATTCAATGCTACGGATTGGAATACGTATGCACCGCCGGAAATAGCATTGAATGTACTGAAAGATGCGGGAGCTTTTAATTTAATAGGAAAAGAAAAAGTGAAGGCAGAAATACTAAATCTTAACACCAACATAAACGAGTACATCAAATACAGCGCTTTTTTAACGGAGGTAGAGCACCAGACCGATACAGCTTCAGTGGCATTTATCCCAAGAAAAGTTCAACGGCTGATCGTAGCCAAATTGTACATAAATAATGCTAAAAACAGCAATGGTTTTGTTGCGATCGATGACATTCCAAAAGATGTCACATTCAAAACTTACAATAAAGCAGCGTTTACGGGCTACCTGAAAAGAGTAGATGCAGTAGATAATCTGCTGAATGATATGCTTGGTCAATATAAAAGGGTATTTGACGAAGAAGTAAGGCTATTGCGAGTTTTAAAGGAAGAATATCATTTGGAAGAATAGTCCGGAAGTCGGAAAGTCCGCATAAGTCCGAAAGATAGTTTGCAGTTGCCGGTGGGCAGTTGGCAGACTGAAGATAAATAAGAAATAACTGCCCACTGCAAACTCAAAACTGCCAACTGAAATATGGAAGTACATCACCACCCCGAAGTAGAAAAGAAAGGCTTTAAGGAATACATCCTGGAGGGCCTAATGATATTTATAGCCGTATTTATGGGCTTTATCGCCGAAAACGTGCGTGAGTCTGTTGTTGAACATAACAGGGAAAAGGAGTACGTCAAAGAGATGGTGAATAACCTAAAGTATGATACGATACGCTGTGACAAGAACATTGCCGTGGACCAGGTTACTTGCCGTGGCCTGGACTCGCTTAGAAATGAGTTGCAAAGGGCTATCACCGGCCATGTAAATGGTAATAAACTCTATTATCTTTCAATGAGTTCATCCCATGTATTGGGAAGAGCTACTTTTAATATATCAGCTTATACGGAGTTGAGAAACTCAGGATCGCTCCGATTGATCGCAGACAAAAAATTAGTCACCGATATATCTGATTATTATGACAGGCGCGTAATGGCAACGCAATCACTCGCGCCGGTCGATCTTAGGGAGGAATTGAGAAAAACAGATGCCGAATTCTTCAACTGGGCCTATTTTGATGACTACATAAAAGGATACGACCATAAAACCAATTTCATCGTTAATTATGACTATGAAAAAATATTAACAATGAAGCCGGCGCCGACACTTTTAAATACTAGTCCGGTTGCGCTGCAACGGCTTTACAACGAAGTAGCTGAATATGAAATGGGCGTAAAGAACTATATCTATTTCATGTCGTGGACCAGAGAGGCGGCGGTATCCTTAATAGGCTCGATCCGGAAAGAATATCATTTGAAAGATGAGTGATAGGAGTCCGGAAGTCCGAAAGTCCGCATAAGTCCGAAAGACAGTTTGTAGTTGCCGGTGGGCAGTTGGCAGACTTAACTGATAAATGAATTTTTAAACAAAAATACTGCAAACTGCCAACTCAAAACTGCAAACTGAAACATGGAAGTACACCACCACCCGCAATTGCATCACGAAAAAAAACCCTGGAAAGAGTACCTGCTTGAGGGCCTGATGATCTTCATAGCGGTTACCATGGGCTTTTTCGCCGAAAGCTTGCGCGAATATATCAGCAGCAAGGAGAAAGGGCACCTGTTTATTGTGTCGCTTATGAGCGATCTGAAGTCGGACACGGCTAGTATGGATGCTTATTTCATTAGTCAGCCAAAACGTGTGAACGACTATAAAATGCTGCTTACCTGGCTCGACCAGCCGATCAAAAATGATGACACTTCCTTCAGGTCGCGTTTTTATAACGCGGCCCGGAGCACTTTAGGCAGAAACCGGGTTTATTTTACCAACCGCATAATCAGCCAGCTGAAAAACAGTGACAATTTTCGCCTCATTAGTAATCAAAAAGTTGCTGACGCTATTACGGATTACAGCAACGGAACTATAGCATGTGACAACCAGAGCGATGTTGTGGATCATTTTACGGAAGAGGGCTCAAAACCGGCTATGGAAATGATCAACCTCAAAACGTACAAGGATCATTTCCTGGAAGGCAAACAAAATCCCGGAGATAATAGGATCCCATTCAGAAGTACTGATCCGAAGGTTGTACTGGACTATTCCAATTCAATTTACTTGAAAGCTGGAGTGGAGCGAAATTATACCGCATTGTTAAAAGAGCAGCAGCAAAGGGCCATTAATTTAATTGCACTTTTGAAAAAGGAGTATGATCTGGAGTGAAGGTGGAAGTCCGGAAGTCCGAAAGTCCGCGTAAGTCCGAAAGATGGGCAAAGGAAAATGATAGTGACTATGGGCCAAGCCAATAAACTAATGAACTATTGAACCAATGAACTAAACAATGGAAGTGCACCACCACCCGCAATTAGAACACAAACCCAAACCCTGGAAAGAGTACCTGCTTGAATATTTTATGATCTTCCTGGCGGTAATGACCGGCTTTTTTGCTGAAAGCTACCGCGAGCATTTGAGCGAACGCTCGAAAGAACATGAGTATGCCGTTAATATCAAAAAGGACCTGGTAGCTGAAAAGAATAATTTAGATATCTGGATACCGTCGATTCGTACCAGGATAGTTAAGTTCGATACGCTTATTTCTTACCTGGAAACAGCGGGACCGGTTAGCAACGGAAGCAATATGTACTTATTGGCAAGGCTATCGACCCGGAATGGCATTTTCGAACCGAGCGACAATACTATATTGGAAATGAAAAGCTCGGGCAACCTGCGGCTCATCCGCAATCGCGACATTGTTAACCGTCTGATGGACATGGAAAGACTGTTTGAACAATACCGTAACCTGATAGATATTGAACAGAAAGAAGATGCGATGAGCTATCCATTGCTGGGCGAACTTTTTGACGCTGCGATATTTGACAGGATGGTGAAAACAAGTACAATCAAAATACAGTCAGAAAAGGAATACGCGGCCCAGGCGATGAGCCTGCTCATGATGCCGCCCGGCAACCCGCAACTGATAGAACATGATAAGATAAAGCTGAACCTGCTGATCTATTACCTGCACCAGCGAAAATCGAGCTTCAGGGGCGAAACGCAGCAGTTGATGGGAATCAGAAACCTGGTTGAAAAACTGCTGAAACAAATAAACGAAGAATATAAACTACAAGATGAGTAACAAAACTAAAACACTGTTGATTAAAGCGGTGATATACATTATCTTAGGCTTCGGGATAGCCTTTGTGTGGCACTTGATGCGGAGTTAGTCCGAAAGTCCGCATAAGTCCGAAAGTCCGAAAGATGGACCAGGGAAAATACCTAATACCAATAAACTAATGAACCACTGAACCAATCACAATGGAAGTACACCACCACCCGCAATTGCATCATGAGAAGAAGCCATGGAAAGAGTATTTGCTTGAGGGGCTGATGATCTTTTTGGCGGTTTTTATGGGCTTTATTGCCGAAACGATCCGGGAAGGCATTTCCGACCGTTCAAAGGGTCATGAGTATATCAGATCTTTTGTGCAGGATCTCAAAAGTGACACCGCAAGCTTCTCGCACCTGGAAGCTTTTGATAAGGGGAAAGTAGCAGGGCTAAGCAAATTGACATCCTGTTACGATACGATCACCAACAGTCGTGGCGCCGATGGCTGCGTCGTGCCCCTGGTAAAGCTCGCTTCATATAATCTCAATATGAACTTTACCGATGGAACCCTGCAGCAGTTAAAAAATGCCGGCGGTTTTCGTTTGCTGAGCAAGGCCGACAGAGATAGCATTGATGCTTACGATCATGAAGTTGCGGCATACAAAAATTTTGAAGGAACCTGGTTTCAGGAGAGCCAGAATGTTATGCGAACCGAATTTATTAAACTGCTGAACTTTAAGACCCTGGACGCTTTGTTTCCGGATTCAGGCCGCTGGCATGCGGTGCGGCCCGCATTATACCCGAATAACAAAGTATTGGTTAACGAATTTTTCAACGAGCTGAAGCTTTATGAGGGTTCTAATAAAATACAAGGTATATTGTTAGCAAAACTCAAAATACATGCGACAACGCTGATCATGCATTTTGAGCGCGAATATGGCGGGGAGTAGCCCGAAAGTCCGCATAGGCCCGAAAGTCCGAAAGATGGGCCAGGGAAAACACCTAATACCAATGAACCACTGAACCAATCACAATGGAAGTACACCATCATCCGCAGCTGCATCACGATAAGAAGCCCTGGAAGGAATATCTGCTTGAGGGATTGATGATCTTTCTGGCCGTATTTATGGGCTTTATTGCCGAAAGTCTGCGCGAACGCATTGCCGATAAAAACAGGGAACGGGAATATATGGTCTCAATGGTGGAAGATCTGAGATCGGATACTACTGCTTTGTCAGCTTTTATTATCCGCGAAAAAGTTCGCATCGCAATGGCCGATTCGCTTATTGATCTGCTTTACTCGGCGAACGTAAAACAGGAGGGAAACGATCTTTATTTTTTTGCCCGAAACATGTCGCTGATCGACCAGGTGATCTTTAACGACCGTACCCGGCAGCAATTGAAAAGTTCGGGCAATATGCGGCTTGTGAATAATGTAAAAGTCTCAAATGCAATAATGGCCTACGATCAGGCTTTGCGGGAAACTGAATTTCAAATGGGCCAGGTGGAGATATTAAGACAATCATACCGTGAAGTAGCAACGAAAGTGTTTAATATGAAGATATTCAACGATATGCTGCGCGACGGTAAAATAGCAAGGCTTAACACCAACCCGCAATTGTTTTCGACGGATGCAGCAGCAGTAAATACATGCGTCGGCGCCATACAATATGTTAAAAATGCAGCACTCACCCAATCGCGGGAAGCAGTAGAATTATTAAAAAATGCGGATGAATTGATTAAATTGATTAAGCAAGGGTATAATTTGAAAGAAGAATGATGTCATAGTTTGGATGTCAGTGTCTGGCAACCACTTATGACCATGCCTGATACCAATAAACTAATGAACCACTAAACCAATCACAATGGAAGTTCACCACCATCCGCAATTGCATCACGATAAAAAACCCTGGAAGGAGTATCTGCTTGAGGGGCTGATGATCTTTTTAGCGGTTACGATGGGTTTTTTTGCGGAAACTACAAGGGAAAGCATATCCGAAAATTCGCAAGGTAAAGAACTCGCAAGAAGCCTGTACCAGGAAGTTTACGCCGATTCGGTAAATATGCAATACCGGTTGTCGTTACGACAGGAAAAGGATGAGAGTATCAATTATTTCAGACGGTACGTAAAAGACAGCAGCCTGGTTAATTTGTCACCCCGTTTTTACCCCAGTTACTTCTGGACATTCGCCGTTACAAGTATAATTCAGTTCACGCCAAATGATGGCATATTGAACCAGCTCCGCAATTCGGGCTCATTGCGGTATTTTAAAAGCATCGGCCTGCAAAATTCGATCAGTAAATTGAATGTTGTGGTATTGAACCTCAGGAACCGCAACAGCCAGGAGGACGCCTTTGTCGAAGGCTTTACCCGGCCTTTTATGCAGAAATATTATGACTTTGACTGGGAAGATGAGCTGACTCAATACGGCAAAATATCTGGTATTGATGCCATAGAAAAGTCACCTGCCTTTACCGGGATACAACCGCACCCTATTCGTAATTTAAAGGAATTTGACCGCGGCGATGCCGAAGCCATGGCTACACATTATATGCTGGTTAGCCGCATTACCCGGCTGCTTTTTTATATGCCTTATGTTAAAGCCAACCACCAAGTATTGCAGGAGTTACGTAAAGCTTACGATATAAAGGATAAGTGATATCCGAAAATTAGTTTGCAGTTGCCGGTGGGCAGTTGGCAGACGAAAAGATAAATAAGAAATAACTGCCCACTGCCAACTTATAACTGCTAACTGACAAATGGAAGTACACCACCACCCCGAAGTAGAAAAGAAAGGCTTTAAGGAATATCTCCTGGAAGGGCTGATGATTTTTTTAGCCGTATTTATGGGCTTTATTGCCGAAAACATCAGGGAGGGCATTTCTGATAGGCAAAAGGGGAAAGACTACATCAGATCATTTGTGCAGGACCTGCGCAGGGATACGGCTAATTTTTCAATATTGCTGGCCTATGATGAACGGAAGATAACCGCATTAAACGGTATTTTTACTTGCTTTACAACTGTCGGCAAAAATACTTCAAGTAGCTCGTGCCTGGTCCCGATCGTGCAAAATTTCCTGAGTGACAGGCAGGCGAATTTCACCGATGGCACAATGGAGCAATTGAAAAATGCAGGCGGGCTGCGCCTGCTGGCCGAAGCGGATAAGGACAGTATCCTGAGTTACAATCACAATATACAAGCCGCAGTTAATTTTCAAGCCACGGAGCTGCAACAAAGCCAGGACAATGTGAGAAATACCTACAACCAGGTAGGGAACTTTATGTCGGGGGCAGCCTCACATCCTGATTCGGTCGCAGTGGATGAAAAAACGTCCTTATTGATCACCAACGATAAGATGCTGCTTAATAAGTTCTTTAACGATGTGTCTTTTTATAGACGCGCACATACGATGCAAATGGTGATAATTAAAAGTATGCAGGCAAAAGCGACAGGTATTATTCAATATTTTGAATATAAGTATAATTTGAAGGGTGAATAGTGATCCGGAAGTCGGAAAGTCTGTAGAAGTCCGAAAGAAGTTTGCAGACATAGAGTAATTTAAAAAAAATAACTGCACACCGCAAACTCAAAACTGCAAACTGAACATGGAAGTACATCACCACCCCGAAATAGAAAAGAAAGGTTTTAAAGAATATTTGCTCGAAGGGCTTATGATATTTATCGCGGTAATGATGGGCTTTTTTGCCGAAAGCCTGCGGGAACATATATCCGAACGGAACCGCGCCGGGGAATATGCTGTTGGCCTGCTGAATGACCTGAAGGCCGACACGGCTAATCTGCACGGGTTTATCAGATATTTTACCACTGCTAATGCGAACGTGGATTCACTGATGAACCTGCTTTCAGATCATGATCCAAAACAGGTGCCGCCGGGTAAATTGTATTGGTACGGCCTGTGGGGCGGTGCAACGAGATCATTTATACCGCATAAGGCTACCTTACTCGAAATGGAAAGCTCGGGGTCGCTGCGATTTTTTGCCACGCCGGGTTTTAAACGAAAGTTAGAATATTATGATCAGTTGTGCGGCGAATTCCAGGCATTTGATAATCAAAGCCTTGGCGTTTACACCGAGGTGCGTAAAATAAGAGCGCAGCTATTTGAATTTAAGTATAACGATATTACCAATAATATAACACGCATCAGGAACAATGCCGTGCGGCAGGCAAAGATCGACTCTTTTATATAAACCAAACCACCGCTGCTCAGCTATGATAAGACACTGTTTAATGAGTATGTAGAGTTGGTCCGGTCGCGGTTTTTTAAAACCAAGGTGAACCTGGCCGATACCCTGCTGCGGCACGCCACATTAATTATCGGCGACCTGAGAAAACAATATAGGCTGGAAGATGAGTAAAGTCGGAAGTCGGAAGTCGGAAGTCGGAAGTAAAAATGGAGTTAAAATTAATAAATCTAAAATCGTAAATCGTAAATCCGAAATCAAAGCATGGAAGTACACCACCACCCCGAAGTAGAAAAGAAAGGCTTTAAAGAATACATTCTTGAAGGC
Source organism: Mucilaginibacter sp. (assembly GCA_035551775.1). Classification (GTDB taxonomy): domain Bacteria; phylum Bacteroidota; class Bacteroidia; order Sphingobacteriales; family Sphingobacteriaceae; genus Mucilaginibacter. The sequence goes on along the minus strand of DASZMQ010000014.1, from coordinate 918,629 downwards.
CTGATGATATTTTTAGCCGTTACGATGGGTTTTTTCGCCGAGACCATCCGCGAAGGTATTTCTGACAATGCAAAGGGCAGGGAGTATATCCGGTCGTTTGTACAGGACCTTAAAGCAGATTCTGTCGCCATGTCACGCCTGGCAATCTTTGACAAAAAAAAGATATCGGTCCTAAACGGTCAAGATGCCTGTTTCGACAGTATTTCTAATAATCCGCAATCAGCCTCCTGCCTGGTGCCATTGGTGAAAATTGCAAATTACAACAGGCGGCTCCAGTTTAGCGATGGCACTTTGCAGCAACTAAAGAATGCCGGCGGATTCCGCTTGCTGAAAAGAGAAGACAGAGACAGCATTGTTGCCTACGATCGTGCTATCCAGGCGCTTAAGGATTATGAAGCGACGTTATTCCAGCAGCAACAGGATAACGTGAGAAATACGTACAATTTGTTGGGTAACTATAAGGCCAATGTGGAAATATTCCCCGACTCAGGCAAAGCCGACGTGAAGGCCCCTATATTGTTTGCCTCCGACAAGGCGCTGCTTAACCGGTATTTTAACGACTTGTTCTCTTACAGAAACGCCGCGAGGGGGCAGCTGAACCAGGTCCAAAGGCTTAAAATAAAAGCAGCAGTCCTCATTAAATATTTTGATGATAAATATGGCCTGACCGCCGAGTAAGGAAGATGATCATATTTGAATAAACGCCTGAATATGTTATTTTTATAGCAGTGAATATACAACCTGAACAATCGCCGGATAAACTTGACGCTTTAACGGCCTCACCACAACATCACAAACTGCTGTTTGAGAACGACCGGGTTCGGGTGCTGGACGCCAATATTCCCGCCGGAGAAATGACTGCAATACATACTCACGGGTACGCCGCATCGCATATTGTGATCAGCTGGTCGGATTTTATCCGGTACGACGCCAACGGTGACGTATTGCTGGATTCGCGGAGCTTGGGCAAAACAGTTTTGCCGCACTCGGTTTTATGGGGCGAGCCGTTGGGCCCGCATGCGCTGAAGAATATAGGAACGAATGATTTGCATATTATCAGTGTCGAAGTAAAGTAATGATGCCGGGAAACAGAAGTCTGATGTCAGAAGTCTGAGAATCTAAAGTCAGAAAATGCCTGATGAACTATTGAACTAACGAACTAATCACAATGGAAGTACACCACCATCCTGAAGTAGAAAAGAAAGGTTTTAAGGAATATCTGCTCGAAGGACTGATGATTTTTTTGGCCGTGTTTATGGGCTTTATAGCCGAGAGCCTGCGCGAACATATTGGCGACCGGGAACGTGAAAAGCTTTATATGGAATCGCTGGTTACCGATCTGAAGCTGGACACTACGGTGTTGGGCAATGCGGCCAAGTCCAAAGAAGCCAGGATGCTGGCGATCGATTCCGTGCTGCAATACCTCAGGGCTAACAGGAATGCCAAACAAGTGCCGGTAAGCACCTTCAGGCAAATGAGGAGGGCGCAATGGGATATGTTTTTTATACACCACAGCGGGACTATCGACCAGCTAAGGAATTCGGGCGGCCTGAGGCTCATCCGCGAAAAGCAGGTAGTGGACCCTATCGAACATTACTATCAGACAGTGCAGCGCTCCGAGAGCCGTAATGCCATGTACTTTGCTAACCAGCAGGCGTCTGACGCGTTAACTGAAAAGCTGTGGGACGCTTTTGACAATATAAAATATAACCAGGATTATATTTTCGCTCATAAACCGTTACCCGATACGGGATCGGTGGCAGTAAATACCGCTTATGTGAATGAATACCTGAACAATCTCGTGCGCGTAAAATGGATAACTTTTAGTGATAGAGCGAATTATACGGTTGAATTAAAAAATAATGCAGCCCAATTGATCGCCCTGATAAAAAAGACTTATAAGTTGGAATAGAGAAGGGAAGTCCGCATAAGTCCGAAAGAATGAATCAAGAACCAGGACAAGAAAATATTCACTATTGACTATTTACTATTCACAAAAAAAATGGAAGTACACCACCACCCCGAAGTAGAAAAGAAAGGGTTTAAAGAATATATCCTGGAAGGCCTGATGATATTTTTAGCGGTATTTATGGGCTTTATAGCCGAAAATATCCGTGAAAAAATTACTGACCATGAGCGTGAAAAGCAATACATGGAATCGCTGGTTAAGGACCTCGCCTCGGACACTGCAAGTTTAAAAGCAGGTTTCCCAATAAAAGATGAGCGATTGAAATCTATTGATTCCGTTTTCCTGTTTTTTGAAACGCATCCGGGTGCAAAAACTATCTCTGTTGATGAATACCGCCAGATGAGGAGGGCGGAATGGGACCGCGTCTATGTCCGCAATACTGGTACTATTAACCAACTTAGAAATGCAGGGGGATTACGGCTGATCAGAAAGCAAAATGTGCGCGATTCGCTGGCTTCCTACGACTGGTTTTGGGACAGGCTTGCTTATTACCATGACATCTATTTTATCAACCAGCGCAACGAGGAAGGCCTGATGGAAAAAATGCTGAATGCCGCCGACTTGGTGCACGGTTACCGTCTTAATCAAAAATTTTTATTTCAGAATGGGCTGTTTTCCCCATCGGCCGCTATCAGGATCGAACCGGCATATATCAACGAATATATCAATATGCTGAACTGGCAGAAAGTTTTGACTTTACAGGATGAAGGGCGCTACAAAAACCAGGCAAATAGAGCAGTGCAATTATGCCGGATGATTAAAAGGGAATACGGATTGGAATGAGGCTGAAGACCGGCAGTTTGTCGTTGCCGGTGCGCAGTTTGTAGACAAATAGATCGAAATAAATTAATAACCGCCTACTGCTAACTAAAAACTGTCCAGAAGGGATTCATTAGAACAAACTGACAAATGGAAGTACACCACCACCCCGAAGTAGAAAAAAAAGGTCTTAAGGAATATATCCTGGAGGGGCTGATGATCTTCCTGGCAGTATTGATGGGTTTCATAGCCGAGAATATCCGCGAAGGCATTACCGAGCGCAGACGTGCAGGCGAGTTTGCACAGTCGTATTATGAAAGCATTAAGAAAGATACGGCCCTGCTTCATGCCGCTATCCGATTCAGTAAACATAAAATAGCTGCCTGCGACAGCACCGTTGCCATATTGCACCTGCCTGTCAGTCAACAAAATGATACGATACTATACCGGGAGGCCCAGATCGGGACAAACGTTTACCCGTTCCATCCTTCCTCGGGCAGTTATGACCAGATCAAATCTTCCGGATCGCTGCGTTTTTTCAAACAGAAAATGGCCAACCTGATGAACGAGTATGAACTGCAATCGAAGGAAGTGGAGAACCGGGAAGATATTGACCTGAGGTTTATCACTGATAAATACATTCCGTTCAACATGAAACTGATGAATGTTGAAGCAGGATATGATTTCAGGTTCAGCAGCAAAACGACACATGAACTCTACTTTACGGACCGAAGCGTTGCCGGAACGCGGGAATGGATAAATTACATTATGTTGGCCAAGCTGCTGCGAATGCGCTCGATGCAGGAGTACAATAAGCTGCTCGAAGTATCGGGCAGGGTGCTGGCCGAATTGAAGAAGGAATATGATTTGGAAGAATAGTCCGGAAGTAGGAAGTCGGAAGTCGGAAGTAGGAAGTAGGAAGTCGGAAGTCGGAAGTCGGAAGTCGGAAGTCGGAAGTCGGAACCAAAATGCCAGTGATAAAATTAACCAATAAACTTATAAGTTAAACCAAACACTAATCTCTAATCACTGATCTCTAATCTCTAACATGGAAGTACACCACCACCCCGAAGTAGAAAAGAAAGGCTTTAAGGAATACATCCTTGAAGGCTTGATGATATTTTTAGCCGTGCTTATGGGCTTTATAGCCGAAAACATCCGTGAGGGCATTACTGAAAATAAACGTGCTGCCGAGTTTGCCAGATCGTACTATGGCGATATTAAAAAGGATACGCTGTTGCTGCACAAAGCAATGCGTTTCAATTTACACAAGATAGCGGCCATCGACAGTGCCATAAAAGCCCTCGATAATTCTGGTAGCCCTCGAGCGGATACGATCGAAGTTTACAAAGGTATGGTTGCCAGCCAGGTTTTGCCTTTTGAGCCATCTTCCGGCAACTACGAGCAGATCAAATCTTCAGGTGCGATCAGAAATTTCAAGCAAAAAATGATAGACCTCATGAACGAATATGACCTGCAGGCCAGGCAGGTGGTAAGGCGTGAAGACATCACACAAAAGTTCGTTACTGAACAGTATCTCCCGGTAGTCATGACCAAAGTGAATATGCAGGTTTCATGGGACATTATCACAAAAAACAAGATTGAGCATGCCATATATTTAGATCGGTCGGATGGCTATAAGCGGCAATACATTAGTTTAGTGATAATGGTAAAGATATTTGCCTTCCGGTCTATGCAGGAATATGAGCGATTGCTGAAAGAAGCTGATAAGGTGATGGCTGAATTGAAGAAGGAATATGATCTGGAAGAATAGTCCGCAAGTCCGCGTAAGTCCGGAAGATAGTTTGCAGTTGCCGGTGGGCAGTTGGCAGACTAAAAAATAAATAACTGCTCACTGCAAACTCAAAACTGCAAACTGGAACATGGAAGTACACCACCACCCCAACCTGCATCATGAAAAGAAGCCCTGGAAGGAATACCTGCTGGAAGGCCTGATGATATTCCTGGCGGTGATGATGGGTTTTTTTGCCGAGAACCTACGCGAGCACATCACTGATAATAACCGGGAGAAAGAGTTTGCAAAAGCCTTGTATACAGAACTGCGGGATGATTCAATCGTAGCGGCGCAGAAATTACAGCTGCGCAATGGAAAAATCAGGGAGCTGGCTTATCTGCATGATTATTTTAAGGATAGTTCGCTTACCACACTCCCGCGGCGGTTTTATTCCTCGTTCACTATTGGTATGTATTTGATCAACCGCTATGCCTTTGAGCCAAAAGATGGTATCCTGAGCCAATTGCGCAATTCGGGTTCATTGCGCTATTTCAAAAGCGTGGCCCTGCAGAAGCAGTTGGGTGATCTTAGTGTTGACATCAATAATATGCGCTACCGGAATGACCAGGAATACCAATTTTTTGCAAGCCCTCTGAAGCCTTTCCTGCTAAAACATTTCGATTTTAATTGGCTAAACCAGCTGCGTGATGAAAATTCAAGCCCTAATATCGACAACGCCTTTAACGATTATATGAGCGGGAAGATCAAGGCAACGGGAATCATTTTGAATGTGCCGGTTTTTGACCGTGGCGAGGCAGCCAACATGACGGGCTTTTACCGGCAGCTAATCGTCTCCACAAATTCGTTACAATTGAATAATTATATCGTCAATAACATGGAAGTGCTTGAAACACTGCGGAAAAATTATCGGCTGAATTGAAAATTTCCTGTACCATTTTGCTGCTCTTACACGTATAAGGGTATAATTGCGGGCAATTGTTTAATTTGCCCCAGTTTGAGAAGAGAAGGATACCGGATGATACCGCACACTACCACACTACAAGCCACCGTCGAACGTTCACGTCTGCATACCTTTTTACTGTGCTGCGGTATTATTGGCTCAGCATTGTTCGCCATAGTCAATTTTAGTTTTTCAGCGATCAGCGCCAATTATGACATTGCCCGGCAGCCCGTCGGCGACCTGGAAATAGGCAAATACGGCTGGATACAGTCGGCCAATTTTATAGTGGCCGGTATATTTTTATGCGCATTTGCATTAGGGCTGCGCAGGGAGATGGTGAAGGGACCGGGAGCCATTTCTATCCCGGCATTACAAATTTTTTTGGGGCTGGCTATGCTGCTTTTGGGTATTTTCACCCACCGCATTATTCATACGCCAATGATATTCGTGCTGTTTGTATCCATACTGGGTAGCTTCTTCATCTTCAGCCGGCGTTTTGCAATGGATAAACGATGGGAGCATTGGTCTGTTTATACTAATATTACCGGCATTATCCTGCTGATATTTTTTGCATTGTACATGCGCTCAAACCTGCATCATGGAGCTTACACTGGCATATACCAACGTGGAGTGCTGCTAACCCGCGTGATATGGAATCTCTTCTTCACCGTCAGGCTGCTGGCCGGCGTCAGGCTTGACCCGGTAACGGAATAAAGAGAAGAAGCAGGCGGTCATAAACAACAACCGCCTGTTATCAATTACTCAATCATTATTCGTTGCTGATTCGGCTCATATGAATGCCGCGGGTATTACCCAAATCTCCGTATGTAAATCGTCCATGCGCAAACCGGCTATATTTCTGTTTGTATTTCTTAAATACCTCATCCGGCTGCTTTACACCGTTTACGGTCATTTCCGTACTGTCCATCATGACCTCTTTTACATTTTTCTCATCGGGAACGATCTTGTCGCTTACCAGGTCGCTTAACATTTCATGCATCGCCTCCTGGTCTTTCCGGGCCTCTTCCTGGTCCTTGCGGGCCTGTATCTGATCGAGCCGGGCTTGCTCCTGATCTTTTTGCGCCTGTTCCTGATCTATGCGGGCTTGCGCCTGATCCTTTTGGGCCTGCTCCTGGTCTTTCTTAGCATCTTCCTGCTCCTTGCGGGCTTGTTCCTGGTCTCGTGCTGCCTGCTGCTGATCGATCCGGGCTTGCTCCTGATCCTTTCGGGCCCCCTCCTGGTCTATCTTTGCCTGCGCCTGGTCCTTCCGGGCCTGTATCTCGTCTTTGCGTATTTGTTCGCGTATTTGTGTTATTACAGTCGAATACTTGTCCCAGTCGGCCGGCGGAATTTTCTCACCCTCCACGTAAAGTGCCGTCATCTTATTATTCAAGAGCGTCATCTCATAGTATTTACCCTTCCAGTTGGTTGTAATATGTTCGTGGCGTTTACCGTCAGACGTGTAATTAGTCACGTGCTCATTGTTGTACCTGTCAATGTTGAATGCCCGTTTCGCCGAGTCATTCTTTTGCGCGCTCGCTGCCAGCGCGATCGCCAGCATTGCTATCAGCAGCGTGCTGCTTTTTAAGTAATTTGTTTTCATTTTGTGTTGATTATAAATTGGTTAATTATCTTCTGCTTGATCTCAATATCCAAAAGGCCGCACAAATCGTCGCCATCATGGCGATACAAAAGCATATCATATCGTTGGGATTTAAGTGATTACTTAGAGTGTTCTATTTATTTATTATTCACCATTGACTATTCACCATTCACTCACTGCCCGCGGATGATCCCATCTCTCGAGTAATTATAATTTCCCTCGAAAAACTTGCCGTACTTCTCTTTATACTTCTTAAAAACATCTTCAGGCTGCCTCACCCCGTTCACGCTCATGCCAAACTCGTTTATTTTCATTTCGTGGAGGCCGTCGGCATCCGGTATGATCTTGTCGTTTACAAAGTCCTCGGTGATATCCTTCATGAATTGCGCATTGGCTTTTGCCTGTTCCGCGTTTCTTTTCGCTTGCTCCTGGTTGCGTACGGCTTGTTCAGCATTCCTTTTTTCCTGTTCCTGGTTGCGCACCGCTTGGTCAGCATTGAGCTTAGCTTGTTCCTGGTTACGTACCACCTGCCCGGCATTTTTCTTTTCCTGTTCCTGGTTGCGCACTACCTGTTCGGCATCTCTTTTTTGCTGATCGGCATTCAGGCGGGCCTGTTCTTCGTTGCGCTTTGCCTGTGCCTGGTTACGGATAACTTGTTCAGCATTGCGTTTAGCCTGATCCTGGTTGCGTACAGCTTGTTCGGCGTTGCGTTTAGCCTGTTCCTGGTTACGCACGGCCTGCTCCGCGTCCCTTTTTTCTTGTTCCTTCATCTCCTCGCGGATCCTGCCGATAACGTCGCTGTATTTGTTCCAGTCCGATTCCGGTATCTTTTCGCCGCTTACATACAAGCTGGTGAGTTTTTCGTCAGTCATTTCTACCCGGTAAACCTTGTCTTCAAATTCGGTCTTCACATGTACAATTTTGTGACCGCCCTCGGTATATGTTCTGTAGTACATGTTGTTACTTTCGGAGTCATAAGCCGTTTTGGATGCTGTTTTAGTTTGCGCTCCCGCATAAAGCGAGGTCAATAGTATAGCTGCCAGCCAAAGGCTGCGTTTCAAATAAATCGCTTTCATTTTGTTGGTCTTAGAGATTAAAAATTAGACAATAAGTGATCGTTCCGCATAGTTGCGGTAATTAAAAGCATGAATTTTTAGATTATTAACGGACGGCTTTAGTGCGGTGCGCACCCGCTTTTAGCCGCCTTGTATTATGAGTTATTCCTGTATGCTTGCCTGGTTCTTCTTAGCCTGTTCCTGGTTGCGTACTACTTGCTCTGCATTCCGTTTTTCCTGCTCCTGGGTTCTTATGGCCTGCTCCACATTCCTTTTTGCCTGCAGGTCATTCAGTTCCTCCTGTTGCTTATTGCGCTGGTCCTGTTCCCGGTTGCGTTTTGCCTGTTCCTGGTTACGGATAACCTGATCTGCGTTGCGTTTAGCCTGATCTGCATTTAACGCTATTTGCATGTTATCTTTTTTAACTTGTTCGGCGTTCTGCTGCTGTTGCCTGCGGGCGTCTTCCTGGTCTTTACGCGCCTCTTCCTGGTCTTTTCGGGCCTCTTCCTGGTCTATACGCGCCTGTGCCTGATCTTTCTTTGCCTGTTCCTGGTCTTTACGGCCTTGTTCCTGATCTCTGCGAGCTCCTGCCTGATCGATGAGCGCCTGCGCCTGATCTTTTTTTCCCTGCTCCTGGTCTAACCTGCCCTGTTCCTGGTCACTTAGTTTTTTTACCGGTTGCTGCTGCCTATCGACCGTTGACAATGCTGCCTGATCAGCTTTAAGCTGGTCCCGCACACGGTTGAAAGTATTGTCGGGGTTCGATGGCGGGAAAGGCGCCGATGCTTTCGGTATAGCTACAACTAATTCCGGCTGCCGCAAATGCATCCTATGTTTCATGGTTTTTACCGGGGCCGAAGCTGGTTTGATCGGAGTCATGGCTTTTACAGGCGCGCTCCTAACAATAGCAGGTACCGATTTTTTGTGTTTGATGATAGCCGTATGTACCTCTGCGATAGCAGCCGCGGTTACCATTACCGATAACGCGATCACGCCCGCCATAAAGAACGCTTTTTCGGCAGGAGCGAGGGTTTTGTTCTTATTGTTCAATATGCGGCTAACGCGGTTGAGCAAATGGTTCTTTTTACCCGGGAAAGCCACCTGGTAATTAGCGCCATAAAGCGAATGCTCCTTAAAGCTGATCAGTGCTTCGATAAATTCGCGTTTGTTTTTGGTTTGCGCCAGGGCAATGTCATCACAGCAATTCTCGCGTTCGTCGCGCAGGAGGGAGGATATCCACAACAAGCCCGGGTTGAAGAAAAACACCGTTTCGGCTATGGTTTGCAGGAAATTGACCACATAATCATTTCGCCTGATATGCGCCAGTTCATGCAGCAGCACAGCCTCAACCTGCCCTGCGGGCAAACCGGCAAGCAGGCCAACCGGCACCAGGATTACCGGTTTCAAGTGGCCGATAACCATCGGCATTTTTACGTAACCGGATTCGAGCAACTGCACTGCTTTCTTTAGCTGTAGCTTTTGGCAAAGCAAGTCGACTTTGGCCTTCCATTCATCAGTAGGCCGGTAAACCAGGCGATGTTTGGCCCTGTGGATGTAAACCAGGCTGCCCATCATCTTCACAGCACGGAACAGGAAGATGACGAACCATAATAGCACGATCATTGGAGCGTTTGCCGTGAAATAATCCATGCAAACACGGGCAAAATGGCTGACACTGGTAAGATCGATATTGGCCAGCGCCGGACCGTTCGCCTTTACACCAGCCAAACCAGGAATAACAGCGTGCAGCGATCGGTTCCATTCATAAATAAAAGTAATGCCGCATGCCAGCAGGAACAGTGCGAATTGTACAAACACCAGGTTGTAGCGTACGGTTGCCTTTGTCGTTTTGGTCAGCATCAATATAATAGCCGTAACTACAGCCAGCAGCAGCCCTTCCCACAACGAGTGGATGAGCATCCAGCTGAATGCCTGGATGAAATGCTGCGAAGTTCCGGTTAATGCTGCCAGTTGCATACCCTTTATTTATCCATGTCGTTTAAAAGATCTTTTATCTTTTGCAGCTCGTCGGCCGATGTCTTGTCGTTGCCTAATAAAGCGACCATCAGGCTGCTCGGCGAACCTTCATACATCGAATCCATAAAACGACCGAGCATGTTCCCTTTTATCTTATCTTCTTCCAGCGCTGCACTATAGACGTGTTTCATGCTGCTTTCGTCACGATCGAGCATACCTTTTTCCTTCATCACCTGCATCAACTTCAGCGTCGAGGTATAGATCACGGCTTCTTTCTGTTCATTGAGCTTATCGTGAACAAAGCGCACAGTCGACGGGCCGTACTTCCACAATACCTGCAGCACATCCATCTCCGTTTTGGTAGGTATGATCGATTCGCCAGAGTCTTTTTTCAATATCATAAACCAAAGGTATGTATTAAAAACGTACGTTGCAACAGAATAGAATAAAATAATTTATAAGTAGCTGATTTTTAATGAAATTATTTATTTTTATTCAAAAATTGAACGTCTCTTAATCCTTGTCTTATGAAAAAGCTCGCATTCGTTTTGGTGATCTTATCCAACGCCACCTTCGCTCAGAAAATGTCGCAGAAAATGGCGCAAAATGGAGTGATCTATAAACAGCACCCTTACATCGAAATTATCAAAAGGCTAGCCTCGCTATATGAAAAAGGCGACGCCGACGGTATGGCGAAATACTATGCCGATACGGCGCATCTTTATGGGATGACGCGCTATAACCCGGATACGTCACTGCTAGAAAAGCATTTGATGCCAAAAGCTAAGGCGGTTATGGAAGCGAAAGTAGGCTGGCAACAAATCATAGACGGATGGGAAAATATCAAAATGACACCGCTAAGCCCGCCGGATGGCTTGCAATATGCCAATTCGCAGTTCACTGTGCAGTCGTGGTGGCTTTTGACGCTAACCAACAAAAAGACGCACAAAACAGCTGCCACCGAAATGGTGCTCTTCGATACGTTCAATAAGGATGGTAAAATTGCTGTTCAGCTGGAATATTACGATCCAACCTCGCTCATGATGGCAATGAAATGACAGCCTTAGTGTATTAAATACGCTAATAATCCTTATCTTTTGAAGGTCAAAATCGAACCAATCGGCTTCGGAGCCGTTAATAATTACTATCATTGCTGCCATTGATAAGGTTGCAAAGTGTATTAACAACTCAACTAACCAATGGCATCTATCAGCCCTTTTAAGGCAATTCGCCCCAATCCATTATATGCCGACAGGCTGGTGCAGACCACACCGCAGGTGCAGTCCGTTGCGGGCGACCCTTTAGACCCGAACGGCTTGCCGGTATTGAAAGTAGCATTAGAGATAGGTGCACGCCAAAGACCCGAAACGCCCGAAGGGCAGGAGCGGGCTTACCAGGACATAGATGAGGAAATGGAATTGCTGACGGGCGATGGGAGGTTATTGCCTGATGATAAGGATCACATCTATGTGTACGAGGTTATCCACCCCAATTACAGGCAGACAGGCATATGGGCATTGACCGACCTTGGCGATTACACAAATGGCACGATCAAAACTCACGAGCTGACTTTTTCTGACAGCGTTCGTCGTATCAAAAACTACCGGAGAAATACCCGTCTTGAGGGCAGCCCGGTGCTGATCACCTATAAGCCGCATGTTACCATAAACCGCATTATTGCCGAAACCATCAGGCGTGACGATAAGACGTTACTTCACTCGGATGGTGTCGGCCACATACTATGGCGTATTGACAATGAGGCAACGCAGCGGGAATTAACAGATGCCTTTGCACAGGTGAAAACAACTTACCTGGCTGACGGGCATCACCGGCTGGAATCTTCCGCGAAGCTGGCAGCTGAGCAGCGTGCGGACGGTGAAAAGGTATTCAATACCATCTCAACACTCTACATGGCCACTGATCAACTGCGTATCCAGGAGTTCAACAGGGTAGTGATGCCTTCATCGGTCTTGGGCCTTACCGAATTGCTTGCTAAAGTGAACGAGCACTTTGAGGTATCGGAAAGCGATAATCCGGTACCTCCGCGTGCAGCACATCAGATCGGGATGTATGCAGCCGGTCGATGGTTTGAACTTTCACCGCGCTTCGTGCCGCGGGGCAGCTACGCGTCGGCCTTGGATGCTTCCATTTTGCAGGAACAATTGTTTTCACCGGTGTTCGGCATTGACGACCCGGTAAATGATATGCGGCTTAGATGTATTGGCGGCGCCGGAGCTATGAGCGGGATAGAAGCGATGATGGGCTGTCATCCTGAAGCTATTGCCTTCACGCTTTGCCCTTTAAGTAACGATCAATTACTGAATGTTGCCGATGCCGGCGAGATACTGCCGCCAAAGTCGACCTGGATCGACCCAAAGGTGCCATACGGTCTTTTACTCTACAGGCATAATTCATAACGATAATTTGATGAGGCTCTGTAAAGATTTTATTTGACTAATTAAAAAAAGTAAAACCAAGCGCAAGTTTTTAATGTTTAATAGATGTTAAAACTTTCAACCATGTTACTATCGATACTCGTTACATTCAGTGTTTTAGTGATTGTAATCGGATTAACCACAGCCAAACTTAATGCCAAAACACCTTGTGATCACAATTGGGAGGAAACCGGAGACGGAAATATTAAATGCACAAGGTGCTTGCGGACGATCCATCAAACATCTGGTGCCAACTATACCGAAAACAGCCCCGAGCCGGCAAGCGATCCTATTTATGCAAATCAGAAAGATCACGGTGCGATTAATCTGTCATCAACTGTAATTGGTGAGGCCTGAGCTACTGCCTTTTTGCACCTATTTACTCGTTTCAATAGCGCTGCGGCACTTTACGCCGGAACTTTATTCTATAGTATCCGTAACAATTAAATTAAAACTAATTATAAGATAACACACTTAGTTGCTACCTTTATTATTGTTTTAATATCAATGGAGCAGCCACCGGCCACAGCTGTTTTAAGACGCAACATCCCTCTGCACATCCTGCTAATTTGCTGGGGTGTTTCGGGTTCGCTTATTTTCAATGTTGTTTATTTTAGTTTCGGGATGTTAACGCCCAATTATGATGAATTGAGCCAGCCCATCGGACGTCTTGAATTGGCCCCTCATGGTTGGATTCAGTCTTTAAACTTCCTTATTCTTGGTTTGTTTACAGGTATTTTCGCAATAGGGCTGCGCAGGGAACTTGCGGGCGGTTTCGGTGCCGCCGTGTTGCCGGCGTTTCATTTTGTCACCGCATTCGGTCTTGTCCTGATGGGCGTATTTATCCATGAGCCCGCTCACACTTATGTAAGTTTTCTCACCTTTTTTTCCATACAATTTAGCTTTTTGGTGTTTGCCCGCCTTTTCTGGCGTGATGAGCGGTGGCCCGGCTGGACCCGCTTTACAAATATCTGCGCATTCCTTATCACCGCGCTGATGCTTATATTCTGGTATGCAAGGGGCTGGGAGGCGGATTATGCCGGTTTGTTTGAACGCCTGCTCGAAATTATACGACTTGTATGGTACGTTGCTTTTGCATTGAAACTGCTCTATAGCAGGCAGATATCCGCTGAAGTATAAGACTATCCGTTACACACCTCGTTTTCCACCAATTGAGTTAATAGATTTTTAAGCGCTGCATCACGCGCCCATTGTTGCTCCTGGTTACTGGCATCTTCACGATACCATTTGACAGGCTCGCTAATCTCGATGCGGGTTTTATAGACAAAGCCTTTCTTCGGATGCATTTTGGTGCCTTCATAGCTGTTGAGGCCTTCCGCCCGTATCATTTTGGCGAAATTTTTCAGACTTATGTTCAACTGCAGGCATTCGTCAAGACTATTCTTGAAATCCTGTTTGTCTTCGAGCCAAAGGGTTAGTGATTCACTGCTGATCTCGTGGTCAGCGATACTGATGCGGCTGTAATCATAGTCGACGGAAATAATGAGCCACCATAGCTCATCTTTCAATTTTTGGGATAGTTTGATCATATTCTTAGTTATTAAAATCATTATTCATTGGTCCGCAAGTCCGCGTAAGTCCGGAAGTCGGCAAGAAAATTCCTTTCCGGTTAGCGAGGAATTGAAGACTATAAGCTGTCTTTCGGTCTTTCCGACCCCGGACTTTCGGACTTAAATGATGGCATCCAGTTAGGGAAGTGTCGTTGGATCTCGGTTATGTATTCCTGGTGTTTGCGGCAGGCTTCTATATAGGCATGGTAGCGGAGCTGCATTTCAGAATTGTCTTTAGGGTGATGTTCGCCGGTCGTTTCTTTAGGATGGCGCAGAGCGGAATAGATAAGGTGCATAGTTTTGATAAGAGTGATAAGGTTTAGATTTTTTAGTTGGTTTATTAGTCCATAGACCATAGTCCATAGTTTTCAGGTGACCATGGACCATCGACTATTGGCACATACATTTCTTTAATTTCATTTGATTTTTCTGATTATTGTATTACTTTCGTGAAGAATAACGAAACAAATATAAAGATTAGTCTGTATTTAAATCAAGAATAATTTCAGAAAAAGTTATCCACACCGATATGGAAGAACAAACAAGGCCAGGTAAGATCAAACGGGTTCGCCCGGAAACATTGGAGTTTATAATACTCTATAATCAGCTGAAAGGGAACGCTTTTCATGGAAATGCGGAATTGGCCGCAGCACTTGGCTTTAATTCGGCGGCATCGATCACCGAAATTATCAAGAGCCGGCAGAATATCGATCCCGATAAGCTCCGGATTTTTAAAGAAAAATACAGAGATTATTTTGTTAGAAAAGAATCGCCTGTAAATACCGCGCTTCAAACCACAAGATTCGAAGGTATACCCATGTATGAAGTGATCGCAACAGCCACCGGAGTGGAGGTGTATAAAGATATCAATGATACGACGCCCATAGGTCATATGAACTTTCCCGGCATCGAGGACTGCGATTTCGCGCTACCAGTATGGGGGCATAGCATGTACCCCTACCTGGAGAATGGCTGTTGGGTGGCGCTGAAAGTGATCCATGACAAAAAGATACTTCCCGGCGAGGTATATTACATAGAGTGGGGCGATTACCGCATGTACAAGCGCCTGCTTGCCGGCGACAATGAAGACGAGGTGATAGCCCATAGCGATAATATAACCGAGATGATAGGCAACCGGTTGAAGTATGCGCCCTTCGTGATCAAGATCGATGAGATCAAAAAGCTATGTTTAGTGAA
Source organism: Mucilaginibacter sp. (assembly GCA_035551775.1). Lineage (GTDB taxonomy): Bacteria > Bacteroidota > Bacteroidia > Sphingobacteriales > Sphingobacteriaceae > Mucilaginibacter. The sequence continues at coordinate 903,367 of DASZMQ010000014.1, read as the reverse complement.
GGATATTCACAAGAAGCATAATCATTAAGAAGTCCGAAAGTCCGGAAGTCCGCGTAAGTCCGAAAGATAAATTGTATTTTAGAAGTATAAAACAATCATGGAACCTGGTCTTGTTAAACAATTCACTATCGGGCCTGATGGTCTCAGATCTATCAAAAATAGATCCCTGATTAACGCGCTTGTAATGTTACCGTTTATCGTAGTCCCCTGTTTATTATCTGACACAGGGACGTACACCATCAATGGCGTTCGTCAGCCACAATTTGATTCAAATCTTGTCGGGGCAATAATCATGACCGGAATTTTCTTCATTACGGTTTTTATAGGACTTCGTCAGCTCGTTGCCAAGTATCGTCAATACACAATCCGGCTCAACTATCAATTAATCGAAAAACGGGGTCTGGCTAATCAAAAAATCGTTATTATAAACGTTGTTGACATTAAAGGTATAACACGAAGACATGACGGCAGTTTTTATATCTATTCCAGTAATTCGGCGCCTTTATTCATTCCCAAACAAATGGAAAACAGAGAAGAACTGGAAACAACTTTGATAGCCCTCAATGTTCCATTTTCTACCGGTCCTTACGGTTTTTTTTTAAAAACACTCAAATCCCATATTTTTAGTCGCGGTCGGGCTGCTTCTTGCTGATGTTTTTACTTCCAATTTGTGGTTCGTATCAATTGTTAGCTCAATATTATTGATCTTTCTTTTTGCTATGTTCATCAGGGGTCAAAAGCAATCCAAAAAGAATAATATGCCTAAACCTAAGTTGATCCCGTTTTTGGCGCCTGTAGCCTTTATTTTGATCATATTTCTCCTCAAGATATTCCACCGCCGATAGACATCCAATAAATTGTCAAGACCAATATTGCTTCTTAATTACTCTGTTTCTGCTGCTGCTTATATGACTCCACTTTCCCCGGTGCAGGTTTCTGCCCGTTCTGGTTTTGCTGCGGTGGTATTACCCTCGGCCTGAACATAGTCACTGTATTGGCATTGGGGTTAACGGTAGACTGCCCCGGCTGATTTTTGTTCCGGATGTTCACCGGCTGTACGCGGCTATTCGTGGCATTTTCCACCTGGTTGATCACCGGCCCGCGGTTATATTTCGATGGCTGCACCGGGGCGTTGTTATTAACAATAGGCCGATAGCCATTATTGTCGGGCACTGTTATGCTGCTTGCCGGCTTCTGGTTGTTCGGCTGATTATTGCTTGGATTATTCCCGCTGTAAGATGGCGCGTTCGGATCAGGCCTGTTATTTGCCGGCGGATTGTTGTTATTTCCCCTGTTAAAGCCGCCCTGCGCCGGTTGGTTGTTGTTGGGGTTATTGGCCGGCGAATTGTTATTGTTCCTGCCGTAGCCGTTTCCATTATTGTTCGGGTTATTATTACCGTTATTGGGATTATTGGCCGGCGGATTATTGTTGTTCCTGCCGTAAGCATTTCCGTTATTGTTCGGGTTATTATTACCGTTATTAGGATTGGTGGCCGGCGGATTATTATTGTTCCTGCCGTAAGCATTTCCATTATTATTCGGGTTGTTGTTACCGTTATTCCCGCGGTTATCGTTTCCACGGTTATCGTTTCCACGGTTATAATTGTTTCCGTTATTTGATGGATTATTATTCCCCCGGTTATTATTGTTGCCCGGATTGGCTGTGCTTGTCCCACGTCCGTTATCGATGCCCACCTGGATATTGCCGTTGCCATTACGCCCATTGCCGTTGCCACGGTTGCCATTATAATTGTTGTTTACAACAGTAGTGTTCTTTATGATCGTAACGTTCTGGCTAATATTGGTCGTATTGTTACTGACAACGTATTTTTCTACATCGGGCCGGGTAACTCGTTTGCCCGGTACGAAGTTCCAGGCGCGCTGCGGGGGCGTCCAGTGGTCGGCATCAACGTTCGGCGCCAGCGGAGCCCAGCCGTAATAATCGCCTGATCGGCCCCAGGTTACCCATGAAGGCGCCCATTCGTGGCCTGGTACCCAGAGCCAGCCGTAATTATCGTCCAAAAACCACCTGCCGTAATGGAACGGCGCCCATCCCCAGTTATAGCTTGATACCCAAACCCATCCTTCATCATTATAAACCCAGTGGCCATTGGTGGCATAAGGCCGGAAATCGGCATCAACGTTGGGGTGCCATACGTAACCGTAATTTGGGTAATCGATCCAGTTGCCATAAGGGCCTAACTGATCATAAAACACCTGGTAATTGGTTTCGGTGACACCTTCCGAAGGAATTTCCTCCTCGGGTGGGGGTGCAGAGGTGGTTGTCGTTACATAGATGGGTGTTCCGCATCCAAGGAATAAAAGAGTTATTGCCGCAAAGAATAAAGGTTTCATATAGGTACTTTTAATATTGGTTTATAACAAACGTGTTACAATAGTAAAGGTTTTATCCCGGTTTACAGCAAAAAGACAGTGATGGGTTTTGAGGCCACCACTATAAGGAATGAATAAAATTCAGATCGTTTGCGGTTTCCGGATCATCAACGATTGCAGGAAAACCACCACCAGCATACCGATAAGTGACATTACCCAGCCGAAGAGCACTTGTTCCCCAAGTCGTGCGATGCGCTCCTCTGTAGATGCCAATGACCGCCCGGATATTACGACGTAGTTTCCTTTTGCGGTGCTGACGCCAACCATGGCCTGGCGCACTCCCGGCTCAGGCTGCCACGAGGCGGCATCACGGCTGTTTTTGCGGATATAGTCGATAACCCCCTGGGGAATGTGCAGTGGCTTCCCGTTCAATGTGGCGCTTCCGGCCACCATATTGCCTACGGGATCATAAACGGCGACGTAGGGGGACAATCCCTGCGAAATATCTATGCCCGTTTGAGTTACCGGCAAGGATTTTGGATCGACACCCTTATCAATGGCGATCGCAGCATCCTGGGCCATTTGTACCTGTGGATCGTTTGCCGACAGGCGGAAACTTTGCTGGACGGTGACATAAACCAGGATGCACACCAGCGTGATCAGGGCTGCATAGCCGAACCAGTTCCTGAAGATCATTGCGTACTTATTCATTTTTTTAATTGTTTAAAGTGATCGTAGTAAATAAAAGTACTTTGTTATCCAAAGTAAATAAGAAAAAATAACAATACCAAATGGAAATCTATCCATTGATATTTGTTGGGAAAAAAGAAGCAAAGAATTGATAATAAGAACTATAAATAGTTAGTAGTTTTATTCAGTATTTGTACCCCTTCAGTTTCACGCCTTAAAAATTTATTACCATGTACATTGTTCGCGACACCATGTTTCTCAAATTCGGGCATTTCCGTGATGCAAAGGCATTGATGGGAACAGCTCTTCAGGACGGTTTTATGCCGGAAACCGTCAACGGCCGGATTTTGTCTGATTTTACCGGGCATGCTTATCGCTTTATCCTGGAACGAAGCTTCCATTCGCTTGCTGAATACGAGCAAAGCCTGCAAACCGTTATGTCCGATCCAAAATGGCAATCCTGGTATGAGCTGTTCAGGACGCATGTCGAACGTTCGGAACGGGAGATACTCAGAGAAGTTTCGTTTGGTTGAGTCGGTGAAAATCCGAAAGTCCGCGTAAGTCCGAAAGAATGATTTTCCTTAAATTGACGCTGAATTGTCTTTCGGACTCTCGGACTTATGCGGACTTCCGGACTAATACAGTGTTTTTGACGCTGAGGCGACGGAGGTAATGAGTGTTTTTTTATATCTTTCGAAAGATTTCACTTACAGCAACCAGTAAGTAAAACCAAGATGGAGAAAGAATTTTATCAGCATATCCTGAACAAGCAGCAGGTTAGCGGCGCAGTGCCTTCCAACAAGGAGATAGCAGGCTGGGCGCTGCAGGTTATCCGTTTGCTTTATCCCGAGCAATCCAGGAGGCTATATACTTATGTACATCAGCTTGAAGCTGAATTCATGAAGCTGGAAAGCGAGCTATGCGAGCTTCTCGACGTTACACGTGGCAAGCATTGCACTGACAATGAAGAGATCGCCAAAAAATTCTTCGGCGGCCTGCCCGAGCTTTACCGCCTGCTGAATACCGATATCCAGGCTGCATTTGCGGGCGACCCCGCCGCCAAAAGCGAGTTTGAAGTGGTGAGGGCATATCCGGGCTTTTATGCAATATCATTCTATCGCCTGGCACATATACTCTGTCAATTGGGCGTGCCGTTGATCCCGCGCATACTTACCGAATACGCGCATTCCAAAACGGGTATCGATATACACCCTGCGGCGCAGATCAGCGACCACTTCTTTATCGACCACGGTACCGGGGTTGTGATAGGCGAGACCTGCGTAATAGGTCGTCATGTTAAGATATACCAGGGTGTCACGTTAGGCGCTATGAGTGTTGCCAAAAATCCGACAAACACACAACGCCACCCGACAGTGGAAGACGGGGTGGTGATCTATGCCGGCGCCACCATCCTGGGCGGACATACCGTTATCGGTGAAGGCAGTATTATAGGTGGAAATGTGTGGCTCACCAAAAGCGTTCCGCCTTACTCCAAAGTTTACCACACCCATGAGGTAAGCATGCTGAAGGAAAAGATTAAAGATTAGCTTTAGCTGACAGAAGTTGTATTAGTTGTAATGGTTGTATTAGTTAATTTGCAACCATAAATATTTGTTAACCAATACAACTAATTTAACTAATACAACTCATCACTAATGGCAGGCATAATCGATTTGATAGGCAATACACCGCTGGTTGAGCTGAAGAAGCTTAACCCCAATCCGAATGTAACTATTTACGGAAAGCTTGAAGGGAACAATCCCGGTGGCAGCGTAAAGGACCGAGCCGCATTGAACATGATCCGAAGCGCGCTTGAGCGGGGCGACATTAAACCCGGTACTAAGCTGATCGAAGCAACGAGTGGCAACACGGGTATTGCCCTGGCCATGATTTCATGCCTTTATGGGCTTGAGATCGAGCTGGCTTTGCCGTCAACATCGACCAAAGAACGCACACTGGCCATGGAAGCTTTCGGCGCGAAAGTAATTTTGCTGGATGGAATAGAGGCTTGCCGTGATTATGCGGAAGAGAAAGCTGCCACCGGCGAATATTTCATATTGAACCAGTTTGCCAACCCTGATAACTATATGGCCCATGTGAAAACTACCGGGCCGGAGATATGGCGCGATACCGAAGGCAAGATAACCCACTTTGTAAGCGCCATGGGCACCACGGGTACTATCATGGGCTGCTCAAGGTATTTCAAAGAGAAAGATCCCAATATCAGGATAATCGGATGCCAGCCTACCGAGTGCTCGTCAATACCGGGGATACGCCGCTGGCCGGAAGCTTACCTGCCGAAAATATTCGACCCGGCACGGGTTGATGAGGTACGGGATGTGAGCCAGGACGAAGCGACCGAAATGGCTCGCAAACTGGCAAAGGTTGAAGGTATATTTGCCGGCATGAGCACGGGCGGTGCGGCGGCTGTTGCAATAAGGCTTGCAGCGGAATTAAAGGAGGGGGTGATCGTTTTCATCTGCTGCGACCGCGGCGACAGGTACCTGAGCAGCAATTTATTCGGGTAAGAGAGGTTATTAACAGTTTGATAACTGAAAATGGGGTTTCTTATCAAAGTGTTGATAAAAAATAATATAAAATATTAAAAAAATATTAGTCTGCTAAGCCGATAGATTTTATATTTGTGTCAGATTCATATTATCGATCTAACCCACACCCCGTTCTTTATGGTTTAATTATGAGTTCAGTTAATTATTGAGAAGAAGAGAGAAAGCCCCAAACTTTCTCTTTTTTTATGCCATATTTTTCGTCACATATATGATAATATGCACTGAATTTAATTGTGTGCGCAAACACAAGAAGACTTGATAATTCAGCATTCTTACAGGTTGATTACCAATTTCCTACAGATTGACTTTTTAAATTTGGTTGAACCAACAACACCATATTATGAAAAAGATCGTTTTTCTTGTTTTTGCAGCACTCGCATTTAGTTATAGTTCGGGGGCGCAGGACCTCAAAGCCAAAAATGTACCCGAAGTTGTCAAAACAGCATTAATGAAAAAGTATCCCAATGCAACCAAAGTGAGTTGGGAAAAAGAGAAGGGAAACTACGAAGCCAATTGGGGAGGAAAGTCAGGCGAAGATACTTCGGTGCAATTTACACCGGCAGGAATATTTGTCGAGGAAGTGGACGCCATCAAAGTAAGCGAGCTGCCGGCGAACATCCCCCACTTTGTAAAGGCTTATTATAAAGGAGCTAAAATAAACGAAGCCGGAAGAGTAACCGACGCCAAAGGGACCAAAATGTACGAGGCTGAAATTAAAGGGAAAGATCTTTTGTTTGACGAAAAAGGTAACTTTATCAAAGTCGACTAAAAACAACTTATTTCATTAGCTGGGTTGAAATGAGCGCTTCAAGGTGATCCAGGCTTTTGGTAAGATAGTTGCCATCGCCTGACATTTTGGACAATGCCGATCCGCCTTCGATCAGCGAGATCATTAACGACGCAAATTCCGAAGCATTGGCGTTTTCCCGGAATTCGCCCTGCATTTTACCCTGCTGTACAATAGCCAATATACTTTTGTGCCACCTGCCCAGGGCCTCGTTCGCTTTTTCTTTCAATTGGGGATGGGTGTCGTCGGCCTCAGAACCAGTATTGATGATCGGGCAGCCGTCCTGCAAAACCGGGGATTGGGTGCCGTTACGGTAGACTGTGATAAAAGCTCTCAATTTTCCCGCTGCCGAACGTTCTGAAACCTGTATTTCACGTACCTGGCCGATCAGCTTATTCATGTTGTGATCAAAAGCAGCGAGCGCGACGTCGTCCTTATCATCAAAGTTCCCGTAGATCGACCCCTTGGTTAACCCCGTGGCGTCGGTCATGTCGGTAAGCGATGTTCCGGCGTAGCCCTTTTTATTGAACAGGGGGGCGGTTTTTTGAATGATGAATTCTTTAGTGCGTTCGGCTTTTCCCATGTATCAAATATAATAAAAATACCGATTGGTACGGTAGTGAATGGTGAATAGTCAATAGTGAATAGTGACTAGTGGGTTAGCAATGAATTATTCCATATGCGCCATGCATTATTCACCATTCACTTTTTCTCCTCCAATGAATCCAGTTTCTTTTTGGTGTCAGGATTGTCGTTAATGGACAATGCTTTCTTATAATACTCAATTGCTTTGGTTTTGTCCTTCTGGTCGGCGTAGTAATCGCCCATACCGTCGTATGTATTCCCGCTTTTAGGATAATTTTTAATATTCATGGCAAACATAGCGTAGGCTTTTTCCGGCGCTTTGCTTTGCATATAATAGTAGGCCAGCTGGTTTACCATATTTTCGTCAGGCAATATCTTATAGCCCATATGGCCGGATACATCAGCGTAGTGCGCGTTAAGTGCCGCCACCGGATCGAATTTACTTTTCGGATCGCCTAATTTTTCGTTCATATCCTGCGGAATACTGTAAAAACTGAACAGGAAATGCAGGGCGTCATATTCTGAGATGAGCGGTACGGAGCCGTGGTTATCATTCTTATAATAGGCGTAGCTGAAGTTCAGTCCGTTGTTTTTACTGTCCTCCTGCAGCAGGTCCTTTAGCTGCAGTATAGAGCGTATATGATAGGTCCCGCCGGTCGTGTCTAGCCTTACCTGCACCGTATCCATTTTGGCGGGCATGGTATTAGCGACGCCCAGGTATAAAGATTTCCCTTTATAGTTGTTCTGTTTGAAAGCGTCACGTGCCTGTCCCAGCAGCTTTTGCTTGTCCCACCACATGCTGGGATCTATCGCTATATATGCGTTGAACATACCAGAATGGTGGACCAGGACGTTCATTACCGTCAATCCGCCAAACGAATGCCCGGTCAGCATTCTATAGGGCGCTGCCGGGTAAAGCGAATCGATATGCGGTATCAGTTCTTTCTCCAGGAAAGCGGTAAATTTCTCACCGCCTCCTGACGATTTAAGAAACGGTGGCTTCGAGCCGTCAGGCATCAAAAGGGAATGTGTGGGAGTCAGGTCCCGCGTACGGTCGGTGTTGGGTATGCCCACCACGATCATATCCGGGCAAATGGTATTGCCATTAACGCCGCTTAACTCTTGTATCATGCCAACCACGCTCGAAAAATGCGCGTCGCCATCCAGCAGGTATAGCACCGGGAAACGTTTGCTGGTATCCTTAGCGCCATCGGGCACATATACCCATATCTTTCTGTCCTCGCCCAGTATGTTGGAGTGGAGGTTATCGATCTTACCTATCTTAATGACATCGTTATCAGTTTTAGAGCGACCGCATGCCGCGAATAGCAGCGCCAGGACAGGCAACAGAAATCGTTTCATTTGAGGCTGAGTTTGATTGACACTAAGCTATTGATTTTTAGAAATTAATGAAACAGAAATCAATCGGGACTTAAAATCCAACAAAACAGCGCACTTGGCTGTTATCCATATAAAAACCAGGACCATGAGCAAAGTAGGTAATATCGTATCCAGCATCAGGCTTGAAGTGCAGGATCTTCAGCAGGTGGGTTTCAAAAGGCTTTTCACCAATGTCGACCAGCTGCGTGTTAAGCAAAGCGTCGACCGCATGGGATTGGATAAATTCATTGAGAAATGTGCCCGGATGGCGGCCGTCAGCGGCGCGATAGCCGGGGGCGGCGGTGCTTTCACCATTGCAGTGGGCATACCGCTCGATCTGGTGAACCTGGTATCGCAGCAAATCCGGGTTACCCTGGGTATCATTTATTATACCCGCGGCGCTTATGAGATCACCTTTGATGAATTTTTGTCCATTATGGCTGCGGCCTTACAGGTGGAGGCCGGCGTGGCGATCACTAAAAATGTACTTGAACGTGTTTCCGAAAGAATGATGACGCGTTTGGGATCGAGAACAGCCTCGAGACTGATACCGGTAGTCGGCGGGGCGATAGGAGGGGTGGCCAACTACATGTTTGTGAAGAGAATGGCTGAATCCATTAAACGTATGCAGCCAAAGTACCAGCCGGTGACGATCCACGTTGATTGATTTCGAATGTCGAATGTTCAATTTCGAAATTACAAATTCGACATTCGAAATCACTTAGTGCTCCATTTGAACCATTTGATGCCTAGGGTAGCAAATACAATAGTGTAACCAATTGTGAGCAGCAAAGCCTGGGTAGTATGGGAAGTCCATTTTGATAACTCCAGGCTCCCGGCGAGTATGTCTTTTACAGTCCCATAAGGCGTCCATGTAACTATACTTCCCAACCATTTCATTTCCGGCTCGGCGACAGAAATCGCTTCGCCGAAGATCCCGACCATAATAAATGCAAAGTATATTAGTCTTGAAGTTGAGTTAACCGTTTCGGCGTTTTGAATTCGCCCAACAATAGCCTGTCCTAATGCCAGGTATACCGCACCGCCAATTATCGAAGTAAGAAGAGTCACAACATAGCCGGCTAAAGGCATGCTGATATGATCAAATTGGTAGCCTGAAATAAATACCACCAGGGTTAAGATCATGATCACCGACAATTGCACCAGCAGCCGGCTGGCCATAATAGCCCATAAGGGCAGAGGCGTTACGCGCAATCTTTGAAACACGCCTTTGTCTCTGTCGCGGGCTATAGAATTAGTATAACCCATCAGCCCGATGGCTACAAGCCCAAGCGTAATGGCGTTGGACAACACAAATGCTCCGCCCGCGATACGAACGAATCCTTTCCATGAAAAAACAATGATCATCGGCACCAGGATAACCAGGATCACTGCCCGGCGGTTGCGCCAAAGCGTGGTGTAATCGGCCTTCAGTAATGCCTTCATTACTGCGGACGTTTTGGGTATAGCGATCTCCATTTGATTCATGATAAATTATCCCCTTATATCTAAACCTGTCAGTGCGATAAATACGTCCTCCAGGGTTACCTTTCCGCGGCGCGATACGGCTATCACCGCGAGATCATCCCGGTGTTTGTCTATCAATGCCTGTGGTGTATCCGTCTCAATAATACGGCCATGATCAATGATGCTGATACGGTCGCAAACGGCTTCGGCCTCTTCCATGGAGTGCGTTGTCAAAACCACGCCGTGTCCTTTTTCGCGTATGGCATCGATCCTCGACCATAACCGGCGTCGCGATTGCGGATCAAGACCCGAGGTGGGTTCATCCAATAAAACCAGCTTAGGGTCGTGTATCGTAGTAATTGCCAGCGAGACCCTTTGCTGCTGCCCGCCCGAAAGCTGTCCGAATCTTTTGTTCTCGGCCTCAGCCAGGTTGATCTCTTTAAGCAGCTTTTGCAATTTTTCGCGCGTAAGATCCAGTCCGTAGAGGCTGGCGTAGAGCTCCAGGATCTCTGATACGTTCAGTTCGGGCTGAAAGCTGGTGGCCTGCAACTGAACGCCCATTGCGGCTTTGGCATGCAATGGATGTTTCAGGGTGTCATAACCGGCGACCGTAACCGTTCCCGATTGCTGTTTGATAAGACCCTCCACCGCACTCAGTGTACTGGTTTTACCGGCGCCATTTGGCCCGAGCAGACCGAATATTTCGCCTTGCTTTACGTGGAACGAAACGTCCTTAACGGCCTGGAAACTATCGTAAAAAACGTTCAGATCATCTACTTGCAGAATGTTAGTTAGTTGTGTATCCATTCAGGTTCTAGCTCGACTTTTTTGCGGTAACTAAAACAATGATCCCGCCTACGAGGAAAATAGCTCCTACGTATGGCGGCCAGGTTACATTGTGTTTTTTATTTGCTTCTACCTGCAGGGGGCCTATGTCGACTACCTTTTCCCTGGTGGTATATGAAAATCCCGACCAGATAAGCATAGCCGCGCCGATAACGATAAGAATAATGCCAATGTTCCTGTTCATAGCGATGATGATTTGTTCAATGCTAATATCAAATAAATTGTCGAATTCCTGTTGTGTTTGATCTGTACCTGTGGCAGATTTGACAACTTTTCAAAAGTTGTCAAATCTTGTGGTTCCTGGCCGCCCCGTGAAAACACTTGGAAAATACCGTGAAAACACGGTTTTTTCAATGCAGTCAATAGTTTATGTTTGTTGCGGACCATTATCGCCCCCGATGACAATATTCGCACCTAAACCTAACAAGGCTTTGAACAAAGCCTCTGAATACTTCCTTAAACTGCTTCAAGAGCTTGATATTGAGAAATATAAGTTGCCAAAGTATAAAGAGTTGTTTATGCTCGGCAGTTTCCAGGCCATGTTCGACACCGACCTGGCATACCACACCATCTACCAGAAATGTTTGCAAAACGCGCAATCAAAGTCGAACCTGCTGCTGTGCCTGTATGAAGAAGAAAAACTGCCGGTAAGCAACCCGGAATGTTTTGATAGCAATATTTACCGGCAGGGAGTCATCAAAGCCATAGCCAACGTAAAAATGCATGTCCTTTCCGGCGACCTGGATTATCTGTTTATATGACCTTCATTGCACTTTAGATAAAAATCTCAGTATGTTGCACGCCAGCGTTTTATCGTAAAAGTTAAGTTAAGCAGCGATATTTTTTCAAAGGTTAATACAAACAAAGCAATAGTTAATTGTTTTATATTCACGTAGTTGCTATTAACCAAACTGCGATCAAACCTATGAAAAAGCTGGTAGTTATTGACGATGATCCTATTGATCATTTTCTTATCAAACACATGATGCGTGGCAACGAATACTTCGATACCACTACGTACGCTGTCGACGGTTCGCTGATACTGGACTATATTGAGGAGAATGGCAATAAGCCCGAAAAATTGCCTGATGTGATCCTGCTCGACTTGAACATGCCCATGTTCACCGGCTGGGATTTTCTCGAACGTATGCAGGCCATATCATCCGCCGTAAAAAAGAACATTAAAGTGCATGTGCTTACTTCGTCTCTGCGGGTCGAGGATAGCGAACATGCGGAACAGTACCCCTTTGTGAGGTCGGTGATCAGCAAACCGCTGACGCCCAACACTATTGAAAAAATTACACAAAGGCACTTCGTGGAATAGGGGATATGGTTCTAGTTTTCCTTTAACGCGTCTACTTTTTTGTTATTTTCCTTCAACACTTTATCGTAGTCTGGTGTATACTGCCGGGCAGCAAATGCTTCATTCTTTTTCTGTTTCCTGTATTTGCTCAAATTGATAAGCAGGACGCTGCCGAGGATAACAAATAAGCCTGCCAACTGCACCAGCGAAATATGCTCTCCGGCAAAAAAGGCCCCCAGGATAACCGCGATCACCGGGTTGACATAAGCATACGTACTTACCTGTGTAGCCGGCCTTACTTTCAAAAGCCATACATAAGCACTGTAAGCGGCGATTGAACCGAAGAGGATAAGATAGACCAGGGCCAGCCAGGATCTGGTCGGAATTGCCGCCAGGTTTAAGGCGCTGAATTCGTGGTTCAATAGACTACCCGGGAAAAATAATAATCCCGCGATGATCATCTGCCAGGCAACATTTACGGCGTCGGAGGCTTTGCTCGGGTGATGTTTGGCGTAGATCGATCCGCCCGACCAGGAAACAGAGCCTATGATCAGCAGCAGCATCGGGAATATTTTCGCGCTGAAGTCGCCGGCGCCTAAAATGCCATTTAGTTGTTCGCCGAAAAGCAGTATCACACCGATAAAGCCGATGATCAACCCTGCTATGGTCGACCTGCTTCTGAAATTTACCCTCCAGTTTTGTTTGTCCAGCAGCACAAACCATATTGGCGCTGCGGACACCAGGATAGCGACCATGGCGCTTGGCAGTGTTTGCTCTACCCATATCACTATACCATTGCCAACGCAAAGAAGCAGTATACCGACAATGGCCGAATTAATAAGACTTTTCTTTATAAATATTTTTTCACCTCTGATAATGCACCAGGTCAGCATCAGCAGGCCGGCCGTGGTAAAGCGCAGCGCGCCCAGCAAAAGGGGCGGCATGCCCTGCACTGCCATACGGATGAAGAAATAAGTTGAGCCCCAAACCAGGTACACCGTCGCAAAAGCAATGACGACCATTACTGGAGAGGCGGATCTATTTTGAGCGGGCGCCATAAATTTTTAGTTTTCGGGTATTACTAATTGTTGTTGTTCTTTCACCGTTTCGAGAACGATGGTAGTACGTGTGCTCAACAGGTTAGGGATCTTGCTGAACTCGTTGCGCATCAGGCCCACCAGTGTTGATGCATCATAAGTACGCACCTTCACTAAATAGCAATCGTCTCCGGCAATATGATGAACTTCCTGAACCTCTGGTATGCGCGCCAATGCTTTAGCCGTATCGGTGCAGCCCGGCCCATCAGCCGCTTTCATGAATATGAATGCCAGCATTTTTTGCTTTAACGCACCGGGGTTAATGCGCGTGGTAAATTGTTCTATCACGCCTTTCTGCTCCAGTTTTTTTACACGCTCAAGAACGCCGGAAGGCGCCATGCCCAGCTCGCGTGCCATGTCTGCATTGCTGATGCGCGCATTGTCCTGCATCAACCTCAGGATGTGCAGGTCGGTTTTATCAAGCATTAGTTCTGTTTCCGTTGTAATTCAGTAAATGTACCTCTATAATGAATAAAATTCAATGAGTAAATTTGAAAAATGAATTTAATTCGACAAAACTATCTATTGCGTGTTTAAACGTATATTTTAGGATGCTAGGAGCCGGAGGTCAGAAGTCAGGATCAAAAATCAAAGGTCGGGCTAATAATTTGCACATCTGCATATTCGCACATCTGTACATTTACACATTATCCTGCAGCTTTTTTGCCGGAGGCGCCGGCTTTCAGCTCGTTCAATTCGATCTCGAATACGCGCATGCGGGCGTGCAGGATATCGACCTCGGTACGCAGCATTTGTATTTCGGTAATTAGTTTGGCAGAATCCGGTTTGTCGAGTTTCTTTTCACCGGTGCCGATAATGAGCCATTCGGGGGAATATTTAAGCTGGAAACAGAGCTTGCGGATGAGGTAATAGCTTACTTCCTGCTTGCGGTTGATGACCTTGCTGATGAAGCCCTGGTCGACGCCTATGGCATTAGCGAGTGCGAGCTGACCGCCGTGCTCTTTCACAATGATCTTAAGCCGTTTTACAATACCATCGTCGGTCATGACGCAATAATAAAGAATGCCTTTACAAAAGCGAAATAACGTGTAACAGCCTGATAATGTTTGACTGAAATCTTACGAAAAACTAATAATTTAAGAAAGTTCTGCTTCGGCCCGCACACCTTTCAGGTCATTAACAGCGATAAGCAATGCGCCGAGCTTTGAATAGTAGATTGCAAGGGTGATCTCCCGGTCCTTATAACCGTTCATCAAACGCTCAAGTTCCTTTTGCATCCTGGTTACTTCGGCATCACCGGCGAGGGCGGCCGTTGCGGGATTATTTAACGCCGCTTTGATGGCATTTACCTTAAGTTCTGCTGACCGGAGCATGAAAAGCGGCGGAACATTCCTGTTGGCGCGCAATATGTCCGCTACTTCGTTCTTATTCTTGTTTTCATAACGGGCAATAAAGTAAATGAGAATTACCCCGGTAGCTAAAAAAAGTAAAGCGATATTCATAACCCTTAACTTAAATACGTTAAAACCTGGACGGGAAAAGAGCTTTCCTGTATAGTTTTACGAAAAGAATTGCTTTAGGTTACAGTGATTTTTTAAGAAAAAGCTCAGGGGACCAACCACCCGCTGGTAGTTTTAAAGCCCGGGGCTGCGGCACTCACGCTGCCTGACATTGGTATCCCATTATAATATACATAAAATGCAGATTGCGAATAATCCGCGGTGGTCTGGGCGTTCAGCTGATCGCCTGTTTTAGCCGGGAATGCAAAAGTGTAGGCACCTTTAATATCTTGCCTGCTGTCGAGCAGCATCGCAGTATCAGCACCTTTTGTATTGGTTTCAAATATATCGACATTAAATGCCGTGCCGCTTATCACCACCACCTTTACCAGGCTTGCCGTAACGTCGGCCGAGGATTGTTTTTGCAGGATGATATCTGAGACGGCCTCAGCAGGCTCAGGCGTACTGTTGTTGTAATAGGTATACGGTGCTTTGGAAACAAGTTCAAGGGTCTGGCTATTGATCTGCAAAACCTGGTAGGTTATATCGTTCCCTTTCGAATCGGTGATGTCGAGATATATTAAACCATTTTTAGTACTCAGTTGGTAGGTTCCCTGGCTTTTAATTTGCAGGTTAGAGATGATCGTAACACCCGAGCCGCCATCAAACTGCAAAGCCGGTGCGGGAACATAACCATTGGACGCAAGTAATGAGCCGCTAATATCAGTTACCGTCTGGGCATCTGTGGGGTACAGCCAAAGACCTTTCAGTTCGCTATTGATAATCGCTACATCAGAAGAATTCACGTTAACTTTCGTTCCCGAATCCTTTTTGCAACCATAAATTGCCGCTGCGGCAATAGACAGGAAGAGGAAAATTTTTTTCAAGTTAAAATACTTTAATCGGCACCAAACATTTATACGTTTAGCGGTACAAATTGTTTCGTGCCGGTTAAGTACAGGATGCCGTTTTTCCTCTTATAATTCGCGGATCTTGACGTTACGAAATGCTATATGATAGCCGTGGTCCTGCAGGGCTATATGGCCTTTATGGTATTCAGCAAAACCTTTCCAGTTTTTGAATTTACTTTTAGCGACCAGGCCGGTCCAGTTTGCATCCCACATATGCGTTTTTACGGTTTGAACCCCGTTCAGCCAGAAGGTAAGCTCCCCGTCCTTCAGCCTGATCACGGTATGGTTCCATTGGCCTGCCGGGTTTTCGGCTTCTTTTGGCGGTGCAATGATGTCATATAGCGAGCCTGCCAGGTGGTTGGCCTGCTTGTTGTCGTCAGCTTTTTTGTCATCCAGCAGTTGGTACTCGGGGCCGGTAATAAAAGTGTATTTGTATTGCGGGTCCTCGCGCACAACGAACATGATACCGCTGTTGCCTTCTTCGGCAATGTTCCAATCGATTGAAAGTTCGAAATTCTCATACTCCCCATCGGTCACAAGGTCGCCCTGGCCGTCTTTCATCGTTGGGTCAAGCTGCAGCTCACCGTCTTTAACGCTCCAGGCTGGACTTGCGGAAGGTTTAAGGTAATTATGCCAGCCCTTGGTGGTTGACCCATCAAATAACAGGTGCCAGCCTTGTTTCTCCTCCTTTTTACTGAGAGTATTGTTTGTTTGTGCAAATACGCAGCTGTATGCCAGTAGCAGGACAGGCAGGATGAATATTTTTCTCATAAGACCAGTTTGATGTGATTGGGTAAATGTAGCAAAACCGGAACTATTGCGCAGATAACGAACAAGAATTTTACAACGCACCAATTTGAAATGTCTTGATAAGCTCTATTTTCGAATTAGGAAATTTCACAAAAATTAACATATTTAATCGAAACATTATAAAAATTAACCTGTTGCTTCCTTTAATTGTCTATTTGATTAACTTAAATTACAACCACTATGAAAAAGCTAATTGCAGTATTGATGTTGTCAACATTTGCATTGGGGGCCTTCGCCGCGGCTGAAACTCCTGTTATGAAACAGGATACCACTAAAAAGCACAAGATGAAGAGAGACACTATGCGGAAGGACACTTCAAAGAAACCACCGAAAAAGTAACCCGGTTTACTGAACGGAAAAGCCCGGCAATCTCGCAGCCGGGCTTTTTATTTGATCAGAAATCTTCTGGTTACTTTTAACGACAATTATTCAATATCCGCGTCAGCGATGTCTGAGCGTAACCTGAATTGTCCGAGTTTTGATTGGAACAGAACCACATGAGTCATCGCCAGCAAAAGAAAATAGAACGTGGCATTCTGTAGCCAGTTGCCCACACTTAAAGCATGCATAATAGTCTCAAATAAGTTTAGTTTCATGGATCAGGGGATACAATGTACAAAACTTTTATTCATAAAAACAAAGAACTGACCGAAAATTAGTACACTTTAGAAACAATTTATCGTTATAGGGAAATTACTTTACTTTAACGAATACTTGGCTTTAAATCAAGCGGTTATAATGGCGATTTGCTGATATGGCAGGAAGAGATCATTCCTCATCCAGCCTTTTCTCGTAGCAATAGAAACGCAGCCCGGGTCTGAAGCCTAAGTTCATTTCCCCGGCGAATACATAGCCCATTTTGGGGAACAGCTTTTGCGTCGCCTGGTTCGCCGTATTGGTATCAATGCGCAGGGTTTTGATGCCCCGCCTCAAAGCCTCGGATTCAGCCTCCTGCATCAGCGCGGCTGCAACGCCTTTGCAGCGAAAGCGCATACTTACCGCGAGCCGGTGAACGACAATAGCTGTTTCGCCTATGTCGAGCCCAACGCTGGCATATTCAGGGTATTGCTCTGTAGTGATCGCGGCTACACCGGCTATTTCACCTTCATAATCAGCCACCCATAATTGGTCCACTGCGATGTCTTCCTCAAAGACGGCCGCGTTCGGATAAGTGTTGTCCCACTGGTAATTGCCCGATTCCCGCATGGCAGGAACCACATCAGCTATCACCTGCATGATAAATGGGACATCGGAAAGGATAGCGCGGCGAATGATCATGCGATAAAATTAACAAACTATGCTTTTGCTAAAATATATTTTGATAATCTGAAACTCTGCTGACATAATGTTGTCACAAACGTGCGGTTACTTTGATTTGCAAACTAAAAATCAACAGTTATGGAAATCATCAAAATGTTATTAAAGGAATTTGACCAGGAAGCTGAAACCACCCGCAAAATGTTAGCCTGTGTACCCGACGATCAGTACGACTGGCAGCCGCACCCCAAAAGTATGACCGTCCGCCGGCTGGCTACGCATATTGCCGATATCCCATCGTGGGTGCAAATGGCGATATGCGACGACGAACTCGATTTCGCAACATCGATGCATAAAGAGCCGATGATCAGTAATACTGCTGATCTGCTGGAATTTTTTGAAAAGTCATACCAGGAGGGGCGCGAAGCGCTCGCGAATACCAATGAGGACGTGCTGGAGCAAAGCTGGACGATGCGCAACGGCGACCAGGTGTATTTCACATCGACCAAAGCGGAGGTGATCAGGGCTGCGTATTGCCAGACCGTGCACCACCGTGCGCAATTAGGAGTTTTTCTGCGTCTGCTTGATGTGCCCATCCCTGGTAGCTATGGACCGAGCGCTGACGAGATGGAAATGGAAGCAGCAGCCGGGGCAGCAAACTGACGGCGTTAATACACCCCGAAAAATACCGTTAAAAAACGGGTAGACACGTAATACTTTTTGCACTACATTAGCATTTTGTTGCTTACTTTAAGTTGTGCCGCGCCGTATGGAAAATTGGGATTACTATATATCCGGGATATGGAAAATAAAAGAAGGTGAAGATGAACACATTACAGATGTGTTCCTTCACCCGGCCGCTGAAGGTTTTGGGAAAGGCGTAAAAACCGGCAAGGACGAAGTGGTGGAACTTCTGAGAAATGGGGCAAAGATCACAACCATCACGTGGAACTATCACCTGATACAGTGGCGTTACGGAGCGAAAGTTGAATATGAGGAACTCGACGGCGAAACCTGGCTGCATACCATACCAGGCGCTGCCACTTTCGACGACCTTGAAAGTTCTATCCAAATGCAGTATATTATGACTGACGTGCCCGTTTCCAGCGAATAAAACTTATGTAAAACGTGTGAATGAGAGCGTCCTCCCGGTGCGGGGAGGGCGTTTTTTGTTTTAAAACAATGGCGCCTTATTACAAACTCAAACACTTTATCATAATTTGAAGTTATATGGTAGAATTAACTAACACTAACTATGACAGGCATTTACATCAGTGTATTTGCTTTGGCGCTCTTTGTCCTGCTAGGTTTTTCTTCACTCCAGAGAAAACCTGTCCTGCTTTTTTGCTTATTTCTTCCTATTTCAGTTTCGGTATTCGGCCAAAAAGCGCAGCCTGGTGATTCCGTAAAGACACAGCCTATTGATTCTGTGTTCCCGGCAAAGCTAAAGCTGCCCCGTATCGATACCATTAAAGCCGGCGAAGGAACAGCAAATGAGCAGGTAAAGGAATTTAAGGCCGTAAAAAAGCAATATCTTTCAGACACTATTGGCAACCAGCCGGCAAGAAGCCCGTTTGTTGACACCACCTACCGAAACCGTTACGGCAACCTGCTGAACGATGATAAAAATTTCAACCGCACCTACCCGCTGTGGAAGCCGGTCGTCCAGATTTTCGGCATCAACGCATTTATTTGGTCGGTCGACCGATTTGTATTGAATGCTGATTTCTCGCATATAGGTCCCTCTACATGGAATTATAATATCAATAAGGGGTGGGAATGGGATGACGACCGCTTTGGGATCAATTTTATTGGCCACCCGTATTCCGGTTCATTATATTTCAACGCCGCACGATCGCAGGGGTACAATTATTGGCAGTCGATCCCCTTTGCTATAGGTGGCAGCGTGATGTGGGAATATTTCGGCGAAAATACCCGGCCATCGCTTAATGATGTGATCAATACCCCGGTGAACGGCGAATTCCTCGGCGAGATATTTTACCGCTTAAGCTCCGATATTTTGGATGACCGGACCTATGGAAGCGAACGGTTCTTCCGTGAATTACTCGCCGGCGTAATAGACCCTGTCCGTGGGTTTAACCGGCTACTCCAGGGTAAAAGCTTCAGGCATACTTCAACCGAGGCTTACCAAACCGAGCCGTTGGACGTAATGATATCAGCCGGTATACACAAGATCAACGTCGAAGATAAAACCATATTCAAAGGGGGCCCGACCAACGCGATGATCAACTTCCAGTTAGACTATGGCAACCCGTTCGAAGATATTCACCGCAAGCCATTTGATCTTTTCCGGTTCAGAACCGAATTCAGTTTTGGGGTCGGCCGTAAAATATTAGACAACGTTTTAGGATATGGTGTTTTGTTTGGCAACAATGCACAGATCGGAAAGCTATCAGTACTGTACGGCGTTTTTCAATATTACGATTACTGGGATAATATGACATTCGAGTTAGGCGCGATTGGCTTTGGCGGCGGGCTCATCACCAAATGGCCCATCACCAAAAGCATTGTGTTTTATACCAACTTCCACGTAGCGGGCATACCGCTTGCAGGTAACAGCACCCGGTTCGGACCTGATACATCGCAGGTACGCGATTACACCTACAATGATGGCCTGGAAGCAAAATATGAGACTACCCTTAACCTGGGCAATTACGTGAACCTTTCGCTGACGTACTACTATTACATATTGCATACATTCGTCGGCCCGGCAGGTAATAACTACATCGCCATATTAAGGCCAAGGATCAACGTGAAATTGCTTAAAAATTTAAGCGCCGGGTTTGAGCATTTTCAATATTACGACGACCGCTACCTGAAGAATTTTGCTCCCCAGTTTTCAAACCGAACGGAGCAGAAGATATTCCTGACATGGTTTATAGACAACCCGCAAAGAAAGGGACGTTACAATTAAGTCTAAAGTCTTAAGTCCTGAGTCTTAAGTCAAATAAAGAAATGCCTTTAGACTCAAGACTTTAGACTTCGAACTAATACTCCACCATTTCCTCGTCGACATAGCACCAAAGCCAGCGTTCGCCCGGTTCGGCCGATATGACTACGGGGTGGCCTGCTTTGTGTGCGTGTTTGGAAGCGTGCTGTGCAGGCGAGCTATCACAGCAAAGCGTAACGCCGCATTCCTGGCAGGTACGAAGGTGTACCCATGTGCCATTGTGTTTGATACATTCTTCGCACACATAGTCCTTGGGATGTTTCAGGTGTTTGATGGCAAGCAGGTGTTTGCAGATCTGATCTTCCATGGTGTTAATTCTTTATAAAATATTAAACTTCAGCTAAATATTTATGTACAAAGCTTATGGCCATTGAGCCTTCGCCAACAGCGGAGGCCACGCGGTTCATCGCACCGGCGCGAACATCGCCCGCCGCAAAAACGCCGGGGCAGCTTGTTTCGAGCAGGAATGGGTCGCGTTTAAGCTTCCATACCTTCGGAAAGGTATCATAACTAACCAGGTCGCGGCCGGTCTCGATAAATTCCTTGCCGTCTTTGATGATATCTAATTTTATCCAGTCGGTATAAGGCCTGGCGCCAATAAAAATATACAGCGCGCTGGCATCATAGGTGGTTTTTTCCTGCGTTTTGATATTAATGAGTGTTAGTCGCTCCAGGCATTCGATACCGTCAGCTTCGCATATTTCAGTATTAGGTAAAACTTCGATATTGGCTGTTTGATCGATCTGGTTGATGAGGTAGGCCGACATGGTTGGGGTCAGGTCGTCTCGCCGGATAATGATATGCACTTTCCGCGCGAATTTCGAGAGATACATCGATGCCTGTCCGGCTGAGTTACCCCCGCCGATAACAAACACGTCTTTATCCTTGCAGGCCGCGGCTTCGGTCATAGCCGAACCGTAATAAATGCCCGCGCCCGTAAACTTTTCTATACCTTTTACTTCGAGCTTACGGTAATCGACCCCGGTGGTAATCACAACCGAGCGGCTCACTATTTCCGGTCCGTCGTCCAGCACAATGGTTTTGTAGCCGTCTTTTTGCCGGATGTCCTTTACTGAATGCGGGGACAGGAACTCAGCCCCCAGCCTGGTGGCCTGTGTGATGGCGCGGCGCGTAAGATCGGATCCGCTTAAGCCTGCCGGGAAACCCAGGTAATTTTCAATTCGTGAGCTCGTCCCGGCTTGTCCGCCGGGTGCGCGGCGTTCGATGAGCAGCGTTTTTAAACCCTCGGACGATCCATAAACTGCCGCAGCCAGGCCGGCGGGCCCTGCCCCGATAATCACCACGTCATAGATCTCATTGGTTATCTGCGGGCTGAGGCTCGCTTTTTCGGCTATTTGTCTGATAGTTGGTTTACCTGTACAACTGCCATCCTCAAAAATAATGAGGGGCAGATCGTTGACGCTCAGTTTATTTGTCTCGAGCAGTATTTTGCCTTCAGGATTGGTTTCAATATCGTACCACCGATAGGGTATCAGGTTCCCCGCAAGAAAATCCTTGATCTCGTGTGATTTGGGCGAAAATTGATAGCCTATCAGCTTAATTCCTTTGAAATCGGGTATGTAATCGCTATGCCAGTCATCAAGCAGGTCGTCGATTACGGGGTACAATTTTTCTTCGGGTGGGTTCCAGGGCTTGGTCAGGTAATAATCCAACTGCACGGAATTGATCGCTTTAATAGCGGCGTCGGTGTCGGAATAAGCCGTAAGCAATACCCTTTTAGCATTAGGATATATTTTGATGGCCTTCTCCAAAAAGTCAACCCCTTCCATTTCGGGCATACGCTGATCGACCAGGAACATGGCGATGGTGTCGCCGCTATTCTTCATATCGGTAAGGGCCTCCAGCGCCTCGATTGCCGATGTGGTACTGATCACCTTATAATCGGAATTATATTGTGTTTTGAGGTCGCGGCCTATGGCACGGGATACCTGCTGATCATCGTCGATAGAAAATATGATGGGCTTGTTCATAGTTAGTTGCTTATTTAACCATCGATCGGGAAACACACGACAAACTCGGTATGTCCCGGCTCTGATTTTACTTTGATGGAGCCATTGTGCTGCTGCGTGATGATGCGCTGTACCACTTCAAGCCCGAGCCCCGTGCCTTTGCCCATTTCCTTGGTTGTAAAAAATGGTTCAAAAATACGGGATTGAATGTCCGCGGGTATACCCGGGCCATCGTCAATAATATTTACCTGCACAAATCCGCGATCTTTAACCGTTTTGATCGTCAGTGTGCCCTTGCCGTTGGTTTCCATCGCATCCAGCGCGTTGTCAATAAGGTTGGTCCATACCTGGTTCAGTTCGCCGATGTATGCCTTAACAGGCGGCAAAGTATCGTCAAATTCCTCAACCAGGGTGATATTACCCTTTTTCAGCTTGTAACCCAGCATCGTTAATGTATTACGGATGCCAATACGGATGTCGGCATATTGCTTATCCGGCGCCTGGTCCATATGCGTAAAGGTTTTTACAGAACTCACCAGCTCAGCTATACGTTTTGACGATTCACCAATATCCTCCACCATTTTTTCGGTTACCAGCAGGTTATTTATCCAGTTAAGTACCGGCGATAAGAATTGCCTGGGGATATGATTGCCAAAGGCGCGCACGTCTTCCGGCTGAAAACCAAATTCTACAAAGTTTTCAACGGTATCCACTTCGCTGATAATCCCCATTTCATCGAACAGGTCATTTAGCTCGTCCTCTTTTTCAGAGCGCTGGCGGAGCGTAAGTTTAGGGGGCTGCCGGTCATCCAATACGCGGAATAATATTTCGCTGACAGCATCAACCTGCTCGGGCTCCATGCGGATGGCAATAACGGATTTGAAATCGCCGGGCTGCATTTTCAGGTGTTTTAGCAGCGAATCCGAATCGCGCACAATGGCCGAGGCCGGATTATTCAGCTCGTGCGCCAAACCTGCCGAGAGCTTGCCCAGCGCCATCATCTTTTCATTCTGTTGCTGTAGTGCGGTAAAAGTGCGCACCCGGTTGGTCATTACATGTACCAGCGCCTGGGTAAGTTCGAACTGGGTCCGGATCATATCGCCGACCAGTGCCGTATCAAATGATAGTATTTGAGTTTCACCGGTCGCCTGGCTATTCACCGTGGCTATCTTACCCCTGGAAAATGGCAGATAGCCGGTAATGCTTCCCACACCGAATGAGCCTACATCGCGTAAGGCGCCGTTTTGCAGCATGTACATCCTGACGCCTCCCTGAATAATAAAATGAGGCCCCGCTATGGGTTGGCCTTGCTCAGTAAGCAGATCGCCATCGGCTAACATATTACACGAGCTGTGGTCAATCAGCCACTGCAGCTGATCCTCCGGCACATCGGTCAGCGCCTCAAAAGTTTTTAGCAGGGCGGGAGTGCATTCTTGCATGGCATAAAATTAGGGAAGATTTGAGTTTTCCACACCATAGGGATGCTTAAAAAGGGCGGAGTTTTTTTAGATAATAGGGATTAACCGCCCCTTATTATTTGCAAAAAATACCAATCATGATCAATCCGCATCGCGTTTAGTAAAAATTGCGGTGGATATTCCAACATATGGCCAGGTGTATTACTATTTACTTAATCTCCTTTATAGCAGCCATTTACCCGTTTCTGGTCGGTGTTTTGCAACTGTAGTTTTACTTCATAAATGTTGCTATTAACCTTTAAAACTTAAATCATGAAAACGTCTCTGTATTTATTTATGAAGAAATTCTACTTGTTACTTTTAACATTTGGAATGATGCCGCAGCTATTTGCGCAAAACTATAAAACACAAAATGTGGTAATTGTTACGCTGGATGGTTTCCGCTGGCAGGAACTGTACCGGGGTGCAGACCGAGACTTAATCAAGTCCAAATACACAAACAACAAAAGCGAGATACGGGAAAAATTCTGGGCCGAAACTGCAGTTGAACGCCGTAAGCTTTTGATGCCATTCATGTGGTCGACCATGGTATCCGGGGGGCAGTTGTATGGGGACCGTGACATGGGTAACCGCGATGAGGTAGCCAATACCTATCATTTTTCATATCCCGGCTATAATGAAATATTTACCGGTTTCACGGATATATGGATAAATAGTAATAATGCAGTGCAAAATCCTAACACCAATGTGCTTGAGTACCTTAATAAACAAAAAGGTTTCGAGAATAAGGTCGCTGTTTTCGCCTCCTGGGAAATTTTTCCTGCAATTTTAAATGTTAAGCGTTCGGGTTTAATGGTAAATGCGGGGTACACTGATTTTGAGGATAGCACGGCCGGCGAACGTTTAAAATATCTTAATGAACTCCAGCATAAAGGGCCCCATTACCTGGGAGATACCCGCATCGACTTTATGACCTACGAGTTTGGTAAGGAATATTTAAAACAATATAAGCCACGGGTATTATACTTTTCCTTTGATGAAACAGATGATTTGGCCCATGCCGGTAACTACCAGATGTACCTGACCCAGGCACACCAGGAAGATGACTATTTACGGGAACTATGGCAATACCTGCAAACTGACCCCACATACAAGGACAAGACGACCTTAATAGTAACCTGCGATCATGGCCGGGGGGATATGACATGCGCCGGGTGGCGGAGCCATGGCTTCTGGATAAAGGATTCGGGCCAGACCTGGGTGGCAGTTATCGGACCCGATACGCCATCCCAAGGTGTAATCAGAGCACAAACTACAACCTACCACAAGCAATTGGCCCAAACCATCTCAAAATTATTGGGGTTTGATTTTAAAGCCAACGCAGGCCATAAAGTTGGCGATCCCATTGAAAGCATGATGGCGACGGAGAAAACTGCGCTTAGCAGGTAATTTGATTTACAGGGCAGCAGCATTAAGTTCAGTAAACCGCCGGTTAATTATGTTTGAACGGGTTTACCGGCTTAATGCTGTTATTTAAAGAATAGAACAGTTAGCTGATATTCTTCACCCGTTCGTTAATTTCTGCCCTTAGTTTATGGAAGAACATACTTCGTTCTTTTTCGCCCACAATGCTGATATGTGTTGATTTACGGATCACATTTTCCAGGTGTTTATGGGTGAACTCACAAAACCCCGCGTCTTGTGTCGACATGAAATTCAACCCGTTATGATTGATAAAGGTGATCTGCCGGTTATCGCTCTGCACGAAAATCGTATTGTCTCCAGTGAGCGTTTCATTAATGTAAGCATCATAAGATACTGTAGTGCACAAATCGGGTTTGTTGTATAATAGCTTCTTCCCGGTTTCGGCCTGTAACTCCAGGTGCGACACCAGTTCTTCCAATTGCGAATATATTTTGAGCACAACATCATTATTGGTAAAAACATTTGCCTCCCTGTAAAATTCTATCTGGCTGATGGTGGCATTAATGCTATCCCTGCTCCATATATCTATCGTGGGCATTTTGGTATACAATTCATCGATCTTTTTTGCTATTTCAATCGCTTCGGTATCAGCTTCAACCCCATTAAATTTTTGCCTGGCAAGTTCCGGGTAACCTAATAAGGTGCGTTTCCAGAAAAAGAATTTAAAGGCGGTTAATTCGGGGAAAGGTATGAAAGCATAAGCCGGCAGATCCTTGCTGAACCAGTACATTTTCGGGTTTTGGAGCCCGTTGAATACCGCCAGCATATTTGCAACAAACTGCAGCCATTTATTAAACCCCTGGGAATAATGATCGACCCTGTCATCTGTAAATATGACGGTGTTTGTTTTGATATGCAATAACTGGTCGAGCGAAACCTGGTATTTATTACAAAGCACCTGTAACTCATCCAGCCCTAATGGTTTCTCGCCCCTGATACGCCGATAGGCGCTGTCATTGCTAATATTCAGTAATTCAGCCACTTCGTCAACAAAAGAAAGATGGGCCGGCAGTATAGACTTGATGTGGTTGAAAAACAATTGCTGGGTATGGTTAGTATCCATCGCTCCTGATTTAAGGTTAAATTTTTAGGTATTAACTATTAATCTCAGGGGTATTATTTGCAAAAAATACTAATAGGGGGTTTTAAGCTACTAAATATAGTAATAAATACTTCACTTTTTATATGCGACACACCAGGTATTGATTTTTACTTAACATACTGTTAATCAATGATTTTACAGTTTTAAATGGACTCATTATGGCGATAGCTTTACTTCAGCAATAGCACTGAAAATAATAAAAGCAACCATAAACACCCTTAAAACTTATTATCATGAAAAAACAATTATTAATACTGGCAGGCATCCTAAAAATACTTTTCCTTTCAACCCAACCCGCCACCGCAGCGAAAGTTGATACTTCCGTTTCAATGAATGATGCCTACCGTTTGAACACGGTGAGAAATAGTTTCACTAACACTACCAACTTTTCACCCGCTGCCGTTACATATATTAATTATACCAGCGGTTTTTTTTCAGACCGGTTTAATTCTGATAAAAGATCAAAGTCGGGCCTGTTTAAGAGCCTGGTGTCGCTAACTACGATCCCCCTCTTTATTTCGCCGGGCAACAACAAAAAAACAGCCCTCCTGGCATTGGCCAAAGAAAAGGTTTTACTGGGATCTCCGAGCCAGCGCCGGTTTAGCTACCCCGCCATAGCCTTCAGAATAAAGTTCTAAACAAATCCTTCACAGATATTAAAAACTTAGCACAATGAAAAGTCTCATCACGGGACTGGCATTCGCTTGCCTGTCATTAACATTCCTTTGCTTAAATTTTAGCAACGCAAATGCCCAGCAATTAAATCGCGATTCGGCTTTTGCCTATACCACAACCCCAATTCCACACGGTTTTGCCCACAACGACTACCTCCACAAACATCCTTTGTTTGATGCGCTGGGGAATGGCTTTGCCAATATCGAAGCCGATATATTCCTGAAGAATGGCAAACTGATCGTCGCTCATATTTTCCCATATTTTAAGGGGCATCGGACACTGGAAGCTCTTTACCTGGAGCCGCTGGCAAAAAGGATAGGCGAAAACAACGGACGTGTATACGCCGGATACAGCAGCCCAATCATATTGATGATCGACATTAAAACAAATGGCGACAATACCTATGAGGTGCTAAAGCCGCTCCTGGAAAAATACGCGTGGATGTTGACCCGTTATGAGAATGGTAAAATAATTTACGGAGCCGTAACAGTGGTATTATCCGGTGATAAACCCTACGACTTAATTGAAAATGCGCAAAGCCGCCTGGCATTTATTGATGAGGACCTGCGTACAATGCATGGCGATTCGGTCAATCACAATGTGTTCGCGATGGCAAGTTGCAAGTACTCGCAGTTGCTCAAATGGAATGGAAAGGACACCCTATCAAACTCCGAAAGACAGAAATTATTGACTTATGTTGCCTTGGCACACAAGATGGGAGCGAAAGTTAGATTATGGGCCTCACCCGAAAAAAAGAAGGTTTGGGACGAATTGTTACGCTGCGGTGTCGACCTGATCAATACGGATCAGCTGGAAATGCTCAAAAATTATTTCACCATTCAGCCTGTCGCTGCCATAAATTAAAAATCACTTTAAACGAAAATGACATGAAAAATCTCATCAAAGGACTGGCATTCCTAAGTATGCTATCGCTGTTCAGCTGCACAAAAGTTTTGTATACGCATGAACAGGTAATGAACCGGTATCAAAGCAAACAGGATGTAATTGGCAAATTTGGAATGCCGGCAGAAAAAAAGACCAATGGAGACGGCACCGAGAGTGGCTGTACAAATTTGATACGAAAGGTGCTTTTACCGACCATTCGCCGGTTGAGCAAATGAATAATAAAACAGTTACTGTCACGGGGTTTAGCAGGTATAAAAGGTATATTATTTTCACGATAGATAAACAGGGTCATGTGATTATGACACAATTTGACGGTGTGAATCTTGAAGAAAGAGTAAACAACCCTGGCGGAACGATAGCACTGGTTGCCGGCGGCGCGGCCCTGGTGGTGTTATTAGCAGTAGCCGCCAGCAGTGCAACATTTAATTTGGGGAATTTTTGGGGATCAGGTCATTAATTAAACGGCATTATGCCGGCCAATAGATATCCAGGCCTGAAGAGCTGACTAATTGCTGAAACCCAGTCAGCAGTCCGTTCTTTTCTCTCACTGCCTTTGGTATGACTTTCTTGTTGACAGCAAATGCGACAAGCAGGCCGGCAGCCTCGCCAATGCTCCATTCAACAGGGTGCAGGCGGTAGCAGCCGTTAGTGATGTGTGTAGTACCGATGTTTTTGCACGCGGGCAACAGGTTTTCCATTCGCTGAGGCAACAGGGCGCCTAATGGTATCTGAAATGGCAGCGATTCGATATCGATATAATTAGTTCCGCCGCTGCTGGGGTGCAGGTCGATGCGGTAATAGCCGGTTCCAACTGTGTCATAAAATTCAGCCGCTTTTTTGGCCGCATCCTTGCCGGCGACAAGTGCGCGGTTCTGCGCGCCCACATATTCCTCCAAAATGGTAAATACTGCTTTTATTCTGCGTGATTCACGAATATAAGGCGCTTTTGCCAGGCCGTCATTGGTACCCATTACATCCCCACGCAGGCGTAGCCCCCGCCAACCCATGCCGCCGTCGGCTCGTGGCGCCTCGGTCTGCAGCCAGTAGAACAGGGACATACTAAGCTGCCGCGCATCGGCGATATGTCTTGTCTTTTCATCTTTGCTTAAACCGGCAAGGTTTCCGTTAAGATAATCGTTTTGCGGCCAGTTAACCAGTGTTATATCGTTGTGAAATACGCCCGGCTTAAAGTTGTTTTTATCGCGTATCCTGCGATAGTTCCAAAGGTTCATTTGTGTTCCGGTGTCTTTTCCTGACGGATCGAATGCTAAAGTCCTCCTGGCAAGGGTTTGCGGGTTGCAATAGGTAAGATCGAGTAGCTTGCCGGGCCATGGTGGCGTAAGCTTTGGAATGAAATTACGCCAATAATCATATCCCGGTGGCTTATCGATCACGTTGTTGACTCCCTCTATATAGTCCATTGCAAAGCAAATAGTGAAAGCCTGTTGATTAGCAGGTTCGACTTTCTCAGGCGCATGAAGCTCGGCAGTGTCGCTTTTCGCTTCAGCGCCTATTATAAATTCAGTGCCTGTTAGCGGCAGCAGGTCCCCAAGCTCTGTGGCATCAATGAAATAGCGGGCATGCAGGATGATGCCCTTATCAGAGACGGTATTCGTCACTTTTATTGATCGTATCTTATCGCCCGTCACGTCAGCAGCTGTTGGCTCATGACGGGTAAGCAGGGTTAGATTGCCGGATTGAACATATGGCGTCATCATCCTGCGGAGGACAACTTCTGCAATTGCCGGCTCACAACATAATGCCGATACCAGGCCATTACCGGGGTTCAGCTTTGGATTGGCTGCGGCATCGTCTGTAAGGGGACGGTTTTTCTTGTAATATTCGCGGATATTGGTCCTTAAATTACGATAAGTTTGGGTCGAGCCCTGTGTTTCTATCCATTGATGCTCATCCGGCGGGACGCCCTGGCTGGTGAGCTGGCCGCCTATAAAGTCGGTTTCTTCAGTTAAAACTACTTTCAAACCGTTTCGCAATGCTGCAAGCGCGGCCGCGCATCCGCCTAAACTACCTCCAATTACAACCAGGTCGCCAGCTATTTCACCGGACCGGCTAAAAAAAGACCTGCTATCAAAAGCAAATGTTCCGCTTCCTACCGCGCCGAGACCAATAAAATCCCGCCGGTTCATGGTTGCCTGGCCAGTTTCTCCAGGAAATCTGTAAACTGGTCATTGTTGTAATTCGCCCGGTTGAAATGCGAAAAAACGATCTCACCTTTCTTATTGATAACCAGTGTAGTGGGAACGCCGTCGTAATACAATTTCTCTGCTCCGGTCGCCGAATATAGAGGGAAATGATAATCCTTTATTTGCATGAATGCTGACGATTTTGGAAGGTTGCTATCAATGTCAACCGTTATGAAGACCACATTCGGATTATTTTTCTCTTTTTCATACAAGGCATTGATAGAAGGTAATTCAGCCAGGCAGGGTTGGCACCAGGTAGCCCAAAAGTTCAAAAAAACCACTTTGC
Organism: Mucilaginibacter sp.; assembly: GCA_035551775.1. Classification (GTDB taxonomy): domain Bacteria; phylum Bacteroidota; class Bacteroidia; order Sphingobacteriales; family Sphingobacteriaceae; genus Mucilaginibacter. Next base: position 872,853 of record DASZMQ010000014.1, on the reverse strand, counting down.
CCTTTTCATCATTTAAATTGATGACTCGGTGGTTGATGTCCTGCAGTTGCACGGACGGCGCCGGGTTATAATGGCCGCCAGGTTTTACGTCGGGTATATTAGGCTTGAAGAAGCCAACTTTCATCAGGTTCATGGCCATCCAGCTTTTGAGCCTTGGGCTGAACACATACACCATCAGGAAGAAGAGAACCAGAACCGGTAATACCTTGTTCCATTCTATTTTTTTGAGCTTCATTGCGGCTAAATTAAAACAAATATCTTTGTAAATGTTTATTGTTCGACAGCCAAAATTGATAGGCGCCCATCTGAATGAATCATAAATATTATTTGCTTTAAACGCAACTAAATGCCATTTATCAGAGTATAAGAGCAAAGTGCCGGCAGGCTGAACTAAAACCGGAAGACAGGATAAATTTTACCGCAAGTGTTGCCGTAATTGCTTATAATGAGCATGTTTGTATGAAACTTTTATCTTGTCGGCGGAAGCAGCCTGAGAATATACTATTTTGAAAATAATACGCATACCTCCAATATTTAATTTAATAATAGTTAATAAAAATAACGCAGCCTTGAAAGATAAGTTAACTCATACCATTGCAGGTGTGAAGCAACTGCTTAAACGCACATCGCTGATGCTGTTGGTGATAGTAGGATTAGCGTCTGCTACTATTATCGTTGTTAACTATTATAGTATCCGCATACTGTCCGGGGCAAGAGCTTACAATAATGGCGAATCTGAGTATTCCAAGGGGCAAAAGGACGCAGCCGCAAGTCTCACCAAATACATTTACCTGGGTAATGAAGCCGATTATGCAGCTTTCCTGAAAAATATTAGCGTGTGCCAGGGTGACAGGGATGGCCGGATCGCGTTGTCGTCGCCGGTGGTGAATTATGATGCCGCAAAACGCGGATTTCTGCAGGGACGGAACCATCCTGACGATATCGACCTGCTGATATGGGTCTTCGTTCATTTTAAAAGCCTTCCGTTGTTTAACAAAGCGGTGAATATATGGGTGGACGCAGATGGTAAAGTGAATGACCTGTACCTGCTGGGATTGCAGGCGCATCAGAAAATGGTTTCAGGGGGGATACCAGATGCGGACAAACGCGCACTATTGCTATCAATAAGCAATACTTCTGCAAGACTTACTATTTTGGGACAAGCTTTTTCCGAAACGTTGGGGATAATAGGCCGCCGGATAGCTTTGTATGTGTTTATTGCCGACGTGTTCATTATGCTGGTGATTGTCATCAGTGCTATGTCGTCGGCCGCTATCATGATCCGCAACCTTGATAAATCAAAAAAACAGATCATCGCGCAGAATGACAGGCTCCAGGCAATTAATGCAGGGCTCGATAAGTTCGTATATAATGTAACGCACGACCTGCGGTCGCCCCTCGCTTCGTTGTCCGGCTTGCTTGAGCTTATAGAGCATGAGACAGATCCGGAAGAGATGAAGCCCTATATCATGATGATGAAGGATAGCCTTGAACGCCAGGATAAATTCATCAACGAGATGCTGACTTTTATCAAAAGCAAGCATACCGGCGTGCAGCGGCAGGAATGTAGCCTGCCTGCTATTGTGGATAATGTTATAGCGCAAAACGGTCACAGCGGCGGAGTGAAATTTTACCAGGAGATAGAGCTGAAGAGCATTGAAAGCGATGGGCTAAAATTGCAAGTAATATTGAACAACCTTGTATCCAATTCAATAAAATACAGCGATACTAAGAAACCCGAGCGCTGGGTAAAGGTAAGCACCTACCGCAGGGCGGATGAAGCTGTGATAGAGGTCGCTGACAATGGCATAGGCATCAGGCAAAAGGACCAGGAACGTATATTCGATAAGTTCTACATGTCGGGCGATAACAAACGCAGCGCGGGTCTTGGCCTGTACCTGGTGAAAGACGCTGTAACCCAACTTAACGGCAAGATCGAAGTAAAGTCAGAACCCGGCGAAAGCAGTACGTTCACAATCAGTTTGCCGTACCAAAACGGCGCCCGGTTAGGCAGCAATTAAGCAACTTTCTTCTTTAGAATGATCCGGGCGGCTATAATTTCCTTAATAATAAGCAGCGCTATAATAATATAGATATTGTAGATATCATCTATGCCGGCGCGACCGCTTTTGACCGTAAAGTTGTTGTAAACCACTGTTAAAAGTAAACCGGCAGGAAGGATGAATATATCGATCAGGATAGAAAGCAGGAGCTGTATTGTTTTCCCCCGCTCGTATAGCTTAAGCATGAAATTGTTGGCGAAATACGAGAAGAGCGTATAGATGATCAATAATAAATGAATATTGTTGTCCTGGAATAGCGTGTAAGATACCTTACTGAAAGGGTGCCCGGTAAAAAGAGGTATCCACACATGGATCGTGGTATAAAGCAGCACGCCATAAAAGAAAGCCAAACCGATGATCTGCAGCAAATATTTAAGCACTATAGAAGCAGCATTATCGCTGCTGGCGGAATTTTTCATACCCAAACATAGCAATTTGTTTAATATTCAAATACCCGCTTAAAAAATATTGAGGGATGGCCATTGTCAGACAACACCTTCAGCAGCATCAATTATCCTCATCGGCCAGAACAATATTGGTGTTATAATCCGTGCGGAAATTGATCATTGTGGGCGATTGACCCTTATCGCTTGTATAACATGATACGGTATACCTGGTATGCGGCTTAAGCTCTAGATAGTAGTTCTTATTCAGTCCAAAACCGTCTGATACCAGGAACCCAGGGTTGTGACGGTTGAAGTAAATCGCGGAATTATCTTTAGAATTATCAGCCGCGATAAGCGTTATTTCGGTGCCGGCGCCGTCGATCATGACCTTTGCCAGCGGGCTGCCATTTTTTGATATAATGGCCTTTTGACTTTTATCGATGTAAATATTATTGCCCGAACAGGCAGTTAAGAACAACAACAGTGACAAGACAAATATTGCGGTCGGTTTCATAGGATACCAATATACATACCGCGCGCTCATTATTCGTCAATAAATTTTGTTAATTCGGGCAGATGTATTAGTTTGCGTCAAACCGACACATTAACCGACCGTTTTATGAGAAATCAAACCAGGACCATATTATGCGCCCTTTTGCTGGCAGCGCCGGTATTTCTTTATTCATTTATTCCAAAACCAACGATAGCGCCCGCACTTACCGGTGCTAAGACCGAGGGCGGCATGGTATCAGGTGTGCCTAACAGCGCAGGCGACATAACAGCTTTTAAGGGCATTCCATTTGCCGCACCACCGGTAGGTGAACTACGCTGGAAGGGTCCACAACCCGTGAAGCATTGGGGCGGTGTTAAAAAATGTGAAGCATTCGGCCCCAGCCCCATGCAGCCCAAGCCCACACCTTTTATGGTTTATACTTCGGAGTTCCTGATACCCGAACAGCCGATAAGCGAGGATTGCCTGTACCTGAACTTATGGACCGGGGCTAAAAGCAGATCAGAAAAACGGGCTGTTTTTGTGTACATCTATGGCGGCGGTTTTACCAGCGGCGGCAGTGCCTGCGATATTTACAATGGCGAAGCCCTGGCCAAAAAAGGTATAGTATTTGTGTCGATCAACTATAGAGTTGGAGTGTTCGGTTTCTTTGCGCATCCTGAGTTGACCAAAGAATCAAATGGTATGGCATCGGGTAATTATGGTTTGCTCGATCAAATAGCTGCGTTGAAATGGGTGAAGAAAAACATCGCTGCCTTCGGCGGCGATCCGGATAAGGTGACCATCTGCGGTCAGTCGGCAGGCTCGATGAGTGTGAATGCATTGGTGGCATCGCCGCAGGCTAAGGGATTATTCAACAGGGCTATCGCTGAAAGCGGCTCATTGACTGTCAAGAATCCCGCGATATCAGCCGCTACGCTCCGGGCTGCGGAAACGGCCGGTGAAAAAGCGGCTGAGAAGGTCGGGGCAAAATCTTTGGCCGACCTCCGGGCAATGTCAGCCGAAGATGTGCTGAAAAAATTAACGGGCCGCTATTCGCCGATCGTAGACGGTTATGTATTGCCCGAAAGCATTCCTGATATCTTTGCCGGAAATAAGCAGAACCATGTGGCGCTGATCACCGGATGGAACGGGGATGAATCATTTGTGATGAGCTTTAAAAACAACGCCGACTACCGGAAACAGATCGCGAAAGACTACGGAGCTGATAGCGCGCTGGCCCTGAAATATTTCCCGGGAAGTACCGACGAGCAGGCCGCCCGCTCGCAGATCGAGATCAGCCGTAACCAGATATTTGCGCTCTCGGGTTACAACTGGGCCAATATGCAGAGCCAGTATTCCGACTCGCCCGTATACGTTTACAATTTCAACCGGAAGGTTCCCGCTACCGGCGACTACGTAAAATTCGGGGCGTTCCACACGGCGGAAGTGCCTTATGTAATGAACGACCTGAAATTCCTGAAAAACCGCCCGCTGGAAAAGGCGGATTATGAACTGGCCGATCTGATGTCGGACTATTGGGTGAATTTTATTAAAACAGGCAACCCGAACGGCAAAGGACTTCCTGAATGGCCGAAGTACAATACTGCAACTAACCAGGCAATGGTGTTCGATGCGAAATCAAAAGCTGAAAAACTGCCCGGCAAAGGCGGATTGGATTTTATGCTGGCGGAAATGAAGAATTAGGGCGTTATTTTGTCAGAATTCGGGCAGTTTGATACACTAAGTGTTCACGCCCACGGGTGTCTCAAAAACTTTATCCCTGCAAAACACTGGTAAATAACAGAATAAAAATTAGACAGGGCTTATTTCTGGCTATTGCAGGCTGTTTTCGTGAACACTGGTTTTCCCGGACAGGTGTCTGAACTAGATTTCATTGATTTTTTGGAGGCTATGATTTTTTACCCACTCGACAGTACAAAAGCGGGATGAGTCGAAGGGTGCGTTTTGCTTTGTCTATCATTCGTAACAGGCGGAAAAAATTAAACTATCCGATAGCCTGCTGATGTTAATATTAGTACGATTTCTTATTTCTTCCTTCGCCCTGACAAAAAACCGGACTAAAACATGCCTGCCAGTTCGGTCCAGTCTCCTATTTTAAAGCTCTTGCCGAAACAATTACTCCTTTGGTCTATTCTTCAAAATTTGTGTTTCCTATCCGGATAACTTTGGTAAAAGATTTTTTAATAACATTTAAATCGTTTGAAAAACGCGATCAGATTGGCTGAATTAGCCGCATGTTATAAAAAAAGATATGTATTTAATAAATAACCAAAAACGACAAGGTCATGAAAATCCATCTTTCAATTTCCCCGGCATCTAAGCTTGCAGCCGCGGGTTTAATTATCGCTGTTTTAGGAGTAATCACTCAAATGGTTTCAGGAGCCCGCTATCCAAAAATACCGCCGGTGTTTTTTATATTACTCATACCGGCCGGCTTATTAATTCTAAGTCGCTGGCGTTGGGTGCCCGGCCTGGTGATAATTGCCGGCGGTTTCCTGGTTTTGGGTTTTTTTACAAGCGGGGCCTATCAGCGGATGCTTAATTTTAACTCGCCTGGCGACAGCATCGGTTTATTGGTCCAAACCTTAGGAGATGTTTTGGCAACGGTAGCAGGCGCGGTTGCACTTTTTCAAAATTATAACGCTCAATCGCCCCAATATGGAAAGCGTTAACCCCGGGGCTGCAACTCCCAAAAGAAAAAAACGTGTATTGTACGCTGCAATTATCTTTCTATCCCTCGTAGCGGTCGCATCTGTCGTGCGGCGAATAGTGAATGTGGTTCCTGTTCTTATCAGCGGTTATCAGCATGAAATTACGTCATCAGGCGTTGCTGCAAAGTTTGCCCGGGTGGATGATATATTCAGGCGAAACCCGGTTTTGACACTTATTCACATCATCCCGGCATTTATTTTTATTGTGCTTGGGCCCTTTCAGTTTAGCCGCGGCATCCACAAGCGTTTTCCATTATGGCACCGCCGGAGCGGCCGGGTCTTCTTTGTGTGCGGCGCCATAGTTGGGATAACAGCATTGGTGATGAGTTTTGCCATGCCCGCGATCGGCGGTCTGAACCAGGCTGCTGCAACCACTTTTTTTGGCGTCTTCTTTTGCCTGGCGTTATTCAAAGCATACAGGCATATCCTGAAACGTGAAATTGAATTGCACCGCGAATGGATGATCCGGGCTTATTCCATAGGGCTGGCGGTTGCGACCATCCGGGTGATCGTAGGCGTTTTCTTTGCAACAAGCCGCCTGTCCGGGCTAACGCCTTACGAGTTTTTTGGCATCGCCTTTTGGATAGGCTTTACCCTTCACCTCGTAGCTGCTGAAGTATGGATCAACTATACCCGGATTGACTATAAATTAGCAAAATGACCATTTTTATCCGCATTTTTAATTTCCTGGTTTTTATTGTATGAAAATAACAGTAAGTGTAAAATATGTTATTTATGCACTTCACCTGCTCATTTGGGTTGGGTTGTTCCTGCTACCTTATTTGGTTTCCAGTTCGGCAAACGGGTACAGCATCGGCGTTATACCTGGTGCGCTGTTCTCCGCAGCGGTGCCCGTTCACATGGGCATTTTTTATACCAATGCTTTTTTTCTGTACCCCAAACTATTCAACAAACGGCGCTGGTGGCTATATATCCTAAGCTCAGCACTGCTCCTGGTTGTGTCCTTCAAGTTGAAATTTTATATTATAGCAGCATGGTTCCCACGTTTGTTTGACGACAGAATCATTCACCGGTTTATCTTTATCCCTTCGGTAGTTGTTTTCGTCATTAGCCTGATCTATTGCCGCATAACCGGGAGCCGCCGCACCGAACGGGAACAAAGAGAGCGGGAAAGTATCCGGCTGGCCACAGAACTAAAATTTCTCCGGTCACAAATCAGCCCGCATTTCCTGTTTAACGTTTTAACTAATCTTGTTTCGCTGGCGCGAAAAAAATCCGATAAGCTGGAGCAATCGCTCATCATGCTTTCCGGCCTGATGCGGTATGCGTTGCACGATACCCAGGGAAAGAAAGTGGAACTTGGTAAAGAGGTTGAATACCTGGAAAGTTATATAGAATTACAAAAATTAAGATTTGGAAACGACGTGCAGATCGAATGTACCATCAGACTTAGCGGGAATGAAAGCCGTTACACAATTGAGCCGATGCTATTGATCCCGTTTGTCGAAAACGCATTTAAACATGGAACCACTGCGTTGAAACAACCTTACATCTTCGTTAAATTGATAGTTCACGATGGATCTTTAATTTTCGAGGTTCTGAATAATTTTAATGATGAGATAGTTTCGGGTAAAGACGAGAGTTCGGGCATTGGGATAGGCAACGTTAAAGCGCGCCTGAATATGATTTATAAAGACAATTACATATTGAAAATTAACAATAATAATGGCCTGTTCTATGTTACTTTAACATTGAAGATTATATGATGCGTTGTATCATCGTGGATGACGAACAATTAGTGCGGGAACTACTGGAAGACAACCTGGGGCAGATACCATTTTTACACCTCGTTACCACTTGCAAAAATGCACTTGAAGCCGCGACCGTATTGCAAACAGAAAAGGTCGACCTTATTTTTCTTGATGTGCAAATGCCCGGGTTAAACGGCCTTCAGTTTTTACAGTCAATGGATAGCCCGCCGCTTGTTATTTTAGTGACCGCATATGAGAGATATGCAATAGAAGGATTTGAATTAAATGTTGTAGACTACATTTTGAAACCCTATAGTTTCGAACGCCTTTTAAAAGCGTGTAATCGCGCAAGCGAGCTTTTTAAATTAAGGCAGGCGCAAGATGCTTCAACTCACGATGATCCTTTTTTTTTCGTTAATGTGGAATATACGCTGGTAAAGATCGTCGTATCCGATATTGAATACATCGAGGGACTAAAAGATTATGTAAAAATCCATCTTTCGTCATCACCCAAACCGGTAATGACACATATGACCATAAAAGCACTCGAACAGAAATTGCTGCCGGGGGCTTTTGTGCGCACTCATAAATCGTTCCTGGTTGCTGCATCCAAAATTACGAAGATAAAACGTGACTCAGTTTTTATCAATGAACAGGAGATCCCGGTAAGCCCGTTTTATAAGGACAATATCGCCGGGTTATCTAAATCCTAAAAATTTTTCGATGTTGATGATCAAAAGTAACGATGGATTTCAATCCGTTGAGAAAGAATTGCAGGCTCGGTCGATATAACGTCGTTCTATAAAGCAGGATTTAGTATTACGCTTTAAGTCCTTATTTTTGTGCGGCCATGATCCGCACCCTTTCAATAGAAAATTTCATTCAGCTCGATGCCGCCATCCCGGTTGCCGATGTGCGCACTCCTGCCGAATTCACGCAGGGGCATATTCACGGCGCACATAATATCCCTCTGTTCAGCAATGAAGAAAGAGTTCAGGTAGGGACTACGTATAAGCAGCAGGGGAGAGAAGAAGCGATATTGCTCGGTTTCGACCTGACCGGTTCTAAATGGTCAGGTTTTATTAAACATGCGCTTGAGATCGCACCGGATAAAAAGATCGCCTTGCATTGCTGGCGTGGCGGTATGCGCAGCGGGGCAATGACCTGGGCGTTGAACCTGTATGGATTTGATGTATTCCTGCTCGAGGGCGGGTATAAGAAATATCGCCGCTGGGTATTGGATCAATTTGAAAAGAAATACAACCTACTGGTCCTCGGCGGGATGACCGGGTCGGGCAAAACAAAAATACTGCACGAACTGCAAAAAGCCGGCGAGCAGGTGATCGACCTGGAGGAGCTGGCTCAACATCAGGGATCGTCCTACGGTACTATGAACAAGCTGGTTCAGCCTACACAGGAGCAATTTGAGAATGACCTCGCTACGGAGCTTTACCAGTTTGACAAAGAGAAGCCTCTTTGGCTGGAAGATGAGAGCATTACCATCGGCAAGAGATTTATTCCCAACGCGCTTTGGCACCAGATGCGTGCGTCGCAGGTGATCGTTGTGAATGTGCCGCTTGAGGCGCGTGTTGAATTTCTTTTGGAAGAATACGGAACGCTGGATAAAAGCTTCTTGGTCGAATGTACCGAGCGGATACACAAACGCCTTGGGCCTGAACAAACCAAAAACGCGGTACTTGCCATCAATGAAGACCGGATGGCTGACTTCATCAAACTCGTGCTGGTTTATTACGATAAGACTTACCGTACCGGATTATCCAAACGCCCTCCGGAAACAATTCACGAACTGGATTGCAGCAATAATGCGGCCGAGAATGCAAAACAAATATTGGCCTGCCTGCCTCAAGCTGAGCGGTCGCCTGTAAATACCTTATGATAGCTGAAAAAATAAAATTAACACAATACTCGCACGGGGCGGGATGCGGTTGCAAGATTAGCCCGGCAGTGCTGGATAAAATGTTGCATAGCCCTATTCAATATACACCGGATGCGCGCCTGTTGGTCGGCAATGACAAACGCGACGATGCCGCGGTTTACGACCTGGGCAACGGTAGTGCGCTGATATCGACCACCGATTTCTTCATGCCCATAGTGGATGATGCCTATGATTTCGGACGCGTAGCTTCGGCCAATGCCATCAGCGATGTGTATGCCATGGGCGGAAAGCCTGTTTTGGCGATCGCGATATTAGGCTGGCCGATCGATAAGCTTCCGCCTGAATCTGCGCAGAAAGTGCTTGAAGGGGCGCGTGCTATTTGCGCTGAAGCAGGCATCAGTCTTGCCGGAGGGCATAGCATCGATTGCCCGGAACCGGTGTTCGGTTTGGCGGTGAATGGCCTGGTTGATATTAAGAACCTAAAACAAAATTCGACGGCAACACCGGGATGCCGGTTATATCTCACCAAAGCTTTAGGTGTTGGGATATTGACCACGGCCCAGAAGAAAGGCATTCTTAAACCTGAACACGCTTCCATCGCTTTTGACAGCATGGTGAAACTGAACAGCATAGGTGAAAAGCTGGGAAAACTGGACTATGTAAAAGCAATGACGGACGTAACCGGCTTTGGGCTTTTGGGACACCTCAGCGAAATGTGCGAAGGTAGCGGGGTACAAGCGGTGATCGAATTTGACAAAGTGCCCAAAATAGATGTTATAGATCAATACCTGGAGCAGGGCAGCATTCCCGGCGGAACGAACCGAAACTGGACAAGCTATGGCCACAAGATTGGCCATGTTTCCGAAAGGCGAAAGCACATCCTTGCTGACCCGCAAACCAGCGGGGGATTGCTTGTGGCCGTAGAACCCGGACATGAAAAAGAATTTGGGAAGATGATGCGCGCGAATGGTATCCCGGAAAAGAATATCGTTGCTTTTGGCCGGCTTGAAGAGCAGGATGGAGCGCCACTGATCAGCATTATATAATACATCTGCATGAAACAGCTTTCCAAAGTTCTTCCGGTATTTTTTATCCTGTCAGTTTGTTTTATTAGTCATGATTCCTTTGCGCAGCAGAGGAAAAAACATCACCATAAAGTCACGACTACAGCAGGTCCGCCAGCTTTTCACTTCAGAACGGTGATCATCGATGCGGGTCATGGTGGGAAGGACCCTGGTGCCCACGGGGCCTGGGCGAAAGAAAAAAATGTAACGCTCGCCATCGCCAAAAAACTGCGTACCGCGCTTACGGAACAGATACCCTCGCTGAACGTAGTGATGACCCGTACCACCGACAATTTCGTCGAACTGCACCGCCGCGACGAGATAGCCAGTGAGAACAAAGGCAACCTGTTTATTTCCATCCACTGTAACTCAAATGCCGAAATGCCAACGAAAGACCGGGGGGTATTGCTGCTGGTTTATGGATTTCACCGAAAGGAAGAGCAGATGGAAGCTATTCGCGAGAATGCCTCGATCTATATCGAAAAAGATTACCAGAAGCGATATAACGGATACGGCTCCAACAGCGCGGTGAATGCCATTGTGATGAGCGCTTTCCAGCAGAAGTTCCGTAAGCAATGCATAAACTTCGCCAACCTGGTGAATAAGGAATTCAAAAAGGAAGACGGCCGCCACAGTCTTGGTGTGAAAGAGCAGGGCGTGCTGGTACTGCAGCAAAGCGCCATGCCGGCGGTGCTTATCGAGACGGGTTTCATCAACAATCCTAAGGACGAGGCTTACCTGACTTCGCCGGAGGGGCAGGCCGAGATCGTGCAATCGATCATTCGCGCGATCAAGAAGTACAAAGCGGACCTGGAAGGGCAGAAGTAAAAAAAGGAGGTGTCACCCCGAGGTATTCGAAAGGTGTGCGGCGGCCTGGACATACACACGTCTGGCCTTTGCGCGCGCATGCTTCGAGTACCTCAGCACGACAACGCTCTTTAATTCCCGGACATATTTATAAATGGATTTATTTAATTTTATATAAAATCTATTTGCCATGAAAACACATCCATTTTCCCGCCGTGATTTTTTGCGCACAGCATCCATCGGTGCCGGAGCGATTGCTTTTGGCGATATGCTTTCCGCGTTCAGCTCAAAAGCTGATAAGAAATTAGGCATTGCTTTAGTTGGCTTAGGCAATTATAGTACAGGTCAGTTGGCGCCGGCTTTACAGCATACCAAAAGCTGTTACCTCGCGGGCATTGTGACAGGTCACCCTGCGAAAGCCGAAGCATGGAAGAAACGATACAATATTCCGGATAAGAACATTTACAACTACGAGACTTACGACCAGATCAAAGGCAATCCCGATATCGATATTATATACGTGGTGCTTCCGGTATCCATGCATAGGGAATATACCATCCGTGCGGCGCAAGCGGGCAAGCACGTGATCAGCGAGAAACCGATGGCTCTGAACGCAAAGGAATGTGAGGATATGATAGCGGCCTGTAAAAAGGCGAACAGGCTGTTGTCCATCGGTTACCGCCTGCACTTTGAACCGCATAATATGGAGATCATGCGGTTAGGTCAGAAACAGGTCTACGGCAAAGTAACGTCTATCGATACCGGCAACGGCTTTACCTACCTCGGTGATCCCAACGCGTGGCGGCTGAAAAAAGCGATGGCCGGCGGCGGTGGGCTGATGGATATGGGCATTTATTCCATACAGGGGACGCGCTATACCTTAGGTAAAGAACCCATAGCCGTAAAGGCGACGCAGGAAAAAACCCGGCCCGGCTTTTTCAAAGAAGTGGATGAAACCGTTTTCTGGGAACTGGAATTCCCGGGTGGTTTTACAGCGACCGGCAAATCGAGCTATAACCATGATTGGAGCTACCTGCATGTTCAAGCCGAGCGCGGCAAATTTGGCCTCGAACCGGCTTTTGGCTATGGAGAACTGGACGGTTATACTTCAAAAGGACCGATGAACATTCCCAACATCATTCAGCAGGCCGCGCAAATGGATGACTTTGCCGAATGCGTTAGACAAAACAAGCAGTCGCGCGTGCCGGGCGAAGAAGGATTGAAGGACATGAAGGTGGTGGATGCCATTTACCGCAGCCTGGATTCTGGGAAGAAGGAAGCTATCGTTTGATTGTCATATTGTTAAATTGTTTGATAGCTATATAGTCAAAGACTATATTTGATCAGTGAAAATTGTTGCATTCATATTGATCTTTTACTTCTGCGCGCTGATCGCGCAGCCGTTTATCAATATCGGATTGGGTTTGGGCAATAGCCCCAACACTTGCCATCCTCAGGAAATGTGCTGCAAGGAGAAAATAAAGCACCAGGGTCAGAAAGAACAAAATACTACCTGCAACCGCGATTTTTGCAATCCCTTTGTGCCTTGCGGCACTTCTATCGTTTACCGCATGCCATTGCCGGACATGACGAGCCCGGTAAAAGATGTACCTGTTCAATTGAAACCGGCAACCAACGAAAATATCATCTCAAATTACCTGTCTGATTGCTGGCGCCCGCCCGAGCTATTATCCTGAAATCACCCTCACTCTGAAACAAACAGGATAATTATTCACGTTTAAAATTTAAAAAATGAAGAAAATAAGCTTAGGCGTATTGGCTATTTTATTGGCCGGCGCTACCGTATTTGCAACCGGCAAAACCGATAAAACTGCACCCAGAAAAGCGAAGCAGGAATGTACCTGTTCGCAGGGCAAATGCATCAAAGATGGTAAGGTTGTCGATTGCCCGAACCCGGCTTCGTGCCCGGACAAGGCCGATTGTCACGCACTGCCATGCAATGACGACTGCTGCAAATAATATGAATTGATAATGGAAAGGCTCCGCCAACTGGCGGAGCCTTTCTTATTTTGATGGCTTAAATGATTCTTTCGTCACGCCGCAATCCGGCATTTTCTTGCCGAGGTAGGGGTTCCGGATAGTAGAGGATTCGCTCAGCCAGGTTTTCTTTTCCATCGGGCAATATTGCCGGTAAAGCGGCATGTCATTGTCTTTAAACGCTTTCAATACGGCATACATATTGGCCGACAGGTTGCCAAAATGCTCGCGTTGATGTGCAATTTCGGTCGACTCGCTGATATGGTCGCCATCGTAGCGCAGTTTTTCACCATATTTTTGCCAGGCATTTTTTTGCTTGGCATCCATTTGATCCGCGGTAACATCCTTCAGCGCTGCCGTGAATTTTTTCGCGGCGTCGTTAGCAGCCTTGCTGTTGTCCGCGGCAAGTGCGTTTTTGATATCGAGATAGGTTTTGAATACGTTGTTGATCGCCGATTTGACATCAGCCGGTTTAGCCTGTACATGATTCATCGTCAGGAAGATCATAAAGGCAATAGCATATCTTATAGTTTTCATAACGGAATGTTTCAGGGCATAAAGATAAGGCGAATTCTGCTATTTTTGCGGCCATGCAAACAGATGGCACTTCGCTTAAAGGTAAATTCGACAGCATTATTTTTGATCTTGACGGTACATTGTGGGACTCAACCGGCAACGTGGCCCTGGCATGGGAAAAAGCACGGCAGCAGGTTGATTATGTGGATGTCCCGGTAACGGTTGAAAGCGTTCGCGCAGTAACGGGAATGGCTTATGACCTGATATTCGAGATGCTGCTGCCCGATATGGAAGCTGCCAAACGTGATCATTTCAAGGCCATCTGCGCCAAAAGCGAGATCGATACGCTGGATGCACTGGGCGGCGATATGTATCCCGGCCTGGAAGAGACTATCAAATACCTGGCCTCAAAATATAAACTCTACATCGTAAGCAATTGCCAGAACGGTTATATCGAAACTTTTTTAAGTCATTGCCCGGTGGCCGACTATTTCCTCGGCCATCAATGTTATGGCACTAAAGGTCAGCCTAAAGCGGAGAATATTAAAGACATTGTGAAAGATCATGACCTTAAAGCGCCAGTCTATGTCGGCGATACCACCGGAGATCGTGATTCAGCCGCAAAGGCGGGAGTGCCTTTTATTTTTGCCAGTTATGGTTTTGGTAAAGTGGAAGAGGGAATGATAGCGACGATAGAAACTTTCGCGGATCTGAAAGAGTTGCTCTAATCAGACAGCAACTGAGTTCTTCACTTCTTTATCGAAATTCTCCATCATCAGCACCGCCGCTCCAATAAGCTCGGCGTCGAAACCCAGCTCGGAGATCAATAATTCAGTACCCGAAGCCAGTCGCGGAATGCAATATTTATGCAAAGCCTGCTGGATAGGTGCGAGCAATATCCTGCCTACGCGCGCGCCGCGACCGCTCAGCACGATGGTTTTCGGGTTCATGATATGGATAAGAATGGCCAGCGCTTTGCCGATCTTGTAGCCTGCATCCGAAAGCAATTCTATGGCGAACTGGTCGCCGTTATCAGCAGCCTCTAATAAAGCATCGCCGAATATTTTAGTGGGATTATTATCCGTTGTGGTCAAGGTCGTCACCCTGCCATTTTTGATGCCCTCGATAGCCTTTTCGGCTACTACCAGCATCGAGGCCTCGGCCTCAAGGCAGCCGCGTTTGCCGCAAACGCAAAGCGCGCCGTCTTCTGAAAGCGGGATATGGCTCAGCTCCCCGGCAAACCCATTGTGCCCATGAAATATCTCCCCGTTGACGATCATGCCCAAACCAATGCCCCAGCCCAGGTTGATCACCATTACGTCCTTTTGTGCTTTGGCAATACCGAACTTTTGCTCCGCCAGGGCGATCAGGCTTGAATCGTTATCGATATAGGTTGGCAAGCCTGTTTTATTCGTAAGGTATTTGGTGAGGCTGCCGCCTGCGTCGAGGTACGTATAATTGATACCCTCGTTCACGTTGATAAAGCCCGGCATGCCAATACCAATGCCCGCGATCTTGCCTTTGAGCACCGGCGCTTTAGTCAAATATTTATTGATATTGTCGGTAAGCGTATCCAGTGCTTTGGGGTTGTTAAGGAGTTTTAAGCCTATCTGTACCGGGTCAGCAACCGGGTGATTAAAAAGATCGACCAGCTGGATGCGCGTAGTGAGCTGGTCCATTGCGACAGCTAAGATGTATTTTGCGTCCGGTTTTACGGAATACAGCAAAGGTCGCCGGCCGCCGCTGGAAGGAGCGTAACCTTGTTCCACTACAAAGCCTTCTGCCATTAACTCGTTGATAGCCTTAGCGATAGAGGGGATGCTCTTGTCGAAGAGCTCGCTCAGGTCAGCGCATGACAGGGCCTTATCGAAATAAAGCCGCTTGATGATCATGTTCTTAAGCTGGGAGCCTTTGATTACGCTTTTAGGTTTATTATCCATTCAACTGGTTAGGTCCGGAACACTACAAAGATATGTAGTCAAACTTCTTAAATTATTTATAAAAGTAATAAATAGGAAATAAAATGCAAGAGATTTGCAAAATGTTTCGGTCGGATTTATCTAAAATTAAATTGAAGGCCAAAAAATTAAGAAATATCGAATAATGAATGTTGATCCCGATAGCTATCGGAACGAAAGCCGAAGTACTTCATTATTCATCATTCGACATTCGGCGTTCGATATTGAATCCCTACTTCCTTAATAACTTAAAAGCATGTCCTTCCCATTCACCCCTTAAAAAGCCCGGAATGCACCACAGCAGGCACAAAGGTTCTATCGCACGCGCCGCTTCCACACCGCCCATATCTTCAGTTTCAAACCCGAAAAGCGTGTTGATCTCCGTCACTTCCTGTTTCGCTTCAGCACTGTTGCCGCAAATGAACATGGTAGGTTTGATGCCGCCAAAATCAGGGTTGACCATCAGGCTTGAGCCCACGCTGTTATAAGCTTTTACAAAGTGTGCATTCGGCTGCGCTTTCTGCAGCACTTCCATCAGCGATTGATTGATCGAGGTAAAGCACCGGAGCACCCCGTTTTCAGGAGGGGCATTCTCGATGGCGTTGGTTGTATCGATAATGGTTTTGCCTTCAATATCAGCGGAGTCGACAGAATCAAGCACTGTCATTGCGGCGTCGCCTTTGACGGCAAGCACTAAAATTTCACCAAATTCGGCTGCATCGGCGAATGAATCCACAGACAAGTTTTCACCCTGCTGCGACCGCCAGTCGTTCAGCTTGTCCGGGTGCCCGGTGCCTATGCAAACTTTATATCCGTATTTGAGAAAACCTTCGGCGAGGGTTTGCCCCACTTCGCCCGAGCCCATTATGCCTATGTTCTTCATGTCTTTTCTGTTAAATATGTGTGTAACAATAAAGTTGACCAAAAAGGTTTACTTTTATATTAAAAGCCAATAAACTTTACTTTATGAGGAAGTTCGTTTGTGTTGTAGCTGCCATCCTCGCGATTTGCTTTGCCGCTGATGCACAAAAAACGCTTAAGTTTTCAAAGATACCCTTTCCGCTTTCCTGGGAAAACAAGCCCCTAAGCTATTCCATCGACGTCAACACTATCCATATTGAAGCTGGCGAAAAGACCGACATGTTCCGCGATCCGAACGTCACGTATAATACCGACAATGCACCCAAACTGTTTTTCACCCCGGACAATAATTTCATATTGACGGCCTGTATCCAGCATGGTTTCGTTTACAAATGGGATGGCGGTGCTATTGTGCTGAAAGCAGACGATAAACACTGGATCAAGTTCTGCTTTGAGAAAGATTATACCGGCCAGCACCGCGTGGTGAGCGTGGTGACTGACAATATTTCGGACGATTGTAATTCCGCGGCGATCAACGGCGACCAAGTTTACTACAAGATATGCAAGGCCGATAACGTGATCACGCTTTATTACGGTTCAGACGGCAAACATTGGTTCCTGGTCAGGCATTTGCAGTTCAACGCCAAAGGTCCGCTGCACCTGGGCTTCATGGCGCAATCACCGACAGGAAAGAATAATAAGGTGACTTTCTCGGATATCACTTATTCAAATAAGAAGATCAAAGATCCCTATGCGGGGGAGTAGAAGCGGCAACCCGGTAACTGCGACGGGTTGAAACCCGTCGTTACAAGATGCCCGAGCCTACGGCTCTTTAACATTTTTGGGCCAGAGGCGTAGCCTCGACCCATACTGTAACAACGGATTTCAATCCGTTGGGGTACCCGTATGCGGGGATAGCAGATGTAAAAACTTACGAAGTTCCCAAAACTTCGTAAGTTTTCCTGTAGCATCTTCCGGACTTTCCGACTTCCGGACTACCTCACCACCTCAAACTCCTGTTTCAATTTAATATCCTCTGAAGACGCTCCGATCATCACCTGGAACTTGCCCGGTTCAACGGTCCAGTTCATATTTTTATCGAGGATAGCCAGGTCGTCGGGATGCAGCGTAAATTCTACCGTTTTCTTTTCGCCCAGGTTCAGGCTCACGCGTTCGAAACCGCGCAGGTCGTATTCATAGACGGTTACATCGCTGTATTCCTGTTTCAGGTATAGTTCCACCACGTCATCACCTTTGCGCTGCCCGGTATTGGTCACATCGACGGTAACATGAATATCGCCTTTCTGATGCTCCTGCTGCGGGGTGACCTGCAGGTTGCTGTAATCAAAGGTGGTATAGCTCAAACCAAAGCCAAATGGATAAAGCGGACCGTTCACATAATTATGGCCCCAGCCGTTTTTGCCGCCCTGATCGGCTTGTGAACCGGGTTTGAATGGAAAATTGAATTCGATCTGTCCTACCGTTTTTGGAAAAGTAATGGATAATTTCCCACCGGGATTGTAATCTCCAAATAAAGTTTCAGCCACAACTTTGCCGCTTTCTGGTCCCGGGAACCAGGCTTCCAGTATAGCAGGCACGTATTTGTTCTCCCAATTGACGGTAAGCGGTTGCCCGTTGATCATCACCATCACTACTGGTTTCCCGGTCGCTTGTAATGCTTGTATCAATTTAAGCTGCCGCCCTGGCAGATTGAGCCCGCTGCGCGAAAGGCTTTCGCCCACCTGGTTCTCGCTTTCGCCTACGACGGCGATCGCTATATCTGACTGTTTAGCCAGGTTGACAGCTGAATCAATGCTTGCCTGTTCCTGTGTGGTCAGCGGCGTTTCAAGGATCTCGCTTTCGGGCCATCCGGTATCGATCACATCACAGCCTTTGGTATAGCTTACTTTTGTGCCCGAACCCACATAATCAGTTATGCCTTCCAGTACGCTGGTAACCGGGTTGTGCGACGGTCCGTAACGGCTTATCGCATAGCTTTTGGCTGCTGCCAGCGGCCCGGTGACCAGTATGTTTTTCAATGCCGATTTATTCAATGGCAAAAGGTTATTCTCATTCTTCAGCAGCACCATGCTTTCACGGTTCATCTGCAAACCCATGGCTGCGGCCTTCTCGTTATGCACGATCTTATCCGCGGCTTTGGTATCCTCCACATAAGGATGATCGAAGAGACCAAGCTCAAATTTCACCCTCAAAACATCCGCTACACGGCTGTCCAGCAATTTCATCGAAACCTTGCCTTCCTTCACCAGTTCGCGCATCGGCATAATGTAGGTTTGCGGCATGCTGAAATTGGTGCGCACATTCAGCCCGGCTTCGATGGCCTGGCGAACAGCATCTTCCTTCGAATCAGCCACATGGTGCTTGCTGTACAGGTACTCCACCGCTTCACTGTCCGAAACCACATAGCCGGTGAACCCAAACTTCTGGCGAAGCAATTCCGTCAGGAAAAAGTAGCTGCCGGTTACCGGTTCGCCGTTCCAGTCATTGTAGCTGCTCATCACACCCATCGCGTGGGCTTCCTGTATTACACGGCGGAAAGGATAGAGGTACAGCTCATATAACTCGCGCGGGGCCACGTGCGGATCGGTGCGGTCCGAACCGTCGCGGCCGCCTTTCGGCACGCTGTAAACCGCGAAATGTTTCAGGGTCGATGCTACGCCTTGCTCCTGCACGCCCAGGCACATTTGCTTGCCCAGCTCGGCGATGAGGAAGGGATTTTCGCCATACGTTTCTTCCACGCGGCCCCAGCGTTGGTCACGTGCTACATCCAGTATTGGCGTGTACACATTAGTATAGCCCAATGCCTTCGCCTCGCGGCCCACTACATCGCCGGCCTGGCGTACTAATTGCTTATCCCAGGTGCTGCCAATTCCGATGGGCGCCGGCAGCGAAGTCGCACGGTCATGGTTCAGGCCGTGAATGCCTTCATTGGTAAAATCTACAGGGATGCCCATCCTCGTTTCCTCAACAAACCAGCGCTGAATGGTATTGATGGCCGCCGCATGCTTACTGTAAGGGTAGGAGTATTGCGTGGGCGCCCCATCGGTATGCGAGGTCAGGTTGTTCAGTTCTTCATCGATATTGGCAATGCCATCCTTCCAAACCTCATTCTTCCACGAATCCGCAGGCATTTCTTCTTTTAGAACTCGCTTATAGCCGTAAAGCGTAGCCAACTGGCAGGTCTTTTCCTCGACGGTCATCTGGCTCAGCAGGTCGGCAATTCGTTTTTCGATGGGCTGCGATGGGTCCTCGAAAATATCCATTTTGCCGTTTTTGTTAAAATCGATCCAGCCCTTGTGGTAGATGTTCTTTTGCTGGGCGAATGAGAAAAGTGGCAGTAGTAGTAATAGCAGTTTTTTCATGGAAGAAATATAGGTTAGTTTCAAATATATAAGGATTTCGAATTTCGTCCGCCAGTTAGTGGATCAATTTCGAAATTATTCTTAAATTCATGCTTTCCGGAGAGCCTATGCAATCTACCGCCAAAACACCCGAAGAGTATGTCGCATCGCTTCCCGCCGATAGGAAAGAGGCAATAAGCAAACTGCGCGAGGTCATATTAAAGAACCTGCCCGAAGGTTTCGAAGAAACTATCGGTTACGGGATGCTGGGCTACGTGGTGCCGCATACCATATATCCAAAAGGTTATCACTGCGATCCGAAAGTACCGCTGCCCTATATGAACCTGGCTTCGCAAAAGAATTTTGTCGCATTATATGCCATGTGCGTCTACAGCGATAGCAAGCTGCACGAATGGTTTGTAGCCGAATATCCGAAACATAGCAAAGCTAAACTGGATATGGGGAAGGCTTGTATCCGCTTCAAAAAAATGGATGATATTCCTTATGGTTTGATTGGTGAGCTTGCCGCCAAATTTACCGTGCAGGAATGGATAACTATTTGCGAAAAAGTTGTGAACCGTAAAAACTAATAGCCGGCATTGGTATTGTATTACATTTGCAGCCTGCTTATGTTGACCACAAAAACTGCCGTCAAATATTTTATTACCATTTTTTTATTCGTTTGCCTGTACCAGGCGAGGGGGCAGACCGCACAAAATAGTAACCGCATTTGCGGCAAATGGATGTCCTCGGAAAAAAATCTTACGGTTGAGGTTTACAAAAAAGGCGATGAATTTAAAGCCAGGATCGTTTGGTTTAGGGACGACCCCGGTAAACCGATGGATGAGTGGCGCGATTCGCATAACCCCGACCCGGCGCTGCGCAGTCGCAAAATATTGGGATTGGATGTGCTCCGCGGCCTGAAGTATGACAAGGACGGCGACTCGTGGGAGGATGGTATTGTTTACGACGCCAAGCATGGGAAAGACTGGAACGCATCGGCATTTATCGACGCCCATGGCCTGCTTCGCGTACGAGGCTACTGGCATTTTAAGATTTTCGGCAAGACGATGACGTTTAAACGGCCCTGAGGGATTTCGGAATTCGGATTTTCGATTTCGGATTTATTAATTGATCGAATAAAAAAGCGCCACATATTCATAGCGCTTTCAATATTATTCCGAAATCCGACTTCTGACTTCCCAAATCGAAAATCCGAAATCCGACATCTTTTAATTCGTCTTGGCAAATTCGCCGGCTGCTTTAAAGCTGACGTCGTCGCCCATCATAGGTGAACCGTATTTACTGCCGAAATGATAATCCGAACGCTTCACAGTTCCCGTAACCTGGAAACTGGCGCCGTGAGCTTTGGTGCCGCGATACCAAAGTTGAAGGGTAGTCGGTTTGGTAACACCCGTGATCGTCAGGTCGCCGGTGACCACGTAGTGATTTGCCGAACTTGCGGGTTTTATGGACGTGCTTTTGAAGGTCACTGCCGGATACTTGGCGGCATTAAAAAAGTTAGGGCTTTTCAGGTCAGCATCGCGCTTTTGGTTATCTGTATTCACCGAGGCTGCATTGGCCTTGAAAGAAAACTTTGCGTCGCTGAAATCGGCTTTTGAAGCAGAGATGGAAGCGTCGAAATCTTTGAATGTGCCATCGACACTAGATACCGCAAGGTGTTTGATGGAAAATGTTAAATGCGCGTTTGCTTTGTCAAGCTTCCAGATGCTTTGCGCCAATGCGCCGGTGCTGAATAAAGCAGCGGCCATCAATAAGAATGATCTTTTCATTTTGCAGATTGTATTAGAGTGTTTCAAAAAATTATGCCGCGGAAATAGCATTAGGGAGGGTTGTAAGTGCTGAAGCATCTACATATTTCACCGGCAGAACGTGATCTTTAGATGGTACGGGATGAAAAGACCCCGAGGTTGCCTGACTACTTGTCGTTATTCACCTCTATCCAATAACCATCCGGGTCCTGGAAATAGATCTGTAATACTCCATCGGCACGAACCTGGGTCTTTTTGTAATTTCCCGTCCAGTCGCCGTATTTGATATGGTATTCATCCAGGTGTTTCATGAAGTCGGGCAAAGAAGCTACGTGGAAACAAAGATGAGTATTGATGTCGCGCGCCTCTGCCGGGCAATTTGCGGCTATCACATGCAACGCGATATCGGGCCCTATGCGAAACCACTGATGGACGGTATCGTGAAAAGGATTGGGTATTTTTTGCAGCTCCATTACATCGTTATAAAAAGCAATACTTTTTTTCAGGTCGTGCGTGCAGATAGCTACGTGGTTTACGGATGGCTTATTATCCTGTGCAAAAAGAGTGCAGGGCAACGCAAAGATCAGGGTAAAAACCCAAAAACGGGTAAATGATTTGATTTTCATAGTCGGCGGTTTTTCCGCCAAATTACAAAAAATCAGTCAGCAAGATTTAATGGTAAGATAGTTCCGTTGAGATGAAAAAAGTGATCCTGCAAAATGCCGGGAGCAATATCCGATGGTTTGCTCAGAAGTTGAGCGTTATGTTCATTCCACTCATCGATATCAATAAGGCCGGGCTGCGTTTGATAGTGTGACGGATCGGTTGGGCATTTAACTACGTATTCGCCGCCGTCAGCAATAGCAATGACAGGACGCGCTCCGCAATATTTGCAGGCAAGGCACGAAAATGTATCCGGTACGGTGATATAACCTCGCATTGAACGCATTCATACGTAGCGGTGCATCAAGAGGTTACTTTAGCGCAAAACCGCCACATATCCAGATAGCGGGGGAAAGCCGCCCAGATTAGTATTAATGATATAATAATAGGTTCCGGTGGGGACAGGGGAACCGTTGCTGGTGCCATCCCAGGGTTTAGCATACCCGTGCGATTGGAAGACCAGGCTGCCGTAACGCGAATACACGGAAACCAGGCATTGCGGAAAATCGTCGAGTTTTTTAATGTTCCAGATATCGTTAATGCCGTCGCCGTTGGGCGTAAACGCATTCGGTATTATAATTTCTGATGCCGAAGCCACGATGGTAAGCGTACCATCCACTGGGTTGATGACGTAGTTCGGCGTCGAGCCGCCGCTCACATGGATCGCGTATTTCCCTTCGGCCGAGTTGATGGTTGCTATGGTGGTCAGTTCGGGCAGGGTAGTCAATACAGATTGATTTTCGCCATTAACAAAGCCTACGTAATTGGGAATAAATACCGGGTTCGGAGCACCGTAAACACGGATTACGTCAGGTGCTATGACGGTAAGCTGCGCCCTTTCGACGTCGCTTTGCGGCATATTCACATCCACTTCGGCTGGCCCCGGATCGCCCAGGACAACATTGCCCGAATAAAGGCCCACTACCGTAGTTGCAGCAAGCCGGATGTAAACCGTCGCCGTTATGGAGCCCGATGTGCCGAGCGTTACGGCAGCGCTGAAGGTCTTATTGTCTGTACTTACTTCGAATCCCTGCGGCGGCGTTACCAGGATGCCCCTGGTAACATTCTTCGCCGATACTTTGAAGTTTTCGGATGGTGAAGCCGTACCGTAAATAGTGCTTAGGCCCGTCAATGTTCCGGCTTCTGTGATTATGGGCGGGGTGGGCGGATTAACGGTTATCGTAAACATCATGGGAGGACCATCGCAGCTTAATGGCCCTATAATAAACTGTCCGAACGACTCCGGGCTTGTTCCTACCGTTACGGTTGCTGTAACTTTATTAGTGGCCGCATCTATTACCGAAACGCTGCTGCCACCGGCGTCGCACACATATACCTTGCTGTTATCGGGAGTTACAAATATACCGAACGGCGTTATTCCGACATCAACCGTAGCTGTTACCGCATTACTGGCAGTGCTGATCACGGATACATTGTTTGAATCAAAATTAGATACATAGACTTTGCTGCCATCAGGACTTATGGCAATGCCATTAGGCATTTTTCCAACAGGAATAACTGTCGTTATGGCATAAGTGGCCATGTTGACTACAGATGTGGTCCCCTGATCAGGGTTTGTCGCATACAATGTACGGCCATCCGGACTCATTGCCAAACCATAGATGGCCGGGCCCGCAGAGAACTCATTTACTACCTGGTCAGTTGCCGAACTAATGATCAATATGGTGCCATAGATATCGTTTGCCATGTATACAAGTCCGTCGGGACCGACTACAACGCCATAATAAAAATAGTCAGCCTTAATGTTCGTAGTTTTATTGGTTGTCAGGTCCACAACGGTATAAATATCCAGCGCGCTACCATAAGTGATATAAAGCTTTTTACCATCCGGCGTTATAGCAATTCCCAACGGCGACTCCGCGATTTTAATAGTCGACAGCACTTTATTGGTGGCTGTACTGATCACCGACACGGTCCCATCACCGCTGTTAGTTGCGTATATTCTTGTCTTATCGGGGCTCGTCGTGATCGCCAGCGGGTCTATCCCGACAAGTATTGTGGCAGTTATTTTATTGGTCGAGGTGTTGATGACGGAGATCGTTTGCGGGGAAGACTGTGTTGGGTTGCCATTTTCAACATAGGCATAACCCGAGGGGTGAGGGATGACCGTGACCGTAGCGGTAACGGGCACCTGCCCGGTATTTACGGCGGTGAAGGAGGCGATGTTCCCGGTGCCGCCTGCGGCCAAACCTATGCCGGATGCGTCATTCGTCCACGTGTAGGAGCCGCCCGTCCCGGCGATAGGAATAGCAGTTGCCTGATCTCCGTTGTTATAGGTGAAATTGCTGATTTTGTTTGCTGTGGGTAAGGCATACACCGACCCTATTACGGCTACACTAATATTTTGCGCGCCAGGCGAGCTCAACATCACGTTCCCCGACAGATCGCCCGCGGGTGCTGCCGCGGACGAGCGAACATAAACCGGTGTAGCGTCAACCTTGCCTCCTGTTTGAGGTAATGCAACGTTTTTAGCGAACCCGCCGGTCGGATTGAGCGAAACTTCGAAATTTTGCGGAGCGGTAGCAGTTATACTTCCTGTTAAATTAATACCCGACACCGTAAATTGCTGTACCTGCGGACTTGCCGAAGGCGAACCCGCACAGGAGGTAATGCTTCCTGATACCGGTCCCGGCAAAATAGTGGTCACCAGGTTGGGGTTTACATTAATGTTGAAGGGGGTAGGCGCGCCTGCGCAGCTCACAAAGCTGGTTATAAAATTGCCGATGGAATAAGGCGCCTTGCCTGCTTTGATCGTTGATACCACCGTATTGGTCGCCGTACTGATCACCGAAACATCATTCGAGTTTTTATTGGACACGTAGATATAACTGCCGTCACCAGTCATCGAAATACCAAACGGCAACTGCCCGGCATCAATGGTGGTTATTGTGCTGTAGTCGGCCGTGTTGATCACCCACACGTTGTTTGAGTTGGAATTAGTCAGGTATAACTTTGTTCCATCGGCACTTAAAACCATTGCTGTAGGCTGCAAGCCGGTGGGTATTGTTTTTATAACAGCATTGGTACTTGTATTGATTATGTCGAGCGAGCTTTCATCCTGGTCGGCAACATACAGTAAACTGCCGTCGGGGCTCATTGCAAGCCCTACCGGGCCATCGCCAACGGGGATTAGCGCGGTAACCAGGTTAGTGGCGGTATTGATCACCAGCACATCGTTAGCATTGAAATTAGATTCATAAAGTGTACTGCCATCGGGGCTGAAGGCCATGCCGCCATAGGGAGTGAAACCTACGATTATCGGCCTTATAACAGTATTGTCGACGGTATTGATCACCAAAATAGAATTTGACGTGCCATTGGTTACGTATAAGCGGCTGCCATCAGCACTAACAATAACACCGGTTGGACTAAGCCCCACATGAATAGTGAATGTTACGGTATTGGTGGTCGTGCTGATTACCGAAACCGTATTGTCGGTGGCATTTGCGGTATACACCGTCTTGTTATCGGGGCTCACTGCCACGCCGTTAGGTCCCGCACCTACCGGTATCTTGGTTATCACCGTGTTGTTGGATGTATTAATGACTGAGACCGTGGCTTCCTCTGAATTGGCGACATAAGCCAGGTCGACGATAGACGGTGTAACCGTTACATGCGCCGTAACGGGCGTGTTGCCCGCATTTATTGACGCGAACGCCGGTATGTTTCCAGTGCCGCTTGCCGGTAACCCGATACCGGGCTGATCGTTCACCCAGTTATAGGTATTGGCCATGCCGGTGAAATTGACTGCCGCTGTAGGTGAACCGGCTATCACTGATTGGTTGGGAACGGTACTTACTCCCGGCGCTGCGTTGATATTGCCTCTAACCGTCACATTCACGCTCGTGGCATTAGCGGAAGTTACAGTAATGATTCCCGAGATATTCCCCGAAGCAGAAGCCGACGACCGCACATAGATGATCGTGCTGTTTACAGTACCATCAGTGGGGGTTATAGTTACATTTAAGCCATATCCGCCGGAAGAACTAAGCGACACCTCGAAACCTGCGGGCGCGGTTGCCGTCAGATCACCTGTCAGGTTGCTGCCCGAAACCGTTAATTGCGCAATGTTGGGACTTGTAGATGGTGACCCCGGGCACGATGCTATATGCCCAATGGGGGTGCTTGCTGTTAGCCCGGGGGTATTTGCATCGGTCTTAACACCAAATGGGGGCCGGGTACCTGTTAGGATGGGCTTTATTGCATTGCCGCTTTTATGCCTCGTGCCGGATACCGCTATCGTTTTATTGATACTGTGAGTTTGCGGGATCCGATGAGTCGCTGATGGCGCAGTTTGACCTACCGCCATGTTCAGCATACCGGACAGGCAAATTGAAAAGCTTATGATGAATAAGCACCTCTTCATGAACTAAGGCCGTAATTGGTTCGGTAAGCAAGATAAAAAATATTCTCTTAAATTTTTAGTTGATAGTGGAATGGGTTGATCTTTAGCGCAAAACCGCCACATATCCCGATAGCGGGGGAAAGCCGCCCAGATTAGTATTAATGATATAATAATAGGTTCCGGTGGGGACGGGGGAACCGTTGCTGGTGCCATCCCAGGGTTTAGCATACCCATGGGATTGGAAAACCAGGCTGCCGTAACGCGAATACACGGAAACCAGGCATTGCGGGAAATCTACCAGCTGTTTAATATTCCACAGATCATTGATGCCATCACCGTTCGGCGTAAAGGCATTTGGAATATTGATCTCTGAGGGAGAGGGAGTAATGGTCAGGGTTCCGTCAACCGGGAAGAGCGTATAATTAAGCGCCGATCCGCCCGATACGTGGATAGCATATTGTCCCGGCTGCGAATTAATCGTTGCTATAGTGGTTAGGTCAGGCAACGTCGTAAGCACAGACTGATTATCACCATTAACAAAACCCAGGTATTGCGGGATGAATACCGGGTTCGGTACGCCAAAGACCCTGCTGACATCGGGCGCCTTCACCGTCAGCGGAGCCCTCGCAACGATGCTCAAAGGCATATTTACGTTTACGCCTGTCACCCCCGCTGTACTCAAAACAATGTTCCCGAAATAGTTACCCACTGTGGTAGTTGCCGCAAGACGTACGTAAACTGTTGCGGCGTTAATATCGCCCGCTTGCCCAACCATTACCGTGCCGCTGAATGTTTTACCATCAGTGCTTACTTCAAAACCAGCCGGCGGAGTCACCAGTATGGCTGCAGGCGCGTTTGTGACAGAAATTGTAAAGCTTTCGGACGATGACGTCGTTCCATATATCGTGCTAAGGCCGGTTAACGTACCGGACGTAGTGATAACGGGAGGCGGCGCGGGGTTGACCGTGATCGTAAACTGAATGGGCATGCCTGCACATGCCACTGCCGACATGGATCTCGGCATAACAGTTATCGTCGCGACAAGCGGATCCGGCGTATTGTTTAAAGCCGTAAACGACGGAATATTTCCAGTGCCGCTTGTCGCAAGACCGATTCCCGGCGTATCGTTGGTCCAGGTGTAGAAGCCGGCGGTACCTGTAAAGACGACGGCTTGAGCAGGCTGCCCGGCGGTAACAGAGAATGGGCCGACCGGGTTGACGGTTGGCGCTGCATACACCGTTCCTGTCACCGCAACAGGCTGGTTTGTTGCGCCAGGCGAGCTTAACGTTATATTCCCGGAAATACCCGTACCCGCAATGCTGCCTGCCGCTGAAGCAGATGAGCGCACATAGACAGTTACGTTGGTAACCGCGCCGGCTGATTGCGGTATGGTTATGTTATTGCTATAACCGTTATCAGGTGAAAGCGAAACTTCAAAATTTGGCGGGGCTGTGGCGGTTATGTCGCCGGTCAGGTTTCCGCCTGAAACGGTAAATTGCTGGATATTGGGGCTTGCCGAAGGCAAACCGGTACAGGCTGAGATGACGCCCGTTGCAGTGCTTGCGGTAATGATGGGTTGACTGTTGTATACAGTGATCTTGAAAGGGACAGGTGTACCGGCACAGCCGGAGCCACCGGCAATAAAATTCCCAAATGATTCGGGCCCTAATCCAACCGGGACCGTCGATATTTTCGCATTGGTGGAGGAACTTATAACCGTAACCGCGCCAGACACGGAATTTACAACATATACCGTACTTCCGTCGGCACTGACAGATATACCCACCGGCAAGTCGCCGGTGGGTATAGTGTTTATTACTTTATTGGTTGCAGTGCTGATCACCGAAATCGTATTTTCATTTGAATTGGACACATATATCCGGCTGCCGTCGGGGCTAAGGGCTATGCCGCTCGGGCCAAGGCCGACAGGAATAGTGCCTGCTACCATATTGGTTGAGGTATCAATTATGTATACAAAATCATCATCCGGATCTGTGACATATACCTTGCTGTCATCAGGACTTACCACTACACAACTGGCCGCTATGCCTACAGGAATTGTTGTTATTATAGCATTCGTCGCAGTTTTGATCACCGTAACACCGTTCGCGCCAGCCGCATACACCCTGCTGCCGTTATGGCTTACCGCAATACTGTAGGGGAAACCGCCAAACGAAATATTTGCAACCAATCCGTTGGTCGCTGTATTGTAAACCGCTACACCTGAAAAAGCGCTATAGCTATTGTAGTTTGCGACATAAAGCAGCGTTCCGTCCGGGCTCACAGCTATGCCTGAAGGCTCTGCGCCCTGGCCTTCTGTTATTGTGGCTGCAACCGTGTTTGTTGTGGTATTGATCACAGTGATCGAATTGGAACCTTGGTTAGCTACGTACGCCCGGCTGCCGTCGGGGCTTACTGATACGCCAAGGGGGCTATCGCCAGCCGGTATCGTCTTAACAACTGAATTGGTAGCCAGGCTGATAACTGAAACGTTGTTTGAAGAACCGTTTGCTATATAGGCATAGCTTAAGGGGAAGGGTGTTACGTTAACCGTAGCCGTAATTGGGCTTGCCCCGTTATTCACCGCAGTGAAGGCAGCTATGTCGCCGCTACCGCTTGCAGGCAAACCTATGCCAGGCGTGTCATTCGTCCAGGTAAACATACCACCCGTCCCCGTAAAGTTAACAGGATTGGTTAAAGCGCCGGCATTCACTGTTTGGGATTGCGGCTGGTCTACAGTCGGCAGGGCATTTACAATACCCGCTATCGCTATAGGGATAGCTGTGCTGCCTGGCGTTGCCACCTGTATATTACCCGAATAAGACCCGACAGGGTCAGTTGCAGACGTACTTATGTAGATCGTGGTATTGGTCACAAATCCGCTGCTTTGCTTGAGCGTCAGGCTGGTAGAGTAACCGCCCGTAGTCGTAAGTGATATATAGAAGCCTTCGGGCGCTGTCACTGTGATGTCCCCGCTCAGGCTTGTCCCGGCAACGGTAAACTGGCCAGTGTTCGAACCTTGTGACGGCGAACCAACACAGCCGGAAACGTTGCCAGTTACGGTGCTGGTGGTTACGACCGGAGCTATGCCCGTCACTGCAATGTTAACGATCGTACTGCTGCTGCCGCTTGTGTTGTATGCGGTTATCGTATAGTCGGTAGCCGGTGAAGAAGCCACAGGCGTACCGCTGATAGTGCCCGTATTTGGATCGAAAGTTAAACCGGCCGGGAGGGGCTTATCAATCGTATAACCCGTCAGGGTAATTTTTCTTACGACATAATTGATCTCATCAGTTACATATAAATAACCGGAAGGATCAACAGCCAGGCCTATAGGGCCATAAAAACTTGCCAGCTTGCCGATCGCATTATTTTGGCCGGGCGTCCCGTTGCCTGCCAATGTTGTTACAGCGCCTCCGGGAGTTATTTTTCTGACCAGGTTATTATTGTAATCAGCAGCGTATAAATTACCCAAAGCATCAGAGGTAATGCCTGTAGGATAATTGAAGCTCGCCTGGATACCCTGGCCGTCAGCGTTGCCTGGAGTTCTGCTGCCGGCGAACGTCGAAACTATTCCGGCGGGAGTTATTTTCCTGATCAGGTTATTTTTGGTATCGGTGACATACATATTGCCTTGGCTGTCAAATGTTAAGCCATCTGGGTTATTAAAACTCGCGGTTGCACTTGCTCCGTTGTTTGCGCCGGGACTTCCGGTTCCGGCAAATGTTTTTACCGTTCCGGAAGACGTAATTTCCCTGATCATATTGTTTTGCTGATCGGCGACGTATATATTACCTGAACCATCTGCAGTAATACCACCGGGGCTGTTGAAACTGGACGCTGCAGCTGCTCCGTTAACTGCGCCTGTTGCACCATTGCCTGCATAAATGGATTTGACCCCGCCCGGAGTTATTTTATAAACGTAGTTATCCTGGAAATCCGTGATAAAAAAATTTCCCTGGGGGTCGAGCGTAAGACCGGCCGGATTGCTTACATTGTTAATCGTCGTTACCACCGCTGCAGGGGTGATCTTCCTGATAGCGCCGCTCCCAAAATCGGAAACATAGATCGTTCCGTTCGACCCAAATGCGATACCGGAAGGCAAATTAAAACCTGCGCCTGTGCCGGTAGCATCAAAGGTAACCGGCGCCCGTCCGCCGGCAAAAGTTGTAACCATCCCATAGGCATTTGCCGGTATCGGACCGCCGCCGCCGGTTTGAGGTGGTAAAGGAGTAATGGTTTTGTATAACGGGAAAACCTGCGGTGTCGGATACGATATGACGGGCGCCTGGGCAAACGCTTTAAGGCCGCTCAGTATCAGCAGCCATGTAATTAGTAAAAGTTTTCTTTGGCAAAGTCGTAAAGCTACCTTCATCCCTCAAGGCCAGGTTTTTAGCGCAATATAACAACATATCCTGATAATTTAGGCAGATCATTTTGCGGATTGATGACATAGTAGTAGGTACCTGCGGGCAGCGGATTTCCGTTGTGCGTGCCATCCCATGGTTTTGGGTAACCATGCGACTGAAATACAAGACTTCCGTTACGCGCGTACACCGATACCATGCACTGCGGAAAGAAATTTAATGCTTTGATATTCCAGTAATCATTGATGCCATCACCATTTGGGGTGAACAAATTGGGTACGGAGATAGCGGCCTCGCCCGGTAAGATCGTTAGCATGCCATCCTGCCGTGAGATGGCGTAATTGACCGATGATCCCCCTGAAACCGTGATCACATACTGG
Organism: Mucilaginibacter sp.; assembly: GCA_035551775.1. Taxonomy (GTDB): domain Bacteria; phylum Bacteroidota; class Bacteroidia; order Sphingobacteriales; family Sphingobacteriaceae; genus Mucilaginibacter. Next base: position 841,456 of record DASZMQ010000014.1, on the reverse strand, counting down.
CCCGGCGCCGAATCAATAGTCGCTATGCAGGTCAATGTGGGCAAGGTGGTCAGAACACTCTCGTTCTCGCCATATACAAAACTGGTATATTTAGGGATAAATACCGGGTTGGCCTGCCCCGCCAGCCTGGAGATAACAGGCCCCGATATAAGCAGCGGCGCCTGGGCAACGGTCAGCAACTGGGTTACCGGCGTGGCGTTGCTATATTGTTCGTTGCCGGCCTGGGATGCCGTGATGTTGCTTGTTCCCGCACCGGTGATATGAATTTCTCCGTTAACAATGGTGGCAACATTGGGGTTGGCGCTGGCGTAGGTTATGGGCAAATTTTCATTGTTGCTTGTTGCACCGGGGGCGAAATCCGCGTCGCCGTAGGTTTTCTCCGGAAGCGCGTTAAAGGTGATCGTTTGTTGTTGGATATCCTGTACCTTAATGTTGATGACGTATGAACTGCTGCCCCCCAGGTTGTACGCTGTAACGGTATAATCTGTAGCGGGGGATAAGGCTGTCGGGGTGCCGCTGATAATGCCTGTTTTACGGTCAAAAGTTAGCCCGGCGGGAAGCGGCTTATCAATATAATAACCCGTTAAAATGACCTGGCTGATGATATTGCCATTGAACTCAGAAACGTAAGCATTGCCCGATGCGTCAATAGCAACGCCTTCAGGGTCGAACAAATTACTGTTGTCAGGGTTTGCCCCCGGATAATTTCCTGCAACGGTCTTAACCTGTCCCAGCGCCGATATTTTGCGCAGCATATTATTACCCGCATCAGCTACATACAGGTTGCCGACGGGATCGAATGTCAGCCCCTGCGGACCGTTAAAGCTTGCTAAGGTGCTGGTGCCGTCTGCCCAGGCCGCGCTGCCATTGCCCGCAAAGGTGGATACCATTCCTGCCGGACTTATTTTGCGTATGGTATTGCCGCTTGCGTCTGAGACATATATATTCCCCGAGTCATCGATCGCTATTCCGGCCGGATGATTGAAACTTGCGGCTGTTCCGGCGCCGTCGGCCTCGGCCTGTGCGCCGCTGCCCGCGAACGTGGTAACCATGCCGCCTGGCGTTATTTCGCGGATCAGGTTGTTAAGCTCGTCGGCCACATAGATATTACCTGATCCATCTATAGCCACGGCGACAGGATGATTAAAACTGGCCGCTGCCCCTTTGGCATTGACAGCTCCTGCCGACGGGTTCCCCGCCAGTACCGAAATAGCGCCCGCAGGGCTCACCTTCTCCACTTGGTTGTTCGCCGCGTCAGCGACATAGATATTGCCAGCTCCATCCATGGTGATGCCGAACGCATTGCCCTTGTATTTAGGAACGGTGGTCACAGCGCCGCCGGGTGTGATCTCGCGTAACAGGTTATTACCCGAATCGCCCACGTAGAGGTTTCCGGCCGCATCCAACACCAGCCCGACAGGACCGGAAAAGCTGGCTGCCCGGCCGGTGGCGTTGGTCTTTCCCGCTGCTCCGCTGCCTGCGAAGGTATTTATCTGCCCATAAATATTAGCCGGAACAGGCCCGCCGGTATTTGTTGGCATAAGCGGCGTGATCGCAGTGTTGATCGTGTATTGCTGCGGAGAGAAGTATCGTATCGAGGGCGCCAGGATAGGCAATGCTTTGATACTAAGAGTGATAGTGAAAGGATAGCTGCCCGCTGTATTATAAGCTGTAATAGTATAGCTCGTGGGCGGGGTTACTACTGTCGGTACGCCGCTTATTGTCCCGGTTGTGTTGTCAAAACTTAGCCCCGCCGGAAGCGGCTTGTCGATAGTATAGCCGGAGGCGGCTATCTTCCTGATCTCGCCGCCGTCGGCGAGGTAAAAATTACCGGACGGATCAATGATAATATCCCTAGGGTAGGTCAGGTCGACCGAGGTCAAAGGATATCCGTTCGTAGCTCCCCGCGTTCCTGAGCCGACGAAGGTGCTTACCACACCAGATGGCGTTATTTGGCGTACTACATAGTTATTTTGATCGCACACATACAAATCGCCTTCCGGGTCAAACACCATCCCCTGCGGCCCGTTGAAAGTGGCTGCAGCGCCATTGCCATTATTCAGTCCGACGGCGCCGGTGCCTGCAATTGTCGTTACAACGCCGGCAGGTGTTATCTTCCGGATCATGTTATTGTTGAAATCGGCAACGTATATATTACCTGTTGGGTCGGTTATCAGGCAGCCCGGCCCCGAAAAATGTGCCGCTGCGCCTATGCCATTTTCGTTGCCGCCCTGGTTGGCCGTGCCGGCTAAAGTAGTCACTGCGCCGGCCGGGGTGATCTTCCTGATAATATTGGTATTGAAATCAGAGACATACAGGTTCCCCGCGGCATCAAAGGCGAGTCCCGTGGGTTGATTGAATGTGGCCGTAGTCAAGATCCCATCCGCCGATCCGGCCGCACCCGTTCCGGCAAAAGTAGTAACCGTGCCGCCGGGTGTAACTTTTCTTATTACATTATTGCCTTCATCGGCAATGTATATATTACCGGAGCCGTCGATGGCCATTTCGCCGGGGTTGTTGAAAACCGCTGCTGCACCCTGCCCGTCGGCATAACCCGCAATATTGGCGTTGCCCGCAATAACCGTCAGCAGGCCACCGGGTGTTATGGTCATCAGGCGCTGCGAAGCATCGGTTATATAGAGTGTGCCGTTTCCGGCGCTCCGGATGCTGTTGATCACGCCGAATGAGCCCTTACTGCCCATACTCCCCGCGAACGTGGTTACACCGTAAGTTTCCTGCGACACGGCCCCTCCCAAACTCACCGGCGATAGGGGCGGGATCGGGTTGCTTACCGGGTAAACGTCCGGCGTGCTATACGTGATCTTGGGTGGCGCCAATGGTATTTGGGCGAAAAGGCCCGTTTGACCGAACGACAAGACCAGGGCCATAGCAGCGAGACATCGGTTACACACAGATCGAAAGACCATATCAGCGCAAAGGGGTTTACAAGCGGGTCTTAAAATTACGAATTATTTTTTTGATCAGTTGCTTGTAAAATAAGCGATTGCCACCTTATTGGCACAAATTTGAGGCTATACGGAAGAAGGTGAAGTGCGCGGGAATTACAGACGTACTATCCTTAAAACCCTTAATGGCGAAAATCCCGATATATTTTGGCCGGATGTCGAGCTCCTGGCTTACCACTTCCTTAAATGCGCCGTTCGCGTTTGCACCCGCGGAATAAAGAAAACGGAATTTTTTGCCTCTTTTTTCGATCCGCAGGGCGGAGTTTTGCAGCATTTTCCCCTGTTCGGGGATTTGTTTAATGCTATCGGGATAGGCTATGGGCTTGTGCGCAAATTCTTCCGGTTTGCCAAAGCCGTTCCCTGTGGAACTGATAGCTTGCACGTAGATCTCTTTGGGCTGATGCGCGCCTGCAAAATAGTCATTGTACGCTATAGACAACCTGACGCTCCGGCCCGTCAGCGTAGTGTCTTCCATCAGCAGGATACCTGCCTGCTGCCATTCCTGTTGCGGGACAAAATCGGAAAGATGAACTTCAGCTGTAAAGCAGTCATAAGGCACCGCCCTAAGCACCAGGTTTTTGATCTGCTGTTTGTTTGCCGGATCGGGCCAGTTGTCACCCCTGAGCGTGTAAAGCGTCAGCGATTTTTTTTGTGAGGCGTTTTGCCGCCAGTAGGTTGTGTCCTTATTTTCGATAAACCATCCTCGTTTTGCCAGCGAGGTGTCTGATATGTGATCGAATTTATCGGTGAATTCAAGCCCCATTTCGGCAGGCAGATTCAGCCAGAAAATGAACATTGTCAAAACGACACCTATACCCAAGGTGATCAGGATGATGGAACGCCGTTTCTTTACCAGGTATCTCCCGAATCTATTTTGGAACTTTTCCCGGTACAGGAACCAGTAAGGATAGTGCGATTCGTTGTCTTTTCTTTGAATTTCGCTGGTATATGGCGCACCAAGTACATACCGCGCAAGCGTGTCCAAAGTGGCTGTCGATGGATTCTCATCTTTAGTGTTTTTATTGCCTGCAACGGCAAAAGAATAATTCTTCACACTTTTCCAGCCTATGGACAAGCCCGTAACCTCCAACACCCTGTTACAGAATATCTTGCTTTCAGCCTCCGTAATGGGTTTTTCAAGCTGCCGGCCAAAACATTTTAAATAAGCATCCTTAAACAGAACGGTAAATACCTGGTGGTCGCGATCATTCATAAATACCTAATAACCGTTTAGTTAAGATGCTGTTTGCAGATTTACGTTACAATTCCGCTGCATTTCCGCTCCACAATTTTCCGCCTAAAGATATTTACAAAAAGCTGAAAGGGAGGGCATCCCACATCGCATTACTAATTTTTATATGATGAAATACTTAATGGCATTTATTCTGATCATTACACCATTTTTTGCAGGCGCACAAATCCTCCAATTGCATTTCGACCCCAGGCACACGCTCGACCCATCGCATAACCCGGAAAATTTCCAGACTATTTACTTTGAGTACTTTCACCAGGCGAAGGATACTTCCGGATCGTTTTTTATGAAGAGCGAAGCCGATATGCAGGGGGCGAACCACAACGTGGGTAAGTTTTTTACGCAGATATCGCAATCGTTCAAATTCTGGAAACCGAAGATATATATGCAATTGCAATACAGCGGCGGCATGGGCATAGTCGATCCTGGCTCATTCGGCTATTATATCACCAATGCTTTTTCCGCCGGGTCGGTTTATCCTTTTCAGTGGAAAGGCGCCTGGTTCAGCACTTCGCTGTTATATACTTACAACGCCTTTAAGAAGCCAAGCAACGACATTATGTACTCCCTGTATTGGGGCAAAGGTTTTTGGAACTACAAATTTGAATTCAGCGGCGATATTGAACTATATACCCTGGATAAAAACCTCGGTGATGCTGCTACAAATAATCTCCGCGGAAAGTGGCTGGCCTTTTTCGGCGAGCCGCAGGTATGGTTCAAAGTGCACAATGGTTTTTCGTTGGGGTCGAAGGTCAACATGTATTTCCACGTGCTGACCGACCAGAATTTACTACAAGTTTACCCTACTATAGCCGGCCGGTTTAAGTTCAAATGAACTATTTGGCCAATAAATTGTTCTACATTATAACATCAAAATTGATATACCATGAAAAAGCATATTTTAAGGTTGATAGCCGTTCTGATATTTGCTTCAGCGACTGTCACCGGTTTTTCGGGCTGTACAGTCGAATACCGCGAACACCACCATCACATGGATCACGACCATGAGAACCACGACCACGATTATCGCAACAATCGTTAACGATAAAATCATAAGAAGGTCCCGCATAAACGGGGCCTTTTTTATTTATGCAGAAACGACGGTGAATTATTCAGACCTCCGACCTCTGACTCCCGACTTCCGCCCTCTCTAATTCTTCGTCACCAGCACCCAATCCACCAGCACAATAGCTTTCCCTGCTTTGATCTTATCCACTGTGGCTTGCGAAATTCCGTTATAAGGCGCACTGATCTTGTTGACGCCATTCGGGTAGCCGCCGCCGAGGGCAAAGTTGAGGATAATGAATTTTGGGTTGGAAAATGCCCAGCGCCCATATTTTTCAACCATAGCTTTGGTAACCGTATACGTGACAACCCCGTCGGTCTTGAAAATCAGTTTATCCGGCGTCCAATCTACAGAGTAAATATGCCATTGGTCCACGGTTTCTTTATTCGGCAGGAAATACCGGTAAGCCAATGGCGTATTGCCGAAATAGTTCGGCCCGTGCATGGCATTGCTGATCCAGCTTGAATCGCCTACAGTTTCCATCATGTCGATCTCGCCGCAGTCGGGCCAGCGTCCTTCGCCCAGCGCCCAGAAAGCCGGCCACAATCCCGCGCCTGACGCTATCTTCATCCTGGCTGAGGCTGTTCCGTAGGTAAACTCCATTTTCTTACGTGTGTTGATCCGTCCCGACAGGAAATCATATTTATTGCCTTCCTTGCTCATATAGCCGGGGTGATAAATAGCCTTAATAGCCAAAGCGCCGTTCCTGGCTCCTTCAGCCGTTTTACCATGAACAAAATATAACACGGAAGCCGAATCGATATAAGCTTGCTGCTCATTGTTCACGGTGTTCCCGGTCACCTCAACGTTCCATTTCGCACGGTTGAGGGTTGGCCCGTTAAAGTCTTCAAAAAAAACGGTATCGGTTTTGGTTTGCGCCCGGCAGACGCCTGTCGTAAAAAGCGCGAAAAGGATCAGTAAGATATTTTTCATCATTTTATAATATAATCGTAGTATACTTTTACGTGGCTATTGTTATATAACGTTATTACAGCGCTCAGCGGGAAACCGGCCGGGTTATAAGTGTAGTCAAAGGGTTCGCCGTTCTTGTTGGCTACATTATTGATAAGGGTGCTTGGGTTATCGATAAAAACAATGTACTCCACGAACAGGTTGCCCGACGGCAGCTGCGAAAAAGGATTTTTCATCGTATCGTAAGCATAGTCGTCCTGGTTGACGATGTCATTTACACCATCAGTCCCATATTCCTGCGTCGACGCCACATTTCCTCTAATATCATAATCGAACGTAGTTCGGCCCGAGTGTTTGGTGTCGATCTCGCTCACATGGTGCTTGCCGTCGAAAACAAAGGTGGCAGTATCCGCCACGTGCGACGGCCCGTAAAAGTAATAACCTGTGTTATCGCTTCCGTAGAAGAAATCATATTCGATAATCAGGCTGCCCAGGTAATTCATTTTTTTTGCCGTATTCACGCGGCCCTGGGCATCATAGGTCACCGCAAAGGTGATCTTGTTCTGGCCACTGCCATCGGTTAGGGTGGTTACACGGTTATGATCGTCGTAGGCATAATTGGCGGTATCCATGGGTATGCCGTTGGCACTATCGTCGGTTACCTGCTGTTTAAGTAAATAGGTTTTAGTGACTTTCTTGTTGTCCTTTTTGCAACCTGCCGTGAGGCACAAGGCGAGTGCCACGCCGTAAATGATCAGCTTCTTCATCCTGTAAAATTTTATAACCGGTTGGCAGCCGAAAAGATACTGAATATTTAACCAGCAAAAAAGGCGATTTTACATTTTAATTACCCCGGCTTTTATAAATTGCATGTTTTAGCATATTTCAATATGCACAGAGGTTGGTTTTTCACTTTATTTTTGATCATTGCAGGTATCACCCTGCTCCTCGACTGGTATGTTTACAGCGGGCTGCGCACCTTCGTCGCCGACTGGTCGTCGCAGCGATGGAGGCAAATAGTGCTGTGGGGTTACCTGCTTATTTCCTTGGGCGTCACGATAGCATTCCTGGTTGGGATCGGCAGTTTCAGCACGGCTAACGGCATGCGCCCCTTCCACGAATGGGTGCTTAGCCTTTTTCTCGCCTTCTTTTTCACCAAGATAGTTTTTTCGCTCGTGCTGCTCATCGGCGATATAGGGCGCTTATTTTATGGAGTCGGCGACAACATTATCAACCACGGAAAAAGGGGGAATGCGCCTTTCTTTCCCGGTCGCCGGAAATTTATCAGCGAGGCAGCTATTCTCGTGGCCGCTCTGCCACTGTCTGGATTCCTTTATGCGATGGTTTTCGGGAAGTATGACTACAGGCTGTACAAGGAGACGCTGTATTTCGACGATCTGCCCAATGCTTTCGACGGGTTCACCATTACCCAGATTTCCGATATCCATTCGGGCAGTTTTGATAACAAAGCGGCTGTGCAAAAAGGTATCAACCTGGCTAAAAAGCAGAACAGTGATCTTTTCGTTTTCACCGGAGACCTGGTGAACAATGTCGCCTGGGAGATAGAGCCGTATCTCGAAATGTTCGGGCAGCTGAAAGCGCCGTTCGGGCAGTTTTCCATTTTAGGGAACCACGATTACGGCGATTATATCCATTGGGATAGCGAGGAGGAAAAAGCGGCGAACCTGGAGAAACTAAAAGATCAGCACCGGAAACTGGGCTACCGCCTGATGCTGGACGAGAACGTCGTGCTGGAAAAGAACGGGCAGAAGATCAGCCTCATCGGCGTACAGAACTGGGGCAGGGGCTTTATCCAGATCGGCAACCTGGATAAAGCGTTACGGGGCGTCGATCCGAATGCATTTAAGATCCTGCTATCGCACGACCCGACGCACTGGGAAGAAAAAGTGCGGCACAATCCCATCAAAATACACCTTACACTTTCAGGCCACACGCATGGCGCGCAGTTTGGCGTCGAGGCAGGAAAGCTGCGCTGGAGCCCGGTGCAATACCGCTATTACGACTGGGCCGGCCTTGCCGAGCAGAATGGTCGGAAATTGTATGTGAACCGTGGCTTCGGGTTCCTGGCTTTTTCAGGAAGACTGGGGATTTGGCCGGAGGTGACGGTGATCACTTTGAAGAAGAAAGTTTAGTCGGCAGTGTGCAGTTGGCATGACGCGTTTTGTGCAAACTGCAAACCGGGGCCTAAGCTCGAGCAGCCACCAGGTTATTTACCTTGCCCACAAGCTCATCAAAGCCAAAAGGCTTGGCGATCACATCGTCGCAGCCGAGCTTATCGTAATCGATTCCTTTATGAAAATAAGTAGATGAAAGTATCACCGGCACGTGGCTGAATTGCGGGTGCCATTTGATCTGGCGGCAAATGTCTGCGCTTTTTTGCCCGCTTAGCTTATAATCTAAAATAAACAGGTCGGGGCGGAATATTTTGGCTATTTCGATAATATTCTGGCTATCGGAAGTAACCAGTACCTGGAACTTTTCATACGATAGGGTTTCCTCTACCACGTCCAATAAGTCCTGGTTGTCGTCTAATACTAAAATGCGGTTTAACATAATCGTTGTGTTTTGTTATTTTAATCAGGGTTGTTGCGTAAAATTTTTCGATAGCGCGTGTTGTTTTGATGCTAAACCTATACAGGTATGACACATAAACGGATGGGAAGTTTAAAGTATTTTAACTCCGCCTGTTAAAATTTGTTAATGGCAATGGGCTGACATACTACTGTGCTATGTGGAAAAGCCTATATTTGGCCTTTCTTATGGCATCGCGCAGTAATTTCACGTCATTTTATTTGCTGGCTATTCTCATCTGCATCGGGGTAGGGATTGTTACCGAGGACAAGTACATCGGTATCCTGCTGGCTATTGCAGCAGTGCTTTGGCTGGCGGGGATCCAGGCAAGGCGGAACAGGAAAAACGAATATTAACTTCAAGTCCCATAGGGACCTTCTGGTCGGTAGAAAAAATGCAAAGAAACACGAGGCGTTCCGATAGGAACGCTTGGTGGATTTGGACGATGAGTTCTACCAACCAAATGTGCCGATGGCACATACCGGCCCGGCGATCAAATCACTCAAACGTTAAATAGTGTTAAAAGATGTTAAACCATCGCGGCTCAGCATCAATAACTTACAAAAAGCATGGACATTTACGTAGTGACTAAACATTTACGCTAAAACCATGCAATACAAAAAAACCAACAATCTGTTAGGCTGGCTTTGTTTCCTCATCGCCTCCGTCATCTACATTATCACGCTGGAACCATCTGTAAGTTTCTGGGACTGCGGCGAATTCATTGCCTGCGCCTACCGGCTACAGGTATCGCACCAGCCCGGTTACCCCATGTTCGCCATGATCTGCAAGGTGTTCTCGCTGCTGTCGATGGGCAATACGGCTAAGGTAGCCTATTTCACCAATATGGCCTGCGCGCTGGCCAGCGCGGGGACGGTGATGTTCCTGTACTGGACCATTGTGCTCATCGCGCGAAAAATGATGCTGCGCAGGGGAGAGATCACCTTACAAAAGCAGGTTTTGATATTTGGCGCGGGTGTTGTTGGTGCTTTGGCTTTTGCTTTCAGCGATACGTTTTGGTTCTCGTCCGAAGAGACCATTGTGTTTGCCATGTCGGCTTTGTGCACCGCCGTCGTCTTCTGGTCCATACTCAAATGGGATGCACGGGCCGACGAGCCCGGAGCGGATAAGTGGATCGTTTTCATCGCCTACATGATCGGTCTTTCCATTGGCATCCACCTGCTCAATCTATTGACTATTCCCGCGGTTGTGCTCGTATTCTATTTCCGCAGGCATAAAAAGATCAATATCAAAAGTGGGATTATCGCCTTCCTTATCAGTATCGCTATATTGGCTTTTGTGCAGATAGGGGTGAGGAGTTATACGATAATGTTCGCCGCCTATACCGACCTGTTCTTTGTGAATACTCTTGGTCTTGGTTTAGGTAGCGGCGCCATCGTATTCTTTCTGCTGTTTATCGGTGGACTTGTTTACGGCATCCGTTACAGCATCCGTAAGAAAAAGCCGATGCTCAACCTGGCTTTCCTGTGCCTGGCGTTCCTGTATTTCGGTTATGGCTCATTCGTCTATATCCCTATCCGCGCAACGGCGAACACCGATTTGAACAACTGGAAACCCGATAACGCGTTTTCGCTGTATGGCTACCTGAACCGCATTCAGTACCCCATACCGCCGCTGGTAAGCGGCCCTTATTTCGATGCTAAAGTGACCGACCAGCGCAATGGCAGCCCGTTCTATCAGCCTCACAAGGGTAAATACGTGGTCGCAGGCCGCCAGGTTGAAACAGAATATGACCACACAACCATCATGCCCCGCATCTTCAGCCAGGATAACGGCGACCCGGTATTTTACCGCCAATGGCTGCGCATGAGCGATAACGATGTGCCAACCTTCAGCGATAATATGAAATTCATGTTCAGCTGGCAGGTTTGGCAGATGTATTTCCGTTATTTTCTGTGGAACTTCGCCGGGCGCTACAACAACCAGGATGGCCAGCAGCAAATGGGTGGCTTTCATGGCTACGCGGATGGCGACTGGACAACGGGCATCTTTGACCACTATAAACACCTGCCGAAATCAGTTCTGAATGATAACAGCTATACCCCGCTTTATGCGCTGCCCTTGGCGCTGGGGCTGATCGGCTTGTTCTACCATCGCCGCCACGCCAGGCGTGATGCGATGGTTATCGGGTTGCTTTGGCTGTTCACGGGTTTGGCCATTGTATTCTATGTGAATCAAAACCTGCAGCCACGCGAACGGGATTATTCCTACATAGGCTCGTTCTATGCCTTTACCATATGGATAGGGTTGGGGGTGATGGCTATCGCGGAGTTTATGCAGCGTAAAGTGAACGCCAAGACCGCAAGCTACGTAACCATCGGCCTTTGCCTGCTGATAGCGCCGGTACTGATGATGAAACAGGAGTGGAAGGCGCACGACCGTTCGACCAAAATGACACCGCATGACATGGCTTATGATTACCTGATATCGTGCCCGAAGAATGCTATTTTGTTTACCGGCGCGGATAATGATACGTATTCACTTTGGTACGCCCAGGAAGTGGAAGGCATCAGGCCCGATGTGCGCATTGTGATCAGCACGCTGTTCAGCGGCGATTGGTATATCCGCCAGCAGCAGGTACTACGTATGAACCAGTCGGACCCGCTACCCATCACCATGTCTTACGACAAATACATGCAGGGCACGCGTGATTTTATCCCTTACAGCGATGCCAAGCTGCCGGATTCTGTCGAACTGAAGGATATTTTCGATTTCATCACTTCGGACGATGCCCGCGCCAAAGTGGAGCTGCAGGATGGCGAGGTGGTGAATTACCTGCCCACGAAAAACTTTAAAATGAGCATCAATGCCGACGAGATCATCAAAAAGGGCGTTGTGCGCCCCGAAGATCGCAGTCGCATCACGGATAGTATGCAATGGAAATTCGACGGCAATTATATCGGTAAGGATAACCTGGCACTTATAGATATACTTGTGCACAACAACTGGAAAAGACCTATTTGCTTTACCGCAACCATGCAGACCAAAGATCTGAACGGCTTACAACCCTATTTGTATAAAGAAGGATTCGTTTATCACCTGATGCCGCTGACCCCTTCGGGCAACCCGCAGGATCCGAAAGTGAATAATATGGCGATGTATGATAACATGGTGAACAAGTTCAAATACGGTAATTTCAAAAATGCCAAATACCTCGATGAGCAGTCGACCAACTTCTTTTATCCATTCATGACCGCCACCTACCTCGAGCTTACCCAAAGCCTGATCAACGCCGGCCGCAAAGACCTGGCCTTGAATTCGCTGCACAAGTACGATGATGAAATGCCGGATATTTACCCGTATGCAGGTATCGCCCAAAGTAAGTACTGGCTCATCGATACCGCCTTCAGATTAAATGATAAAACCACAGCCAAAAAATATACGGCCAGCGCAGCCAATTACCTGACCGATCAACTGAATTACAGCTACAACCTGTTGCAAAGCAGTCCCGGCGATGTGAATACACAGAATGTGCAGTTTGAGGTATCGGCGCTCAACAGCATTGCTAGCCTGAACAAAGAATACCACGAGTCCGAATTAGCCGCGAGGCTTCAAGGTGAGGCGGATGATTATATGAAGAAGTTTAAGGATGTAATGGGGCGGCAGTAGAAAGCAAAATGTCATTTCGACGAGCTGTGGCGGGAGTGCTTCAGGGCGAAGAGAAACCTTGTACACCATGCACGATGGTCGTGAATAGCGTATAAGGTTTCTCCTTACGCCGCACTTAGCCCAACCCTTGTTCGTCGAAATGACATGGTTTTACAAAATTTACATCAATTCACCGGCAGCGAGACCGTAAACTCAGAACCCTTGCCTTCCATGCTTTCCACATCGATCTTACCCCCATGCCCCTTCACCACGATATCATAGCTCAGCGACAAACCCAAGCCTGTCCCTTCACCCGTAGGCTTAGTAGTGAAGAACGGCTGCATGATCTTTTCCCGGATGTTTTCGGGGATGCCGGTACCATTGTCTTTCACTGTAATGAGTATCGATCCATTTTGTTGCGCTGTCCTAACCTCAACAACGGGCTTGTAGTCGGAGCCTGCTGTTTTTGCCTTCTGGTTTACCGCATAAAATGCGTTGCTGAACAAGTTGATCAGCACCCGGCCAATATCCTGCTGCGCCACATTTATCTTCGGCAGCTTTTCATCAAAATGCGTCGCCAGCTCGGCATTGAAGTTTTTATCCTTGGCCCGCAAGCCGTGATAGGAGAGTTTCAGGAACTCATCGGCTAATACATTCAGGTTAGTTATCTGCCGCTCGTCTGTGCTGTTGCGGCTATGTTCCAGCATACCTTTAACGATAAAGTCGGCCCGCTTGCCGTGGTGGCGGATCTTTTTTTCATTCTCCTGGATATCACTGGCGATCGTCAGCGCTTCATCTGTGCGCCCACCGTTCAAAGCTTCTTTCAGGTCATCGATCATTTCTTCGTTTACCTCCGAGAAATTATTGACGAAATTGAGCGGGTTCTGTATCTCGTGGGCGATACCGGCGGTCAGCTCGCCCAGCGAGGCCATTTTGGCCGATTGCACCAATTGGTTTTGCGTGACTTTCAGTTCGCCAAGAGTACTTTGTATTTCTTCTTTCTGTTGATGTAAAAGCTGGTTTGCTTTTTTCCGCTGGTTGCTGTTCCGCCAGAAGATGACCGCAAGCAGCAGGAACACTGCTAATACAGCAATGAGCGAATACATGCGCACATTTGCGCGGTATTGCTCGTGCGCTGCGGCAATATCCGCCTTGTGTTGCTTTTCGTCAAAATCCAGGGTGAGCAGCTGTTTTACTTTGTCCTGGCTGTATAGGCTGTCTTTCGCCTCGGTGGTGATCTTATAGTATTTATAGGCTTCGGGCAGGTTGTGGTCCTCATCATAATATCGAAACAACATCGTTCCCGCATTCAAAACGCTTTGCTCAAACTTGCCTTTGCCGGCAACTTCTATGGCCTTTTGCGCAAAATATTCGGCCGAGTCCTGTTTCTTGTACTGATGATATAATTGTGCGGTGCTCAGATAAGCATCACTCAGATTCACTATATCATCGCTTGTGCCGCAATCAATAACTGCTTCCCTGAAATGACCGAGGGCTTCATTTTTGATCCCACGGAGCGCTGCAACTTTACCCAGGTCGAGCTGTATGTTCCCCAACACCTCGTAGGCAAGATCTTTATGGCCGGCTGCCTCGGCGAGCTCATAGGCCTGGTCAAGATAATGCGCGGCGGAGTCGATCTGATTAAGGGAAAGATAATTTTCACCTAAATTGAGAGACACGAAACAGTCCATCCGGTATATTCTCGGCTCGGATTTATGCGACAATTTGTATGCAAACATTTGCCGCTTCGCGGTATATAAATATGGAAGCGCTTTTTTATAGTCCTGCTTTTGTATATAGGTTGAACCGATATTATTGTTGATCGCCGCTTCTTCAAACAGGTCGTTAATGCTCTCAGATGCTCTCAAGGCCTTAAAATAGTATTGAACGGATTTTACGTAATCGCCCAGGTTGCCATAGGCATCCGCCAGCCTATTAAGAGCAAAGGCTTGCGCGTTGATCCATTTATTTTTATCGGCAATTTCATAAGCCCGTTGTGCGAAAATAATACCAGAGTCGGGGTATGATAAATAGTAATGCCGGCTTAAGGTTATTAATGCGACGTACCTGGCCGTATCGGTTTTGGCCTTTTGTACGGCGACCAACAACGTATCGCTTTTTTTGTGCTGTGCGGCAGCGGTGACGAATAAGGCCAGCAGTGCAAGGATAAAGGTTATTTTTTTCATTATTAGTTCGGTCGAAATGCAAAATACTTAAAAATCGCGAAACCGCTATTTACAACGGTAATGTTACCATAAATTCGGTAAACTCGCCCTCTTTAGTATCAACATGTATGCTTCCTCCGTGCCCCTTTACCACAATATCATAACTTAAAGATAAACCCAAGCCCGTGCCCTCGCCCGTAGGCTTAGTGGTGAAAAACGGTTGCATGATCTTGTCTTTTATTGCCTCGGGAATACCGTTGCCGTTATCCTTTACCTTGATGACGACACTTCCATTTTCCGATGAAGTTGTCACCGATACCTCCGGCTTATAGCCCGCGCCGGCAGTTTTCATTTTCTGATTGACGGCGTAAAAGGCATTGTTGAACAAATTAAGGAGCACACGGCTTATGTCCTGCTGCACTACATTGGCTTTTGGCAACCCTGCGTCGAAATTTGTCGCTAATACAGCATTAAAATCTTTGTCCTTCGCCCGTAAACCATGGTACGAGAGGCGCAGATATTCATCTGCCAATGTGTTCAGGTCGGTCGGTTGCTTTTCGCCGGTACCTGTGCGGCTGTGTTCCAGCATGCCTTTTACGATCGAGTCGGCGCGTTTGCCGTGGTGGCGTATCTTCCTTTCGTTTTCCTGTATTTCAACTGCCAGGCTCAGTGCCTCATCCACATTGCCGCTCTTCAGTTCGTCTTTCAACTCATCAATCATCTCGTCATTTACATCAGAGAAATTATTGACGAAGTTGAGCGGGTTCTGTATCTCATGAGCGATACCGGCGGTCAGTTCGCCGAGCGAGGCCATCTTCTCCCGTTGTACCAGTTGGCTTTGGGTATTTTTAAGGTCCTGGAGCGTCTCCTCCAAATTATCACGCTGCGTTTCTATTTCTTCTTTTTGTTCGTTAAGTAGCAGGTTGGTTTGTTTTTGCCTTCTGTTGTTACGCCAGAATACTACTGCCAATACCAAAAAGAATGTGATGATCGCCGTTAGTAAATAAGTTCGCAAACTATTTTTATAAGCCTGTCTTTGTGCGGCTGCTTCCTGCTGCCGCTGCTGCTCGGCAAAACCCATTGCTTGCACGCGCTGGGCCTTATCAATATTTACCAGGCTATCGCGCCAACGATAAAATATGTCAGTATACTTTAATGCGCTGTCGGCATTACGGCCTTTATAAGCGGCAGCCAATATATAGGCCGGTCCGACTCTTTCTGAAAGATACATGCTTCCGGCTGCTTTATAAGCCTGTTTTGCATAATATAGCGCCGAATCCCTTGCCCCGAGCTCCAGGTAAGCCCTCGCTATCAGAGCCATGGGATCAATTTTGTAAGCGGTGCCGCCACCGATGGGTATGAACATTCGCAAGGCTGCCTTAAAAAGGCTGATCTTTACCTTTGGATCAGTTTGGATATTGCCAAAAGACATAAGGTTTTCCTGAGCTACTATTGCAACTTTTTTTTCCACGGCCAGGTTGATCCCTTTAATGAGATAGTACCTCGCCGAATCCGGCTGGTGGAGTAATAAAAATGTACCGCCGATATTCCCTAATTCGAAACCGGCAAAAAGGTAATCTCCGGCTGCCGACGAATACTGCAGCGCTTTTTTATAATATGCTATTGATGTGTTGAGGTTGCCCTGGTATGAAACACCGAGGTTATCATAAACGGTGCCGATGGCCTGCTTATTCCCCGTTTTTTCGGCTATTGCTAAAGCACTCAATAACGTTTTGTACCCTTCAGGATAATCGCCGTTTGATGCGAGGATAAAGCCCAGTTCGCCGGTTATAACAGACTCTATAATAGGATCATGATGTTTTTTTGCTTCTGCCAGTATTTTGCGATGGTAATATAACGCACGGTTAAATTTCATCTCGCCGTTTTCCAGCAATATAATGTCATACACCGCGCGTATCCGCCCGGCAGGCGATTTTATCAAAAACAGCTTTCTTAAAATACTATCAGGATTTTCCGGCCGCTTTGTTGCGGTCTCCTTGATCGAAAGCACCAGTTTGATCAAACTGTCAGGGCTTATATTTTGGCCGCGAACCACGTCGAAAATTAACAGGCAAAAAATGACGAGTATTAGTTTTTTCATAAACTGGCTTAATTTAAAGGAAGGGCTATAACGAATTCGGAGCCGCTTCCTTCTTCGCTTTTAACGCCTATACTTCCCCCATGCCCCTTTACCACGATATCGTAGCTTAATGATAAACCCAATCCCGTCCCTTCACCCGTAGGTTTGGTAGTAAAAAAAGGTTGCATGATCTTGTCTTTGATAGCATCTGGGATGCCATTGCCGTTATCTTTTACTTTGATGACGACATTTCCATTTTTTGCGGCTGTACTCACCTCAACCGTTGGCTTATAATCTCCGGCCGCTGTTTTCTTCTTGTCGTTAACCGCATAAAATGCATTGTTGAACAGGTTGATCAATACCCGCCCGATGTCCTGTTGTGCTATGTTTATTTTAGGCAAAGCAGCATCAAAATGGGTGACCAGGTCAGCATTAAAGTCTTTATCTTTTGCTCGTAAGCCGTGATAAGATAGTTTGAAAAATTCATCACAAAGTATATTCAGGTCTGTTAGCTGCTTCTCGCCGGTGCTGGTGCGGCTATGCTCCAGCATGCCTTTGACTATTCCGTCAGCGCGTTTGCCGTGGTGACGTATCTTTTCTTCGTTTTGCTTCATGTCAGCAGCAAGCTGCATCGCCTCAGCAACGTTGCCAGCCTTTAATTCCGCTTCCAGCTCTTCGAACATTTCGCTATTTACCTCAGAAAAATTGTTGACAAAATTGAGCGGGTTCTGTATTTCGTGCGCTATCCCGGCGGTTAACTCACCCAACGAAGCCATTTTTTCGCGCTGTACCAGCTGGCTTTGGGTCGATTTGAGCTCGTCCAGCGCCTGGCCGAGGCTATCGCGCTGGGCTTCTATTTCTTCTTTTTGCTGAATCACCTCTTCTGTGCGGATATGCACCTTATGTTCCAGTATGCGTTTCTCCCGGATGAGCTGCAATGAACGGTAATGCGAAAAGCCCCAGATGCTGCCTGCCAGCAAAACCACATAAAGCACATAGGCCCACCACGTTTGCCACCAGGGCGGGTTAATGGTAAAGCTCAAAACGACCGGTTTGCTCCAGGCGCCATTATAGTTCTTGCGTGAAACCTCGAAAGTATAATCGCCGGGCGACAGGTTGATATAATTATGGCTGAACGTGGTGCTGGTTTGTTCGCTCCAGTTTTTATCGATGCCGGCCAATTTATACTTGTAATAAACAGTGTCGTGCCGGGACGGGTCTAATACGCTGTAATTAAACTGGACGAGGTTTTGATCATAAGCCAAATGCAAATTTGCGGGTATATTGCCCCAGCCAGCTACACTATCCCAGTTCATCCCGCTCTTGTGCAATGAAGGATTATCTGCAAAATAGTGTGGCTTATCCATAATATTAAGACCGGTAATGTAGACAGGATAGCTGCTCGTGTCGCGCGCGGAAAAATCGAAAACTGTAATGCCCATATCGCCCATCCAGTAAGTGCCATCTCTGGCCACCAGGTCCGACTGCGGGTCGCCATTTTTCTTGTTAAGCCCTAAAAATGCTCCAAAGCGTTCAAAATGCCAGCTTTTATTCTTTCCGGTTTCGCCTGGCGGAGTAATGATCGTCATTCCTTTTATCGCACCTGCGTAAATCCGACCATTATGTTCCAGCAATGAGATTACGTTCTTTTCAACAAGCCCTTGTTTTTTGGTAAAGAACGTCAGCGTTTTTTTTACCAGATCAATTTCGGATAACCCATTCATACCACCGACCCAAACATTCCCGGCTTTATCGGGAAGCAGAAACCGTTGATCTCTGCCTTTAAACCGGGCATTTTCTATAAACCGGATATCGCTCGTTGCAGGATCGATCAGGCCAACACCATGATCAAAAGTGCTTATCCAGATATTCCCACCCTTATCGGTGCACATATCTTCAACGTCGCCATCCCTGATGCCGCTTTTCAGATCTAAATGTTTGATCGTTTTATTCGCCGGGTTATAAAATGCCATACCGTAGTCGTTGTAACCGCCGAGCCACATATTGCCCTTTTTATCGAATGCCCACGCCCGCGTTGGGCTTATGAACCCTTGCTTTTTACCCGAAATCGTCATGGTCCGCTGCAATGAATCGATGATATAAAGGTCTGTGTTATTGGTTATAAGCATATTCCCTTTATACTCCTTCAAAAAACCCATCGTATCATTTGTCAGGCCATTGGTCGAATTCAGCACCCTAACCGTCTTATTCTGCCGGTCAATGATATTTATCCCGTCGAAATCGCCGGCCCGCCATATTAAACCATTATGATCCTCAAAGAGCGATGTTGTCGGAGCGGAGCCAATACGCTCTAAAACAACCTTGTTGGTTTCGATCAAACTTAAATTAGTCAATTCGGCCTCCCACATTTGGCCCTGCTTATCCTGGGTGAAATTGAGAACGTTGTAATTCAAGTCTCCGTTGGTATACAGGTTGAGATGCGTTTGCGTGCCCGGGTCTATTATTTCAATGCCATTATATTTTTTACCCATCCAAATCTTCCCTTTATCGTCCTCTGCAAAACACATTGGAGTATTGTGATAGTAATTGCCGAATGGTTCGTTAATCGTTTGCAGTGTTCCTTTTCCCGGATCAATTTTATAAACAGCGCCGATAGCACCGGCCCATATATGTCCAGACCGGTCACCCATAATAGCGGAGATATTATCATTTTTTAACCCTTGCCGGGCGCTGATATAACATACTCTTTTATTTTTAAGATCGATAAAATTTATACCCGTGCTGCCGCCGAGCCAGATATTATAGGCTGCATCCCGCGCAATATTGGGATATGTATTACCTGAAAGGCCTTCTTTCTTGCCAAGTTGCTTGACGGTTCGCGTTTGAAGATCAATAACGTCTATGCCTGTCTTCCAGGTTCCAAGCCAGATCCTCTGATTGTCGTCAATCAGCATTTTATTTACCGAATCCGTGCCCAAAGAAGTTCGGTCCAGGACATTTACGATTCCGTTTTTAATATCGATCATCTGCAGCCCCTCCCCGAAACTTTGCAACCATATACGCTTCTTTTTATCCTGGAGGATGGCGTTAGGTATGTTTTTAAAAGGCAGATTGTCAAAGTGCCAGAAATTTTCACCGTCGTACCGATAAAGCCCGCGGTTGGTACCGATCCATACAAAGCCGTCATGATCGGTATAAACTGCCGAGATGGTATCACCTTTAAGCCCTTCGGCCTGGCCCAATTCAAAAACCGCCATCTTTCCATTGATCAAACGCCGCGGCCCTGCCTTAACCAGCTTTGGCGGTGAAAGCGGGTAAGTTTTAAACTTCAGCGGTTTTGAAGGCAGCTTATCTATGTCAAGCGGTTTCGAGGGTAACTTACTGAAGTCAAGTTTTACCTCCCTCAGCGTATATTTTTCAGGCTTATAACCGCCCGTATCATATCTCTGTACAGGAAGTTTATCTAGGCTGAAGGGTTTGATCTCGGGCTTAACCGGAGTGCCTTTGATCGTATCCAGCCGAAGTTTGGTGAGCTCGCTTAACTTTAAAGGTTCGACAACGGGCGGCGCAAAGGTCTCGGGTTTGGGAGGATCATAGGTTTTTGGCCCATTGTTGCACGAGCTCATGACAGCCATCCAGCCGCATAAAACGTAAAGAATAACCACCGCCGCCTGGTTACTGCGTGCCCGCATTTTTGTGAGATTTGGGTTTAACTAATTGAAATACAATATAGTAATACTATATTAAATAATACTATCGCTAATTAGCCCAGGGGTACTGCAATAACAAATTCCGACCCTTCTCCTTCTTTGCTGTTCACGTCTATTTTACCCCCATGCCCCTTCACCACAATATCATAGCTCAGCGATAAACCAAGGCCGGTACCTTCGCCGGTAGGTTTGGTAGTAAAGAAAGGCTGCATGATCTTTTCCCTGATATTTTCAGGTATGCCGGTGCCGTTGTCTTTTACGGAGATAATTATAGAACCATTTTGTTGAGCCGTGCTCACTTCAACCGTGGGTTTATAGCCCTGACCGGAAATCTTTGCTTTCTCATTTATCGCATAAAATGCGTTGTTGAACATATTGAGCATAACCCGGCCAATATCCTGTGGAACAATATCGGCCTTCGGAAGTTCCTCATCGAAGCTCGTTATCAGCTCAGTATTGAAATCTTTATCCTTTGCCCGCAAGCCGTGATAAGCTAATCTAAGGTATTCATCGGCAAGGGTATTCAGGTCTGTCGGTTCTTTCTGACCGGTCGATGCGCGACTATGCTCTAACATTCCTTTTACAATGCTGTCGGCCCGTTTGCCATGATGATTTATTTTTTGCTCATTATCTATCAGGTCATTGATCAGTTCTGTTTCCAGTTGCTCATCCCTTTCTGCTTTCTGCTTTTTGGTTTCTGCTTTCAGCTCTTCCAGCATCTCACGGTTCACATCCGAAAAATTATTGACAAAGTTCAGCGGGTTCTGAATTTCATGGGCTATACCGGCTGTCAGCTCGCCGAGTGAGGCCATTTTTTCGCGCTGCACCAATTGTGCCTGGGTGTTTTTTAGCTCATCCAGTGCCTGCTCCAGGTTATCGCGCTGGGCTTCTATCTCTTCTTTTTGCTGCATCACTTCTTCGGTGCGGATATGCACTTTATGTTCAAGCACCCTATTATCGCGCTGCAGCTTGCGCGACCGGTAAGCAACAAACGTGTACACTGCCGAAAAGAAAAGAACGATCCACAGTACCCATGCCCACCAGGTTTGCCACCATGGCGGGTTAATGACGATGATAAAGCTGTCGCCCTTGTTGTCCCAAACGCCGTCGCTGCTGGCGGCTTTTGCATGGAACGTATAAGTGCCGGGCGAAAGATTGGTGTAGGTTACGCTGCGCTGGGTTCCGGTCTGTATCCAGTGCTGGTCGTATCCGGTCAACCGGTAGGCGTAAATGTTTCGTGAAGGGTCGGCATAGTGAAGAGCGACATAATTGAAAGTAATACGGTTCTGGTCATAGGGCAGCTCAAGCTGATGAACTCCGAAGGCCAGCTTTGTGGTTATGCTGTCGGCAGCTGCGGCAGGGTTGCTATGGCCTACTTTTTCAATGTGCACGACCGGCGGATACGGATTACCATTAAGTTCTGCCGGATCAAAAGCGGCTATGCCATTGTTTAAAATTAATAATAGCTGGCCACCTGTTTGCACCATATTCCAGTCTATCAGAAGCGACTTGCCCGGCAGGATCTTGGTTAACGGAAAGGTCTTCATTGTTAACGTAACCGGGTCGAGCCGCGTTAAACCGCGCGGCGAACTGACCAGCAAAAAACCATCCTTGTCCTGTATGATCTCGTTGACAGTATTAAAGAGTAATCCGTTATCCTCAGTGAAATGCCTGATGTAGTGCCCCGCTTTCCGGTCGAACTCAAATAATCCCAGCGTAAAAGTCCCCACCCAAAACCTGCCTTGCTTATCTTCGAAAAGATGAGTAGGGGTATGTACATTTAATTGCCCGTCAGTAAGATACGACTTAAACTTTCCTGTTTTACGGTCAAAACGATTCAGGCCGCCCGAAAGGGTTGCGACCCACAATGTTCCTTCCCGGTCCTCGTAAATATCGTCTACGATGCGATCATCAAGCTTGTCCCCGCTTGCCTGCGTCTCGTCATTAGTAATGAACGGGTACCGCCTGAACTTGCGGGTTAAAGGATCAAAAGAACATACTCCGCCGTTAACGGTCCCGATCCATATCAGCCCCAGGTGATCCTCGCGCATAATATCAATCTTATTTGCGCTGATCGTGATGCTATCATCTTTTTGGCAGGAATAGCTTTGGGTTGTGCGTTTAACAGGATCATATATTTGCAATCCGTTCCCGTTACCAAAATAAAGCTTGTCATCCCGGCTTACCAACATAGCATCCAACCCGTTGTCTGATCTCTTTTTCTTATAGACTTCTTCAGGCTGGCCACTGCCCGGTTTCCACTTAAAAATGCCCTGGTCATTGGTAAACCAGCAGGCGCCATCCGCCGTAACGGTAATATTATTCGTGTCGCCCGGCGTAAACGCAGTACCATCCCTGACAGTTATCGGGTAATTTTGGAAAATACTCGTGGCTGGGTTTAGTTTGTCAATGCCGTACTGCGTACTCCCGGCCCACAGTACACCAGTCTTGTCTACCAAAAGCCGGATCATCTCATTTGAGCTCAGCCCGGCCGGATCGTCCGGGCTGGAACCATAGTGTTTAAAAACCTGCTTTTCCGGGTCAAAGTTTAGCAGACCCTTACCAACTTTATTTGTTAAGATCCGCACCGGGGGCGTAGTAGTCAGCCACAACGAACCATCTTTAGCTTCCGCAATTTTTTGAATATCATTTTTCCCGGTATCCGCAGGAACAAAAAGCGTAAATGTTTCGCCGGCGGTATTATACCGCATAAGACCATTATTCGTTGCCAGCCATATCCTGTGCTTGCTGTCTTCATACAGGTCATTGATTGTATCGTTTGAGGCTGTTAATTCCGGATTTGATGTATGGCTGAAATATTTAACGGTTTTACTGCGGGTATCCAGCCTCTCTATGACCCTTCCTTTTGATGAATGATCAACCGTGTTTATCCACAATATGCCGGGTTCGGCAGGAGTTGAAAATATCCTGTATATAGGCTTTTGCCCCACTGTACCAGCCCATGAAGGGAATGGATGAAAGGTCTTATCCCCGTAACTATACTGGAATAAACCGCTATCGTCACCAATCCAAACAGGTGAGCCGGATTTGCCCGATGAATAAATAGCCGGGGGGTGTCCCTCCAGGCTCGAAAACGAATTTGGCGTTGAGAAAAAAGCATATCGTTTGGTACTGGTATCAAACTTAATTATCTGCGATAAATTATGTGAAGACCCATACCGATAACCCCAGATGTTCCCTTCGCCATCCATAGTAGCCAAATATTGATAATAGGTGTCCTTGTTATCCGGCGCGGGATATTGATAAACGGTGAAATTATCGCTTTCGCGGTTATACCGGGCAAATCCCTTTCCGACGGACCCGAACCACAGGTCATGGTTTGCACCGGTTATCATTGTGGTCACGACAGTACCGGAGATATACCGCTTCAGGTTATACCCATCATACCGGACAAGACTGGTAACAGTTCCTATCCAGATGTAACCCTGATCATCCTGTTTGATAAATGCGATCTGGGGATCGGGCAAGCCTTCTTTTTCTGTAAAGTGATCGAACCTTAATTGCGTAGTCTGCGCCTTACCGTATTGGAGGGCGCCAATAAGTAACAACAGGAGGATGAAAGCTTTTTTCATCCCGTCAGTTTAATGGAAGTGAAACTATGAACTCCGTAAATTCACCTTCTTTAGTATCCACGTCAATAGCGCCTCCGTGCCCTTTCACCACAATATCATAGCTTAAAGATAAACCTAATCCTGTGCCCTCACCCGTGGGCTTGGTCGTAAAGAAAGGCTGCATGATTTTTTCCCGTATGTTTTCGGGTATGCCGGTTCCATTATCTTTCACCGAGATCAGTATCGAGCCGTTTTCCCGTGCTGTGCTTACCTCAACCGTAGGTTTATAATCCGGCCCCGCTGCTTTGGCTTTTTGGTTGACCGCGTAAAAGGCATTGCCGAACAAATTGATCAGCACCCGGCCAATGTCCTGCTGCACGATGCTGACGCCGGGCAGTTTGTCATCAAAATTTGTGATCAGTTCAGAGTTAAAGCTTTTGTCTTTCGCTCTAAGGCCGTGATAGGAGAGTTTCAGAAATTCGTCAGCCAGCACGTTGATATTGGTCGCCTGCCTTTCTCCTGCGGTGGTGCGGCTGTGCTCCAGCATGCCTTTTACGATGAAGTCGGCGCGCTTGCCGTGATGATTTATCTTTTGCTCGTTTTTGCGGATATCGGCTGCGACAGACCTGGCCCCGGCGATGTCACCTTTATCCAGTTCCTCGTCGAGTTCGTCGAGCATTTCCTGGTTCACTTCTGAAAAATTGTTCACGAAATTCAGCGGGTTCTGTATTTCGTGCGCTATTCCTGCGGTAAGCTCTCCCAGTGACGCCATTTTAGCTGATTGTACCAGCTGGTTTTGCGTGGTTTTCAGTTCGCCGAGCGTAGTTTGTATCTCTTCCTTCTGCTTTTGCAAAAGCTTGTTTGCCGCTTTTCTTTGATTACCGTTTCGCCAGAAAATGATTACCAGTAATAGCAATACAACCAATCCTCCGATGAGCGCATACATGCGTACCGTAGCCCGGTATTGTTCCTGTGCTGCGGCGATCTCCTGCTGGCGCTGCTTTTCTTCAAAATCCAGGGATAAAATCTGTTTCATCCTTTCCTGGCTAAAAATGCTGTCCCTGGCTGCGGTCGCCAGCTTAAAATATTTATATGCCATCGGCAGATCATGGTCTTCGTCGTAATAGCCATACAATACCTTGCCCGCATTTAAGACATCCTGTTCAAACTTACCGGCGCTGGCCACGTCCAATGCTTTTTGGGCGTAATACTTGGCCGAGTCCTGCCGCTTGCTCTTGTGATATAATTTAGCTGTACTGAGGTATGATTCGCTCAGCATTTGGGGATCGTCATTGGAGACAGAGAGCGTTATAGCCCCGCGAAGATATTTCAATGCAACATCCCGGTGTCCCTTTGCCAGTTCGATCTCACCAAAGTCACGCTCGACATTATTGATCAGGTCGTTGAACTTATGTTCCTTCGAATCTTCATAGCAGCGCTGAAGATAAAAATCTGCCGAATCAATTTTATGAGTATAAAGGTAACACTCGGCGATATTAAGGTTAAAGACCGCCATGAGTTCTGGCAGGACGCCTGGTTTGCCAGTTTTTAAATAATCGGTCCATTGTTTAATTCCGGGAAGTAAATAGGTGAGTGATTTTTTATAATCGCCCTGCCTTATGTACGTATCCCCCAGGTTATTATATACCCTGGCTATATTGGGCACATCATGCAGGCTCTGATGGATCCTCAATGATTTATAAAACATTTGTGTAGCCTTTGCATAGTCGCCCAGGGTAGCGTACCCTGTGGCCATACCGTTAAGCGCCAGGCCCTGGATCGCCAAAAGGTTGTGCTTCCCGGCCAGTTCGTAAGCCTGCTGTGAGACAATAATATTCGAATCGGGATTTGATATGTAGTACATATGACCCAACTCGAGTAATTTGTTGATACGCGTTGTATCGTCTATTTCCTTATTGAGGGCCGCCCTAAGGGTGTCAATACGTTTACGCTGTGCTCTTATATTAAGGAACAGTATGAGCAGGATGAGGGTAAAAGTTATTTTTTTCATGCTTAGCGATAAAAGGCAAGGTAATGTACGTAAAAATGAAAGCCGCAACAAGCTAACGACTTAGGCAGGTAATATTACGGTAAACTCGGAACCTTCGCCTTCCTTGCTTTCCACGTCGATCTTTCCGCCATGCCCTTTCACCACGATATCATAACTTAACGATAAGCCAAGTCCGGTTCCTTCACCTGTAGGTTTGGTAGTGAAGAAAGGTTGCAGGATCTTGTCTTTTATGCCATCCGCAATACCATTGCCATTATCCTTTACTTTGATGAGGATCGATCCATTTTCGGCAATGGTGCTTATCTCCACGGTCGGTTTATAATCTGCTTTCGCAATTTTTTTCTTTTCATTGACTGCATAAAAAGCATTGCTGAACAAATTGATCAGCACACGGCCAATGTCCTGCTGAACAACGTTGGCCCTGGGCAGTTTGTGGTCAAAATTTGTGATCAATTCAGAGTTAAAGCTCTTGTCTTTTGCCCTAAGGCCATGATAGGAAAGTTTCAAAAACTCGTCGGCTAAAACATTGATATCGGTTACCTGCCTTTCGCCAGTACTGGTGCGGCTGTGCTCCAGCATGCCTTTGACGATAAAATCGGCGCGCTTGCCGTGGTGTTTTATTTTTCTTTGATTGTCTATCAGGTCATTGATCAGCTCAGTTTCCAGCACCTCATTTCTTTCAGCTTTCGGCTTTGCGCTTTCTGCTTTCAGCTCTTCCAGCATTTCTTCGTTTACTTCCGAAAAATTATTGACGAAGTTCAGTGGGTTCTGTATCTCGTGGGCTATACCGGCGGTCAGTTCGCCCAGCGAGGCCATTTTTTCACGTTGTACCAATTGTGTTTGCGTTTGCTGCAGTTCGGCCAACGCTTTATTGGTCTGGTCGCGCTGGTCTTCTATTTCATGCTTCTGCTTGCTCAGCAGCAAATTGGCCTTTTGTTTTTGACGATTGTTCTTTAACAGGATAATACCCATCGTACCGATGATCAGCACTATTACGGCCGAGCCGGCCAGGAAATAGTATTGCAATTTTCTTTCCTGGTCAAGTGATGTGATCTGGGCCTGCTTTTTGGCCAGGTCATAATTATACTGCAGCAAACTGGCTTTGTTGGTTATTTCACTATTCGCCATACTGTCGCGGTAGGCCACATACAGCCCCTGGTACTTATAGGCATCGGCAAAATTCTTCTTTTGCACGTATGCATTAGCAAGCGCCTTGCTGTCATCCCGTTTAAATTCGAGGGTTGACGTTTTTACAGCGTTGGTATATCCTGTTTGCGCATAAAAAATGGCGCTATCGGGCATATTTCTTTCCAGGTAAGTTCGGGCCAATATGCCGTCTATCCATTCGGTGCCCTCAATATCGTTTATTTTTTGCGCCTCATGCAGCGATTTAAATCCATATTTATAAGCCATCTGCGAATCGCCAAGCCCTAAATAGGCATCGGCCATATTGCTTTCAACCAATTCGATGTCGTAAGGTGTCGTTGTTTTTGACAGTGCCGCCCGGTACGAGCTGATGGCTTCCTTATACCTGCCGGTAAGCCGGTGTCTTTCGGCAATCCGGTTAAGCAGATTGAATTCAAGACCCTTGTCCCCCAATTTTTTATTGGCATCCAGGGACTTTTGGAAGTACACGAGCGCCTTGTTTTGGTCGCCGATATTTGAATAAATTGACCCCATCGCCAGCCAGCAACGGGCGAGTAAATACGGATCGTTAATTGCATCAGCGGTCTTTTCTTCCTTTATGGCCCATTCCATAGCCCTGGCATAGTCGCCTATCGAGTTCAAATACAAATTACAAATACTGGCCTGGCGCGTTGCAATAAGCCTTTTGTTTGGAGTCATTTCGGCTGCTTTTTCGGCTTTCAGGTCATACTCAAGGGCATGCTTGTTATCCCCGGCCCGGTTATCCAGGGCAGCGAACGTGCTGTAAGCATCGGCAAGATAGGTTTTGTCCGTTATCTTTTGCGCCAGGGCAAGAGCCTGGTCTGACAGTAGTTTGGCGCCGGATGCATCGCCTTTGCTGTAATCGGCATAAGCTATCATTCTCATGCCCTCAACTTCACCCCCTTCATAATCCGCCCTTTTGGAAATAGAAAGCGTTTCATGGCCCAGCGAATCCATACGGCCGGTCGAAACCGTCGTCAATCGCAATAATTCAACGATACGGTTTACCCTGAAGGTATCTTGCTGCGGGTGTTCCTTTAATTGCCTTTCAATAGCTTCTGTCAGATTCGACTGCTGTGCGAAAGCCTGCCCCGCGAATGCCGAAATAATTAAATAAAGGACAATTTTTTTCATTGTGACCGGTAAATGTTTATAACGGTAATTTAATAATAAATTCAGAACCTTTTCCCTCCGCGCTTTCGATGTCAATATTGCCGCCGTGCCCCTTTACCACAATATCATAACTTAACGATAATCCCAACCCCGTTCCCTCGCCCGTAGGCTTGGTGGTGAAGAAAGGCTGCATGATCTTTTCGCGGATGCTTTCCGGGATGCCGGTGCCATTGTCTTTCACCGAGATCAGTATCGAGCCGTTTTCCCGCGCGGTGCTCACTTCAACCGTCGGTTTGTAATCAGGCCCCGCTATTTTGGTTTTTTGATTGACTGCATAAAAGGCATTGCCGTACAAATTGATAAGCACCCGGCCGATATCCTGCTGTACAATATTGAGTCTCGGCAAAGCGGCATCAAAATGGGTTACCAGTTCCGCATTAAAATCCTTATCCTTCGCCCTAAGGCCATGGTAGGAGAGTTTTAAAAACTCGTCAGCTAATACATTCAGGTCAGTCACTTGCCTCTCGCCCGTACTGGTGCGGCTGTGCTCAAGCATGCCTTTTACGATGAAGTCGGCGCGTTTGCCATGATGGCTGATCTTTACTTCGTTTTGCTCAATGTCGCTGGCAAGTGCAATGGCCCCATTTACGTTGCCGCTTTTTAATTCTTCTTTTAATTCGCCGATCATTTCCCGGTTCACCTCTGAGAAATTGTTCACAAAGTTCAGCGGGTTCTGGATCTCATGAGCGATGCCCGCCGTCAGTTCACCCAGCGACGCCATTTTAGCCGATTGCACCAATTGGTTCTGTGTAACTTTCAGTTCACCCAGGGTGGTTTGTATCTCTTCTTTCTGCGCTTGCAAAAGCCGGTTAGCGGTCTTGCGCTGGTGGCTGTTCCGCCAGAAGATGATGGCCAGCAACAGCAATACAACCAGGCCTGCAATGAGCGCATATGTGCGCACAGTGGCGCGATACTCTTGCTGGGCAGCGGCAATATCCTTTTGACGCTGCTTTTCGTCAAAATCCAGCGTGAGCAGTTGTTTCACCTTTTCCTGGCTGAACAAGCTATCTTTTGCCGCGGTGGTTATCTTATAATATTTATAGGCTTCCGCTGTGTTTTTATCTTCGTCGTAATAGCTATATAATGCAGTGCCGGCGTTCAAAACATCCTGTGTAAATTTTGCTGCTATTGCTACATCGATCGCTTTGTGTGCAAAATACTCTGCCGAATCCTGTTGTTTATACTCATGATACAACTTTGCCGTACTCAGGTACGCTGTGCTCAGGTTGTCTACGTCCTGGTTTTCTATCGCCACTGAAACCGCCGACCTGAAATCCTGGAGAGCGGCCTGTTTATGGCCCCTTAACGCTTCAGCCTGGCCGAGGTCAAGTGCAATATTCGCCTTAAATTCGTTAGCGTCCTGTGAATTTTCTAATAGTTTAACCGCGTTACTCGCGATGTTGAGATAATACTCCGTTGAATCGACTTGCTTCATGCCGAGATATGTCTCGCCGATATTGAGGGCGATAATATAGGAAATGCGCTTGTACTGATATGAGTTTTTATCGGATTGTCTATAAGTCTCCAGCTGTTTTTTTGCCTTGTAAAAATAAGTAAGCGCATTCCGGTAGTCCTGTTTCGACAGATATAGAGAGCCGATGTTATTGCTAACGGATTGTATACCGATGAGGTCATTAATACTCTCAGCGATCCGCAATGATTTGAAATAGTATTGAAGCGACTTTACATAATCGCCACTATTCACATAGGCGTCCCCCATTCTTTTGAGGGCAAAGGCCTGTGCATTCAACCAATTGTTTTTTTCGGCAATTTCGTAACCCTTTTGGGAGAAAATTATCGCCGAATCAGGATATGTCAGGTAGTAATGACGGCTCAGCGCAATTAAAGCCACATACCGGTCGGTGTCGATACGTGCTCTTTTTAAGGCTGTCAACAACGTGTCGCTTTTCTTATGCTGCGCGCGGGCGGTTATTCCCATTATTATAAGCATAAGAATAAAGGCTATCCTTTTCATGATCTGATCTTGGTTCACGTAAGGTAGGTAAAAATGTATTGACCAACAAGCCGATGGTCTACGCAGGCAGTGTTACAGTAAACTCTGAGCCATTGCCTTCCCTGCTTTCCACATTGATCTTGCCGCCGTGCGCCTTTACCACAATATCATAACTCAGCGACAAACCCAATCCCGTTCCTTCACCCGTAGGCTTGGTGGTGAAGAACGGCTGCATGATCTTTTCCCGGATGTTTTCAGGGATGCCGGTGCCGTTGTCTTTTACAGAGATCATAATGGAACCATTTTGTTGTGCTGTACTAACTTCAACTGTTGGCTTATAATCCGACCCTGACGTTTTCGCCTTCTGATTGACTGCATAAAAGGCATTACTGAAAAGGTTGATCAGCACCCGGCCGATGTCCTGCTGAACGATGTTGAGCCTGGGCAGTTTGTCGTCAAAATTTGTCACCAATTCAGAGTTAAAGCTTTTGTCTTTTGCCTTAAGGCCGTGATAGGATAGTTTCAGAAATTCATCCGCCAGCACGTTCAGGTTAGTCACCTGGCGCTCGCCTGTACTGTTACGGCTGTGCTCAAGCATGCCTTTGACAATGAAATCGGCGCGTCTGCCATGGTGATTTATTTTCTTCTCATTTTCTATAAGGTCATCTATCAGCCCATTTTCAAGTTGGTCGTTTCTTTCGGCTTTCGGCTTTTTGCTTTCGGCTTTCAGTTCCTCCAGCATCTCGGTATTCACCTCCGAGAAATTATTCACAAAATTGAGTGGGTTTTGAATCTCATGGGCTATGCCTGCGGTTAACTCACCCAATGAAGCCATTTTCGCGGATTGCACCAATTGGTTTTGGGTGGTTTTTAGTTCACCAAGCGTAGTTTGTATTTCTTCCTTCTGGTTTTGCAAAAGCTGATTGGCCTTTTTCCGTTGGTTGCTGTTTCTCCAGAAAACGATCGCCAGTAATAATAATACGACCAGTCCTCCGATGAGCGCATACATACGCACCGTGGCCCGGTATTGCTCTTGTGCGGCAACAATTTCCTGCTGGCGCTGCTTTTCCTCAAAGTCAAGGGATAGAAGCTGTTTTACCTTTTCCTGGCTGTATATACTGTCTTTGGCGGCGGTTGCCATCCTGAAATATTTGTAGGCGAGGGGTAGGTTACGGTCCTCGTCGTAGTAGGCATAAAGTACATTTCCGGCGTTCAAAACATCCTGTTCAAACTTGTTTTTCGAAGCCACATCAAGCGCTTTTTGCGCATAATATAGCGCCGAATCCTGCTGTTTATTTTTATGATACAGTTTGGCTTCGCTGAGATACGACTCGCTCAGCATTTGCGGATCGTCGACCGATATGGAAAGATCTATCGCGTTGTGAAGGTGCTTTAGTGCCTTATCTTTATGGCCCCGGGCTATTTCTACCTCACCAAGATCACGGTCAACATTATTCAATACATCGTCGAATTTTTGCTTCTGGGCGGCTTTGAAGCTTTGTTGCAGGTAACTATCGGCCGAATCGATCTTTCCCAGGTCCAGGTAACATTCGCCGATGTTCAGCACGAGGATCGATTCCAATTGACGATCCCTGCGGGTAACCAGCTTTCTGCCCGGAAGATATTCACGCAACTGTTTATAAGCCGGCAGCAAATTATCAAGCGCTTTCCGGTAATTGCCCTGCCTTATGTACGTATCACCCAAATTATTATAAGCTATGATAACATTGGTTACCTCGTGAAGGGTTTCTGAGATCCGCAATGCTTTGAAAAGCATTTGCACCCCTTTTGGATAGTCGCCAAGCGAAGCATAACCGGTAGCCATGTCGTTAAGCGCTCGCCCCTGGTATTTTAGAAGTCCGCGCTTCGCGGCAAGTTTATATGCCTGCTGCGAAATGATAATATTTGAATCAGGGTTTGCCAGGTAATAACTCTGGCTCAGGTCGAGCATGGTTTGGAGACGCGTCGTGTCGTCGAGATTTTGATTCAGTTTGGCCCTAAGCGTATCAATACGTTTCCGTTGGGCGGCAGCGCTTATGATCAAACTAAACAAGATGAGGGTAAAGATTATTTTTTTCATGATTGGCGATAAAAGGCAGGGTAATGTACGCAAAAATGCATGGTGCAACAAGCTAAAGACTTATGCAGGTAACATCACCGTAAACTCCGAACCTTCGCCTTCCTTGCTTTCTAAGTCGATCTTGCCCCCGTGCCCTTTAACCACGATATCATAGCTTAGAGATAATCCGAGCCCCGTTCCTTCGCCCGTCGGCTTGGTGGTGAAAAACGGCTGCATGATCTTTTCGCGGATGCTTTCAGGGATACCGGTGCCATTATCTTTAATTTTGATAAACACCGACCCGTTTTGTTGTGCGGTACTCACCTCTATTTTCGGTTGATAATCCGGGCCGGCAATTTTAGCTTTCTGGTTGACCGCGTAGAGGGCGTTATTATAAAGATTAGCCAACACGCGGCCAATGTCCTGCTGTGCAACATTGATCCTCGGCAGCGCGTTGTCAAAATTCGTCACTAACTCAGCGCGGAGGCTTTTATCTTTCGCCCTAAGGCCATGATAAGAAAGTTTCAGGAACTCATCGGCGAGCACGTTGATATCGGTAATTCTTTTTTCACCGGTACTCACGCGACTGTGTTCCATCATGCCCTTTACAATAAAATCGGCTCTTTTACCATGATGGCGTATTTTTCTTTCGTTGTCCTGGATATCACTAACCATGGCCAGGGCTTCCTGTACCTTGCCACCCTTCAATTCTTCTTTTAGGTCGGCAAGCATTTCCTCGTTCACTTCCGAAAAATTGTTTACGAAGTTCAGCGGGTTTTGTATCTCGTGAGCGATCCCGGCGGTTAATTCACCTAATGAAGCCATCTTGGCCGATTGCACCAACTGGTTCTGCGTAGTATTCAGTTCGTCAAGAGTTTGTTGTATTTGTGTTTTGGCTTTTTTATTCTGTTTGTTATTTCGCCAAAAAACAAAAGCCATGATCAGCAAAAATACAATGACCGCGATCAGCAGATAATAGCGTATCCGGGCCCGGTATGCTGCTTGCTGTTCCTGTATATCCTGCTGGCGCTGGCGCTCGGCAAAACTCAGGTTTTGGAAAGTGCTGGTTTTTTCCTGGCTAAACAGGCTGTCTTTAGCCATGATCGAAACCTTTTGGTAACGAAAGGCGCTGTCTAATTGTCCTTTCTTTTCAAAGTAGTTTGTCAGGAACTGGCTTGCTTTTAACACTTGCAAAGTAAAGCCGCCCTGCCAGCCCGCGGCAATGGATTGCCTGGCGTAATAAATAGCGGAGTCCTGCAGCCCCTTTTGCTGGAATATTTTTGCCAAGCCCAGCGTGGTTTCGCATAAGCCGGCGTAGTTTCCGGTTTGTTTTTCATAAAAGAGCGCTCTGTGGTAATACGACGATGCGGTATCCGCCAGGTGCATTTTTAAATAGATATTGCCAAGGTTATTCGTGGTGTTAGCGATCAATTCGGATTCCTTTGAATGTGTAGCCCGTACATTTCCCTGTTTCTCATAGAAGAGAGCCGAATCGAGAATATTCAATTTTTCATATGAATCACCCAAATCAAGCAAATCGACGGTTAAAGATCGTCCCAGATGAGCCGCTTCAGCAATTGATTTGGCCTTCAAGGCGTAATTAATACTTTGCCGCTCGTCGCCCGCATCGCTGTAAACATTACTCATGTCGTGCAGGTTTTTTTCGATGTCATACTGATTATTGATCTGTTCGCTGATCTTTAAAGACTCCAAAAGCATACTTAATGCCTTTGAATAGTTCCCGGTAACATCGTATACGTTCCCCTGCAGGGTTAGGGCTATGGCTTCTCCTTTTTGAAATTGCGCCGCCTTTGAGAGTTGCAGCCCTTGCTGCGCAAGTAGCAGCGAGCTATCGGGTTTCGAATAAAGATAAGCGCTGCCCAACTGGCACATCAATAAAGCGTGAGTAGTATCGTCTTTGGCGGCCACGATCTGTTTTTTTAGACTATCGATAGCTTTTTGCTGCGCGCTAACTGCAGTGCAAAGGGTTAGAAATATAAGGATGGCGAGTGATTTTCTCATGTTTGGTGATAAAAGGCAGGGTAAGGTACGTAATTAGTCCGAAAGTCCGGAAGTCCGCATAAGTCCGAAAGAAGATTTGTTTAGTCCGGAAGTCCGCATAAGTCCGAAAGATTTAACCCTGCGCACAGGCAATACGTATTCACCATTCACTCTTTCGGACTTCCGGCTTGCGCGGACTTTCGGACTTTTTTTCTATTTTCGAACCACATTTGTTAAAAGATGTTAACTGCGGCCTTTTGTTAAAAAACTAAAAATTAAAAAGCGGATATTTGCCCGTGCCAAGAACGCATATTACAACTCCATGCAATACAAAAAGATCAACAACCTGTTGGGCTGGCTTTGCTTCGTTATCGCCTCCATTGTTTACATCAGCACCTTAGAACCATCCGTAAGC
The DNA here is from genome assembly GCA_035551775.1 of Mucilaginibacter sp. GTDB lineage: Bacteria > Bacteroidota > Bacteroidia > Sphingobacteriales > Sphingobacteriaceae > Mucilaginibacter. The sequence continues at coordinate 806,791 of DASZMQ010000014.1, read as the reverse complement.
TTTTGGGATTGCGGCGAATTTATCAGCTGCGCTTATCGCCTGCAGGTAGCGCATCAGCCGGGTTACCCGCTGTTTGCCATGCTGGGTAAATTCTTCTCGCTGTTCTCCATGGGAGATAAGGCCAAAGTACCATTCTATACCAATATGGGTTCGGCGCTGGCCAGCGGGTGCACTATCATGTTCCTGTTCTGGACCATCACTGCTTTCGCCAAAAAATTGCTCATTGCAAAGGACGAAACACCCGATGCAGGCAAACTGATCATGATCATGGGCGGCGGCCTGGTAGGCGCTTTGACCTTCACTTTTACCGATACTTTCTGGTTCTCAGCTGTCGAAACCATCGTATTTGCATTGTCGTCGCTGTGTACCGCCGTCGTTTTCTGGGGCATATTGAAATGGGATGCCCATGCCGATGAGCCCGGCGCGGATAAGTGGATCGTTTTCATCGCCTATATCATTGGCCTGTCCATCGGTATCCACCTGCTGAACCTGCTGACCATACCCGCAATTGTGCTAGTATACTATTTCCGCAGGTATAAAAATATCAATACCAAAAGCGGTGTTATCGCTTTCTTCATTAGCCTGCTGATCCTTGTTTTTGTGCAGTACTTCGTACGCGGGTATACGGTTGAGTTCGCCGCTTATTTCGATCTGTTCTTTGTCAATTCATTAGGCATGGGTTTTGGATCGGGCGCATTTTTCTTCTTTATCCTGCTGATAGCGGCTATAGTTTTGGGCATTTGGCTCAGCATCAAATACAAAAAGCCCGCGCTCAACCTGGCTTTCCTGTGCGTTGCCTTTATCTATTTCGGTTACAGCTCATTCGCTTACATCCCGATCCGCGCTACGGCCGGTACCGACCTGGATAACTCGCATCCGGATAACGCTTTCACCCTTTACGGCTACCTGAACCGTATCCAGTACGGCGAAACGCCTTTGCTCACGGGGCCATATTTTGACGCCAAGCCTAAGATGGACAACCAGGGTAACCCCGTGCAGACCGAAGGCAGCATCATTTACCGCAAAGGCGAAAAGAAATACGAAAATGCCGGTCGCCGGATCAATACTGAATACGACCATACGACTATTCTGCCGCGTATGTACAATACCGAAAATAGCGATCCGTCATACCAGCAGGATGCCCAGTTTTATCGCGATTGGCTGCACATGGGCGAAAATGAAGCGCCGACTTTTAGCGATAACCTGAAATGGATGTTCAGCTGGCAAATGGGACAGATGTATTTCCGCTATTTCCTGTGGAACTTTGCGGGCCGCACCAACCAAATGGATGGTCAGCAGCAAATGGGTGGTATGCACGGCTATGTCGACGGCGATTGGACAACGGGTATTTTCGATGGGGCGCGCCATTTGCCTAACGGTCTCATTCATCGGGACGCGAAGACACCGATTTTTGCTTCTAACGCTTACACGCCGTTATATGCCCTGCCGCTGATACTGGGCCTTATCGGGCTCGTGTTCCATTACCAGAAAAACCAGCGCGATGCGCTCATCGTCACCCTGCTGTGGTTCTTTACCGGCCTGGCGATCGTGATATACGTGAACCAGCCCAGCGTGCAGCCGCGCGAGCGTGATTATTCGTACGTGGGATCGTTCTATGCCTTTGCGATATGGATAGGCATAGGGGTGATAGCTATTGCCGATTTCCTGAAAAAGTGGACCACGCCTAAAAACGCCGGCATTGCCGCCGGTGTAGTGTGTTTGTTGCTGCCTTTGCTGGTTGCCAGCAAGGAGTGGGGCGCGCACGACCGTTCGACCAAACTGACGCCGCACGATATGGCGTATAACTACCTGATATCGTGCCCTAAGAATGCGATACTATTCACCTATGGTGATAATGACACCTATTCGCTGTGGTACGACCAGGAGGTGGAAGGCATAAGGCCCGATGTGCGCATCGTGAACCTGAGCCTTTTCAGCGGTGACTGGTACATACACCAGATGCAAAAGAAGATGAACGAATCGGAACCGCTGCCCATCACCATGCCATACAGCAAGTATGAAGAAGGGGTACGTGATTACATTCAGTACTATGATGGAAAAATAAAGGGCTATGCCGATATCAAGGATGTTTTTGACTTCGTCACTTCGGACGATAATAACATGAAATTGCCACTCCAGGGAGGCGAGTTCATCAATTACCTGCCGACCAAAAACTTCAAGATACCGGTGAATGCGGATGAGGTTTTAAAGGATAGCGTCATAACTCCTGATCAGAAAAGCAGGCTTGCCGATACTGTTCGCTGGAAATATCCTGCGGGGGGCATCACCAAGGACAACCTGGCCATGATGGATATCCTGGCGCACAACAACTGGAAGCGGCCGATATGCTTTACCATTACCGTCGGCACTGAAAATATGATGGGCCTGCAGCAATACCTGTACAAGGAAGGCTTTACTTATCGCCTGATACCGTTCAAAGTGGATAGCGCAAATCGCGATCAGCTGGGCAAAACCAATACCATGGTGATGTATAACACCGTAATGAACAAGTTTAAATGGGGTAACTATAAAACAGCTAAATACCTCGACCCTGAGTCGACGACGATGTTTTACCCGGTTCTTTTGGCTACTGTGCTTGATGTCACCCAAAACCTCAGGAACGAAGGTCATAATGACCTTGCCCTGAATGTGATCCATAAATACGACCGGGAAATGCCGGATATCTATCCGTTCATTGACGTAGCGCGAACCAAGTATTACCTCATTGCCGGCGCTTATGAACTGGGCGATAAAGCTTATGCCAATAAATACGTAACCAGCATGGATAACTACATTACCGATCAGCTGGATTACAATGCCGGCCTGCTGCCCGACCATTCCGATGTCATCGATATGCATACAGTACAGCTGGGACTTCAGCTGCTCGGCGGCCTGGCGCAAATAACAAAAGAAAACGGTCAAACGGCATTGGCCGATAAACTGGAGAAACAGGACAAGCAGTACACCGCGAAATATGCCCAGATATTGGGCGGCAAACCGTAATTCGAAATATTGAATGATACTTTGATAGCGATGGGTTCAGATCCATCGCTATCTTTATTTAAAAGAATATGGAAATCAGAAGGATCGGGCTAACAGAGGCGAACCTGGTATTTGAGCTTTTCGACAAATACCGGCAGTTTTATAAGCAGCCATCGGATATCATATTGGCTGAAACGTTCATCAACCAAAGACTGTCGAATAACGAATCGGTGATATTCGTCGCAATAGAGGGTGATGCACCGGTTGGTTTCACCCAGCTATACCCGAAATATTCGTCCATGCGCGCCAGTAAAAATTGGATACTGAACGACCTGTATGTTGAAAGCACCCGCCGCAAAACCGGCGTCGGTCGCGCACTGATTGGAAAAGCCATGGAATTTGCCAAAGGCCAGGGAGCGACGTTTATGCAACTGGAAACGGCTGCAGATAATCATGCTGCGCAGCACCTGTATGAAGCGATCGGTTTTATCAAACAGGAGCCGGAAGCGGAGTTTTTGTTGTATAAGGTTAATATTTAGCTTCTCTAAAAACCCATGTCATTTCGACGAACAAGCGATGGGTTGTGGGCGGCGTGAGGAGAAACCTTATACAATTGCGCAAATCGCCGTGCATTTGCTTACAAGTTTTCTCTTCGCCCACTCACTGATCCCCAACCGCTCATCGAAATGACATTTATTTTTGAATTTATTGCTCATCATACGGCTTCTTCGCCCTTTCCGGATCATAATGCAGTTTGGGCGTCAGCCAATACAATAATATCACCCTTGAATACCGGAAATTGAAAGGCGACAGCAGTAGTATTACGCCAAGAAGTAATCCGACATACAGCCAGGGTGACTCGGAATGTGTTAGTGTATAAGTAGCCACCGCCGTAGTGATCATTTCCGCCACGATCATCCCGTAGCTCACAAACATGGCAACATAAAAATACCCTGGCTCCATTTCGAACTGGAAATGGCAATATGGGCAATACGTATACATCTTTTGGCTGAAGAAGCCCAGGCCGCTATTCTTGAACATATCGCCTTTGCGGCATTTAGGACATTTACAGTGTAGTGCCGCGTTAAAAGCCGAAGCGGGTTTTATTTGATTTTGAGTATCAGGACTTGTCATCGTGTTATTTTTTTAAAGTGGTTTTTCTGAATTCTTCCGGCAACTGGCCGGTATATTTTTTAAAGAACTTGGTGAAATAAGAATTGTCATTAAAATTTAGCCGGTAGCCTATCTCAGCAATGTTCAGATCAAGGTTGATGAGCAGTCTCCTGGCTTCCAGCAGTACGCGGTTGCGTATCACTTCCCCGGCTGAAATGCCAAGCATGTCATTGCATATCGCGTTCAGATGGTTTGGCGTAATATATAACAGCTGTGCATAATCCTTGGGTAGCCTTAGCGTCGAAAAGTTCTTCTCCACCAGTTGCCTGAAGTTCTTGAGCAGGGTATAATTATAGGTCGAATGTTGTTTTTCCGTATGATCGTATTCCGTTCGCGCCAGCAAAATAAACACCTGCAATAGTAACGCCCGGATCAGGTCGATCCCCATACGGCCGGGGTTTTCGCTTTCGGCTATAATATCTTCAAAAAGCGCCTTTATTTTAGGCTGTAGTTCGGACTTGATATTGATCACCGCATCATCAATATCGCCGCTGAAGAACGGGAATTGAGCCAGGTAGTCGTTAGCCAGCAGGAACGAGCGGAAAAAGTCCTCGGAAAAATGAATGACGTACCCGTCAACCTCGCCCTCAAAATCCCATGAATGCACCTGGCCGGGTATCATGAAATAGATCTGGAAGGGTACTATTTTGAACGTCTTAAAGTCGATGGCGTGCGTACCGGCGCCTTTGGTGAATAACACCAAATGGTAGAAAGTGTGCTTATGCGGAAAATGCAGGTCTTTGTGCTTTTCCAGGTAAATGCCAAATCTGCTGATCAGCATATCGTCCTGCTGAAAATCAGAAAGCTTGCAGATATCATAAACAGGTATGGCGTTTTTCATTTACGATACAAAAGTATATGATAGATACAACAGCCGATAGTATTTATCATGGCAGTAATGGTATTTTTTACTGATTATAACACTGGAGGGGTATAAAAAAATAATCCCCCACCGGGAGGCGGGGGATATAATGGTCCGTCTTACTCGCTAATTCGGACCAAACCTAAACCTTATCGTTGCAAAAATGGAAAATTTTTATGAGGAATTAATAAAATATTTTGAAAAAAGTATGTATAAATTATTCACATATTTACAATAGCGAAAATTATTTAATGCAAACGCCGGATAGCCTCATTTTTGATATGGATGGCACCCTTTGGGACGCCGTCGATACGTATGCAGCATCGTGGAATATCGTCTTCGCCGAGCTCGGAATTGACAAAAACGTGCGCCGCGACGAGCTGGCGAAAATGGTGGGTTGGGAAGGTAAAAAAGTCCACTCGGTCATCATGCCCGATTTTGATGAGGAAACACGCCAGTCCATTTATGCGCGCGTGAACGAGATACGTCATGAAATGCTGCCCAAAAATGGCGGTGTACTGTATGAGGGCGTAAGAGAAGGGTTAAAACAACTTGCCGGTAAATACAAGCTGTTTATCGTGAGCAACTGCGCCAAAGGCATCATCCGCCTGTTTATGGATTGGGCTGGCATCAATGAACATATCATCGATGAAATAGCCTACGGTATCAACCAGATGCCCAAGCATCATAATATCAGGTTGCTGATCGATAAGCACGATCTGAAAAATCCGGTATATGTAGGCGATACGGAAGGTGATGGAGAACAGAGCCGCTTAGCCGGTATACCCTTTGTGTTTGTCAGCTACGGTTTCGGCGAAACCGATACGCACGACCTGCGCTTCGATAATTTTACTGATCTGACCAATTACTTCATGAGTCTGTGATCAGCTGGCCAGCGGCAGGCTGAATGTGAAAACCGAGCCCTTGTCCGGAGCGCTTTTTACCCATATCTTTCCTTTGTGACGGTGTATGATCTCGCTTGAAAGATACAGCCCGATACCGAAACCGGAGATATGTTTCTTTTCGTCGTCATCTACCCGGAAAAAGCGCTGGAATATTTTTTCCTGGTCCTTGGGTTTGATGCCTATTCCCTCGTCGGCTACCGATACTTCGACGCAGTTTTCATCAACTATCCGCGAAGTGATCGTCACCGTACTACCCTTGGGCGAATATTTGATGGCATTGCTGATCAGGTTATTTACTACCTGGGCTATTTTTTCCTTATCGGCGTTCACGTCGCAAGGTTCGCCCGGTTTAAAGATCAGCGCATGCGTGCCGGCAATCATCCGGCTATCATGGATACACTCTTCTATCATTTTATTGATATCGAAGGCCGACTTTTTGAGTTGCAGCTTGCCGGGCTCCAATCGCGAAAGATCAAGAAAACTGTGCACCAGCGCCGTCATCTTGTTTACCTGGTTGATCGATTTTGAGAGAGCGGTTTTAACGAAGGGATCGTTTGCGTCGGAAAGCTTAGTTTCAAGCAGCTGAATATAGGCCTTAAGCGATGTGAGCGGCGTCTTCAGCTCGTGGCTCGCCATGGCGATGAAATCGTTCTTGCGGATATCGTCGCGTTTGTTTTCGGTAATGTCGACAATAGTGCCCAGCATACGGTAAGGTTCTTTTTTATCGTTGTAAAGCACAACGCCTTTCACCCTGATCCAGTGCAGCGAGTCGTCGGGCCAGAAAATGCGCGCTTCATAAGAATAGTGCCCGGTTGTCAACGCCTCATGGTACGATCTGAGAATGATATTTTGCATGTCGTCCGGATGCACCTGGTTCCGTATCGAGCTCAGGCTGACTTTGCCATCAGGCGCGTGGCCGAAAATAGTCAGCAACTGCGATGAATAACTAAAACTGGTTTGCGGTATGCTCAGGTCCCAGATAGCCAGGCCCGTAGCTTCAGCGGCCAGCAGCAGGCGGTTCTCGCTTTCAATGGCAGCCTCCTTGGCTTTTACCTCGCCGGATATATCCACCACGGTGTTCAGTATGTATTCGACCTTTTTGCCGCCGCCGGGTATGGGTATGTTGGCGCACGACCAATAATGTTCTTCCGGAAGCGCGGTTTCAGGGTTCAGCACATCATACCGGTAAACAGGGACGTCAAATTTTTCGCCCGAGGCGACCACCCTGGTGAAAACTTTACGCGCGGTATTTTCATCAGCAGGATTGTCCCCATCTTCCGGAAATACTTCAAAAAATCCCCTGCCAATAATATCCTCGCGCCGGGCCGAGGTCACCTGCAGGTACGCGTCGCTTACAGCGGCAATAGTAAAAACAGGTGCATCCGCTTTCACCAGTATAGAACCAGGCGATTTTTCAAAGAGGACTTTGAACAGGTCATCGGCCAAAATATCATCTGAAGAAGCAGGCATTGAATCGGCGGTAAACGTGATCAAGGTAAATTTTTTTATGAAGCATTAAAACATGCTCGCTCAATTAAAACAAATGTAGGCGCTTCTTGTTTGTGCTTATTTTTTCCGATAGCGCGTACAGAATGAATTTCTTAGCTCTATATTTACAAAACGCTGTTCCCTTTTCATTCAAGCCAATCCTTTATAGCAAAAAATGACAATTGGCATTCCAAACAAAAATCGCATTCCCCTTGTTGAAGTTGCCTGAATACTAAAATATTAGCCGAGACTTTTTGTTGATTAAACCTCTTAAGTTTTATGAGCAAGAAAGAAATTAAACACACCGTACACAACAAACCATTAGAAAAAACACCTACCGGTATCACCGGCCTTGATGAAATAACCGCCGGCGGCTTGCCGCAGGGCCGGCCAACCCTGTTATGCGGAAGCGCGGGCTGCGGAAAAACCTTAATGGCTATCGATTTTATCGTAAAAGGCGCCACGCTATACAACGAGCCCGGCGTTATTATGGTTTTTGAAGAATCGGCCCAGGAGTTGTCAACCAATGTCGCCTCGCTGGGCTTCGACCTGGACAAGCTGCAGGCCGATCGCAAAATAAAGATCGACCAGGTAAGAATAGAACGGAGCGAAATAGAGGAAACGGGCGAATATGACCTTGAAGGCCTTTTTATACGCCTGGGTTATGCGATTGACAGCATAAAAGCCAAAAGGGTGGTGCTGGATACCATCGAGAACCTTTTTTCGGGTTTGACGAACGAGGGTGTATTACGATCGGAACTGCGCAGGCTGTTCCACTGGCTAAAAGATAAAGGCGTAACGTCTATCATCACAGCAGAACGCGGCGCGGGCACATTAACCCGGCACGGCCTGGAAGAATATGTATCCGATTGCGTGATATTACTTGATCACAGGGTGATAGACCAGGTTTCCACCAGGCGCTTGCGTATTGTTAAATACAGGGGCTCGACACACGGTACCAATGAGTATCCTTTCCTGATCGATGAGGACGGCATTTCGGTTTTGCCGATAACCTCGCTTAGCCTCGACAAGCACGCTCCGACGGAAAGAATACTTTCCGGTATTCCGGCGCTTGATAAGATGCTTGGCGGCCAGGGATTTTATAAGGGCAGCAGCATTTTGGTATCGGGCACGGCGGGTACGGGCAAAACCAGTATTGCGGCCTATTTTGCTAATGCGGCCTGCAGCAAGGGTAATCGGTGTCTTTACTTCGCATTCGAGGAATCGCCAAAGCAGATCATAAGGAATATGAAGTCGATCAATCTTGATCTCGACAAGCATGTCAAAAAAGGCCTGCTGCAGTTCCATGCTTCGCGACCCACTTTACACGGGCTCGAAATGCACCTGGTAGCCATTTATAAACTGATCAGGACCTTTAAGCCCGAAGTGGTCATACTCGATCCGGTCACTAACCTGGTAACAGCCGGTGTGATGAGTGATGTAAAAGCAATGCTGATCAGGCTGATCGACTTTTTACAGACGGAGCAAATAACCGTGTTGTTCACTGCGCTGACCTTAAGTGCGGTGGTTTCCGAGCAAACCGACGAGGGAATATCCTCGCTGGTGGATACCTGGTTGCTGGTAAGAGATATTGAGGCAAACGGCGAGCGCAACCGTGGTTTATATGTGATCAAATCGCGCGGGATGAAACATTCCAACCAGGTGCGGGAGTTTATTATTACGGATGAAGGTCTTGATCTTGTAGACGTTTACCTGGGCCCCGACGGCATACTGATAGGCTCTGCGCGTATGGCACAGCAAATAAACGAACAAACCGGGGTGGCTTTGCGTGATTATGCTGTTAGTGCGAAGGACCGTGAGGTAACCCGTCGGCGTAAAGTGCTTGAGGCTAAGATAGCCGGTCTGCAAACCGAGTTCGAATCGGTGGAAGAGGAGCTGAATAAAATTTATTTACAGGACGAGCTCAAAAAACAAATTGCCGATAAAGCAAGGCAGGAAGTGCTGAACCTGCGCAGTGGCGACGCTAATAGGGTGATGAAGGTCAGGAGAAATAAGAAATGACGGCCGAAAAAAAATGGGAGCTGAGGCTGTACGTTGCCGGTAGGACAGAGAAGTCGGTAATGGCTTTGAGCAATCTTAAGAAATATTGCGAAGAGCACCTGAAGGGTCAATACAGGATCGAGGTGATCGACCTGATGGAGAAGCCCCAGTTAGCCGAAGGCGACCAGATACTGGCCGTGCCAACACTGGTGCGGAAAGTGCCGCAGCCTATGCGTAAGATCATTGGCGACCTGTCGGATAAGGAAAAAGTTTTGGTTGGATTAAACATTATACCTGCTTAAGCATTTATTAAAAAGATGGCCATGGATGGTAAGGGTGTGAATTTGGATGATAACAGGGAGCAAGTATATATTTTGCGCCTGTATGTTGCCGGCACGTCCCTCAATTCTATGCGGGCCATTACAAACTTAAAAGATATCTGTGAACATCATTTAAAAGCGAATTACGACCTGGAAATAGTAGATGTTTACCAGCAAGTTGAAAAAGCAAGCGAGGATCAATTGATCGCCTTGCCATTACTGGTAAAAAGGTCGCCGGGCCTGATTAGGAGGCTTATCGGCGATATGTCTGATGAAAAAAAGGTACTTAAAGGACTTGGCATTTTTGTTTGATGCTCTAAATGGAAATTACTAAAACATACCAACAACTATTAGCCGAAAACGAAGAGCTTTCATCCCAATTGGATGAAGCGAAAGAAACCATTGAAGCTATACGAAATGGTAAAATTGACGCTATAGTAGTTAACGGCGAAAAAGGGCACCGGATATATACACTGGAGACAGCGGACCAGGCCTTCAGGATATTTATTGAAAAAATGAATGAAGGCGCCGTAACGTTAAACCGTGAAGGCATAATTATCTACAGCAATACCAAATTTGCCTCAATGGTGAAAATGCCATTGCAAAAGGTGATGGGCCTCTTATTCAGTACTTTTATACCGGAAGAATCCTTAGAAAAATTCCGGGTGATGATCGAATTGGCCTGGGAAAAAGATTGTAAAGAAGAATTTTACATCAAGACCCCGGCCGGCGAAAAAATATGCTGCCTGTTATCGTGCAACGTAATAGAAATGGCGGACGGACCGTCCCTGAGTTTGATCATTACTGATTTGACCCGGCAGAAAAAGATACAGGGTCAGCTCCAGCAACAAAATGAAGAACTGAAAACGGCGCGTGAAAAGGTGGCCCGGATGAACGACGTACTGGAAGCTACGATAAGGGAGCGTACCAGCGATCTGCTCATCAGCCGCGAGCATTTTAAGTTGCTGGCCGATCACATTGCCCCCATGACATGGACGAACCTGCCCGATGGCAGTTTCAACTATTTCAACCGGCGCTGGTATGAGTATACCGGCCTTGACCCCGAGGAAAGCATACGATCGGGATGGAAAGCGGTGATCCACCCGGATGACTATGATAAAACCCTGGCTAAATTTAATGGCGCGCTGGAGACGGGACAGGTGTTTGAAATGGAGAACCGGTACCGCCGCAAGGACGACGGCGTTTATAGGTGGTACATCAATAGGTCCCTGCCGCTGCGGAATGACGACGGCGAGATCATTTTTTGGGTAGGTACCGCTACAGATATTGATGACCAAAAGCGGGAGCTGGAACGCAAGGACGAGTTTATTGGTGTTGCCAGTCATGAATTGAAAACCCCGTTGACCAGCCTGAAGGGTTACCTTCAGCTGATGACCGTACATGCCAAAGACGTACTGCAGCCGCAATCAAAAACTTACCTTGATAAGGCCAATAATTCAATCCACAAATTACAGCATTTGGTGGACGACCTGCTGGATGTAAGCAAGATAAATGCGGGCAAGCTCAATTATGCGCAGGAGCCGGTCAACCTGGCAGATATTGTGGCTTCCTGTATGGAAAATGCGCTGAATATATACCCGTCATTTGAGTTTATTGTCGAAAATGAGCTGGAACTAAAGGTAAAGGGGAATGCCGAACGCCTGGAACAAGTGATGATGAATTTCCTGAGCAATGCGGTGAAGTATTCAAAAGATGATAAGCGCATCATCGTCAAAACTTCCCGGAATGACGGATGGGGCAGGGTTTCGGTTACAGATTTCGGCATCGGTTTAAGTAAAGAGCAACAGCCGCGGATCTTCGACCGTTTTTACAGGGTCGACGACCGCAAATACATGACAGGCGGCCTGGGTATGGGCCTCTACATTTCAGCCCAGATCATCAGCACCCACGTCGGCACTATCGGTGTTGAAAGCGAGTTCGGGAAAGGTTCTACCTTTCACTTCGACCTGCAATTGCTGAATTGAGAAGCTGTCTAAAAATAAAAGTTATGTCATTTCGAACCTGCTGAATGGCCCTGTGTGCGGGGGTGCAGGTGAGAAACGTTGTATGACATGCGCAACGGACTATGCATAACGTCTAAGGTTTTTTCGCACCCGCAGTCAAAACACAGTCCACTCAAGAGAAAGTTCTCCTCACCCCGGCGCTCCACCCCCAAGGCCGTTCGTCGAAATGACATAGTTTTTTATCATTTATTTTGAAATTAGGCAGCTTCTTAGATTGTAGGAACCACTTTCTTTTCCTAAATATGTAATATAACACATAGTACTTATGGAGTCTATTCTTAAAAAAGCAGCGCCGGGAATTCTCCCTTGCCTGTTATTCTGCAACTCTCTTTTTGCCCAGACCTACAAACCACCCGTTTTCAACGACCCGGACCGGCTGAAAAAGATCGAGGCGACTTTCCCTGTCATCGATAAACTATATAAGGACTATGCCGAACAGAACCATTTCCCGGGCCTGGTTTACGGCATTGTGATGGACGGGAAGCTGGTGCATGCCGGTGGGGTGGGTTACACAGAGATAGCCGATAAAATCGAAGCAAATTCAAAGTCCGAATTCCGCATTGCCTCCATGAGTAAAAGCTTCACCGCCATGGCCATCCTGAAGCTGCGTGACGAGGGCAAACTACGCCTGGATGACCCGATATCGTTGTATATCCCGGAGGCGAAAAACATGAAACGCCTTACCAAAGACGCGCCGCCGGTTACGATCCGGAATTTATTAACCCACACCGCCGGTTATCCCGAGGATAATCCGTGGGGCGACAGGCAACTCGCCAATACCGATGCGCAATTGGTGGCTTTATACAAGAAAGGCGTTTCGTTTTCCAATGATCCGGGCATAGGCTATGAATACAGCAACCTGGGTTTTGCCACGCTCGGTTACATCATCAAAAAAGTAACCGGCGAGCCTTATCAAAAATATATTACCGATAACATCCTCAAGCCTTTGGGCATGACGCATACCTACTATGAATACACCAAAGTTCCGAAAAATCAATTGGCACACGGCTACCGCTGGCTCGACGGGAAGTGGGTTGAGCAGCCCATGCTCCACGACGGTTCGTATGGCGCGATGGGAGGGATGATCACTTCGATAGAGGACTTCGCCAAATACATGAGCTTCCATCTTTCGGCATGGCCCCCGCGCGATGATGCTGAAACAGGCCCTGTGAAGCGCAGTTCGGTGCGCGAGATGCAGTATCCCTGGGACATTAATGGGTTCAACGCTAATTATCGCACAGCTACAGGACGATATTTTCCTTATGCTTCAGCCTATTGCTACGGTTTGCGCTGGCGCCGCTACGTTGATGGGGAGACCGCTGTTGGTCATACCGGCGGCTTGCCCGGCTTTGGCAGCGAATGGAGCGTTTACCAGGAATACGGCGTTGGTGTAGTATGTTTTGCCAACCTGACGTATGCTCCTGCCGGTAATATGAATCTTGCGGTGGCCGATACGCTGATCCATTCATCGGGCATCAAAATGCGGCATTTGCCTCCGTCGGATATATTGACCAAAAGACGCGATGATCTGATGAAAATTCTGCCCGAATGGAACAATGCGAAGGCAAGCGGGATATTCGCCGTAAACTTTTTCATGGATTATTTCCCGGATAAGCTGAAGGCCGAAGCGACTGAAATTTTCAATAAAGCCGGCAAGATAACCAATGTCGGGGATGTGGTTCCGGAGAATCAGATGAGAGGTTATTTTATACTGACAGGAGAACAGGCAAATATCAAAGTGAGCTTTACACTGACGCCCGAAAATCCGGCTTTGATACAGGAATATCATATAGCACTTGTGGCCAGATAATGAACTTATTTTGTCGGAAGTACAAACAAAGCGATAATTTCGTCCTTAAATTAATATACAACCCTGTTAAAAGCTCAGCTTATGAAACGACATTTACTTTTAGCCGCATCACTTTTAATTGGTTTTGCCGCTTTCGCTCAAACCGCACCTGCACCAAAGGACACCACCAAAAAAGATACCTTGTGGAAGATCCACGGAGTGAATACCATCCTCATCAACCAGGCTTCGTTCTCCAACTGGGCGGCTGGCGGCGTCAATGCCGTGGCGCTGAACGTGCTTTTCGATTATGACTTTGACTATAAGAAAGGCAAATGGAACTGGGATAATAAGGCCATCGTCGGTTACGGCATCAGTAAAACAAACGGTACCGGCTGGCGCAAAAACGACGACCGCCTGGTCCTGAACAGCTTGCTGGGTTACCAGGCGGCTAAATACTGGTTATACACCTTTTATACCAACTTCCAGACCCAGTTTACCAATGGCTATGCTTATGACGACGCCAACCACACCCGGACGCTGATATCGGCTGCTTTGGCACCCGCTTACCTTACTTTCGGTCCGGGTTTTGCTTATAAAAAGTCGGATAATTTCAGGGTCAACATTTCGCCGGTTGCGGCCCGGTTTACTTTTGTACAGAACGACTCGCTGGCCAACGCCGGAGCATTTGGCGTAACTCCCGGTGAGCACACATTGGACGAGTTTGGCGCTTCACTCGATGCCTATTTGAAGTTTGATATTGCCAAAAACATCCAGCTCGAAAACATCCTGAAACTATTTGAGAACTACCTGAAACAACAAGGAAATGTCTACGCCGACTATGCTCTCAACCTCTACATGAAGGTGAACAAGGTGGTTACCGTAAACGCCGGCGTCGAGATCATCAACGACCCGAATGCGCTGATACCGGAAACAGTAAACAACGTAACATCCAGTCACTCGCTGCTGCAAGTGAAGCAGATATTCGGCGCGGGGCTGACGTATAAGTTTTGAGGGTAGTTAACTGGTGATTAGCTAATAGTGATTAGTTTTTTGTTGTCTCTGCGAGAGAACCGCGGGGGCGGAAAATTTTGATCGGTTGGCTTGCCGCATTTAACCCCTTACGTTGGCATATTTCGCTCCGTAATGATGTTGAGTTAAATCATAAATTTGTTTCCATAAACCACCATTTATGAAAACCATGCTGGATAAGGCCACCCGCGAAGAATTGATCCGCCGTATTGAGATGCTGAACGCAAACAGTACGCCCCGCTGGGGCAAAATGACCGTGTACCAGATGTTGAAGCATTGCAGCCAATGGGAGGAGTTGGCCCTGGGGCGCAAAAAGTATAAACGGATGTTCATGGGCTACCTGTTCGGGAAAATCGCCTTAAAGGATATGCTGAAGGACGAGCCTGTGAAACAAAACCTGCCTACAGTGCCATCCTTCAAAATGACCGGATCAGGCGATATGGCCGCCGAAAAAGTACATTGGATCAGTTTGCTGCGGGAATATGATCATACAACGGTGGAACCGATCGTGCACCCATTTTTCGGCAAAATGACCCCAGAGCAAACGGGGACCCTAGACTACAAGCATGCCGACCACCACCTGAAGCAATTCGGCTGTTAATCCTGTAACTGTGGTTTCACCTGTCTTTTCGTCACAATATAGGCGGGTATGCGCGCCCTTCTGTTAATGATGATCTGCGCCACGATCAGGTTAGGCACCCAGCACAACCACGAAATTACACGATAACAGGCTATGAAATCCCAATGCAGCAGTTGTGTCGAAAGTCGCGCGCGCCATGGTACTCTCCGCGAGGTCAGCGCGACGAGAAAAATAGAACTGTCAACCAAAAAGCGGACGAGACTTGGTGTTCCCAACATTGCCAATCAACTCAAAAGTTTATACACTTATACTATACACTAACCCGCTTTTAGACTGGTTTTAAAGGAATAAAGTGGTCGGGAATGGTAAAATCTGAAAATTTCACAGACTTATTCGTACGGATCGGGCATATTTGTGTGTACATGATTTCCAATATCAAACTGCTGTATTATAGTGATTTGGCATTTCCCTGTTTACAAAAAGGCCTTACTTCATGTAAATTTGACCCTTAGTGTGATCCTTAATTTATTGATAATAAAGCAAATAAATGGTCATTTGTGGTCGAAAGTGGTGTGAGCGTGAACACATGGTGTGGAGAATCTGCACCAAAACAAGAATTTCCGGCCCGTTTTGGTGCTTATTTTTCTGACTCCACGATATCCCCGCTATCAATGCGGCCCTGTTTAATGTTCGAGAAGCTTTTCCCTTTGTATAACTTATAGTTTTCAAAGTAGGAGGGTATGCCCTCAGCAGCTTGTGCTTTGGCGCCGTTCATGACCATGTAATGCAGGTGCGGGAAAGTGGAATTGCCCGAAAAGCCAACCTTTCCGATCTGCTGCCCCGGCCTCACCAGTTCGCCTATCCTGACAATGATGCTTCCCTGTTCCAGGTGCTGCAGCATGCTGAACTGCCCGTTCCCATGATCGATGATCATGTAATTACCCATGCCGTAAGGGTCGGCATCCGGCGCGATGCGCGGCAGGCTGACGATCTTGCCTTTGAACTCGTTATCAGGAATGGTGTTTTCCAACGCGACTACAATGCCGCCTGCAAGCGCATAAACCGGCTTGCCGAAAACGTACCAGTTCTCTTTCTTAAAAGCATCGCCGTTGAACATATCGCCGTTATCGTCGGCGCTGGCAAGGTTGAATGCATAGCGGTTAGCTTTGGATACGACGATCTTCAATGGCTGTTCCACTGCGCCCACCGGGCCGCTCCCCTGGCCGGGGTTGTGCCCGTCCTGCACGATCACTTTGCCTTTCAGCGGCAGATCGTAGAAATTTTTCGGTGTAAAAGCGCGCGGCACGATTATTTTCTTTACCGACAGGTCGAAATCAACCGGCAAACGTTTTTTATTGCCTGCTCTTTGCTGAGGTGAGTCGGCATAGTCGAAAAAGAACTCGTATTGCAGGAAAGTGATCTTCACATCAGGCGCCAGCGAATAGAATGGATTGAAGATATCAATGCTTTCACCGGGTTTCAATAAAGTATTTCCGATGGAACGTATACCAGTGGCCTTGTTGTTAAGGCTAATCGACTGCCGGAAGATCGGCTTTACCGAGGCATCCATTACGGAGCCTTCTATGGTAGCAAGGTACAGCGCATGCGTACTGATATTTTTGATATTGATGTCGAAATTGAGATACTGTCCGTTCTGGTCTTTTTCGATCAGCGGGTTGGCAGGGGACATAGTTATCGCGGCTGCTTCGGCCGGTTTATTTTTATGTCGCAGCCAGTCGAAATGCGATATGTTGCTGACGGTTATCAGCAGCATACAGATCATTGTGATCGGTTTGAGCATACAAAGGCGAAAATAATATGTAAAGGTGGCATTAAGCTAGTATGAAACGGGACGTATATTATCCACTTATCCACATTAAACGTCCATTGGTCAAAAATCTTTTACCAGGAAAGCGACTTGCGGTTCTTTTGAATAAAAAACAACGATCATGGAAACCACGCAACGACAAACATACCTGGATTGGCTGAGGATACTGTCTATACTAGGTGTATTATTCTTCCACTCTGCCATGCCCTACGACCAGGGTGACTGGTGGCACATCAAAAACAAAGAAACCAGCGACCTGATGATGGAGGTTGTATTTTTTATGCACCAGGTACGTATGCCGCTGCTGTTTTTCATTTCGGGTACGGTAAGTTATTACATGATGCAGAACCGCACCGGCCTTAGCTTTATCGGGTTGCGGTTCCGCAGGCTGTTCATCCCGCTGCTGGTGGGTATGTTCATTATCGTTCCGCCGCAGATCTATATGGAGCGCCTGACACAGGGTTTCAAAGGCAATTTCTGGGATTTTTACCCAAGCGTATTCAAATTCGTTCCTTATCCCAAAGGCAGCTTCAGCTGGCACCATTTGTGGTTTATCTTTTACCTGTTCATTTATGACCTGGTGTTCGCGCCGGTATTCGCCTGGCTGGTATCACCCAAAAGCGAACGCTTCAGGGATGCTCTTTCGGTTTTGGCCAAAGGCAAGTGGGTTTATCTATTGGCTGTTCCCGGTATCGTATGGTATGCACTGCTGGCCTGGAAACTGCCCGAAACCAACGACTTTGCGCGCGACGGCTGCTACCTCGTTTATTGGCTGCTGTTCGTGCTGGCGGGCTTTGTCTGCATCCTTCAGCCTAAATTGATGGACAGCCTCGAACGGAACCGCCGCTTTGCGTTGATGATCGGCTTCACCAGCCTGATGGTAATGAACTACATGCGCTGGAACAAGATGGAACCGGATAATGTGAACTGGCACTTCCAGGGCGAAGTTTTCTATGCCGCTTTCCGCGGAATGCGGGCTTTGATCGGCTGGGGCTGGGTACTGGCGCTTGTGGGCTATGGCAAGCATTATCTGAATTACAGGCACAGGTCGCTTAACTATCTCAACCAGGCCGTGTACCCGTTCTATATATTGCACCAGACGGTTATCGTTGTCCTTACCTATTACGTCGTACAAGCGCAGGAAACTATTCTGATGAAATATATCTTCACCGTTGCAGCAACATTTTTTATCAGCGCATTGATCTACCACTTATTCATCCAGCCTTACGGCGTGATGCGTTTCCTGTTCGGTATGAAGCCAAAAAGTAAGATCAAGAAGATCGTAATTGAGCCTGTTGCTGAGAAAACTGAAATGGTGGTGCTTTCTGCATAAATTTGTAAAAGAGTGTTATCAAACGGGGTGTCACCCTGAGGCTCTCGAAGGGTGTGCGTAAAGGCCTGCCCACCATGCTTCGAGTGCTTCAGCTTGACACCCACCGCTGACGATTTAGAATTGGATAAAATGAAATTCTTTAAAAAATACATATTCCCGGCAGTTTACGGTCTTTTGGTCTATTTCACCATCAGGCTGCTGCATGATACTGATGTTCACCAGCATTTCTGGGAAAGATGGTGGTTTATCAACGCTGTCGAGTTAACCTGCACTATTGTGGTGGGTTACCTGGCTATCTATCTTTTTGAGCGGCTTTTCAGGTATTACGATAGTCGCCGGCCATTGCAATTCAGCTACCGCGGTGTGATGAGGGAACTGGGTATATTGGTTGGCTTTAACCTGATTTTGGTGAATATCGTATTTGTGCCTATGGATATGGCCCTTCACCAGGACTGGCCGGCCTGGTGGATATCCCCGGCCGATGTCGCCGATATTAATATGATACCGACGCTGTACGCCATCGTTTACTACGGTATTGCGCGTAGCAGTATTTGGCTGAAGGCATATGTGGATAATAAAGTGCAGTTGGAAAAAGTGACGAACGAACACCTGCAAACCGAATTGAAATTTTTAAAAGCGCAATATCACCCGCACTTCCTGTTCAATGCGCTGAATACCATCTATTTCCAAATGGATGAGGACCATGAAGGAGCGAAGCGGAGTATCGAGAAATTTTCCGAGCTGCTGCGTTACCAATTGTACGACCAGCAATCGCAGGTGCCTGTGACGCAGGAAATAGAATACCTGCAAACCTTTATCGACCTGCAAAAGATACGCAGCACGGACAAGCTGAAATTGAATGTAGATTTCGACAAGAAATTGAGCGGTCAGTTAGTTTACCCGTTGCTTTTCCTGCCGCTGGTGGAAAACGCCTTTAAATTTGTTGGGGGGGAATATAAAATGGATATTGAAGCGAAGGTCGAAGGGAATAATATTGAGTTTCGGGTAGAAAATTCGGTGCCCAAATTGAAACAGGTGCCGCAGAAGACAGGAGGAATTGGTTTGGAAAATTTGAAACGCCGCCTCGACCTGCTTTACCCCGGCAAACATTCACTGAGCCTGGAAAAGAAGGATGGTCATTTCACAGCAGAATTGAAGGTGCAATATGAGCGATAAGATAAGCTGTATCATTACTGACGACGAGCCTTTCGCGCGCAAAGGCCTGCAGGGTTATATCGAAAAGATAGGTTTCTTCGACCTGAAAGGCGTTTGCGAGGATGCCTTGCAGCTAAGTGATATGCTGCAAAAGGAAAGCGTCGATCTGCTGTTCCTCGATATACAAATGCCGCACATTACCGGCGTAGAGTTCCTGAGGGCGATGCGCAATCCGCCAAAAGTGATATTTACCACAGCCTACCCGCAATACGCGATCGATGGTTTTGAGCTGGATGTGATGGATTACCTGCTGAAGCCTATCCCTTATGAACGTTTCCTGAAAGCCGCCTGGAAAGCGAGGGACTATTTCGCTCTGCGCGAGCAACCGGCCAATACAGCACCTTATATTTTCGTTAAAGCCAATGGCAAGCTCGAAAAGA
Organism: Mucilaginibacter sp.; assembly: GCA_035551775.1. Taxonomy (GTDB): domain Bacteria; phylum Bacteroidota; class Bacteroidia; order Sphingobacteriales; family Sphingobacteriaceae; genus Mucilaginibacter. The sequence goes on along the minus strand of DASZMQ010000014.1, from coordinate 786,882 downwards.
TCGCCTTTGCGGATATCCTGTTCGTAGAGGCGATGGAAAACTATGTTGCGATCTACCTTGACGGCAAAAAGATCGTCACGCATTCGACCATTAAATCATTATTGGAAAAGCTGCCTTCAAAACAGTTTATCCAGACACATAAATCGTACGTTGTGGCAATTGACAGGGTGGGCACTATTGAAGGTAATATCCTGCACATCGGGGAATATAAAGTCCCCATGAGCAAATACCTGCGTGAAGAGGTTTTGGGGCAGATAGTAAAATGATATTGTTTGATTAATTTTAAAGCATGCTGATTGACCTAAGCCATACCATCGAAAACGGACTGGTAACCTACAAAGGGCTGCCGGCGCCTATTATTTGTGATTACCTGAGCCGGGAAGAATCGAAGAAATTTTATGAGGAAGGCACAACCTTCCAGATCGGCAAGATCGAAATGGTGTCCAATACCGGAACCTATGTCGACTGCCCGTTTCACCGCTTTGAGCATGGAAAGGACCTTTCAGAAATTGAGCTGGAGAAATTTGCGGAGCTGGAGGGTATTGTTATTCGCGTTCCTTATACTGAAAGGCTCGCAGTAACCCCGAATCAATTCAAAGGTTATGATGTTGCAGGTAAAGCCGTACTGATCCACACCGGCTGGGATAAAAATTGGAACACCGATGCCTATTACCAGGGACATCCCTATCTCACTAAAGAGGCGGCCGAATACTTAAGGGACGCAGGTGCAAAGCTCGTCGGTATTGATTCTCACAACATCGATAACACTGAAGGACGAACACGGCCGGTTCATACGACACTTTTGGGCGCTGACATCCTGATCGTTGAGCATCTTTGTAATTTGAGCGCGTTGCCGGACAGCGGCTTCAGGTTCAGCGCGGTGCCGCCCAAATTTAAGGGAGTCGGCACATTTCCCGTTAGGGCGATGGCGCGGGTTTACTGATACTCCCTTAGCAGGTGAGGTTGTTTTATTGTTTTGGCTTCACATACTTAAATTGTTGCACTCCCTTCTCCACCTGCCCCTTCATATTGTGCATATCAATACCATTGACATCATCAAAAATAAAAGCAGGCCGAAGGTCAGCGTTTAAATAGCTAACCTCTATATCCCTTAATTTGATACCGTCGACGTGCCGGATATAAAAGCCATAGGATGGCATGGTTCCGAACATTGACGGCTCCGGGTAATTCTTTTCCAGTTCCGGAACGGTCTTAGCAGCCTGTTCAGCCGTACCTCCGCCTTGGTAATAAATGCGGATATTGTTCAGGTCGATATCCCGGAGGTAATGACCAGGTATGCCCGAAATGATGCAGCCGTATTTCGGATTAGAATTGTACACACGGATATTGCTGATGGAAACCCTGCGCAATTCACCAACCGGTGTTCCCTGGGGGCCACGCATCCGGGCGCCAAGCCGCATAAATATTGGCGCAGAAACGATGTTCCGCATGGTGATATTACTGACGGTTACGTCCTGCAGCAAAGCGCCGTCCTCAGTTTCCAAAGCAAAGCCCTGGCAATGATCGAACGTACAATTACTGATAGCAATATTGATAAATCCCCCGTTCGATTCCGTGCCGAACTTGATGCGCCCAGTGCGGTAGGCATTACTGTCGGCGGTAGTATAAGTACCCGCCAGGAACGAACCTTCATCAAAACCGCTTACAGCGCAGTTGGTAATCGTCACATTCTCCGTCGCTCTTGCAAAGCCAAGCGCAAAGCTGCTTTTCAGGCAAATGCCATCATCCCAGGGTGAATTGACGCTGCAATTGGATACGTGCACATTGCGGCAGCAGTCGATGTCCATGCCGTCACGGTTGGTATCCATTTTTACATTGTCAATGGTCAGGTTATCTACTTCTGTGGCCAGGATGGCAAACCACCCTGCATGTTTAAAGGTGACGTCTTTAACGATCACGTTCCTGCATTTATACAAAACCAGGCTTTTGTTGGCTACCGGGCTATCACCTTTATGATCATGCAATAATCCTTTTCCCCATATCATCCCCGGCCCGAGGATAGAAACATCGTGCAGGTTTTCACCCCAGATCAACGCGTCGTGAAAATGGCTGTGGCCATAATCCTGGTAGGTTATGTTCACGGTTTGTTCAGCGGCATCATATTCCTGCGCGGGATTTTGATCCGTTGCGATTATCGTCGCGCCCTGCTCCAAATAAAGGCTGATATTGCTTTTAAGGCGAATGGAACCCGACAGGTAATTCCCGGCGGGAAAGTAAACCTGCCCGCCACCATTAGCCGCGGCCGAATCGATGGCCCGGTTGATGGTTTTCGTGTCGGATGTATTGCCGTCGCCCTTAGCGCCGAAGGATAGTACGTTATAAACACCTTTGGGTGATTGCGCAGATGACCCAAAAACGAGCAGGCAGAAAAGTAAAGCAAATGATATGTTTTTCATAAGTTGGTTTTCCTGGTTTGTTTGATATTGGCCGTTTCCCATGCGGTATGCACAGCGTCTTCGAGCATATCGCGCCTAACCTTTTCCAGTTCGACAAATGTAGCGCCTTTAAGTCCCCATTTATTGGGGACAGGATAGAATATTGCCGGATCGAAGGAATGGAACACAGATTGATCGATTAACGAAAGTTTCACCATCATCCTGTCCTCATTCGGCCAAAGCGTGGCGAAAATCTTTTTCTTCTTTATCCGGAATGCCGGGTATCCGAAATGATCAAATTCTTCAGCTTCCGGCTGAGAAAGGGCGATTTTTCGCGCGGTTTCCAGGTCGACCATAAGCTTCATTTTTTAGCGGCCAACGCCACTTTGATGCCCAGCCCGATGAGGATAAATCCTGTTATCTTCTCTTGTATCAGCCATACCCTGGGATTATCCTTAAAGAAATTCCTGCTTTTACCTAATATGATCGCCACGATCATCAGGACCAATGTGCCCTGCGCAGCGAACCAGAGACCAAGAGTGACCAGGTCCGCTTTGATGTACGCTGATTTCGGGTCGACAAATTGTGGCAGGAACGAAAGGAAAAATATCGCAACCTTCGGGTTCAACGCATTGGTGACAACGCCTTGCTTGAAGAGCTTCCACGGATTAAGCTTTTTAGTACTCCCGTCAACTTTACCCGAGTCGGGCTTGCTTAGCAATGACCTTACCCCGAGATAAATTAAGTATCCCGCCCCCGCGAATTTGATCAGGCTGAACAGCCAGACCGAACGGGCGATAATGAGCGATAGCCCGAAAACTGCGGCAAAAATGTGAACGAAACAACCGCAAAAAATGCCCAGTGCCGAAATGACGCCGGCCTTCCGTCCCTGCGAGATGCTTCGAGAAGCCACATATAACATATCATTACCAGGCGTGAGGTTCAGCATCAGCGAGGCCACGAAAAATAGGTAAACATTCTGGAAATGGAACATTGGGCTTATTTTCATAAAAGTAGGCATCGCGCAGGTATTTTAGGTAAAGTTTTTAATAATGCCGATATTGTTGACCGGTTTATCAATAGTTTATCAAACAAATGCCCGAAAACGCTGAAGGAGATGTACGCACTGTCATCGGTAATGGTATTGCCATGGTATCATTTTACCATCCCGCGCAGAACTCGCTGCCATCGGCTTTGCTGGATAAACTGGCTGCGGAGATAACCAGGGTTGACGGTCAGCAAGTAAGCGCTATTGTGCTCAAAAGCGAAGGTGACCGTACCTTTTGTGCCGGCGCGAGCTTTGATGAGTTGTTGCAGATCAAAGACAAACAGGCCGGCGCTGAATTCTTCTCAGGCTTTGCGAAAGTGATCAACGCCTGCAGAAAGTCGTCCAAAATAATTATCGCCCGTATCCAGGGCAAAGCTGTAGGGGGTGGGGTAGGTCTCGCCGCCGCCGCCGACTATTGCCTGGCCACCGAAGCGGCGTCCATCAAACTCAGCGAGCTGGCTATAGGCATCGGTCCGTTCGTTATATCGCCTGCGGTGATACGGAAAATCGGCTTATCAGCATTTTCCCAGCTGACTATTCGCGCTTCCGACTTTCAAACGGCCCAATGGGCAAAAGAAAAAGGGCTTTACAATGAGGTTTACCCTGATATTGCTGCCCTGGATGAAGGTTTGACGGCACTAACGACCAAATTGGCTTCTTATCATCCCGAAGCGCTTGCAGGCCTGAAAAAGATACTTTGGGAAGGCACCGAAGACTGGGACGGGCTGCTTGCTGAACGTGCAGCCATCAGCGGCGAACTGGTGCTTTCAGAATTTACGCAAAGCGCTTTGCGCGGATTTTTGAGCGGTAAACGATAATTCAAAATCACCTTATTAAATTAATTCGGGCCGTCATACTGGTATTATCTACTTTTTTAATTATAACTTTAATTGCAATAAAAGTTATTTGTTGAAACCCCTTCCGAGTTGTTCACGTTAAGCAGGTATTTTCCATGGTGGGCCCGCACAGAAGCAGAACTATTATCACAATAAGCCTGGTCACAATCGCAATAAGCCTGGTTGTGATGGCTGGAGGCCTATTTAATATTGTCGTACTCCGGCAAATGGTGCCGGGATTCGACCCAATGGCTTTCAATACCGCTGTTTGCTTCGTTTCATTTAGTATCGCCTTGCTAAATACGCAAAGCCATGCATGGCAACGGCAGCGCTTATTCTTCTTCATTTTCGCCCTTTTCGGCACGCTCATAGGAGTCATCACCCTGCTCGAATTTCTGTTCAGGTTCAATTCAGGTATCGATGAGCTTTTTGTAACCGACCATGTAAAAATATCACCCGAACACCTGTACGCCGGCCGTATGGCGTTTAACGCCGCCGTCTGTTTTGCCTTGCTTGGTGCAGGTCTGCTAATGGCTGCTGCAAAAAAGCAAACGGTTCGTGTCCTGGCTCAATACCTGTTTCATACAGTGAGCATTATCAGCGCAATCGCGCTCATTGGTTATATCTACGGAGTATCGTTATATCATACCCTTTTGTATGTCAGCTCCATGTCTCCGCATACCGCAGTTCTTTTCCTGGCCATTTCCATAGCCGCGTCTCTTCTCAATCCATCGATCGGAATGGCAGGCCTGTTTACGGGCAGACAAATTGGCAACAAGCTGGCGCAGCGGCTTTTTTTGCTGACGGTTGTGATGGCTCTTGTGTTTGGCACAGTGAGGTTACAAACTCAGCGCTATGGCCTGTTCAGCATGGATACCGGTGTAGCATTGCTGGTGGTTTGTTTTTTAATAGCGTTTCTTATCGTTATCTGGAATATCGCCAACTGGCTGAATAAAATCGAGCAGGAACGTAGCGAAGCCGCGGCCGAAGTGAAGCGAATGAATGCGGAACTGGAAAAACGGGTTGAAGAACGGACCGCAGAATCGAAAAAGAACGAAGAAAAATACCAATCGCTCATCGAACAGGCCTCGGATGCCATCTACCTGCTTGACGCCAACATGAACTTTACCGATGTGAACGAGAGCATGTGCAGAATGATGGGCTACAGCAAGCAAGAGCTGCTGAAAATGCACGTACAGGCGATCGTCGATCCGGAAGAGCTAAAAACCGACCCTTTGATCAATATAGCCAGGAGTCCCCACAAGCTGATTTTTCGTGAACGCAGCTTCATGAGAAAGGATAAAAGCATATTCCCTGTCGAGATCAACGTAAAAGTATTTCCGGGCCATATGACGATGGTAATGGCCAGGGATGTTTCGGAACGAAAAAGGATAGAGGTTGAACGTAGTGAGGCCGAACTGAAGTTCAGGACCTTAGCCGAAAAATCAATGGTGGGGGTGTACATCAGCCAGAACGAAAGATTCAATTACGTGAACCCGCGTTTCGCCGAAATATTTGGTTACGAACCGCACGAACTTATCAATACAGAAACCAGCGCCGTTAACATTATCATTGACAAGGAATATCAACACGTAGTAAGAGCGAATATCCAGGCGCGGTATAAGGGCGAAATTGAGATAGCCCATTACGAGGTAAAAGGGAGAAAGAAAGACGGATCGGAAAACTGGATCGAATTTTACGGGAACAGGGTAATAATAGATGGTAAACCTGCGATCATTGGAACGATGCTGGATATAACCGAGCGCAAAGGAGCGGATGACCTTATCCTGAAGGAGAAAATGCTTTCGGATACGATCATCAATAGCCTGCCCGGGCCTTTTTATTTGATCAACGAGAACGGGAATCAAATACGATGGAATACCAATTATGAAACGGTTACGGGCTACAGCAGCGAGGAGCTACAACAGTTGACGACCGTTGACATAGTGGCTCCTGAAGACCATGAAAAAGTTGGAAGAGCCATCGAAAGGGTATTTGAAGAAGGGTATGCCGTGGTCGAGGCAAGTATTGTGGCAAAAGACGGGACGAAAACACAATTCTTACTGACGGGCACGCCTATCCTTTACGAGGGGCAGCGGTGTTTGCTGGGCATGGGTATCGATATTTCGTCGAGAGTTAAGGCTGAAGAAGAACTGCGTGTCTCCGAACAAAAATACAAGGTGCTCTTCGACAGCAGCCCGATGCCGTTGTGGATGATCGATAAGGATACCTTGTGTGTCATCGCTGCAAACGACGCTGCCGCCGAACTGTACGGATATACAAAGGCCGAGTTGGTCCATATGAGTGCGAAAAACCTGCGGCCCGACGACGACCAGGAACGGCTGCTGGTAGGTCACGACAGGCTAATGAACGGCGAAGCGATAGATATGGGTATTGTAAGGCATTTGAAGAAAGACGGTACGCCGATGTTCGTGCATATTGTCGCTCATGATATTATTTTTGAAGACAAGCCTGTTCGCCTTTCATTTACAAATGATGTTACCGAACGCCTGAAGGCTGAAGAGTCGCTGCAAAAATCTGAAGCTAACCTGCAAACCATCCTTCGCACAACGAATATCGTATTTACCATGCTCAGCAAAGACCTTGAGATCCTGGCGTTCAATCCAAAGGCTGCTGAGTTTATAAAACTGCACTACAACCGCGACCTGCGAAAGGGTCAAAGTTTTAAAGATTACCTTTCTCCGGAAAGGGCGCCACAGGTAACGACATACTTGCAGAAAGTGCTTAAGGGGAGGACCATCAACTATGAAGTGGAGCTTCAGGAACATTGGTATTACGTGAATTTTGCGCCTATTACCAGTGAAAACCGCGAGATACTGGGCATGCTCATCACCCTCGAAGAGATCACCGAACGCAAAAACGCCGAACAGGACCTGAAAAAGGCTTACAGTAGTATACAAAACCATATCAATAGCATCAAAGGCATGGCCTGGAAGCAATCGCACCTGATGCGCAGCCCGCTGGCCAACCTCAAAGCCCTGGCCGACTTACTAAGAGAACATCCGGCAGATACCGAATCACTTGCTCACTTCCAAACCGAGCTCGACCGCCTCGACGCCATCATCCACGAAATGGCGCAGGACGCCTCAGATCATGTAATGTAATAAATGCCTTTCTTACCCCGTGTTTTCACGGTATAAAAATGGGTTAAAACACGGGTCATTTCCACGGTGTTTTTCACCTTAAATAACCCTACCTTAATGCCTCACGCTAAAGCCCTTTTTACAATTATGAAAAAGTTATTACCCTGATCAGCGTTGCTATTCAGCCAACGCCGCAATTCTTGCCCGAAATTCCCGACTAATCTCCGGCCGATCCTCAAAATATTTCAGGTGTTTTTACGGTATTGCAAATAGGTGAAAACACGGTGAAAACGCATCCGCCTTTTGAAGAGCTTTATAATTAATCAACTCAATTCATTCACTTAAGACCCTAACAAAAAATGGCAACAAATGAAACCACAGGCACTCCCGCGGCAACCGGTGCGGGAAATGCAATGACCATGGCTCAGGTACAGGCTCTGTCCGATCACATGTTCGAAGTGCTTTACATCAAAGACGGCGAAGCAGCACCACGCCAAATGAATTCTTCCGATCCCCGCAGATGCTATTATTCAAAAGCACAAATAGATGCGCTTTTTGCAGCAAATCCGGAGTGCGATGGACTTTTTATCTATTTTGGGGTGAATAACTTGAGGTTACATCCGCTGCCCTCCCGCCCCAGCACATATGAAAATAAATTAACGGCAATGCTGGTGCCGACAAAAAGCTCATCTCCGGTCCCGCTGGCAGCTCGCGCTATGCCTGTAGCCGGGACCGCGGGACATCTCATGGCAGCTGGCGATCCCAAATTATGCCCGCCGGACATCTGCACATAATATTGCAGCATTATGTTAGTGTATCCATATTACGTTTTTTTCCAGGTGGGGGCATTTTTAGTGGGGTTGTTTTGCTATTCAAAAGTAAAGTACACGCACTACAAATACTTTATACCCTTCCTTTTATTCATTGCTTGTTATGAGATAGGCAGTTTATATGATCTGTTTGCTATAGATCATAAGAATTTATGGATAACTAATATTGTGATGACTATTTCATTCCTGTTCTATGGTTTTTTTCTCCTAAACATTATCAAAACACCAGTCTTTAAAAAATGGATAAAAGGAGGGATCCTTTTGTCCATTTTTTGTACATTAACAGATGTATTTCTGATACAGGGATTTTGGAACCTGGCCACATTTGCTATACTGTTACAGCTGGGTGTTTTAATTATGACAACCTGTCTGTATTTTTATGAATTACTGAATTATACACAGGAAACGCTAAGAATTGTACGTCTGGCGCCGTTTTGGCTTAACACAGGCTTGCTATTTTATTGTTTACTTTATTTTTTATTCTTTTCGGTGTTTACTTATATGGCCTATTCCAGGAGCCACGAATATTGGCTATTATGTGATATAGTACCCAATATTGCTAATATCTTGCTTTATTCATTTCTGATGATAACGTTTCTATGTTGCAGAAAGACCACATCGCCGATAAGGACCATGCAGTAATTCTTTTGATCATTGCAGGAACGATAATCTTGCTGATACTGGGAATATTCATCATCAGCTTCCTGTTCCTTTATCAGCGGAAGCACAATATGCATCTGAGCGAAAAGCAAGTTTTGCAAGCCCATTTTCAACAGATACTACTTCAATCGCAACTGGAGATACAGGAACAAACGATGCAAACTATTGGCATCGAGCTGCACGATAACGTGGGTCAATTACTGAGCCTCATCTCGCTAACGCTCAATTCCATTGAATTGGAAAATATAGATAAGGCGCAACAAAAGATAGGGGCGGCCATTGAACTGAACCTGAAGTCGATCAAGGAGATGCGGCAGCTGGGAAGATTGCTGCAGGGCGAGCAACTGGTGACGCAGGGACTGGAGGAAGCGATCCGCAGCGAGATCAGCTGGATCGAGAAAACGAGCCGGTTCAACGTGAATTACGGGGTTGAGGGCGGGAAACCCGCTGCTAACAATCCGGATAAGGACCTGATCCTGTTCCGTATCACGCAGGAGATATTCAATAACGCGATCAAGCATTCGCAGGCTAAAGATATCAACGTGAAGCTTGTTTATTCGGAAGGCGACATCTGTCTTACTACGATAGACAACGGTGCCGGTTTCGACGTGAGTGGCCTGTCAGAGCCCCAGAAGGGCATGGGCCTCAAGAATATACAAAAGCGGGCCGAGATCGTTGGCGGGCAGGTCTGTATCCAGTCGCAGCCCGGCGAAGGCACCTGTATTGAAATTTGCATACCTTATCCTTAAGTCATGGAAACCGGTAAAATACTGATCGCAATTGTAGACGACCACACGCTTTTCCGTAATGGCGTCGCCAGCCTGATGGGCGAATTTGACGAGCTCCGGATACTTTTCCAAGCTGAAAACGGCAAGCAAATGCAGGAAGCATTGGCCAGGTATGGCCTTCCTGACGTGGTGCTGATGGACATCAGCATGCCCTTGATGGACGGGTACGATGCCACATGCTGGCTCAAGAAACATCAACCGAAAGTAAAGGTTTTGGCGCTCAGTATGTTCGAGGACGATCAGCCGGTGATCAAAATGATACGCTGCGGGGCCTGCGGCTATGTGTTGAAGGAATCCAAGCCGCGCGAGCTGCTCGAGGCCATTAAGGCAATACATGAAAAAGGCGTTTATATTAATGAACTGGTTTCGGGCAAGCTGGTGCGGTCCGTTTCAGGGGATGAAGAAGAGCCGGATATATCAAAAAAGGAAATGGAGTTCCTGAAACATTGCTGTTCCGAGCTCACTTACAAAGAGATAGCCGACAAGATGTTCGTTAGCCCGCGCACGGTTGATAATTACCGCGAGGCGCTTTTCCTGAAGCTGAACCTGAAATCGCGTACGGGTTTGGTGTTGTACGCTATTCAAAACCAGGTATTTAAGTTTTAGGCCGACTGTGTGTTCAGCTGATATTCCTTCAATCTCAGGAACTTTGCATACCGTTTTACCCCGGTGTTTAGCGCTGATAAGGTCACTTTGCTAAGCGGCTTGAATGATGTAACTGCCACATGCACAGCAGTTTTCCTAAAATCCTTTCTCCATGTCCCTACTATCTTTCCGTTCACTATGACTGTGTTGTTGAATAGCGTCCCGCGCGGGTCAGCCTTGTCGATATGTTTGGCGTCAATGCTCGATGACCGGTCTTTATAGCTCACGATGTATTCGTCATAGTTCGGCAACAGGTAAACGCCGTTCGGTTTCCTGGTATTACCATTTTCATCCTTCATCCAGTACACAGCCGAACCGCTTTTCACCATTTCCAAACTACTTTTTACCATTTCCAAACCACTTTTGCACTCTTCTAAGGTTAGGCCGCTCCACCAGGCGAAATCATGCAGCGTTGCAGGGCTATGCGAGGTAAAGTAGCGTGCCGCAAGCCCGGCAAGAGCCTCATCTTTTTCAACCTTGGGCGACTTCGGTACACGCTCGTCCAGCAGGGCATAAGTGAGTTGCTTACCCTCGCGGCCTCCGCTGCAGATTAATTGCTGTAGTTCCAGCTCCATCATAATATGAACAAAACGCTGCTCATTGACAGCAACGCCGCCCTGCTTTAATGCATGTGCTATCGCTATCCGGTCCATTTGCTTACCCCCTTCGAGCAGCCGCGTAATGATATTGGTGCATTTGGCAAAAATGGCGTCATTCAGTTCCATAAAACGCAGGCGGGTTGCCGTCTGCATGCGGATCCTCTTCGCCGTCAGCTCCAGCATCCAGCGTACATCTTCCGGCGCCACAAAATGCCAGGTGGGCCGCAGCACGTGTGTTCTGATAATACGCCCCTCGGCCAAAGCTCTATCGACGCTGTCCGCCGTCGCCCCCTTCAGCCGCTGGCCGACAGCCCAGACTGCTCCGCCATAATCCTGCGATTGTACAGCGCCGAGATAGCGAACAATATCCGCCGGATCGGTAAACTGAGGTTCGGCCAAATGCTGGTTACGCAGACGCAGGGCGTTGATGTCGAATTCAGGCATCAATTGCTGTCTCCTTCATAACGTCGCAACTTGTTGCGCAGCAGGCGTATTTCCTCCTGTATGTTTTCCATGCGCTGCAGCAAGTGCGATATCGCCTCAATCCCAGCAATATTGATTTCCAGTTCGTTATGCATGCGCACCATCTTTTCAAGCTTTTGCAGCTGTTCGTCGGGGATATACCGGGTTTCGTTGACTACTGTCAACTGTACAAGCCCGGCTTCGCTCAGCGATTCGATAAAGGTGTGTTCCACATGGTGCAACATGCAAAAATCAGTGGCTGTTATCTGAGTGGTTTTAGTCATATCCTTACGCTTAGTTTTTGCTTTATGCTTTCCGCTTTTCGCTTTCAGCTAATTCAGTGAATAATTGTCGTTGCTTCTCTGTCAGGTTCTTTGGTAGCTGCACGTCATAGGTCACAAACAGGTCGCCGGCGTGGCCCTCCTGCTTGTACACCGGCAGACCCTTGCCCTTCAGCCTGATCGTCGCGTTGTTTTGGGTCTCGGGCTGAACCTTGATCTTGACTTTCCCCGTTAGTGTTTCTATCGTGGCATCTCCGCCCAGAACAGCGGTATACAGATCGAGTTTCACAGTCGTGTACAGGTTTGCGCCGTCTCTTCTGAAATTCGGGTCGTTCGCCACTACGAAAGTGATGTACAGGTCGCCTGCCGGACCACCGTTCACGCCCTGACCGCCATGCCCCGTTATCTTGATCGTTTGCCCGTTCTCTACACCCGCAGGTATGGTGATACGGATGTTATTCCCGTTCACCGTCAGCGTTTGTTTATGCGTTTCGCTTACGTCTTTCAGCGTCAAACGAAGCTCGGCGTTATAATCCTGCCCGCGATATTTCGCCTGCCTGCCGCCGCCGGCCCCGCGACCGCCCCTGCCGCCGAACATCTGCTCGAAGAAATCTGAAAAGTCACCCCCGCCGAAATCTTCATAACTCTCAAAGCCCTGCGTATGCCCAGCACCGAAACCGCTGTACTGGTTACCGTGCGCCTGTTGCTGCTGCGCATACTTTTCGTATTCCTCGCCGTGCTGCCAGTTCTCGCCGTATTTATCGTACTTCTTCCGCTTTTCGGGGTCACTCAACACCTCGTTCGCCTCATTGATCTGCTGGAACTTCTTGTTTGCTTCCGAGTCGTTCGGGTTCAGGTCGGGGTGGTACTGCCGCGCCAGCTTGCGGTACGCAGCCTTAATATCTTTTTCGGTTGCCTGCTTATCAAGCCCAAGTATTTTGTAATAGTCAATAAAGGCCATATATCGGTTTTATGCTAAACCCCGTTATGGAACTTAGGTTTTGCGTGTATAAAATTATGAATTAGTCCGAAAGTCCGGAAGTCCGAAAGATGGATAAAGGAAGGCCGCCAGAATTTAATTTGTCTTGATTTTTGACTCTGCTACAATAAGTATTCACGCACTGGTGTCTCAACCAGGCTGTTATTGTATTTGATTTATTATCATCATGTCATTGGAAATTGTTCACCCTCAAAATCTGGCTACTGAAGGCCTTTTTCGTGAACGTGCGCCTTAATTTCCCGGCATTGTGCTGCTATCCATGCGTAGATGTCTTCAAAATACCCGGGAGTGCTTTTGGTCCACAGGTCGCCTTCGGTTTTTACCTGGGCAAAGTAATGGATAGCATTATGCTTTATAATGACCGTATATTGCCTGTTACATGCTTTTTTTAAAGCGGTGGTGATGTTGGTTATCGATGGTTTAATGGGGGTGATCTCGTCTTTGTCCCCGTAAATAAGTAAGGTAGGTATCTTTACCTTCTCCCAATAGGGAACGAAGTCGTAATTGCCGGCGCTTTTGTACCACTTCCATGGCCAGGCACCGGCAGCAGGCGGTTCAACCCATGAGTACCAGCTGCTGTTTTTAACTTTTTCGTTGGCGCTTTGCATCGCTTCCCATCCTTTTCCGGTCCGGGCAACTTCGAGCCATATCCTGTAAAAGCTGATGGCGCTGTCTATCACGCTGTCGCTGAAATGCGCCTGGTGCCGGAGGATGTTTGTGACGCGAAATATATCCTGTTCCTCCGGCGCCACCGCAAAGCCTGCCGCAGCGATGTTAAAGGCAATGGCCGGGCACCTGTCGACAATGATCGGAGAAATAGTAGCTCCCTGGCTGTGACCAAATATCCCGATCAGCTTGCTGTTTATTTTCGGCTCCGATCTTAATAGGTTAAACCCGGCAATGCAGTCATCGGCAAGCTGTTCGAAAGTTGAATTGTGCCAATCGCCTGTCGACGCGCCGTCACCACGCTTGTCATATATCAATACAGCTATTCCGCGCCTGGCCATGTAGTCGGCCATAAAAGCGCCGTCGTAACGCGGTTTGTCGCCGCTGCTGTGATTGCAGATCAATGCCGGGAACCTGCCTGTTCCGTTCGGCAGGTAAAGACTACCGGCCAGCTTTACGTCGCGGTTATAAAAAACAACTTCTTTCACAGTATAGGGGACCGGTTTTGCTTTTAACTTTTTCAACTCAAACAAGCCCGACCGGTTTTGCAGTGCCACTGCCCGGTCGTCCGTTGTAAATCTGCCGCTGATCTTGCCCATCGTCAATATGCCATCAAAGCCCATGGTGCCGTCGTCGCCGGCCAATTCAAAATGGATGCTGTCTGCTTTAAAGGCGATATCGGTTCCGGTTACATCCATCGCATTCAGGTCGGCAGCGGTAAATTGTACTTTCGTCAGCGGGCTTGTAGAAATGCTAAGCGAAAATGCGAGTTCCTGGTCGCTGGTTGCGGCATGTCCTTCCCATTTGCCGCTAAAGTTGCCGTTTGCCGTCGAAGTGCGCCATTGCCCGTCGCGCACATCCTTAACCAGGGGCATATGACAAACAGGGCAGGTTCCGGCATGATAGTATACGATGGTGTCGCAAGCCGTATTGCCGCAAGGCGTGCAGTGATAAGTCGAATCGGCTTGCCGGGCATAAGCGCTTAAAGCCATTCCCGCAAAACAGGCGAGGAGTATAATGTGCTTCTTCATAGCTTGTCTTGTTTGATACGCCTCAACTGGCGTGCGTTCATATAGCCGACCTGGCCCGCGATATACTCGGCGCTGTAGGCCGGGTTGTTTGCAAGTGTTTCCGCTTTTTCCAGTCGCAGCTGTTTCATAAAATCGTTTATGGTAATTCCGGTTGCTGTTTTGAACGCCCGCGTAAGGTTTCTTGTGCTCATGCCCGCATGCATTGCCAGTTCTTCGATCGTCGCTTTTTTGTGCAGATTTTCTATCAGCCAGTCTTGTACCCGGTGGACGCCCGGGTGCAGGTGGTTCCGGTAATCCAGGTAAACGCTTTTTTGCGAATGTGTTGAACTGCGCCTGTGGTAAACCACCAGCTCGCGGGCTACCTTATGGGTGAATAACGGTCCATGATGTTCCTCGATGATTGCAAGGGACAGGTCGATACCCGAGGTAATGCCCGCGCTGGTATATATATTATCAACGTGCGTATACAGGATATTCGCCTCGGCCAATACCTTAGGATAGGATCGCTGAAGCTCGTCCAATCGTTTCCAGTGTGTTGTGCAGCGTACATCGTCCAGTAAGCCGGCTTCGGCCAGTATGAACGCACCTGTACATACGGAACATAAGGAAACCTTACGTTTGGCCATGGACCGAAGCCATCTGAAAAAATCAATCTCATTCCTGAATTCGTCCGAATGCAAATAATCTATGTCCGCACCGGGAACGAAGATATAATCGCCTTCGCGGGCGTTTATATCGCTGAAATGACTTATTTGGCCAAATGGCAATCCGGCCGCACTGACCAGGTTGTCTTGCAGCGCGGTGTATTGAATAACGTACTCCGCCCCATAGGTATTAGCCTCGTAAAACACCTGGATGGGCCCGGTTAAGTCTAAAATATGGACTTTTGAGGGGATAAAAAAGATGATCTTCCTTCGTGATGACATGGTCCTTTTTAAATATGATGTAAAGTTAAATCATTTAATCCCCATATTGAAAGGACAATTGGCGGACATATTTGGCCAAAATATTAAGATGTAAAAGGATGTTATGCAGTTTGTCTTGCACCCGCTATTTGCTCTTAAATCGGGATTCCTGAAAACTCAACCCCACCCGAAGTTTGCAACTTTGACTATTCGTATTTCCGCATGAAATATTAGCTTTGAGAAACAAAACATATATGAAAAACATAATCGCTTGCCTCTCCATTGCCTTCACCTTATCATTCACCGCGCAGGCGCAAAGCCAAAAAGACGGCTGGATATCCCTCTTCGACGGCAATTCACTCAACGGCTGGAAGGTGGGGGATCATGCCGAGACCTTTTCGGTAAAGGACGGCATGATCGTGGTGCACGGCCAAACGGCGCATTTGTTTTACGAGGGTCCGGTACAGGACCATAATTTCAAAAATTTCGAATTCAAAGCCGATGTGATGACCCACCAGGGCGCCAACTCGGGCATTTACATTCATACCGCTTATCAGCAGGGCGGCTGGCCGGCAAAAGGTTATGAGATACAAGTTAACAACACCCATACGGACTGGCGCCGTACCGGCAGCGTTTATGGCATACAGGATATCAAGGAAGTCTATGTGAAGGAAGGCGAATGGTTTACCATGGACATTACCGTGCAGGGTAAGCGGGTAATTGTAAAAATAAACGATAAAGTAGTGAACGATTACACCGAACCCAATGATCTGCACCGCACCGGCGATGATGCGCAACGCATGCTTTCCAGCGGCACTTTCGCCCTGCAGGGGCATGACCCGAATAGCCTCGTTTATTTTAAGAATATTATGGTGAAGCCGATGCCGTAAATCGGTCATTGAGTCATTATGTCATTGAGTCATTATGGATTTTATGAAGCAAGTTAATGACCTAATGACCCAATGGCATAATGACTAGCTGCCTTGTCGCAAATCGCCCCTCAAATTGGCATTTCCGCCCCTCACAACTAAATGGTTATTAGTGTTATATTTATAATGCCAAAACAGGTCTAACCGTAAACGTTAACCAGTAAATTAAATCCCTAACAACACTTATTATGAAACAAATTTTGTTTGCCCTCCTGATCTGTATGGCTGTAACCAATTGCTTTGGACAAAGCACCACACAAGACAAAGAAAAAATAGTAATGGCCTTTTATTCAGGCTTTCAAAATCACAACTGGAACACGGTCCGCAGCCAGTTTGCCGATGATTTTACCTTCAGCAGCGCTGCCGGCGACAACCATATCCCGATCAAAACATTCCACGAGAGATGCTGGCCGACCAATAAGTCTTTTAAAACGGTCCGCTTTCTTAAATGGGCCGACGGCGGCGATAAACTGTTCCTGATCGTGGAGATGACTACTACCGACCACAAACTCATTCGCAACGTTGATGTCTACACCTTTAAGGGTGGAAAGATGGAGTCGATGGACTGTTATTTCGGCTCGGGCGGGGGATATCCGGGCAACGGGAAAAAATAGAAGTCCGCAAGTCCGCATAAGTCCGAAAGATGGATTTGCCTAATGGTCGTTATTGCATCAGCGCCAGCACCATGTTCTTGCTTTCCGGCTTTTGCAGCTGTGCCCTCAGGTTTTTGAAGACCTCCATCGGCGTTTGCGTAGAAAACATATTGACGAGCCAGGACGGCAACGAGCCTCCCGGGTCAACATGGATCGAATATTCAACTTTCGCCTGGCTCTGCCCCAGGGGCGTAATGATCCATTTTCCGGTGGAATTGGTGATCCGGACGATGCCCTTTTTTACCGGCATATAACCCGGAACAGCCGGGCCGTCGACAGTTATAACTTTGGTATCCGGATCCTGGCTTACGGTCAGGTGGGCCACAAAATCGCGGTTGGCAGCGGGCCAGGGCAAATCTACCTCTGAATAATAATAAAGCTCATTTGCAGACACCCTTTTTATAAGTATAGCCGATTTCAGGTGAGAAACCCATTCTGTGGAGGTGCTTACGTCCATCACAACGGCGGCCAGTTGCTGCGCGGAAGCATCGAAGGTCGCCTCCACTTTAATGGCCTTTATTTTGGAACTTGGTATTATGCTGGAATAAACCTTGATGCCATTATTGTCGGCCCTTAATTTCCAGTCTGTTTGTCCGAAGGCCGGCGCCAGCTTTACCGCCAGCAGCACCGCCATAAATAATAGCTTACGCATGTCGTGTTGTTTTAACGTGTGTTTAAACACATAATCAAAGCTAACATGAAATTTGCATGAAAATGTTCATGCCAATGTCACATCATTCAATCGTTTGATTAATAAATAGAGTGATGACTTTTAGCTGACGGAGGGGTAGTCCGCAAGGCCAAGGCGGCAAATGAATTAGTTTACGCGATAGCAGGCTGTGTTTCAGCTTTTTTGCGTGTTTTTCGTATCCATATTTCAGCCACAATAATGTGCAGCGTAAAGGCGATCCAGAATGCCGGCCCGAAATACTGTTGAACGGTCAACCCGGTAAGCCGGCGGGTGGCAAAAAACAAGGCAACAATAGGCCTGGTGGTGGATACAGCCAGCCCGATGGCCAGCGCACGGATTATCCATTCGCGATGCAGGCGGCGTCAACATTGAGATATATGAACGCTTTTAAAAGGGAGAAAAGGAATAGTACTCCGTAAACCGCCACGGCTAAGGTCTCCACAATACCGCCAATAGCGATCGTAAAACCCATTATCAGGGCCGTTCCGCCAATGATTATGCCGCAGCCAAATACAACGTACCAGCTGACGCGAATGAACAGGGGATAGGCCAACCTGATGCGTTTTACAAATTGCAGCGGCGCCAGCAGCATGAATACTAAGCCGGGAATAATGTGAATAAGCGTAAGCAGGGGATGTTCGGCAAAGCCGGTATCGGGTACCGGCGAACGGCTTTTGGTCCCGGGTACATAACCGCCTGCTTTGTGCAGGTCATTTAAGAATAAAAGTCTCCGCACCACGATGGCCACGCCAATGAGCACCAGGATGGTGGTGAGTATCCATAATGTGCGCTCGGACCGGGTGGTTTGCTTGCTCATGACGTTGTCTATCTGGCTCCAAATAATGGATGATTTACATTCCTGTTTGTTACAATTTTTTTGGGATAACGACTCAAAACGCGCGGAATTTTTCCTTGTAAAATCCAGATTAATTTTTTAGGCTGACCGAGTTTTGCTTGAATTAGTTTAAATAAAATGCTAATAATGAGGTATATATATTATACAATGTTCGCTAACTTTCTTAGTGTGTTTTTGACACTATTATGATAAATCGAGCCAAAATTACTCTCACCTTTGCAGCAAGATTAAACGGGGTTGCCCAAGGTCGAACAAATTCAACGAAAGCCTTATAAAATTAGCTCCGTTTAAAAAAGAAGAAAAAGAATTCACAATACGGTGAGTTCAAAAAAGGAGTAACATATGAAAACCAAAATTTTATCCATCATTGTGCTTTTTGCTGCACTGACCGGATTCACAACAAACACCAATGCAGCAGTAGCTGCAAACAGCAATCTGACTGTTTTAAATGACATTAAAGCCATCAATAGCATCGAAGTTCGCGGCAACGTTGAATTATTTATCTCGGACAACGCCGGCGAAGAGGTAACCGTTTACAACAAATACTACGCACACAACGCCCTGGTACAAAGCAAGAATGGCGTACTGCGCATTTCATCTTACAACAACGAAAAATTAATTGTTTGGGTAAACTCGCAAAACCTGCGTTCGGTTTCGGCTTACGATAATGCCGAAATAAAGTCGTTTGGCAACGTAGCGAAAATTGAATTCAACATCGACCTGCACGACAGCGCGGTTGCTAAGCTGAGCTTTGATTCTTATAGCGTCCGCGTAACCATGCGCGACAACGCCACCGCTGAACTGAGCGGCAGGGTAGAGGTATTTGGCATGGACCGCAATACCGCCTCAATGGTTATAAGCAACGGTTTGACCGTTGGTCGCAACATTGAGAACAAGATCACCGAAACCGGCAAGCAAGCCCTGGCCGGTGCTTAATAAGTAGTTTTCATAATAAGTTAGGTTTATATAGTGGTTGAAGGTCGCCCCGGGGTAGTGGGCGGCCTTTTTTATTTAAGCGATTTATTAAGTCCCATAGGGACTTTTGGTCGGTAGAAAATGCGCGCGAAACACGAGGCGTTCCGATAGGAACGCTTGGTGAACTGGGATTTGATATGCTACCGACGAGATGTGCCTGACGGCACATAATTGAGTCGAAATAAGAGTCATTTCAATACACATATTTGTATATTTAAACCCCAATTCAATCCCTATGGACACCACCATTTTCAAATATTTCGCCGATATTAAAGTCAAGGAGATCGCGCCCGGTTATTTCTCCAAATTGATCCACACTGATAAGAACACCATCAATTTCATCGAGGTAGCAGCCGGCCGCGCGGTGCAGCACCATAAGCATATTCATGAACAGTACACTTTTGTGCTCGAAGGCAAATTTGAACTGACCGTGAACGGCGAACCGCAGGTGCTCGATCCCGGCATGTACGCATTGATCCCGTCAGAAGCTTATCACAGCGGTGTCGCGGTTACCGATTGCAAGCTGCTGGATATCTTCAGCCCTGTGCGCGAGGATTACCGGGCTTTGTGACAATAAGGCAAAAATCGTAAATCGTATATCGAATCAGCCGGCTGCAAGTAAATGCTTATAGCTTCTGCCGATAGGGATTACCTCATTATTGATCAATACCAGCTTGTTACCCTGCAGGTGTTTGATCTTGTTACTAGCCACCATATAGGATTTATGTGTCCTTACAAAATGCTTCGGCGGAAACAGTTCTTCGACGATCTTGAGCGAGCCTTTGACAATGATCTTTCCCTCGTTGGTATAAATGATCGAATAATCTTTCAACCCCTGGATATAATAAATAGATGCCAGCGAAGTCTTGATCTTCCTGGTGCCTGATTTCAGGAATATATGATCAGTTTCAGAATGGTCAGCAATGACGATGGCTGCATTTTTTCGCAACTCGTCCTGCAATTGCCCCAGCTCTGCACGCTGCTGGTACCAGTCGAGGCTCAGCTTAAAAGCTACGGTCACCGCCAGGTACCATGCAGTCGTTAACAGGTTGAATGGCACCGAAGCCCAGAAACTACGGTAGGTGGTCCAGCTTAAAACCACGCCATAGAGGTAAAGATCGTACAGGCTTTGCAGCCCCACATATATACAAATGGATACGAGCAGCAAAGCGAAGTAAGCGGTAAACTTCCTGGTTGCGAAATATTTAGGGATCAGGTAAAAGATATGAAAATAGCAAAGCGAAATGATGAGTACGAGACGCACTATGGTGCATTCGGCGAAATGGCCCAGCCCCGCTTTCAATATCAGGTAGCGCCTGTCGTAAAGGAAAATGGCGGTAATGATCACCCAGAGCAGCAGGTGAAGCAGTTTTTTGGCAAGCGACCACCGGAGTGTCATACCTTCAGTCATTGATATTCACTGCAATGTTCGGCATAAAACCAACAAACAACCAATGGAATAGACCAACAACCGATTTAATAGATGAATGCCGGCCGGTCAAATTCACTTCCAATATACGTCGATTAATTGCGGCTTTGGTCTACTTTATTTGAATTGAAGGCCAGAGCGAGGTTAATCTTGTGGTGGATTTTTAAACCAGAAAAGCATGAAAACGTTATTTTTTAGCCTGCTATTAATGTTCCACGCGTGGAGCGGCACGCCCGTAGTTAGTTTAACACCTGCAGGTGGGGTAAGTGTTTTGGCTGTTAGCACCGCATCGAGTACCCTCGGCTGGAAAGCTGAAAAACCAACCGGAACGCATACCGGTGCAGTAAAAATATCTTCCGGCGAGTTGGTAATGCATTGCGGACAATTGTATTCGGGGACGGTCACATTGGATATGTCGTCGATCATCGTAACCGATTTATCCTCGCCCGATAAAGAGAAGCTGGAGAACAACCTGCGAAGCTATTATTTTTTTGATACGGGCAAATTCCCGGAAGCCCGGCTGGAGATCACCTCGGTCAATCACAATTCGGAAAAGTCCCTGCACTTTGTGACCATCCTGGCTAATCTCACAATGCACGGGATCACCAAACAGATCACTTTTACCGCCGATGTATCCAAAAGCAGCATTAACGATTTCGCGGCTGAAGCCAACATCGTCGTCAATCGGCGCGACTGGGGTATTGCTACCAGCAATGTGATGTATAACAATCTTATTTATAAAGACATCCGCCTTTATGTGCAGTTAAAAGCCAGCAGGGTCGGCACGCAATTAACGTCGTTATGAAAAAGCTATTTGTTTTAATGGTGGCCGCTACTGCCGGTATGCTGGTCATATTGCATGGCGCCGAAAGACCCGCCCTTTACCGGAAGGTTACAACCATTAAGGTGGGTAAATCGCCGAACAGCGTGGAAGTTGCCGATCTGAACGGAGATAAAATACCCGACATCATAGTAGCTAACGGTGGCGATAGCAGCGTAACCATTTTACTGGGCACAGGTAAAGGGTCGTTCAAAGAGGCTACGGGCTCACCTTTCTACGCAGGGGCGCAGCCGAACGATATTGCCATTGCCGATCTGAATAAGGATGGCATACCCGATCTGGTTTTTGCCAATCACACCAAAAAATATCTTACCGTTCTCATTGGTGACGGGAAAGGCGGTTTCCGCCAAATGAAGGGTTCGCCTTTGCATGTAACTGTTGTGCCGCATACGCATGGCGTTGCAGTCGCTGATTTTAATCATGACGGGAATCCGGACCTGGCGACGGACAGTTGGGGTAATAACCACATCCGCGTGTTATTCGGAAATAAACATGCAGGGTTTGATACACCCGGTATGTTTATCCCGGTCGGAAAACATCCTTACCAGCGGCTCAGGGTTGCCGACTTGAACCGAGACGGTAATCCGGATATCGTTACGACGAACCTCGATGGGAATAACTGCACCGTACTTTTGGGGGACGGTAAAGGCGGATTTACTCAGCCGCCAGGCTCGCCGTTTTCCTGTGGCGATTCACCGTTTGGCGTGGCGATAGGCGATATAAACGGCGATGGCCTTGCCGACCTGGCTATTGTGAACTCCCCTTCGATCACGGCAAGCAATACCGGGCAGGACGGCCTTACTGTTTTGACCGGGAATGGAAACGGCGGATTTGCTATTATGCACGGTTCGCCATTTGCCACAGGCAGAAGCCCGAGCCGGGTCGCTATAGGCGATATCAACGGCGATGGTTTTAATGATATTGCGGTAACAAATTATCATAGTAATTTCATATCGATATTCCTGATGGACAAAAATGGGGTAACTTCAAGTTATACTATTCCGGCAGGGCAAAGGTCCGACGGTTTAGCTATAGCTGATGCCTACGGGGATGGAAGAAAAGAGCTATTAGCAACCAACAGTAATGACGGTACACTTAATATTATTAAACCTTAAAAGGCTTGTGTTCTTGCGGCAATGGAAGTAAAAAATTAGGTTTGCGGCCATGCCGATCACACAAGCCACCTATCCCGATGCCGCCGAACTGGTTGCCTTGGTGAACAGCGCCTACCGCGGCGAATCATCACAAGGGGGCTGGACCACCGAATCTCACCTGCTCGATGGTATCCGCATCGATGAGCGAACTATGCGCGAATACCTGCAAGCCCGAGATACCGTTATTCTGAAATATATAGACGATGAAGGCAGCATTATTGCCTGTGTTTACCTGCAAATGTTCAGCAGCAAAAAGCTGTACCTGGGCATGCTCACCGTTTCGCCGAAACTGCAGGCTGCGGGGGTAGGCCGCCAGCTATTGCAAGAAGCGGATATAAGGGCAAAAGAATGGGGCTGCAAAACTATTTTTATGACCGTGATCTCCACCCGCATCGAACTGATCGACTGGTATAAGCGCCGGGGCTATGCTGATACCGGCGAACGCGAACCTTTTCACGATACAAAACGTTTCGGCATTCCCCGGAATAAAGAGCCTATCGAGCTGATGGTTCTGGAGAAGACGATTGTGTAATTGTAACGCGTTTGTTACCGCGCTTTTTGCACACTTTGGGGAATTTTTTAAACATCTCTTTTAGTGTGCTGCAAGTTTCTGCTTCAAAATAGGATGGCATTCTTATTGCCTTGATTTACAGCAGATAAATGATTTCCCTAAATGAAAAAATTTAAACAATCTTTTGCTGAGGTGATTTCAGGGCAGCCTCGCAAAGAACATTACGTCAATGTTACCCTGGCAGTTATTGCAATTGCATTGGTAGCTGGTTCTCTGATTACTGTGGCATTCATTTTTTTTAAAGTTCAATAGTGATGATAACACTGTCGGTTTTAATGCTTATTCGGCTCATGCGCAAGCATAGGAAAATGCAGCCGGCGCCGGTAAGGGAGTTTGCTAAGCAGCATCCGTCCTGGCGTTAAGTGGCTTGCTGCGCCGAAACAATAACAAATACCTGCTCGATTTTGACCACCACCGGCTTGAATTGAAAAACAACTGATCAGCCCTCAAGCAACGGCAGAACATCCTTCAGACGTTCAACCTGCCTGAAGTTTTTATGTTCCAGTTTGGTCTCCACATGCTCGTGCGCCCAGGTAGTATGGTAAGGGACGTGGATAGCATGCCCGCCGATATTGATCACGGGTATCACATCTGACTTCAGCGAATTGCCGATCATCATAAACTCTGCCGGTTGGACATCCAAACGGCTAATCAGTTTCCTGTAATCATCTTCGGCTTTTTCCGACATCACTTCAATATGATGGAAATAATGGCCCAGCCCCGATTTCTTCAGTTTTCGGTGCTGGTCGAGCAGATCGCCTTTGGTGGCCACCACGATGCGGTATTGTCCATGCAGCGATCTGAGCACCTCGTCAACATCATCAAGCAACTCTATCGGTTCGTTTAGCAGCTCTTTCCCGAAATTGATGATCTTGTCGATCGCCGCAACGCTGATGGTACCTTCCGATACCCGGATGGCGGCTTCTACCATCGAAAGGGTATAACCCTTGATGCCATAGCCATATAGAGCCAGGTTAGCGATCTCGATCTTCAAAAGTTCGCGCGAAAGGGTGTGCTGCGGGAGGTATTCATCCATCAGCGCACAGAATTTCTTCTCGGTTTCCTGGAAATAAGGCTCGTTCACCCACAGCGTATCATCGGCGTCGAAAGCAATAACTTTTGTATTCACAGTAGTTGGCGGTAAATAAAGTACAATTATAAGCTATTGGGCGTGTAACGTATTAATGCGACGACGAATAGCTGTCCGCTTTGACCACCGCCAGCCCGACTGAAGAAGATTAATTTGCCGAACAATAATCGCCATCTTCTGTTGCAAATGGACAGGCAACGGCGTAAACTTATATATCGTACACATAATACGATATGATCATAGTTGAAACACAGAATAATAATTTTCAAAAACGAAAGTTTTAATACTTACTATAACTAATTTTGGATGATGAAGAATAGATATACTTTGAAAAACCTCTCACTGATATCCGGTTTACTGCTCCTGCTTTCTTTTGCTGCCTGTAAAAAAGACAACAATAACAATAACAACGGTGGCAATAATAAACCGGTAACGGCGACGCCTACCAAACTCGGTGTTTACGCGGTCGATTCCGATATTTACAAAGTGCTGGTGATGAATATTAGCCAGGTGGGCACACAGAGCGTCAATTTCCTCAACCCGGTATACGATACCGGGTCGGGTGGTTTGGTTTTGGACGCAAATGGTATTTTGCCCTCTAACATGATAACCGCCACAGGTTTTAATTTCACCAACGATTCGACCGTGGTTGACGGCATAACAATTACTAATCAAACCAATATTGTAGAATATGGCGACGATTCCAACACTACCGACAAGGTTTACGGGAACCTGGCCTATGCCAACGTTGTCGTGGGCGATGTCAACGGTAGCATTACGATCAAGAGGTTACCGTTCTTCCTTTATTACAAGGCCGTAGACAGCAAGGGCAATAAGCTCCCTGCACATGATTTTGATGTGTTCGGCGTCTCGCAGGAGTATGATATTACATTTTCCAACAATGCCTATATTACCAGCCCGTTCCAATACTTTGACCCGGGTACGGGTTTAACCAAAGGCTTTAAAATGGCTGCAATACCTCAAAGCCAGTATTCTTACCAGGCCACTTATGTGCCGGCCATTACAGTCGGGTTGACGTCTGACGATCTTTCGTCATCCAGCGGCTTTACTATGAGCCAGCTCAACTTTTACCAGGGCGAGGGATATGTACCTATCATCCCGGCAACGATAAGTTACAGCGGCAAATCGTTCAATGCTGCCGTTTTGTTTGATACGGGTACCGAACCTTATAATTATATTGAGGACCCGACAGGGCCGTCGACGGCCACGCTGCTCAGTAACGGCGTTGCAGTGAGCACCATGCTGAATTCTGGCTTTAATTATTCGTTCACCACAAGCGCTACAGATTACATAAGCTACGTGGAGAATCCAACTAATTCGGGATCGAATGTTACCGTGATGGGCCTGGAGTTTTTCCTTACGAACGAATACCTGCTTGATTTTGAAAATCATAAGATGGGGCTGAAAAAAGATTAAGACCATTTTCCTGATAGTATTCGGATAGCGCCTCATGTGGCGCTATTTTTTTTGAAAAATATTCAGCCACGGATGCAACCTGCCGGCAAAAAGCATTGTCTTATAACCAGGCTGATCACCCAAAATTGCTGCTGATGGAAGAAGTACTGCCTGAATTAAAGGAATTTATCACCTGCTATTGCGACAGGTATAAAATACGAAAGGTTGACCCCGAGGCGCTGACCGTTGATACCAGTATCGACCTCGACCTGGATATTTTCGATATCGAGGCCGATCTGTTCCTGGCTGAGTTTGCGGATACCTTTCGTGTGGACAATACCAAGTTCTCCTGGTATAAATATGGTTATCCAAAGGGATCGATGGGTGTGGAAATGATCAAATCGGTATTCGGTTACCGATACACTTGGGTAAAGAAACTGGCCAATCGCATTTATAAACCCAAATTCAGGGTGGCTAACCTTCAGGAGGCGGTGAAAACCGGCCGCTTGCTATAAAACTTAGTCTAAAGTCTTAAGATTTACGACTACAGACTATCGACTTAACAAGCAAGGAACGGAGTGATCCCGGCCGGTGGGTCAGCTTTCAAATTCCAGATTCCCGTCGGTTTGGGGTCGCTTCGTTCCTTGTTATTAATATCAATAACGTATCGGGTATTCTTTTGGTATCCCGCTTTTACATTGACTACCAAGCCTTGAAAATAGTGCTGTCGCCCTTTTTCAGGTCGATGGCTCTTACCGAACCCGTACCCTGGAAGTTAAACCCCATGCCGACAATGCTTTCGACATATTTGGGAAGCTCAGATTCATAAGCAAGTTTACCGTCCACGTAATATTGTATCTTATCCTTCGCGCTTTTGCATTCAACTTTTACCCATTTTGAAACATCGGTACCGAAACCGGACAAGTCGTGGTCTTTTCCCGATTCAAAGTAACGTCCGTTCAATAATCTCAGGTTAGAGATGCAGCCTTTAGCCGATAGCTCCACGATCACAGGAACATTATCCGTAAACAGGATGATCCGCGCCAGCTGGCAAGCCCCCGAGCCGGAATTAAAATCATTTCTTACTTCCGTGCTGAATGAAAAATTGCTCAGCGGCACCGGCGCGAAATTCCCTACATTATAATAAGAGACCGCCGGCTGCTGTGGCTCCATAGTGAAATTCTTGGCGGTGATCACCGATATGGGCGTTTGCAAAATACCATCGCGCATATATTCCTTATTATTCAAATAAACCGGTACGGGCCTGTTCTCGATCAATCCAAGCCAGCCGTCGGTCGGGATCATCAGCGTGTGCTCTTTTACGATCTTATTGTTTACCAGCAACTTGGCATGATAAAATCCCGGTACGTAATAGATCGAGGTAAACTGGTGCTTTGTTTTATCTACTGTGGTGCGGGTTGTCGGGTCCCAGCTTTGCTGAATAAAAACCGAATCGCCGGGATTGGCCTTTACATTATAATCAAATATCACCGAATTTGGCAGGCTGCGCGTAACCGGTCTGCTTTTGAATGAAAAGTTTCCATTGGCAGGTTCATTCGCTTTCCTCACGTACATTCCGACCAGCGTAATGGTAACCAGGGCGGCAACGGCCAAAGTCGTTGCAGTCCAGATACCGCGCCTGGATATCGAATTGATGGCAGGCTTTGGTTCAATATGAGGTGTTTTGCCTGCTGCGTTTGCGCGTTTGGTAAACGCCCGCCAGTTATCGAACCCTGCGAATTGCGCCAAAGTATCCAGCGTGGTGCCGCTCGGCATATGGTTGTATTCCACACGCCCCCAGATGCGCCTGAGCGTGCTGGCGCTGAGCGAAATCTTCGTTTTTTCGAGGATCAGCTCGTTCAGTATCTCGAAATCCTTTCCCTGCCAGCCCGACGGGTCGTCCCAGTCGAGTTGTTGCTCGATGATCAGCAGCAGTTGTTTCAGATCGGCCTGGCTCATGATAATCTAAGATACGGTTAATATAAAAAAGACGCAGCAACAGCCCCATTTGTTACAAATGATCGCCTGATTTCATCGTTTTATAAGCCATTCATTTCCAGGTGAATGAAACTTGAAAAAACTTGAACTGAAAATGAATTGCCCTGCTTTTCAGCTTCAGGTAAGTTTGGATAAAAGATTCAGATCACCCAATAGCATAAACATGAAAAGGTTAATCTTATTATCGGTCTTGCTATTAGCTGCCGGCACAACTCTCCACGCCCAAAACAGTTTCTGGAAAAGCAAGGATGCTTACCTGGGCCAGAAGCCTCCTGGCGACAAGCCCGAGGTTTTTGGCGCAGGCATACTGGCAAAGGCCGATACCTTTGGTTTTGACCGCGTGGCATTTTCTGATGATGGTAAAGAATTCTATTACCCGACGAACAATACATGGTTCAGCGGCGCAAACAGTAAAATAAGATACTTCAAATTCCAAGGCGGTAAGTGGAACGGTCCTTTTGTGCTGAACGCGCATTATTATGCACCCACTTTTTCGGTAGATAACCAAACCTTGTATTTCCTGGGTGGCAAAGGGGATGGCAAACATTCCTTTGTCTGGCAGTCGCATCGCACAGGTAATGGCTGGTCGGAACCGGAGGTTTATCTGGAAAAGACGTACGGGCTTTATGATTTTATGCCGACAAAAAGCGGTACCTGCTATGCCGGTAGCAACGTACACCCCGATAAACGCACAGACTTCACTAATTACGACATCAGTGAACTCAAGATGTCGGCAGGTGATACGACGATCAAAAGCCTGGGGCCACCAATCAACACGCCCGGTTTCGACGGGGATTTCTATGTGGCCAGGGATGAATCTTACATCGTGATAAGCGCAAAAGAGCAAAAAGATTATGAATGTGAGCTGTGGATAAGCTTCCGTAAACGTGATAAAGCGTGGACGGCTCCCGTCAGCCTCGGACCACTCATCAACGACGGACCTGCTCACCGCTGGGGTGAGTATGTAACACCCGACGGCAAATATCTTATTTATTCCACCGGTCACAGCCCTAAGGATTGTCACTTGGCCTGGGTGCGGTTTGATAACCTGCTGGCCAAATTGAAAAAAGAAAATTTAAAGGATTAAAGCAATGAAAAAGACCTTTTTACTTCTCGCTTTGCTATTTGGCAGCAAAGCTTTTTGCCAAAACTTAAATCTGCAACAAATGCTTGTGGATAATAAACTGGCTGGTGTCCCAGCCAGCGACACGCAACCTATACAGGATGGTAATAAAAAAGGCATCACGATAAAAAACAATGTTTGGCTTACCGGTACAGATTTCAGTTATGGAACGATAGAAGTGGACATCAGGGGCCGGAACGAGTTCCTCCACAGTTTTCCGGGAATTGCCTTTCATGTAGCTGATACATCCAAAAACTACGATGTAGTTTACTTCAGGCCTTTCAACTTCAGGCATTCTGACCCGGTACGCCGTACGTGGTCGGTTCAGTATTGCAGCCTGCCAGACTATTCTTATGATCGGCTGAGGAAGGAATTTACCGGGCAATTTGAAAGCGAGATCCTTCCCGATCCCAAACCCGAAGACTGGATACACGCGAGGATAGTTGTCAGCAAAGACAGCATCAAAGTGTATGTCAACGGCATGGACAAACCGTCATTAGTAACCAAAAACCTGCAAAGCAGGGCAAGCGGTCAGATAGGATTGTGGGTTGACTATACAACCGCAGACTTTGCCAATCTCATGGTCAAAAAAGACTGATATTATGAAAAAATACCTTGCAATATTATTCCTCGCATTTGCAATCAGCTCGTTTGCCCAGCAAAAAAAGACGCATGATTACTCCGTGGTTGATCTTGCCGACTGGGTTTTCCCGAAAATATCCGGTCTGAGTTATGGCCTTGAAACCTACCAGGGAGCGAAAGCGCTGGTGCTGAAAAAGAATTTTAACAGTCCTAAAGCCGCTTTTATAGCTTATCCAAAGGGTACAAATTTCAAGGACGGCGAAATAGAGCTTGACATGGCTTCAACAACAGGAAATGATTATCTCGGGCTGGCTTTCCGGATCAAAGACGCCAATCATTACGAAACACTCTACTTCAGGCCGGCATCTTCCGGTACTATCAATGCTATTCAATACATGCCCGCTAAAAAGGATGACTTTGACTGGTGGGATTATGAAGCTGACAAATACCAGGCTAAGGCTGCTTTGCCCCCCAAAGGCTGGTTCCATGTAAAGGCGGTAGTAAAGGGACAGCAGCTAACTGTTTACGTCGACCACCAGGCTAAACCCGCTATGGTCCGCAATGACCTTGACCCTGAGTTTGAGAGTGGCTTTGCCGGTGTATGGTTTGGCAACAGCGCGGCTTGCGCCTATAAAAATTTAATCATCAAAACCTATTGAAAAAATGATCAGGAACTTCATCAAAACCGCCTGGCGGAACATGATCCGCCATAAAGCACATACGGCTATTAACGTGGTTGGCCTGGCATTGGGCATCACTTGTTGCCTGTTCATTTTCCTGTGGGTGCAGGATGAACGGGAAACCGACAATTTTCACCAGAACAATAAGAACCTGTATGTCCTGTATGAAACCATGTCTGCCAACGGGCATGTGAACGGGGATTATAACATGCCGATCAAGTTCGACACCACCACGCGGCCCTTTAAACGAACATATTTGATAGATAACGCGAAAGTGGTTGTGCCGGGGATAACGAGTGTTGTTAATTACGCTACCGGTTACGACCTTCCCTGGGGCCACCCCGAAACATTGCAGGTGGGTGAGAAGATCGTGAAAATGAAAGGCGTACGCGCAGGCATGGATTTTTTCAAGATGTTCAGTTACCCGGTCATCGCGGGAAACAACGCTTCAACGGCGCTTGGCAACAGGGGCAACATGGTTATATCGCGTCGTACGGCTGAGATCTTCTTCGGGAGTCCGGCAAATGCTATCGGCAAAAGCATCCGGTACGAAAACCACTATGACTTTATCATCAGCAGCGTTTTTGAAAATGTGCCGGCCGCCAGCTCGCTGCAGTTCGATTTTGTGATCAGCTGGGAACTGCAAAATGGTATGCTGGAATGGTCGTCGAATAACTTTGATACCTACATTCAATTAGCGGACAACGCCGACCCGAAACGTGTTGAGGACGGTATTAACCAATATGTGTTGTCGAACTTGAAACTGCCTGCGGGTACTGTATCAAATGTTACACTTCCCAAAAGCTTCCAATACCACGTGGGCCTGCAGCGTTTCGGCGACAGGTATCTGCACAATATTTTCGTTAACGGCAAGCCGACCGGGGGGCGCATCGAGTATGTCAAAATATTCAGTGAGGTGGCCGTTTTCATATTGATCATCGCCTGCATCAACTTTATGAACCTGGCCACGGCGCGTTCAGTGAAGCGGGCCAGGGAGGTTGGCGTGCGCAAGGTGGTAGGGTCGGGCAGGGGAACCCTGGTGGCGCAATTTTATGGCGAATCGCTGCTATTTGCCTTTATGGCCATGCTCCTTTCGGTCGTGCTGCTGCTGACCTTGTTGCCCGCGTTCAATGGCTTGACCGGTAAAAATTTTGGTATCCCGCTCGTACACGGCTCTTTCTGGCTGTCACTGATTGGGACCACCTTGTTTACCGGCATTGTAGCCGGAAGCTACCCCGCTCTGTATCTTTCGGGGCTGAACCCGGTTCGTACTTTAAAAGGTACGCTGCGTTTCACGTCCGGCGCCATCTGGTTTCGCAAGGGACTGACAGTGTTCCAGTTCGTACTATCGATCGTGCTCCTGATAGCCACCATTGTCATTACGCGTCAAACCAGCTATGTTGAGCATAAGCATTTAGGTTATGACAAGGAAAACCTGGTCTATACGCGTATCGAAGGCGAGTTGTCAAAGAAAAGCAAATACCTGTTGTTCAAACAGGAAGCCCAAAAATTACCTGGTATTGCCATGGTGGATCGTGCTACCGAGGTGCCCCAGGATATGGATTTTGTAGTATATGATGACGAAATACAATGGCCCGGCAAGAGCCCCAATTTTTCAGTAGGTGTTAAGCCGGCTTCCGTTGGCTTTGATTTTGTGAAAATGATGAAACTGAACATCGTCCAGGGTCGTGACTTTTCACCCGCAAACCCCACTGATTCCACTGATGCCTTTATCGTTAATGAAGAGGCGGCGAAAGAGATGTACAACGGCCACGCACTTGGTCAATCGGTACGGGCATGGGCGAAAAAGGGTCACATCATCGGCGTTGTGCAGGATTATCATACTAAATCGCTTCACGAACATATCCAGCCGGTGTTGCTGGATGTAAAAGAAGGCGAATATTTCGGCGTTATCATGGCCCGCACCAAACCTGGTCAAACCGAACAGGCACTACAAAGCCTTGCCAAAGTGTACAGAGAGATCAACCCGAAATATCCTTTTTCCTACCAGTTTGTTGACCAGGAATATCAAAAGCTCTATAGTAACGAGCAGATCACCTCGCAATTATCCGTAGTATTCGCAATCGTGGCTATTGGCATATCCTGTCTCGGCCTGCTCGGTTTGGTGATGTTCTCGGCCGAACAGCGGGTGAAGGAATTTGGCGTGCGAAAAGTTCTCGGAGCGTCGCTTACACAGCTTACGGCATTATTTGCCAAAGATTTTCTCAAGTTGGTGTTCATCGCGTTTCTTATTGCCGCACCATTAGGATGGTTCGCCATGGGCAGCTGGCTGCAGGGCTTCGCTTACCGTATCGGCCTGTCATGGTGGATATTTGTGCTGGCGGGCTTAGGTTCATTGTTCATTGCTTTGTTCACGCTGAGTTCCGAAGCATATAAGACCGCGGTCGCTAACCCGGTGAAGAGCCTTCGCTCGGAATAATTTTAACTGGTCTATAATTGACTAAAGCGGGCAGTGATGCCCGCTTTTCTTGTTTAAATATTACATTTACGGTTCCAATTAAAACCACTATGCCTGCGATTCGCCTGTCTGTTCTATTAATAATACTTTCTGTTTCATCGGCATTCGCGTCTTCGATAACGGTGACATCGCCCGATAAAAACATCGTTTTCAAGCTGGAAGCCGGTAAGGCTGGATTGATTTATCATGTTACCTACAAAGGCACTTTACTGGTGAATGATTCCCGCTTAAGTATAAGCTTCAAAGGCGAGGGCGAATTTGGGCGGAATGTCCACCTGGGCAAAGCTACCTTCAAACCAGTAGAGGAAGATTACGACCTGGTGGTAGGCAAAACCAGCCATGTGCACAGCCTGAGCAATGAGGCAATGATACCTGTGACAGAAGCCGATGGGGCGAAGAGAACCCTGGATATCGAGATACGAGTTTTCAATGATGGTGCTGCCTTTCGCTACGTGATCCCCGGGGATGCCAACTGGAAGTATACTGAAATTACTGATGAATCTGACGCCTTCAACTTCGCCGGCGATCCGACGGCGCTAACACTTTTCAGGCAGAATTATACTACGTCGCACGAGGGGCTGTATGACCGGCTGCCCGTCAGCAAGATCAAACCCGATACGCTGATGGATCTGCCTGCATTATTCGAATGTCCCAAAGGAATTTATGTGGCCGTCACGGAAGCAAACCTGCTGGATTATGCTGGTATGTACCTGGTCAAACATAATGGCGCGCTGCAGAGCAGTTTGTCGCCCCTGCCGCATCAAACCGAGATCAAAGTTAAAGCTAAGCTGCCACACAACAGTCCCTGGCGGGTAATGATGATCAGCGATAGAGTAGGCGCATTTATGGAGTCCAACATCCTGACGAACCTGGCCGAACCCTGCCGCATTAAAGATGTTTCATGGCTCAAGCCGGGTAAAACCACCTTCCCTTGGTGGAATGGCAATGTAACGCCGGATACTTCCTGGGCGCCTGGAAATAATTATGAGACCAATATGTACTATGTGGATTTTTGCGCGAAATATGGGTTCGGTTATCATTCGGTAGTAGAATATGGTTTACACGAATGGTATGTAAATGATGGGGCGAATTTTCAGCCCGGCCCGCATGCTGATCCGTCGAAGGCTGTTCCGGGCCTTGATATGAAGCAGATATGCGATTCGGCGGCCAAAAGAGGAGTTGGCATCCGGGTATGGGTCCATTTTTATGCCCTGTACCCCAGCCTCGACAAAACGTTTGACCAGTACGAGAAATGGGGCATCAAAGGCCTGATGTGCGATTTTATGGATCGTGACGACCAGGAAATGGTGAATGCCCAGGTGGAGATATTGGAAAAGGCGGCGCAGCATCACCTGCATATCCAGTTCCACGGCGCTTATAAGCCGACAGGTTTAGCACGAACCTATCCCAACGAATTCACCCGCGAAGGGACGTTGAACTATGAGAATGATAAGTGGAATGACGTTGTAACGCCTGATGCTGACCTGAATGTCGCCTTCACCCGCGCCTTAGCCGGTTCCACAGATTACCATTTGGGCGGTTTCCGGGCGGCGAATAAAAAGACATTCAAAGTGCACTACACCGCGCCGATGGTATTGGGAACGCGTTGTCACATGTTGGGTATGTATGTGGTTTTAGAAGATGAACAAGGCATGGCATGCGATTACCCCGACGCCTACATCGGTCAGCCGGGGTTTGAATTTTTGCAGCAGGTGCCGCTTACCTGGGACGAAACCAAAGTGCTCAACGCTAAAGTGTCCGAGTATGTCACTATCGCCCGGCGCAAAGGTACAGAATGGTATATCGGGACTATCAGCAATAACACTGCACATAATATCCAAACATCGCTATCCTTTTTACCACCCGGCAACTATACGGCTGAAATTTACAGCGATGCCCCGGACGCTGATACTGAACCGAACCATTTGAACAAAGTAATTCAGCAGGTAACTAATCAAAGCGTTATCGATACCAAGTTGGCCGCAGGGGGCGGGCAGGTGATGAGGGTGTATAAGACGAAGTAAGAAAGGATTAAATCCGAAATTGAAAATCCGAAATCAAAGCAAATCTGTCACCCTCGTATGCTTTCTCTTCACATACTTGCGGATATCCAGCACGATGCCCGCGAAAAAGTAGAATATCAGCGGGAAGCCAACTGCCAGGAATGAGGAATAGATAAAAAATAGTCTTATCTTAGAAATAGAGATGTTGAAGCGTTCGCCTAAGTAAGTGCAAACGCCGAAAGAGTAACGTTCAAAAAAGGTAATTATCCGCTGCAGCATGTCAGGCCATTCTTAGTATTTTATTTCCAACGCCGCATTGCAGGCATTTCTTATGGCTGCAATAGTTATTTTTTAACTCGAGCAGCGCCTGCGAATCAAATGCGGTATTTACTTTTATACCAACAGAATCAAAATTAGTTACAATATTGTTTTGTTCGGCAGGTAATTTTTCTAACAATTTCAGGCTGCGGTTAATAAAATACTCCTGCTGATTACGTTTACCGTAACAGAACAAAAATAGTGCAAAAGTATTCAGCAGCAGAATGTCGATGGACGATTGTCCCAGCGCTTTGGATGATTCTTTCGATTCCACGTCAAAACGGTAATGCGTATTCCAGTACGGATTTACCTCAAGCCGGGTAAATAGTTCCTTCAATTGAGTGACGTCCCTTATCTCGATTACTTTTGAAAATAAATGGTTCGACCGAACGATAAGCGCCGCGAACTGAGCCAGCCGTATTGTCGGGAAATTCTGCGGGCGCATGCGCATAAACTTCCACAAGTGCTTTTCAACAGGTGTGAGATTATACTTTTTCCGCAGAAATTTATATTCCTCCTTTAGCTTATTGGGATATTCATCCTTAAGATCATCTTCCAAAAAACCCGCCTGCCCGAATATCAATGCCTCGATCTGCAAAGGATTATTCTTGTGCTTGGCCAACGTTAATTGCGGCAGTGATTTGGCTAACAATTCAAAAGGCAGGGCATTGGTTTTGAAACCGAATTGCGCCGCCAGGAACTGGTAGAATGTTTCTTCCCAGTCACCTTTGTTTTTTTCTAAAGCCGCGTTTACGGCGACCGAACGTTTTTCCAGCCGCTCAACCAAAACGCGTGTGAGCCAGTTGCGGAGGGTTATATCATCTACAGAACGAATGCTACCCTCGCAGGGAATAAACTGCTGGTTGCCGTAAATGAGGCGATGATAACGGTTATACAGATCGTCCGGAATACGGTCTTTGAGCTCCAGGGTTGGCAAACGCCGGCTATCAGGTAAAATGATCGGCTCATCATCCCGGTACACCACGTGCAGGATCACGTTCTTGTAAGCATTGTCGTTGGTATGCTTGTGTTTGTGCCAGTCGGACGAATTGATATGGATTTCCACATTCCCGGCCCAAGTGGTATCAGCGATACGGATGCGGGCATTATGAAAGTCCGGTCCCGAGTCGCTGTTAGGCAACCCCGCAGAAAATACCTCCAGGTTTTCGCCCGCGGTGGTTCGCAGGTTATCACGGTCAAACAACCGGAACTTCCAGGTATAATGGATAAAGTCTTCGGTAAAAAACATTTCTCCTAAGATAGTTAAGTTATTTTGAAGATTTAAGCTTAAATTTATTGTTTTAGTATCCCCTATGCTAACAAAAGTAAATTACCCCACCTGCAAGCGCTGCGGCTTTAAATTCAGCACCCGCAAACGACGCCCGCTATGGTTCAAAATATTTTTCTTTTGGTTGCCCATTAAGCGCTTTTATTGCATTACCTGCGAAAGGAAAGCGTATATATGGTGGCCTGAACCGGAAGAATAGAACACCTTTCGAAATAGGACATTCCATACCAGGGGCATGGCTGTTTACGAAGATACCAAGCCTGATATTACATTGATACCGAGCGCAACAATTGCCGTGTTGAAGATGAACGAAATGAGCCCATGCAGCCAGGCCAAGCGGCGTATGTGTTTTGCAGATATTTCAACGTCCGAAACCTGGAAAGTCATACCGATTACGAACGCGAAATATACGAAGTCCATGTAGTCGGGATGCTCATTCCCGGGGAAGTCAAGGCCGCCGCCGGGTTTAGGAGTGCCGTCGTCATGTGCGGTATCATAATACATGTGGGCATAGCGCAGCGTGAATATGGTATGCACCAACCACCAGGAAACAAAAACAGCGGTGATGGATAGCAGGATATGATCGTTGACATTCTGGCTGTGACCTTTTGCCGATTTCAGCAGGAAATACACGGCCAGCAGGCTGAAAACGGACGCGATGATCACTATAGCGGATATTGTCGCGCGGCTTGAATCCTGGAGTTTGGCTATTTTTTGCACTTCACGCGGGTGACTCGACAGGATAGTAATCCACATCAAAACGATCGCCACACCGGCAAATGTCATCCATGCAAATAGCAAGGCCGATGGAAGAGAAAGCGCCGGGTAGATGACGAGAAATGTGATAACACCTGCAACCAGGCTGATCATTACCCGGTGATGCGCGTCCATTTTCATGAACAGGTGGGGGTTGGGGTTGATGTTAGTCATTTTTAGTCGATGGTCAATGGTCCATAGTCCATGGAAGATTAAATCAAATATAAAAAAGAATGGGACACTATGGACTATCGACTATGGTCTATGGACAAAACTAATCCACTATGATATCGGCTACCCGGCCAATCTGCCCGTCTTCCAGCCGCACTTTGATGCCCCGCGAGTGAAAAGCCGAGCTCGTAAGCAGGTCTTTCACAATGCCGCGGGTGCGTTTACCGCTGCGCTGGTCTTTTTTGAGGATGATGTCCACCCCGAGGCCGGGATAAATGTCTTTGCGGTATTGACCTGGCATGATTACACTGATTATTTGATTAGTGATTCCACCGATTTTTGGACTTTCTCAAAGTCAAAGCTTTTCAGCAGTTTGTTCATTGCTTCGGTTATCTCAGCATTATTCAGGTTGCCAATGCTGCCTTCGTGGGTATGGTTCACTTTCTTTTCAGGGTCGAAATTTCCCCGTTCAATAGCGAAACCAACCTGTTTATAGGCATCGCGGAAAGGCATGCCGTTCAATACCAGCTTGTTCACCTCGTCAACGCTGAAAAGGTAGGCGTATTTCGGATCGGTCAAAATATCGGCCTTCACCTTAATATGGTTCAGCATAAAGGCCGCCATTTCCAGGCATTGTTTGATGTCGGTAAAAGCCGGGAATAGCAATTCCTTCAGCAATTGCAATTCTCGATGATACCCCGACGGCAAATTGGTAGTCATCATGGCGACATCATTGGGCAGGGCCTGCAGTCGGTTACATTTGCCGCGCATGATCTCCCAAACATCCGGGTTCTTTTTATGCGGCATAATGCTGCTGCCGGTGGTCAGCGTATCGGGATAGCTCACGAAGGCGAAATTCTGGCTCAGGTACAGTGTTTGGTCCATGGCCATTTTTGCAAGCGTTGCCGCAATGAATGACAGTGCCTGTGCGATCACCCTTTCGGTTTTCCCCCGACCCATTTGCGCATAAACTACATTGTAATTTAACCGTTCAAACCCTAACAGTTCAGTGGTCAATGTGCGATCGAGCGGGAACGATGAACCATATCCCGCGGCCGAACCTAATGGATTCTTGTTGGTGATCTTGTAAGCAGCTAATATCAACTCAAGGTCGTCGACCAGGCTTTCTGCATAAGCGCCAAACCAAAGCCCGAAGGACGACGGCATGGCGATCTGCAAATGCGTATAGCCAGGCAGCAGCACATTTTTATGTTTTTCGCTGAGCTCGATCAGCAAGCGGAATAAAACATCTACAGACTCTACTACTTCCTGCAATTCATGCCGGAAGAATAATTTCAGGTCGACAAGCACCTGATCGTTGCGCGAGCGGCCGCTATGTATCTTTTTACCGGCATCGCCGATACGGCGGGTAAGCAGCATTTCAACCTGCGAGTGCACATCTTCCACATCAGCTTCAATGATGAATTTACCAGCTTCTATATCTTTATAAATTGCTTTTAGTTCATGCTGAACGGCGTCCACGTCTTCCTTACTGAGCAAGCCCACACTGTGCAGCATCCGCGTATGCGCCAGCGAACCCAGCACATCAAACGCTGCCATGTGTACATCGAGTTCCCTGTCGCGACCTACGGTGAAGTTTTCTACCAGTTCATTAACATTCGCGGTCTTTTGCCAAAGCTTACTCATACTGCAAATATGAAATAAATTTTATTCATTGCAGTCTGCTTTAGCTGACGGAAGAAAGAGAGTAAATCAAATAATCTCCATCCGTGCCGGTCAAGTCAAACCCCAGTTTCTCAAGCAGTCGAATTGATTTAACATTTCTTTCATTCGGTTCCGCAGTAATTTCCCTAAATTTCAATTCCTCAAACCCAAATTCGATCACTTTCTTCAGCGCTTCGCTCATCAAACCCTGTCCCTGGTACTCTGGCAGCATCTCGTAGCCTATTTCCGCTTTGCAGTTCTCCCATTCAATGTGCCAGTAGACGATAGTGCCGATCAATTTTGCTTCGCCGATCAGCGTCAATGCCCAAAACAGCCCTTCATCGTTCGCCGAATTTCTTTGTATCATTTGGATAAAATTGTGCGCATCATCTATCGTAACGGCCCTGGCCCGGTCTACAAACTGGTTCACACGCTCATCACTGCGCAGACGAAATATCTCTTCAGCATCCCCGGCCTGAAGCTCGCGCAGGAAAAGACGTTCGGTAGTGAGATTTGCAAATTTTGAAGACATCGCCGGCTTTATGATAATGACACAATATAAAAACAAAGTACCTGATTAATTCTATTTTTGACCTTTACCACCTTCTAAAATGAAATACCTCTACACAACCTTGCTTTTCTTTTTTTCAGTCTGCTGTTTTGCGCAGGATGCGGCGACTATTACACATAAAAATGACCCACTGAATATAAGCTACGGCAACACCGTTATCTTCTCGGGTAAGATCGCAACCGGCGGTATCCCGTATGTGCTTCGGCAGCAAACGCAGGTCGTCAAAGGCTGTACCTGGCAAATTGTTACCATAAGGACGGAAAATCTAAAACCATTCAAGCTGGATGGGCGTGTCATGGGAAGCGATGAAAGCATAGCTTGTGAAAGCGATCCCGCAGAAAGCCGGATAAAAGTCGTGCGCCAGGTTGTAGGACGGAGCCATAACCTGCTGAATAACGCGGTGTATGAGCGCAGGCACGATTGGTTGCTTTCGGTAGATAACTATTATTCAAAAGTAAAGGTGACTCCGTCGAAAGATAACAATTACGATATCGATGTGACGGGCTGGGAGATAGTCTTACGCTTTCGCCCGAGATACTACAGGGAACACCGCGGCCTTTCTTATTTTGATCCGTCAACTTATGAGGTATGGAAGAAGCCGGTGGTTGGCTGGTGCAGCTGGTTCGCTTATCTCGACCAGGTGAATGAAAAAGAGATCAAAGAAACGGCGGATGTGATCGGCCTGAAGCTGAAGCCTTTCGGGCTGCAATACCTGCAGATCGACGATGGCTATGAACAGCAACCTATCGGCTTACCCGATACCTGGCTGCATGCCAACAGCAAATTTCCGTCAGGTCTGAAGGAATTGGCATCTTACATCAGCTCCAGGGGTCTTACACCCGGCATTTGGACGAATGTCACATTTGCCGATTCGGCAGCCGCTTATGCTAACAGAAACTTGTTTGTGCAGGATGAGCAGGGCAGACCTGCATCCGGTAATTGGATCGGTTACGTGATGGATGGCAGCAATCCCGAAACGATACAAAAACTCATTACTCCTATATACAAAGGATTGAATGATGACGGATATGACTATTTCAAACTCGATGCGCTGAGGCATTTGAAATACGAAGGCTATAATTCTTTTAAGAACTATTTTGAGCAAAAAAACATAGACCGGAACGAAGCCTACCGGAATGTGGCTAAAGAGGTTCGGGCCGAGGCAGGCAGGGATAAATTCCTGCTGGCCTGCTGGGGCATCCGACCCGAGCTGGTGGGTATTGCCGATGGCTGCCGCATCGGGAATGATGGTTTTAGTTACGCCGGCCTCGCCCAGTTCAATTCATACAACAATATCATCTGGCGCAATGACCCTGATCATATCGTATTGAGCGCGAAGGAAGCTTATCGCAGCTGTTCGGCTACATCACTTACGGGATCGCTATTTATGCTGACGGATAAGGCGGAAAAATATCGCAGTTCGCCCCTTGTAGAAGCGGCGCGCCGCACCATGCCGGTCTTGTTCACCCAACCCGGGCAGGCGTATGATGTCGACCCTTCCCGCTCGTCGCTGATAGCCGGCGCCGACGTGGAAATGAGCGGCAGCGGTCCAAGGCCGTTCGATGCCAGCAGCAATACCACAACGGGTCTTTTTGAGCTTGAACTCAATAAGCCGTTTGAGAATTGGATAGTGCTGGGCCGATTGGATGAACGGGACAGGCTTCTGTCTTTTAAGGACCTTGGCCTCGATGAGAAAGAAGAATACCTGGTGTTTGAATTTTGGAGCAAAAAGTTCAGAGGGGTCTTCAGATCGCAATTCGTGCCGGGCGCTATCGATACAGCATTCAACTGCCAGGCGTTCTGTTTCCGCAAAAAATTGCAGCACCCGCAACTGCTGGCGACGAACAGGCATATATCCTGCGGCGGTCTTGAAATAAGGGATATGAGATGGGAGGGCAATGCATTAAAGGGCACAAGCGAGCTTGTGGCGAACGATAAGTATACCATTTACCTATATGAAGGCGCCGGGTATGCCTTTAGCAAAGTCACCGTAAAGGGCGCCGCGCTGGTTGCCAATGAAAAGGACGGCGTGGTGAGAAAGATCACGCTGCTTGCGAAAGATAGCGGAACAGCCGACTGGACCGTTCAATATCATAAAAAATAAATGCATGTCCCGCATCTTCCTCGAAACCCCGCGCCTCATCCTTCGTGATTGGCAACCAGGCGACCACGAGCCTTACATAGCCATGAACGCTGATCCGCAAGTGATGGAATTTTTCCCTTCAGTTTTGACCAAGGAGCAAACCATGGCCCAGATCAGCCGCATCATCGGGTTTATTGCCGAACATGGTTATGGATTTTTCGCTGTCGAGCGGAAGGATAACCGTCAGTTCATCGGCTTTACCGGGCTGAACTATGTTACTTTCGAAGGCGATTTTACACCCTGTACCGAGATCGGCTGGCGCCTGGACAAAGCGAACTGGGGCCAGGGCTTCGCCACCGAAGCGGCCGAAGCATGTCTGGGGTTCGGTTTCAGGGAATTGGGTTTAAATGAGATACTCTCCTTTACATCGGTCCACAATTTCCGTTCGGAAAATGTGATGAAAAAGATCGGGATGAGCCGGGTAAAAACGTTCGATCACCCCGCCGTTCCCGACGGCAGTTTCGTTAAGGAACATGTATTGTATAGGATAAGCCTTGATGAAAAATCACGCTGAAGGCCTTTAATTCAAATTAAATTGTTAAATTTATGAACTGGAAAGCAACCTATCCATATCATGCGCAATATTTTATCATTCCTTGCAGCCATTACACTATGTGTATTATTCGCCCGGGCTTCTGCACAAAGCACAACCGGTAATGAAACCCACGTTGATTCAACCGAAACGACAAGGCGAACCCAAAAAGCTATTGATTCTTTAACACAAATTATATCAGGTACCCGCGATAAACAGATCAAGGCAGTTCTTTACGTAAAGCGGGGTTTACAAGAAAGCATTCTCGGACAGTCAAAAATTGCCGTTAGTGATTATACATCTGCTGTTGATTTAAATCCGACGTTGAGGGACGCCTATACCTATAGGGCAATGGAATATAAGGGCAATGGAAATTACATTGAGGGAATTGCAGATTTGAGAAAAGCACTTGGTTTTTCTGCTACTAACACCAAGTACTCTTCAATGCTTTACTCTGATATAGCATTGATGGAGTTACGTTTGAAAAATTACGGCCAGGTATTAAAATCTGACAGTATCGCGCTTGAGCTTGATCCTAACAATAGTTTAGGTTATGCCTACAATGGTTGGGCGTATTATTATTTGACGAAGTATGAGAAAGCAATCGAATGTTATTCCGCGGCAATATCTAGTTATAGTAAGAATCCCGATGTATCATTATCAGAGTTAATTGCTGCCAGGGGCGACGCAAAACGATATCTTAAAAAATATAACGATGCTATTAATGATTATTCCCAGGCAATCAATTTAGATCCTGACAACAGGCATGCACGGTGGAATCGCGCGGCTTGTTATAGTGGCAATGGCGACTACCAACTTGCTGACACTGAATACACAAAAACCATGGGTTACTACGCCGGGGACGTTACCAACCTGGCACTGCTTTACTACGATCGTGCCAAAATGGAAATTAACGAACAAAAATTCAGCGAAGCGTTGCATGATGATTCGGTCTCACTTAGTTATAACAAT
Organism: Mucilaginibacter sp.; assembly: GCA_035551775.1. Taxonomy (GTDB): domain Bacteria; phylum Bacteroidota; class Bacteroidia; order Sphingobacteriales; family Sphingobacteriaceae; genus Mucilaginibacter. The sequence goes on along the minus strand of DASZMQ010000014.1, from coordinate 743,745 downwards.
AAATATGGCCCGGCGTATTGGAGAATGGCGGATGCTTACGCATTAAGTGCTGATTTTCAGAAAAGTATGGAATGGTATAAGCAAACTTTGAAATATTATACCGGTAAGAAACCGGCCCTTTCAGCATTGAACGCTGCTGTATCTATCCAGGCCTATTTCCTGAAACAATATGACGAGGTGATTAATAGCAGCACTATAGCCATTGGGCTGGATGAGAAAGCATGGGGCCCATACCTGGACCGTGGGCGTGGTTATTTAAAATTGGGTAAAAAAGACAAGGCGATAGGTGATTTTAAACAGATACTGGCACTCGACACCACTAAGAAATCATACGAGTACGCATATGCGTTGTTTTACACAGGAAATACGGATAAAGCGATCGAGATAATGCAAAATAATATTATCAATACTACCAATCCGGCTGTGCTTATGGGCCACTATTATAACATTGCCTGTTTGTATGCTTTGATGAACAAACCCGATGAAGCCAATATCTACCTTAAGAAATGTTTTGATGAGGGCTATTCAAAGAAATACGCCCAATTTGATTCCGATTTCGATAATGTTCGTGATACACCGGCTTTTAAAGCATTGATAAACGCCAAGTAATATTTTTCATGAAGAAATTAATCCCCTTAGCCTTTTCGATGGCGATTTGTTGTGCGGCTGGAAAAGCTACGGCGCAGCGGATGTTAGGTATGCCCGACTCTGCCGAAATGCGTAAAGAATGGCTAAAAACTATTGAGCGCACCACACAGGATATGGCGATCAGCTATAACCACAAATCGATGGCCGCAATATTGGTGGACCGCGCTGATGCAGAAGCCCATTTGAAACGATATAGCAAAGCCATCGACGATTATAACAAGGCTATATTTTTCGATCCTGCGCTAAGACTGGTTTATGATCGCCGGGCGCGGGTTTACGAGGTGATGGGAAATTACCGGGCTGCTATAGGCGACCGTGAAAAAGCTTTGGCAGAACTGAAGGGCGATAAACTTAACGCGGCTATCGCCTGGAACTACATTGCCGGCGATGAGTTTGCCGCGGGCAACTATTCCAAAGCGGTAAAAGCCGATTCGACAGCTATCATGCTTTGGCCCCAATTTGCAATGGCCTACGCCAATAAGGGCCTGGCAAATTTGCAGCTCGGCAAATTTCAGCAGGCCGTGGATGATTTTACCGAAAGCATGAAGGGCTTCCAGGGCAGCATTCTTGAACTGGCAGCGATATATAAGAACCGGGCCGACGCTTACCGGAACCTGGGAAAGTATACCGAGGCAATAAGCGATTATAATTCGACGTTGCAGTATGCCCCTGATGTTAAGATATGTTACTGGGGGCTGGCTGTTTGCTATGGTTTTACCAATCAGCATCTGCTTGCCGAAAATAACTTTGCCAAATCGGCCGCGCTCTACAAAGGCGATAACCAGGATCTTTCAAAAATATATGTTGAATGGGCCGCCCTTGAGGATATACGCCATGATTATGCAAAAGAAATTGCGGACGACTCGCTTGCCGTTGCTTATGACAACAAGAATGCCGATGCGTACAACGCCCGTGCGCATGCCTACGCCTTAAACGGCCAGATGCAAAAAAGCATTGATAGCTTTAGCGAACTTACAAAGTTTTACCAGGCTGATAAAGCTGCTATGGTTGAGTTGTACGGTGCTATTGCCGAGCAGGAGTATTTCCTGGGTCAATACGACAAAGCAATTGAAACCAGCAACGCCGCTATTACGCTCGATCCGCATGCGCTGCTGTTTTACCTGGTAAAGGGCCGCGCCTACCTTAAAAAAGCCAGCAATGATATGGCTGCGACCAGTTTTAATCAGATACTGGCTGCCGACACCAGCAAACATACATCAGCTTATGCTTTTGCGCTCTTTTTTACAGGTAAGCAAGACCAGGCATTGGGAATCCTGAAGGCCGGGATTGAACAGTCCCCTAACGATGTAGCCAGCGCGTACCATTACTATTACCTGGCCCGGATGTGTGCGCTGATGAATAAGCCCGACGACGCCAATGCCTGGCTCAGGAAAAGTTTTGACAGCGGCTATTCCAGGAAATACGCCTTGTGCGACCCCGATTTTGACAACCTGCACAGCACACAGGGATTCAAAGATATGATAGCTGAAAAATAACTAAGGCGGCCTGATGGCCGCCTCGTTGTTATAAGATCAGGTATTGTGCATGTTACGCCTGTTTTTCGATTTTCTTGTCAGGGTTTGCCGGAGGCTCGGGGGTGACGACTGCCTGCGCGGTTACAACGGTAAATGGCTTCATATTTTGCTTCTTTCCGGCCCCTGACAGCAGGTTAGGTTTTATATAAGCCACTACGCCGGCAACGACCAGCAATAGGCCGGCTACCAGGAATATAAGGTGCATGCCGCTATGGCCGGGTGACATTTCGAAAGTGAAAATGGCCTTGCCGAAGGCGTCTTTATCCTGGCTAATGTTGCTTGCTGCGCCCGGTAAGTTTATTTTCCAAAGCTCCTGGGTTAATACGCCATAAGAGGTATAGGTATTGGTCATGGCATAATTCCTGTCGCTGATTTTGGTGATATCAGGTTTTTTCTGATCGAGATCGATGATCCAGTTGCCATCGTCGTTTATTTTAGCCACCGCTAGCGCATCGAAAGAGAGGGTCCAGGTATGGTTCGAGCCATCATCTTTATAGTTCCAGTTTTGGAGATACCATGAAGGCAGCGATCGTTCCATTTCCCGTTTCAGCATGTCAAGGGCGTTTGAGCCGTATATATGCGTGTAGTTTTCCCATTGGGCGGCATTGTAGCTTTTTGTCATTTCAAAATGTCCGTCACCAAGATTATCAATATTCATGGTTACGTTTACCTTCATAGGGTCGACCTGCTGCGACTCCTGCGCATGCACTTCGGCATAAAAGAAAAGTACAAATGATGCTATTATGATAAATGTCTTTTTCATGGCCTGGACTATCTTACAGTTGAAATAATTTGATTGAATAAACCCTGACTGCCGCTGAAATCGGGGCTGCCCAGGGTAATGCCTACAACACCATTGCCGCCGCTGCGAAACACACCTTCCCATTGTCTTGATCCGCCCTGGTAGCGTGTAACACCCTTGTACATAGTATAGCCGTTGTTCTGTGCCGTTTTTTGATAGGTGATATACTGCCCCATAGCGGCCAGCTGGCTTCGAATGTAAAACAGCGCCTGGTCGGAATTTTGTGCCTGGACATTCCATATGCTGATACCGGTTTGTCGATCAGCGGTCCCGACTTGCGCTTCCAGCGTGTTCAATTGAGCGAAAGGATGATCAAGGCGCCCCCAGGAAGCCGGGTAATTAAAGGATATTGAACCGTTGTAACTGGCGACGTTTGAGCCGGATGAGCCGCTGCTCCTGCGCCCTGTCGACCTGCGTACGTTGTTGCCGCCACTAGAGCCATTATTATTTGTGGCGGTTGTTGCCGCGGGTATGCCTCCGCCGGTAAAACCTGCGGCGATATCATCCACTTTTTTCCGCAGGAACTGGTCGTCTTCCAACTCCATAGGGATCACGCCTTTTGATTCAAGGTCGTTCACATCGATTATAATGTTTCGGGTATCGCCTTTTTGCAGGCCATCGAAAAAGTTTTTCAATTTTGTCATCCCGTCCTGGAAGGCTTCCCCGGGGCTTTCAATTTTAGTGACATTGCTCAGGCCCTGCCCGGCAATGCCCGTAGCCTCGATAGCGTAATAGCCATCGCTGGCCAGGATACCCGGGAAAGCATGGCCAGGTATCAGGAATATCACCGGATGCAGGCCGGCCGCTTTCAGTACGCTGGCATACATTAACGACAGCTCGATACATAAGCCGGTGTTGCCGGTTATCACCTCACGCGGCAGACGCGCGCTTTGCACGGTCGAATTGACGTCGCCCATCTTTTGCGGGATACCTTCAGTACCGCTGTATACCATTTTACTATTCAGCGTTGCGGCATAAAGGCCCATCAGGAACTGTACTTGCTCTTTTGGGGAATTATCAACCGAAGCGGCCTCGCCTTTCATCCAGCGATCCTGCACCTGCGAGGTGTAATATTTTACGATCGGGTCTTCAGGGGTAACCAGGCAAGGCAGCAATTGCGTATTGTGCATCATGTCGGGGTAGCTGGTTACTTCGTCGGCCGGAATATCGGTATAAACAAACTGGTTGCGGCCCATCATATTGAAGCTGAAGCTTTCCTTTTTCACCTTGCCGCCGTTATATTCTATCTTGATCTCGCCTGTCTCCTGCGATTGGGTCATTTTCTTTACTACATCGTCCTTAAAATGCGGGTAACACCTGATGACCACATGCTGGCCGGGATAAATGACGGGAATGGTTTGCAGCTCGGTCCAGTCGATATATCCCGGTATATCGTAGGACACTTTTACATCATGCAGCTCGCCGGAACCATCATTGGTCATCAGCATTTTAAAGAAATAATACTCGCCGTTCAGCGCCCGTGGGTTCTCATATACCTTGTACACCGCAGGCATCACGTAAGCTGAATTGCTGATCTTCACGTTCAGGTCGTTCTTCCCGAAATTGAAAAAATACATCCCGAGCGCAACAAGGCCCGCAACTACTAATACAATGGGTATAATAACTTTTTTCATACCTTAAATAATGATCTTAGAATTAGCTATCCAGGGATAGATGTATGTTTTTTCGACAGCTAAAAACGCAATGGCCGTGATGGTTTTTGCTCGTTCTTCAAAGGAGTTTCCCTGCCTTATAAATATCCAAACAATAATGAAGAAATGCAAGAACTAATCGCCTAATTTTCAATACATTAATATTTTATCTTGCATGTCATTTCTATAAATCAATGGTTAATAAATTTAATTTCTAATCGCCTTGTTTTACTAATGGGCAAACGGGCTTTTCGCGATAGTTAGCCGGACTTTTGTGCTCTTTGGGCCATGTGCAAAATCGCCTCAAAACTGCAGGTCAGGAAGGAAATCATTTGAAGAGAACGGCCAAGTATTGGCGCGGCCTGCCGGGTATTTAAAATTTTTTATGCGATTAATTATCGATTTCAATAAAAAAGTAATTTTTTTGTGCGTTTTTAAGTTATAACCCCTATTGAATGTAAAATAGCCATGACGGCATAATTAAAAAAGTTAAAAGCCGTTATCAGCGTAAACAAATCCCAAATATGAGTAAACTTCGACTACCTCTCTTTCTTATCTTATTAGCATCGGTTCCCTTCATCATACAAAGCTGCAATAAGGACACTGTCACATCCGTGGCCTATACGACGAAGGCTTTCCAGGCCAATATCGACGATGATGTGTGGGCGCCCGACACGTCGAGCTTTGCGATGACATATAATTCGACCGCCAACACCAAAACTTTTGTGTTGCAGGGTAATAAGCAAGCCAGGCAGGTAATATTCAGCGTGACGGTGCCTGGGTCGGGAAATACGCCCGGTTTTCCGCTGGGCACTTATACTATCGACGGTTCGTCGGTAACAGCCCAATACAATATCCAGGCAACCGCAAACGGGCCGTATGCGGCGCATGGAACCGTTGAGCCCGGTGCGGGCGCAATCGTTATTACCGCCGTCGACTCGGTAAAGAAGCAAATAACCGGTACGTTCGCATTCTATTCCCGGACTACCAATTACGATACCCAGGGCAATGTTACATCTATAGTCGTGGACAATATCACGGGCGGCGAGTTTACTGCCGTGCCTTATACCTTTACCAGCAATTAACCCCAATTGAAAAAGACGTATCTGTATTCCAATAACATGAAAAGAATTTACACCATCATATCTGTATCGATTTTTATGTGCGCGGCTTTTAGTGCCGGCGCGCAGGTAAAAAACTATGTTTCGTTATATGGGGGCATTTCCAACCCCACAGGAAATTATGCCAGCACCGACTACAACAACAACCAATCGGGATTTGCCAGGAAAGGGGTTGCCTTCCAGGTTGACGGCGCATGGTATATTAAGAAGAACTTCGCCATAGGCGCCCAAATATCCTGGCAGGACCAGGGCAAGCTGGATTCCAGCAGGACCGGCAAGCTGGCGCGGGGTTATGTTAGTTCTTACTCAGCCGACGATGCTACCGTCAACGGTTACGGCCGTTACCACAGCTGGAATGCGCTGGTAGGGCCGCAGTATTCATTTACTTACAAAGATTTTATACTCGACCTGCGGGCCAACGCAGGTTTGATTTGGGTTACTTCAACTCCGGAAACATCAATAGTATTGTTAGGCGTGCCCGAACAAAAAGCGGCGTTCTACCAGCGCAACTCACACGGCATGGTATTCGGCTACGGCGGAACGGCGGGATTGCGTTACAAGCTGAGCGATACCTGGGCTTTCGGCATAAGGGCCGCTTATGTGGCTTCACCCGGGATAACCGTAAAGAATGACGGCCGTAATGCAACTGAAGAAGCTATCGGGCGTTTGGAAACCAAAATCCCGATCAGCGAATTCCAGACCACATTAGGGTTTACGATAAGTTTCTAAGATCAGATCACCGATCCCAACAGGAAGGTTAGCGCTAAAATGATAAGCAGTGCAGGGAAAACACTCCTGTTAACGTAGTTATCGCCTTTGATATAGCGCTTAAAGAAAAATTCGGCCAGGATGGCTCCGCCCAGGACATCCAGGGCCAGGGAATAATAAAGTACGCGTTGATTGCCAACCAGCTTTTGCATATTAATGTGGGTGATCTCCAAACCAGCCAGCTTTACAGTGACGAGTTCTGCAATAAACATGTACACAACTCCGAAGGCCAGCACGATGTAGCCTGCGCTCTTGTTGCCTATGCGGCGCAGGTTGAGCATGAGTAACACACTGCCTACAAAAGGCGAGAAGAAAACGGAAAAAAGTATAATGGCCCATTTGGAAAAAATGGCCACCTTTTCACGCTCAGGTTGGATATTTTCAAATTCAGCCATCGGACAAAGATAATGGAATTGATGCCGTGCGCGTAAAAAATAAAGCCTGCCGTAATACTACGGCAGGCTACCTGATTAAGCTATTGTGTATTGATTGATTTATTTTGATCTTTTAGTAATGCGTCACTTATATTATACTATCAAATTGCAAGCCAATGTTGACCTGAATTATTTTGGAACTTTAATTAGTTAACTTTTGATAAAATCGATATCGCTGGAGTTATTCCTGCACAGCTGGGTTGTCACTCATAAAATACAAAAGCGTATGCCCTGGCATACGCTTTTGTTATATGGTCACTAAAATAATTAGTGGTTTGGCGGAGTTGTGGTCGGACTCGGCGAGGTTGGTGTAGTGGTCGGCTGAGCCGGCGGTGTTGGGGCCGGAGTCGGAGTCGGGTTAGGACTCGGTGTTGGCGCCGGGTTAGGCGTTGGTGTTGGCGGCGTCGGTGTAGGCGTAGGGCTCGGATTTGGCGTTGGCGCCGGATTTGGGTTTGGTGCCGGCGTCGGCGTTGGCTCCTGCGTAGGATCAGTCTTTTTGGTTTTTTTCTTATTCCTCTTTGGCGGCAATGTATCGCTCTTTGCGATCATACTTCCGGTTTTGGCCAAAACAGCATTACTGTTGATCTTATACTGGTGGCCTTTGGCGGCAGCCAATTCGAACAATCCTGCGATTGCTGCTGCCATTACAAAAACGCTTACTTTTTTCATAAGATATAGTCTTTAATTTCAATGACAACACCCTATATTTTACAATGTTTTAATTAAATTAATTTCGTCAAAATTATATCTTATAAGTTTAAGGTGAAACTCTGCCTCCATTTTCCTGTTTATTGATTATATGAAAAAGTGGTTTTTGATTGCCGTTTTGGCATGCTGTGGCGCGACTTTTACAGCGTGCGGCAATAACGGGGCACATGAAGGAAGGCCTGACACTGTAAGCAGCCGGTATGGCTCGGCAAATGATACCAATGGCGTTGCAAAAAGGACTATTGACACAGGTAAAGCGGTCTCAAAGGATTACAGCGCTTCGGGCGGAACGGTTAGGGGCGGGGACACAACCGGGCGAAAAGATTCAGTTAAAAAATAATATTTATGACTGTCAGGGCCAAACACAAAAGCGCCGGCCGTAAATGGTCGGCGAAAGTAACTAAAGAAAGCAACGCGCTTGACCTGGAAAAGGATATATTCAAGTCAGGCGACCCGGATAAGATTGCTGCGTCGTTAAAGCATTCAGCCGAAGAAAGCCACCGCCGCAAGGGCTCGCCTTTCCAGAGCGCTATGTCCATGCTCAATTTCTACGAGAACAGGGCTGGCCGTAGCCTATCAAAAAGACAGCGTGCTCCCCTGGAGAAAGCAAAAAACAAGCTCCGAAAGCTGTTCGGTCGGCCGGAGAAATAAAGGATCGTTAAACGGCATCCAATTCGAGCACCTGCCTGATATAAGCTTTCGGCAGAATGGCTTTTTTAAGCAGGTTTTGCAATTTTATCAAACGGGAAAATTTATAGACGTAAAGCACAGGCAGCAGCCAGGGGAAATTGCCCAGCCTAAGTAAGCGGTTCACCTGCCGCGGCACTACCAGCACCTGCGCCTGTTTCAGCACCAGGTATTTTACGGCGCCCAAATGTTTGCGGTATTGCCTGTACAAGTCGGTTGTAAATGTACTGCGTTTAAGACCGCTCTCCAGCTGATTATTGCGCATAGCTATATAGTCTGCGTAACTTTGCGGTAAACCCCTGAGCCCCATTTCTTTTCCAACCCGGTAAAAAACATCGAATATTTCACATTGTTCGGCGGGAGTAAGTTTCCGCTCCAGCAACTCATATGAGCGCATGGAATAATCGATCAGCATAAAAAGCACCTCCAGATAGGCCTCATCGGGTATGTTAAAACCGCGGTTTGCTTCCACTGTCTTATGTATAGCGGCAATGTTCGCGATAGAGTGCATCGCATCGTCATACTCTGAGAAAATGATCCTTCGTGCATATCCGACGGTACTGAAAAGGCGCCCCAGCGGATCGGCGGGCAGTTTTCCTGTAAAGTACAGCCAGTCGACCGAACGGTTAAGGGCGAATTCGGCGGAAGCGCCGGCGAAAATGAATAGTATCGTATCCGCTTTCCCCCATATTTCCCTGACGACGGAGTTTTTATTCACAAAATATTGCCCGCTCACCACTATCATTATGCAAACATAATAAAAGTACTTTTTATTTCAAAGTGTAAAAGGTCATAGAATAACATTAAAGCCATTTTTAACTGATACCAGTTTCCCCGGTAAACATTTTTTATATATAAATCAAACATTTTTCACTGTGCAATTATTATACATAGGAAATTTAATTCCCACTATTGAAAAACATTTTTTATTTAAGTAATTATGAAAACCTATACGAAATTATCCTTCCTTGCAATTGCTGTAGCTTTAGTGTCATTGGGCGCATGCAAGAAGGGCTCGAGCAAAAAAGACAACAACAACAACAATGGCAATGGCGGTTATCAAAAGACCACCTATAATACCAACCCGCAAACGGCCACCGCTTCGTGTGACTATGATTCCAGCGATACCTCATTGACCAATCACGGGTGGACCAAGACTTTTGACGACGAATTTTCAAACGGCCTCGGTAATTGGGATGCGTTAACAGGCGGCGTCCAAAAAGAACTCGAATTAAACCAATCATCCAACGTACAAGTGTCGAACGGTGTTCTGACCATTACCGCCAAAAAAGAAAGCGTCAGTGGTCCCAAGACTTATGGTAGTGACACTACCGCGAATTTCAATTTCAGTTCGGGCTGGATCGTAAGCAACGCTACGTTTGCACCGACATCATCAGCATCCAAGATACGTATCGTAGCCAGGATCAAAACCGCTGGGGGCAACGGCCTTACCTCAACATTCTACGGCTTTGGTGATAGCGTGTGGCCTACGAACGGAGAAATAGATTTCATGGAAAGCATAGGTAACGACCCTAAAACTTACGCGGTTGACTATTTTTACGGGAGCACGGCAGGAACCGACCTTGTAACTGATGGGCTGACGTTCAACCCAACTACTGCCGACCTGTCCACCTGCTTCCATGTATACACAATGGAATGGACGCAAAACAGTTTATCATCTTACCTGGACGGTAACCTTGTTGAAACTTCAAATAGCTCGTACATTCCCAAACTATTTGGCCAGGGGCACCACTTGTCGTTTGCCGTGCCAATAGGCGGCCTGTACTATTCGAACCTGGACGCAAGCACTGTCCAGGGCGGCACATTGACCGTAGACTACGTAAAAGTTTTTACGTCCAAGTAGTAATAGTAAAACATTGTATGAAATGGGACGCGACGTACTCGCGTCCCTTTTTGTTGAATTAAGCCGCTTAAAGACTTTGATTTTCAAATAATTCGCTAACTTCGGCTTCGCCTTGAAACAGCCATGAAGCCTTTAGCAGTTTTGCTCATCGTTTTCTGTATCGTTATGCCTGTGTCGCGCCTGGCCGGGGGCACGTGGGATTATGTCCTTTCGGGCAACGTTGCTATGGCCGCTATGCTGTTGTTTACCGCTATCGGGCATTTTGTCTATCGTGAAGGCATGGCGATGATGGTACCCGAATACGTCCCCGCAAAAAAGCAGCTGGTTTATTTTACCGGTATCATGGAAATCATATTCGCAGTCGGCCTTTGCATACCCGATGTGCGCCGCCTTGCTGCTGATCTGCTTATACTTTTTTTCCTGCTTGTTCTGCCTGCTAACGTCAACGCGGCGCAAAAAAGTATCAGCTATCAAAAGGCAGACCACAAGGGTCATGGTGTGAATTACCTGTGGCTGCGCATACCGATGCAGGTGTTCTTTATCCTGTGGGTGGCTTATTTCGGAATGATCGTGAAATATTGAGTTTTCAACCAGAACTACACCCTCTTCACTGGAGAAGCCATTAATAAAATAGCGATGGGCATAAACCCATCGCTAGTGTTATTTATAACAGGTGTATAGAGGCATCAAAATTAAAAACAAAGTCCCCTTGTTATTGCTAATAGGGGACTTCGAACCTAAACCTTATCACAAAAATGCAAGCGCGGCCACTTGCTTTTTATATTACAAATGTAGGAAGCACAATTGATGGGTGAGATTAGAAAATGATTAGAGTTTTATAATGTGGTTAGCTTATGACGCTTCTCGAAGCGAGTAAAAACATTATCTTAGGCTATGTCAATTAATTTAGCAATCAATGAAAAATAACCAAGACCGACAACAACACTTTGGGATTTTTCGCCCTCCAACTATATATAACCGCCCCAACTTTTTCAACCAAACCCCAACTTTTCAACAACTCCCGCACAAACCACCCAATACTTTAAATTAGCCGTTTATTTAAAAACCAGCCTTGGCTAAAGACACCAAAGAAACGCCCTTAATGCAGCAATACAACCAGGTAAAAGCAAAATACCCTGGTGCGCTTTTGTTGTTTCGCGTGGGCGATTTTTATGAAACCTTCGGCGAGGACGCGGTGAAGGCATCGGGTATTTTGGGTATTGTGCTCACCAAGCGGGCCAACGGCGCGGCTACGCACATTGAACTTGCCGGTTTCCCGCACCATTCGCTGGAAACTTACCTGCCCAAGCTAGTGCGAGCCGGTCAGCGGGTAGCTATTTGCGATCAGCTGGAGGATCCCAAAACTACCAAAACCATCGTTCGCCGGGGAGTGACCGAACTGGTAACGCCCGGGGTTGCGATTAGCGACAATATCCTGAATCAAAAGAGTAATAATTACCTGGCCTCGCTGTATTTCGAGAAGAGTAGTATCGGCGTGGCCTTCGTGGATATTTCAACGGGGGAATTTCTGACCGCCCAGGGTGGCGCCGAGCATATCGATAAGCTCCTGCAGGGTTTTAGTCCCAGCGAGGTGATCTACCCCAAAAGCCGTCACAGCGATTACATTGCCGCCTTCGGCGACCGTTATTATACCTACAAACTGGACGAATGGCCCTATAGCGGCGATTATGCCCAGGAAACTTTATTAAAACATTTCGAAGTAAAATCGCTCAAAGGTTTTGGTGTCGATAAACTAAATTTAGGAATTGTCGCTGCCGGTGTGGCGCTTCATTATCTGAACGAGACTGAACATCGTAACCTGCAGCATATTTCGTCCGTCAGCAGGATAGAGGAAAGCCGCTACCTTTGGCTCGACCGTTACAGTGTGCGCAACCTGGAGCTGATCGGCTCGGCGAATGAGAATGCGGTTACTTTGGTTGATGTTCTCGATCAAACCTGCTCGCCCATGGGGGCACGGCTGCTCCGGCGTTGGATCGTGATGCCATTGAAAGAACTAAAGCCGATCAACGACCGCCTCGGTGTTGTCGAATATTTGGTCGGAAATGAAGAGATACGCGAGGAATTAAAGCAACATATACGCCATATCGGGGACCTTGAGCGCCTGATCTCCAAGATCGGCTTGCAGCGCGCTAATCCGCGCGAAGTGGTTCAGCTTAAAAAGGCGCTGAAAGCTGTCGAGGCCATTAAGGTGTTATGTCAGCACTCCGAAAATGAGCCTTTAAAAGCCATCGGCGAACAACTAAATCCTTGCGCAAGCATCAGTGATAAGATAGAAAAGGAACTGAATCCTGAACCGCCGCTTATGCTCGTAAAAGGTTCGGTGATCAGTTCTGGTGTAAGCGAGGAGCTTGACCGGTTGCGCAAGATCGCTTTTGGCGGCAAGGGCTACCTTTTAGAAATACAAAAACGCGAGGCTGAGCAAACGGGTATACCGTCGCTCAAGGTTGCTTTCAATAATGTATTTGGTTATTATTTGGAAGTCACCCACGCACATCGCGACAAGGTGCCTTCCGACTGGATACGCAAGCAAACGCTGGTAAACGCCGAGCGGTACATCACGCCGGAATTGAAGGAATACGAGGAACAGATATTAGGCGCTGAAGAGAAGATACTGGCACTGGAAACACAGCTGTATAACGATCTACTGTACTCCCTGGCCGAATATATCAAGCCCATCCAACTGAACGCCCAACTGGTGGCGCGACTGGATGTACTACTTAATTTCGCCACCATATCTATCAAAAATTATTACGTCAAGCCTGAGCTGAATGATGGCCGCATCATCGACATCAAAGGCGGCCGTCATCCGGTGATCGAAAAGAACTTGCCGATGGGTGAGGAATATATCACAAACGATGTGTTTCTCGACAGCGAATCACAGCAGATCATCATCATCACCGGTCCGAACATGGCGGGTAAATCGGCTTTGCTGCGGCAAACCGGCCTTATCGTGTTGATGGCGCAGATGGGCTGTTTTGTTCCTGCGAAATCAGTATCCATTGGTTTGGTCGATAAGATATTTACGAGGGTAGGAGCATCGGATAACCTTTCGGCCGGTGAATCGACCTTCATGGTGGAGATGAATGAGACAGCCAGCATTCTCAATAACCTGTCCGATCGCAGCCTGATCCTGCTGGACGAAATAGGCCGCGGTACCTCCACCTACGATGGTATTTCCATCGCCTGGTCCATTGCGGAGTTTTTGCATAATCAACCCAACGCCCGCGCTAAAACCTTATTTGCTACGCACTATCACGAATTGAACGAGCTAAGCAATTCACACTCGCGTGTCAAGAATTTTAATGTTTCGGTGAAGGAAGTCGGCCACCAAGTGATCTTCCTGCGCAAACTGGTTCCCGGCGGAAGTGAGCATAGCTTCGGTATCCATGTAGCGAAAATGGCCGGTATGCCGCATAAGGTGGTTTCGAGGGCCAACGAAATCCTCAAAAAACTGGAAGCCGAACGCACCGGCGGCGAACATATCAAAGAAAGCATTCGCAAGGTGCAGAAACAGGCCGTGCAGATGCAGATGTTCAGCATTGATGACCCGGTGCTGGTGAAAATACGCGACACGCTGAATAACCTCGATGTAAATACCTTAACACCTGTGGAAGCATTGATGAAGCTGGATGAGATACAGCGCGTGATTAAAGGATAGCTTGATTTCGGATGTCGGAATTTCGATTTCGGATTTAGCATAAGACATTCTAAATCGTAAATCGTAAATCGTAAATCCGAAATCCCGATGTTAGTATGTTCAAAATCCCCTGTAACCCAACCGGGCCTATTCCCGTATTTTTAGGTTATGGTAAAACGCTACTACGTAATCCTATTGGTTTTTACTGCAATCGTTTTTTCCTCTTGTCATTCCAAAAAGGCAGTAATGAAGGGCGAACCTGGCGAGGTGGTGGCTCCGCAGCCATCCATAGCTGAAAAATACGCACAAATGATGGGTGTCGATCCATCTGTGATACAAAACGGCCGTTTATATGCTTTTATCGATCAGTGGTGGGGAACGCCGTATAAGTTCGGCGGGCAGGATCACAACGGTATAGATTGCTCAGGGCTGTCACAGTTGCTCGAGCAACAGGTTTATGGTATCACGTTACCCCGGACCACGGGCCAGCAGGTGCAGGTAATCAAACGGAAATTCGAAGAAGAGCTGCAGGAAGGCGACCTGGTATTTTTTGATTACGACGGCCGCAAATTTGGGCACGTGGGGGTGTATCTCCAAAACGGGTACTACGTTCACGCCAGCACAAGCAAAGGTGTGATGATTGCCAAACTGCACGATCCCTACATGTACAAATATTTCTCGCGCTGCGGATCGGTTACGGCAGTTCAGGACAGCACTGCAAGCAAATAGCTATTTTGTTTTAAAGTTGAGTCGTCGTAAGGTTAACCGCCGAATAAAAAACTTTACAACCTTTCAACTTTCCAACCTTCCAACTATATTTATCCTATGAAACTGATCCGCTCAACCTTCATTTTCCTGTTGCTATTATCGGCGCTTTCGGGCTTTGCCCAAACCCGGCTGCTGCAAAACAGGGAGGGCGTTCCGCTTACCAACGATGGTGATATCGTTAACAAATATTCGAAGGTGCTTTCAGTGCCTGCAGACAGCATTACAAATAGGAAGCTTTATGCACTTATCGAACGGTTCTCGTCCACGCCTTACAAATTTGGCGGTAGTGATGTGACCGGCGTCGATTGTTCCGGTTTTACTTATGTTATTGAAAAGGAGGTGTATGACGCAACCATCCCGCGTTCTACCATTCAGCAGGCCAGTTTTATCACTGCCAAGAATGTTTCAGACCTGCAGGAAGGTGACCTGGTATTCCTGAAGTTCGGCGGCAGCAGCATCAACCACGTCGGGGTGTATCTTCAGAATGGCTATTTCGTCCATGCCACATCCAATATGGGGCTTGTGGTTGATAATCTTACCGACCCGTACATTCAGCAACGTTTTATGTCCTGCGGGGCGGTGCCTGGGGCTATAAAATAGTTGCGCTAAAAAGTCTTTTGCCTATTTTTGCACCGCTATGCCGGAAGAGAAAGAGGGTTACGGTTTCTGGACCAAATACAAGCGTTTCGCAACCACCGAAATATTGCTCTATATCATCATGGTGGTGGGTATCATCCTCGGCATCATCATTTTTAGCTGATCAGTTCTTCGCCAGGATCACATTATAGTTGTCCGCATCGGCGACTGATTGGTAAAAATCAACAACATCCTGGTATGTATCTTTGCTGTAGGTGCCGTCTTTAACCTGTAATTTTCGTTTGTATATCAATTTATCACCGTCGACGCTTATGGTCGCCATAAAACTGCCGAAGGGTTTTTCAATGCTTATATTTAGCGGCTCCGAATCTAATTTGTAACCTTTTGGCAGGGCATAGCTGATATTATCGTCTTCCGTCCAGCCCCGGTTAATGTAAACCGGGTTTTGCCGGTTACGAACCTGTTTTGGGATATCGTATTCAGAATACCTGTCAACTGAATTCAGCAGAAAATACAGCTTACCATTATTCAAGGCGCCATAGTCCCTTGCAGATAAGTTCAAGGTCTCAAATGTAGTTGGCATAATGCTTTTATCCTGTTTGTATTCCAGCGCTCTAATGTCCATATTGTTAATTGGATAATACTTCCGGATATCCTTCAGCCTGTCGGTCTGGCTTTCCGCGATGATATGCCTCCGGTCTTCGTAATCGACACCCTTAAATTCAGTTTGAATATTGCCGGTTATCGCGCCGGCATCTGAAATGATAAAATCTGCTTTTCTCTTTTCGAGGTTGTCTGCGGCTGAATATTTGGGCGTATGAAGCAGCTTACCGCCTTCCGGGGTACAGGCCAGCACCAGGCGGTCATCAGTAAATGCGCCCAGGTAACCGAACGGGATGGTTTGGCTGGTACAGTCGGACCATAAAGTGTCGGCCTTGAATGGCACACACAAAATGATATGATTACCCTGGTTCAGGCTGGCGAAGTCATTTTCAAAACTTATTTTATAGTCGTCTCCTGCCTCTACCATACAATAATACGAGTCGACGCCAACCGCTTTCAACAGCGCTTTGGTGTAATTTACCAGCGCCTTGCAATCGCCGTACCCGTCATTATCAACCTCTGATGCCGGGAAGGGCCTGAAACCGCCAATGCCCACCTGCACGCTGATATAATGAGTCTTCTGCTGCATGTATTCAAATATTTTTTTGGCCTTTTCCTTAGGGTCCGGGATACCTGCCGTCAATTCTTTTACATGTTCGACGGTTGCAGGCGGCAAATCTTCCCTGCCGGCCAGGAAATGGTCGCTGATCCATTTTCCCAATTGCTGCCAATTAGCGAACGAGCCTGTAAAATCCTGGTCCTCAAATTTATCCGGGGCAAGCATCAGTTTTGCCGCCATGCTGTTCCATTCCGGGCTGAAAGGCTCATCGCGGCGGGCCTTCAGATTGCTTATTTTCCAGGTATAGGTTTTTTGCCCTTCTTTATTTGTACCGGTCCCGGCCTTTGAGGGTAAATTGATCTCTTTATATCTTAGGTTAAAATCCGGATCGCATATAAACTGGTAAGAGCTCTTTTCCACGGCGACGCCGCTTCGCGGATTGGGCACCCAATCGTGGAAATAAAAGGATTGTTTGGCCTTTACTTCGTACTCGAATTCTATAGTGTAAGGATAATGAGTTATAGCGCGTGTATAATGCTTTACGCGCTCGTCCATGAAAAGTGAAAAGCCATCGGTTGCTGCAAGGTCCTCAAAATCACCGGAAGATATTTTTTGCGTTGCCTTGCCGAATTCGTCATAGATGATTCCTTTTAATGATCTTACCGAAGTAGACTTGTTATAAAACACCGCCAGATCGGCTTCTTCGTCACCGTTTTTATTCAAAACGGTGACCACTCTTTTCACATGGTAGATCACGTTATCCAGGCTCTTCACCTCGGTGGTAATTTCCTCGTTACGCACCACCGCACCGGCATAAGGCATCAGTTCCTTCGGCATCAGGCCGGTATCATAGCTGCTTTGCGCGATCGCAGTCCCGCTGACTAATAGCAGACTTAAAAATATTAATGCCCTCATCCTTTCTTTTTGAACACCATTTCGTTCTTCTCGACCAGTATTATTTTATTGTAGAGTTCCTTCAGGTAAGGATATTCCTCGACCGTGTAAATCGATTTGTTGAACTGGGTAACGTAAGAAAATGTGAACGTATTGCCCTCGCTTTGGTAATCAGTCAGGAAGCGGCCGCCCTGGTTAGGCAGTCCGAAAGACAGATTTTGCGGCGGGTTTTCGATAGTATACTGGTCCGGAACGTGGATGGTAATGATAAAGCGTTCGTCCGATGGCATTCCCCAATCCACCGGGTAATCGCGTTGCGCAAGCTTGAAAGGATTTGTTTTCACCTGGTCCATTAGCACCGGGTTGAACATAAGCTTATCGTGGTTCATGTTATTAAAAAGATTCATTTCCACTTCATAGCTTTCTTCTACGGGCATTTCAAGGCTATCGAGGTTTACGATATCAGATTTCAATATTTTGGCTTTGCCCAGCCCTTGTTCCACATGTTCAACATATTCGTCGATACTGTTGAATTTTTTGATCTCTTTACGTTTCAAGTAAGCATCGTAACCCACCGAATACCGTTTGATAGTGCCTTTCAGCTTGCCGTCGGCCTGCAGCGTCAGGTCGAAATTGTAAGTAGTGGTCTCGCGCTGCGAGGTATTCAAATCAACCCAATCCGAAGGCTTATCAAGGCTGAATGCACGGCCCTGGTCGTTCAGGCAGCGCATCGGCAGCATGCCAAATGGCAGCATTGGGTCGGTGCCGTCCAGCAAATAGCTTTTATCGCCTATCGTGGCCCTGGCGACTACATAATTGAAATTGTCCAGGTTCGGATATAATTTGGTTAGGGCGCCGTGTGATCTTGTAGATAACAGCACTGCATCGGCGGGTATGCCTCCGGTGTTTAAAGCAGTAACCAACGCGAGATTAATATCACCCGCGTTGCCCGTATGTTTATCGAGAGCCTGTTTTATGCCGTCATTGCTCCAGTAGTTGTTCAGTTCGTTCCATTTGATATTATGATTGATATAGTAGTATATTGCTTTGGCTTTGGCCAGTTGATCGGCCTTGTCTGCTGCCACGGTTGCTATGCGGTCTTTGAACAGGCTTGCCCGTTTCAATTGGCTGCCAAAGGAGAAGTCATCTTTCAGGGTCTTATCTATATCCTTCCAGTCTTTGGTGATTTTCCTTTTCGCCCCCGTATTGATATCGGTTTCTTCCGCAAGTTCGAAAGTAATACCGGATATATAATTTTTAGGCGAGGTCATGTAATCCTCTTCAACGAATGCCGGGATATTGTCCATACCATAAACGATATGTGAGCAATCAGCCGAAATTCCCGTGTTCCCCATTGTGCTGGTGCCGTAGGTCATGCAGGCTTTTTCAAGGGTGGATGTATTCCTGGTCAGTTTCAGGTAGCCCTTCAGCATTGCGTTATAGTACCAAAAGCCCGGGATATGCACTTCATAGGTCGAACTGGCTTTCGGAATATCATCCTGGAAGTCCCACGAATGAAAATTAAACAGGTATGGCGAAACCACGCTGTAACTGACCTCTATCACGCATCCTTTCCGCAAACCGGGCATGGCAAACTTTACCGTGCTCCAATGTTTGGTGTCAGACGTAGTAAAAACCTTTTTCGGGTCGAGATCCTCTTTTTGTAGATTGCCGTTATCATCTTTGAAATAGGTTGTGCCCTTTACATCCTGCACTTCTTCATAGGCCTGCCCATCCCCTGAATATACGTGCACCTCAAAGGTACCGTGGTTCTCAAACTCCTTGCTGTCAAAGAATTTGATCCTTGCGTGATACTTAAAGGTCATTTTTACACGGTAGTCATTATCAAACGCGATGTGTGAATCGCCGTATTCGTTTAAAAACACGGCGTGCGCTGAAGTATCCTTGTCGTAGTTCTTCATATCGAGCTCGGCACTGCTGACGTCGCCATGCTTAAAATCCTGTGCAAGAGCGCTAACCGATAAGAGAATACCAGTCAAAATGGGTAGTAATCTTTTCATATCCGTCATAAAATTCAGGTCGTTCAAGTTAAAAAATTAAATCAGGATATTAAAAACTTAAAAAATTTAATCCGCTGAAAACTTTTTAAGACCTTTGCTGGCTCTACTGTATACTAAATGAAGTTGAATTTAAAACGCCCCCTGGCTTTTTTCGATATCGAATCAACCGGGACAAACGTGGGTTCTGACCGTATCGTTGAGCTTTCTGTTATCAAACTTAACCCTGATCAAACCGAAGAAGTAAAAACCTGGCGCATCAACCCCGGCATGCCTATACCGCTTGAATCATCCCTGGTGCATGGTATTTACGACGAGCACGTAAAGGATGAACCGGCGTTTGAAAAACTAGCTGCTTCAGTAGCTGAATTCATCGGTGGTGCCGACCTGGCGGGCTACAATTCAAATAAATTTGATATACCCTTGTTGATGGAGGAGTTCCTTCGGGCGAATGTGCAATTCGAATTGGAAAACCGCTTTTTTGTGGATGTGCAGAATATTTTCCACCAGATGGAGCAACGCACATTAAAGGCTGCATATCAATTCTATTGCCATAAACAAATCGAAAATGCGCATTCTGCGGAAGCCGATACCCGCGCTACGATGGAAGTGCTGCTGGCCCAGATACAAAAGTATGAGGATGCCGAGTGGGAAGACAAAACCGGCAAAATAACCAAACCGGTTGTGAACGATGTTGAAGGGCTTCACAAATTCACCAACCTGAACCGCCCGCTTGATTTTGCGGGCCGGATGGTTTATAACGAGAAAGGCGAAGAGGTATTCAATTTCGGTAAACATAAGGGCAAGAAAGTAGAAGAGGTGTTCAATATGGAGCCGAGCTACTATTCGTGGATGATGCAGGGCGACTTCCCGCTGTACACCAAACGCAAGCTTGAAGACATATACACCCGCTGGAATGCCAAAAGAACGGCCGAACGCATGGCGAGGCCGCCACAGCCAAAACTCGCTGAAAGTACTGCCAAACCTACAGAACAAACGAGCGCGCCCCAGGCACAGCCGGTAAGAGCAGATCAACCCAAGACATTTCAACCAAAACCGACGCAAAATCAGCCTAAAAAGGAATTCCACAAACACGATAACCGCAACAATAACCAGCAAAATCGCCCTTTCAAACAGAAGGACGATTCACCCGCCCGCCCGGTGGATGACGACATGCTGAGCATGCTGAAGGAGAAGTTTAAGAAGGGTTTGTGATTGGTTACCGGTTATTAATTATCAGTTATTGGTGATCGGTTGTCGGAATTAATTGTTAAATATCCCTGATAACCGGTAACTAATAACCGTTCCACAGGAACAACCGTTCATCTCTGAACACCCGCTGTATCAAATACGAACACTTTCGTGGATTAATTTTTTGTAATTGGCTGACAGTTAGCCGTATTTTAGCATGGCATCTTCTTTGGAGGATTGTTGTATCCTTGTTAAACATACCCGCCATGTTCAGAAATTATCTTATAATCGCCGTGCGCAACCTGCAAAAGCAAAGGGTCTTCGCCTTTATCAATGTTTTTGGTTTATCGGTAGGCATTGCATGCTTCAGTTTGCTTTTGTTGTTTGCCGTTCATGAGTTCAGTTTTGACAAGTTCCATAAAAATGCTAATGACATATACCGCATTTATATATGGGATCAGTTACCCAGCGCAAATAATATTAATGCGGAGACGGATTATACCAACGGAACATCTGAGACATGGGGCGAAGCCATAAAAAAGGATATGCCTGATGTGATCGACTATGTAAGACTACAATTACCCTGGGGAGAGAACCTTGTGCAAACAGGTGATAAAACACTGCGCGCAGAGGTTGGATTCGCAGATCAGTCCCTCTTTTCTGTATTCAATTTCCCGTTAAAATATGGCACAAAGTCAACAGCTTTGCGCAACAAAAGCGATATTGTATTAACCTCTTCAAGAGCAAAACAATTGTTTGGTTCTGACGATATTGTTGGGAAGACCGTTGAGATACAATTGGGAACAACATATTATCCATTCACGGTTTCGGCTGTTGCAGAGGATGTTCCATCCAATTCCACCATCAGGTTTGATGTTTTGGGTAGCTTTAAGTTTATCAATTCATATCGCCAGGATTATTTTGAGATCGGCAATAACTGGCACCCCATAGTCAGGCAAACCTACGTGCAGTTAAGGCCTGGGAGTAAATTACCAAATGATATCCAGCAATTGGAACGGTTCATGGAAACTTATGAGCCGGCTTTTGTCAGCAACAGTAAAAATTATATGGCGTATATGAAGAAGCTCGGGGTCAACTGGACTGGGAAAGGGTTACCTGAAAGCTTCAGACTTCAGCCATTGCTTTCCATTCATACCGATACGAAATTAAACGGTTGGGGCTTTACAGATTATGGCAGAATTGACCCCAAGATCATCTGGATATTATTAGCTATTGCCACCGGAATTTTATTGATTGCCTGTATCAATTTTACCACACTGGCAATTGGCCGGTCGGCGGGCAGAAGCAAAGAGGTCGGCGTGCGAAAAGTTGTGGGTGCCGCTAAACGACAGATCATTTCCCAGTTCCTTACTGAGGCGTTGCTGCTTTCGGTCGCTTCAGCTGTTTTAGGACTATTACTGGCGATATTGTTATTACCCTTGTTTAACCAGTTATCCGGAACAGATTTGCACTTTTCTTTTTTGCAATATCCCCAAATGGATATAGTGCTGGTTGGCGTAGTGCTGGTTGTAGGATTATTGGCCGGAAGTTACCCGGCATTGGTGTTGTCAGGTTTTAACCCTGTCGAAGTATTAAAAAATAAGATCAGGATCGGGGGCTCTAATTTATTTACAAGATCACTGGTGACCTTCCAGTTTGTTATATCCATTGTTCTGATCGTTTCGACCATTATCATACTTCAGCAGACCAAATATTTGCTAAATAAAAACCCCGGCTTCAATAAGGAAAATGTTGTCGCGATAGATGCTTCTCAAACAGATCCGAATAAGATATTCCCGGTATTCAAGCAAGCCGCGCTAGGTTATCATGAAATTGTTGGTGTCACCAGTGCCGCGGCAGGTCTGGGGGCCGGGCAGAACTTTTTGGGATATTCCGACCCGGGTGTGGGTCTGTTCGCAGACATCAATATCATTGACCCCGATTACCTCAAGGTACTAGGGATGCAACTGATTGCCGGTGAAAACCTTCGGCCCTTATCCTTTAAAGATACGTTAAAGCCCATCATCATTAATGAGACAATGATGAAAGCTTTCGGGTGGACTGATCAAAATGCTGTTGGAAAAGAATTAAAACATTTCCAGGGAAGAACTGCTATCGTAGCCGGTGTCGTAAGAGATTTTAACTACCGGCCATTAGGAGAAGCGATAAAGAACCAGGCGTTTGAAATTTCTCCAGACCAAGGATATAGCCATTTTTATGTACGCATAGCTGCAGGGAATCCTGCCCGGGCACTTGCTGCGATAGAAAAAGCGTGGAAAAACGCTGCGCCGGGTATCCCGATGAAGTACAGTTTTTTGGATGATGACGTCAATAATTATTACAGGTCCGAACAACGATGGACGGGCATTGTCGGCATGGCGGGCGGTATTTCCATATTTTTGGCCAGCCTTGGCTTGCTTGGATTGGCAGCGCTTGCCGCAATCAACCGCACTAAAGAGATCGGAGTAAGAAAGGTGTTGGGCGCGTCTGTAGCAAATATTGTTACACTGCTTTCAAAAGATTTTCTGCGCTTGATCTTGATTTCTTTTATCATCGCGTCGCCGCTGGCCTGGTATTTTATGAGCAACTGGCTGCAAGGCTACGCGGCACGTATAACCATCAGCTGGTGGGTGTTTGCCGGCGCGGGCTTAGGCGCTATTTTGATCGCTTTGCTCACCATCAGCTACCAAAGCATAAAAGCGGCATTGGCTAATCCTGTGAACAGCCTGCGTTCTGAGTAAGTTAGAGATTAGAGATCAGGCAAAATTATCTTAGATATCCGAGCTCCCACTAGTTCTGATCTCTAATCTCTAATCACCGTTTCGAAGAAACTCAATATTCCGTTTCAGTCCCGAAAACTTCGTACGCTTTACCGGCGAATCCTTGAAGACTTTTTGAAATACTTCCTCGGTGATGTCTTCCCAATCCTGTTTGCTCATCGAAAGCAATTCTTGTTTGGGTTGAAAAGCCTGTTCGTGGTTCAATACCGAAAAGCGGTTCCATGGGCAAACATCCTGGCATACATCACAGCCGAACATCCAGTTGTCCATCTTGCCCCGGAATTCGGATGATATCTGCTCTTTTAATTCGATCGTCAGGTAGGAGATACAGCGGCTACCATCAACCACATAAGGAGCTACGATGGCCTCAGTAGGGCAGGCGTCGATGCAGCGTGTGCAGGTGCCGCAATGGTCGGCCGTGGAAGGGATATCGTATTCCAGCTCCAGGTCGACGATCAGTTCGGCAAGAAAGAAAAACGAACCTTTTTTTGTGCTGATCAGGTTGGCATTCTTACCCACCCATCCCAGCCCGGCCCTTTTTGCCCAGGCTTTATCCAGCACCGGCGCCGAATCAACAAAGGCGCGGCCATTAACTTCGCCGATCTTTTCGTTAATGATCTCCAACAGTTGTTTCAGTTTATGCTTAATGACGTGGTGATAATCAGCTCCGTAAGCATATTTGGATATTTTGGGCGCGAATGGATCGGCTTGCTCCTGATCCGAGTAATAATTCAGCCCAAGCGAGATCACCGATTTCGCGCCATCCACCAGCAGTCGCGGGTCGAGGCGCTTGTCAAAGTGGTTTTCCATGTAATGCATTTCGCCCTGCTTGCCCTGTTTCAGCCATGCTTCAAGACGAGGCGCTTCGTCTTCCAAAAAACCGGCTTTAGCTATGCCGCAAAACATAAAGCCAAGGTTTTTTGCCTCTTTTTTTATCACATTGCTGTATGCCTGGAAATTATGCTGCACAGCGCAAAGATACGACAAATGCGCCTGCGTGTTAAGACCTCCGGGTGAAACAGAACGGTGCGCGGTACGTTATAATAACGTTACTATAAATCATACTACGATGCTACAGTTTATAAGGGATCTGCCTGACCATGTAGTTGGCATACGCGCCACGGGTGAGGTGGATAAAGAAGATTACGAAAAAATACTGATACCGCGTATGGAAGAACTGGCTGCGCGCCAGGGTGAGATCAATTATTTGCTGGTGCTGGAAACAGATGTAACGAATTTCAGCGCGGCGGCCTGGTGGCAGGATTTTAGACTCGGACTCAAGCATTTCAGCCATTGGAGGAAGGTTGCCATAGTGACTGATCAAAAGGGCGTGCAATGGATCACAGACACCGCTTCACACATTATACCGGGTGAATCGCGCGGATACCCGCTGGCCGAGCTCGACAAAGCCATTGAATGGGTAAGCCATGATGATGAACATATGGAACACGCCAATATTTCGGTAGACGAATTAAAGTCACAAAACGCCATGCGTTCCTCCAATAAGAACCAGGGACCGGCGGGCGAAAATCTTTAAGCTATGGAAAACCCGATGTTAAATAACCCGAAAGATGAGCATATCCTGAATAAGGATGATTCCGTCACGAATAAGGACGGAGACAGTTACCTGGAAAAAGGCAAACTACCGACCGACCAGGAAAAGCCGGATAAGGAACGTGTGCCCACAGTAACGCCTGATAACGATAACGGCGATCCAGGCCCGCCCGCAAAAGAAAGAAAAGACGACAAGGACCGGGATAAAGAAAAGGAGCGCCAGCGCCATATTATGTAATTTAACGATCTAGTCGAAGAAACCGGCTTGCCTCAGAAAGGCAACCTGATCAAAATAGTCGGTTTCTTTGACTATTTTGTTATCCTTCAGCACAAATACGGCGCAGCCCTGCAAGGTGTATTTTTTGCCCCTCATGTAATCGGGTGCCGGCCTTCCGAATTTCAGGCAGCGCCCCGTTCGCTTTGAGTATTGCGATCTGAACGACAGCACATTTACTCGCTGCGACCTGAGCGGAGTGTCTATTAACGATTGTAACCTGTCGGGAATGAGGATAAACGGTATTAGTGTGGATGCCTTGTTGACGGCCTACCATAACAAATGATCTGTCAAGTTTATTTTTGTACATGGGGGTAAGTGTCTCACACCCGGTATGCGTCAAAGGGGGTTTACATGGTTTACACTTTTTCATGTTTTTTCACAATTAAATAATTGATAATCAATAATTTAACTCAAAAACAGCTAAAATAAGTGTAAACCATAAATTTAGATGTTTTTCCTGGCTATCCCTTAAACGACTGGTGAATTGCCTTGCTCAGCGTTTTGTCGGTCCAGTACCCGCTGTCCAAAATCCGGCGCACGGTCATCAGCGGATCGTTCGGATCGCGTTTTTCACCCAACTGGAATGCCAGCTTAAAGCCGCGCTTATGTAACTGTGGTAAATTTTGTGCGTTCCAAACACCGAAAGGAAAAGCAAAGTATTTAACGGGTTTACCGGTAATGTCTTCCAGTTTTTTGGTGGGCTTGTCCAATTGGATTTCCCAATCTTTAGCCGAGGAGAGCTTTCTGAAGTCGCTGTGGTTCCAGGTATGGCTGGCAATTACGTTTCCTTCGTCTGATAATTGTTTGATCTGTTCCGCGCTCATGTAATGCTTAACCTTGCCAATCGATACGGTCATGATAAAGAATACACCTTTGAACCCGTATTTTTTCATCTCGGGCCGGGCAATGTCCCATTGGTCCTTGTCGGTATCGTCAAACGTCAGCATGATCGGTTTGCTGGGCAGGGGAGTACCTTTGGTAAGGTAGTCGTACAACTGGTCGGGCAAAATAGTGTGATAACCGCTGTCGGCCAGCATTTTCAAATGCGTCTTGAATGCAGCGGGTGGTATGATATAATCACGGTTTGTTTTAGAATCGGTTGGCTTCCAGTCACGTATTTGGTGATAGCATAAGATAGGCACCTGTTTGCGCGCCATGATGGCTGCGTTGTCGCCCTGCGGAGGGCCGAAAGTAACAGCGGCAGAAGCTGTTATGGACGCAAATATTCCAAATGCGATAAGCGTAGACCTGATCTTTAACATAAATGTAGAGTTTGTTTTGCAACGGCGAAATTATAAGATTTACCAGTTTAATAAATGTTAATTATCAACAAATAAACACCCTCCCGGTTTACAATAAAATCTTTCTGCCTTCCTTGGCCGAACGCTTGGCCGCGTCCAGTATCTGCATCACGATCATGTTGTATTTTAGTGACGCCTGGTCATCAGTTCCCGCCAGTTTGCCATGTAAAACAGCGTCGAGGTATACCAGCGGATCATTGATCGGTTCAGGCAGCGGCTGGGCTTTTACCGAACTACGCCTGTTCTCGCGCATGCGGATATCGATATCGGTGCCATTGAGCGAATGCAGGTAGCCATGATCGCCAAAAACTTCCAGGTCCTTGATCGAATAGGGCCAGTTCCATGAAGCTTCTATCTGGCCCATGGCTTTAGGGTATTCCACCAAAATGGTCGCATCATCGTCCACTTTAGGGTAAACAGTCGGCCGGTATTGGCGGGTTATGGCTGTAACCGAGACCGGTTTCTGGCCGTGCATCAGCCAAGTCATAAGATCGGCGCCGTAACAGCCGAAATCATTCAGCGCGCCTGCTCCATTTTGGACCGGGTCGGTGAGCCACGCTAAAAACTCTTTGCTGCAGCCTATTTCTTTCGGCCCCTGGTGCCCGTCATGCACCACCATTTTTCGGATCACACCAATGCTGTCCGCAGCTATCTCATCATAAATATATTTGCCCGACGGGTACCAGGTAGTTTCATAGTTGGTAAGCACCTTGATGTGGTATTGCGCAGCAAGCGCCTGGATGCGGTTGGCCTGTACGAGTGTGGCGGCAAGGGGTTTTTCCACCATCACCGGGATATGCAGGGGCGCGCAAACTTCAACAATATCGACATGGTCGCCAACCGCATTATAGCCCAAAACCGCGTCCGGTTTTTTGCCCTTCAACATGGCTTTCGTGTCGTCGTAAAAAACCGAGTAAGGCAGGTTAAACTGTTTCCCGTATTTGGACCATAGCTCATGGTTGGGTTCAGCTATGCCGATAATATCTACCTGTCCGTTCTTGTAGGCGTTCAGGACGTTATAGATATGGTCGTGGTTTAGGCCCACAATACAAACTTTCAGTTTCTGGGCAACGGCAAAACTTATACAAAGCGCCATCGAACCGATGAACGCAAGGATCTTACTTTTCATTGGATAAAGAATGAGGTGAATAGCTGTTTTTCGTGCCGGTGGGTTTTATTTGGTTTGACCGGCAATATCAAATCTAAGCATTATGCTTGAATTCGGCCAAAATAATTGGTCCTTGGTTTTAAAACAACGTTGGATTTCCACCTGTTCTCGTTTTGCCAAGGTGCCTGTAAGCATTGTCTGTAGCCTCGCGGCCACGGGCCGTGCGCATCAAAAAGCCTTCCTGTATAAGGAACGGTTCGTAAACTTCTTCAATGGTGCCTTCATCCTCACCGACCGCCGTAGCAATGGTTTTCAATCCAACTGGCCCTCCCTTGAACTTATCGATGATGGTGAGCAATATCTTATTATCCATCTCGTCCAGGCCGTGCTCGTCGACATTGAGCGCATTTAGCGCGTAATTAGCGATGGCGGTATCAATATGGCCCTCGCCTTTGATCTGCGCGAAATCGCGAGTGCGGCGAAGCAAAGCATTGGCGATACGCGGTGTGCCGCGGCTGCGGCGGGCTATCTCGAATGCGCCTTCATCGCTGATGGGTGTTTTTAGTATCGAAGCGGAACGCAGGACAATAGTAGTCAATAGCTTAGCATCGTAATATTCTAACCGGGAATTAATGCCGAAACGTGCGCGAAGAGGTGCGGTCAGCAAACCGGAACGGGTTGTCGCGCCGACCAGTGTGAATGGATTGAGAGACAATTGCACCGAGCGGGCATTAGGGCCGGTCTCGAGCATAATGTCGATCTTGAAATCCTCCATAGCCGAATAGAGGTACTCCTCCACCAGCGGACTCAGGCGGTGTATTTCATCAATGAACAGGATATCGCCTGGCTCCAGGTTGGTGAGCAGTCCGGCCAGGTCTCCCGGTTTATCAAGGACCGGACCTGAAGTGATCTTGATGCCCACGCCCATCTCGTTGGCGATGATGTAAGAGAGCGTGGTTTTGCCCAATCCCGGCGGCCCGTGGAGCAGCACGTGATCGAGCGCTTCACCCCGCTGACGGGCCGCCTGAACAAAGACTTTCAGGTTGGCCAATATCTTATGCTGACCCGTGAAATCCTCAAAAGCCTGGGGACGAAGCACTTTTTCAATGTCGCGTTCGGCAGGAGAGAGGCGCTCGGGGGCAGGATCGAGGTGTTCATTCATTACCAACGAAATTAGTTTTTTATTTCGGATTTCGGATGTTGGATTTCGGATTTGGCCGCCGACAAAAAAAGAAAAAATTCCGAAATCCAACATCCGAAATCCGACATTGTTCAACCCTCAGGATACTTCCGGAACATCGCATTGATCCTCATCTGGATCACGCCGAAAAATGCTTCCCGGAAGATACTGGTTGACATTTTAGACGTGCCTTCGGTGCGGTCGGTGAAGATGACGGGCACTTCGAATACCTTGAAACCATGTTTGATGGTGGTGTATTTCATTTCGATCTGGAAGGCGTAACCGACAAATTTGATCTTATCCAGCTTTATTGTCTCCAGTACGTTTCGTTTATAGCACATAAAACCCGCGGTCCAGTCGCGTATCTCAAGACCAGTGATGAAACGGACATAAACTGATGCAAAATAGCTCATCAGTACCCGGCTCATGGGCCAGTTTACTACGTTCACACCTTTAATATAGCGTGAACCGACGGATGCGTCGGCTCCATCTATGCATGCCTGGCGCAATTTGCGCAGATCGTCGGGATTGTGCGAAAAATCGGCATCCATCTCGAATATATAATCATATTCATGTGCTATGGCCCAGCGAAAACCGTGGATATAGGCCGTGCCCAGGCCCTGTTTGCCCGCTCGTTCTTCAATGAAAAGCCGTCCTGGGAACTCTTCCTGAAGCTTTTTCACCACGATAGGTGTGCCATCGGGTGAGCCGTCGTCAATGATCAGGATATGGTATTCATGGTCAAGCGAAAACACTTTTCGGATGATGCGTTCGATGTTCTCGATCTCGTTGTAGGTCGGTATAATTACGATGCTGTCGGGCACTGCAGGGGCGTTAAATTAATACAAAATAAAGCAGGCAAAAATAATGCATTAATCAATTGCTTGAAAATTATATCCGGGATCAGGCTTTCGGAAAATTACAAATTGTCTGTATCGGCGACGATCTTGTTGTGACCGGCTATATCATCATCGGGATTTTCAATATAGTTACGTTCTTTGATATATGGCGAAACGATAAGGAATGCTACAGTAAATACCAGAATAAAACACACGTCAAAGTACCAATAATAATTCGCGCCTTTGAGATGCGTAGCAAAGTAACCGCCTTCAGCAATTTTGCCATTTACCCAGGCAGTGATCAGGTTGCCCACCGCTACCACCATTAGCCAAACGGCCGTCATAGTGCTTTTCATCGATTTTGGCGAATGAGTGTATGCATATTCCAAACCTGTGATTGAAACCAGCACTTCGGCCGCGGAAAGCACGACATAGGCCAATACCTGCCACCAGAAAGACGGGTGCCCGCCCGTATCGATTTTAGCTTGTACCAGCGCAATGATCACGAACGACAGGGCGGTAAGGATCAAACCTGCGCCAAATCTGCGCAACGGGGTAGCTTTAAACCTGGTGTTCTCCAGCTTGGGATATATCCAATAACTAAATAACGGTATAAACAAAAGCAGGAATATTGGGTTGAAGGTTTGCACCTGGCCCGGATACATGGTAAATTTTACAAAGCCAAGGTTCACAGTACGGTCCATGTTTTCTAATTGGAGTACCCATTCCGAAAGGTTCTGGTCCCAAACTGCCCAGAATCCGAGCGCGAAAAAGAACACAAACATAACCCGCCAAACCGCCTTTATACCTTCCACTTTTTCAGGGTCGAATTTGCCTTTAGCCACGTCGAGTAACGATTCGCCTTTTTGTTTTTTGCCCGCATTAAACAACGCATAGATCGAAATGAAAACGAAGTTGTTTTTATTTACTCCGCCAGGAGGGACCTTAACATACATTTTACGGCCCGAAAAGAAGATGATGGTTGCCAGCAACATTAAGACACCCGGAATACCAAACGCAATTGCTGGCCCGAAATTGGCATAAGCCCAGGGAATTAACATCGTTGATACCATTGAACCGGCATTAATACTGAAATAGAACCAGCCATAAACTTTCGAGAGCAGATCCTGGTTCGATTTGTCAAACTGATCACCCACATTGGCCGAAACGCACGACTTGATACCGCCGGCTCCGATAGCGATCAAAACCAGGCCGGTCGAAAATAATGGTAAGCTGGTAGTAAACGATGAAGTAAAAACGTTACCCAGGCAGTAAACCAGCGATATCCATAAGATTACCCTGTATTTCCCGAAGAACCAGTCGGCAGCAAGGCCGCCTAAAAGCGGCATAAAATATGACAATGCGACAAAAAGGTGTGTTTTTTCATTGGCCTGGGCGGTGGCTTTTTCTACTAAACCGGCAATTTTATGCGGATTGTAAAACTCGGCAACAAGGAAAGTCGCCAGAATGGACCGTAGTCCGTAATAACTGAAACGTTCGGCAGCTTCGTTGCCGATAATAAAGGGTACCGCCTTCGGAAATCTTGATTTTCGCACCGGCGCTACAGCAACCGCCTCTGGGCTTTGAGTCATATTAATGTCATGAAAAATTTGACTAAAATACTATTATTCTGCTAAATCAAAATTTTGTGCTGAGAATGTTACTGAAGGGTTTGTAATTATTTGGCTATTACGATTTACGATTTTGACTTTAGCGGCTTTGAAATCTAAAATCGTAAATCTAAAATCAGTTTCCTCCCGTCGCCTTATCAATCTCTGCCTGCTTTTTGGGGTCGATGTAATCCTTGTCGCTTTTGTTCGGTTTGTTGCGCATATCCAGGCTTTCTACATAAACCCAGCGACCATCTTTAAAACGATAGCCATCATAGGTCAGGTCGGGACCGTATAGATCGTAATGCCCTTTTTGCCTGCTATCCTGCGGCGCAAGATGGTCGAAAACGATAGTATGCGTATCAGGATCGTATCTCAGCAGCATCGAAGCCTGGCGGGTGTACTCAAATATCACGCGTTTGCGGGTTTTGCCATTGCCGTCGAATACACTGTGACCAAACACCGGCTGATCGTTCTTAAATGACAGGGTTTCGATCACTTTTTTTGTGGTTTTTATATTATTGCCCTTCCAGCCCAACAGCACGTAATAAGGGTGCTCGGCATCAACAGGGATGATATCGTAATACTGCGCGCCGTACCATTTTTTGTTATCGGTAATGGTATCCTCGGGCTTTTTGATGAAGGGAGAGTAATCGGCCAGGGGGTACATTAAGAGTTTGTCACCCGTGTTCATTTGGATGGTTCCATAATACCGGTAGCTGCCATCGTCGAACTCCAAATGCCAGGTGATGAAGCGGAAACGGTTGTCCGGGGCGTTCAGCACTTTGAAAGCCTTTACCGAATCGAAAGGAAAATTGAATGAGTGCGGTACTTTCAACGCCTTCACCAGCATTTTGATGAAAGCCGCGTTGGCGTTCATGCGCTGTGCATCTATAGTATCATTTACCAGGTGATTGCCAAGGTCGTTAAGCGAATCCTGGTAGGCTGCCAGTTTTTGGAGGTTCGGGGTTTCATCGGCATGCTGGGCGGATGCCAGCAAAGGGACGAAAGCCGTGATAAAAAATAAAATAAAGAGTTTCTTCATCAGTACATTAACGCAAATTTTCGATAACCATTGCGCTGGCGCCGCCGCCGCCGTTGCAAATGCCTGCGGCGCCGTATTTGCCGCCGTTTTGCTGCAATACGTGCAGTAAAGTTACGATTATCCTCGCACCCGAAACGCCCAGCGGGTGACCAAGAGACACAGCTCCGCCGTTCACGTTCACTTTTGCGGAATCGAGGTTCAATTGCTGGTTGTTCGCTATTGAAACCACCGAGAATGCTTCATTGATCTCGAAATAATCGATCTGGCCGGACGATAAATTTGCGCGGTGCAATGCCAAAGGTATAGCTTTAGATGGCGCCGTAGTAAACCATTCAGGCGCCTGCTGTGCGTCGGCGAAGGAAATAATCCTGGCCAATGGTTTGATACCCAGTTCATCCGCTTTTTCCTTGCTCATTAATATGACCGCAGCCGCACCGTCGTTGAGGGTGGAAGCGTTGGCGGCAGTTACGGTGCCTTCCTTCTGGAATACCGGTTTCAGCGTCGGTATCTTGTCGAATTTTACCGCTTTTGGTTCTTCATCTTCTGCGAACAGGGTTACCTCGCCTTTTTTATCTTTTAGCTCAACCGGGGTGATCTCATCTTTAAACTTTCCTTCAGCCTGAGCCTTTTGCGATCTTTTGTAGGATTCCGTCGCATATTCATCCTGGTCTTCCCGGCTGATGTGGCATTCCGCGGCGCACAGTTCAGCGGCCGAGCCCATGTGGTAGTCGTTATACACGTCCCAGAGACCGTCCCTCACCAAACCATCGATGATCTGCCCGTTGCCCAAACGATATCCGTTGCGAGCTTTGTCCAAATAGTAAGGCACATTGCTCATGCTCTCCATGCCGCCTGCAACCACGATATCGTTTTGCCCTGATTCGATGCTCTGCGCAGCCAGCATGATGGCTTTCATGCCCGATGCGCAAACCTTGTTTACCGTTGTTGCAGGCAGGTAGGGCAGACCGGCGAAGATAGCTGCCTGCGTAGCCGGAGCCTGGCCGACATTCGCCGAAAGCACATTGCCCATAAACACTTCCTGTACCTGTTCCGGTTTCAAGCCGGCTTTTTCAACTGCTGATTTAATAACGATTGCGCCAAGCTGCGTTGCGGAAATAGACGACAAGCCTCCGCCAAAGCTGCCAATAGCGGTGCGTGTAGCCGAAACGATATATACTTCTTTCATGAATATGAATAATTGGTGGCGCAAATTTACGGTTTTTAGTCCGGAAGTCCGTCCCGATAGTTATCGGGACGCATAAGTCCGAAAGACATAAAGCGGAAACAATCTTTCGGACTTCCTGACTTACGCGGACTTTCGGACTCAAATAACTATTTTTGAACGTTCAATTCAGCAGATGGCTAAACTTTCTTCTTCGCGCCAAAAGGCTATTTTCCGTAAATACTCGCTGTATCTGAAGTATGCCATGGTACTGGCCAGTATCTGCGTTATTGTCTTTACGTTGCCCAAGCAGGCCAAATTCCGGTATGAGTATGATCGCGGCCGCATCTGGACGCAGAAGGACCTGGTATCCCCTTATAATTTTGCCATACTAAAAACGCCGCAGGAGCTCGAATCTGACCAGCAGGACGCATTGCGCAGTATAACACCGATCTATCAGTACGATGATAATATCGAACAACAGCAAATAGATGGTTACAAAAATGATTTCGAGATCAAATGGCATAATGCCGGCCTTAACGAAAAATTAAGGAACACATATTTTAATGAGGGGCAGCGCCTGCTGCAGGACATCTACAAAAAAGGGCTAATGACCCTGAACCAGAAATACGCCCAAAGCCAGCCTAATTACCAGATCACCGTACTGGATAAGAACGTGGCCACGGACAAAAATACGGCCGATCTTTTCACCAAGGAGCAGGCGCTGAAATATTGCGGCGACGAAATAAGCAAGCTGAAAAACATTGATAAAGCATTCCTGCTCGACCTGATACAAAATCGCCTCCAGAACAATGTGAAGTATGATGACCGCCTGACGGGCATCCAGGAAAAAGAAAAGCTCGACGGGCTTTCGCTAACGCGCGGCATGGTCCAAAAGGGCGAGGTGATCGTGCGGCAGGGATCGGTGATCAATGATAAAATTTACCAGGAACTGGAATCGTATAAAAAAGCTTTTGAAGACAATGCCCGTATCAATGGCGATCCGAAACTGGTGCTTTTTGGCCAGTTCCTGCTGGTTTCTATTGTCATTGTTCTGCTGATGGTTTTCCTGTACCTGTTCAGGCGTGACATTTACCTCGACAATCGCCTGGTAGGACTAATTTTGCTGGTTGTTACCACTATGCTGGCCAGCCTTTCGTTTGCCATAAGACTGCAGCTGCCCAACCTGTATTACATACCGTATTGTATCGTACCGATCATTATCCGGATACTGTTCGATACCCGCCTCGCGCTCAACATTCATGTTCTGGTAATACTTGTCGGGGGCTTCTTTGTGCCGAACAGTTTTGAATTCGCCTACTTCGAGATCACCGCGGGAATGGTATCAATTTATAGCATCAAGAACCTGATGCGCCGCGGGCAGTTCCTTACCTCGGCGCTCATCATTACCTCCACCTATTTTGCGGCTTTTATCGGCATATCCTTCATCCGCGAGGGCAGTCTCTCGAATATAGACTGGATGGATTTTGTGCCGTTTATTGTAAGCGTATTGCTTACTCTACTGGCATACCCGCTTATTTATGCGTTTGAGAAGGTTTTTGGCATCACCTCGGATATTACACTTATTGAGCTAACC
This sequence comes from Mucilaginibacter sp., assembly GCA_035551775.1. Classification (GTDB taxonomy): domain Bacteria; phylum Bacteroidota; class Bacteroidia; order Sphingobacteriales; family Sphingobacteriaceae; genus Mucilaginibacter. Next base: position 708,785 of record DASZMQ010000014.1, on the reverse strand, counting down.
AATACCAATGCACCTTTGCTTCGCGAACTGGCCTTTGCCGCTCCCGGCACCTTTCAGCACTCGCTGCAGGTCGCAAACCTGGCCGAGAACGCTATTTTCCGTATTGGCGGCAATGCTTTGCTCGTTAGAGCAGGGGCGCTGTACCACGACATCGGCAAACTGGAAAACCCGATGTACTTTATCGAGAACCAAAGTGCAGGATATAATCCACACGACAAACTTTCTTACGAGGAAAGCGCGCAGATCATTATCCGACATGTAAGCACCGGCGCCGAAATGGCGCGTAAAGCCAACCTGCCCGAGATCATCATCGATTTTATACGTACACACCATGGCAACACACGGGTTGATTATTTCTACCAGTCGTTCCTGAAAAATTTTCCCGAAAAGTTTGTCAATGAAAACACTTTCCGTTATCCCGGGCCAATACCCTTCTCTAAGGAGCAGGGTGTGCTCATGCTGGCCGATTCGGTGGAAGCCGCGTCACGATCCCTACGTGAACCGGACGAAAAATCGATCAATGACCTGGTCGACCGAATTGTAAAATATAAACTGAACCAGGACCAGCTCAAAGACAGCGACATCACCCTGAAAGATATTGAAACCATCAAGGATATATTTAAGCGGATGCTGATGAGTATATACCACGTAAGAGTGGAGTACTAATCTTAAAAATTTAAACCATGACAAATCTTAACTACGTTGCGCCCTGCTTCATTGTAGAAGATGTAAGGGTTTCCGTCGCGTTCTATGTGGATAAACTGGGTTTCGAACTAAGGTACATTGCGCCGGAGGAAGGTCCTTTTTTCGCTATTGTGGGCCGCGAGAAGATATCGATCATGCTTAAAGCGTCGCCCCGGATATAAAACCTATCCCAAACCATACCCGTCACCAGTGGGCCCGCCTGGACGCCTGGATATCCGCGACTGACCCGGACGCTTTGTTTGAAGAATATTCTTCAAAAGGAATAACGTTTCATCAGCCGCTTAAAGATGACGACGACGGTTTACGCGGGTTTGAAGTGAAGGATGCTGATGGGTATGTCTTGTTTTTCGGGAGGCCAAAATAGCTAATGCCCACTTACCGTTATTTTGAAACGTAACCGCTCTGTTTTATTCCAGCTTATTGCCTTTGAGGTAGTTGTGTACAACATTCGTTAGTTCTGTAACCGCCGGTTGTTTTAAAAAATCGGAGTGCCCGACATCCATTATCTTTTGAACGACATTGCCGTCTATGTATTGGTACCAAAGCTTAGGTAATATCGAATAGCGGTAAACCTCCGGCTGCTGGAACTCATGCGGTTTCCCCTGGGTTGGACTTGGTTCGTTGATAAGCAACAGCTCGCCTTTGTATTTTTGTTTGGTTCCGTATGCACGTTGTATTGCGCTTATGCGGCTTTGCGTCAATACTTCAAGTTGTACGGGTGGCGGGTCTTGCTTGCCTTTCACCACTAATTCTATAAGGCGGGGCAATCGCCGGTGCAAGTATTTTAGTTTTAAACCTGGCTCGATTTTTCTTAAAACCATGATCGCGTCACGCACTTCCCTGCTCAGGAATAACCGTTTTAATGGTAATGGCGGTGAGTCGCTTACGGCCGCCACCATATCCAGCTGATTCCCGTCCTGCTGCAATTGTACCGCTACCTCAAATATGATCCGCACGCCAATACTGTACCCCAACAGGCTATAAGGCCCCTGCGGGTATAGCTTTTTGATGTGCCCTATAATAAATTTAGCATATTCCTGCAGGCTTTTGTACGGAAAGTCCTGGTGATCCTGGGGATAAATAACCCCGTATAGTGGATTATTACCTTGATAGGTTTTTACAAATTCATTGAACGCGGTAGGGTAGCTGCCCCATTGCGGAAATATGAACAGCGGCGTACCAGTGCCTTCCTTCAGCAGTATGATCGGGTCAATATCAAATATATCTTTCGTTTCAATTTTATTAGCCAGTTGCCTGATGGTGGGAAGCTGGTATAATATCGTCAGGTTTAAATTAAAACCCAGCTCGTTGTTGATCTGCCCTATCGTCCCAACCGCGGCTAATGAGCTACCCCCCAGGTCGAAAAAGTTGTCATCAATGCCTATTTGTTCCAGATTCAGTTTTTTTTGCCAGATGACAGCCAATTGTTTTTCCAATTCGCTGCCCGGTTCGGCAAAATCTGCACGCTCATTATAGCGTTCTGCCGGCATCGGGAGAACTTTCTTGTCGACTTTCCCTGCATTGGACAAAGGCCATGATTCTATTTCCACATAATAACCCGGTACCATATAGGTCGGCAGCCGCGATTTTAAATGCGCATTCATTTCAGAAGCTGTTGCAGTACCGATGGTATAGGCGATCAATTCTTTAGTGTCGCCGCTGACCGCACGCGCTACTACAACTGCTGACGAAACTTTCGGATGCTCTTCCAATACGGTTCTTATCTCATCCAGTTCTATGCGGTAGCCCCGTATTTTTACCTGGTCGTCTATACGGCCAAGGTATTCGATATTGCCGTCCGGCAGCCAACGGCCTATATCGCCCGAGCGGTACATCGTGTCGCCGGGTTTATCAGGGTTTTCTATAAATCTTTCTGCGGTAAGTTCCGGGCGGTTTAAATACCCGCGCGTTACGCCATCGCCGCCTATATAGATCTCACCAATCTCACCAAACGGCATCAGCCCTTTGTTTTCATCAAGGATATGGATTTGGGTATTCGCTACCGGGCGTCCTATCGGGATAAATGAATAAGGATTGCCGCCTTTGTCTAACACATATTCAGTTGATGTGATGGTGGTTTCAGTAGGCCCGTATTCGTTAATAAAGGTGCATTGACTGCTCCATTTTGACGCAAGCGCAGGCAGGCAGCTCTCGCCGCCGGTTATTACCCGCTTAACGCAGCTCATATCGGCTATTGACAGCTCGGCAAGATAAGCAGGCACTGCGTGAATGTGGGTTACCTTTTTCGCGATGATATATTTTTCAAACGCTTTTATATCCAGCAGCGTAAGCTTGTTGATAACAACCAATGCTGCGCCGGTCAAAAAAGCGATGAATATTTGCTCTGCGGAAGGGTCGAAAGTGAATGTTGTGAATTGCAATACACGCTCGTCAGGCGTCATTTTATACACCTCTTTCTGCGACCAGACCAAGTTGACCACGTTTCGATGTTCAACCAATACACCTTTGGGTTTCCCGGTTGAGCCGGAGGTATAAATACAATAGATAAGGTTGGACGATTTTAAACCGTTTTTTATATTCTGGCTACTGTATTTAGTCATTGATAATTTAAAGCGGTCCAACTCGCGGGCATCAACCAGTACCTTATAAGCACTATCCTGTTTGATGTAATTGATGCGATCTTCCGGGTAATCCGGATCGATAGGCACATAGGCGCCGCCTGCTTTTATGATTCCCAGTATCGCAATGATCATCCATTCGCTGCGATCAAGCATGACCCCTACCAGGTCTTCCGGGCGGATGGCGTATGTTTGGCGCAGGTAATCAGCGAGTTGATTGCTTATGGCGTTCAGCTCAGCATAAGTATATTCTTTGTCTTCATAAATGAGGGCAGTATTAGCCGGCGTCTTTTCTGTTTGTTCATAAAACAGGTCCGCCAGGCTTTTGTCGCGGGGGTAGTCAAACGAAGTATCATTAAATTTATCAAATAACCGCGTGCCTTCTCCAACAGAAGCAACTTCAACGCCCGGCTGATCTGATAAAACTTGTTTCTCCATCGTTAATTTTTATTACCGGTATGCTTCAATAAGTAATTGAAGCCAAGGCCGACTTTGGGTTTAAGGAAATGGAGCATGTTACGAGAAAATCAATAGTTAGGTTGCATTAGTCAAATATTGGGCCAAATAACATTATCACGCAACTCTTTTCAGATCATAAATGGTCAAGTTTTGATCAAGAGCCTTATATTGAAGAAATTTTAAAGGGAGTAGTACCGTAATAATTGACCGATCACAAGTAAAAAACCCGGCAAAAGTCGGGCTTTTTTACTTGCAGGGAATATAGAGATCAGTTCTGCGCTGCCTGGGATGCCAACATTGCCTCAATATCTTCTGCGGTAGGGCCGTAGATGGATGGGTTACGCACCCCCATGTTGCGATAATAGGTGCTTAGCTGGCCGCGGTGATGAATGATATCAAACATCACTCCCCAGAACACATTGAACATAGGAGCTGCAAAAACGGTCCGGCCGTCAACCTGGAAATCCACCATTTGATTTTCCCAGGTTTCATCGTCGACATCTTTCAACTTTTCAATTATGGATGTCGCGTGTTTTTCAAAGTAGCTTGCCGCGTCTTCCCTGGTGGTAAATTTTGTCACAGCGCCTTTTTCATTGGCTACGAAACTACCGATGCCATTATCCAGCGCTTCTGCGTGACCCAGGAAATGACTAATAAGCGCCTCCGCCGACCTGGCTTTTTCATTGCAGTGATAGTCCAGTTTGGTCATGTCGGCTGGCAATCCATTTACTGCACCGAGCGTACGCGGCATTTCGCCCTGCCAGGTTTGAATAAAAAATTCCTTGTTTGTCATGATATTTAAGTTTTACAGGTTTTGTTTTGGTTAATGGTTTTTGTGACGAATTGGTTGCGATCTTCACAATTTGAACGAAGTTATCGTTTTATTAATGATTGGCAAAGACCATTGAAGGGGAACATGGTATTTTTCTATCCGATTGTTAAGTAAGCAAACTAATAGCCAAAATTTTTTTGACGGCTAAGCCGAATTGCTATATTTGCAGTCCCTTTAAAAAAGGGATTTCTTGTTTTAAAAGGTGAGGTGCCTGAGAGGCCGAAAGGATCAGTTTGCTAAACTGACGTACGGGAAACTGTACCGAGGGTTCGAATCCCTCCCTCACCGCTGAAAGAAAAAAGGCCTGTAAATCAATCATTTACAGGCCTTTTTTCTTTCATATTATTTTTACCCCATTTTCACTCGAACCCAAGTGGACATTTTGTACAGCCATTCCTAAATTACCAATAGATTTGTCCCTTCCTTTAATAAGTAAATGTGCCCTTTCCATACGAATTTGCCGGTGGTTTTGGGCGGCAAACTGATGTTGATGTGCCATTTGTTATTCTTAAGCGTATAGTTTACAGCAATCTTACCGTTAGGGTGAGGTATCTCGCCGCCAATCGTTTTGAGGGTGCCTAAATGCGGTTGTATTTTGACTTTGGCAAAGCCGGGCTCATCACTGTCGATACCCAAAATAGTGCGGAAGAACTCGATATTCGGGCTGGCGCCCCAGGCGTGACAGTCCGAACGCACTGTTTGCAGGCTCGAATCCTCGGCCCAGGTTGTGAGGCCCATTGCTATATTTTCACGCCAAATCCCGAGCCATTTGATATAATCGTCGCCACGGCCTGCTTTTGTCAGCGCCCGGTGCAGGTAATACTTAAAGTAAACGGTGCATTGTGTCAGGCTCTTATCGGTAAGCAATGCGTTAACAACAGCCGGCATATTGGCGGCGCTCACTAAGCCTGTAAGTATGGCCAGCGAATTAACATGCTGCGAATATCCGTTTTGTTCTTTGGTATCGGCATATAGTTTTCTAACCGGGTTCCAATACTTACGCCGTATAGTTGCCTTTAATTGCGCCGCTTTCTGACCGTAAATTGTCGCAAGTTCTTTGAGGCCAAGCTTCGATTCCATTTCTGCAGCCCACTGGTATGCCCAAAGTAGTTGCAAATCGTATATGGCGGCACTGCCGTCTTTGCCCTTTACTTGCCCGGCCAAATTGCCTGCCCAGTCTACAAATGCCCAGTAGGGCATATCTTTTACTGATCCGTCGGGCTGCTGGTATTTGCCGAAAAAATCCAGTATTGCCCTTTCGCCAACCAATTTATCTTTGATAAAACCGCTGTCGTTACGATACATCCAGTAATCGTGCAGCATGCAAATATACCACAGCGAGAAAGTGGAAATAACCTGTGTTCCTTTAGTTGGATAACAACTCCTGGTAATACCTTCTGCTAAACGCGAGTGGTCCATCAGGTTTAATGCATTTCGGGCCAGCCGGTCGTCATTGGTGTTATAATAAGATATCAGAGCCTGTATCCGCGTATCACCTATATATTGTAATTGCTCATAGTATGGACAGTCGGTATAGGTCTCCCATGCGTTAAGCCTCGCTGTGCGCCAGCCGATATCCAATATTTGCTTTAATTCGGTATTGTCTGTGTTAAATACCGACGCCAGTTTAAAAGGATAAGCCGTGAAAGTGCCATAAATATCATCGATGGTCAGCGGCTCGTTTTTGGTTTGTATGATGAGTTTGATATAACGATAAGTACGGAAATTTAATGTTGTAAACGTTTGCCCATCACTGCCATTGGAGATCAGGCTGTCTATACGCCCTATGAAATCTTTGCCCTCTACATCGTTCCGGTTACTTTTACGCGTGCCGTGACTGCCCTTGTCATACAATGTTTCAGCATAGCCCAGCGATATTCCCGCATCCTTACCACCGCTAAAATTTAAGGTGACATAAGCGTTTGTTTCAAAAGTTTGATCCAGCAATATCGTAGCGGTCGTATTGGCCGGGATGTTTACCGGCGCCTTTTGTGCCGGGAACGCCGACGGAACGTTTACACTGTTTGCATTGCGCAATTTAAGGATGCGCTGGCAGGTCATCTCCCTTGGCGGTAGTGATGAAGGTACCAATGCCCAATCTATTCCCCACGACATCCCTTTAAGTGTTCCATCCATCACTTTAACCGCCGCCGGCCAGGCGCCGTCATCGTAATTGACAGCTGTCCAATCGCCTTTAACGGCCTGGTTCATATCCACCATTTCGCCTTTGCTCGCGGCAAAAAAATAACCGGGTATCGGCTGGCGCCCGGCATCCCGGAAGCATTTCCAGGAAACATTGGTGTTGAGTATTTCTTCTGTTGCCGAATTGCCTTGTAGAATAAAGCCGGTTCGCAAGCTAATTTGCGCCATGGGGGCATATTGAGCCTCATTCCACACAAGCGCTGCTACGGTATTTTTTCCGGCGGACAAGTATGGCGCCAGGTCCACCGTTTCGTAGTTCCAGTAATAGGTATCGCAGCGCGCGGGCCCCAGTGATACCAGGGTGCCGTTCACATATAATTTATACCGGTTGTCGGCCGATATATGCACGATGAATGAGGTTGGCTTAGCCGCAAGATCAATGCTTTTCCGAAAATAAAAAACGCTGTAGCTAACGCCGTTATCGCCGGGTACGTCAATCCACTGCGCATTCCAGGGCGTTTGACGGAGCAGGGCGGGAGAAGGCTGCGCTTTGACATGGGATGCAAAGGTCAAAACAGAAAAGAAAAGCAGGACTTGTAAAAAAGGTTTCATCAAGTAATTTAGTGATTAGCTCAATTTAATCATTGCCATTAATTGTTAAATGCCTTGGCGGAAATATTATAACCGTTTTTAAGCAATTTCGGATCGACTTCAACACGCAGTAACTTCTTTTCGCGGGGCATCAGGGTGAAATAGCCGTCGTCAAATATCGCTGGCAATACCTGGTTGCCCTTGTTATCCAGCAATTGGGCACGGATGCCAAATGCAGGTGCTTTTGTGGCTGTATTTGTGATAGTATAGGTTAACAACTGATGACCATTATTCAAATTTGATACTACTGCTTTGCTAACTTTAAGAGCGGCGCCAATTTTTGGCAGCTTTTGGAGGCCTGTGTAGTCAAGATAGGTATTGCCCATCCAGTAAAAGTTTTCGGCGATCAATTTGCCTTGATCATTAAACAGTTTCAGTCTCAAAAAGTGAATATCCGATAGCTTCCCATTACCGACGGTCGAATCCAGTACGAAAGCCTCTTTGGCTGATGTCGGCTCTATGCTGATGGTGGCTTTTTTGCCATAGCCGCTTACAGGTTTTCCGTCGCTGTTATAAATCACTGCCTCAGCGCTCAAACCCTTTAAGCCATAAGGTTTATTATTGATCACTTTGACCGAATTGGTAGCAGGATTCCATTGGATGTGAACAGGTTCGCACGCTGATTTGGCGCCGAAATAAGCACCCGTCAGGTCATAGTAGTAATCGTAGGTTTGCCAGATCATGGTAGGATAGGCGGATTGGCTCATCCAAATGAGCATACCCGAAGCATCATGCCACATGTGATCGTTCCAGGATTCATACATAGCCTTCATGGTCTCCAGGTTCATCAATTGGGCCTTTTTACAAAAATCCTCCAGCGATGTTGCCTGCCCGTAGCTATGATTGATGTCGTTGATATATTTCACCGGGTTCGAGCCGCCGCCCAGGGCGCCATCCGTACTGAAATAATGCCGCGCCCACATATTGGTTTTGCTGTTTACAGCTTCTGGTGTTGGCGCTACCCAGTATTCTTTCGGCATAAATTTTTTAAAGCTTTCGATATTGACAAAAGTTGCCATACCGAGCTCGCTTCTCAATCCATAGCTATCTTTCGAGAACAGATATCCATTACGTGGATCGGTGAAATAGGTTTTAGGGTCTACATTGCTCCAGATACCACTCCCCGAAAGATTGCGGCTTCCTCCATGAATAGAAAAATTCGGATTGGTAACACCCGCATTGGAGCGCGGGAAATAAAGCCTGTCGCTGCCATCATATTCTTTGATAGCATACTCGATAGCCTTACTGATTGAACCATTCGGATCGCCGCCGGGCACACCTTCATTGGCGCCGCACCAAATCACAACGGATGGGTGATTTCTAAGCTTTTTAACCTTCTCAATGGCATTCCTTTTGAACATCCCTATACTGTCAATACCTCCCATGTTGTTCAACCAGAAATCGTCCCATACCATAATGCCGTACTTGTCGCAATAGTCGTAGAAGGCATCGTCGGTAACCTCGCCGGTCCAGTTGCGGATCATGTTGAAATTCATCTCCTTGTGGAACCTTATCCTGGGCTCGTAATCCTTTCCGCGCACTTTGAGCATATAATCTGACATGCCCCAGTTACCGCCCTTGATCAGGATAGGAACGCCGTTTACTGAGATTCGCCACGGGCCGTTGAGAGTAGTTGTATCGGCGGTTATTTTGCGTATGCCGAAGTTTTTGCTCACCTGGTCCGAGATACCGGCACCCTTTTCCACAAACTCAACTTTGCACTCGTAAAGTGGTTGTGCGCCGTATCCGTTTGGCCACCACAGTTTAGGATTCCGGATACTAAGCGAAGCGAAATCATTTTTATCATAACTGACCGCCCTATTGCCATTTGGCTCCAGCGTAATTTCCCGGCTCTGAATGACAATATTCCCCGGGTTGATCGTCGCTCTCACTACCCCTGTTACTTTTTGCGCCAACGCATTATGCAATTGAGCTGTCAGCATGAGATTAGCGATGTGATTGTTTGGCAGCTCAGCTTTTATGTAAGGATCACTGATGCTTACCGGGCCGGTGGTGGCAATTGCTACGGTATCTGTTATCCCGCTGTTTAAACCGGGTACTTCAGGCATCCAATCCCAGCTGGCGCTGCATATATAGGTTGGGCTTTCCCAATTCGCCAGTCCGTGATTATGCTGACGATCGTTAAGCGGTGGCGTCACCAATACCGCTATAGCATTTTTGCCTCCTGGATGGGCCCATTGGGTAACGTCATAAATGCCTCTTTCCATCAACCCCCTCAGTGTACCTAAATGCTGCCCGTTGAAATATATTTCGGCTGTCTTATTGATCCCGTTGAATTTAAGCCAAAGCCTTTTATCCTTCTTCAGTTGTGGAGCGGTAAACTCCGTACGGTACCAGAAGGGGCGATCGTATTTGGATTTGTCGACCTGGTAAATGTTATCCGCATAATCCGGGTCTTTTTCTTTGCCGGCTTTTACATAGGAATAGAAGACCGTGCCTGGTACGACAGCGTTTATCCAACCCGTAGCTTTAAAGCCGGGCGAGGAAACTTGTGAACCGGTTCCCGCAGTTTCACTTTGCGGATTCAGGTTCCATTGCAGGTGAGCGCTGTCTTGTGCCAGGACAGATGTCGCCGGTAGCAAAAAACAGGCGCAGCCTGCAGTGATGTTCAAAAGAAATTTATAAAGAGTGTCCCGGTAGTGGTAAAATAATTTCATAAAGCAGTTTTAGGCACAGTTTTAAAGCGATCAAAGCTAAAACGATTTATTTTAATCTCAAAGCATAAATTCTGTGACAAATGAATTGTAAAAATTTTGCTAAATCGTTTTATTAATGAATTTCATTTCTCCATATTTGTCGCCGGCGACTTTGAGATATCGCCTCTTGTAAGCCAAATCCTACCCGAAAACTTTCGATGATGAGATATAAATACACCCTCACTACGGTAATATTTAGCGCCATTTTGGTGGTTAGAAGCGCCGCACAATCCATTGCAACATTTAAAAATGGCGACAGGGTAGTATTTGTAGGCAATAGCATTACCGACGGCGGCCATTATCACTCCTATATCTGGCTGTATTACATGACGCGGTTCCCCGAAATGCAGTTGCGGATGTTTAATGCCGGTATAGGCGGGGATGTAGCCCGGCAGATAGACGAGCGCCTGCAGGATGATGTATTCAGCCGGAATCCGACCGTAATGACATTAACCTTTGGCATGAACGATACCGGCTATCAATTTCTGACCGGTACTAACGCCGACTCGGTTTATGCGCAAAAGATCGGCGTTTCCTATGCCAGCTTTCAGCAAATACTGAAAAAATTAGCGGCCCATCCCCAGGTGCGAAAAATACTTATAGGCTCATCACCTTATGACGAAACATCCAAAATAAAAGCACGGCCGATGGTCGGAAAAAATGCCGCAATCCAAAAAGTTGAGGCTTTTATGCAGGATGCGGCTAAGAAAAATGGATGGGGTTTTGTCGATTTTAACAGACCTATGCTGGCGATAAACGCCCAACAGCAGCAACGCGATTCGCTTTTTACACTCCAGGGCAGCGACCGGATCCACCCCGGCAACGATGGCTATATGGTAATGGCCTATATTTTTTTGAAAGCTCAAGGGTTAGCGGGGAAAAATATAGCGGTGGTGAATATCAATGCAAATTCGCACACAATTCATACAGAAAACTGTACGATAGCCAATTTAAAAAAAGCTGCAGGTAACGTCGAATTTAATTATTTGGCAAAATCATTGCCTTATCCGCTGGACACTATCCCGCAGGGTGGGGGAAAGCAATTAAGGTCGCAGGCCGATGCGCTTAGCCTTGTCCCGTTTACCAAAGAGTTCAACCAGGAGACTTTCAAACTTTCAGGCTTACCAGCCGACAGGGAATTCGAGCTGCGGATTGACAGCACTTTTATCGGCAAATGGTCAGGCGCACAACTGGATTCAGGGATAAACCTTGCCCTGTACCATTCCACGCCGCAATACCAGCAAGCCCTGGCGGTAATGCATTTGAATGAGGAACGCTGGCAGATAGAACGCCGCCTTCGCGAATATTACTGGCTGCAGTACTCCATTTTAAAACCGAAGGGACTCTTGTATAACGACAGCGAATCAACAGTCGATTCGCTGCAGAATTATGCAAAGAAAGACTTTTTCGTGGCTGTTACCTTGCCTACTTATCGCAATGCCCGTTTCAAAAGTGTCAGGGAGGCCTGGCAAAAGGAGATCGAATTGCTTACCACAGAAATTTACCGCATTAACCGTCCCCGGATACATCATTTTACCGTCCGTCCGGTCGGCTCATAAACTACCTATGAAAAAACATTTACCTGTTAAAAATTTGAAGAGACTGGCCATTTTAGCTATGCTCGGCCTCGCTGTCCCGCTTTCAGCCCGCAGTCAGGATACTACCTATTATATCGACGGGTACCATGGCGGCGTTTGGGGCCACTACCCCGATTGGAACACCCGGTTTATGGTGGATATGCTCAAAAAGCATCCGTATTGGAACATCAACCTCGAGATCGAGCCCGAAACCTGGGATCGTGCCGCCAGGGTTGATCCGGTTGCCTACAGCGAATTCAGGTCCATGATCTCGGGCTCCGGGTATACCGGGCGTATCGAATATGTAAATCCGGCGTACGCGCAAAGTTACCTGTTCAATATCGACGGTGAAAGCATTATCAGGCAGTTCGCTTACGGTATGAAGATGCTGCGCAGTCATTTTCCGGGTATCACTTTTACATCTTATTCTTCAGAGGAACCTTGCTTTACAAGCGCCCTGCCGCAAATATTAACCTCGTTCGGTATCAAATACGCCTCGCTCAAAAATCCCAATACCTGCTTTGGTGGCTATACGCGGGCACATGGCGGGGAATTGGTGAGTTGGGAGGGGCCGGACGGCGGCCGGATATTAACAGTTCCCCGTTACGAAAACGAAAAGCTTCTTCCCGGATCGACGTGGCAGACGATCGCATGGAATAATTCACCTCAGTATATTCAATCCTCATTTGGAGCGGGAATAAAACATCCCATCGGCATGACCTTGCAGGACGCCGGCTGGAAAGGCGGGCCGTTTCTGGGCGGAGGTAACGAGCCGGTGAAAAAAAACAAATATGTAACCTGGCGCCAATATTTTGACGTGGTTAGGGCTGATCCCGCACCGGTATGGAAAGTGAGCCAGGAAGATGTTTTGGTAAGCCTGGTTTGGGGTTCACAGGTGACGCAAAGAATTGCACAGCAGGTGCGCACAGCAGAAAACAAGTTGATCGGCGCCGAAAAAGTGTTAGCGCTTATAGATTTGTATCAGCCACATCCCTGGCCGCAGGCGAAATTGGACAGCGCCTGGCGAACGCTTTTACTTTCCCAGCATCATGATTGCTGGATAGTACCTTATAACGGTAAACCGGGTAGCACCTGGGCGGATAAAGTGCTAAGCTGGACAAATAACAGTGATTCTATCAGCGATAGTTTGGTTAATAGAAGGGAGGGTCAGGCTGCAAAAGGACGGCAATCGGCAGAGATTAGTGTTTTTAATGCCCAGCTTCACCGGCGCCGCGAAATCGTGGAAGCCGATGTCCCGGCGGAATTCGCGAATAAAAAGATATCAATAATTGACGAAAAGAGGCAGAAGGTCGCTTCACAAATCGTAGCTGATTCCACCGGTCACAATAAAATACTGTTCCTGGCTGCAGTGCCCGGATTTGGCGTCAGTAAGTTCAGTTTCGCCCTGCAAAATGGCTCTGCTATTAGGGAAGGCGCAAGGGCCATTAAACTTCAAAATGGCGATTGCAAACTGGAAACGGATTTATACCGGCTTATTATCAGTTCGGCACATGGTGGTAGTATTATGAGTCTTTATGATAAACAATTGAATAAGGAGTTTATCGATCAGCATGATACCCTGGGTTTTAATACCCTGCGGGGAAATTTTTACCAGGACGGCGGATTAAAGAAGTCCGACCAGTCGCCTGCTGAAATAAAGATACTCGAAAACGGGCCGGTCCGCGTAAAAGTACAGGTATCCGGTACTATCGATAATACACCCTGGACACAGACAATCGCGCTTTCGGAGCATCAAAGGATCATTGATGTTGGGCTGAATATCAATTGGCAGCACAATGTTGGAATAGGAGAGACCACACCACCCGGAACCTATGACTGGAAGAATTATCACAAAGCTTTTTATGATGACCGCAATAAGCTTCTGGCTGTTTTTCCGCTCAGCCTCAAAGGGCAAAGGGTATATAAGAACGCACCATTCGATGTAACTGAAAGCCGGCTGAGAAATACTTTTTACACTTCCTGGGATAGCATCAAGAACAATGTCCTTCTGAATTGGGTCGATGTGACGGACGTCCAAGATCAATACGGAATGGCTTTGTTCACCGATCATACAACAGCTTATGTTCACGGCGAACACTTTCCGCTGGGGCTGGTCGTGCAATACTCGGGGATGGGTTTATGGGGACGGAATTATACCATTAATGGCCCCACACATATCCATTACGCCCTTATGCCGCATAAAGGCAAATGGGACCAGGCCAAAATATGGTCAGCATCCGCTGACTGGAATCAGCCGCTTGTTGCTATCGTTGGCAATGCCGGCTTTAAAATGCCCAAACCTATGATAGCTTCATCAACGGACGGGCTGGTTCTATCTGCAGCCAAAACCGAGGGTGACGATTTCACCATGCGCGTGTTTAATGCCGAAGGAACGAGCGGACTTAAATCGATAAGACCAAATTTTAAATACGATAGAGCTGTCGTGCGATCATTGGACGGTGTTCAAATAGAAGCATTGAAACCGGGGCAGGATGGGGTAACCCTGAATATTCCGCGCTTCGGTATCCGGACTATCGAATTCATCCATATGAGAACAGGGACGGCATCGCAATAGATACTGGTAAACAACTTTGAAATATTGCGAAATTAATTTGCTAAAACGATTTTATTAAATAGATTTGACCAATCTGACCCAATTAGTAAACCACCATGTTCCGGGTATTTAAGATTTCTGGGAGACTTTTACTGGCGTCCGCGCTTTCGCTTGCAGCGATGGCAGGCAGCGCGCAAAAACTGTCTTCTTATGTGAATCCTATGATAGGGGCAAGCAGCAGTTCGGCCGCTGCAGGCATTTATCATGGCCTTGGCAAAACATTCCCCGGCGCGACCACGCCTTATGGTATGGTACAGGTAAGCCCAAATACGATTACCGGCGGAGACAACGGCTCAGGCTACAGCGACGAGCATACCAGTATTGAAGGTTTTGCCTTTACTCAAATGAGCGGCGTTGGCTGGTATGGCGACATGGGTAATTTCCTGGTTACGCCTTCAAATGGTCAGTTGCACACGGCGGCAGGCAAATTAGACAGAAGCACGCCGGGCTATCGTTCATCTTACGATAAGCGAAGTGAAAAAGCATCCGCTGGGTATTATAGCGTATTTCTCACTGATTATCATATTAAAGCAGAGATGACCGCTACCCCGCATAGCGGCATGTTAAGGTTTACTTTCCCTAAAGGCGCAGATTCGCGAATCCAGATCGACCTGGCCCGCCGGGTTGGCGGCACTTCGACCTTGCAGTTTGTGAAGGTTGTAAACGAATATACCATAGAAGGCTGGATGAAATGCACGCCCGACGGCGGTGGCTGGGGCGATGGCGCTGGAAAAGCGGATTACACGGTATATTTTTATGCGCAATTCAGTAAGCCGCTGAAGGACTATGGTATCTGGAGCGCCGATATACCCGATGGCTGGCCCCGCAAGCGGGAGGACGTGGAGAGCGATAAATACCAGGCCCGGGTAGCCAATGCCACTGTATTAAAGGGATTAAAGGAAAAACGGGGTAAGCACCTGGGTTTCTTCACGCAATTCGCGACCCGGGAAAATGAACAGGTTGAAATGCGTGCCGGTATGTCCTATGTGGATATCGCAGGCGCCAGGAAAAACCTCGGATCGGAAATAAAGACCTGGGATTTTGACGCGGTTCATCAGCAAGCTGTGAACAGCTGGGATAAGGCACTTTCGAAAATTAAGGTTGAAGGCGGGACGGAGGAGCAGAAGACCGTGTTCTATACGGCGCTTTACCACACTATGATCGACCCGCGCATTATTACCGATGTTGATGGGCGCTATCCCGGCGGCGATGGTAAGGTTCACCGATCAACAGGATTCAAAAAACGCACTGTTTTTAGCGGCTGGGACGTGTATCGCAGTCAAATGCCCCTGCAAACTATTATCGATCCGGCCCTGGTTAGTGATATGATCAATTCGCTGATTACGCTGGCATCCGAAAAGCATAAAGATTATCTCGAAAGATGGGAATTGCTGAATGCTTACAGCGGCTGCATGTTCGGCAATCCCGCGGTATCGGTGATCACCGATGCTTATGCGAAGGGAATAAGAAATTATGATGTAGCAAAAGCTTACCGGTTGTGTGTGGGATCGGTTGAACGTTTTGGCAATGGAACCCGTGGATATGCTCCGCAGCCCAACAGCATCGCTTTGACACTTGAATATGCCTACACAGAATGGTGTGTGTCGCAACTGGCAAAATGGACAGGACACCCCGGCGATGTAGCCAAATACGCAATTCGCAGCCAAAGCTATAAGAATATCTATGACCGGGATAAAGGATGGTTCAGGCCGAAGGATAGTACAGGTAAGTGGGCCGCCTGGCCCGATTCGGGCAGACTGACGCAGTGGTATGGCACTTTCGAGGCTAATCCGTATCAGCAAGGCTGGTTTGTGCCGCATGATGTGGATGGCATGGTAAAGCTGATGGGAGGCAAGGAGAAAGTTATTGCCGACCTGAACAATTTCTTCGCCAAAACGCCGGAAAACATGATGTGGAACGATTATTACAATCATGCCAACGAGCCGGTGCATCATGTTGCCTTTCTGTATAATCGTCTCGGAATGCCATGGCTGACCCAGAAATGGTCAAGAGCGATATGCCGCAGAGCCTATCATGATGGCGTAGAAGGATTGGTTGGTAACGAGGACGTTGGCCAGATGTCGGCCTGGTATGTGCTGGCTGCAAGTGGCTTGCACCCGGTTTGCCCCGGCGATACCCGGCAGGAAATAACCAGTCCCGTCTTTGGTAAAATCATAATCAGGATACCTTCCCCTAATGGTAAGGCCAGGGCCTTTACCATAACAGCGCTAAACAACAGCGACAAAAACATCTATATCCAAAGCGCCAAATTAAACGGCAAAACCTATAATAAATGCTACCTCGATTATAATGACATAGTTGCCGGCGGCCAACTGGAATTAACAATGGGCCCGCAGCCTAATGAACACTGGGGGTTTCGGGTAAAGGCATAAAAGATTGATAAAAACATAAATACGACTATGAGGAAAATTATACTGCTGCTTGTCCTTTTGGCAGGATATCAACTAAGCAAGGCGCAAACAGTGGCCCCGTTCAAGGCCGGCGACAGGGTGGCTTTTGTGGGTAATAGCATAACCGATGGTGGCCATTACCACTCTTACATCTGGCTTTATTATATGACGCATTTTCCGGACGCGCGCATCACATGTTATAATGCAGGCATTGGAGGCGACTGGGTGGGCCAGATGTACGATCGCTTGGACGATGATGTGCTGGCCAAAAATCCAAACGTGCTGACCCTTACCTGGGGAATGAACGACTGCGGTTATTTTGAATGGTACCGCAAGGATGCTTCGGATTTTATGAAGAACAAGATCGATAATTCTTACAAATATTACGGAATGCTGGAGCAGAAGCTACAGGCAAGGACCGACATCCGTAAGATCATTATCCTGGGCTCACCGTATGATGAGACGAGTAAATTCACCACAAAAAACCTTTATCCCGGCAAGGCAGAAGCCTTTTCGAAGATCATCGACTTCCAGGAGGCGGCGGCAAAGAAGAACAACTGGGGTATTGTCGATTTCTTTCACCCGATGCGCAATATAAACCTGCAGCAACAGCAGCGCGACACAATGTTCAGCCTGACGCCAAACGACCGTATCCATCCGGATAATGACGGGCACATGATCATGGCATATCTGTTTTTGAAGGCACAGGGACTGGCCAATCATCCTGTGGCTGACGTGGATATCAATGCAAAAAACCAGAAGGTGCTGAAAGCGGCAAATTGTAAGATCACTAAAGTAACCGGCAATGCCGATTCAGTTTCCTTCTATTATCTCGCACAGTCTCTTCCTTACCCGCTGGATACAACGCCAAGGGGTTGGGGTAACCATAAGAGCCAGGCGGAGGCTTTAAAACTTGTGCCGTTCAATAGTGAATTTAACCAGGAACTTTTGAAGGTACAGGGTCTGAAGGATGGGAATTATAAGCTGATGATCGATGGCGAGCCTATCGGCAGCCGCACAGCCAAAGAACTGGAGGAGGGTGTAAACCTGGCGGAAATCAAATCAACACCTCAATACCAGCAGGCGGTGCAGATACGGGAACTAAATGAAGAAAGGTGGGACATCGAGCGAAGGATTAGGATGTATGTCTGGATGGAGTTTGACTTTTTGAAAGGGAAGGGCATGCTTTATAAAGATGGCGTAGCTGCTATGGATACGATAAATAAGTATGCGCAAAAGGACATTTTTGTTAACGGCAACAAGGACAACTATTCCCGCGCACGTTTTAAAACACTGCGCGATGCATGGCAAAAAGAGATGAATGTGCTCATCGACGAGATATATGCGATCAATAAGCCGCAAAATCGGCGGGTCACGATCGTACATGAGAATTAAAATTCAAAATACTTGATATATGATATCTAAACTTTTTAAGAAATTTTATCTCGCCGGGCTCGGATTGCTGCTGATCTGTCTGCAGGCCAGCGCCGCGAAGGTAGACACCGTTGTTACACACAGCGCCGCCATGAACAAAGATATTAAGGCGGTCGTGATCAGTCCGGCTGATTACAGCAAAAAGGAAAAATATCCCGTGCTGTACCTGCTTCACGGTTTCAGCGGGAATTATTCCGATTGGGTAAAGAAAGTGCCTGACGTAGTACGGCTTGCTGATCAGTATCATTGCCTCATCGTTTGCCCGGACGGAAATTTCGCAAGCTGGTATTTCGATAGTCCGATGAGCAAAGAATGGCAATATGAAACTTACGTGGCCAATGAACTCGTTTCGTGGATCGATCATCATTATGCGACCATAGCCGATCGTTCCGGGAGAGCCATTACCGGCCTCAGCATGGGCGGCCACGGCGCTTTATACCTCGCTATCAGGCACCAGGACACCTTTGGGGCAGCCGGGAGTATGAGCGGCTGTGTGGACCTGGTACCGTTTTCAAAGAGTTTTGGCATCAGCCAGGTGCTGGGCGATTACGAAAGTAACCCGCAGCGCTGGAAAGATAACAGCGTCATCAATATGCTTGATCAATTAAAACCAAATTCACTGTCGATTATATTCGATTGCGGATACAGCGACGGTTTTTACCCTTCCAATATGGAAATGCACAACCGGTTGGTAAAAATGAAAGTTCCGCACGACTTCATTGTGCGCGATGGCGGACATAGCTGGGAGTATTGGGGTAATTCTATTGTCTACCAGGTGTTGTTTTTTAGCCGGCATCTGTCCGGCTGGGAAACAAAAAAGGGCCTGCATGCTACGAAATAGGCAAATCGTCCCCGATAAATTAAAAATGATGAAATAAAGTCTAAAAAATCTAAAAAAAGTTTAATAATTATTTGCTAAATCGATTTTATGATATAATTTAGCAGGATAATTATAAACCCGCCAACGGCGATCCTGTACCAATTATACCAGTGGCAACTAAGTTACTGCTGTTTAGAACCAAAAATGCTACTTGTGGACTTATAATATGAAGAAACTTTACTTGTGGTGCCTTTCGGCAGTATTAATATCTTTGGCGGCTTCCTGTAAAAAGGATGGTTTTTTGGGCCAAACACAAACCTCCAATCTTTCAGAAAAGACCGTTTTTGCCGACAGCGCCAATGCAGTGGCCTTTTTATCCGATATCTATAGTCACGCCGGGTTCAGTTTTAATCCGGGGCGCTTTTTAAACAGTTCGCTAACTACCAATGGCGGCCTTGACGCCGCCTCGGATGAAGCTGAAGTCTCCTCTACGACCGGTTCGACGGCGCTTGCATTCGAAACAGGTACAGTAAATGCGGCTGTTATTACCGATGATGCCTATAAAACGTGCTACAATAATATAAGGGCGGTCAATCAATTCTTAAAAAACATTCCTGGTACGCCAATAAAAGCATTTAGCAAAAATGAGCTGAAAGCCGAGGCAAGGTTTTTGCGTGCCTGGTATTATGCCATTTTATTAAAGCATTACGGAGGGGTTCACCTGGTGGGCGATAGTATATATACCTATACCGAAAATATACCCGCCAAGCGTAATACCTATGCCGATTGCGTAAATTATATTACTGCGCAATGCGATTCCGCGGCGAATGTGTTGCCAATGACGCAAACAGGTTTAAGCTATGGGCGGGCGTCCAAAGGCGCTTGCATTGCACTTAAATCAAGGGTGTTATTATACGCAGCCAGTCCGTTATTCAACGGTACTACTTTGGCTTCGGGCAATTTAGCCCAGTATGTAGGTTATCCTACCTATGATAAGGAAAGGTGGAAGCTGGCCGAGGATGCAGCGGCTGCCCTTATCAGCTCGGGGGCATACGCTTTAAACGTCGATAATACAACGCCAGGCCATGGCTTTCAGCAGCTATTTACCCTGCGCTTTAATACGGAATATATCTTCCCGCTGATGCGCGGATCAAATGTCGATTTTGAAAGCCTCTGGGATCCGCCTTCACGGACCGGGAAAAATGGCGCTTTCCCGCTGCAGGGATTGGTAGATGCGTTCCCGATGGCAAACGGGCTGCCCATTACCGACCCGGCATCCGGTTATGATCCCCAAAATCCATACGCAAATCGTGACCCAAGGCTCGATTATACCGTGATACACGACCAGACACAATTGCAGAACCGGCTTCAATCCGGGTTTTCCGCAGTAAATATTTTTGTTGGGAATTATAATGGGGTAGTCACTGGTCCGGATGCGGTGAATATTGGCACACGCACAGGTTACTATACCAACAAAATGATGGACCCGAATGCGGTGGCCAATGATTTTACCCACGTGTCCAACCGGTGCTGGCCGCTGATCAGATATGCAGAGATACTATTGAATTATGCCGAGGCGGCTAACGAATACGATGGTCCAACTCCGCAGGTTTATTCCGCGGTCGAGGCCATCAGGCAGCGTGCAGGTCTTAATCCATATCAACTGCCGCCCGGCTTGAGCCAGGACCAGATGCGGCTCGAGATACAAAATGAAAGGCGGATAGAACTGGCTTTTGAGGAACAACGCTTCTGGGATGTAAGGCGCTGGAAGATAGCCGAGCAAACCGATAATATCCAAACAATGGGTATGGAAGTAGACCGCAATGGCAATTCGGTAACCTATAAGGTCTTTCCGGTTAGGCAGCGGAATTTCAGGCCTGCGATGTACCTGTGGCCGTTTCCGCAGAGCGAGGCAGCAAAATCGCCTGAATTAGTTCAAAACCCTGGTTATTAATTATCTGAGTAAGAAAATGAGACATTTTTGCAATCGATCATGGGGCAATTGCGCGATGGTGCTGGCGATAATCATTGGTTTCAGCTCCTGCAAAATAGAAAAGTTGGCTCCGGCCCAGGAAGCAGTTAAAGATATCAGCGGCAACTGGCGCATTATTCGAGCGACCCGCAACGGCGCCGACCTGACCACTATCGTCGATTTCAGCCAGTTCAGGATCAACTTTAAAGATGGCAAATATACGCTGGTCAACAAAGTGCCTTTCCTGGTGAATGACGACGGAACCTATGCTTTGGATGATCCGAAATATCCGTTCAAGATATCTTTTAAAGCGGGTGGCGCTACGCCGGTGGCGACGGCTTTCAATTTCCCGATCGTAAACGGGGTAAGACAGTTGACGATCACGTTCAGTCCGGGTTGTGCCAATAATAGCTATGTATACGTGTTTCAAAAGACCCAATAAACCGTTTTAAGCATGAAACTATATTTGCATATTAAAGGAAAGAGATTATGGCAGCTATGCGCCCTGGTAGTCCTCGGGATAGCGTTGGCTTGCTGCGGGGAGATCATTACCGGTGTTGATCAGCCGGATACCGCTGCTGTCGGTTCCACTGTGACCATTACGGTTCATATCGATATTCCTACTGCAGGCAACGGCGGGCCGGATAACCTGATTTTTGGGTTCCTTGTTCCAAAAGGATGGAAGGCTGCTCAAAATACCACGATCACTTATACCAGCCCGACCCTGGGCGATGGCAACATGACGCTCGTTCCGGGTACCACACTCGCGAAAAATGGCGGCGGATTGAACTGGCCCGATGATATGAAAAAAACGTTCGGCATCGGCGGTAACCTGATCGACGATATGGAATGGGTGGCTTACCAGTCGGATAAGGCATTTACGCACAACGGTTCAGAAATAACAGGTGATCTTATTATTAAGATAAAAGTGGGAGCCGACAATAATAATACGCTCGCGAAGCTGGGATATGTGATCACTGACAGCGGAAATGGTTTTACCAGCGATGCGAATGGAACCTATTACAGCGAAAAAGTATCTTCCTGCTTCCAGCTGACCGGCGGCACGGGCGATCTTGTCGATTTTTGCAACCCGCAGCTTACCACCATCAACCCGCCAAAATCATTGGATAATGATTATATCACTTTGACTTTTGACGGCACAGTCGTAACCCCTACCCCTACCGGCCTTGCCGGGGCAAGCGCAGTGTACCTGTGTGCAACTGCGTATACGAGCGACGGCCAGACCATAGTCGTCTGTGAGCAGACGGATAAAACCAAAATGGTGCAGATACCCGATGGCAGCAAGAAATACCAGATCACGTTTTGGCCAAAGGCGTTTTTCGGAACGACCGGCACACAGACGATCATCAAAATGGACTACTTTATAACGGACCAGACAGGGGCTGTAAAGGTAGGTTACGGCAATACTGCTAGTCCGTTCGAATACAACTTTAAGTGTTCCTGAAAACATGCTGAAGAATTTAACCTGGATACCTAAAATAGCAAAACTATGCTAAATCGTTTTTGCAAAAACACAAAATTTAAATTGCAGGGAGGGGCCTGTCGCTGTCTGAAAGGATATTTCCTGCCAGCTCTCATCTGCCTGGTTATCACGGCGAAAAGCGATATTTCCATCGCGCAAAATAGTACGTTAAAGCAGAGTGCCCAGAGCGGGCGGGTAAACGGGACCGTGGTTGATGAATTTAATGTGCCGCTCCAGGGTGTGCACGTTTCGTTGAAGCGAAAAGCCGATTCGACCTCCACCAATATAAACGGGCAGTTTAGCATCAATGCAGCCGCCGGCGATATCCTAACGTTCAACTGCAAGAACTTTTATGTTCGTGAAGTGAAGATTAAGGGCGGGGATACGCTTAGCGTTCATTTGATACCGGCTTATCTCAAGTCGGCCGACAAGGCGGATGTGCTGTATGGTACTACCGACAGGGCTTCGGTGCTGGGTTCAATTTCGACGGTTTACACCAATCAGCTTACCACAACACCAGCATCGCTCTATACTTATGCTTTGCCTGGTCAGCTTCCGGGTTTATATACTCAGCAGATAAGCGGCTTTACCGCACCGCCAACCGGCGGACAAACTCAGCCCGATTTTATTGGTAACGTTGTTCAGCATAACAACTATTCGCCAAATGATAACAACGAGATCTCGCTGAGCTTGCGCGGACAAACGCCGATAACCATTATCGACAATGTGCAGCGTGAAATATCATCTATAGATCCTGAAAGCATTGAGTCTATCTCGGTTTTGAAGGACGGTCTTTCAACCATCCTGCTCGGAAACAATAGCTCGAGAGGCGTTTTGCTGATTACCACTAAGCGCCCGGAAGCCGGTAAACCGCGTATATCCCTGACAGCGCAAACCGGCTTGCAGCAGCCACTTGGCTTGCCAACTCCCTTGCCGGCTTATCAGTATTCCTACCTATATAATGAAGCTTTGCAGAACGATGGAAAACCGGCTATCTATACTAGCAGCGATTTTAATGCTTATCGCAATCACACTGATCCTATTGGCCATCCTGATGTGAATTGGTTTAACACCCTGTTACAGAATTATTCGCCGATGACCAGTTACCGGTTGAACGTAAACGGCGGCACGCAGATAGCCAAATACACCATCTCGGTAAACTACCTCGATCAGCAGGGCATGTTCAAAACTGCATCGTCATCCTTGTATAACACCAATAATGATTTGAACCGGTATATGATCAACTCGGACGTTAACGTGAATGTAACGCCCAAGTTCAATATCGATCTGCAACTGTTCGGCCGCGTTCAGCAAATGACCCAGCCGGGTGCAGGATATAATAATATCCTTAACACTTTATATACCACGCCAAACAATGCCTACCCTATTTATAACCCTAACGGCTCGTTTGGCGGCACGGCGCTTTATACTAATAACTTGCTGTCACAAGCTGAATACTCTGGCTATGAGCGCACCAATAGTAATGATGTACTGGCAAACCTTGACCTGTCTTACGACCTGGGCAGCATCACCAAAGGCTTATCGGCCAAAGGAAAAGGCAACCTGTCCTTTTCATCACAAAGTTTCATCAATCGCAGCCTTCAGAACAATGCTTATTTATATGTAGATAGCGGCTATTCGGCTATTGGATCTCCTGTCGCCCAAAACAACGTCTTTAACACGGTTTCGAGCGCGCGGTATGCTTATGCCCAGGGATCATTGGACTATCAGCGGAGCTTCGGAAAAAATAATGTAAGCGCAATGGCGCTCTACGACTACCGCTCACAGGTGCTCAACTTTGACCTTTCGCAAGTGAGCACAAACCAGGCCTTGAAGGCGGCATACAATTACGACAATAAATATTTTGTTGAAGCGGCGGTTGATAACAGCAGCTACAACCGCTATCCGCCGGGCCATCAGTTCGGCTTATTCTATGCCGGAGGCCTGGGATGGCAAATGGGCAAAGAGAACTTTATCAAAGATAATCTCAAATGGATCGCTGACTGGAAGTGGCGCCTTAGTTACGGCAAAACGGGCAACGCCAACGTCGACAATTATGGCTACTATAATTTCCTGCAAACCTATACCGCATCGCAGGGCTATGCTTACACTACCGGCACAGCAAGGGGTAATGTTCAAAGCGTCCTCGAAAACGGCTTTGCCAACCCTTTCATCACCTGGGAGAAAGCGCATAAACTTGACATCGGTACCGACATCGGCCTGTTTAACGATCACCTGAAGATCACCGCGGATTATTATCATGACAGCTATTATGATCTGCTGCAGATAAGAGGCGCAAGTATCGCTCTGCTGGGCGCCAGCTATCCTTATGAAAATATTGGCGTCAATCTTTACACAGGCGGCGAGCTTTCTGTAACCTACCAGAATAATGCAGGCAGCTTCAATTACTTTATCACCGGTAATGCCTCGATACAGAGCACTAAAATCGTCTACAGCGATGAAGAGCCAACGCCATATCCATGGACGAAACATACCGGCGAGCCTGTAAATGCTATTTACGGTTATAAGGCCACCGGGATTTTCCAAACTGCCCAGGAAGCGGCATCAAGCCCGACAACAGTCGGCTATACGGCCCAGGCAGGTGACGTGAAATATGCCGACCTTAACCACGACGGCGTGATCAACCAGTTTGATGTTACAGCTATAGGCAATACCAGGCCGCTATTCTTTTACGGTACCACCATCGGGT
The DNA here is from genome assembly GCA_035551775.1 of Mucilaginibacter sp. Lineage (GTDB taxonomy): Bacteria > Bacteroidota > Bacteroidia > Sphingobacteriales > Sphingobacteriaceae > Mucilaginibacter. The sequence goes on along the minus strand of DASZMQ010000014.1, from coordinate 683,679 downwards.
TCAACTACAAAGGTTTTAGCTTCAGCGCCATTTTGCAGGGCGTAGCCAACCGCCAGATACTGTATGATAACGCGCTGATCAACGGATTCTCTGGCGTAGGCTTCCTCGGATTGGTTTATAGCGGGCAGGGCTACAATGTCCTGTCGGACCGTTGGACACCGGAGACCGCAAACACGGCAACAATGCCGCGCCTGTCGCTGGGTAATGCTAACAATACTGCTTATTCGACGCTGTATGTGCGTTCAGGAAGCTATTTCAGGCTGAAGAATGCCGAAATAGGCTACAGCCTGCCTGCCGGCTGGGCACATAAGATAAGCGTTTCGGGTGTCAGGATCTTCGTCAATGGCGAGAACCTTTGGACGCTGTATGGCTACAAGGGGATTGATCCCGAGGTATACGGCATCGCATATCCAATTCAGCGAGTATTTAACGCAGGTATTAACGTAAAGCTTTAACAAAGCCGACTTAGACAGAAAGAACATGAAAGGCTATAAAACTTTGATTTTCGCACTTGCAGTTATCATGGTAATTGCCGGTTGTAAAAAGTACGAACAGTTCCCGGTTGATAAGGTAACGATCAGTTATATATTCGACCCAAAGGACTCGGCCGGTGTAAATGCGCAGGAGTTTTTATATGGCATATACGCCAAAATGAAAAACGGCCACAATAGGGTGGGTGGAGACTATCTTGACGCATCCTCTGATGATGCGATGTCGTCTGCTTTCGGCCCGGCAAATGAGGCAACTATTTTGTCGACAGCTGCATACAACTCATACACTATCCCAACAGATGAAAACTTGTGGGCCTATTATTACCAGGGAATACGCAGCGCCAATGAGTTTGTCGATAACATTGATGTGGTACCGGTGCTGGCTAAGTACAATGGTTACTCCATCAAGTACTTATGGAAGAGCGAGGCGCGCGTCCTGAGGGCATATTTTTATTTCGAACTGGTGAAGCGATACGGCGGTGTGCCATTGTTGGGCAACAAGGTATTTACCCTAACGGATAATTTGCAGTTGCCGCGGAATTCTTTTGACGATTGCATCAAATATATTGTTAGCGAATGTGATGCTGTAAAGGACACATTACTCACCACTCCGTTCTCTAACCCGAATGCCGACAGCCATCGCGTCACACGGGGTGCAGCGCTTGCCTTAAAGGCGAGGGTGCTTTTATATGCTGCCAGTCCGCTGTTCAACGGCGGTAATATCGATCCGTCTAATCCTTTGACCGGGTATTCCAATTTCGATGCGAGCCGGTGGGCGCAGGCCGCGGCCGCGGCCAAAGCAGTAATGGACCTGGGGACTTATTCCTTGGTTGGAAACTATAAAGACATATTCCTGACGCAGAATAATCCCGAGATCATATTTATGCGGCAGGGCGATAACGGAAACTCGATTGAGACAGCAAATGGCCCGGTAGGCTTCACCGCAGCTGTGGGCAAGGGACAAACCAGCCCGACACAGGAATTGGCAGATGCTTTCCCGATGAACAACGGCTTGGCTATTACCGATCCGGCATCGGGGTTTGATTCTAATAATCCGTATGCCAACCGCGATCCGAGGCTTACTTATACCCTGCTATACAACGGGGCACAGTGGCTCAATACGCAGCTGCAAACCTACGAAGGCGGGCAAAGCAAGCCCAACAGTACCCTGCAGCAGACACAGACCAGCTATTATATGCGCAAGTTCATGGGCAACTTCGAAAGTTCCAATTCTTACAGCGGGCACAATGAAGACTGGCTGATCATACGCTACGCCGATATCCTGCTGGATTATGCCGAAGCTCAAAATGAAGCGGTAGGGCCTGATGCCAGCGTGTATCAGCAACTGACGGCCTTGAGGCAACGCGCCGGAATACAGCCAGGGGCCGACGGCCTGTATGGCCTGAAAGCAGGGATGACACAAGATGAAATGCGCATAGCGATCCAAAACGAACGGCGCATCGAACTGGCTTTTGAAGAGAGCAGGTACTGGGATATACGCCGCTGGAAAATAGCCGAAACCATTATGAATCAGCCCCGCAAAGGCGTGTCGATCACTCAAAGCGGAACAGGCTTTTTGTATAATGATATCAATGTGCTGACCACAAAGTTTGTGTCGCCCAAAATGTATCTCTACCCGATCCCTTACGACGAGGTGCTGAAGAACCCGAGTATGAAGCAAAATCCAGGATGGTAGACCTAAACAATTGAACCTATTAAAAGAGAGACAATGAGAAAGATATTACTTTTCTTTTCCTTCCTGTTGCTGATGACACCACCGGCGCTTTACGCCCAGAACAAGACCGTTACCGGCGTTGTTCGCGACTTGGGCGGCACCTTGCCCGGGGCTACGGTATACGAAAAGGGTTTGCCCTCCAACGGAACGATCACCAACACGGCGGGTAAATTTACACTTACACTAAAGGGACATTCCAATACGCTGATGGTGTCGTTTATAGGTTACGTCACTGCCGAAGTAACGGTTACCTCGGATAAATTGCTTGATATCAACCTTCAGCCTAATGCCAATGGTTTGGACGAGGTGGCTGTTGTGGCTTATGGTAAGAAGAAACGTATCACCAATACCGGCGCTGTCAGCTCGGTATCGGCAGTGGATCTCCGCACCGTTCCGACGGCGAACGTGCAAAATGCCTTGACCGGTAAGCTGCCGGGCTTCTTCTCGCAGCAATCATCAGGTCAGCCGGGTAAAGATGCTTCAGACTTTTTTATTCGCGGTATCAGCTCACTCAACCCGGCAGGTAACCAGCCGCTGATCATTGTTGACGATATTGAATACAGCTATGATCAGTTACAGCAGATTAACGTTAACGAAATTGAAAGTATCTCTATCCTGAAGGATGCATCAAGTACAGCTATTTACGGTATCAAAGGTGCAAACGGTGTTTTGGTAGTTACTACCAGGCGGGGAAAGAGCGGTGCTCCGCAGGTGAATTTGCGGGTTGAAAGCGGCTTGCAGCAGCCCACAAAGACGCCTCAATTCCTGGATTCTTACCAGTCGGCGATGCTCATCAACGAAGCGGAGAAAAATGACGGCATCCAGCAAAGCTTTTCTCAGCAGGACCTTGATCTTTTCAAGAGCGGGGCTGATCCTTATGGCCATCCTAACGTAGACTGGTATGATAAAATATTCAAAAAATACTCGTACCAAACCAATTCGAATCTTGACATCTCGGGGGGTACCAACAATCTGAAGTATTTTATTTCGGGCGGCGCGCTTAATCAAAACGGTTTGGTGCGCGATTTTGCCGATCCGCAAAGCCAGGTTAACACCAACTACTATTTCCGCAGGTATAATTTTCGGTCGAACCTTGACCTCAAAGCAAATAAAAACCTTGACCTGAGGCTCGACGTAACCACCCGCTTTTCAGACCTGAACCAACCTTATGACGAGAATGCAGTGGGCGAAGTTTATAACTTCACGAAAGAAACACCTTTCACCGCGCCTTATCTAAACCCGAACGGTACATACTCTTATGCCTATTCGCCGTTTAATCCAGATCATTTGCCAACGCTCAATGCACGTTTGGCGACGAGCGGGTACCAGCATTCAAGAAGAACAGATTATAATGTTTTACTGGGCGCCACCGAAAGGCTGGATGATCTTACCGATGGACTTTCGCTCACCGGTCGTGTAGCTTATTCAAGTATCGAACAGTTTACCAAGCAAATATTTAGCGGCGGTATCCCCGCTTACCATTATGACTCGACCACCAATCAGTATAGCTTGAGGCCGGGAGCCACTTATGTATATCAAACCTATGCATTGACGGGAAACACCGATATAAATACGAATGATTACAATGTGCAGATATTTGCCAACTATGATCGTACGTTCAATGCCGTTCACCATTTTACCGGGTTAGCATTGTTCAACCAGCAGTCGCAAACGTATTATGCTTATCCGTTGCTTGATGGCTCGCTCGTTGGGGTTCCGCAGAAATTCAGGGGTATATCGGGCAAATTGGGTTATGATTACGCGCAGAAATACCTCGTGGAGTTTAATCTTGCTTACAACGGCACCGACAGGTTTGCATCCAACCATCGCTATGGTACATTCCCGGCGCTCAGCGTGGGCTACAATTTGGCCAAAGAAAAATTCTTCTCCGAAGCATTGCCAACCTTCAGCCTGTTCAAGCTTCGTGCGAGCTATGGTTTGGTTGGATCGGACGCTGCGCCGGGTAACAGGTACGTTTATAACCAGGTTTACGTTAATGGCGGAGGATATAACTTCGGCCAATCGCCGCAAAGTTATCCGGGTATTTATGAAGGCGCCCTTGGCAATCCGAACGTGGTATGGGAGCGGGCCAAAAAGCTGGATATCGGTCTCGATATGAACTTGCTGAAAGACAAATTGTCTGTCACCTTCGACTATTTTCACGATATCAGGTTCGATCAGCTGATCACCCCGGGCAGCGTGCCGGAAATATTGGGCGTCGGTCTCCCGGCTGTAAATATCGGGCGGACACTCAATCGCGGTATCGACGGCCAGATCAGCTATCATGGTGTTGCCGGCAAGGTGCAATACACTACGTCGTTCGTGTTCTCCTATGCGAAAAACAAGATATTGTTCGAAGACGAGGCTAACCCGGCTTACCCATGGCTGCAACGCACCGGACAACCGATCAATCAACCCTATGGATATCACTACCTGGGCTTTTATACAGCCGATGATATAACTAAAGTAAAGTCTTACCAGGCAGCGCACAATGGTTCAAACGCCGGTGACCCCATCGCCATTCCTGACAATGGCGTTCCGTTGCAGGCAGGTGACCTGCGTTACCAGGATTTGAATGGCGATGGCATAATCAACGTGTTCGACCAGCGCGCTATCGGTAACCCAAATTTGCCGAATACTACCCTTGGCTTAAACTTGCAGGCCATTTATAAGGGTTTCAGCATAAGTGTGCTGTTCCAGGGTGCATTTAACTACAGCTTTGCGATTGTAGGTACGGGTATCGAGCCGTTCCAGAGCCAGTTCCAGCCTATACATTTAGATAGATGGACACCGGAAAACAGTGTGAACGCGGCTTTCCCCCGTCTCACCATGAACCCGACATCAGTAGATAGCCCAACAGCGTATATGTCAGATTTTTGGCTGATCAACGCATATTACATTCGTTTAAAAACTGTCGACATAGGTTACCAGTTGCCGGCCAGCGCGTTGCCTTTCCATCTGCATAATGTTAGGTTCTACTTTAGCGCTTACAATCTTTTCACGTTCGACAACTATCATAAATACCAGCAGGATCCTGAGATCGCCACCAATACGGCGGGCGATGCTTATATCAACCAGCGGGTTATGAATTTAGGCGTGCAAGTTGGTTTTTGAGCATAGTTGATTAATTTAAAGGCCGGCGTAATATTGCGTTGGCCTTTTTTGTTTGAATGGATTTTAGTTCGATAACCTGGTAAAGATGTTTCCCACCCTGAACGATTTGTTTGATTATTTATTTAACATCAGACTGCCTGTCGTGATTCAGACATTAGGCTTTTTTGTAGCGCTGGCTTTTGTCGCATCGTACCACGTGTTCAGATCGGAGTTTAAACGATATGAAATGATCGGTAAGGTCTCGGCATCGATCAAAACTGTGCTTGTCGGACGGCCTGCTTTTATTGCCGGCATGGTTGTTAATTCACTGCTCGGATTCATTTTGGGGTACAAGGCAGTCGGGGCGTTTTTTCAATATCAGGCCTTCCGGGCTGATCCAAGGCATTATATCTTCTCGCTACAAGGGAGCCCTTGGGCGGGGATAGTCGTCGCTTCAATATTTGCCCTTTGGGTTTACCGCGATCAAAAGGACGATCTGAAAATAAAGACGAGTAAGCCGGTAGAAAAAACGATACATCCCTACCAGCTGATGGGTACTATCGTGGTTTCGGTTGGTATAGCGGGTGTTATAGGTTCTAAGCTCTTCGATATTATTGAACACCTGGACGCATTTGAATATGACCCGATAAGAGCTTTATTTAAAACTACGGGTTACAACTATTATGGCGGGTTGATATTCGGAGCGCTTACCTATTTATACATCGGGCACAGGCATGGGATGAAGCTCGTCCACCTGGCCGATATTGGCTCACCGGGGATGATGCTCGCCTATGGTGTAGGGCGCATCGGGTGCCAATTGGCTGGTGATGGTGACTGGGGTATTGTCAATTTGCATCCTAAGCCAGGATTTTTAACCTGGCTACCCGATTGGATGTGGTCATTCCGATACCCTCATAATGCAATAAATGCGGGTATACCTATTCCCGGGTGCGACGGTAATTACTGCAACCAATTGCTTAATGGGGTTTATCCAACGCCATTTTATGAAGCGGCGCTATGCATCTGTTTGTTTCTGATGATGTGGTTTTTCCGCAGAAAGATCGTTACCCCGGGCAAAATGTTCTCCCTGTATCTTGTTTTAAACGGGGGTGAACGTTTCATGATCGAATGTATCCGGATCAACCGCAGATACCCGATCCTGAGTATGAATATGACGCAGGCGCAGCTGATAGCTGCTTTAATGCTGCTGGGTGGACTTGCGGGTTTTGCGTACATGACTTTTGTTCGGCAAACGGCAAAAAAATCAAATCCTGTATCGTAATTTTGATCGTTAGTTCTGGTAGAACCAATTATAACCCCGATGAAAAAAACGATTTTCCCTTTTGGGGCGATCATGCTTATTTTGATTGCCGGCCGGCAATTACAAGCTCAGTCTAAAGTTAACCTTAACGATGTGGCTTTTACGGTAGAGGAAGCGCCCAAGTGGTCCGCGCTTTTGAAACGGAATTCAGGTTGGTTCGGCGCCGATGGGATATATACGATTCCTTTGAATGGACGTGAGCACGAACAAGCCGGAAAATTGCAAAAGACCCTGTTTATTTTCAGCGACACGATGATAGGGGAGGTGACTGACAGCGCCATGGCGCCGGGTTACAAAATGATCCATAATTCGGTGGCCTGCCTGGTGGGAAATAAACCGGATCAAAATCAGATCCAATTTTATTGGGACAAAGGCGCGGATGGCAAGCCTGAATCAATTTTCATCCCCCACACGCCCAAAACGCAGGCCGGCGATTATTTTTGGCTGGGTGACGGATTTTATAACCAGGCCACTCACGCAACCTACATTTTCGGGTACCGTGTACACAACGTGAGCGAAGGTGCATTCGGCTTCAAAGAGGTGGGCAATACGATCATCAAATTGCCGGCAAACAGCCGGCCGCCGTTCAGCGACCAGCAGCAAATGGATACACCTTTCTACCTCGACGATAGTAATGGGATAGGCTCTTATGGCGCAGGTATTTTTGTCAATACGGCCGAATCAGGGGCGCAGCATCCGGATGGCTATGTTTACGTGTATGGTGTGATCGGCCTTGCGAAGAAACTGGTTGTAGCCAGGGTTCTGCCTATCGATTTCGAACACTTTGACCAATGGAAATTTTGGGACGGCAAAGACTGGGTAAATGACATGGACAAAGCAGCACCAGTCACGGATAAAGTCTCCAATGAACTAAGTTTGACGGCATTGGCCGATGGAAGATATGCCCTGGTTTTTCAGGAGGGTGGCATGAGCACCACAATAGGCATGCGTATCGGTGCTAGTCCCACCGGACCATTCGGGCCGATCATTAAGCTTTGGGACTGTAGTAAAAGCCTGGAAGAAAAGACCTATGTTGTTTACAACGCCAAAGCGCACCCGAGTTTGTCGGCCCCCGGCGAGCTGTTGATCACTTATAATGTTAATTCTGTCGAGTTTATTAAGGACCTGAATAAGCATCCTCATCTATACCGGCCAAGATTTATTAGGGTGAAGTTTAAATAATTGAATGCACTTCGGTAAAATACTTGTTATTCTCTGTGCTAAATCGGTTTATTTAATATATTTGCTTTGACAATCTCAGCCTGTTTTTTAAAAAACCGATGAAAAATAAACTTCTTTTCTTCTTCTTTACAATCATTTTGGCCGGCAATGCCTTTGCCCAGGAAACCAACCTGGTGAAATATGTAAACACCCGCCAGGGTACCAATTCCAAATATGAGTTTTCGTATGGCAACACCTATCCTGCTACCTCATTACCGTTCGGTATGAATACCTGGACGGCCCAAACAGGTAAAGATGGCGATGGATGGAAGTACCAATATTTTGTGCATACCATTCGCGGTTTTCAGCAATCGCATCAATGCAGCTCATGGGTTAACGATTACGCCGTGTTCTCGTTGATGCCCGAAGTTGATAAGCTCGTTGTAAATGATGATGAGCGCGCTGCAGCATTTAATCACGATAATGAAATAGCGCAGCCAAGTTATTACCGGGTTAAATTCGATAATAATATCATCACTGAAATGACGCCAACCGAACGCGGTGCGCATTTGCGGTTTACCTTTCCCAAAGGCCAGAATGCCTACCTGGTTTTGGACGGCTACACTAAAATGAGCATGGTAAAGATCATTCCTGAAAAGCGGACGATCGTTGGTTATGTTAACAATTGCCGCTGGGCGCCTCAGAATTTCAAAAACTATTTTGTGATCGTTTTTGATCAGCCATTTACCGCGCATGGTACCTGGGAAAACAAGCACGACAAGGTATTCGCCGATAGTTTGACCAAAGAAGGGGAGGGCGCAGGGGCTTACCTGGAATTCAGAAAAGGCGCGATTGTGCAGGCTAAGGTAGCTTCGTCCTATATCAGCCCGGAACAGGCCCAATTGACCCTCGACCAGGAGTTGGGTAAATCCAAATCGTTTGATGATACCCGCAAAGCAGCAGATAAAGTTTGGAACGACCTGCTCGGCCGCATGAAAGTTGAAGGTGGAACAGAAGCTGAAAAAGCAACTTTTTACTCATGCCTGTATCACGCCAATTTATTCTCGCACAGTTTTTTTGAATATAACAAAGAAGGCAAGCCATACTATTACAGCCCTTACGATGGTAAGATACACAACGGTTACATGTATACAGATAATGGTTTTTGGGACACCTTCAGGGCCCAATTCCCGCTAAATCTCATTTTGCATCCAAAAATGCAGGGACAGTATGTCAATGCGTTGCTGGATGCACAGGAGCAGTGCGGCTGGCTGCCGGCCTGGTCGTTCCCCTCCGAAACCGGTGGCATGCTCGGTAATCATGCCATATCGCTGCTAACCGACGCCTGGGTTAAAGGTGTCCGCACTTTCGACCCTGAAAGAGCACTCAAAGCTTACTATCACGAAGCAACCAACAAAGGCCCATGGGGCAGCGCCAACGGTCGGCCGGGCTGGAAGGAATATTACCAGGATGGGTATGTACCCTATAGCAAACAAACACAGGGCTCGACAGCATGGACATTGGAGTTTGCCTATGACGATTTTTGCGGCTACCAATTGGCTAAAATGACGCATCATCCTTTTTACGAAAATGTATTCAGCCGGCAGATGTACAATTACAAAAACCTGTTCGATCCAAAAACCCGGTTTATGAGGGCAAAGGATGCGGACGGCAATTGGATCGAGCCTTTTGATCCGATGGATTGGGGCGGTCCTTATACAGAAGGTAATGCCTGGCACTGGAGCTGGTCGGTGTTTCAAGATGTGCAGGGGCTGATCAATCTGATGGGCGGTGATAAGAACTTCACGGCAAAGATAGACTCGGTATTTACCGAGCCGGGCACGATCAAAGTTGGCGGCTACGGCCAGGTGATTCACGAAATGACCGAAATGGCGGCTTTTCACAAAGGACAATATGCCCAGGGTAACGAGCCGATACACCACTTGTTGTATCTGTACAATTACGCCGGAGAACCATGGAAGGCTCAACAACACTTGCGCGATGTGATGACGACAATGTATAATGCCACCGAAAACGGTTACCCCGGCGATGAGGATGAGGGCCAGATGTCATCGTGGTTTGTATTGAGCGCTGCCGGGATGTATAGTGTTTGCCCCGGAACAGACCAGTATGTGATTGGCAGTCCTTTATTCAAAAAAATGACCATTACGCTGGAGAGCGGCAAAAAGTTGGTGATCGAAGCTGAAAATAACAGTCCGGACAATGTCTATATCCAGTCGGCTGCATTGAATGGCAAAACGTATACCCACAATTGGATATCATATGCTGATATTATAAACGGCGGAACGCTTCATTTTGTGATGGGCAACAAACCGGCACTCGATCGCGGACTATCGCCCGAAGACAGGCCGTTTTCGTTATCGAAGCCGGCGGACTCAAAATAGTTTGGTCAGGCTTTGTTAGCAGTATTCGTGCGACTGAGGTAATTTTCTTAATTTTCGGCTCGGAGTAAAACGATTTATTCCCCGGTATGGAATCAAAACCTGTATTTGTAGAACGACGGAACGCAGTTGTGTTTGTATTCGTGGTGTCGCTTTTTATGCTGTGGGGGATTGCTATCACTATGGGAGATGTTTTGAATAAGCATTTTCAGAACGTTCTGCATATTTCCAAATCGTCATCCGGCCTGATCCAGCTTTCTATTTTCGGCGCTTATGCGGTTATGGGCATCCCGGCAGGTTTATTTATGCGCCGTTTTGGTTATAAGTATGGCGTTATATTGGGCTTATTGCTATACTCATTCGGCGCATTTTTATTTGTGCCGGCGTCCAATATGGCTTCATTCCTGTTCTTTAGGATAGCTCTGTTTATATTGGCTTGTGGCCTGGCCACGCTCGAGGCCGTTGCGCATCCCTTTATCGCTGCTCTGGGCGACGAACGCTCAAGCGATCAGCGCATGAACTTTGCCCAGGCCTTTAATAGCCTGGGTGGAGTCATAGGTCCGCTGCTGGGAAGCTATTTCTTCTTCTCGGGCAGCCAGGGTCAATCGTCAGACCTGGTAGCGGTTAAACATCTTTATATGGCAATTGGGGTTGTTATTGCAGCTATTGCAGTTGCCTTTGTGTTTTTGAAGGTTAATATCAGCAGCCGCACCGATACAATATCCGTCGACAGCTATGCAATTGCCGAGGTAAGCCCGATAAAAAAGAAGCTCATCCATCAGCGTCACTTTGTTTTTGCTGTTGTCGCGCAGTTATTCAATGTTGCCGCTCAGGGTGGTACCTGGGCCTATTTTATCAATTATGGACACGAGGTGATGCATCTTTCTGACGCGAGTTCTGCTCACTTTTTTTCATTGAGTATATTTCTGATGATGATTGGCAGGTTTGCAGGCACTTTTCTGATGCGTTACATCAGGCCTAATATCCTGCTTTCTGTTTTTGCTTCGGCTAATATTATCATGTGTATAATTGTTGCCCGGGCAGATGGCTGGACATCGTTTACAGCGCTCATCCTTATCAATTTCTTTTTCAGTATCATGTTCCCAACCATTTTTAGTTTGGGCATAAAGGACCTGGGCAAGTATAGGCAGCAGGCATCTTCGTTTATTGTGATGGGAGTTGTTGGCGGCGCCATTTTCCCGCCGGTAATGGGACTAATAGCCAATCATAGCATATCCCAAGCCTACTATTTACCCATCATTTGCTACGCCGTCATAGCCGCTTTCGGTTTGAGCTATAACTATCTTAAATCCAACAATTTGGCCGCTTCCTCAAGTTCTGAAAACAAATCTTATATTCGTTGACCCGAAGATTAAACTCACGTGAAGAAAAAACTATCGATCGTAGACATTGCCAACCAACTGAACATTTCCAAAACAACGGTATCGTTCATCCTCAATGGCTTAGCTAAAGAAAAACGGATCAGCGACGAGGTTGTCGAAAAGGTGCTGAAGTTTGTAAAAGAGGTGGACTATAAGCCTAATTCGCTGGCCAAAAGTTTGCGAACCGGCAAATCGAATACTATTGGCCTGATGGTTGAGGATATCTCCAATCATTTCTTCGCCAATATCGCCCGGATGATTGAGGACAAGGCCTACGAAAACGGCTTTAAACTAACCTATTGCAGCACCGACAATAAAACCGAAAAGACGCGCGAAATGATCGCTATGTTTCGGGACAGGCGTGTCGACGGCTACATTATCGCGCCACCGGAGGGTATTGAAGATGATATCGCCCAGCTAATAAGCGAAGGGTTTCCCGTAGTGCTTTTTGATCGCTATCTCACTAATATAACTACGGACTATGTAGTGGTCGATAATTTTTTCAGTACCTATAATGCCACCAAGCACCTGATCAACCACGGGAGCTTCAGGAATATCGGCTTCGTGAATTTTACTTCGAATCAAACCCAGCTTCAGCAGCGTATGCAAGGGTATAAGATGGCGATGAACGAGCACAATTTGAAAACATACATAAAGGAGATCGTTTATCATCCCGACCAGGAGTTGATCATAAAGCCAATGCATGCATTTATGAAGAAACACCCTTTCCTTGATGCGGTCCTGTTTGGAACTAATCATTTGGGCGCCTGCGGGCTCAGGGTTATTAAAGAACTCGGACTTACAATACCTGATGACATAGCGGTAGTGTCGTTCGATGACTATGAACTATTCCAGATGTATAGTCCGGCAGTGACAGCAATAGCCCAGCCGATAGATAAGATCGCAGATAAGATCATATCTATCATGGTGCAGCGGCTTACTGAAGCGTCATCAGATAAGGCAGGGATAGAAACCGTAATGTTGCCAACGGAATTGTTTGTAAGGGAATCGTCAGTCAAAAAGCTAACCATGGCGGGCTAATGACCGCCATGGTTAGCTTTTATTTTACTGCCAATACTTTATTGATAGCCGCTTCAGCCAATGGCTCCATTATTTTATAGCCGGCCAGATTGGGGTGCACAAGGCCGTCAATCGCAAGATCCTTTTTGAATGCGCGCTTTTCATCAACTACCGCCGAATAATAATCCACATATACCAATTTATTCTTTTCCGCGTAGTCTTTGAGCATCGCATTTAATTTAATAACCAATGGAACCGGATCTATACCCGGACGCCACGGAATAGCAGCAGCCGGCAGCACCGAACAAAAAATAACATTAATGTTGTGGGCTTTGGCAATTTCGGCCATGGATATGATATTGCCGGCCACGTTTTCTATTCTTGAAGGACCAGTGTTTTGGGCAATATCATTTATGCCGGCAAGTATGATAACTACATATGGGTGCAGGTTCACCACATCTTCGCGGAAGCGGACAAGCATTTGTGGTGTGGTTTGCCCACCTATGCCCCGGTTAATATAATTGTGGGTTTTGAAAAACTCAGGATCTTGGTTGATCCAGTTTTCGGTGATGGAGTTTCCTAAAAAGATCACGCGTTTTTCGCCTTTCGCAGGTGCCGGCATTTTGTCATTATCAACTTCATAACGTTTCAACCAGGGCCAGTCATTATGTAGTCGGTCTTCTATCATCTTCATGAAATTGGCCCAGTCCTCCCGCTTCTGTTGCGCCTTCGTTTTTTCAGTACTGATAGGTTTGAGCAGACCGAAGCCATCCATCCAGCTAACGAGCTCCGACGCCTGAACACTATCGCTTACCGGTTGCTGATGCAAGTGCAAATCCGTTTTTCCTCCGGCTTTGGACCGCGCCGCATAAAAGCGTGTGATGCCCCCAGTATTTTCATCGCTTTCATCGATAAACAAAGGGACTGAGGGTGAAATACTGTTTTTCGATATCGCCCCTGGATTTATCATCGCGATAAAGTCGGGAGAGTGCTGTGTTGACGGCAACCTACTTATAGCGCCTACCGTCAGCACACCAATTTTAGGTGCGGCGACTTTATGCGCTGCGGCGTTTGTTTGCAAATATTCCATCGCCTTATTCCACTCGCTATTGCCGGGGCCGGCTTTTGCAGCAGCCACCCCTTTTTTATTCAAAATGGTTATCAGTTTGTCGGCCTGGTCGCCAGGCCCTGTTTCAGTATAGACAATGATGGATGTGCTGGCAGGTTGTATTGTGGAATCAGCCGGGAAAAAAGAAGCGCCCGCATCTTTATTATTCACTGACTCCGCCTTTTTTTGCTGAGCTAAAACACAGCCAAATGAAAGGGTTAGGGTAATCGCAAGGAAGATATTCTTTTTAGCCATATACAGGATAGTTTTAAGTTCGATCGGCAACGGTATATCGTGGCCGCGCTGAATGCAAAGATTAAAAAAGAATTGTATTAATAAAACGATTTAGCATAATAAAATAGTGCTTTAGACAAACTGGCATTAATATCCAACGCGGCAAATGCCCGGTAAATAATTTGACAAATAAGTGTGGTGATAATACCGGTCACAAGCTGAGCGCTTCGCTATTAAAATTTTCTACCTGACCTCGCCCCAGGTATCTGTACGGAAAGGTGAAGCCGGCAGATTTGCACCGTTGTACAAATTGCAAACCGGGTTATTTGCCCAGGCATACCTTACCGCAACGGGGTTGGCTACTTCGGCACTGCTTACTATTATTTTATTGCGAACTATGACTGCCGACGCAGGATGGAACTTTTTATCCGCACCCGCTATGGCAAATCCTTTTAATGTGTCACCTTTGGCCACCAGGCCATTGTCTGTATGCGTAAATTCCAGTTCAATTTTATTTCCGTTGATTACCTGTGATCTATAAACGGGACCGGAGCAGGGAATACTTTCGCCATAAGTTTTTGCACGTGCTATCAACGCCAGACGACGGCCGACTTCCTGCTTATTTTTGGGGTGTATACGGTAAGCATCACCAATATCAATGGTTACTGCCATGCCTGTATTGGGCAGGCTTAGTGTGCTTAACTGCGCATCGCGCAGGGCGGGCCAGTTAGCAGCAGGCGGCTGGTCGGTGGCGGCATAGTTGGCTATCTGAACAAAATAAAACGGGAAGTTACCCTCGCCCCACTTCTGCCGCCAGTCGTTGATCAATAAAGGGAAAAGCTGCCGGTATTGTGCGGCCCTGTCGGCGTTACTTTCGCCCTGGTACCAGATGACACCTTTTATGGTATAGTTTAAAATGGGACTGATCATTGCATTATAGATCAGCGCAGGCCTGTTAGGACTGTTGGATAACGAAGGCGGCTGCGGCAGAGATGTAAGCGCGCTGGCTTTTTGATAAGACCATTGTCCTGCCAGATCGATCTGGCCGGTAGTATCGGCCGCTAATCCTAATTGAAGCGGACCTTTGTTAATGCCGCCCAAACCGCCATTGTCAAAAACGCGGATGGCGATGGTGTTCTCACCTGCTTTCACTAACTTACCCGGTATAGTATACGTACGTTTATAAAAGAACAGTTCCGTGTGACCGATCTCTGTGCCGTTGAAATAGGAGACATCATAGTCATCAATACCACCCATGTTTAATGTCAGATCTTTTCCGGCCCAGGCTTCGGGAACGGTGATCCTCTTCCTGAACCACATAGTACCGTCGTAGTCAGGAACGCCCTGCTGCTCCCAGTAATTGGGTACAGTCATTTTTTGCCATGCGGAATCATCAAATTCCGGTTCAGCCCAAAGTAATTTATTTTGCTGAAAGCCCGGATCTTTTACATTGATCGAATCGATCCACGTTTTCACTTCCGATTGATATCGCTCATTCAATTTTTGCTGCGTAAGCCCGTTCCCGATGGCTTTTACAAACGGCGCAAAGGCAGGCATGGTTTTTAAGGCGCTGCCGCTGGTCCAGGCTTCGGCTACTGTGCCGCCCCAGGTGCTGTTAATAATGCCTATTGGAATGTGTTTATCTTTAAATAAGTTCTTCGCAAAAAAATAAGCAACAGCCGAAAAGTCGCGTACTGTTTGAGGGTCACACACTGTCCAGGCCCCCCTGGTCCGCACGCTGTCGATCGGGGTAAAGCTGGTTTTGTTATCAATTTTCAGCATTCTGATCTCCGGGTAATTGGCGGCGTCGGCCAGTTCATCCTTCAGGTTTAATACGTCGCCATAGCCACCTGCCAGTTGCATTTCCATGTTCGACTGTCCCGAGGCTACCCAAACCTCACCGATCAGGATATTTTTTAATGTTGTTACCTGTCCGTCGTTAAAGTTGATTGTATAAGGCCCGCCGTATACCGGCGTACTTACCTTTGTCTTCCATTTGCCGCTAACATCAGCCATAAGATGATATGTTTTGTTATTCCAGGAAGTTGAAATGGTGAACACTTTTCCAGGTGTTTCGGTCCCCCAGATGTTTACCAGGGTTTTTTGCTGTAAAACCATGTTATTCGTAAAACATGCAGGCAGCACAATTTGCGCATGACTTATATCGGCAGCAAAAAAGAATAGGGCAAGCAGCGCTATTCTGCGCAGGGTTGTATTATAAAACGATTTAGCAAACATTTTATAAAAATATAAAAAATAATGAAATGAAGAAAGGGACGCTTTTTTGTTTTGTTATCATGGAAAGGTATTATGAGGCTCTATTGCCTCCCTCACGGCAAAAGGATTGATTGCCTGGCATAGCTGAGCATTTTTTATTTCGCGGCGTCGCCAAACATCGTTTTGAGCAAAGCAAGAAAATAAAAATAGGGGCGGTCAAAGATTTCGGAATAACGGAAGATGTGACAAATGTCTGTTCTAAATTTAACTTAACTTTAGAGTTTCGGAGTTTGCATGATACAACAATTCGATCAAAGCAAAACCAGGGCGCTATTCCGCCTGGTGTATGACGAACCGGTATTTGACCGCGTTTTTTATGGAAAGGACAGAAGGGAGCGATTGTTGACCATTTGCTGGAATCGCGGCGCGGCTCAGCGGGTGACCATTGATAATGTCGACTATGAATTCCCTGCCGGCACCATCCTTTGCCTGATGGTTAATGAAGCGTTTGATTTTGAAAACCCAACCGGCATCGTTGCCTGGCAATTCAACCGGGAATTCTATTGCATTGTCAATCACGATAAGGAGGTAAGCTGTGTGGGATTTCTTTTTTATGGATCGGCCCAGAAAATGTTTATACGCCTGAATGAACATGACTCGGAGAAAATAACCGCATTAATGCGGGTGTTTGTTGATGAACTTGAAATGCAGGACCATATACAGGGTGAAATGCTGCAGGTGATGCTAAAGCGACTGATCATCATTGTAACCAGGCTTGCAAAGGAGCAGTATATAAACGAGGAAGAACTGCGTAGTGATAAGCTCGACATCATCCGGCATTATAATTTCCTCGTTGAAGAAAATTTCCGAAAGCAGCACCAGGTAAAATTTTATGCCGCACAACTAATTAAATCTCCTAAAACCTTGTCCAATCTTTTTGCTTTGTACAATCATAAAAGCCCGCTGATGATCATCCAGGAAAGGATCATGCAGGAGGCTAAACGATTGCTTATTTACACAGATAAAACAGCCAGGGAGATCGCCTATTACCTCGGCTTTGAGGATGCAGGCCATTTCAGTAAATTTTTCAAGAAACATACCGGGCAGTCGCCTTCTGAATTTAAAAGCGAAACTGCGGATTCGACAATTGCTGTACTTTCTGACGCCGGATAGTCTTTTTATAACAAACTAAAGTCGCCGGCTCTCTTTTACGGTTCCTCGGGAAAAAATACCCTTTCACCGGGAAATCTTGCCCTTCTTTTGCCCTCTTCGATAACCTAACTTTGAGTTATTAATTTGAACTCAAAAAACGAAAAAAATGAAAAAGTCCGTGTTAACAAGGGTGGCCGCGTGGGTAAGTGATCATAATGTCCCGTTCCTCATCATCGCCGCCGGAATGGTGGTGATGCTTTTTTGGGCAGGGGCTTTTAAAATGACAGCGCCTGGCGCTGAAGGCATTACGCCACTTGTCAGCAACAGCCCCCTGATCAGTTGGCATTTTAAGCTTTTCGGGCCTTATGTTGGGTCTGATATCATAGGTCTTACCGAATGGTTGGGTGGTGCGCTCATAGTCATAGGCTTGTGGAGACCTAAGGCCGGCATAGTCGGTGGCATTATCGGCGTAGTTATGTTTTTTACAACCAGTTCTATGCTCATTACCCCCCCCCGGTGCTATAATCCACGTTAATGGCATGAGTTATATGAATAACCTGGGCCTGTTTTTATTCAAGGATATCATAAACCTTGGCGCATCTTTCTATTTGATCTCTTACTTTGGTAAAAAAGCGGCTCGTTAAGTCACAAACCAGATACGACCCTGTATATCGATGCCCGCGATTGCGGGCATTTTTTGTTTCGGCATATTGCTCATCCGGGCCGACAGGATAGAAGAAGCCGTGGAGTTATTCCGCCGAAGAGGCTCCGCGGCTTAGCAGTATGGAACGGCGGTATAATCGTATGTGGATCAGTAAGTCGAAAAGATGAGTTAAAGAGGCTATATGCCAATTAAACCGGTCTGCGGTTAAGCATCCCGATGTTCTTTTGAAGAATCTTTTTTAAAGTAATATCCCAACTCTTCAACGATAATTCGCCAATCCTTAATCGTATAATGTATAATGGTGCAGAGCGCAATTATGGCAAGCGCCGCTGCGATTTCCTGTATAATGTTCATCGCTAATCAGATTAAATGTTTTGTAAAACTCTTTCATAATCTTCTGAGCGCCTCCTTCTTTATGTAACAGGTATTGTACCTGTTCGTTTTATATATGAACGTAAATACTGTACAGAACGTGACAATTTGTTTGTCATTTATTTATAATCTTTGACATTAATTCATTGGAATTAAGTGGTTTAAAAGATATTGTGGACGATGCTTCGTAGTAAATCCGTTATTTAATTAGAAGCCAATTGGTTTGTCACTCCTAAAAACAAAAAAGCCCTGACTTTCGTCAAAGCTTTTATTTTCTTCGTCGGGGTGGCAGGATTGCTTTCAGCGATCCTGTGGAGGGGGGCTTCAGTACAATTAAAGCCTTCGCTGCGCTATTCGTCTTTTTTATTTTTCCGCTCCCGTAAGCGAAGCTTACATCGCTGCAAAATAAAAAAGCCTCGTTCGTTTTCAACGAACAAGGCTTTGATTGTACTGGTCGGGGTGGCAGGATTCGAACCTGCGGCCTCCACATCCCAAATGTGGCGCGATACCGGGCTACGCTACACCCCGTCGGGGCTGCAAAGGTACGTTTTATAAATTTTGCTGCAAATCTTTTTTGAGATATTTGATTATTCAAGTGAAATTCACCCTATCCTGTCTTATTCGTCAGTAAAACATATCGCGCACAAAATTGTTACTTGAAACCATTTTGGCTTTTTAGCACCTTTGCTGTGCGATTATCTATGATGAATAATAATAAGTTTCTGACTATTATTGTCTTATCATGCCGGTTGCTACAGAAAAGTTATTATTAAATGCCCAAATTTCATTCTTTGATATGGTGAGTGTTCAACTTAGAAAAGGCACAAGCCGCATTTTCATGCTTGCTATAGCTATGGTTTGCCTGGCGCAGTTGTGTTTTGCGCAGAAGGTAAACCCCAGCAATCCGCCCGTGCCGCGGGTTCCGGATACGGTGAGAACAAGCCTGGTGATACCGCAGAATCCGGCCGATACGGGCAAAAATGCCAACGGCCAGTACCTGACGCTCCGCCAATGTCTCGATTACGCGATGCAGCATCAGCCCGGACTGAATATCTCGAAAATCAATATCGACGTTACGAAGGCAACCAACGATGCAGCTTTAGGGGCATGGCTGCCACAGGCGACCGCTTCGGGCACACTTGATCATTATTTCCAGGCATCAAATAACAACAGCACGACGAATACGGGCACCGGAACAACCGCGACCACCAGAAATGGAAATACCAACACATTCGTTCCCGGTATACAGGTTACGCAGGCTATTTTTAGCCCGTCGCTGATTTATGCATATCGTGCCGCGCCTTTATATAACAAACAGGCCCAGCAGGCTACCGACAGTACCAAAATATTCCTCGTGTCGACTGTCTCCAAATCGTTTTATAATGTGCTGCTCACACTCGAACAGATCAATATATTGAAGGAAGATACTGCCCGCCTGGGCAAAAGTCTTCGCGATGCATACCACCAATACAAAGGAGGTATAGTTGATGAAACAGACTACGAGGAGGCCGAGATCACGTTAAATAATTCTGTCGCGCAATTGAAGCAGGCGACACAAAATGTAGTTCCCCAGTATGCTTCCTTGAAAAGGCTGATGGGTTACCCGCCAGAACAGCAGTTCAATGTAAGTTTTGATACGTTGCAAATGATGGATGCCATACACATTGATACCCTGCAGCAGTTGGCTTATGAAAAACGCATCGAATACCAGCAATTGAATACGGCCGCCAGCCTGCAGGATGAACAAGTGCATTACTATCGCTTCCAATGGGTGCCGACGGTATCAGCTTTTTTTAACTACAATTTAGGGTATTACAGCAACCAGTTCTCGACGCTGTTCAACACTTCGACCCCGACATCGGTGATCGGCGCGTCATTCAGCATACCTATCTTCACCGGCTTTACCAGGCTGAACAACCTGAAAAGGGCTAAGCTGGAACGGCAGATCATCGATTGGCAGCGTGTCGACCTGAGGTCACAAATATACCAGGAGTACACTGCGGCACTGGCCAATTATAAGAGCAATATGTTCAGCCTGAAGCTGCTGCAGAAAAACGTTGATTTGGCGAAGCGCACTTACTTTGTAGTTACGCTGCAATACAAACAGGGTATCGTGCCTTATCTGAATGTGATAACCGCCGAATCGAACCTGATGACATCCGAAATAAATTATTTGAACGACCTGTTCCAGGTGATGTCGACCAAGATCGACCTCGAAAAAGCCATGGGCAACATAACATATTAACCGTGAAACCGACCATCTCAATGAACAGAGTAGTATTAAGCGCCTTTTTGATCAGCTGCCTTTTATTAGGAGCCTGTAAAAAAAAGCAACCCCCGCAAAACCCCGAGATACCCGTGAACCTGTATAAGGTAAAGGCTAAGAAAGTCCTTTATTACGATAAATACCCCTCTACCACACAGGCATTGAGCCAGGTGAACCTGCTGCCCCAGGTAACGGGTGCCATCACCGGTATTTTTTTCAAAGAGGGGTCACACGTTTCAAAAGGCGAAAAGCTCTATGAAATTGATAAGAGATTATTTGAGGCTGCTTACGACCAGGCAGTGGCAAACCTGCAAGTTCAGCAAAGCAACCAGGTGCAGGCTCAGCAGGATGCCGACCGCTACGTTTATTTGAATAAATACAACGCAGTAGCCAAGCAGCAGTATGACCATGCGATGATCACACTTGAGCAGGCGAAAAGTACCGTTAAAGCGGCTGAGCAACAAGTAAAGACAGCCAAAACCAACTTGAATTATGCGGTTGTTTATGTGCCGTTCGATGGTACAATAGGCTTCAGCATGGTGAAATTGGGTGACGTGGTAAACCCTGGAGCGACTATTTTAAATACGATATCGACCGACAATCCAATGGCGGTGGATTTTATCATCAATGAAAAACAGCTGACACATTTCGAACAGCTGCAGGGACCGGCACAGGATAAAGTCGACTCGCTGTTCACTATTTTACTGCCTGACAACTCACTTTACCCCGAGCTGGGCAAAATATCGGTTATCGACCGCGCTGTCGACCCGCAAACAGGTTCTATTCGGATCCGCCTGGTATTCCCGAACCCGAAGAAGGAATTGCGTGCGGGTATGAGCTGTATTGTACGTGTGCATAACCAGGATAGCGGTCCGCAGTTGGTGATACCCAACAAAGCTGTAGTGGAGCAGATGGGCGAATACTTTGTGTTTGTCGCAAAGGACAGCGTCATCCGTACCCATATGGACACCGTGAATCACGTGACCAACCCGAAACCCAAATTGGTGGCCTCGCAAAAGAAAGTCCAGCCGGGGCAAACCGTCGGAGCAAACATTATAGTAAAAAATGGCATCCAGGAAGGCGATCGCATTGTAATAGACGGTCTGCAGTCACTGCATGATGGCTCGCAGATAACCACAGCCAACAAAGTAGCGCCTTCAGGCGGAAGACGGGGACAGTAACAAGTCTGAAGTCTTAAGTCTGAAGTCTTGAGCCGATAGCTTGGCGACAGAAAATTTTGGACTTTAGACTTAGGACTTTAGACTCAAGACTTAAAAGATGATTGCTAATACCTTTATAAAACGACCCGTTACTGCCATTGTGATCTCTATTGTGCTGGTGATCACCGGTACCGTATGTATTTTGCTGTTGCCTATCGACCAATATCCTGATATAACCCCGCCGGTGGTGCAGGTGAACGGACAGTTTATCGGCGCTGACGCCCAAACTGTGGAACAAACCATGGCAACGCCTATTGAAGAGCAGGTGAACGGTTCGCCCGGCATGGAATACATGCAGAGCAACAGCACCAACAACGGCGCCATGCAGCTCAACGTGACTTTCAAAATAGGCACCAACATAGACGTAGCCGCGCTCGACGTGCAAAACCGCGTAAGCATTGCTACGCCGCTTTTGCCTTCAGCCGCCAGCAGGCTGGGCCTTACCGTTCGCGCGGTTAACCCAAGCATGCTGATGATGGTAGCTATATATGCGCCGCACGATACGCATAATATCACCTTCCTTGATAATTACACCAATATTTTCATCCAGGACGCCTTGCTGCGGGTACCCGGCGTGGGCACAATAAGCCGGTTTACCGACGATTTCAGTATGCGTATTTGGATGAACCCGCAGAAAATGGCCGCTTACAGCATTGAGCCGCAGGACATTATTAATGCGCTTAATGCTCAAAACGTACAGGTGGCGGCGGGTACAGCGGGTGTGCCGCCCCAGGCGCCAACGCAAACTTATGAGTTGGGCATTTTGGTAAACGGCCGTCTAAGCACAGTTCCTGAGTTTCAAAACATCATCATAAAAAATAATCCCCAGACAGGTGAACTGGTTTACCTGAAGGATGTAGCCCGTGTGGAACTGGGTAAATTTACTTTTTCGAGCAATTCATTCGTTGACGGGCACCGCGCATCTTACCTGCAAATATACCAGGCTCCGGGCAGCAATGCTCTCCAAACTGCCAATGGGGTATATACGGCGCTTGCCAAACTGAAACAAACTTTCCCGGCGGATGTGGCCTACAGCGTTCCGTTTGAATCGGTAACTGTCGTAAAAGTTTCAATGACGGATGTGGTAAGAACATTGCTCATGACCCTTGGGCTGGTAGCTATCGTCGTATTCCTGTTCCTCCAAACATTCAGATCAACGCTTATTCCCATCCTGGCCATACCGGTATCTATTTTCGGTACTTTTTGCTTCTTTATCCCGCTTGGCTTCACCATCAACACACTAACCATGTTTGGCTTCGTGCTGGCTATCGGTATCGTAGTGGATGATGCCATCATTGTGGTTGAGGCCGTTCAGCACTACATCGACCATGATAAAATGTCGGCCAAAGAAGCTACCTACCAGGCGATGAAAGATATTTCAGCCCCGGTTGTCGCTATTGCGCTTATCCTGGCAGCGGTGTTCGTACCGGTAGGTTTTATTCCCGGTATCGTCGGACGATTATATCAGCAATTTGCGATCACCATAGCTATTTCGGTAATTATCTCGGCATTTATCGCCTTATCGCTGACCCCGGCCTTGTGTTCGCTGCTGCTGAAGCCAACCGATGAAAGCAAAAAGAATAAGGGCCTTACTAAATGGTTCACCAAATTCAACGAATGGTTCCAGCGCATTACGGACAAATATACTTTAGGGGTAAAAAGAAGTATCAAGGGGGCGAGGTATATCGTCATCCTGCTACTTTGTGTCTGCGCTGGAGCCTATTTTATGTTCGAAAATAAGCCGACGGGCTTTATCCCTTCGGAAGACGACGGCAACCTTTACGTAACCTTCCAGCTGCCGCCGGCGTCATCAACCGCACAGTCGGTTGATGTAATGTCGAAGCTGATGAAAGTGGTTGCGGGCACTCCCGGGGTTGGGCATTATGCTGCGCTGTCGGGTCTTAACGTGGTAACTAACGCTACTAACTCCAATAATGGCACCATCTATGTACAACTGAAACCATGGGATGAACGTTCGGGCAGTGACCAGCAGGTGCCAGGCATCATCAAGGTGATCCAAAAACGTATTGCCGATGCCGGCGTTACCAATGCTTCTGTTGAAGTAATACAGCCTTCGCCGCTTCCGGGTGTTGGCTCAACCGTAGGCTTCAGCATGCAGATAGAGCAGCGCAGCACCAACGATAACCTGCAAACTTTTGAGCAAGTGGTTAACCGTTTTGTCGATTCAGCTAACAAAAACCCGACGATTACCAAGGCTTTTAGTTTTTACGCCGCGCATACGCCTAATATGAGCCTTTCCGTCGATCGTGAGAAATGTCAAAAGCTGGGAGTCAGCATATCGGATGTTTTCACTACTATAGAAGCCTTTACGGGCAGCTTGTATATCAATGATTTCACCACCTATAACCGTACCTTTCACGTGGTGGTGCAGGCTGACACGGCTTACAGGGCGATGATAAGCGATATGGAAAAGTACTATGTGCGCAATTCCAGCAACCAAATGGTGCCTTTGGGTACCCTTATAAGTTTTAAGCCCGTCGAAGCTGCGCCGCTGATCTCGCACTTTAATATTTTCCGCTCCGCGGAAATAGATGGGTCATCGCCGCCGGGGGTGAGCTCTGCCGACGCGCTCGACGCATTGCAGAAATTGGCCGTCAAACAATTGCCGCAGGGCTATACCTATGAGTTTTCCGGCTTAAGCTACGAAGAAATGAAAGCAGGGTCGGTGACGATGTATATATTCGCATTCTCTCTTACTTTCGTCTTCCTGTTCCTGGCAGCTTTGTACGAAAGCTGGTCGGTACCTTTTTCCGTCTTGCTTGCGGTGCCGGTAGGCGCTTTCGGAGCCATTTTGGCATTGGTGCTGGTACCTTCGCTTACCGACAACGTTTATGCCCAGATCGGCTTGATCACGCTGATAGGCCTGGCGGCAAAAAACGCTATCCTTATCGTGGAATTTGCCAAAGTTCGTGTTGATCGCGGCGAAGACCTGATCGATTCAACGCTTGAAGCCGTAAGCCTTCGTTTGCGCCCTATTATCATGACTTCCATGGCTTTCATACTTGGTGTGCTGCCATTGGTTTTTGCAACTGGTGCAGGCGCGGTGGCCCGGCGTACAATAGGCCTGACTGTATTAGGGGGTATGACCGCGGCTTCTACCATAGCCATCTTCGTAGTGCCGGTACTGTTTGTTCTTATCACCCGCTGGGCTTATGGTAAGGAGAAACTGGATTACCTGAAAGCACATCACGAAGACCTGATGGAAAAGGCGAAAAAGGTTGAAGCACAAAATATAGATCCTGAGTTGGAGTTTGAATTACGGAAATCACGCGACCTGCACAACACGAGCGAATCATGATTGCTAATACTTTCATAAAACGGCCTGTTACTGCTATCGTTATTTCCCTGGTTTTAATGATATCAGGAATCATATGCATTTTCAACCTGGCCGTAGATCAGTATCCGAATATCACGCCGCCAAGCGTAGGCGTTAACGCCAACTATACCGGCGCTGATGCGCAAACGGTGGAGCAGACCACTACTATCCCTATTGAAGAGCAGGTAAACGGAACCCCTGGTATGGAATTCATGCAAAGCAACAGTAGTAATAGCGGCAGCATGAGCCTGAGGGTAACGTTTGATGTTGGGACCAATCCGCAGATCGCTGCGCTCAACGTGCAAAATCGTGTAGGTATTGCAGCTCCTCTTTTGCCTGCAGTGGTGAGTAAATTGGGCGCCACGGTACGTGCCAGCAACCCCGACCAATTGATGCTGGTAGCTATTTACTCGCCAAGAAAAACGCATAATATCACGTTCCTCGATAATTATACCAATACATTTATCCAGGACGCCATGTTACGCGTGCCCGGTGTTGGTGACGTGAGCGCGCGCACCGACCAATTCGCCATGCGAATATGGCTTGATCCTGATAAAATGGCGTCATATAACCTGATGCCATCAGATATAACCGCCGCGCTTAGCGGTCAAAACGTTTATGTCGCTGCCGGGTCGGTAGGTTCTCCGCCTCAAAACCCGAAACAGGTGTATGAAACCGGCATAATAGTGAATAGCATGCTCAGCAAGCCTGAGCAATATGAAAAGCTGATCGTAAGAAACGTCCCCGGAACGGACAAGATGATCTATTTGAAAGACATTGGCCGCGTGGAGCTCGCCAAGTTCACCTACTCAGGCGGCTCCTTTGTGGATGGTAACCGTTGTTCGCTGCTGATGATCTATCAATCGCCGGGCAGCAACGCTCTTCAAACTGCGGATAATGTCTATGCAAAACTCGCGGAACTGAAAAAATCGTTCCCGTCGGACGTTGATTATATTGTTCCTTTTGAATCGATCACTATTATCCGGGTGTCCATGCAGGAGGTGATCGGCACACTGTTAAAAGCTTTGACATTAGTTGCAGTGGTCGTATTCCTGTTCCTGCAAAACTGGCGTTCTACCATCATTCCGATACTGGCCATCCCGGTATCCATTTTGGCGACTTTCTGTTTCTTCATTCCCCTGGGATTTACCATCAACACACTCACCATGTTCGGGTTTGTGCTGGCCATCGGGATAGTGGTGGATGATGCCATTATTGTGGTAGAGGCCGTGCAGCATTATATCGATGAGCAGCACATGTCTCCCAAAGAAGCAACTTACCAGGCCATGAAAGAAATATCTGCACCGGTAATTGCTATCGCGCTTATTTTGGCGTCTGTATTCGTTCCGGTTGGGTTTATTCCCGGCATTGTTGGCAGGCTTTACCAGCAATTTGCCATCACTATAGCTATATCCGTAATTTTTTCGGCCTTTGTAGCGCTGTCGTTAACACCGGCTCTCTGTTCGCTTTTGCTGAAACCTTCACACCACAGTTCAAACAAATTTTTTGCCTGGCTCGAACGCGTTTTCTTTGACCGGTTTAACCGCATGTTCGATAAAATCAATGGCAAATACGCCAATGGCGTCAGGCGAAGTATAAAAAATGCCAGGTATATTATCATTTTGCTCGTTTGTATTTGTGTAGGGGCCTACTTGCTTTTCAAAAGCAAGCCATCGGGCTTCGTTCCGGCAGAGGATGGCGGCCGTTTGTTTGTTACCTATCAAATGGCCGATGCCTCGTCTACTACCGCCTCCAATCAGGTGCTTGAAAAACTGATGAAGATCGTCGGTTCAACGCCGGGCATACTGCATTTTGTTGGCGCATCCGGTTTTAATATACTCGGCGGCGGCGGCAATAACAGTGGCACTATGTTTTGTATGCTGACGCCCTGGGATGAGCGGACTACCCCTCAAACCAAAGTGCAGGGTATTATGGACGCCATTAAGAAAAACGTCGCCAAAGCGGGTATAAAAGGCGCCAATGTAGTAGCCATACAGCCGCCGCCTATGCGGGGTATTGGGCTTGCTGCAGGTTTTGCCATGCAAATAGAACAGGGAAACTCAACCGATGATATACACGCATTTGAAAAAAATGTGCAAAAATTCGTAGCTATCGCCAAAAAAACGCCGGCTACTTCCACGGCATTCAGCTCGTTTACTGCTCACACACCAAGCTTTACGGTAACAGTCGACCGCGAAAAATGCGAAAAACTGGGCGTAAATATTTCCGATGTGTTTTCTACCATGCAGGCGTTTATGGGCAGCTTATTTGTAAATAATTTTACCTTATACAACCGTACTTACCATGCCGTTATTGAGGCTGATACGGCTTACAGGGCACTAATCAGCAATATCAATAAATATTACGTGCGCAACCACGCCGGCAACATGCTGCCATTGAGCACCCTGGTAACTTACAAGGCAGACGCAACAGCAACGTCCATATCGCACTTTAACATATTCCGGTCGGCGGAAGTAGATGGCTCTATTCCGCCGGGATACAGCAGTGGCCAGTCATTGGATGCGCTTAAACAGATTGCCGCCAAAGCCTTGCCGCGCGGGTACACCTATGAGTTTTCGGGCCTTAGTTATGAAGAGATCAAGGCAGGAAATATAACGGTCTATATTTTCCTGTTCTCCATCATTTTTGTGTTCCTTTTCCTGGCGGCGTTATATGAAAGCTGGTCGGTGCCTTTCTCAGTACTGCTGGCAGTGCCTATCAGCGCCTTCGGGGCGATAGTAGCTTTATGGACGGCTCCAACCATCACCAACAACGTTTACGCCCAGATCGGCCTTATTACGCTGATCGGCCTGTCCGCTAAAAACGCTATACTGATCGTTGAATTCGCCAAGCTGCGTGTAGACCGGGGCGAGCCGCTGCTGCAGTCGACCATCGAAGCGGTCCGGCTGCGTTTCAGGCCCATCATCATGACATCCATGTCCTTTATCTTCGGTGTGCTGCCGCTGGTTTTTGCCACGGGTGCGGGCGCAGAGTCAAGGAATACTATTGGTATCGCCGTATTGGGCGGAATGATCGCTTCATCAAGCATATCTATTTTCATTGTTCCGGTGTTGTTCGTTTTGTTTACCCGCGTATCATACGGTAAAAAGCAGCTTAAATGGCTGCAGGACCACCACGAGGAATTGATGGAAAAAGCCAAAAAGGTTGAAGAAGCTAACATTGACCCCGAACTGGAGTATGATATCGCTCATGCACGAGATACACATGAAGCCGATCGCGAGAGGCATCTCCGGGAAAAAGGCGGTAGTCTGAGTCCGGAGTCTTAAGTCTTAAGTCCGAATTCGGATGTCGGAAATTAGAAGGTACTTGCTTATTTAATACACTTAGCGTTCATGTTTGCACCACTTTCGACCATATTTGACCATTTAATGCCTTAATTTTTACGTTTTTGTGGGTTACACTAAGGCGAAAAAGTGTATGATATAGCGCGTTTTCATGAACGTCAAAAATGTAAAGTCCTGTAAGTAAATAGGTTGCTACATAGAAGAATGTACACGTAAAAGTCACCAATCCGGACGAATAAGTCTGTGAAATTTACGGATTTTAGCATTGCCGGCTGTTTCAGACGTTCAAAAGCATGTTAAATGATACTTAGTGTATAGCAGGTCTGTATGAACTTCAGAATCGTTTTCGGTGACTAATACACTATCCTGTTTAAAAACCGGAATATCTATGCCACTTTCGGATGCCAAAAAACCTTTACGCCCTTTATATCGATCCGTTTTCGGGCTTGAGCCAAATCGTAGTTTTCCTGTGCATGCAGCCAGAACTCTGCCGAGGTATTGAAGGCTTTGCTTAGTCGCAAGGCCATTTCAGGGGTTACACTTTGTCTGCTATTAAGAATTGCCGAAAGTGTTTTGCGCGTGGTACCTAGTCCCGCTGCTACGGTGGCTACAGTTAATTTATCGCCGGTTTCTTCTTGTATTCCGGATAGAGTTTCGCGAATCAGCTCACCTGGGTGGGCCGGGTCAAACATTTGCATTTTATAACCTCCTTTAATGATAATCCAAGTAATCAACTTCATGAGCATCTTCACCGATAAACTCGAAGATGATTCGGAAGTTCTTGTCAACTTTTACAGCCCAAAAACCTTTTAACTCACCACTCAACTGATGAAGCCCGTATCCGGGAACATTCATATCATTGATACTTTTTGCGGCGTGTAAGCGGGTTAATATTAATCTGATCTTGCTAATATGTTGCGGTTGAAGTTTTGAAGCATCTCCTTTTTCAAAGTAAAGCCTCAAGCCTTTATGCCGAATGCTAATGATCATAATGCAAATGTAACGAGAAACGTGTCAGGTGTCAAATATTTTTATAATGTTTGATGTTTCTTATGGACTTTGGGCATTTTTGTTTGCCCGATTCGTCCCAGATATTTACTAAATATTTAATTTTAAAACATTAGACTAACACGAATGAGCTTACTAAAAGACATTTTCGGTAAAAAAGGTGAATCTATAAAGTCCTACGAGGACTTTTGGAAATGGTTTCAGAGAAATGAGAAGGTTTTTTCTACTGCTATAAGAACCCGGAATCGGTCAGATATAGAAAAAGATTTTTTCGACAAGCTTTCGCCAAAACTCAATGAGCTTAAAGAAGGATTTTTCTTTTTGACAGGAATATATGACGAAAATACAGTGGAGTTAGTGTTAACTGCCGATGGAGTAATTAAGAATCTGGTTTTTGTAGAAGATATGGTTAACGCAGCACCGGAAATACCGGGCTGGAAATTTACTGCTCATAAAGCTGCATCAGATATTAAAACGACAAGTATCAGGATGGCCGGCCATGAGTTTAAGAAGGAGAACTTGAACTTTTGTTCAAATGATTCTTCAAATTATCCTGATGAAATCGACATAACAGTTGTACATAACGATTTCAATGAAGAAAATAAATCTGCTATAATAAATGGTACTTACATCTTTCTCGATAATTATCTAGGTGAGTTGGAATTTGTTACAACTATTGATAATATGGACATCAAATCATCCAGTGAGGTTCAGACTGACTTAATTCCAATTGAAAAGTTAAAAGACTTTTTGATTTGGAAACAGAAGGAATTCCTGGAAAAATACGATGGAGTAAGGCGTGACACCGAAAATGACACTTACTCAATGCTTGAAGCAGAATTGCCGAGTGGAAACGCATTGCTTGCTATCATCGATACCGATTTATTGGATTGGGATAGCAAAGCTTCTCATCCGTGGATATTAACTGTGGAAATAAAATATGACGGCGAGAAAGATAATGGAATGCCCGATGATGCAACTTATAAACTCCTTGACGAAATAGAAAATACCATTTTAGAGGAACTCAAAGATTTTGAAGGCTATCTGAATATTGGAAGGCAGACTGCGGAGAGTGTTAGAGAGATCTATCTCGCTTGTAAAGACTTCAGAAAACCATCCAGAACCTTGTATAGAATACAGAATGAATATTCAAATAAAATCGAAATAAGTTACGAAATATATAAGGATAAGTATTGGAAATCGTTTGACAGATTCAATTAGCCATCACGCTATTTTCACATCCTCCAGCACCCTGCCATTTTCACATTTAATAATGCGAGACGGAAAAGTCCGGATAATATGATAATCGTGCGTAGCAATGACGATGGCTGTGCCCGATGACTGGCTGATCTGCTTTAGCAACAGCACAATTTCTTCAGAAGTATCCGGGTCGAGGTTACCCGTGGGCTCGTCGGCTAAAATGATCTCGGGATCGTTGATGAGCGCCCTTGCGATAACAACTCTTTGTTGTTCGCCGCCGGAAAGCTCGTGCGGCATTTTTTTGAGCTTGGAACGCAGGCCGACTTTTTCCAGCACGTCCAGCGTCTTTTCAGCTATCTGTTTTTTATCCTTCCAGCCGGTCGCCTGCATTACGAATTGAAGGTTTTGTTCCACGGTGCGGTCGGTAAGCAATTGAAAATCCTGGAAAACGATACCCAGTTTGCGGCGCAGGAAGGGAATGTCCTTCTGGCTCATCCTTGAAAGCTCGTATCCACAAACGTGCCCGTCTCCGGCGGAAACGGAAAGGTCGCCATAAAGTACCTTCAGCAAGGTGCTTTTGCCCGAGCCGGTCTGCCCGATGAGCCAAACGAAATCGCCCGAATCGATATGCAGGTTAACACCCGATAATACGAGGTTCTTTTGCTGGTAAATATCTACGCCTTTGAGTTTGATGATAGAGTTCCCGACCATTTTTAGAGTTCTAATTTCAGGATCTGGCCAAAGGGCAGGTCCCTTACAATGTTCATAATATATTCTGCTTTATTACCCAAACCCACCTTATCCAGCGATTTTTCAGGCCTGTCGACCCTGAAATAGGCCAGCAGCGTAAACTGGTCGTCGCGCAGCTGCACGTAATCCGGTATTTTGGCAACGCCCTTTACTTTGATGATATACATGCTAAGCCGAAAGCTGAAGGCTGAAAGCAAAAAGCTTTGGTCTTTCTGCTTTCAGCTTTTTGCTCCTTCCAAAGGTATCGTTATTTTAAAGCTTTGTCAAGAAATCCATCGTGTCCACGCCATCGGCGTAATCCCACAAAGCAGGCTGCTGACTTTGACCGGGCGCGACAACCTGGTTGTTCACCTGTAAATGGTCAATGCAGACGACGCACTGGATGTTTTCGCTTTGCTGCCGCAATGTTTCCTGTACAGAATCAATTGAATTATAATACTCAAAGAATAAAACCGCCAGGGGCGAGGCCGTGCTTTTATCTTCCTTCAGCAAAAGAAAACCATTGTCCAGGTGCTTGTCGCGGTTTACCAGGTAGATCGATTTATTGTAATCGTAATTGTTGTTGTATTTGTGGTGATGGATGATATTCTTATACGATTCTATCGTTTCGAAGAACGGCTCGAAATTGTGCCCCTGCGGAACGAACAGCTTCGATACGTTACGGCAGCCCAGCCCGAAATAATCAAAAATATCATGCCCGAGCGCGTGTAACTGCCCATTGCTTTCGTCGCCGGTCAGGACGGCAACACTGTTTCTATTCTTACGGATAATATGCGGCACTTTACCAAAATAGTATTCAAAATAACGCGAAGTATTGTTGCTCCCGGTAGCTATTACGGCATCGAAGTTTTCCAAACGTTCGCTGAATTTGAACCGTTCATCAAAAGCGGGCTCTATGGCGACCAATTTTTTCAATACATGCGCGATCAGCCTTGAGTCTTGTGACGAGGCCTTAATCTGGGCAATATTCCCGGAAACCAGTACGCATAAAATATCATGAAAACCCACCAGCGGGATGTTCCCGGCCAGCACGAGACCTGTCTTTTTTGGATCGTATGATTTAATATCATATTTGCTGAGCCAGTTTTGCAGATCGTCCATGTTCAGCATCTGCCCGGTAGCCTTTAGGGCATGCGCCACACTGTCAGGTGTAAACCAGGCATTATAATGGCATTCATTTTGTATGGTATATTGCAATTCCCCGTCAGGGTGGCTTAATTGCTGCCCTAACGCAGAAAATACATCGATTAAGTAGGGAATTTCAAATTTTGACATATAAATGGTGGGAATTAAAGTCCCCGAAGCGTTTTTTTGTTATATTTGCATGCCATTTGGCGAGGCAAAGGTAATTGAGAATATAAGATTTTAAGAATCATGGCGATCAAAATCACCGACGAATGTATCAACTGCGGGGCTTGCGAACCGGAATGCCCGAACAACGCGATCTATGATGCGGGTGCGGCATGGCGTTTTTCGGATGGTACCGGCCTGAAAGGACTTATCGATTTTGGCGATGGCAATACGTTGAACGCGGAAGAAGCGCAGGCAGCATTGTCTGACGATATATATTACATCGTTCCCGATAAATGCACCGAATGTGTGGGTTTCCACGATGAACCACAATGCGCCGCTGTTTGCCCGGTTGACTGCTGCGTGGATGATGAAGATGTACGCGAAACCAAAGAGGAATTGCTGGCCAAAAAAGAATGGCTGCACTTGAACGAATAAGAAGATATTTAATTTTTCCGCAAGGGGATGTATGATAAATGCATCCCCTTGTTTTTTTATTCAATTTTTTAGCCTATAGTTGCACCATTATTTAACACCCCGATCTTGTCCCAAGCTGCCTATGGAATACGGTATTTGTAACCTTGCGATAATTCCTTTACGTGCCGAACCCAGTGATAAAAGCGAGCAGGTTTCACAGATACTATTCGGCGAGGCGTTCGAGATACTGGAATGGACTGACCGATGGGTTAGGGTAGTTACAGCCTATGATGCCTATGAAGGCTGGATAGGCCGCCTGCAGTTCGCCATGCTGGGTCATATTGCTTATAAAACGCTCAAACAATCGCCCGCGCCCATTACTTACCGTGCTGTTACACAGGCCTGGAAGAAGCCCGATAACAGCGTATTGTACCTGCCCGTGGGCAGCTCGCTGGTATTTCTGAAAGGGACCACCTGCAACATTAATAACGAGAAATTCGAGATCATCGGCGAAATAGGGGAGACGGAGCCGCTGGACGTAATAGCCAAATCATTCCTCAATACGCCTTACCTGTGGGGCGGGCGCACACATTATGGTATCGACTGTTCGGGATTCACGCAATCTGTGTTCAGGCTGCAGGGTATCCACCTGCGACGCGATGCATCCATGCAGGCCGAACAGGGCAGTACCGTCGATTTCCTTTCCGAAGCCAGGCTGGGCGATCTCGCCTTTTTTGATAATGACGAGGGCCGCATAACTCATGTGGGTATCATGCTGAATAATTCGGAGATCATCCATGCGTCCGGTCGGGTGAAGGTCGACAAGATCGACAGCCAGGGTATTTATTCTGAAGAACAGAAAAAGAGCACCCACAGGCTTCGGATCATCAAACGGTTCATTCCTTCCAAATGATCAGTCCTTCACAAAGCTGGTAACACCGATCAGGTTCTTGCTATTGCTGTTGGTCACCTGGACCATGTAAGTACCGGGCTGCAGGTCGCCAATGCTGGCGTGCCAGCTCGCTTCATGTGAGGTGCCTTGTTTAACCACCACACCGAACAAGTTTACGATCTTAACATCATAAGAATCGATCTTAAAATTGCCCATCTTATTCTCCTGTGCTATTGACAGGTTGATGGTCGAACGGGTCGGGTTTGGGAAAATACTCAGGTTAACCGAATTCCCAGGCACCGATACATAGAACAGGGTCGCCAGATTTGAATAGGTGACGTTATTGCTCAGGTCGATCAGCTTTAAACGGTATTGGTCTTCGCCGGCAACGGGATTTTTGTCGGCCAGGTCATAGCTACCCCTGTTATTCGATTCCATGCTGCCTACCGGCAGGAAGGTTTTCCCTTTATCAGTGCTGCGCTCAACATAAAATGCAGTCGTATTGGATTCGTTTTTCACCTTCCAGCTGATCAGTGATACCCCTTTTGACTTATCCGCGCTGAATGCTACCAGTTTAAGCGCTTTTTGTGACCCTAGGCTGATAACCAGCTGAAAGCGACTGCCCGCGAAGGTAGAAGAGTCGCTTTTATCGATGTTGAAACTGTAAGCGGCGCCCTGCTGCATGATCACCGAATCCTGCAGGTATTTGTCGCGAAGTATCACCTGGTAAGTGGGTGATAAATAGCTCAATTGAGTAAGCTGCAGCTTGTATGCTCCTGAAGAAATGGCATCGACATAAAGCCTGATCACCTGCGGGGATTTTGCCGGGAACGGAAGCTTGTCGATAGCCAGTTTTACGCTATCGCTTGACATGGCCGATAAGCTCACATCCGCGGCAATGCCGCCCATGTCTTCAGCGTCTTCCTGCATCGAGAATGTTGTGCTCGTGTTATTGTCCAGGCGCACCACGATCTCATCGTCATTAAGCGAATCTTCCACCATTTGCAGGCGTATCAACGGGTCCTCGGCAGGAGCAGATCCTTTGGCAATACCCATCAGCGTATTCAGACTGATCATCGAAGGCTGAGTATTGGTCTTTGCGGTTTCGCGGAACGAAAGCGTTTGGTTGCTTGCGCTTGCCCTCACAAAAAAACCCTGCCCGCTGGCTATCATATTGCTCGCCGAACCCACAGCCGTACCGGGACTGATGTTGGTTGTCGTGTCAGCGGAGGAAACCGCACCGCTTTTTTGCATATAAGCCTCGTATTGCTTATTTAACGGGTTGAACATCCATATAGTCGAAACCAGGCTGCCGCCGCCGTATATCGATGAATTGACAATAGTGCCATTGCGGTTATATTTCTCCCAGTTAATGGTCGATGCGTAAGGGTTGCCTACCAAACAGAAACCCCTTACCGCACTATTGGCAAGACTTGGGCTGTTAGTATAGCCCAGGTAATTATCCTGCTTATACCAAAGCTTCACATCCACGGTGCCTGTATTCAGGGTGCCTGTATTAGTAAAGGTTACATCCTCGGGATAGTTATAGGGAAGTGATGTTTTGGTGCCGGCGGTTGAACCGTTCGGCGTGGTTTTGTTGCCCCTGAAGAAAAACAGTACGCCGTTGCCGGCGGTCAGGTTCACTGCGGTGTCGCTTATATTGGTTAGCGTGAGCCTTTTTTGTGTGCCTATATTATAGGCCGGCGTATTGTTAATGGCCGCAACGCCTTTAAAGTTGCCGGTGGTAAAGTTGGCGTCGCTTGGTAAAATATCCTCGCGGTATATATAAGCGGATGGGTTCCCTACCTTAAAGAAACCGCCGCCGGTGGGCCCGGTTATGATAGCGCCGTTGGCAAGCCAGTTAAGGTCGGACACACCAAGTCCCCCAACTGTGCCGGTGTAAATGGTTGAAGACATCAACCGGTAACCGCGCCTCGAAACGTCTGCAGGATAGCTGCCTTTGATAAAACGCTGAACATTTACCGCCGTTCCGCTAATGCTTGAACCAAGCGGCAGGGCCGCGAATGCTGCTGAACCCGTCGCGTCGCTAAGGAGTGTCAAACTGTTTGTGCCTGTCGCATCGAGCGAGGCCGGGTTATTTATCGTCAGTACGCCCAGCGGCGATATGCTGTTATTGCCCTGTAGTATGGTATTCGCGCCGGTTCCTGTGGTCGATATCGTGACGTTGTTAAATATGGTGCCGGTTACCACGTTGTTGGGATAATAGCTGTTCGTGGCGGTGCCGCCTTTAATATATTGCGTGCCCGAGCCGTTCATTAACACGGTGGACGCATTGGTCACAAAATCGACGTTGGTGCCTGCGGAATTATCAACATTGCCGGCTACGGACATGGTACCGGCGGCAACCTGTTTAGGCGTAGCGCCGGTGAACACCACGTTATTCTGGTAAGTGACGCTCGTGGCAACCACCTGTGTACTGTCAGAAGCGCCATTGCCATTATAAGTCACTACGCCGCCTACATTATAATTAGCTGTATTGAGCCAGCTGCCGGTGATATTGATAGGCAAATTGCCCGAGTACATTGCCCCGTTCCCGATGAAATTATCGCCGATGTCGATCTCTGTGAGCTTCGAGTCGAACGTTACGCTGTTGGTTGTGTTCAGTACGCCAAAGTTTCCCAATACCTGGAAAACAGTGGTATTGTCTGGCGCGGTACCACCGTTAACAGTAATATTGGCCCCTGTAAAGATCACATTTGGCGGTATGTTGGTGTTAGTCGCATTAGGTTTCACCAAATTGATCACCTGGTTCGGCGCGGTAAATTCCAGCGTCGATGTCGGGTCAATATTGTCGTTATCATGAAGGTTGAACGTACTGTGCGATATGTAAATGGCATCGAGGCCGATCGTACAATGGTAACCAGTACCCTCAACCAGCGTTGCGTTGGCATTGAATATGCAATGCGGCTCCACATATAAATAGTTAATAGTAACTGATGTAGTACCGCCGGCCTGGTTCAGCAATTCGACGCCCCTGTCGCCGATTGCGCCATAATAGCTGTTTTGTATGTCCAGGTAGCCGACGCTCCCGCTTAGCGCGGTTGTTTGAGGAAAATACTGTGCAGCAGTGCCATTCATAATGATCTTTGCTGTGGAGCTTGATGGAAACTTCAGTGTGCCGCCGCTAAAGTTCCCGGCCAGGGTCAGTACGCTGGTATTGCTCATGCTGAAAGTCCAGCCGCTTACCATCGTAATATTGCCGGGAACCGTGAGCGCCCCGTTTAGTGTCAATGTCCCGGTTTTGGCCGAGCCGAAGGTGATCAATGAAGCATATGCTACTTCAGTTGACGATATGGTAGGGGCGTTGGTGAACGTCACCGTGCCGATGGTCACGGCGTCGTTTATTGTCGGCACACCCGACGGCGACCAGTTGCCGGCCGTGTTCCAATCGGTGCTGGTTGATCCTTTCCAGATATAAGTTGTGGCGTATGCGGAGTTAGCGTACAGCGCCAACGCGACAATAACTACGGCTAATAGAAGGCTGCGATACAAAGTAAAGACTGTTTTCATAAAAGGCTAATTGCGAATTCGGTACAGTT
This sequence comes from Mucilaginibacter sp., assembly GCA_035551775.1. Taxonomy (GTDB): domain Bacteria; phylum Bacteroidota; class Bacteroidia; order Sphingobacteriales; family Sphingobacteriaceae; genus Mucilaginibacter. The sequence continues at coordinate 646,082 of DASZMQ010000014.1, read as the reverse complement.
GTAAGTTGCACGCGAAGCACGGTAAATTACGGCTCGGGCTAATAACGTTTGGTTAAACGATTGAAATCAAATGCCATACTATAAGTAAAATTACGGCATATATTCGGGAAAAGTTGCAGAGCTGGGCCGCCTAACTTTTACTGTGCTGTAATACAGTAAAATAAATTGATCAATTGATGTTAATTAATTGGTATCCAATTTGTTACAAATTGATTTGGCGAGAGTCTAGGATGGTTTCAGAGCCGCTTATAACTGCCAGATAATAATATAATTATGGCCGGGTATCGAAATAACCCGGCCATTTTTCCCTGATAAGCTTATTAACCAATAGTTTATTTATGCTACCCTAACAGAATAGCGTAATTTGATGTTAATCTTTTACAAAGCTGGTGGTACCAATCAGGCTTTTATTGTTGTGATTGGTTACCTGCACCATGTACGTGCCCGGCTGAAGGTCGGCGATATTGGCCTGCCAGGTTGTGTCCTGTGATGAAGCTTGTTTCACCACAACCCCAAACGAGCTGACAATTTGGATATCGTAAGGATCGGTCTTAAAATTGCCGAGCTTATTATCCTGCGCTATCGACAGGTTTATAGCCGAGGTGGTTGGGTTTGGATAAATGCTGATATTGGACGAGTTGCTCAATGTTGATGTGTAAATTAGGCTAACGATGTTCGAATAGGTAATATTCTTGTTGAAGTCGATCATTTTCAGGCGGTACTGGTTTTCGCCGGTAACAGGATTTTTGTCCACCAGGCTGTAGCTTCCTGAGTTATTGGATTGCAGGCTACCTGCGGGCAGGAAGGTTTTACCTTTGTCTGTGCTGCGTTCTACATAAAAGGTGGTCGTATTGAATTCGTTACTTACATTCCAGTTAAGGAGCGACCCGCTTTGCGTCTTGCTGCCACTAAATGACGTTAACTGGAGCGTATTCTGTGCGGCGGTGCTTATTACCAATTGGAAACGGCTGCTGCCAAATGTAGCCGGGTTGCTTTTGTCGATCGAAAAGCTGTATGACGTTCCTTCGTGCATGATCACCGAATCCTGCATATACTTATCACGCAATACCACCTGGTAAACGCCGGGCAGGTTGGCCAATTGCTTTAAGGCCAGACTGTAGGAACCCGATGCGGCAGCGTCAATATAAAGAGGCACAACCTGCGATGCATTCTGAGGAAGCGGCCTGCTGTCTATTGCCAGCTGAACGCCGTCGCTTGATATACTTGAAAGGCTTACCTGTACGTCATTGCTTCCGCCCAGATCCTCTGCATCGTCGAGCGGTGAAAAAGCCGCACTTGATGTGTCATTGAGGCGAATAAGAATTTCGTCGGTGTTGTTATTATCCTTTACCAGGTTTACCCGTAGAAGCGCCGCCGCGGCCACGGGCGAACCCACCGGTATACCCATGAAAATACTTAATTGCGATGTTAAAGGCTGTGTATTTGTTTTTGCTGTTTCCCTGAACGAGAAGGTTTGAGTTGCCGAAGTTGCCCGCACAAAAAAGCCCTGGCCACTGGCGATCATATTGGTTGCACAACCTACCGATGTACCAGGATTCACGTTGGTTGTCGTATCTGCCGTGGATATGGAGCCGCTTTTTTGTATGTAGGGCTCGTATTGCTTGTTGATTGGGTTATACATCCATATCGTCGCCGGAACAATAAATCCCGATCCGTAAATAGACGACTTTGTTACCGATGCATTCCTGTTGAATTTCTCCCAGTTAATGGAAGATGCATAAGGATTACCCAGCAAGTTAAAACCCCGGGATGATGCGTTGGCGATGCCGCCGCTGTTGGTATACCCCAGGTAATTATCCTGCCTGTACCACAATTTTACATTGATGGTACCTGTGTTTAGCGTCCCGGTATTGGTAAAGGTCACGTTCTCGGGATAGTTGAACGGAGCAGTGGTTTTTGTTCCGCCGGTAGTGCCGTTCGGCGACACCTTATTCCCCCTGAAAAAGAATAATGTACCGTTGCCCACGGGGATAGTTACTGTCGTATCGGCAACCTCGGTTATAGTCGTTCGCTTTTGCGTACCGATCATATATACCGGGCTGTTGTTTATCTTTTCTATACCCTTAAAGTTCCCGGTAGGAAAATTAACATTGCTGAACACGGCGTCTTCCCGGTAGATATATGCAGACGGGTTATTCAAGGGGCTTGGGTCGAAGCCATTGCCCGGGATACCGGTAACTATGGTGCCGTTTATCCACCAGGTGACATCGGATACATTGTAGCCGCCTGCAGTGCCTGTATAAACAGTTGAGGAAACCAGCCTGTAGCCGCGCATGGTAGTGCTGGCAGAGCTTCCATGCACATATCGCTGGACGTTAACCGTGCCCGTTATACTGTTGCCCGACGGTATTGCCGCTATAGTAGCTGTACTTGTAGCGTCGGATATCAGGGTGAATATCTGGTTGCCGGCTGCAAGCTGGGTCGGGTTGCTGCCTCCCATGGTCAGCACACCGATATCAGCAAGATAAAAGGTACCGCTCGTCATGCTTTTTGTACCGGAATTGGTCAATTCAACATTATAAAACGTGGTTCCGAAGCCGCCGCCACCCTGTAAATTCTGGGTCGTGCCGTTAAAATTTACGGTGTTGGCTGAAGGTTGTGCCAAAGCGCTTAGATTAAGGTAATCGCTTGCGTCGTTTGCCAGCGTATTGGTGAAATCACCTGCAACGTCCAGGTTACCGCCCGATGCTGTTTTCACGCCGGTTCCGGAAAATTTAATACTATAATAATCAACGGTACTGCTAAGATTGACAATGGGAGCATCGGTATAAACCGTTTGTGAGGCGCCCGAGTATTCTACGGTGGCGCCCGGGTTATTGAACGTAAGGTAATTTGTGATATTTGGTGAAAAACTTGGCAATGCGTTGGCGCCGGTCAACTGAAGTGTCGCGTTCGGCGTTCCGCTCGAATTACCAACTGTAACATCCGATATAAGGAGCTTGTTGGGAATGGCTGAATTGACCAGGGCAGATTGTATCGTACTTGTTGTAAAAGTACCTGCGGATACGTTCAATGCCGGGAGAAATCCCCGGTGGTGCGTATCGCCCTGGTAGGCGTTCAGATATACATTGCCGTCAACGGTCATTTGATTGAGAGTACTATTGAACGTAAAGTTGTTGTTATTACCGGGCGACACTACGACCATAATATCGGAGTACCCGATCAGCAATGATCCGGTTACGGTCATCGACCCGGTTCCTGAAAGATTGAATACATATTGACTTACTTGCCCGTTCCCTGGTGCAGAGGACGAGTTTTCAACGTTTCCGTTGACGGTGAAAGCTGTATTTACTGTAAGGTTTACGGTGAGGTAATTCTCTGTACCCCATACAATATTCCCTACGGAGGTAGCACCCCCTGCAGAGATCACCGGGAAATTGGATGCGTTTGTAAATGTCGACACGCCAATTCTGGCTGTGTCAGTGGCCCCCGGATAGGTAACCGCCGGATTTGTGGTCACTCCCCCCGTGGTACTTTTCCAGTTACCTGCGGTGCTCCAGTCGGTGCCTAGTGCACCGGTCCAGTCATATATGGTTGCGTACGTCTTTGCCGAGCAAACAATCACCAGAATGATCGCCAGCAAACTGCGGGTGAGCGTCTTCATAAGGGTCGTAATGAGCTAAAACTTTCCAGGTTATACTGTTTTTGCATAACCTGCTCAGGTTATTTTACGGCGTAGTTTTGATAACTGTTGCGTATTTCGGAAGGCAGTTTTTTAACGCATTGCATTTCAGCACAATAAATTAATCATCTAAATAGCTAATTATTTGATAACCAATTTGTTACAATTTATTTGAAGTGGATCGGAATGTCGCTTTTTACTCAAGCGATAACCGCCATATAATGAGGCGCTTATCATCACTTGCCGAAATTAGATTTTCGCCATTCCAGGCAAGTTTATTAACTGATAGTTGATGTGAGGGGTAGCCCTTTTCCCGGCTGATGACCTTGTAAAGTTTAAAATCGTCTGCACCCCATATTTTGATGGTTTTGTCCATGCTCGCGGTTGCGAAATAGGGCTTATCGGGATGGAAGAGAATATGATTTACGGCGAACATGTGCGCCGGTATGCTTTTGATGAGTTCGAAAGTAGCCGTATCCCAGATCTTTACTTGTGCATCGCGCGAACCGCTGGCTAAATAGCTGTTGTCGGGCGAAAACTGAACGGTGAAAACAGGCATTGCGTGCCCGTGCAGGCTTTTGATGAGCGAATAATCTTCCAGGTCGTATAATTTAACCGAATTATCCCTGCAGCCAAATGCAACCAGCTTTTCATCCCGCGAAATGGAAATACTGCGTATGGTATCGGCGGAAACATTCAGAGTGTACAATTGCTTCAAACTTTCCATGCTCCATACCGAAACAGAGCCGTCTTCTGACGCTACCAATAATTCCTTTTTGTGCCCGACCGATTTGATATCGAAAATTGGAGCCCGGTGATGTTTTAAAAGCTTGATTATTTTTTGTTGTCCGAAATCAAACACAACAACATCCCCGGTGCGAAGCCCGGCCAAAAGCAGGGGATACCCCGCAGGGCAGTGAATTGCATAGATAGAAGCCGGTACCGGGAACAGCACCTTGATAAACTCATTTCGCTCCAGGCTCCATTCCACCACGCCCTTATCGTTGCCGCCGGAAAAAAGGATTCCGGGCTTTTGTGAAAGTTCCAGCGTGAATATCGGGTTGCCGTGGCCGGTAAGTTCTGCTATTTTTTCCGCGGTGATCATTTTTCAGTTTGTAGTTTACTGTTGGCAGTTTGCATTTAGCCAACTGCAAACTTATAACTGCCAACTTATTTATGGCTTTGCAATTGATCCGGCGCGAATATAGTGATACCCGCTATCCGAACCAACGGGCTTCACGGCTCGAGCCAAAATGTTCCTTTTCAGCAACCAGCATTTCTGAGGCTTCGGTATGTATTCCCTTTGGTGCCGGGCCCGAGAAAAAGTCGACATTAACCTTGGCTACCTGCCCTTCTCCGAACTCTATATAACAGATGCCGTCCCCTTTGTAAGGTGTAAGGCTACCGCCATTTTCCAGTTCGGCAATGATAGATTCGGCAGCAATTTTGGCAGCGCCTTCGGCAAATACACCAGCTTTGGGTGTGCCCACGCTGGTTACGTCACCAATGGCGTATACGCCGGGGTATTTGGTCTTCAGGTTTGTTTTATCCACGGGTATCCAGCCGTTTTCGCACAGGCCGCTTTGCAGTACCACGCCGGGCGCCACATGTTTAGGTATACCCAGGAACAGGTCGAAAGGCATCTCGCTGTCATCATCCAGCATGGCCATCTTGCGGGTTATATCGATATAGCGCACTTTCTTTTTGGGTATAAAATTGATACCCCGTTCGCCGAAGGCAGTCATTAACGCGGCCGACGAATCGGGTGAAGGCGGTATCGGTGAGCCAAAGGGCATCACGATACTGATCTGGCAGGCATCCCGTATTCCGCGGCGGGTAAGGTAATCGTGCATCAGCAGGGCAGCTTCGCTTGGCGCGGGCGGGCATTTGAATGGCGCCCCGCATACCCCGACGATCACGTGCCCTTTAGAGAATGCCGGCAACACTTCGCGCAAGCGTTCGGCCCCGGCGAAACTGTAAAACTCATTCCCGCTTTCGGCAAGACCCGGTGTGGCGGCCATATCGTAGTCGGCTCCGAGCGCGATAACCATCACATCGGCTTCATAGGTGCCCGTTTGCGTAGTGACGGTTTTGGTTTCGGTATCGATGGCCGTAACTGTTTCCTGCCTGAACTTTACCCCGGGCTTTACGATTTTGCTGTACTTTATTTTTACGGCATCAGATGTCTTACGGCCGAACATGACATCAAACTTGGAAAAACCGAAAAAGAAATGATCGTTCTTGTCTATCAAAGTGAGATCGATCCGATCGCCGATCCGTTCTGAAAGGATGGTGGTGAGTTCGAGGCCTCCGAAGCCCGCACCCAAAACAACTACGCGTAGTTTCATGTATTATATTTTTGAATGTCCGCCGGGGTTTGAACCCCGGCGGCCTGTAACCCGATGAATATAAAGATTTTATTTAGCTTTTAGCGATTGCTATACCATCACTGGCTGATACACTTTGTATAAAAATATGCGATGGTTGATTAGCTATCAAATAACTTAAATTGCCATGGCTGCGGATGCTGCCTTGAACGTCGCTGCGTCCTCGGCAAAAACCATCGTAAAAAAGTTATCGATCATCGCGAGTTCGTCAGCTTCGCTCATACCGGGGAATGCAGGGAATTCACCTTGCAGGTCAACTTTCGTTTGCCCGCCCATTGCCGTATAGGAATGCGTGAACTTTGCTCCGCTGAAAGGGCCGCCAGTCATTGTGGTTTCAATTCCCGCAGGCGGATTAAGCTTGTGGGTGATCGTCATTTCGAATGTCGAACCATCCGGGTTAAAAACTTCGGCTTCCAAGGTCACCACATTCCCTGAGTTGCTAACCAGTTGGTGACGCTTGAATGCCTGGTGGTGATGGTTGCCAATGCTCATGTATTCGAATACCTTTTCGATGTTTGCGTTAAATGTGGCTATGCCATCCTTTTTGTACCGTACTTTAAGACCTGGTTGTGCCGTAATGCGCAGATAAGGTTTGAGTGTTTTCCAGCCTCCCGGGAACCTTTCTTTAGCTTCGTCATCCGATACCGCCGGCACGATGATCACATCTTCGCCATTCTTCCAGTTCACAGGAGTAGAAACCTTATAATTTGCGGTTAGCTGCAGCGAATCGAGGCAACGCAGTATTTCGTCAAAGTTGCGGCCGGTCGCCATAGGGTAGGTCAGCGTCAGTTTAATCTTTTTGTCCGGGCCTATAATAAACACGGAGCGCACGGTCTGATTGGTAGCAGCGGTGCGGCCTTCGGAAGTACCGGGTTCATCGGCGGGCAGCATGTCATACAATTTAGCTACGGCGAGGTCAGGGTCGCCTATCATCGGGTAGTTCACGGCGTGGCCTTGTGTTTCCTCGATGTCTTTGGCCCATTCAGCGTGACGGCCTACCGGGTCGACGCTTAAACCGATAACCTTGCAATTGCGCTGCAGGAATTCGGGCGCCAATTTCGCCATGTACCCCAGCTCGGTAGTACAAACGGGTGTAAAATCCTTCGGGTGCGAAAAAAGGATTGCCCAGCCATCGCCTATCCAATTGTGGAAATTGATGGTGCCCTCAGTAGTTTCTGCCTGGAAATCCGGGGCGATGTCGTTTAGTCTAATGCTCATGATCTTAAGTTTTTTGTTGAGCAAATATGCCTCGGGGAGAGGTGGTATGACGGTAACAAAAGTTACATAGGAGTGTAACCTAAGTTACATTTCGCTGAGGAGTTTTACCTGGTTGCGGTAAAGGAGTAATTTTTTGTCGATTTCCAGCTTTTTGAGCAAACGCGATACCACAACACGGTTGGTACCAAGCTCATCGGCAATTTGCTGATGACTTAGATTGATGAGCGACGACCCTGTGGCTTTTGACTTTTCTTTTAAATAATGTACCAAACGATCATCCAATTTCTTAAAGGCTACATCGTCGATGCTTTTCAATATTTCGGTGAAACGGTTCAGGATGGTGGTCATTACGTAACGCTTCCAGGTTGGGTACTTGCTCATCCATTCATCCATCACATTTACCGGTATGCAAAGCAGCGTGCTGTCTTCTTCCGCCGAACCTTTGATCACGCTGGCATGCGCCATCATGCAGCAGGTAAACGTCATGGCGCAGCTTTCGCCCTCTTTTACATAATAGAGCAGCAGTTCCTGGCCTTCTTCATTTATACGGCTCACTTTAAAGGTGCCGTCTAACACCAGCGGAACAGCGCGGATGGTTTGCCCGGGGTTGAGCATCGTGTCGCCGCCCCTCACTTCCATAAGCATAGAAATAGCCTCGATCTCGTTCAGTAAACCGGGTTCAAAAACGGAATGAAACTTTTTGATGTGATCGGAAATTTCCTGCGGCATGGCTTTTTGTTGAGGAAGTTAAAAATAACATTTTTTCAATAAAAAAAAGCCACCCATGGGTAGCTTTTGAATGCTCGTTAATCAGCATAAAAAACGATCATTACTACTTATGCCTTTGCTCCAGATTCTTCGCTATCGCTTCCAGGCTCAACCCCTTTTCGCGCAGTAGAACGATAAGGTGGAAGATGAGGTCCGAAGTTTCATCTATCATTTCGGTTTCGGTTTGATTGAGTGCCGCAATAACGGTCTCCACAGCTTCCTCACCAACTTTTTGGGCGATCTTGTTCAGGCCCTTATTGCGAAGCTTATTCACATAAGAGCCTTCAACCGGGTGTTCGTAACGGTCGTTTACGATCTGCTCGAGTTGCAGGATGAAATTTTGATTATATTCCGTCTTAAAGCAGCTGCGCGAACCGGTGTGGCAGGTAGGTCCGTCTGCTTTTACTTTGATAAGCAGCGTATCGTTATCGCAATCCTCGTAAATGCTTTTTACATGCAAAAAGTGCTGGCTGATCTCGCCTTTGGTCCACAGGCGGTTTTTGGAGCGTGAAAAAAAGGTCACAATATTTTCAGCTACGGTCTTCTCATACGCCTCGCGGTTCATATAGCCCAGCATTAATACTTCAAGCGTTTGCTCGTCCTGTATGATCACCGGGACCAGCCCGTCGCCTTTGTTGAAATCGATAGTCATAGTTAATCACTGCCCGTGGGTGTCATGTTGAGGTTCTCGAAACATGCGGGCAAAGGCCTCTGCGCTCATACTTCGAGTGCCTCAGTATGACACCCTATTTAATTTTTAATTATAAATCTGCCTTACCTCAATCCGGTGCCGCCGCAAAACCTCCTTCAGATCCGGTATCAATATCTCTCCATAATGGAACACCGATGCCGCCAAAGCCGCATCGACATTCGTTTTTTCAAACACATCCACAAAATGCTGTACAGAACCCGCGCCGCCGGAAGCGATCACCGGAATATGTACCGCATCATTCACCTGCTTCAGGAATTCATTGTCAAAGCCTCCTTTGGTACCGTCATGATCCATCGAGGTAAGCAGTATCTCGCCTGCACCGCGACTTTCAGCCTCGAGTATCCAGTCGAAGGTCTCTTTTTCTGTGGCTATACGGCCCCCGTTCAAATGAACAAGGTTTTGTTCGCCGACGCGCCTGGTATCCACCGCCACGATCACAAACTGTACGCCGAAGGCTTTCGCTAATTCATCGATCAAAGCAGGGTTTCGCACGGCTGCCGAATTGATGGATATCTTATCGGCCCCGGCATTCAGCAGAGCATCGGCATCAGCAATTTCATTGATCCCCCCGCCAATAGTGAATGGGATATTCACCTGTCTCGCAACCGCTTTCACCAGTTCAACCATCGTCTTGCGGCGTTCGTGTGTCGCGGTAATATCCAGGAACACCAGTTCATCTGCCCCCTGCTGCGAATAGTTCCAGGCCAGTTCAACCGGGTCGCCGGCATCACGCAGATCAACAAAGTTGACGCCTTTTACCGTTCGTCCGTCTTTGACGTCTAAACAAGGAATTATTCTCTTTGAAAGCATATTAACAAACTATGTCATTGCGAGTAGCGAGGCGGCTGGTGCGTGGCTGCGACGAAGCAACCTCGTCGGATGCATGGCGGACATGCACAGCTACGAGGTTGCTTCGTCGTTCCTCCTCGCAATGACAGAACTATATAGAAATTAATGATTTGAGGTTCCAGTTCTGCACTTCTTCAATGCTGATGTGCCCTTCATAAATAGCCTTACCCACCACGCAGGATTCCACCTTGATCCGGCTCAGTTGGATAATATCTTTCATCGAACTTATACCGCCTGAAGCGATCAGCTTAATGAACGGCGAATGATCGAGCAGCTTTTTATACAGATCTATACCTGCTCCGCCAAGCTTGCCGTCTTTATCGATGTCTGTACATAGAAAACGAAAGAAGCCCAGTTGAAGACATTTATCAACGTAATCCATCAGTTTAATGGGCGAGCTTTCCATCCAGCCGGAATATTTGATCACCTCGTCCAGCACATCAATAGCTACGATAACCTGGTCCGAACATCTGTCCCTGCCGCAAATTTCCTGGCTCAGGTCAGGTAAGAAATTCGGATTGGTAATTGCTTGTGTACCCACGATCACGCGAAAAACGCCCGCATCGATCAGTTCCTTAACCTTATCGATGCTGCGCACGCCCCCGCCGTATTGTACCCGCATATCCGTTTTGCTGATCACATCGAAAAGGTACTGCTGGTTGCTGAAGTCGTTACGTGCCCCGTTCAGGTCGATCACGTGGATCATATCGGTGCCGTAAGACTGATACCGCTCGATCATTTCCTCGATCGTGACACCATATTCCGTCACCTGCTCGTAGTCGCCCTCTCGCAGTCTTACAACCTTTTTATTTAAAATATCTATAGCGGGAATTATGTTCATCTGTCAAATGCTTGAAAAATTAATTAGGAGTTGTTCGCCGTATTTGCCTGATTTCTCGGGATGAAATTGCACAGCGTAGAAGCTATCCTTCCAAATTGATGCCGAAAACTTTGTACTATATAGGGTCGAAGCCAAAGTATAAGCGTTATTGAACTCAATAAAGTATGAATGTACAAAGTAAAAGTGTGAACCGTTAGGAATTTTTTCAAAAAGTGGATTAGCCATCTCCTGTTCCACACGGTTCCAGCCGGTATGCGGCACCTTGTATTCGGCGCTGTCGGCAAAGCGTTTTGTTTGTATCGGGAAGATATTCAGCATGTTGGCATCGCCTTCTTCCGAATGAGCCGTCATCAGCTGCATGCCAACGCAGATACCTAAAGTCGGTTTTCGCAGCGATTTGATCTTTTCCACCATACCACTCTGCTGCAGTTTGCTCATGGCAGCGCCTGCGTGTCCTACTCCGGGGATAATAAAGCGGTCAAACTGTTCAAAATCGGCCTCACCAAACACCATACCATACCTTATGCCCAGCCGCTCCAAAGCAGCAGTCAGACTGAAAATATTCCCGGCGCCGTATCTTATTATGCCTATCATTCTTTAGTTTGCAGTTGCCAGTGGGCAGTTTGCAGCAGAACAGTTTGCCATTTTATTTTCTGCCAACTGCCCATATTCTTAGTTTGCAGTTTATAGCTTGCAGTCGGCAATGAACAGTTCGCTATTTTTTTCTGCCAACTGCCCACTGGCAACTGCCAACTCATAGAACCCCTTTCGTACTGGGTAAAACCATTTTATCCGCGTCTCTCTTCACGGCCATCTTAATGGCTTTGGCGAATGCTTTAAATATTGCTTCTATTTTGTGATGTTCGTTCTGGCCTTCGGCTTTAATGTTCAGGTTCGATTTTGATGCGTCCGAAAACGACTTAAAAAAATGAAAAAACATTTCCGTCGGCATTTCGCCTATCTTCTCACGCTTGAAATCCGCCGCCCAAACTATCCAGTTCCGTCCGCCGAAATCAATAGCTACCTGTGCCAGGCAATCGTCCATTGGCAGGCAGAAACCATAACGCTCGATGCCGCGCTTGTCGCCCAATGCTTTAGCAAACAATTCGCCTAAAGCAATGCCGGTATCCTCAATAGTATGGTGCTCATCGATGTGCAGGTCGCCTTTAGCTTCAATGTGCAGGTCTATATTGCCGTGTTTGGCTATCTGCTCCAGCATGTGATCGAAGAAATGCAGACCCGTCGATATTTTGGCCTCGCCTTTACCATCTAAGTTGACCTTGATGTAAATATCCGTCTCCTTAGTCGTGCGGCGGTGTTCTGCCACACGCTCACCCAGTTTCAGGAACTCGTAAACCTTTTGCCAGTCGGTAGTTTCCAGCGCGATCACATCATGCAGGGCATTATGCTGTTCCTGTGTGAATTCAGCGCCGCCCAGGTTTGAGCCGTTATTCAGCCAGATGGCTTTCGCGCCCAGGTTTTTGGCTAACAGGATATCGTTTTTTCGGTCGCCGATTACAAAGGAATTTTTGAGATCGTACTTTGTTTCATCGAAATATTGCCCCAGTAACCCTACCCCCGGTTTGCGGGTGTGGGCGTTATCTTTTGCGAAAGTGCGGTCGATATGGGTATTGCTAAACTTCACACCCTCGTTCTCAAAAGTTTTAAGGACGAAATTCTGTATTGAATTGAACGACTCTTCTGAATAGGAATCCGTGCCCAAACCATCCTGGTTGGTCACCATCGCCAGTTCGTAATCCAGCTCTTTGGCTATCCTGGGCAACCAGGTGAGCGCGCCGGGGTAAAACTCCAGTTTGGCAAACGAATCGATCTGCTCGTCGGCGGTTTCGAGTATCAGCGTGCCGTCGCGGTCGATGAAGAGTACTTTTTTGGGTGCGCTCATTGGAAATTTTTTAATTCGTCTATCAGTATTTTATTTTCTTCCGGTGTGCCCACGGTTATCCTCAAACTTCCCTCGCACAATTCCACTTTCGACCTATCACGAACGATAATGCCCTTGCCCACCAAAAAGTTATAAATGCCTTTAGGATCGGTCGTCTTCACGAGGATAAAATTAGCGTCGGAAGGGTAGATGTCGATTACGAAATCAAAGTTTTTCAGTTCAAGCACCAATTTATCCCGCTGCGTTAGAATTTCTTTTATCCAGTTGTTTACCTGGTCAATATTTTTCAGTGCTTCAAGCGCCAATTGCTGAGACGCCTCGTTCACGTTGTAAGGCGGCTTCACTTTATTCATTACATCGATGATCTCCTCGCTGCCGAAAGCCATACCCACGCGCAACCCGGCAAGTCCCCACGCTTTGGAAAGTGTTTGCAACACCACAAGGTTAGCATATTCGGTCAGTTCCTGTATGAAAGTTTTCTGCCTGCTGAAATTGATGTAGGCTTCATCTACCACTACCAGGCCGTTGAAATTGGCAAGTAACGTTTCCACATCGTCACGGTTCATCGAATTACCGGTAGGGTTATTGGGCGAACAGATAAAGATCAGCTTGGTATGCTCATCTATCGCTTCTGCAATGCCTTCTAAATTGAGTTGGTATTCTTCTGTCAACGGAACGCGTTTGATGGCCACGTCATTGATATTCGCCGAAACCTCGTACATGCCGTAGGTAGGAGGGACAAGTATTACATTATCCGCGCCCGGATTGCAAAAGCTGCGGAACATGATATCGATGGCCTCGTCGCTGCCGTTGCCTAAAAATATATTTCGCGGCGGCACGCCCTTGATCTCGCTCAGGCGCAGCTTTACCTGGTATTGCAGCGGATCAGGATAACGGTTATAATTCTGCCCCAGCGGCGAACCGAAGGCGTTTTCATTTGCATCCAAATACACCCTCGCCTCACCCTGGAACTCGTCGCGTGCGGAGGAGTAGGGTTTGAGATTTTTGATGTTCTCGCGTATGATGTTGTTTATGTCAAACATTGTCTTTTAATCAACTTTGTCATTGCGATCCGGTAGCTGGCGGAGAAGCAACCTCGTCGACTTGCATAGCCCGCAAGCACAGTTACGAGGTTGCTTGTCGTTCCTCCTCGCAATGACATTACTTTTTAAGTCGCACACTCACCGCATTCTTATGCGCCTGCAACCCCTCCAGCTCCGCCAGCGTCTCCACCGTTGGTCCGATATTTTTGATCCCTTCCTGTGTTATATGCTGGAAAGTGATCTTCTTCACAAATGAATCTACCGACACGCCCGAATAAGCCCGCGCGTAAGCGCTTGTCGGCAAGGTGTGATTGGTGCCCGAAGCATAATCCCCGGCGCTTTCAGGTGTCAGGTTACCCAGGAATACTGAACCGGCGTTTATTATGTTGGCAGTTATCAGTTGCCAGTTATCAGTTGCCAGTATCAGATGCTCAGGCGCATATGCGTTGCTGAATTCCATCGCCTCATCAAGACTTTTCACTAAAACGATGTAAGAGTTATCAATAGCTTTTTGGGCGATGGCAGCGCGTGGTAATCCGGCTATTTGCTTTTGCACTTCAGCCATCGTTTTTTCGGCGATATCTTTCGATGTCGTTACCAGGATCGATTGGCTATCCACCCCATGTTCAGCCTGTGCCAGCAGATCGGCAGCCACAAATTCAGGCACCGCGCTGTCATCCGCTATTACCAAAACTTCTGACGGTCCCGCGGGCATGTCGATAGCCGTGTTGGTGGTTGACTGAATGATGGTCTTCGCCTTGGTTACATATTGGTTCCCCGGACCAAATATCTTGTCAATTTTAGGAATACTTTTCGTTCCGTAAGCCATGGCGGCTATGGCTTGCGCGCCACCTGCCAGGTATATTCTTTCAATCTCCAGCAATTGCGCCACGTAAGCAATATAGGAATCGATGCTACCATCCTTTTGCGGCGGCGAACAAACCACGATCTCGCGGCAGCCTGCTATCCTGGCCGGGATACCCAGCATTAAAAAGGTGCTCGGTAAAACCGCTGTTCCACCCGGAATATACAAGCCTACTTTTTCTATCGGCCTCAATTCGCGCCAGCAGGTAACACCGGGCATGGTTTCAACCTTATCTTCAGTTTTCAGCTGTGACTGGTGGAACTTATAAATGTTATCATAAGCCGTTTGCAGGGCTTGCTTCTGTTCCGGAGTGATGGTCGAAGCTAATTCAGTAAGCTCTTCTTTTCCAACACTCAGACTCTTCAGCTCGACTTTATCAAACTTACCGGCATACTCCAGCAAAGCCTTATCGCCATTAGCGCGGACGTTCTGTATTACATCCTCAACCACGGCGCGTATCTCATCCCCCGGATCAGCATTTCGCTGAACCAGTTTTTGAATATCGCTTTTGCTTAAGTCGGAATAGTTGTATGTCTTCATTGTTCAGTTTGCAGTTTTCAGTGCGCGGTTTGCAGTTTTTTTGCCCACTGCAAACTGGCAACCGCCAACTATAAGATAATCTTCTCGATAGGCATCACAACAATACCCTGTGCGCCGGCCTGTTTCAGCTGGCTGATCCTATCCCAGAAATCGCGTTCGGGGATAACCGTATGAACCGCTACCCAGCCTTCTTCAGCCAATGGCACTACCGTAGGACTTTTGATGCCGGGCAGCATTTGGGTTATGGCAGGCAGGTTAGCCTTTTCCACGTTCAATACCACGTATTTGGTTTCCGCTGCGCGCATGACCGATTGTACCCGCTGGATCAGTTCTTTAACCAGTTCCTCGTTCTCGCTGCCCTTGCGGCCGATCAGAACCGCTTCGGACGACATCACATCAGCAAAGGGTTTCAATCCGTTGCTTTTCAGTGTGCCGCCTGTAGAAACCAGGTCGCAGATCGCATGGCTTAATCCCAGCCCAGGCGATATTTCCACCGAACCGGATATAGTACGGATGTCGGCTTCAATACCTTTTTCCTTTAGAAATTTGCCTAAGATAACAGGGTAGGTGGTTGCGATCGATTTGCCGTTCAATTCCGACAGGTCTTTTGGATGCTCGGTATTCGGCACAGCAATTTTCAGCGAACATTTGCCAAAGCCGAGCTTTTGCAGATAGCTTACCTGTACTTCTGTTTCCTGGATCACGTTCTCGCCCACGATACCCAGGTCGGCGATGCCGTCCTGCACGTATTCAGGGATATCGTCGTCCCTTAAGAAAAGTATTTCGAGCGGGAAATTGGAAACGGGGGAGATGAGCGAGCTCTTATAATTTTCGAAATTAAGGCCGCAATGTTTCAGTAATTCAACTGATTTTTCGTTGAGCCGGCCAGATTTCTGGATGGCTATTTTGAGTGTTTTCACTTGTATGTTTTAAACTATTAAATGGAACGGAGGAGGTTATTTCACGTAGAAACAATACATTATCTTATCGCCTGGTGGCGATGGTGCAGATGAAGATGATGTAGCCTGTAACCGGTCATTTTTGTATAGTTAACTATAGACGAAGTGGGGCAAATATAAAGTTTATTTAATAAAAGCAAGTGTTAAGTTTAAAATATGTAAAAAGGGGTGGGTTTTGTTGAGAGTTTTGTTAACATCGTTCGACTACGTTGATAAATATTTTTTTGAAGATCAATAGTATGGAGTATATTTGAATATACCAGAGAAGGTGCTAAGCGCCCGAAGATGGTAAATGCCTTTGAGCGAATAATGCGTAGAGTTCTGAGATCAATCAGAATACTGTGTATGATGAGTTCTCTCTTTCATCCTTCCTTACACACTGGTATCGGCAGGTACAGGGTAACAATTTCGGTGGAGTGGGGTCTTTTAAAGGGCGATGAGCGGCGGGTTTCAACTATTTTCAAAAAAGTTGCAAAAGTCCCCAAAAAACGTAAGTTTGTTGAGAGACTGCCATAATCGAAAATAAAATGAAGTCTAAAAAACAATTAAATGGAGTACGGCCTTTTGGCCAAAGTTGAAGCTATTGCCTAAACCTGGTGCTAAGCGCCCGAAGATGGTAAATGCCTTTGAGCGAATAATGCGTAGAGTTCTGAGATCAATCAGAATACTGTGTATGATGAGTTCTCCTCTGCTTTAGGATTGTAACCTGCGCAAACTATTACTAATGATAGTTTGAAACCCACAATCAATACATGATATGCCCCTTATCGATGAAATATCTTCTTTAACCCATTTAGAAAAAGCTTGGAAATACCTAAACAAATCAAATCGCGATTCTAAAGGTCTTTCTAATACTTCTATTCGTGATTATGAAAAGCAGCTAAGCTTAAATCTTCAAGAACTTAGTTCATTACTAATTGCAAACAAGTTTAGTTTTTCAAAAGTGAGGGGGGCCACCATACAGAAAAAAAGTGGCTCGCCTAGAGCGTTACGTATTCCCGAGATCAAAGACCGTATTGTCCATAAAGCAATCGCAATCAAACTAGAGGAATTACTAACTCCAATTTACAAGTTGGACAACGAATGCAGTTTTGCATATCAAAAAGGGAAACGACTTCAGGATGCAATAATTCGGATGGGAGTTTATTTTGAACAGGGTTATAAAACGATTTTAGAAGCTGATATTGCCAAGTTTTTTGACACAGTTGACAATAAGAAATTGATTTCTGAAATAATTGAAGTATTACCTGATAAGTCGATCAATACACTTCTAATAAATGCTGTAAAACAGGAGCTTGGAAATATCCACGAATTGCAAAATCGAAAGGTTTATGAAGAATATTTTGTGGAATCGGAAGAAGGGTTGCCAACGGGAAATTCCTTATCTCCCTTACTGGCTAATGTCTATTTGTCTAAGTTCGATCAAAGGATGATCCATGAAAATATAAAAATGATTCGATATGCGGATGACTTTATAATTATGTGTCAAAATAAAGCCGATGCTCTTGCTGCTTTCAAAACTGCGCAAGAAGAGCTCGAAGGTAAATTAGGATTAAAAATATACCCATTAGAAGACAGTCAAAGCGGTAGTGAAAAAGTTAGCAGAGTCGTTGACCCAAGGCAGCAGCCCTTTAGTTTTTTATCGGTAAGATTTGATGGAGTGAAGTTTTGGGTAAATGACAAAAAATTTAAAAATGTTATAGACAAATTGAAAGCGATCTCTTCTAGAGGACAATTAAAAAAAGATTATCCGAAAGAAGAAATAGGATTATTTCAAGCTTTAATTAAAGTCAAGAATTTACTCGACGGTTGGATTGCTGCTTATTATTTTATAAATATTGAAAATCAAGTGTTGGAGTTGGATAAATATGTAAATGTTCAACTTAGACTACTATTTGCCGATTTCAATTTCGATTTAAGCCAGAAAAACTTGGCCAGAATATCATATAAAAATAAGAGTAACGAGGTCTGGGCTCTCAGCGACAATCAACGCAAATTAAGTGGCGTAGCTCTATGTACCAAGACATTAGTTGACATAAGGAAAGGTGTTATGAGCATTCAACAAAGGATTAAACTAGAATTACAATGAATCCGAAAGTATACCTCATTTCCGCTCACTCAAATAAACCTTCCCCTCCTTCGCACCGCCAATAACCTTCAACTGCCTGTGCGCCGCGATATCCTTTAGGCTGGTAAGCTCGGCGTTATATAAGGAATCAAACCAGATGAGGTAAAATTTCTTTTGCGTATAGAATTTATCTACATCCTTTTGGAAAAATTTATGCGGAACCAGCTGTGAATTCATCCCGGTAAATAGCCAAACCGCTTCGTTCGCATCAGAATAGATCGGGATATTCGGTTTGAACATTTGCTTATGCTTTTTCAGGTAGGGAGCAAACTCCGACTTATTCCAACTGTCGTCGCTATAACCGGGAACGCCGTAATCGTTCTCATCGTCCCAGCGCTGGTAATCCACCTGGTAAGTTGCATATTCAAACAGCAGCATAGCGACAATAGCTATTCCGGCCAGTGAATACTTCACAACTTTCTTATGGATATCCTTCAGTACGTCCGGCACCCAACTGGTACAAGCGATGAGCATCGGGATAAACATTGGCGAATAGAGGCGGCTGTTGATGGTTTCGAACCGCGAAAACGTCGCCCATAGCGGTATAAAAAGACCGTAAACAACCGCAAAGGCGATCACGATATTTTCATAGCTGTTGATGCGGTGCTTAAATGTTTTCCAGGCCAGGATGCCGATAAGCGAAAGCAGGATGACCGAGGCTACCAATATGGCGTATTTATCTGCCTTATCGCTCAGGGCGCCCCAGTCGTTGATCACTGTGCCCACATAATACAGATTTTTTGCAAAAGAAGTTACCGAAGGCTCGCGCGTGCCGGTACTTAGTCCGGTTGTAAGTCGGTTAATCAGCAAATTAGCCGATAGCAGCGAGATGGAAATAATACCATATAATAGTATGTGCTCTGTTTTCCTGCGGATGGGCAGTCCTTTGTCTAATAATAACAGTAACCCACCCGTACCAACCACGGTTATACCCGCATAGCGCGTAATGCAGCTGATAGCCGCAATCAGCGCCATGATGACCAATGCTTTGATGCTGTGGTTATGCCAGTATTTCCAGAAAGCGATGATGAAGAACAGCACTTCCAGTATAAATAAAGTCTCGGACCATAGGAACGAGTACACCTCAAGCAATGCAGGACTTAATATAATAGCGGCCAGTATGAGCCACTTATAAATACGCGAATGCGATATGAATTTCTCCATGATCCAGCCGCTCGTAAATACTACTGCCGCAAACAGGAACCGGTTGATCATCGCCCCGGCTTCAACAGAATTGATCCTGGAAAAAAATTGAATGACGCCCAGGAAGAAAGGATAAAATACGGGGAAGAAAGTGATCGGTCCCCCGGTGAAGGTCATCATGTTGCCATGCGCCTGGAAACTATCCGCCGCGCTGGCGTACATCAGCGAATCGGGCGAAAGACCGACACCGCTGTAGGATGTAAATAAATATATGGCGTAGAAGCCTATGCAGGCGAAAATGAAGGAATCGAGATTGGTTAGGTAACGGTTAATTTTCATTAAAGTCGTAGAAGCTGTATTGGTTGTAGTAGTTGTGACGGCCGTATTAGCTTTAAATTTAATCATTTTTCTAACTACTTCTACTAGCTTAGTCAATTAAGTCCAACACTTCATTAAGCGGCTGATCGCTATCGATCAAAATTCCTTTCACACCCGCCGCCGTCCCTGCAATGACATCCCGTTCGCGATCGCCGATAAAATAGGACTGCGCCGGATCGATATTATACTTCGCGATACCTTGTAACAACAGGCCCGGTTTTGGTTTGCGGCAATCACAGTCGCCGGTATAATCCGGGTGATGCGGGCAATAGAAAATATCTGTGATCTCTACATCGCCTGCTTTATAGGTTTCCTTAAGTTTCTGATGCATTTTAGCCAATTCTTCCTCGCTGTACCAGCCTTTGGCCAAACCGCCCTGATTGGTGGCCACCAGCAGCAGGTAACCGCGGTCCTGCAATTCTTTCAGGGCGGGGATATTGTATTCCAATATGTGGAAATCCTCAATACGGCATACGTAGTCGCCCATTTCCTTGTTCAGTACTCCGTCCCGATCTAAAAAAACGGCTTTGCTTTTAACTGGTCCATCCATTGGCGCAAAGGTAGGTTTCTGGTTGAAAAGTTGTAAGGTTGGAAAGTTGAAAAGTTAACATAAAGTAGCCAAAGGCAGAAAACACAACATTTCAACCTTGCAACTTTCCAACATTACAACAAACAGATACTATGCACACATACCAACTAAATATGTCGTATTATGAAATTGGTATATTATTTATTGATTTTTTAACAAAGTGATAAAATTGACTGTTTTGATATAATTAATTTTAACATAATCGGAAAAATTTATGAATATTTTATAAAAGTGATGCATATTTTGTAATTTCGTCATTAGACCAGTTATAAATTTTGAGAAGAAACAGCGAGGATTAAGATGGATCAGAAGGATAGCCCCCAGCAGGGCCTTTACAGGCCTGAATTTGAACACGACTCATGCGGAACCGGTTTTATAGCCAATATCAACGGCCATAAAACGAACGGGATCATCGATGATGCGCTGACCATGCTGGAAAACATGGAGCACCGCGGCGCTTGCGGCTGTGATCCTGAGACCGGCGACGGCGCTGGTATTTTGATCCAATTGCCGCATGAATTCCTGATGGAAGAATGCTCGGATTTGGAGATCAGTCTGCCCGAACGGGGTGAATACGGAGTAGGAATGATCTTCCTGCCGAAGGACGCGTCGCTCAAAAAAGCCTGCCGCATGGTGATCGCCAACGCGATAGAAAAACTGGGCATGCAAAAGCTCGGCTACCGTAAATTGACCGTCAATTCGTCCGTTATCGGCGAAACTGCCCGCCAGGCTGAACCGGATGTGGAACAATTATTTGTACTGCGCCCTCACCGTATTACCAATGCAGATGACTTTGAGCGCAAATTGTATGTGCTCAGGAGATATATCAATAAGACCATTACCGAAACAATAGCCGGAGCGGGTGAACATTTTTATTTCACCTCGTTTTCCTGCAAAACAATCGTTTACAAAGGCCAACTGACCACTTACCAGTTGCGCCAATATTATGCCGACCTGGGCGACCCAAGGATGACGTCAGGCCTGGCGATGATACACAGCCGTTTTTCGACGAATACTTTCCCTTCGTGGAAGCTTGCCCAGCCATTCCGGCTTTTAGCGCATAACGGCGAGATCAACACGCTGACAGGTAACCTGAACTGGTTCTACTCGGGTGTAAGGTCATTTGTTTCTTCTTATTTCAGCACGGAAGAACTGGATATGCTGCTGCCGGTTATTGATAATAATCAATCCGACTCGGCATGTCTCGATAATATTATAGAAATATTGCTTCATTCGGGCCGCTCACTGCCGCACGTGATGATGATGCTGGTTCCAGAAGCATGGGATGGCAACGAACAGATGGACCCGATCAAGAAAGCATTCTATGAATACCATGCGACATTGATGGAGCCCTGGGATGGTCCGGCAGCGCTGACATTTACCGATGGCAGGCTGATTGGCGCCACTTTAGATCGTAACGGGTTGCGCCCGTTGCGTTTTGTCGTAACAAAGGACGGAAGAGTAATCGCCGCATCTGAAGCAGGTGTACTAAAACTCGATCCGGCGAATGTATCCCGCAAAGGCCGTTTGCAGCCGGGTAAAATGCTTTTGGTTGATACACATAAAGGCAAAATAATTTCCGACGACGAGATCAAACACCAGATAGCTTCGCGCCAGCCTTACGGGCAATGGTTGGAAAACTATAAGATCAAGCTGGAAGATCTGGCCGAACCGCGTTTGGCCTTCGCGCCGCTTTCGCCCGAGGCTGTTTTCCGTTACCAGCAGGTTTTCGGTTATAGCCGCGAGGATATTGATACCATCATTAAGCCGATGGCGCTGGATGGTAAAGAACCTGTCGGTTCGATGGGAACTGATGTGCCTTTGGCCGTGCTTTCCGATAAGCCACAGCATTTATCAAGCTATTTCAAACAGTTTTTCGCACAGGTCACCAATCCGCCTATCGACCCGATACGTGAGCGTTTGGTGATGAGTTTGGCGACCTTTATTGGCAATAATGGCAACCTTTTAGACGAAGACAAGATGCATTGCCATTGCGTGGCCCTTAAATGGCCGATCCTCATCGATCACGACCTGGAAAAGCTGCGCAGTATCGATACAGGCTCATTCCACGCCAAAACTTTGCAGACCTATTTCGTTGCCGATGGTATGCCCGGCTCGATGGAAAAAGGTTTGGCAAGGCTTTGCCGTTATGCGGAAGATGCGGTAGGCGAGGGCTTCGAAGTATTGATCCTTTCGGATCGCGCTATCGACTCAGAACATGCCCCAATACCGTCTTTGCTTGCGGTTTCTGCTGTTCACCACCATTTGGTGCGCAAAGGCCTGCGCGGTGCGGTAGGTTTGGTTGCTGAAGCCGGCGATGCCTGGGAAATACACCATTTTGCTACTTTGCTGGCGTTCGGCGCTACGGCCATCAACCCATACCTGGCGCTTTCGACGATAGAGACCATTAAGAACGACGGTACTCTCGATACCACGTTGGAAGCCAAATCGCTTAGAAAGAACTATGTAAAAGCTATCAATGATGGCCTTTTAAAGATATTCTCGAAAATGGGTATTTCGACACTGCAATCATACCATGGTTCGCAGGTGTTCGAGATATTGGGATTGAATAAATCCGTTGTCGATCGTTATTTCGACGGGGCGGTAACACGCATAGGCGGTTTAGGACTGGATGAAATTGCCCGCGAGTCGCTTTGCAAACATAAGATCGGTTTCGCCAGTTCGAAATTCATTGACCGCTTACTGCCGGAAGGCGGTATTTACCAGTGGAAGCGCAGGGGCGAAGAGCACTTGTTCAACCCGCAGACGGTTCACCTGCTGCAGCATGCTACACGCAACAACGACTATAATATTTATAAGAACTACGCCAAACTGATCAATGAGCAGGGCGAAAAGCACTTTACGATACGCGGTTTGCTCGATTTCGCGCACCACCGCGAATCGATCCCGCTTGACCAGGTAGAACCTGCTGAAGAGATCATGAAGCGTTTTGCTACGGGCGCTATGTCGTTCGGGTCGATCTCCCACGAGGCGCACAGCACGCTGGCCATCGCGATGAACCGTATCGGTGGTAAGAGCAATACCGGTGAAGGCGGTGAAGATGAGATGCGTTATCAACAGTTGCCCAACGGTGATTCGATGCGCTCGGCGATCAAGCAGGTAGCATCGGCGCGTTTTGGAGTGACGTCAAATTACCTCACCAATGCCGACGAGTTGCAGATTAAAATGGCGCAGGGTGCTAAGCCAGGTGAGGGCGGTCAGTTGCCCGGCCATAAGGTGGACGACTGGATCGCTAAAGTACGTCATTCGACCCCGGGTGTGGGCCTGATATCGCCTCCACCGCACCACGATATTTATTCTATTGAGGACTTAGCTCAACTCATATTCGACCTGAAAAACGCCAACCGCGCGGCGCGCATCAACGTGAAGCTGGTTTCAAAAGCAGGTGTAGGTACCATAGCCGCGGGCGTTGCCAAAGCGCACGCAGATGTTATCCTGATCGCAGGATACGACGGCGGTACAGGCGCTTCGCCGATCAGCTCGATCAGGCATGCGGGTTTGCCGTGGGAATTGGGGCTTGCTGAATCGCACCAGACACTAGTTCGTAACAAGTTACGCAGCCGCGTGGTATTACAGACTGACGGTCAATTGAAAACCGGTCGTGACCTGGCCATCGCATGCTTAATGGGCGCCGAGGAATGGGGCGTTGCAACTGCCGCGCTGGTAGCGGGCGGCTGTATCATGATGCGCAAATGCCACCTGAATACCTGTCCGGTGGGTGTGGCAACACAAGATCCTGAACTGCGAAAATTATTCAGCGGTAAGGCGGAGCATATCGTTAACCTGTTCCGCTTTTTGGCTGAAGAACTACGCGAGATCATGGCTGAATTGGGCTTCCGTACCATTAACGAAATGGTGGGCCGCGTGCAGTTCCTGAAAGTGAAGGACGGTTTGCAGAACTGGAAAGTGAAACATATCGACCTCGCAGGCATCCTGCACCCGGTGAATAATCCTAAAGGCCTGACACTTTATAATAGCGAAAAGCAGGATCATGGCATCGATGCTATTCTCGATTGGACGCTGCTCGAGCACGCCAAACAGGCGCTGGAAGATAAAACACCGGTATTCGGTACCTTCGATGTGAAGAACACCGATCGGACCATTGGTACGATGCTTTCGAACGAAATATCGAAGAAATACGGCTCGGCAGGTTTGCCTGACAATACCATCAACTATAAGTTCAAAGGTTCGGCAGGGCAAAGCTTTGGGGCCTTCAATGCCAAAGGTATCGCGTTCGAACTGGAAGGTGAAGCTAATGACTATGTAGGTAAAGGTCTGTCTGGCGCGCAACTGGCTATTTATCCGTCGCCTGAAGCGACTTTCACGCCGGAAGATAACATCATCATCGGCAACGTGGCACTTTACGGCGCAACATCCGGCGAGCTATTTATCCGCGGCATGGCAGGCGAACGTTTCGCTGTACGTAACTCTGGCGCCACAGCGGTAGTGGAAGGCATTGGCGACCACGGCTGCGAATACATGACCGGCGGCCGTGCGCTGATCCTGGGTAATACGGGCAGAAACTTCGCAGCTGGCATGAGCGGCGGTATCGCCTGGGTGTATGACAAGGATGGTTCGTTCACCGATAACTGCAACCGCGAGATGGTGGACCTTGATCCGCTTTCGAAAAGGGATGAAGAAGAGATCATCGCATTACTCAAAAAGCATGTGAACCTGACGGGTAGTAAAATAGGCAAAGACCTGCTGAAAAATTGGGACGAGGCATCGACCAAATTCATCAAAGTGTTCCCGCAGGAATACAAGAAGGTTTTATTAAAGGCAGCATATCAGACAGTAAGCTAATGGGAAAGCCAACAGGATTTAAGGATTACAACAGGGAATTGCCCGAAAAAGCGGCCCCGGCTGAACGTGTAAAAAATTACAACGAGTTTGAAGGCCTTTATGACGAGCAAAAACTGAACGAGCAATCGGCGCGCTGCATGGATTGCGGCATTCCGTTCTGCCATAACGGTTGCCCGCTGGGTAACATCATCCCTGAATTTAATGATGCCGTTTACCGCAAGAATTGGGAAGAAGCCTACAAGATATTATCATCAACCAACAATTTCCCTGAATTTACCGGCCGTATCTGTCCTGCGCCTTGCGAATCGGCTTGTGTGTTGGGTATCAACAAACCGCCGGTGGCGATAGAAGAGATCGAGAAACATATCATCGAGATCGCCTACGAAAAGAACCTGGTGAAACGTACTGCCCCGCTGGTGAAAACCGGCAAAAAGGTGGCTGTGGTAGGCTCGGGTCCGGCAGGGTTGGCGGCAGCCGCGCAATTGGCTAAAGCTGGTCATTTAGTGACCGTTTTTGAGCGTGACGATAAACCCGGAGGCTTGCTGCGTTACGGCATTCCGGATTTCAAGCTGGAAAAATGGGTGGTTGAACGCCGCGTTCAGATCATGGAAGAAGATGGGGTGGTGTTCAAATGCAATGTGGAGGTTGGTAAAGACATCCCAGCCGATGAATTGACCAAGAGCTTTGATGCCGTTGTTTTGGCGGGTGGTTCGACCATTCCACGTGATCTCAATATTCCCGGCAGGGAACTGAAGGGCATCCATTTCGCGATGGACTTTTTGAAACAGCAAAATAAGCGCGTGAGCGGTATCCCGTTTGACGGTGAGGATATATTAGCAACGGGTAAAGGTGTGGTGATCATCGGCGGCGGTGATACCGGCAGCGACTGCGTGGGTACATCAAACCGGCATGGCGCAAAATCGATTCACCAATTTGAGGTGATGATGAAACCGCCGGTCGACCGTACACAACACATGCCATGGCCGACATACCCGATGATCCTGAAAACGACCAGCAGTCACGAAGAAGGCTGCCAGCGCTACTGGGGTATCAATACCAAAGAGTTTTTGGGTGACGGCAACGGTAACCTACGTGCTTTGAAAGTAACCGATGTTACCTGGGAAACCGACATCATGGGCCGGCCTATGAAGTTCGAGGAAGTAGCGGGTTCAGAACGCGAGATCGAATGCCAGCGGGTATTCCTGGCGATGGGCTTCCTGCATCCACAGCATGAAGGCTTATTGAACAGCCTAAATGTGCATTTAGATGAGCGCAAGAACGTCAAAGCCAAAGAAGGGAACTATCGTACCAACATAAGCAAAGTCTTTGCCGCAGGCGACATGCGCCGCGGGCAATCGCTGGTGGTATGGGCGATATCCGAGGGCCGCGAATGCGCCCGTAAAGTGGATGAGTTCCTGATGGGGCACTCGATATTGGAAAGCAAGGATGCGGTGAACCAGTTTGAGCAGGTATTTTAAATGTGCGGATGTGTCCCGCACGTGCGGGATGCACATGTTTTAAAATGATTACCGGATGCGTCTTTCGGACTTACGCGGACTTCCGGACTTTCGGACTAAAATAAATCAATCAGTTAATAAACCTAAGGAGGACCGGGCCGCGAAAGCGGCTTGGTTTGTTTTTGAATATCCTTAAGGGTAGCTTTTAATTAATTTTCATTAAATTTAAAAATTATGCAGATGGCCGGCGTTGGTTATTTAGCGCCTAAAATTTAACAAATATGGATAAGAACCAGGATTTGCCGGAATTAATGAGTGAAATGCTTATCAAACAGGATAGAACAAATGAAATTCTGGAGCAATTCATGGCAGTTTCAGTTAAACAGTGGGAACAGCAGACAAAATTTAACGAGCGCTTTTTTGATAAATTAGAGAATCTGGAAAGAATACTTTTTTAGCCGGATCAGATTTACGAAGTTTTCAAAACTTCGTAAATCTTCGTGAGATCATATATTTAATTTCTTATTTATCGTGCTCTCATTCAACAGCACTTTATGATCCTCAATAAAGCCTTCTAATCCACCAAACCATTCTAAAACTTCTTTTTTATTTAGCATGGTTTCCTTTTTTGACAGGTAAGCCTGATAAGAAGAATATCTATAATCCTGCATATTCATTGTAAGACCTGCAACAACGGGATTTTGATGTATATAAGTAATTATTGTCGTGTAATAACTTTCAGAAGTTATCTCCGAAACTTTGTATCGCCCTTGAAATAGACTTCCAACCCGATTATATTTCTTATTTATTGCTTTTGAATATGAGATGAAGAAATTCTTTATGCCTTTTTCAAAAGCATCTTTATCATTTACTCTTATGAAGAAATGGAAATGATTTGGCATTAAACAATATGAATAGACTTCACAAAATGGTAATGCATGTTTTTTGAACTGATTAAGGAAATAAATGTAATTATCGTTCTCAAAGAATATGAGATCTTTATTATTTCCTCTGTTGTATAGATGATAATAGGTGTCGGAATTAATTTTCACTATTCAAACTTACGAAGTTTCTAAAACATCGTAAGTATTACATAAAAACAGTCAGTTGGCTTTAAAAGCTTAACGGTCCAAGTTCTAAAAACTTTGTATCTTTCATCAAATTGAAAAACCTTGTAAATTCTTTTATTTTAAATCAATGGGAAGAAAGAGGACAATTAGTAATATTCCTACCTACGATGAATTGATTGTGCCTACAGTTAGAGCACTTGTAAAATTAGGTGGCTCAGGAACATAATAAGGTTTTCGAACTTACTAAATTACCGGAGGAAATATTGCAATTGCCTCACGGAGAAGAGGGAGCTATCAACGAAGTTGAATACCGTCTAGCCTGGAGTAGGACTTATTTAAAAAAGTTCGGACTCCTTGAAAACTCCTCTCGCGGAATTTGGGCATTGTCCAATTCGAATATTGATCCCGAAAAACTTGATCATACAGAAATTGTCCGGGCTGTACGGGAACAGAATAAGAACAACCAACCCAAGACTAAAAAGCCAAAGATTTCCATTGATCAAGTCGAAAATGAGATCGAAGAAGAAGTTGACAAATCGGAGGAATGGAAACAAGAATTACTAAATACCTTATATGAAATAACACCGGCTGCGTTTGAGAGACTGGCTCAAAGACTGTTAAGGGAAAGCGGCTTTTTCCAGGTTGAAGTGACCGGAAAATCTGGTGACGGCGGGATTGATGGTAAAGGCATTGTTCGAGTAAGTGGATTGTTAAGCTTCCATGTTATATTTCAATGCAAACGTTACAGAGGTTCTGTTACTCCAAGCCAAATACGGGATTTTAGAGGCGCCATGCAAGGGCGAGCGGACAAAGGGCTTGTAATCACTACAGGTGCATTTACACGAGAGGCAATTAAGGAAGCTACTAGAGACGGAGCTCCGCCAATTGATTTGATAGACGGGGAGTTACTTTGTGATAAATTGAAAGAATTAAGACTCGGTGTAGATACCCAGTTAACGGAAACCGTTAGCATAAAAAATGAATGGTTCGGCAACTTATAACGCTCAATTCATCTAACTAACTCCAAACTTACGAAGTTTTTAAAACTTCGTAAGTTTTTGACTCCTTTACTTCTCCGCCGGATTCTTCTTCCCATCAATCAGCTTCTCAATCATCTTTGCCAGCCTTTCTTCACGCGTTTTATCCTGTTTGGCAGTCAATATCCAAAGCACATATTCCTTACGGTTTGACCAGGATAGCCTTTCATAATTTGCCAATGCTTGCAGGTTTTGTTCTAAAGCTTGCTTAATATCATCGCGCAGGATAATGGATTTTTTATCCACATCGATCCATTGGCCGTATTCGTTTTGCCTGATCTCATCCGTGCCGATATTGGATACTTTGGCCTGGCCGATGGGTCGGAAACGCGAGGCTGTCCAGGTTTCATCAATTGCGATGGCTGCAACGTGTTCTAAACCGTATTTAGTTACCATGCTCCAGTCGCCCATCATAGCCAGGTCGGTCTGCATGCCGGAACTCTTTTTAGGGGAGGCAATCCAGAATACAGTGTCAGACTTTAAAGCGGGAATTACAATCTTCAAACTTTCGAGGAGCTCTTGACTGTTTTTCACGAATAACTGCACGCCGTCGAACGCCCCTTTTGCTTCGAAAGAGGTTGTAACACCCTCGGGCAATGGCTCCAGCGCTGTTAAATAATTCGCAGGGGCATTAAAGAACAGCCAGCTTTTACCAGGTTTGATGAGGAGTTTTTTGGCTAATGGGTTCATTTTTGAACACGATTTACAAGATTGAACAGATTTACAGGATTAAATATGCAATAATCCGGCAAAACCCGTTTATCGAAAATTGCTAAACTGCCAGCTTATTGAAAAAGTCCCACAGCACTATTCCGGCTGACACAACGATATTAAAGGAGTGCTTGGTGCCGAATTGCGGGATTTCGATACATTTATCAATGACCTTCATTACCTCTTCGCTTACGCCGTTGACCTCGTTGCCGAATATCAAGGCATATTTTTTGCTTGGTTCAGCTTCAAATTCGTTCAGCATAATGCTTTTTTCGGCCTGTTCGATGGCTATAATTATATAACCATCCTTGCGTAGTTCTTGAACGGCTTGCAGCGGATCAACATAATAGGTCCAGTCAATCGACTGCGTAGCGCCGAGCGCCGTTTTTTCGATCTCGCGGTGGGGCGGCTGACCTGTAATACCACAAAGACATATTTTTTCAACGGCAAACCCATCGCAGGTTCGGAAAACCGAGCCCACATTGTGCATACTGCGGACATTGTCTAATATGACCACAATGGACAGCTTTTCCTGTTCCTTGAATTCGGATACGGATGCGCGGTTAAGTTCGTCGAGTTTGAGTTTTCGCATCGCCTAATTGGTAGATAAATCTATTAGCTTTTAGCATCGTCAACGGTATAGCTTCCCAGAAAATAATGATAGCTTTTGGTTTCTACCATTAAATCTATATTCATTTGGGTCAGCAGCTTTTCAGTTTCTCGTTGGCTAAGAGGATAAGGACGATAAAGTAAAGGATCGCCCATCATGGGCTTAATTATTTTAATCAGCGTATCCAGTTCTAGCGCAACCGGATATTCCGCTAGTAATTTTTCACTTTTTCTATCAAAAATTTGAAGTGATCGTTCAACTTTAGGTGACTCCATTAGTGTTGACCAGCTACAGCATTCGTTTTCAATAATCCAACCCCATCGCCAATAGAAGAGGAATATACCGACGGCGCATAGCCGATCTTAGCGGTATAATAATCAGTCATCCCTTTGACGAATCTGTCGAATTCGCCTTGTTTTACCAGAGCAATGCCGCAACCGCCAAACCCCGCTCCGGTCATGCGCGCACCGGCTACGTCGGCGTTGGTTTTGCCATATTCGGCGATAGTATCCAGTTCTTTGCCGCTTACCTCGTAGAGGTTTTTGAGCGAATCGTGAGAAGCATACATCAGTTTGCCGAACTCGGCCAGATTGCTTGCGGCCAAAGCCTCAGCAGCCAATTTCACCCGGTCATTCTCTTCGATCACGTGCGTGGCGCGTTTCAGCACGGTCGCATCTTTGATCAAATGCTGATGCTTCCTGAAAGTAGCAGTATCGATATCGCACAGGTTCTGAATATCCAGTTCCTGCTGCAGCGCTTTTAGAGCCGACTGGCATTCCTGCACACGTTCGTTATATTTGGATTCGGCCAGTTTGCGTGGCTTGTTGGTATTGATGATCGCCAAAACATATTCGCCCAGGTTACTGTCCACAGCTTTGTATTCCAGCGAATCGCAATTCAGCATCAAGGCCTTGTCTTTTTCACCGAAAGCCACCGCGAATTGGTCCATAATGCCGCAACTGACGCCTATAAATACATTTTCCACTTCCTTGGCCAATTGTACCAGTTCCAGTTTTGAATACCCACACCCGAACAGATCGTTCAGCATATAAGCGGTAACCACTTCTATAGAAGCTGAAGAGGAAAGGCCCGAGCTTATCGGAATGTCGCCGTAATAAAGCAGGTCGAGCCCTTTGAGTTCGTTATGTTCCTTCAGGAAATAATCAATGATACCTAATGGATAATTGTACCAATACTCTTTGGTTTTGGAATAACAATCCTGCAGCGGAATATCGAGAACATCATCAAAGTTCAGGCTCCTGAACCGGAAAATGCCTTCGTCATTCGTGGATGCCAGCACATAGGTGCCGAAAGTGATTGCACAGGGCATCACCAGCCCTCCATTGTAATCGATGTGTTCGCCGATCAGGTTTACCCGCCCCGGCGAGAAATAAGCGTTTTCGGCTTCTTTATTAAATGTTCTCCTGTATTCAGCGTGCAGGTTATTCTTCATTCTAAAAATGATATGGGAAGACAAATATTGTGAATTTTACAGTTATTCCCATTGTTTATTTTACGGCCGGTTTTCGGCAAAAAACAAAAGCCGTGCAATTTTGAATTACACGGCTTTAACAAAGATAAATATTTTCTTATTTGCGCCTGGTTCTGAAGCCTGTACGCAGGTCGATAGTGTAGCTGCCGCCACCAGTAATGTTCAGCGTAGCTGAACTATCCGCGTTGAACGTAATGGTGCCGCTGTAGCTGTATGTGCCTTTCGGTGTACTGCCCGAAATGGTAAAGGTAGCACTGCCTCCCACTATTTTGTGACCCGGCTTGCTTAGCAATACATTAGTAGCGGTAATAGCGATCTTACTATTGTATGATTTGCCCGAAGATTTGTTATCGAACGAACCAGTACGGTGGTAATCGCCATTCACAACGTAGTTGGTTGCCTGATGGGTTAAGCCGGCAATGGTCACTTTTGCTGAACCAGAGTTGGTCGAAGTAACCACAGGACCATGGTAACTGCCGTCATACACCAGGCTATCGATCAAATTGTCAGGCTGATTGCTGGTGTTGCAGTTTAAAGTGCGGCTGTACTTTACCGAGTAGCTCCATGAAACTGAATCAGCTGAACCCGCATTAGAGGCGCTGTCAGCCAGTGTAGTGCCGCATTCCTGGTGAATGGAAGCAGTTCCGACCGAGTTAACGGTTTTTCCGTTGACACTTCCAACAACGGCATCCGCGTTTGTTGCGATGTTGTCCGTTACACTTGTCAGACCGCCTGAATTTTCGGCCAGCGCGCCGGCTGCAATGTCAGCAGCGTCGTCGGTTGTTACGGTTGTAGTTGCAGAGGTACTG
The DNA here is from genome assembly GCA_035551775.1 of Mucilaginibacter sp. Classification (GTDB taxonomy): domain Bacteria; phylum Bacteroidota; class Bacteroidia; order Sphingobacteriales; family Sphingobacteriaceae; genus Mucilaginibacter. The sequence goes on along the minus strand of DASZMQ010000014.1, from coordinate 614,106 downwards.
TCTTTTTTACAGGCAGATATGCTGAATAGCGTCAGCGCAACCGCGATCATAAATAGTTTTAAAGTTTTCATTTTAAGGGGGTTTTATGTTGTAATGTTGGTGTGACAATAGAATGACAGAAAGGTTTAAACCTGTAGAGCTTTTTTCTGTGGTGTTGATCTTTGAGTGCCTGTTTAACTTTGCGTGAGGATATTTAAAAAATACCCCTGCCTGGGCAGGGGTACCGTCAAATTTAACCTTACACCTATGAACTTGTAATTAAACTTACTGACTTTTACGCAGTTACATGGCTGAATGTTTTGGCCGCAAAGAAAAAGTTATCCACAAAAATTCAAGTTATCTTGCTGATAATCTTTAAGATACAAACTTGGGAAAGGACTTTAAATGTCCCTCAAAACTAACTGGTTTTCATCTCATTGAGGTGCAATGCTATCGAGTATTTCTAGGTCGCCGTCTGTGAGCTCAAGTTGTGCCGACTGCATATTTTCTTCCAGGTGCTTCACACTTGAGGTACCCGGTATCAGCAAAATATTGTCGGAATGGTACAACAGCCAGCTCAATGCAACCTGGTGCGGGGTGACCCGGTGTTTTTCAGCTACCAGTTTGATCTTCTCTTCGGCATCCACGTTTCCGGCGCTTAAGGGGAACCACGGTATAAAGGCGATGTTGTTATCACGGCAATATTCCAGAACAGGTTCCCACTCACGGTTATCCACGCTGTATTTGTTTTGAACCGATACCACATCGAAGTACTTCTGTGCCTTTTTAATATCATCGATGCTGACTTCCGACAGGCCGATATGTTTTATCTTATCCTCTTCCTGCGCTTTCTTCAGAAATTCAAAAGATCGTTCAGCCGGCACTTTGGGATCGATGCGGTGCAATTGGTATAGGTCTATCCTTTCCAGCTTCAGCCTTCTGAGGCTGCCTTCCAGCGCATCTTTTAAATGATCGGGGTGAGAATTCACCGGCCATTGGTCGGGACCGGTGCGTTCCAGCCCCCCTTTAGTGGCGATAACCAGGCCGGGAGGGTAAGGGTATAACGCTTCTGCAATTAACTCTTCCGAAATATTCGGCCCGTAAGCGTCGGCGGTATCGATGAAATTTACACCAAGTTCAACGGCGCGTTTCAAAACTCTTATTGCCTCGTCTTTGTCTTCCGGGGGCCCCCAGATGCCTTTTCCGGTTATTCTCATAGCGCCGTAGCCGAGGCGGTTCACGTTCATATCGCCGGCGAGGGCGAAGGTCTGTTCAAATGATGTGATCGTAGCCATAATATTGGGTTTTAACTAATAGTTTAACACCGGCTACAGATAAATGTTCGGCTTGAGTAATAGGTTGTTAGCGTTTTTTTTGTTTCGTAAAAAAGTAGTTAAATTAGTTTGATTAAACCCAAAACCCTTTAACAATGAAAAAGCAAACTTATGCCAACCATCACCGCCACTGGATCCCCGGCTACCATTTTATATTGAGCTCGCTGCTTATTTTGGGCACCATAATAGCCGCTCTCAATGCGCTGCGCCACCTGCCCAATCACGGCGGGTTTGTTAGCGCGATCCTGATCGAAGACTCATTTGCCTGCGGACTGTTCTTCTTCTGGTTTACGCGGCAATTTCCGCTCAGGGTGCAGGACAGGGCTATCCGTGCCGAAGAGAACCTTCGTCATTACGTGCTTACCGGTAGGCTGCTGGATAAACGTATCAATATGAGGCAAACGGCAGCGCTGCGTTTTGCACCCGATGAAGAATTTGTGGAGCTGGCCAATAAGGCGGCGGAAGAGAGTATGAGTCCTGACCAGATCAAACGTGCCGTAGGGGAATGGCGCGCTGATCATCACAGAGCTTAATTATTGAATATATTATAGAAAAAGCACCTTCGTGCCCGGAGGGTGCTTTTTTATGGCCTGATGGCAGGGATGTCAGCGCCACGCGCCAATAATAAAACCCATTAGCGTAAGCGATACCACGCTATATAAGCCATTGATAAAAATGTGCCGCCAGCTTCTTTGTTCGAAAAGGCTGTGAATGGCTATAGCGCAAAAGGTCCATATACCTGCAAGGAAACCGGCCTCGGCGCCCCAGGCTGCGGTTGTTTTGGCGTCGGCAAGGAACATGGCGAGGTTCACCGCCATCAGCAGCGAAAAGAATGCTGTAAAGCCAAATGTTTTAGCCATACTGCCCGATTTGATGTTTTCTTCGGTGAGTTTGCTGTCTGTCATCCAGGCTTTACCGAAAACGGGCTGTGCATACCAGATGCCGCCGACGATAAAGGATGACAGGCCCGCCGCCACAACGGCGAGCCAATTGATAAGTGAGAAATTCATTGTTAAAAGGTTTAAATCAATTAGTTAAGATAAATATATAAAAATTATCCTGAACTACTGGACTTTATACCTGTAAACATACCAGCCGATATTGCCCTCCCTGTCAATACCTTGTATAATGGCCCTGTAGCTCCCTATACCATCGGCGTTGTAGAATTCAAATGTGGTGCTGCCGGTTGTCTTATCAGTGACAACCGTCGGGTTCCAATAAATGGTGCTTCGCAGGTCGACGCCTTTTTTGGCATTAGCCGGATCGTTATAGCGTGGTATATAGAATTGCCTGGTTGCGTTATATCCTCCCGGGGTGAAAACAGCCGTATAGGGTTTGGGCAGCAAGTCCATTAACTGTTCTTTACTGATCTTTTCGCCTTTCGGTACTTTCTTCATGTTCACTTCAAGCACACCCTTGGTTCCGGTGCCTTTATTGATACCGCTGAATCCGTCGCTCTGGAATATTTCGACAGATTCCACCATTTCGGGATTCACGTTATTCAGGTAGGCGTAGTCAACCGCCATTCCGCTCACGTATATAGCAACAGGCGTTGATTTGTTTCCTGCATTATAATCCCTCGTAAGATATAAGTTGTTGTCTTCATAGGATACGCCGAGAGCGGAAGTGATCAGGCAGTTTGTAAAAACCGGGCACCCTTTAAACATCCCGCCCGAAATGGTGTGGTCTGCTATCGGGCTTAGGCCTGAAAGGGTCGGAAAGTCATCGTGGGTTACCTTTTTGGGCTCCGCTTTTTCTTTGATCACCACTTCCTGCAATACGTGTGTCTGGTTTAAGGATTTTTGCTGTTTAAGCGCGTTTTGCAGGAAACCATGTAGCGTGCTGTCCATATTGGCAACCTGGCCCGAAATGTTTACAAACTGGGTCGCCGGCGGTGAGGGTACGGGATCGAGGGTAAGCACCATATTGGTGCCTCCGGGATTGTCCCGTGCTGTAACAGTCACCTTCGACGTATCCGCAACAATCACATTGGAAAATTTGAAAATGCCGCTTACATCGGTGGTGGTTTGGGTCGAAAAGTTTTTGTCAGGTATCAGCAGGCGCACATTCCCCTTAGATACCGGCACACCGGTGGCCGTGCGCAGCGTGCCGGATATTTCAATCCCCTGTTCAGGCAAAAATGTGAGCGGAGCTATCTTGTCAGCCACAATATTCCGGTACGAAAAGCGCCTATACCCCTGGGTTAGCATTAGCAGGTCAAGATTGGCATTGGTTTGATCGTTGGGCTGGTTGAAGTAATAATTGGGTTTTTCGATAAAACCCCTCAGATCTGATGTTAGCAACAGGTGGCTCAGGATAGTTGTTTCGTCGTTCTCATCATAGGGTACGACGTCCTCATCAACCACCGCAACCGATAAATTGGCTTCAGTTGGGGCGCCTTTACTTTTCGCGTACGCCGTCATTTCCACTTTTTCCCGGCGCGCATATGACGGGTGGTTTGATGTCAATACCAGGTTCATCAAATCGTTGTGCCTGATAAATGCAACGCGTTCGCCCAACGGCGATCCCTTGGACGAGAACAATGTTACCTGTAAAATACCGGTAGGGAACTTGCTTTTTGGTATTGCTGCCGCATACACATTATTCTTCAGGGTAGTTTGCGCCGCGTAGCACAAAATGCCGTTGCTTTGCGCAATTACGTAAAACGCCTTATTCCGGTATTTCTCGAAGTAAGGCTCATTTGCGGCTATCTTGATATTAAGCGTGTCGGGATTCAAATTATTGATAGACAGGTTGATTCCTTCAGATCGGGGGGTTGGCAGGTCGATATGGTCCTGTGTGCCGTCGGCATAGGTGATATTGGCTTTGTAGGTTTTGCCGTCTTCGGGCTGAATGGCGAAAACACCCATGCCTAAATGTTCCGAAGCGAAATTAGCCACCACGTTGCCCTTATCGTCCGTGATAGTGCCTTTTGATTCTATGCTTAGTCCGTTGGGTTTTACCGCCTTTATAGCCACCCTTGAGCGGATGCCGTTGATCATGTATCCACCCTCAGGGAAAAACTGGAAGTCGATCCCCTCGGTGGTGGTTTGTATCGGGAAGGTTTTGCTTACAGTCTTCTTATCTTCCATATCTATATCCGCCACGATACTTGCAGTTGGGAGTTCCTTTGATTTATCAGTCGAAAAGCTGATGTCCAGCTTACCATTCGCGTCGGTTTCGCCTTTGCCCTTGCCAATGTTGTCATCTTCGCTGGTTACCGCTTTCCAGCTTACTTTTTTATTGGCAAGAGGCTTTCCATCCTGGTCCTTGTAGACAATGGATGCGCTAACCTTTGATACTTTATCGGTGATATCATTCTTAAAAGAAATCCTGGGCAGTACCTGGTTTTGATCGGTACTACCGACACTAATGGTTTTATTGAAGTAATAGGCGTCATCAAAATTTCGCATCCAGCGGGTATAGGCCCGCACATGATAATTGCCGCGTTTGAAATCACTGGTCTTAAGCGGCAAATAGCCGTTTGCTACGCCGTTAACCAGTGGCAGCTTTAGCTGCTCGATAAGTATCCGTTGATCGCTTACAAAATCAATATAAACTATTTTGCTTAGCACCGATGGCACATGCAGGTCGGTGGTCACATAGGCCTTTACCCAAAGGGTATCGCCCACGGCGTAATATGGTTTGTCGAAATGCAGGAAGACCTTTTCAATAGGATGCCCGCCAAAATATCTCGAGGTTTTATCGATCAGTGTAGTCAACGCCAGGCTGTCGCGCTGCTGGGCGATTGCAGACAGGCAGCCAAGGTTAAGAATAGTAAAAAGTATAAAAAAAGTTCTCTTCAGGCTCATCTAGTACAAGTTTTATCAAAGGCGCGGGCTAAATATAGCTATTTCGGATTACCGGCAGCAGAAACGGGGCAGTGTTTAACATTTTTTACAAAACAGGGCCCAAAACAATTCGCCTATAGAACGGCTTTTGTAACTAATAAGTGCAGGTATTGATTGTCACAAACTTATTTTTTACATTCATGCCACCAAAAATGAAAAGAAAGGCTGAGAAAGCTTACTTCAACGATCTTTGGGATGAAATGGAATCATCCCTCGAAGGCTTTTTACACGAGGGGGAGCAGGAGAAACTGCACCGTTTCAGGGTGCAGGTGAAAAAACTGAGGGCGCTGCTTTTGCTGCTGGATACCGCGCTTGGCCAGAAAGCGCTTTCGAAAGGTTTTAAACCGGTACGGAAGATATTTAAGCAAGGCGGCATCATCCGCGAAGCTTACATTAATATCCAGCTAAGTTCACATTACGATCTGAGGGATGATGCGTTTATACAGGAACAGGTTGACGGTATGGAAAAAGCCATGATCGAATTCAGGGATAATAGTAAAAAGCATCTTAGGACGATCAAAGAGGTCCATAATGAATTAGAAGGCAAGCTGGAAGCCATAGAAGACGAGCAGGTGAGCGAGTTCTACAAGAACGAGCTGGAACAAATAGCTTCTGCCCTGAGCGAAAACCGATTCAATGACGAGCTGCACGACTGCCGCAAGCGGATAAAAACCCTTATATACAACCGTAAAGTAGCCGGCACAGCTTTGGAAGGCACCCTCGACTTGAACAGCGAGTACCTGGATAAGCTGCAGGGCCAGATAGGCGAGTGGCATGATACCATCATAGCCATACAACTCTTTTCTTCGCCGAAACTGGATGCCAAACCCGTCGTTACCCGCATCAAAAGACAACACACGAGGTTGCAAACATCGATACGCAGGCTCTCGGTGGATTTTTGGAAAAGAGCAACTTACGCCGATAAGGAAATGACCAATTTAGCCGCGAGCTGATATGGGTTTAGAAATAGAACGCAAGTTCCTGGTCGACCATGCCAAATGGGCCAAAGTTGATAAACCCGAAGGCACGCATTATAAACAAGGTTATATTCTTGCCGACGCGGAACGCACCGTTCGCATCCGTATATCCGACAAGCACGCATTCCTCAACCTGAAAAGCAGGAACTCACAAGTATCCCGCGATGAATATGAGTATGAGATACCCTTGGAGGATGGCAGGAACATTTTAAAAACATTTGCGAAAGGCGGTACGGAGAAAACTCGTTATGTTATCCCTTTTGCAGGGAATGACTGGGAAGTGGATGTGTTCATGGGCGATAACGAGGGCCTGATCGTTGCCGAGATCGAACTCGACGATGAGAACGCGGAATTTGAAACGCCGGATTGGGTAACGAAAGAAGTGACCGACGACGGACGGTATACCAACGCGGTCTTGTCGAGGTATCCGTTTAAAAACTGGTAGAATAAATTCGTTCAATATTTCTTACCTTTATTTACCTGCCAGGCCTTTGCATCCTGTCTTATACCTAAATTCATGTCCAGGATACTTACTTTTCTTGTCTCAGTTTTGCCGCTTGGCTGCCTGGCGCAGTTTGCTATTACCGGCAGAGTTTTAAATAAAGCAGATAAAAAACCCGTTGAAAATGTAAGCGTGTTCCTGAGTAATGCCACTATTGGCGATAAAACAGCCGCGGACGGCAGCTTTATCCTGCGTAATGTGAAGCCGGGCAAATACGATTTGGTAGTTACCGACATCGCATTTGAAACATATAGTGAAAGTGTAATTGTTGAGAATAAGAATATCCGGTTGCCCGATATCCTGATAAATGCGCAAACGAGGTCGTTAAAAGAAGTAACGGTAAAATATCACGTTGATCCTAATCGTGAAAAGTATTATAACTGGTTCAAAGACGAGTTTTTAGGTACATCGGCAATCGCGAGGGATTGCAAAATATTGAACCCAAATGTGCTCGATCTAAGTTACGACGAAGACACCCACACACTTACCGCTTCGTCATACGATGGGCTGCTCATAGAAAATGATGCCCTCGGTTACAGGATAAAGTATCTGCTTACTGATTTTTCGTTAAAAAATAAAGATTCGGAGAAAAAGGAAATCTATTATAAAGGACCCGTCTTGTTTGAACAGTTGAAGGGCACACCATCAGAGGAACGCAGATGGGAAAGAAACAGGGAGGTCGTATATGGGAACTCCCCATTGCATTTCCTGCGTTCGGCACTAAGCGGCCGGATAAAACAAGAAGGGTTTCGGGTGCAGCGGCTTGCTATATTCAGCGATCCCACAAGGCCTGCCGACAGCCTGATCGATAACAGGATCAAATTCTTCAAAAACATAAAACATCGCAACGCGGTTGAGCGAGACTCGCTGGCCTATTGGGACAAGAAATTGAAGATGCCGAAAATCGTTCAGAGACTAATGCCATATCCTCTGACCAAAGAAGATATAATCACAACTACCAGTCAGCGCGGGCAATACGCATTAGGGTGCGAAAACGACGGCTTACTGGTTGGTTATAGCCCAAACGGGCATTTTCATTTGGACGACCATTTTGATTATTTATATAATCCCGGTAATAATGAAAATACCCTGATCATGTTTAATTCTCCCGAGGCCTTTTTCTATAGCAATTGCGCTATTACCAACCCTTACAGCGTTTTATATTATGGTGTTTGGGGGAAACATCGCGTAGCCGAACTACTACCGGTAGATTACGAACCACCGCACGCCGCGAATATGCCGGTTATCCCCGCCGACGGCGGAATTGTTGCTAAATTGGATTCATTTTCTGACGCTCGCCCGGTTGAAAAAGCCTACCTGCACTTCGACAAGCCCTACTATGCCGCGGGCGATACCATGTATTTTAAAGCCTATGTCACCATGGGTGAAAAGCACGTGCCGTCGCAGATCAGCGGTGTGCTGCATGTCGACCTGGTCAACACGCAAAACAAGATCGATCAAAGCATCAGGCTGCAATTAAATAACGGCATTGCCTGGGGCGATTTTGCCTTGCCCGACAGTTTGCCAAAAGGTAACTATCGCGTTCGCGCCTGGACCCGGTGGATGCGCAATGATCCGGGCAGCTTTTTTGAGAAGATAATACCTGTCGGTTCGTTGCAAACCGGCAAGGTGCCTGAAAGCAATACGGCAAAAATCGCTGTTGGCAAACCGGATGTGCAGTTCTTCCCCGAAGGCGGGACGTTGGTGGCCGGAATAAGGTCGACGATAGCCTTTAAAGCGATCGGGCCTGATGGTTTAGGCCTGAATGCCAAAGGCGTGGTTTTGGATAACGACAACAAAGAGGTTACTTCATTTGCATCCGTTCACCTGGGTATGGGCAGCTTTGGATTAACGCCCGAACAGGGAAAAACCTATAGGGCCAAACTAACCTTTGCCGACGGAACAATTCAAATCATGGATCTGCCCAAAGCAGAAGAGAAGGGAATAAACTTATCTGTCGATAATGATTCGATACCATTAGCCAAAGTCAGGATAACATCAACCAAAACCTATTTTAATGAGAACAAAGGGAAGAACTATACCTTACTTATCTATTCAGGCGGAATTGCAACTACAGTTGACTGCGCTTTAGACAGCGTTGTCATCCAACTGGATATTTTGAAGCGAAAGCTGTTTACCGGAGTCATCACCATCACGCTCTTTTCACCCGATAATGAACCTTTATGCGAAAGACTGATCTTCGTCCAGAATTACGATCAGTTGAGCCTCAATATCAGCACTGATAAACCGGCTTATTCAGCAAGAGAAAAAGTTACGCTAAATCTAAATGCCAGGACCCGGGCCGATTCAGCAGCTATGGGTCACTTCTCCATGGGCATCATTGATGAAAACAAAGTGCCGGCTGATGAGAATAGCGAAAACACCATCCTCACAAATTTGCTCCTGGCATCCGACCTGAAAGGCTATATCGAACAGCCCAATTACTATTTCAAACACATTACCGACACTACCGCTAAAAACTTAGACCTGGTGATGCTGACGCATGGCTACCGCAGGTTTGAATGGAAGGAAATATTGCAGGATAAGTTACCGCCTGCCATTTATAAACCCGAAAATAGCCTGTCAATCAGCGGGACGGTAAAAACCATTTTGGGTAAACCGGTAGCAAAGGGAACGGTATCGCTCATATCGCCTAATGGCGGGCAGGCGCCTACCCAAACCACAGATGAGCAGGGAAATTTTAAATTCAGCAATTTGAGCTTTAACGATACGGCAAAGTACGTTCTGCAGGCGGTGACAGATAAAGGCAAAAACTCGACAGCGATCACTTATAATAAACAACAGGACGAACCGCCGGTAGCTGCGCAGTTAACAGCTACCGCAGATACCGGCCGGCATATGCTATCGTACCTGCAAAACCATAAGGAACAGTGGGACCAGTACGCTAAATATGGCTTGCCCAATGGCAGGTTATTAAAGGAGGTGAAAATAAAGGCTGTAAAAAGGGACGATAACTATCGGTCGTCTAGTCTGCTTGGGCCCGGGCATGCCGACCAGGTGCTGCATGCGGATGAAATAGGGAGGTTTGGCGGGAACCTTTCCGATATATTGAATGGCCGGTTGATTGGCGTGCAGTTTATAAATCAACATAATAGTGGTATACCTTATCTATCAACAAAATTAGCTTACAAGCCACCCCAGCCTATGTTAATCGTTGTTGATGGTGTTCCAATGCCGACAAATCCGTCGCCTGGCATTAACGTTATTAACCCAAACTCTGTAGAAACAGTTGAGGTATTGCGCTTTGCCAGTACAAGTATTTATGGAATGGAAGGAGCGAATGGTGTGATTGTCATTACTACTAAGCAGGGTAGGGGCATTGATCCTAAAGACATTGCTTCCAAAGGGATTTTATCGATCACTGTCCCTGGATTTTACAAAGCCCGCCAGTTTTACGCACCTAAATATGAACACCCCAATGATTATATAAACCGTAAGGACCTCCGCAGTACTATTTACTGGCTGCCTGAACTGGCGACGGACAAGGATGGTAATGCCTCGATATCTTTCTATAACGCCGATGGCGCCGGTAAATACCGGGTGATCGTTGAAGGCATGGATGAAAAAGGGAACATCGGCAGGAATGTGTACCGGTATGAAGTGAAATAATACCCGGAAGAGTAACAATTTGGTTAGATAAGACTTACGAAATTTTTAAAATTTCGCAAGTCTGCCCCGCATTCCCTACCTTCATTTCCATTAACTAAATCTCTCAAAATCATGAAAGCCTTTTTATTTTTTGCATTTTTTTTGGTGTGCGGCTCTGTCTTCGCGCAGGAAATTCCCGCCCGCTGGGACGAGCTTACAGCTTCCGACTGGCAGGCCGCGATGGACAAATCAGCAAAAACCTGTATCCTGCCCATCGGTATCCTGGAAAAGCACGGCCCGCATTCGCCCATAGGCACCGACCTGATCCACGTACGCGAGTGGGCCGCACGCGCTGTTAAACAGGAGTACGCGGTGATATTCCCGGATTATTTCTACGGGCAGATCAATGAGGCGCGCCATCAGCCCGGCACTTTCGCATTGCCCAGCGATGTGATCTACAAACTGCTGGAGGCCACCTGCGATGAGATAGCCCGCAACGGGTTCAAAAAGATCGTGATACTGAACGGGCATGGCGGTAATCCTGAGTTTATTCGCTTTTTTATGCAATCGTTCCTGAATAAACGCCATGACTACGTGATCTATTTTTATGCACCGCAGGACCGTGATGCGGATTACCAGGCGCAATACAACAAAATGCACAAATCTGACCAAAGAGGCGATCAGCATGCCGGGGAAAGTGAGACATCCATTCTTTTGTATTACCGTCCCGACCTGATGCGCATGGACAGGGCAACAGCGCAATCCGGCGCCAATCAAAAGCGCCTGGCCAACATACCGAATCTTTACACGCCTATCTGGTGGTACGCCGCTTACCCCAATCACTATGCAGGCGAGGGTGATAAAGCGACCACTGAATTTGGCAAATTCATTACCGATCACGAGATCGCATCGTTCGTGAAAGCGCTGCAGGCGGTTAAGGCCGACGAGAATGCCCTGAAGCTGCAAAACGAGTTTTATGATCGTGTGGATAACCTGCAGAACAGCAAGCAATAACTTCAAGAGACTTACGAAGTTTCAAGAACTTCGTAAGTCTTCATAAAGAGATATTTTTTGCTTAAAGGCCACCTCATTGGGTTTTCATCCGTTATGATAGTAAGAACCATAGGAATAAGTTTATGAAAAAGATAAAATCGATTTGCCTCGTTGCGTTATTTTTTGCCGGTGTGCTATTATTTAGCGCTTGCGGCAAAAAGAGTGCTAATTCTGCGAACCCTACTTCAAATGGAAACACGCCTTCGCCCAATCCATCGGTTACTATCCAGAATTTTGCCTTTAGCCCGGCTACGGTTCGTGTTACCATTGGCGGTACGGTTACCTGGACAAACAAGGATGGCGTAGCGCGCACAGTTACGGACGTAGGGGGCAGCTTTAACAGCGGAGACCTGCCGGCTGACCAGACGTACAGTATGACGTTCAACAAGGCTGGGACATATAGTTACCATTGTACTATTCACCCGACGATGCCGACCGCGACGGTGGTTGTGGGTAATTGAGAATAAATAGGCTTACGAAGTTTCAAAAACTTCTTAAGTCTTCAAAAACACCAAGCCCCGGAGGTGAAGCCCGGGGCTTGTCGTTTTATAGGCCGGTACCTGCAGCTACCGGCGGGATACTGGTTTATTTACCAGCCTGAACCTTTTTTGGCATTACCGGCCTGAATGTGCTGTTCCGCGGTAGATTTGCTCATGATAGCCGACATCTTGTTGCCTGCGCTGTCTTTGCCGCTAGCAATGTATCTGCCCGATTTAATGTCGATCACAGGATCGATCATAGGAACGTTCTTGGTTTTCGTTTTTACCGAATAGGCGGTAATTCCACTTGAGTTTGCCATGATGATAAGTTTGTTTTTAATTAAGGTTAAACCCTTAGGGTGCTAATTTGTTTAAATTTTTTTGTTTTTTGCTTCAAAACCAAATAATTATAAATTATTTATGGTACAGGCAGAGGAATCTCCGCAATTTGCGGGTGTCCAATTGGTAAAATGCACGCCGTCGGGACGGTCTGGATCGAGGTCCCTTCGGTAAACGATGTCGTTGCCTTCGCTCTTGGTAAATGCCTTTGATTGCCCTTTGTAAAGGTATTCGTCGAACACTAATTTTCTTGAATTGTCGTCTATCCTGACCTGTACGTGAACTTTTTGCCACCTAGCGTTGTGGATCGACACCAGGGCGTTGTACCCGGTATAGTTCCTCTTGACGATGTAAAATAAGACTGCGACTAAGGCAATGGCCATGAATGCTGTAAAATATTTTCTCATAATAATGATGAGCCCTATATTCTGACTGTTTGTGATCATTCTGACGCAGATGTTTATCTATGGTTTAAAGATAGGGCGGTTAAAAAACTAAAATGTTAGTGTTCTCACTGTATTTTAATGTGGTTTTTACGTAATTTTTAACGCGCACAAATCGAGGGTTAAGGTGTTATTACGTATTATTGTATAACAAAACCTATTATGAGCGACAACAGAAGAAACACAAGTATTATCTATTTGATACTGGGGATATATTCGATGCTGGTGAGCTGGTATTATAATAAGTCCATCATATTGCTAATCATTTGCTGGATATTCTGGCCGATCTACCTGCTTTATGAAGTGCTGTCCGGCCACCTTTCACACGGCATGTGGAAAGAGATCCCTATGCATTATTTTAAATAATGGCCAAATTTTTCGAAAGCATACTTCCTCAGCACCGTGAGTTCATAGAAAAACAAAAGATGTTTTTCGTGAGCAGCGCGCCTCTAAGTGCTGACGGCCACGTGAACCTTTCGCCTAAAGGGATCGACAGCTTTCGGATATTGTCAGATAACCGCGTGGCCTATATGGATATTGTAGGCAGCGGCAACGAAACGTCGGCGCACCTGATCGAGAACGGGCGCATCACCATTATGTTCTGCGCCTTTGAAGGGCCGCCGAATATCCTGAGACTATATGGCAAGGGCCGTACCGTTCTGCCCAGTAGCGCCGAATGGGAGATATTGGTTGATCATTTCAAATTGCATATTTCCACAAGGCAGATCATCGTAGCAGATGTCGGCATGGTCCAAACCTCCTGCGGGTATGGCGTGCCGTATTATGAATATCTCGGTGAGCGTGATCAAGCCGAGAAATGGGCCGCTCATAAGGGCCCTGATGGTCTTGAGGCCTATAAAAAAGAAAAGAACCAGGTGAGCCTTGATGGCTTACCCTCCGCACTCTATAATACTTTCGATTAGATTTGACAACTTTTAAAAAGTTGTCAAATCTTGCATAAACCTGCTGCTATGAAATTTCGTTTACTTATTCCGGCCGCGCTGCTGCTATGTCTTTTTATCTCGTTTAACGCTTCAGCACAAAAAGATGCTATCGATACCACGCACTGGAAGGCGCGTTGGATCGATGTGCCCGGTCAGGCAAAAGACTATGAATATTGCTTGTTCCGCAAAACCATCAGTCTTGCCTCCAAACCCGCGAGTTTCGTGGTAAAAGTATCCGGCGATAACCGCTATAAGCTCTTTGTAAACGGACAGCAGGTTTCACTTGGCCCGGCAAGAAGCGATTTTTATTACTGGAATTACGAGACTGTAGACCTCGCGCCTTTCCTGCAGGCGGGCGATAATGTGATCAGCGCCATCGTGGTGAATGAAGGTTCATGGAGACCTGCGGCGCAAATGTCGTACGGGACGGGATTTATTTTACAGGGAGCAACGCCGGCTGAAGAGATCGCCAACACCAACAGAAGCTGGAAGTGTTTACGCGATAGCGCGTATCGCCCGCTGGATGTGGTGATCATTTACAGCTATTACGTAGCCGGCCCGGGTGAGCAGGTAGATATGAAGCTTCAGCCTAAAAACTGGCAAATGCCCGGTTTTGATGACAGCGCCTGGCCGCAGGCGAACCGCCTTGGAAAAGGCTGGCCCAAAGGGCAAATGAATTTTGATGATGGTCGTGAATTGGTCCCCTCGCCGATACCGGCGCGCGAATTGGTAATACAGCGGCTGAAAACCGTTCGAAAGGCGGATGGTGTCAGTTTACCATCCACATTCCCGGCAGACCAGGGCCCGGTTACGATCCCCGCCAACACCAAGGCGACTATCCTTTTAGATCAGTTATACCTGACCAATGCTTATCCAACCATCGTTTTCAGCAAAGGCAAAGACGCGGGCATATCGATGAGCTATGCCGAAAGCCTGTATATCATCGAACCCGGTGGCAAAGACTGGCGGGCCCAGGAACGAAAAGGTAATCGCAACGAGGTGGAAGGTAAACGGTTCGTAGGCCGGAAGGACAGCATTATCAGCGACGGCAGCAATAAGCAGCAGTTCACACCCTTCAACTGGAGGACGTTTCGTTATCTGCAGCTGATCGTTCAAACCAAAGATGAACCGCTGGTGATCGACGACCTGTATAGTATGGCGACGGGTTATCCTTTCCAGTACAATGCGAAGTTCGAATCGGAGAACAAGCAGCTGGATACCATTTTGCAGATCGGCTGGCGTACCGCGCGGTTGTGTTCATGGGAAACCTACATGGATTGCCCGTATTACGAACAGCTGCAATACGTGGGCGATACACGCATCCAGGCCATGATATCCTACTATGACAGCGGCGACGATCGTCTCGGCCGGAATGCCATTTCCCTCATCGATCACTCACGTATAGCGGAAGGGGTGACGGAAAGCCGGTTCCCGACGGCGGTGGTGCAGATCATACCCACATTCTCGCTGTGGTGGATAGGTATGCTGCACGACTGTTATATGTACCGTAACGACCCGGCGTTCGTAGCGGGTAAATTGCCGGGCGAAAGACAGGTGCTGGGTTTCTTCAATCGTTATCAGCAGCCTGACGGCTCGCTGAAAAATGCGCCGTACTGGGAGTTTACCGATTGGGCCAACGGCAAAGGCTGGGATAGCGGCGCTGCGCCGACAGGGGCGAACGGCAATTCATCCGTGCTGGATATGCAGCTGCTTTGGGCCTATCAAACGGCAGCGGAGCTCGAAAACCATTTGGGAATTAAAGATTTAGCTGCTACGTACGAAAAACGTGCCGCGCAATTGAAGCAGACCATTCGCACAAAATACTGGGTGGCATCCAGGGGCTTTTATTCAGACAGGCCGGAAAAAGACGTCTTCTCGCAGCATACTAATGCCCTGGCCATCCTGACCGGCGTTGCAGAAGGCGAGCAGGCTAAGGGGATCGCTCACAAGTTGCTCATAGATACTTCGCTGGTGCAGGCTTCCATCTACTTTAAATACTATGTTTACCAGGCGCTGGTGAAAATGGGTATGGGCAACGATTATGTCAACTGGCTGGGCATCTGGCGCGACAATATCAAAATGGGCATGACCACCTGGGCCGAAATGTCGGATATAAGCGCATCGCGGTCCGATTGCCATGCCTGGGGTTCCAGCCCGAATATTGAGTTGTACCGGACTGTCCTGGGCATCAATAGCGGCGCACCTGGTTTTAAGGTAGTGAAGATCGAACCTCACTTAGACACAATGACCCACATTGGCGGATCGATGCCTCACCCAGCCGGAACGGTAACAGTTCGCTATGATAAACAAGCAAATGGCAAGTGGAAGATCAGCGCGACATTACCCGCAAAAACAACAGGAATACTGGTTTGGGCAAACAAGCTATACCCATTGAAAACCGGGGAAAACAATTTGACCTTATAAGGCTTGTATAGACGGATCGTCTATTGCATTATCACGATAAATGAGTTGGCTGCTGCTCGTCGTTATTGTTTATATCATCGTCGTGACAGCGGTTTGCATCCGCATTATTTATGACACCCGGTCGACTGACAAAGCATTAGCTTATGTATTGGTAACGATATTTTTGCCGGTCCTCGGCATGGCCATTTATTTTGGTTTTGGGATCAACTACCGCAAGGAAAAGCTTTACAGTAAAAAGATAAGTAATGACAAGGCGGTGCTTGAAAGATTGCTCAAAGAAATTACCCTTGAATCGGAAAAGGCATGGGATACCAAAGAGCCCGCGATCCAAAAGCATAAAAAGCTGGCCCTCTACCTGCTGAATGATGGAATGAGTCCGCTATCCGGAGGCAACCAGGTCAAGCTCCTGATCAATGGCGAACAAAAATTCCCGGAAGTGCTTGAGGTGCTTCGGAATGCCAAACATCATATCCATATCGAGTATTATATTTTTGAAGATGGGCGGATAGGTGAGGAGATCAAAAATATACTTATCCAAAAAGCCGGTGAAGGTGTTGAGGTTAGATTTATTTATGACGATTTTGGCAGCCGGTCGATCCGGAAAGGCTTTGTTGACGAGCTGATCGCCGGTGGTGTAGAGGCTTATCCGTTCTATAAAGTCATCTTTATTCTGCTGGCTAACAGGGTAAATTATCGCGACCATCGTAAAATTATTATTGTTGATGGTTGTATCGGATTCACGGGCGGCATCAATGTCAGCGATCGTTACATAAACCAACCCGGGCAGGGATATTGGCGCGACACGCATGTAAAGATAACGGGGCCGGGTGTCTACTATCTTCAGTACCTGTTCATTTGTGACTGGAATTTTTGTTCGGGCAAGCACTTGAAACTGGAAAAGGATTTTTTCTGTACTGTATCGGCCCCCAAAGGCAAAGCCACCGTACAGATAGCGGCAAGCGGGCCCGATTCAGATTTTCCCACGCTGATGTTTTCGATGGTACAAACGATAGGTTTGGCTGAAAAAGAATTGCTGATCACCACTCCATATTTTATTCCGGGCGGAAATATCCTGGATGCCCTGCATGTAGCCGCTATGAGCGGTGTGCAGGTTAAAATACTCGTGCCCGATAAGTCGGATTCAGTGCTGGTTAATATGGCGGCTAGGTCGTATTACAGTGAACTGCTGGATGCGGGGGTGGAGATATATCTGTACCAGAAGGGCTTTGTCCATGCAAAGACCATGGTATCCGATGCGCAGCTTTGCATTATCGGGACGGCCAACATGGATCACCGGAGTTTTGAACTGAATTTTGAGGTAAACAGTATGATCTACGATGCTGAAACCGCAAGTGAATTGCGTGACGTTTTTTATCGCGACATTAAGGACGCAAAAAAAATCAATCCCGAAACCTGGAGGAAGCGCTCATTTTATAAGCAATTGCCCGAAAAAGTGGTGCGATTGTTTTCACCCTTATTTTAGGGTGCTTAACCATCACAGTTTAACTGCGGTTTACGACTTGCAGCCGCTTTTAAGTTAAGCGGGCTCAACAACCACGGCCGTGCCGTAAGCCAGAACCTCGGTAATACCCTGCATCACTTCGTTAGCATCATAACGCATATTGATAATTGCGTTGGCGCCCATTACCTGCGCATGCTGGATCATTAGCTGGTAGGCTTCCTCGCGGGCGTTCTCGCAAAGCTCGACATAGATAGAAAGCCTGCCGCCAAACAGCGATTGGAACCCGCCGGCGATATTGCCCAGCGCGCTGCGGCTGCGAACGGTGATGCCGCGTACTAATCCAAATTGTTTTACTACTTTATAACCTTCCAGGCTAATGCTGGTGGTAACGAATGTGTGGTCCATGTTTAGAGTTTAGAAATTGGATGATGAAGAGGGTTAATTGTTACCAAAGATAGAGGAATTTCGGATTTCGTCCGCCAGCTGGCGGATCGATTTCAGATTTGGTTTTTTTAAGATGACGTGATCAGCCTTTAATTTCTCCGCACAGCATATAGCCGGCGATCTTCAGCCCGCCTTTCAGCAAAGTGGCTTTGGATGCCTTATTGCTGATGTTGCAACGCGCTGCGGGTATGCGGCTGGCTTCGTAACAGGCCTTTCTGACTTCCTGTATTAAAAAGCTGCCGTAGCCTTTCCGCCGCTGATCTTCACGGACTTCCATGTATAAGTCGGCGAAGGGTTTATTATAATGAAGGAGAAACCCTCCAGTCGCCACAACTTCGCCGCCGACCTCTAAGACATGACTGCCTTCGGGCTCAGAACTGTGTTTAAATACGTTATCGCCCTCGTGCCATTCACGAAACATGGCTCCCGGAATATCGAGCGCGGTAACCGGGCCATCTTCAAAGAGTATCACATCGGATGAAATTTTCATGCCGAACTCGTAAAGCATGGAAGTGATCAACACCGAATTGCTCTGGCATTCGATAAAGATTGCTTTGGAATCCCTGATCAGCTGGCGAAATATTTCGCTCGCACGGCTGTGAAACGCCGGCAGCAGATAGAATTCGAAAATGGCGTCCCTTTGCGAAAGATCCTCCTTCCCTTTAACCGAGCCGTAGCCGATCGTTTTATCATCCGATTTAATGAGATAGGAATCGCTCCAGCCGCGTTCATGACAGGCATTGTACCTAACCTGGAAATTATTTTCCTGCAGGAACAGCGCCCGAAGCGGCAAAATTTCATCAAGACTGACCTTTGCGGCACTAATATCCATAGTATCTAAAGATAAATTAATCTTTCGGACTTACGCGGACTTCCGGACTTGCCGACTCAAACGATCCTTTCGAGCATTTGAATGTAGAGGTCAATTCCTTCCCGAATTTCATCAAGGTATATGAACTCATCCGCCGTGTGCGATCGCGCGGAATCGCCGGGGCCTACTTTGAGCGACTGGATATCCAGCAGGGACTGATCTGAAGTAGTTGGGGAACCATAAGTGGTTCGCCCCAAAGCCAAACCAGCCTGCACGATGGGATGATCCTTTTCAATTTTAGAAGGTTTCAGGCGGATGGATCGGGGTGTGACCTCACTTTGTACATGCTGACGGATAATATCCAGAACTTCCTCATTGCGATAAGCGTCCGTTACCCTCACATCTACTGTAAAATTGCAGCTTGCCGGAACCACGTTATGCTGTGAGCCGGCATTAATGATCGTAACCGACATTTTCACCGGGCCGAAAACTTCGGATTCAACCGGAAAACGGTAGGTGCGAAACCAGTCGATATCTTCTATCGCTTTATAAATGGCATTAATACCTTCTTCGCGCGCCGCATGGCCCGATTTACCGTGAGCCACGCAATCCAGCACCATCAAGCCTTTTTCGGCAATGGCCAATTGCATTAAAGTAGGTTCGCCGACTATACCAAAATCTAACTTGCCCAAGTCGGGTATGATGAGTTCCAGGCCATTCACACCGGATATTTCTTCCTCGGCGGTAGTAGCAAGGCAGAAGTTGTATTTAAGATTCTCACGGTCGTGAAGATACAGGAAAGTATGGATGAGCGATACCAGGCATCCGCCGGCATCGTTACTGCCCAGGCCGTATAGCTTGCCGTCTTCAACTTTTGCATCGAATGGGTCGCGGGTATAGCCGGTATTGGGTTTCACCGTATCGTGATGCGAATTGAGCAGGATGGTCGGTTTCGCGTCGTCGAAATGCTTGTTCCATGCCCAGATATTGTTCTTTTTACGATGGGTTTCAACGCCTTTTCCCTTTAAATACTGTTCGAGCACGTCGGCGGTTTTGTCCTCCTCGCGGCTGAATGAAGGTATCATGATCAATTGCCGCAACAGGTCGACAGCTTGCTGGTATAGTTGGTTTACTTCGGTCATGGGTGAGCAGCAAAAGTAATCGTTTTTCATAAAGTAACTGTAAAAGCCATACCGTCTGCAGCAATTTTACATTGGGATTTGGATAGGGCTTTTATATTTGCCTTGTATGAAAAAATATATTCTTATTTCAATTGCTTTCCTTGCTATAGGTTCGGTTAAGGCCCAAACAGTATCGGTACTAAGGAGAGGCGGTTATCAGCTGGCTTTTTTTAACCAGGACAAAACTTTGGACACCGCGCTGCAAACGCGTATGATCAATACCTTTTTCAAGGTTTATCCGGAGTTGGCAACCGAATACAATCCCCAAACACTGAAAGCAGTGACGATAATTATCGACACCGTTTATAAAGGTGTGGCCGAAACCGCGAATGGAACGGTAACCATTGCCTCAGCATGGATGCACAAACATCCCGAGGATATCGATGTGATCACGCATGAAGTAATGCACATTGTACAGGATTATAAGGAAAGCGTTGGCCCCGGCTGGCTGACGGAAGGCATTGCCGATTACGCCCGTTATAAATTCGGCGTAAATAACCAGGCTGCTAACTGGTCGTTACCGGCTTATAAAGCGGGACAGAATTATGATAATGCTTACCGCATTACGGCACGTTTCCTGCTTTGGATCGAAGAAAAGGTAAAACCGGGAACGGTGAAGGCGCTTGACGCACAGTTACGAACGCATACTTATACCGAAAATAGCTGGAAGCAACTCACAGGCAAATCCGTCGATGAGTTGTGGAAGGCATATATGGAGAAGCCAGAGGTTTAATTATAAGCGTCTGACATCCGACTTCCGATTTCAGACATCTGACGCCTTGTTTAATTCTCTAAAAATCCGTTACTTGTACCTTCAACCAATTATTCCTGATCATGCAGCGCAGAAATTTTTTGAAAGCAGGCTCTGTGGCCGGTTTGGCTACTTTAATATCTACCTCGTGCACGGCGGGTACCGCCGATCCGGCAAGCAATAACGAGG
This sequence comes from Mucilaginibacter sp., assembly GCA_035551775.1. Classification (GTDB taxonomy): domain Bacteria; phylum Bacteroidota; class Bacteroidia; order Sphingobacteriales; family Sphingobacteriaceae; genus Mucilaginibacter. The sequence continues at coordinate 593,334 of DASZMQ010000014.1, read as the reverse complement.
TTAATCAGGCCGATGATTTCGAACTGAACGAGGTAACGATAGACACCTTGCAGCGAAAAATGAAAAGCGGGGAATACACATCGCGCTCTATCGCACAAAAATACCTCGACCGTATAGCAAAGATCGACAAGGCCGGGCCGAAGTTGAACGCGGTGATCGAACTCAACCCGGATGCCCTGAACATTGCCGATGCAATGGATAAAGAACGAGCCGACGGAAAAGTTCGCGGGCCGCTGCATGGCATCCCCGTGCTGGTGAAGGATAACATCAACACCGGCGATAAAATGATGACCACTGCCGGGGCGCTTGCGCTGGAAGGGAACATAGCGAAGGAAGATGCCTTCATCATCAAAAAGCTGCGCGAAGCCGGAGCGGTGCTATTAGGGAAAACCAACCTGAGTGAATGGGCCAATTTCAGATCATCGCACTCTACCAGCGCCTGGAGCAGCAGGGGAGGGCAAACCAAATGCCCTTATATTCTCGACAGGAACCCAAGCGGTTCGAGCGCGGGTTCAGGATCGGCGACATCTGCGAATTTATGCGCCATAGCGATAGGCACGGAGACCGATGGATCTATCGTGTCACCCTCGTCGGTTAACGGCCTGGTGGGCATCAAACCGACGGTAGGCTTGTGGAGCCGGTCGGGGATCATACCCATTTCGCAAACGCAGGACACCGCCGGCCCTATGGCGCGAACCGTTAAGGACGCTGCCATATTATTGGGAGCGCTCGTGGGAGAAGATATTCACGATAAATATACGGTAGGTGTAAAAAACAACCTGCACCTCGATTACACCACTTTTCTTGATGCTAATGGTTTGAAAGGCAAAAGGCTTGGGATTGATAAAAATTGCCTTCACGTTAACCCTTCAATGGATAAGCTGATCTACGAGGCTATTGCCTTGCTGAAAAGCCAGGGCGCGACGGTTGAGGAAGTAGATCTCTACGGCCAGATCAAAGAGGCGGGCAAAAACGAATTTACGGTGCTGCTATATGAATTTAAGGAGGGCGTAAACGATTACCTGCGCAATGCCAACTGCAAAATGAAGTCGCTGGCGGAGGTCATTGCGTTCAACCAAAAGAACGAGGCTAAAGCTATGCCGTTCTTTAAGCAGGAAACGCTCGAAAAAGCTGATAAACAAGGCGACCTGAATACCCCGGAGTATCTCGACGCGGTGAAGAAAACAACAACTATTACCCGGGAGGCGATCGATAAAATATTAAAGGACAATAAGCTGGACGCTATTGTTGCTCCCACCAACGGCCCCGCGGGCTGCATCGACCTGGTGAACGGTGATTATGACAATGGCTATTCTTTCTCTGGTCCGGCTGCGATGGCCGGTTATCCGCATATCACGGTGCCAATGGGTTTTATCCATGGGTTGCCTGTGGGATTGTCCTTTGTCAGCACTGCTTTTGATGAGGCGGGGATCATTAAATTGGGGTATGCATATGAGCAGGCTACGAAGAAACGTGTTCCACCAAAATTCAGTAAAGACCTTTTGGGGTAGAGACGCACAATTGTGCGTCTCTACAATGCCAATTCCATTTGGATATTTGATCTTTCATACGGTGACGGCGGTCCGGTGATCTTCTGAAAACCCAGCTTCAGGTACAGGTTGATGGCTGGTTTCAGCAAGGTGTTGCTTTCAAGGTAAACTGTATCCGCGCCCAATTCTTTGGCCTTATTGATACAAGCCTTTCCCAACAGGGTGCCGATACTTTTTCCCTGTGCCCGTGGCGATACTGCCATTTTAGCCAGCTCGAACTTTTTAGCGTTCATTTTAATGATGGCACAGGTGCCCACAACTTCGCCCTCGTAAACAGCCATAAAAATATGACCGCCGGGTGCTATAATGTATTCATCGGGGTGATCAAGCGCTTTATAGTCCGACTCTTCCATTTTAAAATACTGGCGTATCCATTCCTCGTTCAATTGCTTGAAGGCGCATTTGTGTTCAGGCGTATAATCGACGATCTGCACCATGCCGCCTTCGCGCTTTTTCTTTTCTTCCTGCACGCGGCGAAGCAGGCTTTTTTGCTCAAGCAGGTATTCCCATTCTTCGATAGCTTTCCAAAGATCGTACTGGCTTTCGCTGAAAGCCCGGTTGATCGCCGCGGAGACATCCTTGTGCTGGTCGTTCAGTTTCATAGCCGCACATTTTCCTTTTTCGGTGAGGGATACAAAGTTTTTGCGCTTGTCGTGCTTGTTCTTGCGCTCGGTCACAAAGCCCTGTTTGGCCATTTCGCGGATTACCTGGCTGACAGAGGCATGAGTCTGCCCGATCTCGTTCCCAATTGCCGTGATCGAATTTTCCGTTGTTTGCGTGAGCGAATAGAACACAGGCCACCAGCGCGGCTGAATATCAACGCCGTAGATATGGTACAATTGTGCCGCATCGGTAGTGATCATATCACTCAGCCCGCGTAACCTGGAACCTATCGCCATCTTGCCTACTTTATCGTAAAAGTTCATGATACAAATAATTACGTAAGTACTTACGCAAGTTTAAATAAACAAATTATTAAATCAAAGAATTTTTTAAAAAAAATAGAGCGGACACAAAAAAGCACGACCATTGGCCATGCCTCTTGATATGATGGGTTTGATTATATTTAAGGGATAGCTACCAGGCCTTCTTTCGGCTGATCGAAAGTTACTTTTTTATCCAGGTGCTCGGCGGTCAGCATTGCATAATTTAATGTGGATGAATGATCACATGCCAGGTTTGCCGTGGATGCAGTTCCGGAAAGATCAGCTTTGCCATGATCATGTAATTTAAGGTTAATGGTATAAACATCGATAACCAACTGAGCCGATGCATTGCCGAATATATTTACATTAAGCTGAATAGCTGACAATTTGCCAAACGATCTAACCGAAGCATTATCATAAAGGGATATCTTTTGAAGGCAATCGGAAGTGACCCATACTATCAACTTCTGATCGCCGTAAGAAGCGATGCGCAGTGTGCCGTCCTGGCCTTGAACGACGGCGTTCTCTGAATAATAGTTGTTGTAAACTTTAACCTGGCCTTCCTGGCCATCGGATACATAAAGTTGAACGTTGCCGCGTACCTCGATCGTGCTGACCCGGGTAACCTGGTTCAAATTGGTTACAGCCTCCTTGCCGTCCACCTTGGCCGGGGTTGTTTTGCTAAAGCCGGTTAAGGCCGATAAAGCTATTGCGAGTGTTAGAATTGAAGTTTTCATTTTATTGATTTTTATTTTTTGTAAACCTGTTGTTTTTTGACAGGGGTATGCCAAAATTGATACCCGTTTTATAAGTAATTGATAATCAATAAGAAAAATTTTACAAAAACTCAAAAACTGTTCGGAAGCGAACGCTTGCCGTACACAGACGGACGGTTTTGAACGATTTTTATTAATGCTTGCTAATTAATTTAGTAAGTATTAACTTGCCTCAAATTATCTCACCATGGAATTTGGACGCGTTGATCCCCACGAACTGGCCCTGATCGATTTCACCCTGCCGCCCGACCCGGCGCTGACCGTAAAAACATTGAAAGCCGCCAAAGGAAACGGCGAACTGCAGGTACACGTCGGCTGCGCCAAATGGGGCCGTAAAGAATGGCTGGGCAAGATATACCCGCTTAAAACCAAGGAAGCCAATTTCCTGGATGAATACGTGAAACATTTCGACTGTATCGAATTGAATGCTACGTTTTACCAGGTCTACGGGCCATCTACCATCAGCAAATGGAAGGAAAAGGCCGCAAGTAATCCCGGTTTTAAATTTTGCCCGAAATTCTCACAAAGCATCACGCACCTGCGCAGGCTGAAAAATGTAGACGAACTGACCACGCAATATTATGCCGGTATTGAAGCGTTTGGTGAGCAGCTTGGTCCGCTTTTTTTGCAGGTAGGGGACAACTATACGCCCAAAAGTTTCCCGGATATGAAGGCTTACCTGGAGAAACTGCCGAAAGATGTTCCTGTATTCGTAGAGGTCCGCCATAAAGAATGGTATGCCGATCCTGCGGTTCGCGACAGCTTCTTCAATGCATTACATGATCTTAATATCGGCTCGGTGATCACCGATGCCTCCGGTCGCCGCGATTGTGTGCATATGGAATTGCCTACGCCGCACGCCTTTATCCGTTTCGTCGGCAACAGCCTCGACCGTACCGATTACAAACGTGTGGACGATTGGGTTGCCCGTATTAAGGACTGGAAGGAGCAGGGCCTGCAATCCGTTTGGTTCTTTATGCACCAGCATGATGAACGGTATTCGCCGGAATTGTGTGATTATGTGATTGAGGAGTTAAATGAAGCTTTGGGGATTAATCTTCATAGGCCGGAATTTATTGAGAGAGAAACAGGATCACAGATTTAGACTGATTAGGGTTATTACACTGATTTTTTTGGTAGAAAATTTGAGTTGCAAAATCTGTGCAATCAAATAAATTAGAAAAAATCTGTGATCAATAATTTCTTAATTTGCGGAGCGTTAATGAAACAATTTAATGCCCCTTTTTATGCGTAAGATATTTGCCGCCTTCGTTTTATTGACCGCATTTGCAACCCGCTCATTCGCCCAAAATAATGACCTGCTGAACCAGGTAAAAACCATTTCCGCTGATGCAAAAGGCATTGTCGGGGTATATGCCGAGGTGCTGGAAACACACGATACGCTCAGCTATAACGCGCATTCCCGTTTGGTGATGCACAGCGTATTTAAGTTTCCCATTGCCATGACCGTGCTGAACCTGGTAGACAAGGGCAAATACAAACTCGATGGCAAGATAAAACTGCATCAGCGCGATATGGCGCCGAAAGAAATGTACAGTCCGCTCCGGGATAAATATCCCGATGGCACGGAACTACCCTTGAGCGAGATATTAAACTACATGATCTCGCAAAGTGATAACACCGCCTGCGATTTCATGCTGAAGAAATTAGGCGGTCCGCAAGTGGTGGATGATTATGTCAAAAGCCTGGGTGTAAAGGGAATTGCAATAAAGGCGTCAGAAGCAGACATGGCCTCGGCATGGGAGGTCCAATACCTCAACTGGGGCAAACCGGCCGACCTGGTAAAATTGCTCGAGTTGTTCTACAGCGGTAAGGTACTGTCTCCTACCTGCAACGATTTTTTAATGAAGGCCATGCTGGCTACTACAACCGGTCCGCACAGGTTGAGAGGCTTGTTGCCCGGGGATGCTGATGTTGCGCACAAAACAGGTACTTCGCCCACCAATAAGGAGGGCCTGACAGCAGCTACGAATGATATTGGCATCATTACCCTGCCCAACGGCAAGCACCTGGCGATAGCAGTAATGGTGTGCAATTCAAAGGCTGATGAAGCCACGCGTGACGCAGTGATCGCCAAAATTGCCAAAGCTGCCTGGGATTATTACGGGAAATAGTATCACAGAATTGCCATCTGTTGAACCTGTGTTTTCAACTTAGCCCATAACGTTTATTTTTACCCGGATGAAAACCGGATCTGTCGCAACTGCTGAAACATCACAAGCCGAACAAACGGTTTTTGTGATACTTTTCGCCATCAGTTTTTCGCACTTGCTGAATGATATGGTGCAATCGCTGATGCCGGCGATCTATCCGATTATCAGGACAAACTATCATCTCAATTACTCACAGATAGGGATAATAACGCTTGTTTTCCAGCTTTCCGCGTCTATATTGCAGCCTATCGTAGGGTTGTACTCAGATAAAAAGGCGCATCCGTATTCATTGCCAATAGGAATGGGCTTTACCCTGATCGGGTTGTTTTGCCTGTCTCGTGCTCCGTCCTATGAGCTGATATTGCTTTCGGTGATGCTGATCGGCATAGGTTCTTCAATATTTCATCCGGAATCATCAAGAGTGGCATATCTCGCCTCTGGCGGAAGAAGAGGGTTGGCGCAATCTATCTTTCAGCTTGGGGGTAATTTTGGAAGCGCCCTGGGACCATTCCTGGCAGCATGGATCATCGTTCCTTCGGGGCAAAAAAGCATTTCATGGTTCATGATCGCCGTTGGGCTGGCTATCCTTATCTTATCCCGGGTAGGAGGCTGGTACAAGCAGAAAATGCTGAGCCGTGTTACCGCAAAAAGATCGACCAGTACGGGCCATCCCGAGTTTTCACGTCAAAAAGTGGTCTTTTCCCTGTTCATATTACTGGTGCTTATCTTCTCCAAATTTGTGTACCTCGCCAGCATGAGCAGCTATTACACTTTTTACCTTATCGGCAAATTCCACCTGTCAGTGCAGCATTCGCAATATTTCCTGGGTATGTTCCTGATCGCAGTGGCTGGAGGAACCATAGCCGGCGGCCATTTGGGCGACATTTTCGGGCGAAAATATATCATCTGGCTTTCCATTTTAGGCGCGGCGCCTTTCACACTGCTGCTGCCTTATGCGAATTTGTTTTGGACAGGGGTGCTATCCGTTTGTATAGGGTTGGTTATTTCTTCCGCATTCTCTGCAATCGTAGTTTATGGGCAGGAGTTGATACCCGGTAAAGTAGGTTTGGTTGCCGGACTGTTTTTCGGGCTGGCCTTTGGCATGGGCGGCTTGGGTTCAGCAATGCTGGGCGCCCTGGCAGATGTTACCAGCATCAACTACGTGTTCAAGGTGTGCGCCTTCCTGCCGCTGATCGGCATACTGACGGCCTTTTTGCCAAATATTGAGACGGGAAGTAGTCGGAAAGTCCGATCCCGATAGCTATTGAAGTATCGTCAAATCTGATACAATGACGTTAGGCAAATGCGTACTATGTTCGTATCTCATAATGGCTTACCGCCGGGTCAAAGCTGATCATCATGTCGCGGGCAGCTTGCGGAACCACCGCTGTTTCAAAGGCTTCACCAGCAAATTGTTTGATAGCATCGATATCACGCCACTCAGTAATCACGAGGAATTCTGTGCCTTCTTTGAATTTACGGGATAAAATAGTCGCTTTTACAAAGCCATCCATGCCCGCTAATGTTTTAAATGTTTCGTTTTGCAGGTGTTCAATGTAGTCGGCGGCCCTTTCGTTTTTTGCCAGCCCTTTCCAGTGTCTTGCTATCATTTTACTTCTTCCTTTTCATCGCTTCATCAATGGCCTTTTCAACCATCGGTTCCATCACTTTATATCCTTCAAGCGTAGGATGAACACCATCAGATGACAGGTTTTTGGGCAGGCCCTTTTTATCGTCGACCATAGCCGAGTAGTAATCCAGGTAAACTATTTTGTTTGCGTCGGCATAGTCCTTCAGCATTTTATTCAGCTGGATGACTTTTTCTGCGGGGTCGATCGACGGTCTCCAGGATAAACGGTTGGCGGGCAGCACTGATGAGATCACCACTTTGATATGCGCCGCCTTCGCCAGCTCCACCATCGAGCGGATATTGCCGTAGGTGTCCTCCAGTTTGATGGGGCCTGTGTTTTGAGCAATATCATTAATGCCGGCCAATATCACAACGACCGAAGGATGCAGGTTAACCACATCTTCGCGAAAACGCACAAGCATCTGCGGCGTGGTTTGTCCGCTGATACCCCGGTCATAATAAGACCTGCCGGAGAAGAAAGCTGAATCCGAGTATTTCCAGCCCTCGGTGATCGAATTGCCCATGAACACTACGCGTTTTTCACCCGCGGCGGGTGCAGGAACTTTGCTGTTTGTTTCGTCATACTTTCTCAGGTTCGGCCAGTCGGGTTTGTTGACATTTGCTATGGCCTCGGCCACCTTGGGGTCGGTTGCTTTTAAAAATCCCTGCTGGTCGAGCCAATCGCCAAAACGGTCTATCCAATTGTCAGTAGGGATATTTTGCCTGTGCATGCCGAACCCGTGCCCGCCTTTGGCATAAATATGCAGCTCAACAGAGTGTTTGGAGGCTTTCCATTTATTATACAAGTCAATGGAATGCGAGTCGAGGGCGAGATCATCGTCCATTGCGGCGGCCAGGAACATGGGAGGTGCATCGGCCGCAATAGTGCCTTGAAGCGCAGGCGGCATGTAGGCATATATCGGGGCGACGAAATCGGGCTTGTTTTCGGGCGTATAATTATAGGCGGTTGATGCGGTGACCGTCCCGCCGGCTGAAAAGCCGATAATTCCTATACGTGAACGTGAGATGCCATATTCGGTTGCATGGGCGCGAACATAGGCTATGGCGGCCCTGCCATCGGCAATTGCCAACGGAATGATGGGTTTGACCTTATCTTCAAAACCAGGTTTATGTATGTTATCCCATACTTCCTTACCCGGATCATTTGTCAGGCTGTGCCCGGTGCGGTATTTTAAAAGGAATACGGTGATACCCTTTTGGGTAAGCCAGTTTGCCACGTCGCTGCCCTCGTTTTTGACCGCCAGGATAAAGAACCCTCCGCCGGGGCAAACTACTACTGCCGTTCCGGTATTGAACCGGGGATCGGGCCTGTAAACCGTAAGCGTAGGATGCGAAACGTCATATGCCAGCGGATCGGTTGCAGAGGGCGCCAGTTTTTCGTCGTAATTCCAATTTTCAGAACCAGGGGCCGCGCCACTGTAAAGCGGTATAATCTTTTGCTGGGCGCGAACGGTAAACGCAGCCAGGATGAGCAACGCAAGGGATAACTTTTTCATCTTTTACCTGTATTAGGGATGTTAATTACAATATTAAGTTTTTAGATCGCTTGTCGCGGATTTTTATGGATGCAGAATGTAAAAAATGCGTTGACATTAAACCATTCATTAATTTTGATGTCACAATGTCACCGTTCTCCAGAAAAAAATATTTACATCTGCTCAAAACGATTGTTATGGCTTTACCCCAACCACGACAAGCCTTCTGTTATTTTACTGCTCTGACCGCGGCTGCAATGCTTTGCTGCGCCCTGCAATCGTGCAAACACGATCCAAAAGTTTATAAAAGCAACTGCGACCTGGATGTCAATTTCAAACCGGTAAGCTTTCGGCAATTGATGGATAGCATCGCAAATTTTGACCAGCAATACGTGGAGATATCGGGCAGATACCGCGAAGACAAAGAATTGTCTGCTTTGTTCAGTGATGGTTCACCCGCAAGCGACTCAGACGGCCTTTGGGTGAATTTCAGCCAGGATTGCCCTCTGTACCTTACCGGTACGCACCAGGGATTGTTCGAATATAACGATGGTGGTTTCACGCAGATCAACAACAGATCCATCACTATCCGCGGGCGTATCGACCTGCGCAATAAGGGAAGTCATAATAAATGCAAGGCGGCGATAGACAGGGTGAGTTTGGTGAAATTGTGAAGCACTAAAAAATATGTCATTGCGAGGAGCGGAGTGGTTAGCGGGCGGCAGCGACGAAGCAACCTCGTCGCCATGCATACAATGAGATTGCTTCGTCACCCCATTTCACATGGCCAACCTTATTCCTCGCAATGACATAGTTTATTGAAGATTTAAAACCAGCCCATCAAAAGCCAGTGTGATGTTTTTTGGCAGAAGGCCTAAAATGGATTCATGCCTGCCCAACCGGTGGCTGATATGCGTGAAATAGGTTTTTTCTGCCCCTATCTCTTTGGCGAAAGCAATAGCCTCTACAAATGTGAAATGGGAGATATGTTTTTCGATCTGCAGCGCGTTGATCACCAGTGTCTTCGTGCCTTTGATCTTTTGTTTTTCGTGCTCCGAAATGGTTTTGGCGTCAGTAATGTAAGTGAAATCGCCGATGCGGAAACCCAGGACCGGCAGCTTGTAATGCATCACCTCGATGGGTCTGAAATTGATATTGCCGATGTTGAAAGGTTTCAGGTCGATGGTCTTCAGGTTCACCTCCGGGATACCGGGATATTTCATTTCGGCGAAAACATAAGAAAATTCCCTTTTTAAGGCTTCCTGTACCCGTGTAGTGGCATACAGGTCGATTGCCGACTCCTGGCGGTAGTTGAAAGCGCGTATATCGTCCATCCCGGCGATGTGATCCTTATGCTCGTGGGTGAAGACAATGGCATCCAGGTGTTTTACTTTAGCGCGCAGCATCTGGTAGCGGAAATCCGGGCCCGAATCGATGACGACTACCTTATCATCAGCTTCGATCAGGATGGAGGAACGCAGGCGTTTGTCACGCGGATCTGGCGAGGTACATACCTCGCAGTTGCAGGCTATAACGGGTACGCCTTGTGAAGTTCCGGTGCCTAAGAAAGTGACGGTCACAACTGTAGCCTTGTTTGTTTGATCTGTTGCAGAAAGACAACCTGCTTATCATCGAGTTGGTTTTGATCGATCTCCAGTTCGCGGATAAGGTCGGCGATGGCTTGGATCTTGCTTTCCAGGTTCGAAAATTTGTTCACCACCACTATTTTACTGCTTAACAGCATACACGCCCCTGTTTTAAAATTGCCTTTCTCGTATCGTACTTTATAACCGGCGCTGCGGAGGAGTGTTTCGAGTTTTTCAAGCGTATGGGTAGTCGGCGTAAGCATCGACTCAAAAATAGCGATAATAGATTTGAGATGTGAGATTTGAGATGTGAGATTTTGAAATATTTTGAAAGTTATGACCTGTTTTTGAATAACGATTTGCCATAAACTTTACTCATCCTGCCGAGAATGAATCTTTTCGGTAGAAACCTTATCACCAGGCCGCCCAGCTTGTTTGTAAATCCCGGAATATAAGTGTGTTTTCGTTCGCTGAATGCCTTAATGGCTTTGTTAGCCGCTTCATCAACCGGCATTAGCCACGTTCGCAGGTCGTTGAATTTCTCGCCGGCTGTCATCTCGGATACGATGCCGCCGGGTGTGTAAACTGTGATCGAGAAATACTTGTTTTTCAGTTCATGGCGCAAGGCTGTTGCAAAACTGAGGATGAACGATTTGGTACCCGAATAAGCCGCCTGGTAGGGAATAGGGATCACGGCAGCCATGCTGGAAACAATGAGCAAACCGCCCTCTTTCCCACTTTCTTCAAAGTGATTCACCAGGCGGTTGGTCATACGTATGGTGCTGACCACATTGGTCTGCAGCATGGTTTCAAAATCGTTCCATTCCAATTCTTCGTGCGGACCGAAATAAGTGACACCCGCATTCAGGATGGCAGAATAGAGGTCGTGTTTGAGAATTTCATCCAGCACCTCGTCAACTTCGTCCAATTTGGTAAGATCGGCGGTGATGACCTTAACTTTGACCTGCCCTTCCAGTTCGGTTTTCAATTGTTCCAGCTTCTCTTTGCGGCGGGCAAGCAGGATCAAATTAGCGTGATGTTTTTGGGCTAATTGGCGTGCAATTTCCTCGCCCAGGCCGGAAGATGCTCCCGTGACCAATACCCATTTCCCGCTGAACTGCAGTTTACCCATTGCCGTAAAGCTAAAACTTTTTGTCTGAACCGGAATTTTTCGCAATATGATCTATTTTTTTAAGGTGCTCAAGAAGGCTTCGCCATTTACCGAATTAATGAATTAGCAGAATGCTTAATATTGTATGAAAGCCGGTAATCTTATGAAAGATGATGTATATAAACTCATCAGCCAGTGCAAACTTGCTGTAGTTTCAACAATAAACCGTTCGGGCAAACCTGAATCGGCACTGGTGGGCATTGCGGTCACACCTGAACTGGAGATCATATTCGATACGGTCACATCATCCAGGAAATATGACAATATTATACATCATCCTAACATTTCTATGGTGGTTGGTTGGGACAACGAGACCACCGTGCAATACGAAGGCATCGCTGAAGTTTTGGACAATGATGCAAGCGCGGATAACTATCGCGAGATCTATTTTGAAACCTGGCCGGACGGACGCGGGCGCTTTGAAACGTGGCCAGGTCTTGTGTATATCAAAGTAACACCAAAATGGGTACGGTATAGTAATTTTAATGTTCCTGCCATAATAGAAGAGTTAATATTTTAGCTTTTTTACCTGGGAATTTGTATCATTAAACTTTAAATATGCGTATCACTTTAAACAAACCAATATAAACACTCAAGTTATGAGATACATTATTGTGCTTTTTTCTGTTATCCTCTATTCTTATTTGCTCAGTTCATGTTCAAAAGATAACATTCCGGCAATTACCAGTCCGAGACTGGATACCAGTACGACATTGATTTCCAATACTGTGCTCGTGGGCAAGTGGAATATTATAAGTGACTCGCTTTCTTACCAGGGCATCAATATCAATTATAAGGGAACTGCCGGCGACCACTACATTTTCACCAAGTACGGAAACCTGTATATCAGTGAAGCTTTCGGAGGCAATACTATTGATACGGCTACTTATGATGTTTCAAATAGCTATGTATTGAACTGGCTTAATATTTACGTTAACCAAAACGGCAATGTGAGCACGATACCCACGAATTCGCCTCCCTTTAATATCCGGACAAATGCCGACTCGCTGGTACTGACCTCAAATGCATCAACGACGCAAGGACAGCGTTATGAACAAATAAAATTCATCAAGCAATAAAGACCTGCGAGCGAGCGGCAAACTGGCCTGGACTTGTCCATTTCAAAATTTCTCCGCGTTGGCTGCGCTATAGCACTTTCAACGAGCCAGTTACTGTCGAAGAGATAAACTTTTAACCCTGAGAATAAAAAAAACTGACCTGTACGTCAGTTTTTTTTAGTTTTAACTATCTATTTAGTTATTTTTTTATAGCTTTAGGTCGTCCAGATCTAAACCTTATTCTTTTCCCCTTTTAGATTTGGCTTACAACTTCGGGCTACAACACGATGAGCCTTGCTGCACCGGCGGACATTTTACCGTTCCATAACTGCAAAACACACAGCAATCACCTTGAATGGGCTTTAAGGTTTCTTGGCAATTTTCACAGACGTAAAAGTACTGGCACGCGTCCGTAGGCATCGTTTCTTCCTTCTGATACCCGCATTGCGGACACATAAGCACGGATAGTAATTGAATTTGCGTGACCATTTGTTTGATCGTTATCGAAGATCCACCACTTCAACACCCGGATAACTCTTTTTATCAAAAGTAAAGATCGTTTCCGGCAGTTTGGGGTTTGGCGTAAACGTACGGATCACATAAGTGTATTTACTGCCGTTCTTATCGAATATCACCGCGCTGTAAATCTGTTTTTTAGCTTTATCGATGGACAGGCGCACCTTGAAGAATTGTTTTTTTGCGTCTTCCGGCGTCAGGTCGATGACCTGGCATATCTTGCCGTCAATTTTTTGCTCGCCGTTGTAAATGTATTTGTAGCCGTGTTCGTAGAGTGTAAACATCTGGGCCGGGTTCAGGTTATCCTCGCTGTGGTCGACGTTATTTAATTCAACTTCTTTGTCTTTTTTCACATAAGTCCACTGGCTTTTGCCGTCGCTGATGATCTCCTGTGTTACCGTAGTTTTATCTTCCGGGCTGTAAATGATCACTTTAAACTTGTTGGCCCTCGGCTGGGATATCAGTGTGCCTACCTGTGTGTCCTTGATGTTCGACATCTGTTCGTCCAGCGTAAAGCTGAAATCGGCCTTCATCATATTATACGACTTGTATTTTTTGCTGACGGCATTCAGTATTTTTTGTGCGTCAGCGTCTTTTTGTGCGAAGGCGTTGTAAGCTGTTGTTATCAGAATTACGGATATGATGGTTAATTTTTTCATTTGTAATATACTGTTTTGTCAATGGTGAATAGTCAATGGTGAATTTGATCGACTTTTCACTATTGACCATTCACCATTCAAATTGTTTTTTGCAGCGTTTCCAGGTGTTTTTCAAGGCTGTATTCATCAGAAAACAGCACTTCCCGGGCCTTGCTGCCTTCAAAAGGTCCAACAATGCCTGCCGCTTCCAGCTGGTCAATAATGCGGCCTGCGCGGTTGTAGCCCAATTTCAGTTTGCGCTGGATTAGTGACGTTGAGCCTTGCTGATGCATCACTATCAGCCGTGCAGCCTCCTCGAACATCGGGTCGCGGTTCTCGGGGTCGAAATCCTTAGGGCTTGATGCTTCGCCTTCGCCCACATATTCCGGAAGCAGGAATGCTGTCGGGTAGGCGCGCTGGTTGCCGATAAAATCAGATACTTTTTCCACGTCAGGCGTATCCACGAAGGCGCATTGCAAGCGGATCAGATCGCTGCCGGTTGACAACAGCATATCCCCGCGACCGATCAGCTGGTCAGCGCCGCCGGCATCCAGGATGGTACGCGAGTCGATCTTGGACAGTACCCTAAATGCCAGCCTCGACGGGAAGTTGGCCTTAATAGTACCGGTAATGATATTCACCGACGGTCTCTGTGTTGCGATCACCAGGTGGATACCCACCGCACGGGCCAGTTGAGCTAAACGCGCTATTGGCATTTCCACCTCCTTGCCCGCGGTCATCATCAGGTCGGCAAACTCGTCGATCACCAGCACGATGAATGGCAGGTAACGGTGCTTTTCCGGGTCGCTGATCTTGCGGTTGATGAATTTCTGGTTATATTCCTTCAGGTTACGTACGCCGGCATCCTTCAGCAGGTCATAGCGCAGATCCATTTCAATACAAAGAGAATTGAGCGTATTCACCACTTTTTTAGTATCGGTAATGATCGCGTCACCTTCGTCAGGCAATTTGGCCAAAAAATGTCTTTCTATTTTGCGGTAAAGCGTCAATTCGACCTTTTTCGGGTCGACGAGCACGAATTTCAGCTCAGCCGGGTGGCGCTTATACAGCAGGGAGATTAGAATTGCATTTATACCTACCGATTTACCCTGGCCCGTAGCACCGGCCACCAGCAGATGCGGCATTTTGGCCAGGTCGGCGATGAATACTTCGTTCGAGATCGTCTTACCCAAAGCTATTGGCAGGTCCATCGTGGTGTTCTGGAACTTTTCCGTGGCCAGGATGGAACGCATGGAAACCATTTCAGGGTTCTGATTCGGCACTTCGATACCGATGGTGCCTTTGCCCGGCATAGGCGCGATGATACGGATACCGAGAGCAGCCAGCGAAAGCGCGATATCATCCTCCAGGTTCTTGATCTTGGAGATACGCACGCCCGGTGCGGGAATGATCTCGTAAAGCGTCACGGTTGGGCCAATGGTCGCCTTGATCTTATCGATATCGATATTATAGTGGTTCAGCGTCTCGACGATCTTGTTCTTGTTGGCCTCAAGCTCTTCGGAATTGACGTTTATCTTGTTCGAACCGTAGTTTTCGAGCAGGTCAAGTGTTGGGTGCTTATAGGACGCCAGGTCGAGCTTCGGATCGTACATTCCAAACTCCGCCACCAGGTTTTTTGCCTTCTCGTCATCATCTTTTTCAATGCTCAGCTCGCCGGTAGGGCGGGAAGTATCGATGGTAAGCGGTATTTCGTCCTCCATCTCCGGCTCATGCGATGCCAGCGGATCAGGCTTCAGCACCATAGGTTCATGAAAAACAGGAGTTTCCAAAACGGTCTCCATCGGTGTGTCGCGACGGAGCTTATTGCTGTTCTTTGGCCATTCGACAGGTTTGGAAAGGTAATCTTCCTCCCGCTCGTACACTTCGGGTACCACCTCTTCAACTACATCGGGATTCAACTCGTTCTTTTTACGGGCGGGTATCTTAAAGTCGATATTATAAGCGATGATCAATACGGTTAGTGCCGCAAATAACAATATACCCGCTGTTCCGGCCTGGCCAACCTGCGCATCGAGCAGGCGATTGCTCCAAAAGCCGAAATTACCCTCCAGGAAATGTGGGGCATCGTTGATAAATGCGTGAAAGAAGCCAAGCAATATCGAAATGAAGATGAGCAGGAATAACGAATAGCCAAGTGTTTTGCCTACAGGGTACAATCGCACCTTGAACAATAGCCTGTAACCTATAATGAAAAACACGAAAGCAAAGAGGAACGAAGCCACACCGAACCACTCGAAAATAAACTGGTTGGAAAGCAGCGCGCCGAACTTGCCCAGCCAGTTCTCCACCACGGGGTTTTTGATGCCGTTGTCGATCAGCTCCTGCTGGGTTTTGAACAGGTTGTGCCAGCCGCCGTTAGCCGCCGAAACATAACTCTGATCCTCCTGCCAGGTGAATAAATAAGACGTGAAGGCGATCAGGAAAAATACCGACATGATGAGCAGGAAAAGGCCCAGAATTTTGGCCAGGCGACCGTCTCCGGTGTTCAATACAGGTTTTCTTTCCTGTTTTTGCCGCGACTGTTTTTCCTTTTCGTTTTTTGATGACGAACGGTCGGATTTGCTGTCGTCCTTTACTGCATTGGTTTTAAACTGATTTCCTTTAACCGGCATCCTTACATTTGCGCTCTTAACGCAACCGTAAAGTTAACAGATTTAACCAATACCGGGTACTGTTGAGCTAACAATTATTTGATAGTCCGAAAGCCCGCGTAAGTCCGAAATTCCGGAAGATGGGCTTTGCTGAAGGCGTAGGATAATTATTATTTTCGCTGTATGAAGCTCTTAAGTCCTGTCACAATTCTGGTTTTATGTCTTTTCGCAAGCTGCCAATATGACCCTTTTGCAGGCGACCTTACCACAAAACGACCCAGGTTTACCGATGTATTGGGCACTTACCGCTTGACAAAACAAACTGTAAATGAAAAAGAACTAAGTAAAGCAGACTCAGCTGCCTGCATTAAGCTTATAGCTGATGGGACTTTTATTGTAAGTAATTTGCCCAACTTTTTGGGTGATACCGGAAAATATGTTTCTCCGCAGAGCCTAATATCCTCAAAAGGTAAATGGAACATTGATGTTGTTGGCGGCGTGGACAACGGTATTGGTCACGAAAAATGGAATTGGGGCGTTGTCTTAACTAACATGCCTGATGACCTGGCAACGATCGGATTTACCGGTGACTCACCTCCATACGGGCTAATGATAACGAACGATGATCCGGACCTGGGCAGGGTCATCGTCTTTTCAAAGAAATAGTCTCTTTATTTTGAGGATAACTTTATCCACACCCTCGGAATTTATCCACCAAAACGCTATTCCGGCCAAATTTTTTAGTATAATTGAAGGGTATGAGTGTCGAATTGCTGGAAGAATACATCGCGTCGGGCGACCTGGAAAATATAAGCGTTCTTTTAGGGCAGAACCCTGCTTTAGCGAAGACCAAAACTTCGCAAGGCGTGTCCCCGCTGATGTTATCCTGTTATTACAAAAAGCCTGACGTTACCGCATTGCTGCTGAAATATGCTGACGACATCAATCTTTTCGAAGCCTCCGCTGCAGGCAAGTTCGATGTAGTGGCGCACTTGCTTTATAACCAGCCAGATGCAGTTAACGAATACGCGGAGGATGGCTTTACACCTCTCGGCCTGGCCTGCTATTTCGGGCAGTTTGAAGTGGCGCGTTACCTGGTGCTCAAAGGCGCCGACGTCAACCTGTCGTCCAATAATGGCTTTCATGTTTTTCCTATCCATTCCGCCGCCGCGGGTAACTATACCGATATAGTCCGTATGCTGATTGATAACGGCGCGAATGTGAATGTCCGCCAGCAGGCCGGGGCGACCCCATTACACTCGGCTGCGCAGAACGGCAACCTCGAGCTGCTGATACTGCTTCTTGAGCACGGTGCCGAAACCAACGTGCGCATGGAAGGTGGCAGGCTCCCTTCGGATGTGGCGCGTGAAAAAGGGTTTAAGGAGATCGCTGAGATATTGGAATGATTTTTTTAGCCAGGAAGCCCGAAAGATGATTGAGTTTCGATATACACTTTCCGGTCATCACAAATAAAATAAACCACCAAAAAATGATCAAAAAATCGGCCCCGTTATTTTTTGTTTTAATAGCAGCGGCGTATCTGTCCATTGCGCAAAGTCTCAATAAACCCAGGCTCGACAGCCTGATGGCTGTCATTGAAAGTAACAATAAGGCAATGGGCAGCCTGGCAATTGCAGTCAACGGCGCGATCGTTTATGATAAAGCGATTGGGTACCTGTCTGTAAACGGGAACGATAAAATGACAGCCGATATCCATACCAAATACAGGATCGGCTCAATAACCAAAATGTTTACAGCCGTTATGATATTTCAGCTGATCGAAGAAGGGAAACTCAGTCTTGACCTTCCGCTGTCAACCTGGTACCCTGAATTGCCCAACGCCACAAAAATAACCGTCGGCAATATGCTTGACCACAGGAGCGGGCTGCACAATTTTACCAATGATCCTGCCTACGGACAATATATGACGCAGCCACGTACGGAAGCAGAAATGGTGGCTGTTTTTGCCAAGCAGCAGCCTGATTTTGAGCCCGGCACCAAAGCTCAATACAGTAACACCAATTTTGTTTTGTTGGGTTATGTCATCGAAAAGATCACTGGAAAAACATATCCCGAAGAATTAAAGGAACGCATTGTTTCAAAATTGAAATTAAAGGATACCTATTACGGCGGTAAAACCTCGGTGAAGAATAATGAGGCATACTCATATTCCTTTGCCGGTAGTTGGTCGCAAATGCCCGAAACGGATATGTCTATCCCGGGCGGCGCGGGAGCAATTTTGTCAACGCCGTCTGATCTGACGAGGTTCATTGATGCTTTGTTTGCCGGTAAGCTGATCAGTATGGATCATTTGAACCTGATGAAGACGCAGAGGGATAATTACGGTATGGCGATGTTCGAAATGAATTTCGATGCAAAAAAAGGATATGGTCACAACGGCGGCATAGATGGTTTTACGTCGGTACTAACCTATTTCCCGGATGAGAAACTCGCCTTCGCTTATTGCTCGAACGGCGGCTCTTATAATGTCCGCCAGGTGAACGATGTAGCATTGAGTATTTATTTCAATAAGCCCTTTGCTTTACCCGACTTTAAAACGATCGCGCTGAAATCGGAAGACCTCGATAAATACCTAGGCGTCTACTCCAGCACTCAAATAGCCCTGAAGATCACCATCACGAAGGATAAGACCACCCTAATGGCGCAGGGCTCGGGACAGCCGCAATTTCCGCTTGCGCCCACGGCACCGGATAAGTTCAGCGCAGATGCGGTTGGCGCGTCGCTGGAATTCGACCCAGCAAAAAGTCAGTTTATTTTAAAACAGGGTGGCGCGCAAATTCTTTTTACCAGGGATAAATAATTTCTTTAAAACGCATACCCATTGTCAATACCTTGGATATATACCAATTGAAAACTCAGGTAGTGGTATGTTTTTTATACTCCTCATTATAAATACTGCCTGGCTAATAATAAATTTGCGCCCAAAATTTATTTATCTTTAATAATTAAACCATACCCCGGATGACAGGCGACGACATTGTTCTGTTAGGTGATAAACATGTTGGCGAACCCTATGTATTAGGGGCAAAAGTGCCAAAAGACGATGCGAACTATAAGGGGCCATGGGATTGTGCCGAATTCGTCTCCTGGCTCTACTATCAAACTTTCGGAATTCTTTACGGCTGTGACGACGACCACGGCGATCCGCATACTGCCGAAACCTATAGCGGCTCGTGGGCGCGCGATGCTAAAACTTTAGGACAAATTATCACCGTTGAACGAGCTAAAGCCACTCCCGGCGCCGCCATCCTGCGTTTTGCCGGAAACGGCGACGTGGGGCATATCGCTATATCTGACGGGAATGGCGGCACGGTTGAAGCGCACGGCAAAAACGACGGCATTACGAATTCGGTGGTCGACGGCAGGCGGTGGGATATGGGTATCCTGGTACCGGGGGTGACCTATCACGCTAATCCAATCATACCCTACAGGCCGCCTTCTATTACCATTTACCGGCTCACCCATCCGTACATGGTATCGCCCGATGTGGGGCGGATACAAACTGCGCTCACCAAAAGAGGTTTCGACACCGACGGGATAGATAACATATTCGGCGAGTTCACTTTTCGCGCGGTTAAGCTGTTCCAGGATTCGGTGGGAATCAACCCCGACGGCGAGGTAAGCGCACTTACTGCTGCGGCATTGGATATCAAAATTACCGGCTAATACCCGGGAAGCCGTGGCCGCCGCTTTTCTTCAATTTTTTTAAAACTTATTGACACAGACTTGTTTTTAATAGTACATCACTATTGAAAAACAGGTCATGGCACATTTAGAAGTTAAGCCCAGGAGCCGCAATAACGCCTGGCTCTGGATCATCATTATTCTTATTATAGCGGTAATAGCATTTATTGCCTGGAGAAACTACGGCGCAGGCAAAATGGTGTTTAATAACCATTCGGATACCACTAAAACAAAATAAAATCAATCAATCTATTAACAGTAAAATTATGGCAACTGAAGAAAGAATAACGCACCGCCTTGAGGAGCTTCATGACAGTGACTTCGAGCTTGTGGACGGTCAGCCGGATATTATCGGCTGGGATATCAAATCGGAAAGCGGTAAGAAGGTAGGCGAAATAGCTGATATGCTTTTCGAACGCGGCAGCCGCAAGGTAAGATACCTCGTGGTCGACCTGGATGATAACGAATTGGGAATAGAGGAGGACCGCGAAGTGCTTATTCCCATCGGCCTGGCGGAACTGTACACTAAATCTTCGCATGATCATCCGCAGCGCGACGTGGATCCGGCATATGATGCTTATGATCCAGCGCGCGACGGTGATGTAGTTTTCCTCCCGGATGTAAGCGCCGACCAGTTGGACGAACTGCCTTTATATGAGAAGAACCACCTGTCGCCGCATGTAGAAATTGCTATCCGAAAAATACTTGAACCCGCCGAGAGAGACAGGCACATAGACAGAGAAAGAACCAGGGATATAGGACGGGAGAGGGACCGCGATGTTGACCGGGATAGGGACAGAGCGAGGGCCGAAGATATAGATGCGGAAAGAGCGAGGGACAGAGATAGAGACCGGGACAGGGATCGTTATCGCGATGATGGATTTTACAAGGACGAATCCTATAACGATGACCGGTTTTACCGTCACCGGGTAAAATAAAAAAGAGGGCCGTCTCAAAAGTAAAATCAAAAAGGATATCTCAAAATCATATTCTGCATCATAAAAACTCTGCGCCTTCTGTGCCTTTCTTTGCGTCCTCGGTGGTTAAATTTTTACCACAGGGAACACAGAGACAGAAACACAGAGATCGCAGAGGCAAATATTATTTGGCAGCCTTTTAATGAAATCGACTTTTGATACGGCCTCTTTTTATCAATTAAACCCGCCGTGCCGGTTCGCTTTAACCGGTTCGGGCCATTTGGTTGGTTCGCCGGTTCTGCGGTCCGGAGGCAATACGGCTTTTTCATTCGATGTTTTTTGCGGATCCTCGCTGGCTTCATAAGCCATAATCGCGGTCAGGATGGCATTTTTTTCCACCTCGTCGAATACGATCTTGTCGTAGGTATCGCGGTTGGTATGCCAGGTGTAAACACCATAATCCCAGCTAAGCGACCCCAGCGAAAATGCAGGAGCGCCGGCCGCCACGAACGAGGCAAAATCCGATCCGCCGCGGCCCGGAGCGCCGGGGAAAGTAGTTTTTATGGAATCGCGGATATTCGATGGCACGTGTGACAGCCAGCGGGTAAGGTAGTCGTACGAATTCAGGAAACCCTGGCCCGACATATTAACCACGCGGCCGGTGCCATTGTCCTGGTTGAAAACAGCCTGGACATTTTTCACGATCTCAGGGTGATCTTCTACAAATGCACGTGAACCGTTCAAACCTTCTTCCTCGCTGCTCCAATCGCCTACGATAATGGTCCTTTTTGGGTTGGGATAAACCTTTTTCAAGATACGGATGGCTTCCATCATGGTCAGCGTGCCGGTGCCGTTGTCTGTAGCGCCTGTTCCACCATCCCACGAGTCAAAGTGTGCCGAAAGAATTACATATTCATTGGGTTTTTCCGTTCCCTTGATTTCGGCAACGACGTTGAAAGTCGGCATCGGGCCTAGTTCTTTTGATTCGGTATGTATAGCGATCACCGGTTTTTCGCCCGACTCGATCAGCCGGAAAAGCAGCGTATAATCTTCCAGGCCAACATCGACCGTGGGCACTTTTTTCGTGTTGGCCTCGAATATTTTATCCACGCCGAAACCCGCTGACCAGGTGCAGGTTACTATGCCAACCGCCCCCGCTTCTTCAAGCGCATGGGGCAGCGTTCCTGAAACGACACCCATAGTATAGCCGGTTTTACGAATGCGCTCGCGCCAGTCGGCAGCAGCTTTTCTGCGTTCTTCCCTGTTTTTTTCGACCTCTTCCTTCGTGCCATAATCCCTCCAGTTCTCGTCAGAACGCCCCGTTGGCTGGTTCATGCTGATCATCACGAATTTGCCTTTTACAGATGGCAGCCAGGCTTTAAAGGCATTGCTGTCGGCCACTTCAGGCAGTATAACCACTTCGGCGGTGACGGTTTTCTTCCCCGTACTTGGGCTCCATGCCAGTTGTGTACCTTCCAGCGTTTTCACACGCGGCGAAACCATATCAATGTGCGAAATGCCGCGTTCCCAGCCGCGCCAGTCGCCCCATTTTTCAAGGCGGGCGTCGATGCCCCAGCTCTTGTATTTGGCCACGGCCCAGTCACCTGCTTTTTGCATTTGCGGCGAACCTACCAAACGCGGCCCGATCCCGTCGAAGAGTTCGTGCGCCATCTGTTTGAGCTGCGAATTATCGGTTTCTTCCTTAACGATCTGGTCGATAACCGGATCCTTGGATTGGGTTTGGGCCTGTGCCGCGCCTGTCCCGAGCGCCGCCGCAAGCATGCCGCAAAGGGCTATAGGTTTCATAATAAGCTTCATGCAACTAAATTAGGAAATATGCCGCAGAAAGGTTAGTGTATTGAGAATGTTACAGATTGACGGATTTCGAATGTCGGATGTTCGATTTCGGATTTATGAATTAAAGTGGCAGCGGTCGGAAGTCGGTTGTCAGTAAAGTGGATGAGGTTTATTGCTGATTTTTGTTTGTTATAAAACTGCTATTTTATTTGGTATTTTTAGGAGGTTTAAATATTGACATAAACCGATAAAACTTTGCCGTTCCAAACTATCCAGACTGTGCTTGGCGCACTGTACATAATTGCCGTTTTCCAGGCGGTGCTGGTTGCGTTTTATCTTGTCTTTCAAAAAAAGGGAATTGCAAAAAGCCGGATCATCCTGGCCTTGCTCATGGTCGACTTTATTGTTTTCTTAACCGGGACATTTCTCCTGCTTTTCTTCTACAGATGGCATCATATTTACTACGCGCACCTCGCTACTTTAAGCGTTTTCCTGGCGCCTCCTTTGCTTTACTTTTATTACCGCTCGCTAATCGATCAGCATTTCAGGGTTACTTACCGTTCGCTTTGGCATATCGTGCCGTTTGCCATCATCTTTTCCATCATGTCATATGTGATCATTTTTCAGCTGAACCGGAATTTTGTTTTTCGTCCCTTTGGCATGGTCTTAATAGCAGGACTTTTTATCCAGAGTATATTTTACCTGCGGCGAATGCACGTTGAAAAGAAAGGTGCATTTACAAACGGGTTGGCAGGCAAATCAAAATGGTTCGGCTATTTGTTCGGAGGGATCATTTTTATTTTCGTTTTCAAACTGCTGACATTCATTACCTGGAACGTACTCGGCTATGCTGACATCTGCATATTTATAACGGCGATCTTTTTTATTTTTTCGTTCATCCTGATCAATATGCTGGTGCTATACGGCCTGTTCAACCCCGAACAGCTGATCAATTATTTTAAGTATCAATCGTCATCGCTCAACGGCAATGTAAAGGATAAGCATTTCAACGAACTTCTGGCTTTACTCGACCATAAAAAACTCTACCTCGATCCCTTGCTGAGCCTCGATAAACTGGCGAGGCAGCTTAGTATTACGGGCAAGCAGCTTTCACAGCTGATCAATGAAAATGCGGGTAATAATTTTAATGATTTCATCAATAAATATCGCATCGAAGAAGCTCAAAACCTGATGAAGAACAGCGGCGGCCAACAACCGAACATTCTTGAGATAGCTTACCGGGTAGGCTTCAATTCCAAATCGACATTCAATACCGCTTTCAAAAAATTTACAAACAGTACCCCTTCCGAATATCGCAGGCATAAATCGTAAAACGGCCGGAACCCTGCTCTTTTCACTTGAATTTTAACCAATATTCCAATTTAAGGTTCGGAATCTTCTTTCCGGTCGATTCGGATCACAGTAAGCGTTAAGATTGCCACTCAGATCAATAATAATCATATGAAGATAATTTTCCTTATTTGTGCTGCGGCCATGCTATTTGCAGTCGCGGCAAACGCACAAACGCGTACCCAGGATTCGCTGGCAATTATCAAGACGGCTCACGACTATATCGACGGCTATTACACCAACGATACCACCCGGATGCAGGGCGCTTTGCACCCGGAGCTTGCAAAAAGAATTATTGCAAAGAATGCCAACGGCAACGAGCAGCTCGGCCAAATGGGAGCGATGACGCTAATACTCAATACTAAAAATCATCCGCCCATCCCGGCTGATAAGCGACGCCAGGACGTAACGGTGACGGATATATTTCGCGATGCGGCCACGGCTAAGGTCATTGCGTCAGGTTGGGTCGATTTTCTTCAATTGCACCGTTGGCATGGACGGTGGGTAATAGTAAACGTACTCTGGGAGCTTGAAAAGTAGCGGATTCCCATCACCGGAAGCAATAGTAAATAACAAATGATGACCAACGATACTGAAGACAACAAGAGAGACCTCGGGCTGCTTTTCCTGAGGGCAGCGGGGCTTGTGCTGTGTTTTACTTTCGGGATAGAAAAAATAGGATGGCTGATAAAGTTTATCGGGTCTGGTAAGCCCTGGAACGCAGTTCCGCTGGCCGGCCTCATACGAAATGTAGGGTTTCCTTTTGCGCCACTACTAGCCCTGTTCGCGATACTATGCGAATCGTTGTTTGCACTTTTCGTGGCGCTTGGTATTTATACGCGAATATTTTCGATCCTCATCGCGGTATGTATGATAGGGGCACTTTATACAAGTATCCGTATAAATGATCCGTTGGTCAGCAAGAATAGCGCGATGGAATACATTATCATTTTCGGAACGGTGGCGATATTGGGACCGGGTAAATTTACCGTCGGAAGATATATAGGATTAATCTTTGCAGCCAAAAAAGTATAACTATTTTAGATAGAAAATTCACAATGAATAATGATCAGCAGCAGCAAGTTCCGGGTTACCTGTTAACCATATTGCGTATTTATTTGGGTGTGATATTATTGTACACGGTTATAGGTAAGTTAACCGCCTCATCCTCCTTTGTGGATGAAATGCTCGGCTTTATCAATTTTGAGATCAAAGCCGGCCGGCCGGCTGGATTTTATACCGGTTTTCTTCAATCTGTTGTTGTTCCCAACGCTAAGTTGTTCAGCTACCTCATCATGATCGGGGAGTCGTTCGCCGGGTTGGGATTTTTGCTGGGTGCTTTCAACCGTGTTTGTTCCATCATCGCCATTGTGCTTTTCGTAAATTACATGCTGGCAAAGGGGCGTTGGTTTTGGTCGCCTGACAGCGAGGATGCGGCCGTATTCTTTATCGCGCTGATCTTGCTTCTTGGCAAGGCGGGGCGATTTTGGGGACTGGACAGCAAGTTTGGAAAATACTGGCCAAAATTGGTTTGATACATATTAGGAAAGACTTACGAAGTTTAGAAAACTTCGTAAGTCTTGAGAATCTTATTGCTGATGTTCTTCTTCCTTTACGGGTTCTTCGTGGCGTTCCACGGTAATGGTACATTCAGTTACCAGCGCGGCAATGGCGCCTATGGCAGCCAGCATGGGCAGCAGCAGCGCTCCGACAATACCGAATGTTAACGGAAAAGATGCAATCTCTCTACCGGATTTATCGGTGATGGTGATCTTTCGCACATTGCCCTCGGCTATCAGTTCCTTTACCTTTTTCAGTAAACTTTCGCCGTTTATGTTGAATGATTCTTTAGTCATAATCTTTTTATTACTAAGACCTTATCTTAAATCCATTGTTACAGGTAGCCTTGCTTTTTGAGGTATGCAACCCAGATCGGGTAAGCATCCGCTCTCAGATGCAGACCCTCGTAGCTGAGTTCGCTTTTCAGGCGGCCATCACCATCAACAAACAGGTGGAAGATATCCACGAACGTATATTTTCCCGCCGTTGCGTTTGCCTTCAGCAGCTTATTTACCGCCAGCACATGTTCTTCCTTATCATAATGCTGAGGAAAGTTTTTCATGGTTGGATTTAATGGCAAAACACTTTCCACATAGATATTGGTCTGCGGACATTTACTATGTACCTCATTCACTATTTTCAGGTAATTGTCAGCTATCACTGCATCTGGTATATCTTTACCAATGTCGTTGATCCCTAAAAGGATGAATAGTTTTGATGGCTGACGGTCTGTAATATCCTTTAATCGTTTCAATACGCCGTAGGTGATATCGCCCCCTATACCGCGATTGAGTACCGTGGTATCGCCCGTAGCTTTTTTCCAGTCGCCCATTTCGGTGATGCTGTTACCGAGGAAGATCACCCTGCCGGTCACAACAGGGTCTTTGGTAAACTTTTCGACCCGCTGAGGGGTATGTTCAGGGATAAACGGGATCGTATCATATAAACGCTGGTTGGTAACGCTTTGCGCCTGGCCCACAAACGGGAACAGCGCAAGTATGAACAGGAATTTGAAGTATTTCATGCCGGGAAATATTTATTATTCAGACCGAAAATTTACGGTTGGGTCAATTGTGCATTCAGATCGTCGATCTTTTTTTGGGTTTTCTGTATTTTTTTGGTGTATTTAACAATGTCACTCCGGTCATCCTTCAACTGTTTTTCAGCACCATGGGCGTCATCTTTAGCATCCGATGCCTTTTTTGCTTTTTTTTCAGCATTCTTCGCATCGCTTACATCACCGCCCACGGCCTTGCTTGCCGCCTTTTTACTATCTTCAAGCGCATCATTTGCTTTTGAAGTTGCGTTAACAAAGGCAACGGAGTCTGTGGGCAACCGCGTTTGCGCTTTGGAAAGGCTGGAATTGTAATCAGCCAGGTCCTCCTGCAGGCTGCGTATTTTCTTGTTGATCTTAGCCGTGTCGTCTGTTACAACTTCCGGTACTAAATGATGGGCAGCCTTTGCGCAAACGGAACAACAGAACAGTACTGTGAAGAGTATTAGTAATTTTTTCATTGGTCGAGTTTCGGTTAGACTTTAGATAGCGTGCTTTAAAGTTACTTTATTCGCCCGGAAACTCCAATAAAATAACAGGGGTAGGGTAATGAAATTTTTGAAAATATCGCTTTAGCCTGGTAGTCAATAAGATTTCTGTGACCTTCCTGAAAGGATAAAAGCAATACCGCTGAAGCCCAAAGCCTCGAAAACGCTGGTCCACTCGTTGCCATTGCCGCTGTGCGGATCGGCAATGGCCCGAGGGATATGTAAAACAATAAACCATGAGAATATGGCCACACCTAATAAAAAAGCGGCATAACGCCGCGGAGAATTTGGAAAATTCGGGAAAGCTAATATCAGCAATGAATTTCCTGCAATCACCACACCGGAAAGCATCAAAGCCACGCCGGCGAAATCGGTCCAGAAATAGGGCCAGGGTATCCAATGTGGTACCAGTTCTACTACAAACTTGTTATAGATAAAATGTTCCGCGCCGAAGACGATCATCGTGGTGCAGAAGAAATACTTGCCCAGGGGGATCAAATACCCGGAAAACATCACCAGTTTAGATTCGTCCGGCTCCCGTTTGAAGGTACCGGCAACGATGTAGGCCCCGCCGCTAAGCACCAGTAGCTTGAAAGCATTTCCCCACACACCTATGTTCTGTATGCTCTGCAAGCCGCCGGCACTTTTGCAGTAGGGTATATGAAATGCCAGAAGCATTAGTAAAAAAATATCGGCCATAATAAGCGCAATTTTCCGACCGTTGTATTTGAACAGTATGGCTCCATTGGCAGCTATCATCACCAGGCTTGCCACCCAGGTCCATGCAATGCGGTCGGCCAGCCACGAGGGATAATTTGGAGGTAATATGACGGGCCTGAAATCGGCACAAACCAGTTGCTGAACGGCTATAGCTATCAGCATGATAGCAAAAAATGCCCGCCATATTTTATTGAAGTTTTCCAAATGGGTTTCGATCAGTAATTAAAATTAACGATCGCTGCGGTGAAAAACTAAAAAAGTAGGTAATAGGTGAAAACGGCATATTTGGGCGATAAATAGTTTTTGCTTATCATTGCATAACCAAGGTGATGGTGTTCCACCTATTTGAACCGTTCAGTCCGAAAGGGCAGTCCTGATGACGCCTGCGAAATAATTTTTTGATCGGATTTCACAGGTAGTATGTATTCACGTAATCACAATTCATTTTCATGCAAGCAGTACTTTTAATTTTTGTCGGCGGCGGCATTGGCAGCCTGCTGCGCTACGGTCTCAGCCGCTTAGTCAATAACAATGTCATTTCCCATTTCCCTTTCGGGACATTCATCGTCAATATAATCGGCTGCTTCTTTATCGGCTTTTTTATTTTCTACACCGAACGTTACCAGGACACCGTGCAGGAATGGCGTCTTTTCCTGGTAACCGGGCTTTGCGGGGGCTTTACCACCTTTTCGGCTTTTTCAATGGAGAATGTTCAGCTAATGACAGACGGCAGGATAGGGGTGGCTTTCCTTTATATTATTGCCAGCGTAGCATTGGGACTTTTGGCCACTTATGGCGGCTTGCTTGCCGGGAAGAGTATTTAACTATCGGTACCGCTGCCGCAATTGCTGCAGTACCCATGAATTGACAGTATCCTGGTCGGCTACAGGTTCTTTTGTATAGGGCAACGCAGGCATATAAGGCATTGGTCCAAATTCGGGGCAAATGTACATTTCCGCACGGCTCTGGTCTCTGTTACTTTGGATGATGGCGTCCCACCAGCCGAAGAACCGTTCCAAATGATCTTTCCATTCTGGCGCGGCCGGGTCATTTACCTGTGGCGAGTGTTCATAGCCAACCCGGGCATGAATATATTTTACCTTCGGTATCACCTGTTCAATAGTTTCCTGCTGATCGCGCAGCAAACTTTCCGATACATTGCACCAATGCGAAAAGTCAGCTGTGAACGCCAGGTTGGGAAATTGTTTCAGGTAAGCCAGCGTAGTCTTAGCATGAAAAGGAAACCTGCCACGATGCGTTTCGTGGTAAATGCGAATACCCGTTGTCTTAGTGAACTCTTCCATTACTTCGATCACCCGGCAATTATCTTCAAATGTGAAATAATCTTTCCCCGTATGGGAATTGATGAATTTGGGCTTCATCCCGGCGATAGTATCCAGGTTGGCCTTTAACCTGCCGATATATTGATCAACGGATTCATTAGCCGCCGGCAGCCACTGCTGGGCGATGAACAGGAAATCGTTCGTATGCAAGCAATTAGCTATTTCTTTACTCGAAGGACCCGTATGGGCAACGTTCAATTCGAGCCCGCTAAAACCTTCCTGCCTGAAATTACTGATAGCTGCATCGGTTATCGGGTGTTTATGCCCCCAGGCGGTTTTGATATAGGTGATCGGCATCATAGGACCGGTTTGTTTATTTTTTCCGGATGTAGATGTGTTTTACGTTCTTTTTGCCCGTATCGCGTTCGTCAATTTCAAATTTGTTGATGCTTCTGATCAGGGGAAGCATTTTGACATAGCCATAATTCCTGGGATCAAAATCGGGTTTCTTTTTCATCACCAGGCTGCCTAATTCGCCCAGGAAGGTCCAGCCGTTTTCATCGGCCAGGTCGTCTACGCTGTCGGAAATTATCTCGGTTATTTCCGGGCCGATCTTATTCAGGGGGCTATTTACAGCAGGCGCGGTATCCTTCGATTGTTCTTTCGGCTGTTCCGGCTGACGATGCTTTTCTTTCTTCAGAATTTCGATATAAATAAACTTATCGCAGGCGGTTATGAACGGGTTCAGGGTTTTCTTTTCGCCTATCCCAATTACTTTCATGCCGGCTTCCCGCAGGCGGGTAGCAAGCCTCGTAAAGTCGCTGTCACTCGAAACGATGCAAAAACCATCAACCTTCCCGGTATATAAGATGTCCATTGCATCAATGATCAACGCGCTGTCTGACGAATTTTTGCCCGAAGAGTAACTATATTGCTGTATGGGCGTAATGGCATTTTCCAAAAGCACATTTTTCCAGCCGGTCAGGGTGGGTCTTGTCCAGTCGGCATATATCCTTTTAAACGTAGGGGTGCCATATTTGGCTATCTCTTCAAACATCTCCTTCACATTAGCATAGGGCACGTTGTCAGCATCTATCAGTACTGCCAGCTTAAGGTCTTTATAGGCTTCCATGCGTTAGGGTGTTAAGGGAAAGTGAAATGTACGATAGATTCTGCAGTGTTCAGATAAGACTTACGAAGTTTTAAAACTTCGTAAGTCTGTATATTTTAAAGTTTCACTTCACCCCAGCCCTTGCGGTATTCGCGGCGGATGAACTGGTTGGCCGGATCATAATTAGTGATCTTCATATTTTCACCGTCCCATTGCAGCGCCTTGTAGCGCCCGCTGAACTGGTAGCGTTCCTGGTCGCCGTAAACCGGATCCTTGTACTTCACCTTTTCGCGTATATCGAAAGTACGCAGCAAAAGATTACCCATCAGTACGGTTTCAGTCAACGGGCCTGCGTAACCCACGAAAGGCGAGTCTACTTCCATTTTACCGTAGCCCGCAATCGCGGCGTCAACCCATTGCCACCAGTGCCCATCCATGTCGCCTTCAACACGGGGATATTTCTTTGGAATGTTCACGTCCTTATTCAGGCTCAGCGGCAATAAACGCGGGTGACTGCCGCCCCAACCGCAGGAAACTTTTCCTTTGGTGCCAATGAACAGCGTGCAGCCCTCAAAATCGTTCTCGCTTGGGATATCGCCCAGCGCTTCGTTCTGGTTCACGTCGGGATCAAGCTCGCTCAATCTTTCCGGGGTAATGCCGCCGTCCATCCAGTACAGGTCGAGATCCTTGCCGTTCTTCTGTTTGAATTTGAACTTGATGGAGCTTGAAACAGGCCCGCTTTCCGGGTAAATACCTTCCTTGAATATACCGCTGTAAACCGTGCTCGCGCTGCCGGATACCTCGGTAGGGTAACCCAGTTCAAGCAGCTTGAACGGCGGCCCTATAATATGACAGCCCATGTCGCCCAACGCTCCGGTGCCGAATTGCCACCAGCCGCGCCAGTTGAAGGGAACGAGATTATCGATATAATCGACATGTTGCGCGGTTCCCAGCCAGAGGTCCCATTTGAGCTCTTTTGGCACCGCCGGCTTTGCCGTAGGCCAGGAAATGCCCTGCGGCCATACGGGGCGGTCGGTCCAGCAATAAACCTTTTGGATATCGCCTATGAGTCCGGCCTCGAACCATTCGCGCATGGTGCGCATACCTTCGCAGGATGCACCCTGGTCGCCCATCTGGGTTACCACCTGGTATTTTTGTGAGGCTTGCGTCAATACCCGCGCCTCGTAAATATCATGGGTAAGCGGTTTTTGCAGATAAAGGTGTTTCTTCAATTGCATGGCGCTCAGGCCCACAATGGCGTGGTTATGATCGGGTATGGCCACGGTAACGGCGTCGAAGTTCTTATGCTCTTTGTCGAACATCTCGCGCCAGTCATAATAGTGCTTCGCTTTCGGGAATTCTTTCATGCGGGGTGCTGCTCCGCGGTCATCCACATCGCACAGGAAAGCGATCTCAGCGTTTTTCTTTGGAGCAGAAGCATAGTGGTGAATGTCATTTTCAGCCTCACCGCTGCAGCCCACCGCCGCAATATATAATTTATCGCTTGGGGCAACATAGCCTTTGCCGCCTAAAACATAACGGGGTACAATGTAAAAACCGGCTGTAGCTAAAGCTGTTTTTTTGATAAAATCGCCGCGGCTGATCTTGTTTTGGTCTTTAGGTTTCTTTTCCATACCGATCGTTATTTTTTGTTAAGCGGTTTAACAGCAACTTCTTTGAAGAACACGATATCATCGTCGCCGTGATTTTGCAGGCCGATATAACCTGCGAGAGGGCGGGGACCCCGGTAGGGTTCAAAGTCAAATTTGCGGGCAGGTGTAGGCTGGCCTTCGGTGTAATCTGTTACGAGTTCGCCGTTAACTTTTACAATCGTCCGCAAGCCGTCGAGCGTTATCTCCATAACATTCCACTCCGGCCCGGGCTTGCCGGGTTTGGCATGGGGTTTTGTCAATGAATATAATGTGCCCGTCACGTGGTATTCATCCTCTTTAGAGGTTTCGGGGTGATTGTCTATCTGTACTTCGTAGCCGTAAAAGACAGGCATCCAAGGCTCGCGAGGCGGAATCGGTATGCGGATAAATACGCCCGAGTTGCTATTGAATTTCTGCATGCGGTACACAACCCTGATAGTACAATTGCTGAATTTTTCCTTCGTCCAATACAGAAGGCCCATGCCGCCGTGGCTGCCAGTAACGCCATTTTCCACGTAACGACTGCCCGGGCCGACCATTTTCCAGCCGTCAAGGTTTTTGCCGTTGAACAGCTGGCGCCAGCCGGTTTCATCCAGTTTGGGCGGGGGAGGAATAGTGTCCTGCGCTATTGCGTAGTTGCTAATTCCAAATAATACGAGTAAAAAGGTAAGAAATAGGTTTTTTTGAACGCTGTTTTTTTTCATAATAGTTTTAAAATAAAATTACGTAGTGTGTGGGCACACAACGCCGTGAAGGTTAATAATCGTAAGGCAATATAGATAGATTTTAAAAAATCCGGACAGGATTAGACAAATATTTGCTGAAATACCCGTTCAGCACACGGGTAACAAACAGAAAGCCCCTAAGGGGCTTATGGTAATGATTCTTTGCTTCTACAAACAGGTAGTCCCTAACGGGACTTCCAGGAGTTATCTTTAATGCTTTCATTCACAAGTTACAATCCTGACCCGTTTTAGCCAGCTTGCGAACGTCAAACCCTTTGCCTGCAGCCTGCACCAGCAGGAAATTATAAACCTGGTTATCCATCACGGGCGTGCGGTTCAGTATCCACAAGTATTTGCGGTTGGGGTGGCCCACCATTGCATAGCTGTAATCGGGTGCGAGCGCAATGATCCAGTACTGACCGGTGAAAATGCCGTCGTTAAATTGCACTCTGAGCTTAGATTGATGCCTCCTGTCGATGATAGTCGCTCTTCCCTCCGTCACTTCCAGGTTACCCTCCCTGATGCAGCCGTTCAGTATTTTGATGGAACCATCCTCGTTCATACTGTATTCTGCCATGCAGCAGGCGCAATCCTTTTCAAAGCTGTGAGGGAAACGGGCTATCTCGTACCATTTACCCAGGTATTGCCCGATGTCGACATAACCTACGGTTTCAAGGTGCTCATTCCTGTTTTTTACCAACCATGTTATGGCTGCCGCGCCGGCCAGCGCAGCGGATGCCGCCAGTACTTCCTTCTTCATGCGTTGATAACAAAGGGGAAAGCCGTTGGTTTGCCGCAATTATGTATACAGTACCTGGCATTTATCGCAATAAAATGTCCGCCGTTTGGTTTTGCCGGTATCCTTTTTATGAAATGGAATGTGATTGCGCGGACACATTTCCCGGTTATAAGCCTCGAGCCTGTCGCCTAAATGATGTGTTTTGCCATATTTCAGAAATTCTTTGCTGAAGGCGACCACTTCTTGCGATAATTCTTTCAATTTATCATTTGGGATCTTGCCGGAGAGACTTTCGGGATGTATCCTCGCCCGGAAGAGCGCTTCGTTTTTGATAATATTACCCGATCCGGCAAAAATATCCTGGTCGAGCAGGGCGTCGCAGATCAGCAGTTTGGGTTTGGCTTTCAACTTTTCAATTGCCTTTGCCTCATCCCATTTTTTGCTCATGATATCGGCCGACCAATCGTAAACCTTATCCAGCGGCTCATCGATAACCTGTATCTTGACAATGGAAAAATTAACTTCATCCTCGCCAAATTGCAGGTGTAGAGCAGCATTCTTCTTAACAGGCCGATCTATCCTGAACGAACCGAACAGCCCAAAATGCACCCGCAGCGTGAAATCTTCGAAAACCAAAAGCAAATGCTTGCCCCATGTTTTGATGTTTTTGAGCGTATTACTCTTCAGCATATCCGGGTCGACGTTTTTGGCGTAACCGGACGCGGCTGTAACCCGTCTGCCTTTGAATTGCAGCAGGTTTTCCTTCGTCATGATCAAATTCGGTCCTTCCGGCATAATACAAACCTAACAAAAAACCCTGCTGAGAATCTCAGACAGGGCGGGTCGTTTAAATCATTAGGATAATTCCTTTCGATTAAAACCACACTAAAAACATAACCTGCTTCTAACCGAATGGTTTTGACGAGGTTGTTTTTTAATTCCTTTTGTAAAAATTATACTAATACTTAAATCTATGCTTGCATTTGGATTTAAATGCATATCTTCATAGGCATATATGAAGAATATCATCCTTATTATCGAAGACGATAGGGATACGTTAGAGATCTTATCATACCTTGCCGAAACATTACAAATACAAGTCGTTCCCCGTTCTGACGTATTAACTCTAAAAGAAATCGAAGCGATTGCGCCCTCGCTCATCCTGCTTGACCATTGGATAAATGGTCAGCTTGGCGGCAGTTTGTGTAAAGCGATCAAATCGAACCCATCTACCAGTCACATTCCTGTCGCCATTGTCTCGGCGCACAATGATCTCATTCGCATAGCAAACGAATGCGGCGCAGATACTTACCTGAACAAGCCGTTTGACATTGAAGATATGACGGCGTTAATCGAAAAGTACAAGTACGCAAAGAGCTGAACAGGACCTTTTTTTGCCTTATCAGGAAGCGTCAGTTCTGAAAAACTCTTAAACAATTCTCTCGTTCGCCGGGTTAATTATAAAACCAGGAAAGGGAAATTTATGGAAAACACCGAAAGAACACTGGAGATGTTGAACGACCTGGTGTTGATCAACAACGACCGCATAGAGAACTACGAGCGCGCTTTGAAAGAAGTTGAGCAAGATGACAACGACAAGGATCTTGAGCCGGTTTTTCTGAGGCTGATAGATAACAGCCGCCGCTATAAAATGGAAATTGGCACCGAAATACAAGCGTTGGGCAAGGATATTGACCAGGGAACCACCACCGGTGGCAAACTGCATCGTGCCTGGCTTGCGGTTAAAGAAGCATTCAACGGGCATGGCCGGTATGAGATACTGGATGAATGTGAATCGGGTGAGGATGCCATTCGTAACGCTTACCAGGAAGCCTTGGGCGACGATGTGCTGCCGGCTTATATTATTGATATGCTTGACGGCCAGATGCAGGAAATACTGCAGGCGCATGATGAGATCAAATCGCTGCGCGACAGCGTGCATTGACGCCGGGTCTATACCGTTTACAGCCTCCCCTGAAAGGAGGCTTTTTTATTGATAGTGCACGAGGCGCGGGCTGAATTTTATTTTGCTGATTACGAGTTATTTATGAAAATTATCTAAATAACCCGAAACCCTGTGAAAACCTTATCGTATCAAGGGGGAAATCAGCCAATTAAAAGAAAATGAAGAACTTAGCCCTTTTTTGCATTGCTGCCTGTATCGGCCTTTTTTCATGCCAGAAAAGCAGCACTGATCCGAAGCCGGTAGCGGTTCAAGCCGACTCACACCTTGTAGGCGATTGGAAATTAGTTAGCGATTCCACCTCGTCATATTCACAGGCATTAGGAACCCATGGGGATAAATACATGGGCACATCAGCCGACCGCTTCGTATTTGCGTCAGACGGGAAATTGTCACTCAACGAAGGAACGACCGTTGAGTCAGGAACATTTACAATGAATTCTGACGGCTCCCTGCAACTACAATATACTTCCCGTTACCAGGATGGCATGACCATCATGGGAAGCGCCGATTACTTCGCTACCGTATCGATTGACGCACATAGCGCCACACTGTCCAATGAAGGATGGGCGCCGGCCGGTGTTTATTTCGTAAGGGTTGTGAAATTGAGCAGGTGACGGCTGCCGGTCTGATCTGAAATATAGCTGGCTTTTGATCAATTCAGCGCCATTTCCCTATTATATTTATTGCGATACTCAATAGGGGATAGCCCCGTTATCTTTTTGAAGATGGTCCGGAACGCCTTATTATCTGAATAGCCAACGGAATACATTACCTCGTTCACGTTCTCGCGGCCTCCCTCGAGGCTTTTTTTAGCGGCTTCGATCTTTACACGCTGCAGGTATTCTACTGGCGTGTTCGATGTAGCTTTTTTGAACCTGCGCTCGAAATTCCTCCGGCTGATGGCGAACATTTCCGAAAGCTGGTCGACGGTGATCTTCGCACCCACGTTACGCTCGATATATACCTGCGCTTTCTTTATCGGCTCATCATTGTGCTCCTTCTGCCCGCTGAAGATGACGAAAGGCGATTGGGTCTCGCGGTCGATCTCGATCTCCATCACCTTTGAGCAATGTACGGCGACGTCGCGTCCGCAATATTTTTCTACTAAATAGATCACCAGGTTGAGGAAGGAATACGCCCCGCCGCTGGAATAGATACCCAGTTCATCGATGATCAGCTTTTCGGGCATTAGCTTGATGTTCGGGAATGCCTGCCTGAAAATATCCGCGGCCATCCAGTGCGTGGTGCAGGTCTTGCCTTTGATGAGGTTGGTGGCCGCCAACAGGAAAGCGCCGGTGCAAAGACTTGCGACCTCGGCGCCATGTTTATACTGATCCACGATCCATGGTACGAAATCCTGGTTCTTTTCCAGCCCGTCCATCGGGTTGCCGTAAAAGGCCGGTATCATGATCAGGTCGGTTTTAGGTATATCGCTCAGCATCGAATCGGGCCTTATGGCGAATAAGCCATCGTACAATTCATTCTCCTTGCTTAGTCCTACCAGGTGAATGTCAAAAGGCGGCTTCTTGCCCTGGGCCTGAAAAAAGCCGTTTACAAAACTGAAAACCTTATAGGTGCCAATTACGCTGCTCAGGATGATAGGGCCCTGCGGGATAATGATAGATACGTGTTTCATGAAATGATAATTTTTAAACAAAGTTAACTTAACAACTTGGCGCAATCAACCCCTAAGGTTGTCGTATTCACACTCCTTCCCAGCATGCGAATCGGCTTAGGTTTGTGGCAGACGAGCCCGTAAAAATGTTTATATGCAGCATATACACTGTTAACAGGCGCAACTTAGCTTTAAACAAATCAATTTATAAAACTTAAAAAATCAAAAACTTATGGACGCCTCAGCAAACATTCTGAACTGGTTCGAGATATCGGTTAGCGATATCGCAAGAGCGAAAAAATTTTACGAGACCATCTTTGATATCCGGATGGAAGAAATGGATATGATGGGTATGAAGATGGCGATGTTCCCGTACGACATGACGGGTGGTAAGCTTTCGGGCGCCCTGGTGCAAAGCGATATGCATAAGCCCAGCGCCGACGGGGTAAAAGTTTATTTTAATGGTAACCCCGACCTGGACGTTGCGCTCTCAAAAGTTGAGGCCGCCGGTGGTAAGATCACCATGCCAAAAGGTAAGATCAGCGACGAGATAGGCCATATGGGTTTCTTCATCGATACCGAAGGAAACGCGGTGGCATTGCACTCGCAGAACTAACGGATTTCGGAATTGGGATTTTCGATTTCGGATTTATTTTTTACAGATGTTGAAAAATCCGAAATCGAAAATCCGACATCCGAAATCAAATTACCATCCGCCTTGCAGTCCCTCTGTAAGGGCACTTTGGTAATTTTTTAGGTCGAAGGAATACAGGTAGGGCGCTTTATGCGCTCCGCCTTTTCGCGGTTGTTCGGAACGCTTCAGGATGCCGAAGCCCAGAATGCGGCGCTGAAAGTTTCTCCGGTCGAGTTTTTTGCCCAGTATCGTCTCGTAGAGCTTCTGCAGTTCGGGCATGGTGAATTCTTTAGGCATCAGGTTGTAGCCTATGGGTTGATAATTCAGCTGCAGCCGCAACGTATCGAGTGCCGTCTTTAATATAATGCTGTGATCCAGTTCCAATGCCGGCATGTCGTCCAAATCGCGCCAGGCGCACAGGATCGAATGCTGATCAGGCGCGGGCACTGCATTCATAAAATCAACAAGCGCGTAATAACCGATGGTCAGGAACCGGTTGGCGAACCAATTTTCCGCCGCGGGCAGCATCTCCTTATACATATCGCGATGCGGCCGCGAGCGTTCCGGGTCGCCGAATACGTGGAACTGCTGCAAAAATATCTCATCGAGGCCTGTGCGTTCCTTTAATATACGCGTGGCTGCCTTTTCAATAGGTTCATTCTTCAGCACAAAGCCTCCCGGGAGATACCAGGCTTCCTCATCTTTCATTTTAAGCACCAGCACCTTCAGCTGCCCTTCGTGAAAACCAAACACAACGCTGTCAATAGAAATATGCGCAAGGTAATTCTCACGGGCATTGTCGCAAAATTCTATCAGTTCCTGTTTGGTGAACATTTGTGCTATTGTACAAAAAATACTTTGTTTATCCGGGAATAATAAATACTATTGTGTTCTAAATACACCATGCCGCTCAAAAAGGCTGGCCCTGTACCAATTTTAAACTTATTTTTTATTAAACCGATCAGCAAATGTATTTATTATTTCTGCTAATTTAATTAACAGGGATAAGCTGGTCAAAATACGCGGAATATGAAAACCTATCTCAGCACTAAAGCAACGGGCCTTTTAGTTTTGTTATTTATACTAATTGGTATAAAATCAGGAGCCCAAACCAAAAGTGATGATGCTAAAATGGATGTTTTTATAAGCAGCCTGATGAGCAAAATGACGATCGACGAAAAGATCGGTCAGCTGAATTTGGTTGTCAGCGGTCCGGCGCTTACGGGTTCCACAGTAAATACGGGTGTTGCAGAAAAACTAAAGAAAGGCGACATCGGCGGCATTTTTGGCGTTTATGGCACGGATTTTATTGGAAAGGCCCAGGATATCGCCGTAAAGCAAAGCCGTCTGCATATACCGCTTATATTCGGGCTTGATGTGATCCACGGACACCGCACTATATTTCCTATACCGCTTGGTATGTCGGCCACATGGGATATGGGGATCATCCGGAATGAGGCGCGTATTGCCGCCACCGAAGCCACAGGCGAAGGCCTTAACTGGGTGTTCTCGCCTATGGTTGATATAGCACGCGACCCGCGCTGGGGCCGCATTTCTGAAGGCAATGGTGAAGACCCATGGCTTGGCTCGCAAATAGCGCAAGCGATGGTGAAAGGTTACCAGGGTACCGATATGACCAAAAGCGATGCAGTGATGGCTTGCGTGAAGCATTTCGCTTTGTATGGCGGAGCAGAAGCGGGAAGAGAGTATAATACGGTAGATATGAGCCTGATCAAAATGTACCAGGATTACCTGCCGCCTTATAAAGCGGCTGTCGATGCCGGTGCGGGCAGCTTCATGAGTTCGTTCAATACTATCAATGGTGTGCCGGCCACTGCCAATCACTGGCTGCTGACCGATCTGCTGCGTAAACAGTGGGGCTTTAAAGGTTTTGTAGTGTCTGACTATACATCAGTTAGTGAATTAAGCAATCACGGTCTTGGCGATCTGCAAATGGTTTCAGCATTGGCCTTAAAGGCCGGTTTGGATATGGATATGGTGAGCGAAGGTTTTTTAACTACTTTGAAAAAATCACTCCGGCAAGGCAAAGTGACCCAAGCCGAGATCGATCAGGCTTGCCGCCGCGTGCTGGAAGCCAAATACAAGTTGGGACTGTTTGCCAATCCGTATAAATCCATTAACCCTGAGATTGAGAAAAAATCAGAGCTTACCGATGATAACCGCAAAGCCGCCAGGAAAGCCGCAGAACATTCGTTCGTTTTGCTGAAGAACAAAGGACAGATACTGCCGTTAAAAAAATCGGGCACCATTGCGCTGATCGGCCCGCTGGCCGATAACCACTCCGAAATGCTTGGCACCTGGGTAATAGCCGGCGACCCGAAGAAATCGGTAAGCGTAATCGACGGTATCAAAAATATAGCGGGCTCAAATGCCAATATTTTATATGCAAGGGGATCGAACATTACCGACGACTCGCTGCTGAATGAGCGTGCATGGTTCTTCGGCATGAAGCAGGAAAGAGATAACCGCCCGGCGCAGGAAATGATAGACGAAGCAGTTGCCACCGCGCAAAAAGCCGACGTGGTGGTAGCCGTGGTAGGGGAGTCGGCCAATATGTCGGGCGAATCGGCAAGCCGTTCTGACATCAATATTCCCGAAACGCAGCGTACCTTATTAAAAGCGCTGGTTAAAACGGGTAAACCGATCGTTATGGTTATGTTCAACGGGCGCCCGCTTACCATTCCATGGGAAGACGAACACATGGATGCGATACTTGATGTATGGCACCCGGGTACCGAAGCAGGCAATGCTATAGCCGATGTGCTATTCGGAAATTATAACCCGTCGGGCAAGATCACGGCGACTTTTCCGCGCAGCGTGGGCCAGATACCTATTTATTATGCGCACAAGAATACCGGCAGACCATTCGATGATAAAGGAGCGGCCAAATTCAAATCGGATTACATCGATATCGCCAATTCGCCGCTTTTTCCATTTGGCTACGGGCTTAGCTATACTACTTTCAGCTACAGTGGGGTAAGACTTAGTAAGATACACCTCAAAGGCGATGAAACACTCACGGCAGCTGTTACGGTTACCAATACCGGTAAGTACACGGGCGAGGAAACCGTGCAATTGTATATCAGCGATCCGGTTGCAAGCATCAGTCGTTCGGTTGAGGAACTGAAGGATTTCAAAAAGATCACCCTGCAGCCGGGCGAGCAAAAGGAGGTAACTTTTAAGATCACTACTGCCGACCTGAAATTTTACAATACCAATTTGAAATACGACTGGGAGCCGGGTGAGTTTATCGTACGGATCGGAACCAACTCCAGCGATACGCATTCGGCTTCGCTGCAGTGGAATAAATAAAAACGGGCGGTCTTCATCGATAAAATCTAAAATCAACGCTGTTTTTTATTTAAATCACAGATGCCATAGATTGACCTGTAGCATTATAATGGCAATAGACGTAATGATGTTTTAGAGGCGCGACTTTTTATGATAAATAAAAACCATGCATCCAGATAGTTTAAAGCCAATAATTAGCGCCCATTTTGCCAATTATGCACCGAAAAGCAGTTTTTAACAGGCAATGTTTATAAAAAACATGCTTTTTGATTTTAAAATTTTTTAAAAAGTATATATCAATTTATAATTATTGTTAACAAAAGCCGGAATCATTGATAATTTTGACAATCAAAGCAGGTTAAAATAATTAATTTACAAAATGTGAAATTATTCTTGTGTAAACAATACACTCTATTTAAATTAGATGCAGTACCAATTTAGCTTTCCCTTATTACGGGAAAGTGTGCAGAACCTGATATAATTATAACGTATTCCAATTCGATAAAACCGCGGCAGAACAGCGCCGGGGCTTATCGGGCAAAAAGGACAGCGATTGTTTTTGAGTATTTATTATTAAATAACTTAAATGATAAAACCTTTACATTTTTCCCTTTTTGGATGCCTTTCACGTACCCCACATCTCACTTTCAGGGGGCAGCGCATAGAGGTTTTTGACCCGAGCCAATAGGCTTGCCACTTTATTCCTTTGAATTCAATTATCAACTAAATCAATAAATTAATCAACTAAATCTCAATCTCATGTTTAAAAGTTTACTTCTAAAAGGAAGGACGATGTGCATACTGATCCTATGCCTCCTATCCTCATTGGCAGTTACGGCCCAAACAAAGATTAGCGGTAAAGTCATCGGATCCGATGATAAACAGCCGATAATCGGGGCTACCGTAAAAATTAAAGGTACAAACGTAGGTGTCGTGACTGACGTGAATGGTAACTTTACTTTGACCGGTAAAACAGGATATGTCTTAGTCATATCCTATATCGGTTACGCGCCCAAGACCGTTACCGTCAATTCGGCCGACCTCGGTACCATTACGCTGGACGTTACCAACAGCACTTTGAATGAAGTTGTGGTGACGGGCTATCAGTCGCAGCGTAAAAAGGATATTGCCTCGTCGGTGGCGATAGTCAACGTGGCCGATGCCAAAAAGATCCCGACAGGTGGTAGTACTGACCAGTTATTGCAGGGCCAGGCAGCCGGTGTAACCGTAGTTACACAAGGTCAGCCGGGTGGTGGTAGCGCGGTGTTTGTTCGTGGTATCAGCAACCTGGACAACTCGCAGCCGTTGTATGTTATCGACGGTGTCCAGGGTAACAACATGTCGACGATCAACCCGAACGACATCGAAAGCATCCAGGTACTGAAAGACGCAGGCGCAACAGCTATTTACGGTGTAAACGGTGGTAACGGTGTAATCATTATCACCACCAAGCACGGTAAGGCCGGCGCTTCTACTATTTCTTATGATGCGTACTATGGTACGCAGGTGCCTAAAGGCGGTAACGTATTCAATATCCTATCACCTTCCGGTATGTCAAGTTTGTCTTACCTCGCCGGTGACGGTAGTGTTTACAACAAGATATACCAGGGCGGTGCAGGTACTTTACCTGTATACGGTTACCAGGGCGTATTACCCAGCGGCGCCAGCGCATCCGGTGTTGCAGGCGGTACGGGCTATCCGGCGGTACCAGCCGACCTTTTGGCGGATTATCATTTTGATCCCACCAACGCTGCAAACGACTTCCTGGTACAAAAATTCAATCAATCGGGTACCGATTGGTTCCATGAACTGTTCAAGGCTGCGCCAGAGCAATACCATACGGTAACCGCAAGCGGCGCTAATGACAAGAACAATTACTACTTGTCAGTAGGTTATCTTGATCAGCAAGGTACCGAAGCTTATACTTATTATAAGCGCTACGAGACCCGTATCAACACCACCTTTAATATATTGAAAAACCTTAGGGTGGGTGAAAGCGGATTCTTCTATTATACTTTGTCTCCTGAAGGCGGTACAGGTGCATATCCTGGCCAGGGAGGGTTACTCAACCAGAACGAAGGCGATCCGATCTCGGAGACTTATCGCGAAATGCCCCAGA
Organism: Mucilaginibacter sp.; assembly: GCA_035551775.1. Classification (GTDB taxonomy): domain Bacteria; phylum Bacteroidota; class Bacteroidia; order Sphingobacteriales; family Sphingobacteriaceae; genus Mucilaginibacter. The sequence goes on along the minus strand of DASZMQ010000014.1, from coordinate 550,454 downwards.
TACCTGTGTATGATATTTCAGGTAAGCAATTCGGCGGCGACTATGACGGACCAGGCGGTGAACCCCTTGGTAACGCTTCAAACCCTGTTGCGGCAGCCTATCAGTTCAATAACCAATTAAGCAGGAACTGGAACATACAGGGCAATGTGTACGCCGAACTGGATTTCCTGAAGCATTTCACTGCGCACATTAGCATGGGCGGAAACATCGACAACTATTACTATAATGATTTTTCTACGCCTGCATACATGGACTATGAGTCTCATGGCAATCCTAACACTGTTTCTGAAGGGGCCGGCTATTACAGCAATTACAACTGGACCAATACCGTTAAGTATGCCCAAACCTTTGGTAAGCATAACTTAACCGCGATGGTGGGTTTTGAGCAGCTGTATGGTTATGGCCGCTATATATATGGTAATGGCGCCAGTCTTTTCTCAACTGCTCCTGCTTATGTCAACCTGAGCAACGCGACCGCCACCCTTACCCGCGGAAGCGCTGCTGACCAGCCTTTAGCCACCCAATCATTCTTTGGAAGCATAGATTATATTTATAATGATAAATATATTTTGCGGGCTACAATACGCCGCGACGGTTACTCGGCATTCTATCCGGGCGTACAGTGGGGTACCTTCCCATCGGTTTCGGCAGCATGGCGTATTTCACAGGAAGACTTCCTGAAGTCAGTTACCTGGATCAATGACCTGAAGATCCGCGGAAGCTGGGGTGAAGCCGGTAATAATAAGAACGTAGGCGGCGGCAATGCATATGACCTGTTTAACTCAGCCCTGGGTAATGGTGACTATGCGATCAACGGCGGCAACGGAACCAGCCAGGGTTTCTACTATAGCAATGTGGGCAACCAAAAAACTACATGGGAAACTGATAAGACCCTGGACTTTGGTTTTGATGCTACGTTGTTTAATCACTTCGATATCACATTCGACTGGTATAGGAAAACGATCAGCGGCCTGTTGTTCGCGGCATCATTGCCTGCTACAGTTGGTCTCGGCGACACAGGTGCTCCTCAGATCAACCTTGGTGACGTGCAAAACAACGGTTTTGACCTTGCTATTGACTATCGCAATTCAGTTGGCAACGACTTTAAATATCATTTTGGTATTAACATTACAAAATACACCAACAAGATTACAAGCCTGCCTGGTAATTATATCGATGACGCAGGTAACCGTGTAAATGATATCGTACGCGACGAAGTTGGCCATCCTATAGGCGAGTTCTATGGTTACAAAGTAATTGGATTCTATAACACCAATGAGTTTACCCAGGATCCGTCGACCAAAGCATGGACACCCAACCCGGGTGTAGTTGCCTACGCAGGCGCCCAGCCCGGTTCGTTTAGGTATGCCGATGTAAACGGCGACGGCCAGGTCAATGACGCTGACCGTACCTTCATAGGCAATCCGAACCCTGACTTTACTTATGGTATCAATTTAGGGGCAAGCTATAAGAACTTTGATCTTGGAGCTGTTCTATACGGCTCATACGGCAACCAGGTATATAACTATACTTTGTACTGGACAGATTTCTACGGTTCATTTAACGGTGCAAAATCAAATGATGCCTTGCACAACTCCTTTGGTGCTCCGGGTGTAACCAACCCGTTATTGCCAATACAGAGCGACCTGAATACTATGGGTACCACCCAAACCAGTTCGTTCTATGTGCAAAATGCATCGTTCCTGAAGGTTAGGACCATACAATTGGGATATACCTTTGATCCTAAGATCATTAAAACTATTGGTATGAGCAAGCTGCGCATTTATCTGCAGGCTACAAACCCGTTCACCTTTACACCGTATAACGGCCTTGACCCTGAGCTTCCTCCGGGTACGGGACGTCAGAGCTCTTTTGGTATAGACGAGGGTAACTATCCGAACAACCAAAGACAGTACATTGTAGGTGTGAACCTGACATTCTAAGAAAAAGATGTTTAGTAAAAAATATTAAAATTTCAAATTATGAAAAAATCGATTTTTAAATTTATCATCCCGTTCGCGTTGATATTTCTTACGCTATCCTATTCGTGTAAGAAATTCCTCAACCAGCCGGTGGTAAATTCCGTGCTGCCGAACGTATTGGCAAGCAAGGCGGGTGTCGACGGGCTTCTTATTGGTGCTTATGCCCTGCTGCCGATGAGTGGTAACCCAACAGCTACCGGTGACACCTGGGGTGGATCAGTAAGTAACTGGCATTTCGGCGGTATCGCGTCTGATGACGCCAACAAAGGCTCGAACCCGACCGACCAGCCTGACGCGGCTTCCATCATGAACCATAGCGTTGACGGTTCAAACAATTATGTGATTACCAAATGGCTGGTGTGCCTTGATGGCGTTCAGCGCGCCAATGACGTGCTGCGTGAGATACCGCTGGTAACAGACGGTTCGCTTACCAAGGACTATGCGGCTGAAGTAACAGCTGAAGCTAAATTCCTGCGCGGCGTGTTCAATGAAGAGTTGTCCAAAGTTTATCGTAACGTACCTTATATAGACGAGACCGTTACCTATACGAAAAACAACTACGACGTAGGTAACCCGGGCCCGATCTGGGACAAGGTGGAGAAAGACCTGACTGATGCTATGGGGGCATTGCCTGCAACCCAGGCCCAGCTTGGCCGCGCTAATAAATATGCCGCTGAGGCTTTCCTGGCCAGGGCGCTTATGTTTGAACACAAATATCAGGATGCATCTAATGCATTGACTGATATCATCACAAATGGTGTTAATGACCAGAACGTGAAATTTGCGCTGAACACAAATTTCAACAACAACTTTGATGCCGCTATGAAGAATGGGGCGGAGGCCGTATTCGCAGTTCAAATGACTGTACAAGATGGTTCAAGCGGCGCTAATGGTAACCCCGGCGACGTTTTGAACTTTCCGGCTGCGGGCCCTACGGGCTGCTGCGGTTTCTATCAGCCGTCATTTACGCTTGTAAATGCGTTTAAAGTAAATGCACAAGGGCTGCCGTTCATTAATTCCGACGGTACACTCGGAAACTATGATTATGATGGTGGTGCGATCAATCCTGCTGATACGTATAATAGTGGAAACCCGCATAATACATCCACATTAAAGTCGGATCAGGGTGTGGACGCTACAGACCCCGCCTATATGCCCGATGTAACGACGCCCGTGGACCCGCGCTTAGACTGGACCGCAGGCAGAAGGGGTATCCCATTTCTTGATTACGGTGAAATGCCGGGAGCCAGCTGGGCACGTGCGCAGACTGACGCAGGACCATACATCAACATGAAGAACGTGTACAGGAAAAGCGAAGCCGCAAGCGCGAGCGAAAGCTATGGCGGTTGGGCACCGGGACAGTCTTCGGCAATGAACTACAACATGATCCGTTTTTCGGATATCCTGTTGCTTCAAGCGGAGTGCGACGTAGAGCTGGGCAACCAGGCAGGGGCTGAGGCTTTGGTGAACCAGGTGCGTGGCCGTATGGTTGACCATCCTGAAAACTGGGTTAAAGGCCGTCTGACAGGTTATACCGGAAACGATCCAACCAAACCAATTGTTGATAACACCCAGAATGCTGCTAATTACCAGATAGCTCGTTATACCGGTCAGATTACAGGTGGCACCAAAGAATTTGCCCGCCAGGCAGTATTCTTTGAGAGAAGGCTTGAACTGGCTATGGAAGGTCAGCGTTTCTTCGATCTTCAGCGCTGGGATGGCGGTTCTGGAACCGGCGCCCCTGAGCCTGCGGGCTATATGGCAGCCGTATTGAACAAAGCCATCGCGACAAATTTAAGTTACAAGAGTTATACCGAGGTGATTGCAGGGAAGACAGTAACTTTGCCATTCTTTGGCGATGCCGTTATGAGTGGTTCTACCTTCACCCAGGGCAGAAACGAGATATATCCTATCCCAACCCAGGAGATCTCAAGAGAGCATGGCGCTTTGAAACAAAACGCAGGTTATCCATGATCTGAAACTACTTGAAAATATCAAGGGGAAGATGGAGACATCTTCCCCTTTTTTATATATTAGCTGACCGTATTATACATCTTTTAATGAAGTCCCATAATTATTGGATTATTCTATTGTTCCCCCTGTTTGTTTTTTCATGTAAGAAGAGAACTTTATTTGAACAGGTACCCTCATCGCACTCCGGCGTACATTTTAACAATGTGATAGTCGAGAATGATAGCATCAATCCCCTCGATAAACTGAATATTTATAACGGCGGCGGTGTTGGTGTGGGTGATTTCAACGGCGACGGCTTACAGGATATTTTCTTTGTCGGTAACGCGGTATCAAACAGGCTCTATATCAACAAAGGCAACATGCAATTCGAGGATGTCACCCGGGCAGCCGGCATTGGCGGAAAGGGCGGATGGGGCAGAGGAGTCGCTGTCGTAGATATTAACAACGATGGATTGCCGGATATATACGTGTGCAATACGCTTTTAGGCGATTCGTCCAAACGGCGCAACCTGCTGTACATTAACCAGGGACCGGATAAAAACGGCGTTCCGCATTTCAAAGAAATGGCTAAGGAATATGGGCTGGATATAACACTTTATTCAACCATGGCATCGTTCTTCGACTATGATAACGACGGGGACCTGGATATGTACCTGACGGTAAATGATGCGGAAAGTACGGATAACATCAGCCTTTTTAAACCGATAATTACTGACGGCTCGGGACACAGTACAGGCCATTTGTACAGGAATGACTGGGACCCTGTCTTAAAGCACCCTGTGTTTCATGATGTTTCCAAACAGGCGGGAATATTGATAGAAGGATATGGCCACGCCGCAAGTACTGTAGACATTAACCGGGATGGCTGGAAAGATATTTATGTGACCAATGACTTTCTTCCAAACAATACTCTGTACATCAACAACCACGACGGTACATTTACCGACAAAACCAGGGAGTATTTCAAGCATACGTCGCTGAGCTCTATGGGCCAGGATATCGAGGATATCAATAACGACGGCCTTGCCGACGTGGTGGAACTGGACATGAACCCGCCGGATAATTACCGGAAAAAAATGTTCATGCAACCCAACAACTACCAGGCTTTCCAGAATATGGATAAGTACAATTACCAGTACCAATATCCGCGGAATACATTGCAGCTGAACCAGGGGCCACGGGTAGGGCAGAACGACACGATAGGAGACCCTGCTTTCAGCGAGGTATCTTTCCTTGCCGGCATGTCACAAACAGACTGGAGTTGGGGACCCTTGCTGACGGATTTTGATAATGACGGCTACCGCGACCTGATCATCACCAACGGTTACCCACGCGATGTGACCGACCATGATTTTATGAACTTCAGGGCACAAGCCTATTTTATAGCGTCAAAAAAAGAGGTGCTTGACCAGATACCGGTAGTTAAGATCGCCAATTATGCCTTCAGGAACAAAGGTAACCTGGAATTTGAGGATGTAACCAATAGCTGGGGTTTCAGTACGCCTAGTTTTTCGAATGGCGCCGTATATGCCGACCTGGATAATGACGGCGATATGGATGTGATCATCAACAATATCAATGATGAGGCCATGATTTACCGGAACACGAGCCGGGAGCAAGATCCCGATCATACCCATTACCTGAATATCAAGTTCCATGGCGGTTCGAATAACATCGATGGAATAGGCGCATGGGCCGATATTTACTATGACCATGGCAAACACCAGGTTTATGAGAATACGCCTTTCAGGGGTTATTTATCGACCATTCAAAATATTGCCCATTTTGGTCTTGGCAGCATAACAACAATAGACTCGGTTGTTATCCGCTGGCAGAACTTTAAGAAGCAAACGCTGACGAATGTCAAAGCCGATCAGCTGCTCAAAGTGGACATCGGTAGCGCAACGGAAGCTTACACCTTTGCTCAACCCGAGCTGGATAAGCAATCGGTGTTTAAGGAAGTGACGCGGATGCTCGGTGTCAATTATACGCATGAAGACGCCGATTTTGTTGATTTCAACATTCAAAAGCTTTTGCCCCACAAATTGTCGGAATATTCTCCGGGTCTGGCTGTTGGCGATGTTGACGGTAACGGGTACGATGATATTATCGTAGGCGGCACATCAAAATATCCGTCGCAGGTATTCCTGCAGCAAGCCGACGGCAAATTTATACAGCGGAGCCTGCTGCCGCCGGATCAGCAAAACGTGAACGATGATTTCAAGGATGAAGGGCTGATCCTGTTCGATGCCAACGGCGACGGCAAGCCGGATCTCTACGTTGCAAGCGGCGGCTATGCCGAACAACCCGGCTCCAAATATTACCAGGACAGGCTTTATGTTAACGACGGCAAGGGTAATTTTAAAGAAGCCGTTGACGCATTGCCGGTAAATCATACAAGCAAATTATGTGTGCGCGCTGTAGACTATAACAAGGATGGAAAGCTTGATCTTTTTGTATCGGGCAGGGTAGACCCATGGAATTATCCAAAACCTGTTTCCAGCTTTATCCTGCGAAATGATAGCAGGGACGGACATGTGAAATTTACGGACGTTACAGCAAGCGTTGCTAAAGACCTGGACAATGCTGGACTGGTGTGTGATGCGCTTTTCACCGATTTCGACGGCGATGGCTGGCCCGACCTCGTACTTGCAGGGGAATGGATGCCTGTGACCTTTTTGAAGAATGATCATGGCGTGTTCAAAAACGTAACCGCCAGCACCGGCGTAGCCGATTCACTGGGCTGGTGGAACACCATAGTTGCGGGCGATTTCGAGCATAATGGCCGGACAGACTACATTGTGGGCAATACCGGACTGAACACCTTCTTTAAAGCCAGCGACCAATACCCAACCTACATCACCGCTAAGGATTTTGACAATAATGGCAGCTATGATGCCTTTCCATCCGTGTTCATGAAGGACCAGGATGGAAAAATGAAGGAATTCCCGGTGCATACCAGGGACGATATTGTGAAGCAAATGATAGGCATGCGCGTTAAGTTCCAGAATTACAAATCGTATGCCGTAGCTACTATGGACGACGTGATCCCGGCGGATATGCGCAAAGGGGCCCTCCGGCTGAAAGCGAATATGCTGCAGTCGGTTTACCTGCATAACGAAGGCGGCGGTAAGTTTAAGATCATTCCGCTGCCGCTGCAGGCACAAATTTCAGAGCTGTGCGGCATGGCTGTGGACGATTTTGACGGGGACGGAAACCTGGATGTGGTGATCAATGGCAACGACTACGGTACCGAATTAACCACCGGGCGTTATGATGCGCTCAACGGCCTGATGATGAAGGGGGACGGGAAGGGTAACTTTACGCCGCTTAGTATATTGCAAAGCGGGATCTACATCCCCGGCAACGGGAAGGCCCTGGTAAAAGTAATGGGGGCCAAAGGCGACTATCTGCTGGCAGCCAGCCAGAACAGGGGCGCAATGAAAATATTCGGGCTAAAACGGAATGTTCACCTTGTTAAACTACGGCCGATGGATATGTACGCCATGATCAGGTACCGGAACGGCAAGATAACCAAACAGGAGTTTTACTATGGCGATTCCTTCTTGTCGCAATCGGGCAGATATATTAATATTGACAGTTCAATGGCCTCAGTTACCGTGACAGACAGTTTTGGACATACAAGAAATTTAGCCGTTAATTAATTAAAGAGATGAAGGATATAAAACTGGTTATTGCAATTTTATTTGCCGGCGCCCTGGCCTCTTGTGGTCACAAAAGCGGCAGCCTGCCGGCTGATGCCGATATATTGCATGCGAATGAAGATGAGTTGACGAATGTGATCATTTACGACGTTTTTACCCCGCCGGTCGCGGCGCGCATCTACGGCTACACGAACCTGGCAAGCTATGAGGCCATGAAATACGCCGATCCAAGATATAATTCGATCACCGCTCAGCTAAGAGGTTTTGATAAGATGCCCGAACCTGGAAAGGGCAAAGGCTATAATTTCACCCTGGCCGCAACCAAAGCATTTTTCACTGTGGCCCATAAAGTAACTTTCTCTGTTGATACGCTGAAAAGGTACGAGGACCATATATATGGCTTGTTTAAGAATGCGCTGCCCGACTCGACGTATGCCAATTCAATGGAACTGGGCGAGAAAATCGGGAATACTGTCCTGAAAAGGGCTAACATTGATGATTACCCTCAGACGCGCGGAAAACCTAAATACCTGGGGAGTAATTCACCGGGTAAATGGAGACCAACCCCGCCGGATTATATGGATGGTGTAGAGTTTTGCTGGGGCGACATGCACACACTCCTGGTAGATTCTTCAACCATATTTATGCCCCCGCCTCCGCCCAGGTATAGCGACGATACTACGAGCGCCTACTTCAAGCAGCTAAAAATGGTATATGATACAAATAAGCACCTGACAAAGGAACAACAGAAGATTGCCACTTATTGGGACGATAACCCATTCGTCGTCGTCCACAATGGGCACATGATGTTTGCCGATAAAAAGATCACCCCGGGAGGGCATTGGATAGGGATCACCACCATCGCGTGCAGAAAGACCCATGCGGACGCCCTTAAAACCGCCCAGGCATACGCGTTAACTTCAGTGGCCCTTTTCGAGTCGTTTATAACGTGCTGGGAGGTGAAGTATAAATATGCTTATGTCCGGCCCGTAACGGTGATCAACGAAAAAATAGATCACAACTGGCTGCCATTGCTGCAGACACCGCCTTTCCCGGAATATACCGCGGGCCATAGCACCATCAGTGCGGCGTCTGCAGTCGTATTGACCCATGAGTTCGGCGACAATTTTGCCTTCCGGGATACCAGCGACCGGAAATATATCGGCATGCAGCGCGATTTTAAATCATTCTTGCAGGCGTCGGATGAAACCGCGATGAGCCGGTTCTACGGAGGTATACATTACCTCAATAGTTCGCTCCTGGGCGCTAAACAAGGCCGCCAGGTGGGCGAGCTTATCTGGCAGAAACTGAAACTAACCAAATAATACTTCAATCAGACATGAAATTAAACAAGACCTGGCTCTTCACAACTTATTTATTGCTGTTCGTATTCCTGGTGTCGGGAAGTGTGTTGTTCAATAGCTGTAATACCAAAAAAGGAGGGGATTCTTTTAAACCTACCGGCGACACCATCGCCGATGGCAAAGCCCTGACTGAACTCTATTGCACCTCTTGCCATAAGCTGGTGCCGCCCGATGCGATCACAAAGGACGTATGGAGGTTTCATATCCTGCCGGATATGGCGCACTACCTGGGGTTATCTACCTATAGCGTTACAAATTATTATAAAAAGCCGACGGATACGACGGGTGTTTCGGTCGGAAACTGGGAGATCATAGCTGCTTATTACGATAAAGTGGCGCCGGACAGCTTAAAACGCGCCAAGGTTCCGACCCCGCTGCTGAATGATTGGGCGGGCTTTACGCTGAAAAAGCCGGATAGCAACAAAAACGTCGCTTACACTTCTATGCTCCAGGTTGACCCTGTTACAAAAAAAATGTATACAGCCGATGTCGGAACACTTGATCTTTATGAGTGGGACAAGAACCTCAGGCCGCGTGTAGCAGCAAATCTTCCATCGGCTGCGGTGAGCGCAAACTTTGTGAACGATGAGAAAGGCAACCGCCAGGCGATTCTTTCCTGCATCGGGCAGATCGTTCCGATGGACTTTCCTAACGGCAGGATCATGAAGGCAGACTTGAACGGTAACACGGGGGCCAAAAAGCCGCAGCTGGTACAGGAAGACCTTGCGCGACCGGTTCAAACGGTGCAGGCTGATTTTAACAAGGATGGTTTGACCGATTATGTCGTGCTGGCCCAGGGGCGTTATGTGGGCGGCGTGTACCTGATGAGGCAAAATGCCGATCATACCTATACGCAAAGCAATATCTCGGATAGGCCCGGCGCGGCGCAGGCTATTACCGGGGATTTTAACAATGACGGCTGGCCCGACGTGATGGTGCTTTATGGCGGCGGTGATGAAGGTCTTTGGCTTTACCTGAATGATAAAAAAGGCGGTTTCACTTCGCGGAACCTATTGCGTTTCCCGCCGGTTTACGGATCGTCGAGCTTCCAGTTAGCCGATCTTAACCATGACGGTAAGCCAGACCTGATCTACACCTGTGGTTATAATTACAAAGACTCCCGCATATTAAAGCCCTACCATGGTTTATATATATTTACCAACGAGGGCGACTGGAACTTTAAGCAAACTTATTTTTACCCGATAAACGGCTGCACCAAAGCTATCGCAGCCGACTTTGACGGCGATGGCGATCTTGATATTGCTACTATCGCGTTCTTTGCAGACATGAAGGATAGGCCCGGCGAGGAGTTTATTTACTTTGAACAGGATGGTCCGATGAGCTTTAAACCGCATGCAGTGCCTGTAAGTAAATATGGCCGCTGGATGTGCATGGACGTAGCCGATGTGAACGGCGATGGCAAACCCGACATTATCCTGGGCAATTACGGTGCGGGCTTTATGTTTGAACGGGGTTATAAGCCGTTCTGGAATACGCATTTGCCATTTATAGTCCTCGAGAACAACTTCAAGAAATAAACAGAAAGATTTCCTTTGACAGAGCCGGCCGTACAAAGCCGGCTTTTTTAATGCCCTGTCGCTAAAGCCGGTTTTACTTTAAGATAGCCAAGAATTTTTTGCGTCTCTTCGGGATATACACCGATGTGATGCGTATGAACCATGGCGCCAGATTTGCCTGCTACGATTAGTTTTGACGGCGATGCCGGCATATGGCAGGATATGCAATTGTTTTTCAATAATGTTGCGTTTAGCTGGTTGCTAAGTTTGCATTGATGGGCAGTAGCATTGTTATGGCAGGTTAAGCAACGCGTAGCGTATAATATAGTGTCGCTTCGCTCATTATGATGCGTATCATGGCAGGTGGCGCAATCCATCGTGCTCATCATGAAACACTTACTAGTTGCCAGCATGCCCCGCTGATTGCCATGTACATCTATGTCCCTATAATTTACAGAAAGGTTTTCAGGCGGGATTTTCATATAGTTGCTTAGCGTATCACCCGGTTTAAAGCCGAAAGTCGGCTTTACCGTGATGCTGTTCGCCCCGGAATGGCATACGGCGCACATGTTGATCTTTTGCTCGCGGGTCAATGATTTATAAGTGGCAATGTATTTGGCTTGTTTCACCATGGGATTTTCCATATGAAACTTAACATGTTCTGCTGCGGGGCCGTGGCACCTTTCGCAATCGATATTGTAGATAATACTGTTCCTGTCAAACCCTTCGGGATGCGAAGAGAAAATGGGCAGCTTACCCGGTTCTACCTTAGCGTACGACATGTGGCAACCGAGGCACTGCGAGGTGATCATACGCTCATAGTCGGGTTCATCGGGATTATAGCCCGGACTATTGACCCATTGGTGCGCATTGTCAACATAGGATATCGGAAGCTGAAATAGTTCATTGGCGTACCAATAGGCATAGGTTTGCCCCTTGATGCCGCCAAAAGTGATGTCAAAACGCTCGGCCTGGGTCGATTTACCATCGACATAAGTCACCTGGTAAGCCCCGCTTTTGCGTTTATCCATCACAACTTTGGTATGCGGGTTGAAAACGAATTCGCTTGAGTCTTTAGCAAAACTGCCCTGCACCGTATTACTGTCGGCGGGGCTCGAGGCCATAAAGTGAGCGGTATGCAGGTATGAGCTGTAAATGTCCTTATGACAATTGATGCAGGTGGCAGAACCGGCGTATTGTTTCCCGCGCGGATCCTCCTTCTTTTTCAGGTTGAAACATTGCGAAAAAACAAAAGCGAGTGGGATAACAAATATCCCGAACCTGAACAATTTGTTTTTCAACATTAGGTAACAGTTAGCAATAAGTCCGGCATTAAATGATTACGGTAATAACCGCATTTTCGCTGCCTGGCCGTTTAAAACAACGTCTTTTTTGTCGCTTAAATAAATCTGATAGACATATAGCCCGAAAATATCGACGAAAAGGTTAGTTAACGTGTCTATAATAGGGGTATAAGCGAGACAGGTCTGCTAATTAACGTATTTAATTACAGGTACGCGAATATAACCGCCTGCTAAATGGTTCTCTGTAATATTTATGTTATACATTGAAAACAAACCAATCAGCTTATGAGTTATTACCACAACAATTCAATCAATCAACTCTATAGCGGAAGCCCTGGTAAAACAGGGCTTTCGTATTTCATAAACTTGCGTAAGGCTGATTTACTGGCTATCTTGCCTGCGAATGTCAAATCCTGATATCCTGATCATCGGCGCCGGCGCAGCAGGGCTTATGGCTGCCTATGCGCTTTCAAAAGCCGGTAAGAAAGTTGCCGTACTGGAGGCCCGCGACAGGATAGGCGGCCGTATCCACACGCTCGATAATCAATTTCCTTTTAAACATGCCGAGCTGGGCGCCGAATTTGTCCATGGCAGCCTGCCGGTGACAATGCGGCTGATGCAGGGATCCGGCCTGGAATATATTTCTACCGCAGGCGAAATGTGGCGTTACCAAGATGGTAAGCTTTCGCGTAATTCATGGAATATGCCTGGCTGGGGCGAGCTGATGCAAAGGTTCAATGACCTGAAAGAGGACATGACCATTGCTGATTTTCTCAAACGGTACTTCAGCGAAGCGAAATATGACCAGCTGAGGAGTTGGGTCGTTCGTTTTACCTCGGGCTATGATACGGCCGATCCGGCACGAGCCAGCACATTCGCTTTACGCGACGAATGGGGAAACGAAGACGATGATGCGCAATACAGAATTGCAGGGGGTTATGGTAGGCTGATGGAGCACATGGCCAATGAAAGCCAATTTCATGGCGCGGAATTTCACCTGAATTCGGTTGTAAAACAAATTGACCGGAGCTCAGACGAGGTCAAAGTTATTTTGGATGACGGGAATATCCACCAGGCAAAAAAAGTGATTGTGGCCCTTCCTTTAGGCGTATTACAAGCCGGCGCGGTAATGTTCAAACCATCCCTGAAGAGCTACGAACAAGCCTTTCAGCAAATTGGTTTCGGCGCGATAGTTAAGATATTGTTCGAATTCAAAGATGCCTTTTGGGAGAAAGACGAGCGGATGCATATGGGCTTCGTCATGTCGGACGAACAAATTCCTACCTGGTGGACGCAATATCCTACACATTCCAACGTGCTTACTGGCTGGCTTGGCGGACTTCCGGCCGAAAGGAAGAAGCATTTGACCGACGAACAATTTGTACAGGAAGGGGTCAGATCTCTGGCAAAAATTTTCTCTAAAACAGAAGCTCATATAAAAAATAACCTCGTTGCCTGGAAGGTGGCCAACTGGACGAATGATCCTTTTACATTGGGATCTTACGTTTACGACACCCTTGAATCGCGGTCGGCCAGGGAAGTTCTTTTAAAGCCCATTGATGATAAGCTCTATTTTGCAGGCGAGTTTACCTATGAAGGCCCTTCCATGGGTACGGTGGAGGCAGCGCTGAGCAGTGGGCTGGAGGTGGCGAAGAAACTATTGTAAAGGCGATCTAATGTCCGACAACCGCGATACCATGTCCGACACCGTCACCCAGGACGACCGAATTGCCGTTTTTCCAGTAGCAAGCTGATTTGCCGCCTGTCGCCCCCGCTACGTATGTGTCTGCATTGAAAACATCTATTCCGCCGGTTTGGTCGGCGTGAGCAGCATTTTGATCAAAATCGACCAGCGGAACTGCCGCGGGATCATTTTTCCAATAGATAAGATGTTGTCCATTGACGGTTGTTTGCAGGTTTTCTTCAACGCCGGCAACAAAAATGTGATTTCCCGATATTTTCAATCCGCTTGCCGACGCAACCGTGTTTGCCACAGAAATATTATTTGCGGTGCCGTTCTTCCAGTATATCGCGGAATTGTACCCGGCAATATTTATTACGCCTGCCAGGTAGACGTTATTGTCGGCAATAGCTACAGCCTCTACTGAAGAGTTGGAAGTATATTGGGTCAATATCGTTTCAATCCCATTTTTCCAAAACGTTGCTTCTTGTGAAGTTCCATCGATACTTGCGTGACCGCCGACATAGATGTCCTGGCCGTTTACAAATATGCAGCGTGCCGATGCATATGCTTTGCTGCCGTTTGTCGGAAGAGGCACATCGACACCATTCTTCCAGTAATGCGGTGTCCAATAGCCATCGGCACCCAGTATGTCGCCGGCAACATATACATCAGAGCCATTTACAAACATTGCGTTCGCAACAGAATTGTACAAAGTATCTGTAAGTTTGGTGGCGACGTTATTCTTCCAGACCGTTGCAACAGGTTTCCCATTGCCGGCAGTTGTATAACCGGCCGCGTATATCGTATTTCCCTGTACCGAAATCGCTTGTGCATTCGAATAAAGCGACGCACCCGCCAACAAAATGGCCGTTCCATTTTTCCAGTAAGCAGCCGCGTTTAAGCCTGAATGGTATGTAACGTAGCCTGATACATAGACATCCGGGCCGGTACCAGGATTTATAGGACTGGATTTTTTACAGCCTGAAGCAGTAATAAAGCAAAGTGAAAATAAGAGCAAATAAGGTTTCATAACGCCGGGTTGTATTCAAATATAGCAATTTATCAATTAGCCTCCCAATAATTCCCCGAAAGGACGATCATATCCAGCAGCTTAATACTGTTATCATAATAATCATAATCCTTCAGCTTAAAATGCACCAGGTAATCCCAAACGCTGTTAAGCCATTGCTGATCCTTTTGGTCGACCATGGCTGAAACCGCGAACGGGCCTATAAAGCTCAGTGCCTCAAAATATCGACCCCTAATGTCATTACCCTCCAGGGTATAGCCTGCCGAAATATTATCCGGGTTGCCTTTGGTAGTTTCGCGTATCCAGCGATTGATCTTATCGTTGATCGCTTTAGCTCTGGGATCGCCTGTTAAAAGATAATCTGTAGCAATGCGCCAGGGCACACGGCAGGCGTTATAGTTGTAATAACCGTCATATTTAGACTCGAGGAAATGAGGTTTGGCTGGTTTGGCTTTCTTATTGATATCGACGATAAAATCAGGGATCAATCCTGCATCAGGACTATAAGTTTCTTCCATGTGTCTGAACAAACTGTAACTATCGTCAGTCACCTTCTTCCAGCGTTCATCGCTCGTTACCTTTTCAAAAGCTTTGAAATGATCGGGCATAAAATCCGAGCTTCTCGTATCAAAATAATCCCTGCTGTCATGCTCAACCGCGTCGCTTAGGATGATAGAGTAAGTTTTCGGATTGATCTCATACTTCATGATCGCTCCGATCATGTTTTGCGCTGCTTTCAAATAATTTATCGTTCCCTTGCTGCCCCATTGCTTGTTTGCCAGCAAAAGTGAGTAGGCAATGTCCATATCCCCATCTGTAGCCGAACTTGGATCGATACTTTTGCAATTTTTATCCTGCGCCCAGGCCATCAGGTATTTGTGGTTGTTCCGGTGATCTTTATAAAAATTGAAAAGCCCATCGTAGATAGGTTTGGCGCCTTGATCGGCGCCCGCCATCAGCACTGTGATGATCATCCCATAACCCTGCCCTTCGGAAACGCATTGTTTGTTGCCTTTTGTTTCAAACCATATATAATATTCGCCGGGTTTGCAAGCAGGTTTCACATATCGTTTTTGCCATTGACGGTAAAAAGCCAGTGTCAGGCCATCTAATCGTTGCTGTGAGATATGATCGGGTTTTATTGTACCTTTATGGTATAGTACGTGTTGCGGGAAGGGCTTTGCGGTTTGTTGTGCCCCGGCAGAAATGTCAATCAAAAGTAAAACAACAAGCAGGCTTAATTGTACGCGGGGCATCGCAGATGATTTGGGGATACAAACGCCAAAGTACGCTTTTTAATGTTTTTTAAGCCATTTTCAGATATTTAATGACGGATTGTAAGTTGTTTGCGGACATATCAGCCGTCAATGGAGCGTGTCGGGTAACAGCCTTGATACTTTTACGTCAGTAAATGTTCAGCCATAGAATTATACTTTTGTCGTGTCCAAAATACACATCTATGTTAAAGGCATCTTTTAAGTACTTTTTTGCGGGTTTCTTGCTGATCTTGTGTTGTAATGCTAATGCCCAGCAAAAAGTGCTCACAATGAAAGATGCGGAGCAGATGGCCCTGTCAAACTACGCTTCCATCAAGGCGAAAATGAACCAGTTGAACGCATCAAAAGCCTTTTTGACTGAAACTAAAAACGAATACCTGCCCGATCTGAGCCTGTCGGCACAGCAGGCCTACGGCACCGTGAACAGCCAGTTTGGCCCGTCTTACGGTTATAAGGGGCTTGGCGTGGCTTCATCAGGCCCTATACTGGCTAATCAGAATTGGAACGCCGGCTTTGGCGCTTTATACCTGGCGAATGTCAACTGGGATTTCTTTGCTTTCGGCCGTGCGGTTGAAAAAGTAAAAGTGCAAAAGACCGTTGTGAACCGCGATGAGACTGATCTGGCGCAGGAACAGTTCCAGCACCAGGTGCGTGTAGCGGCAGCCTATCTCGATCTGCTCGCCGCCCAGCAATTGGCCAAAGCACAGCAGGACAACCTGAACCGGACGATCGATTTGCAAAAGGTTGTAGTGGCCCGGGTGAAAAATGGATTGAATCCAGGCGTTGATTCATCACAGGCCAATGCCGAAGTATCTAATGCCCGCATCGCGCTGACCAATGCCCAACAAACGGTACTGGATCAAAGCAACCAGCTGGCTTTATACCTTGGTTTACCGCACCAGACCTTCGAGCTCGACAGCGTTTTTGTAAGCAAGGCCCCGGCTAATGCGGAAATACAACCATCTTTAAATCTCGACGATCATCCTATATTGAAGTTCTACCGCAACCGCATCGGCGTGAGCGACGAACAGGCCAAATACCTGAACACTTTCAACTATCCTACATTTACTTTCTTTGGCGTTTACCAGGGCAGGGGCTCAGGCTTTGGTTCGGCTTATTCGCTTGATCAAAGCGCCTATACATCGGGCTACGGTACAGGGGTCGACCCAACCCGCTTCAATTACTTGCTGGGAATAGGTGTAACCTGGGATTTTACGAATCTTTTCAGGGTCAGCAATTCGGTAAAAGCGCAAAAATTCACTTCGGAACAGTATCGCAATGAATATGAATTGGTAAGCCAGCAACTGCACGACCAGGCTTCATTAGCCGAAACCAGGATAGCCAGCGCGCTCAAAAACTATCGTGAAGTGCCCGTGGAAGTGAAGGCGGCTTCGGATGCTTATTTGCAGAAATACACTTTGTATAAGAACGGCCTCGCAAACATCGTCGACCTGACACAGGCGCTTTACACGCTGAACCGTGCCGAGATTGATAAGGATATTGCTTACAATAATTTGTGGCAGGCGCTTTTGTACAAATCGGCTTCGGTTGGCGATTTCGGGATTTTTATAAATAATTTTTAATAAAGTATAAATGGGACTAATCAAAGGGGCTCTTCGCAGGCCGATCACCGTGCTGGTGATTGTTGCGGGCCTGTTTTTTTTCGGTATAAACGCGGTGCGGACGATCAAGATCGATATCTTCCCAAATCTCGACCTGCCCGTTATCTATATATCGCACCCCTATGGCGGTTTCACCCCGAACCAGATGGAGGCTTATTTCGGTAAACCGTATGTCAACCTGTTGCTATATGTTTCCGGGGTGAAAAGCATCGAAACGAAGAATATCGCCGGCCTCACCATTATTAAGCTCACATTTTACCAGGGAACCAATATGGCGCAGGCGGCAGCGGAAGTCACCTCATATATCACCCGGGCGCAGGCTATCTTCCCGCCCGGCTCACAGCCGCCATTTATAATCCGGTTCGACGCCTCGACATTGCCGGTCGGGCAGCTGGTGCTTTCAAGCCCTAAACGTTCGAACAATGAGCTGATGGATATGGCTAATGTTTATGTGCGGGCGCAATTTACTTCTGTGCCGGGCCTGGTCTCGCCGGCGCCTTTTGGCGGAAACGTGCGTACTGTGGTGATCAAAGCTGACCCTGAACTGATGCGGGCGCATAGTATCACACCTGATCAGCTGGTGACGGCTATTCGTGATAATAACCAAAATACGCCGGCGGGTAACGTCCGTATCGGCGATTACAACTACCTGACGCCCGCCAATACCACTGAAAAAAATATTAGCGATTTTGGTGACATACCACTTATAAAAAATGGCGTACAGACGGTGTTTATAAAGGATGTGGCTTCGGTAGAAGACGCCGCGGATATCACTACAGGTTCGGCACTGGTAAACGGGAAACGTTCGGTTTACCTGCCGATCACCAAATCCGCAGATGCTTCTACGTGGGAGGTGGTCCAAAACCTGAAAAAAGCGATACCCAAGTTCCAGTCAGTACTTCCGCCTGATGTAAAGCTGTCTTATGTATTCGACCAGTCGGTATATGTGATCAATTCCGTGAAAAGCTTGGCGGAGGAAGGCGCTATAGGCGCCGTATTGACAGGCTTAATGGTGTTACTTTTCCTCGGTGACAGGCGAGGGGCGCTGATCGTGATCCTGACCATTCCTACCTGCATTATATCCGGCATATTCTTCCTGTCGCTGTTCCATCAAACCATCAATATCATGACGCTGAGCGGGCTCTCGCTCGCCATTGGTATTTTGGTTGACGAATCGACGGTAACCATAGAAAATATTCACCAGCATTTTGATATGGGCAAGCCCAAAGCTTTGGCCATATGGGACGCCTGTAAAGAGATCGCTTTTCCGAAGCTGCTGATCCTGTTCTGTATCCTCGCGGTGTTTGCCCCGGCATTTACGATGTCGGGTATACCCGGTGCTTTGTTCCTTCCGTTGTCGCTGGCGATCGGTTTTTCGATGATCACTTCCTATATGCTTGCGCAGACTTTTGTGCCCGTGATGGCCAATTGGGTGATGAAAAATAAGCACGAGGACAAGAGCCATAAGGATGGTTTCGCGCTGGAAGACGAAGGCGCCGCCTGGGAGCAAAAGGAGCTCGCTATTAAAAACGCAATGGGAGGCAGCACGGATCATAAGCAGACCCGATTTGACAAATTCAGGCTGCGTTTTCTTTCCTGGATAGATTGGATGATGCCCAGGAGAATATTTTGGGTGTCCTTTTATGTGTTAACAGCTTTAGGTTTCGCATTTGTTATGTTCAGTATTATCGGCCGCGATGTGCTGCCCAAGGTCAACTCGGGGTCTTTCCAGGTGCGGATGCGCGCTCCCGATGGCACCCGTTATGAGCGGACTGAATTGATAACGCTTGATGCGATCCACGAAGTGGAAAAATTAGTTGGAAGGGAAAATATCGATGTTACTTCAGCTATGGTTGGTATGCACCCCGGGCAATTCTCCACAAGCCCGCTTTACCTGTTTATGGCCGGCCCGCAGGAAGCGGTATTGCAGGTAAACCTGCGCGAAGGATATAAGGTTGATCTTGATGACCTGAAGGAGCGGCTGCGCGCTGCGATGAAACGCATAAGGCCTTCGGTGCAACTTTCTTTTGAACCTATAGAGCTTACTGATAAGGTGCTGAGCCAGGGATCGCCCACGCCTGTCGAAGTGGCGATCATCGGCAAAAACAAACCGGAAAACGTGATATACGCTATAAAGGTGGTAAACCGGCTGAAGAAGATCCCTTACCTGCGCGATGTACAGGTAGGTCAGTCGTTCCGCTACCCGGCTATCGATATTGATATCGATAGGGCAAGGGTGGCGCAGCTTGGCCTGAGTATGAACGATATATCGCGTTCGCTGATCTCTTCCACATCTTCCTCCCGCTATATTGAAAAGAACATATGGCTTGATGAGAAGGCCGGATTAGGTTACGGCGTGCAGGTGCAAGTCCCGGAATACGAAATGTCCAGCATTAATGCGATCAGAGAAATACCGATAACCCCTAATCAGCCTCGCCCGGTATTAGGAGACGTGGCCCAGATAAAGCAGGATACCACTTATGGGGAAGACGATGACGTAGGCTCATTACCCATGCTTACAGTAACGGCAAACATCAATAAGATGGACCTTGGCACCGCTACCAGCGATGTGAATAAAGCGCTGAAGGATATGGGCGAACCGCCGCGCGGAATGACCGTACAGCCCCGTGGCATGAGCACTACGCTAACCGATACGCTGGATAGCCTCCAAACGGGCCTGATCGTAGCGGTATTAGTTATTTTCCTGATGCTGGCGGCGAATTTCCAGTCGTTCAAATTGTCGCTTGTGGTGCTGTCTACAGTACCGGCGGTATTGGCCGGGTCGCTGTTGCTGGTGAAACTTACCGGTGCGACGCTGAATTTGCAGTCGTATATGGGTATGATCATGTCCGTCGGCGTATCCATATCCAACGCAGTATTATTGGTCACCAACGCCGAAGAATTGCGCAAACATAACGGAGACGCACTGAAATCAGCACGTGAGGCGGTTGCGCTGCGCATGCGGCCAATATTGATGACAGCTTTGGCGATGATCGTCGGTATGATCCCAATGGCAAGCGGATTGGGCGAAGGCGGCGGGCAGACCGCGCCGCTGGGCCGCGCGGTTATCGGCGGACTGCTGGCATCCACATTTGCAGCGTTGCTCATCCTGCCGCTGGTTTTCGCCTGGGTACAGGGAAAAACCACCATACAATCCGTTTCGTTAGACCCAGAAGATAAAGAAAGTAAATATTATGTTCCAGTACATCACAATGAACATCATTAAAAATAAGTATACCATTGCCTTAACGCTCATCACATCGATTGGGCTTTCAGCCTGTTCCGATAAGCAACAGAAGGAGGAAATCGCCCAAACCGAAAAACAGGAAAGCGCTATCGACACGCCGTCGGTTGCAGTGGTGCCGATCAATAGAGGCACGCTGAATTCGACCATTACCGTGCCGGGCGAACTCGTGCCCTTCCAGGAAGTTGATCTTTATGCCAAGATCACCAGCTATGTCAAAAAGCTGTACGCGGATATCGGTTCGCAGGTGCACACCGGCGAACTGTTGGCCACGCTCGAAGCGCCGGAACTGAATTCACAATTAGCTGCCGCAGAATCGCATATCAAGCAGCAGGAAGCGGTTTATTATGCCAGCAAAGCAACCTACGACCGCCTGCTGAATACCAGCAAAACGCCGGGTACAGTATCAGAGAATGACCTGGAACAGGCGGAAGCCAAAAAAAATTCGGACCTGGCAAATGTTGAGGCT
Source organism: Mucilaginibacter sp. (assembly GCA_035551775.1). Classification (GTDB taxonomy): domain Bacteria; phylum Bacteroidota; class Bacteroidia; order Sphingobacteriales; family Sphingobacteriaceae; genus Mucilaginibacter. Next base: position 529,322 of record DASZMQ010000014.1, on the reverse strand, counting down.
GCGAGATCCGACTATAAAGCGGTAGCCGCTAATCTAAATTACTTACAGATACGTGCGCCATTCGATGGGATAGTAAGCGCTCGTAATGTGAACCTTGGCGCTTATGTTGGCGGTTCAAATCAGCCGATATTCGTGATACAGCAGCAAAGCAAAATGCGCCTGGTAATCTCGGTGCCTGAATTGTACACCGGCGGATTAAGCGGCAAGGATATGGTCACTTTTTCGGTAAAGGCCTTGCCTAACCGGAAATTCAAGGCGCAGGTGAAACGCCTTGCCGGTGCGCTTGACGAAAAGCTTCGCGCCGAACGTTTGGAGATGGACGTGTACAATAAGAACAAGGAACTGCTTCCCGGCATGTATGCCGATGTAGACTTGCCCATTCCTTCACGCGATAGCGCCTTTATAGTACCTAAAACCGCGGTCGTGGTTTCGACCGAAAGAGTATTCGTGATCAGGGTGAACGGCAATAAGGCCGAGTGGGTGGATGTGAAGAAAGGCTTCCAGTCAGGCGGCAATATGGAAATTTACGGTGATCTGAGACCAGGCGATAAGCTGGTAGCCAAGGCCAACGACGAGATCAGGGACGGCCAGCAGGTGCGCATTGGCAATTCAGGCAGTCAAGTTTCTGGGGCCGTTGATGCCCCTGCTGATACGACTAAAAAAGGTAAAAAATAAACTATGAGTTGTTGATTATTTTATCTTTCCAGTCATACAATCCGTCTTGCCCAAACACACCACCTTTTAAAAAGCATTGCAGGAATTCAGCGAAAGAATTGGTTAGGGCCGTTTTGAATGAATACTCTGATATTTTATAGGTATCATTTTTAGGATCGATAGTCACGCCCCACATGTCGCAATAGACCATATATTCAGCTATATAAAAATAGTTTTGGTGATGTCGGTCTATTCTCGATAGAATTTCCTTTAAAGGGATTATTCGGAATATATCCTCTGCTGATTCAAAACCGTTTGCAAATCTGTAGAAATCCTTGATGTCTTGAGGTAAAGTAATATGAAGCTTTTTTTCAAACTCAAGTAGCTCGGACTCAGATGCGGGTTCATATAGTGTAATGCCATGCTGGGCTTTATCACGTCTGATTAATTCGATGATCTCCTTTATAGTCATTACTGTATTCGCTTAACAATATCAACTCCTAAAGCATCCGTACTGGCCCCGCAATTGGAAAGCACGACTACCGCCAGCTTCTTTTCCGGGTTAAACACCAGGAAACTGCTGCAGCCGTAAGTGCCCCCGTTGTGGAAATAATATTCCACGTTATTGATGGTAATGATATGCCATGCCAGGCCGAGTTTCAGATCCTTTTGCGTATAGGTAACCCGATGCGTGAGCTCCATGGCCTTTGAAAGTTTGGTATCAACAGGCGTCATGTTGGCTTTGGCGTAAACCAGCAGGTTGTTGACGGTCGACTTCAGCGCTCCGCAGGGTGCGAGCACATCGAAATGCCAGGGCGAGGTTTCCTTCCCGTCTTCGCTATAAACCTTTACGAATCTTTTCTCTAGTACTGGTGTCAGGTTTTCAACTGTGCTTTGCATGCCCAAGGGTTGGCAAATGATCTGTTCAACCATTTGCTCGAAAGTTTTGCCGCTTACCTGCTGAAGGATCGCACCGAGTAAGCCCACCGCCAGGTTGGAATAAGCGTATTGTTTACCGGGCTTGCTTTGCAGTTTACAAGTTTTGAGATAGTCTAACAGGTATTGTTTGGTATAATCCTTATAAGGGTCTTCCGTTGAACTTGAATGATACTCGAAATTAGTGGGCAGGCGCGGCAGGCCCGAGGTGTGGTTGCTCAGCGTTTCGAGGGTGATCCCCTGCAATTCTTTATTGGCTGCCACCGAGTCAGGAAGGTATTTTGTTATCGGATCGTCCAGCTTTACTTTGCCTTCATTTACATAATAAGCCAGCAGGGTAGAGGTAAACGTTTTGGTGATCGACCCGATCTCGAATAAGGTGTTGGCATTGGGTAGCTGGTGGTTATCCCTTCCGGTTTCGCCGTATTCGTAAGCGGTGATCACACCATCCTTCAATATGCCAATGCTCAAACCAACGCTATTGGCCTTTTGGATATACTTTCGCGCGGCCGAATCGATGCTCTTATCCATCAGGGTCTTCATCGGGTTGGTACTAGCAACAGGCGCGGGTTTATCGCCTGGGTCTTTTTTGAAGGGCTGGAACAGGAAAAGCTCCAGTTTGTCCTTACGGTCAAGGCTCATCAATAATTGTAATGTGACCGCTTCGCATACCAATTTATAGGTCGCAACTTTATCATTCACAAAACTGATCAGCGATGATTCTTTGATCTCACCAACAGGGAAAAGCTGGTTTGCGGCCACATACCGGAATGTTTCTGCGGACATTTCTTTATGAAATGCTTCTCCGGCCAACTCGTAGATCCCATCGGCTTGTTTAAGATTGAAGTATTGCTTCACCAATTGAAGTACCGAATCGGTCTTGTGTTGCTGGATGCTTTGGGCGGAGGCGCTCAGGCCTGAGACACAAACGATCATAGCGACTATTAATGAATTTTTCATAACTATGAACTAATCACAGATCAACTGATTAACTAATCACTATCCCTGCGCCTGCGCTGCCAGCAGGTACAGCACCGCCATGCGGATCGCCACGCCATTCTCCACCTGGTCGAGGATGATGGATTGTTTGCTGTCGGCTACGTCGCTGGTAATTTCCACGCCGCGGTTGATGGGGCCGGGGTGCATGATGGTGATCTCTTTGTCGAGCGAGTCGAGAATTTGTTTATTGAGGCCGTAAAGCATACTGTATTCGCGTAGCGATGGGAAGTATTTGATATCCTGCCTTTCAAGCTGTATACGGAGCATATTTGCAACATCGCACCAGTTAAGGGCCTTGATCAGGTCGTGTTCAACTTTCACACCCAGCGCTCCGATATATTTGGGTATCAGTGTCGTCGGGCCGCAAACCATTACTTCGGCCCCAAGCTGCTTCAGGCACAGAATGTTTGACAGCGCCACGCGCGAGTGCAGGATATCCCCCACAATGGCTACTTTCTTCCCCGCCACGTCGCCATATTTTTCGCGGATGGAAAAGGCGTCGAGCAGGGCCTGGGTCGGGTGCTCATGCGCGCCGTCGCCGGCGTTTACTATTTGCGCTTTTACGTGTCTAGAAAGGAAGATACCAGCTCCGGCGTAAGGATGGCGCATCACCACCATGTCTACTTTCATAGCCAGGATATTGTTTACCGTATCGATCAGCGTTTCGCCTTTGCTTACTGAAGAAGAGGAAGCAGCGAAGTTGACCACATCGGCAGAAAGTCGTTTCTCAGCCAGTTCAAATGATAAACGGGTACGAGTCGAATTTTCGAAGAAAATATTGGCAATAGTAACATCACGCAGCGAAGGAACTCTTTTGATCGGGCGGTTCAGAACAGCTTTGAATTCGTCGGCAGTTTCGAAAATGAGTTCGATATCGTTTCTGTTTAAATCCTTGATGCCTAATAAGTGGCGCGTGCTTAATTCTGCCATTTTTTTATTTCGAATTTTTTACCCTCATGTCATTGCGAGGAGCGTGGCGGCTTGTGTGTGGCTGCGACGAAGCAATCTCGTCGAGTGCACAACTATGAGGTTGCTTTCGTCACTCCAGCGCTTTGGCCTTTCTGTTCCTCGCAATGACATAGTTTATTATTTGTTTTCAGATATCAATACAATCTTATCGTGTCCATCTGTTTCTTTCCAGCTTACTACCACCCTTTGTGACGCAATAGAATCCACTTCAATCCCAACATAGTCTGCTGCTACCGGTAGGTGGCGCGAGTATCTTCTGTCGACCAAAACCAGCAGCTCCACTTTCGCGGGGCGACCAAAATACAGCATCCCGTCCATCGCGGCGCGGATGGTGCGGCCGGTCCATAGCACGTCGTCTATCAGGATCACGTTCTTATCTTCGATTATGAAGTCTATGCGGGTTTGATTGGGTACCAGCTGCTTTTCGCCGCGGCGGAAATCGTCACGGTAAAAAGTTACATCCATATCGCCCTGCAGGATGGTTTTTCCCGGCAGTATTTTGCGCAGTTCCTCAGCAACACGTCGCGCCAGGTAAATGCCGCGCGGTTGTGTACCGATCAATACGGTATTCTTAAAATCATCATGATTTTCAATTAACTGCCGGCATAAACGTTGTATGGTGATCTGGAACTTCTGACCGTCGAGCAGCGTGAGGTTTTGCATCGTAGGGTGGATTTGGGCAAAGATAGGGATTTAGTCCGAAAGTCCGAAAGTCCGCATAAGTCCGGAAGAAAGTTTCTGTTGTCGTACGATCTCCTGCGGAAGATTCTCCGGATGGCTCCTAATTCTCAGTGATTCAAATTAAAATATGCGGCTTTGTACTTGCCATAGTCGAGCACCTTGGTTGTTATGCCTCCCTTTTTAATTTCGACCGAAACGATAGCAAAGTCTTCAACTGCTTTAGTTTCGTCGCCGGTATTAGCCGGTTTCCATTGAGAGGAATTCTGAATAATGCCAACCAAAGTCCTTGCAAGCGGGTCATCGTCATGGCCTGTTTCCACCACATGGGCGTCGATAACTTTGCCGTCTTTTGTAACCGTAAACACGAATGAATAATCGAAAGCGATATTTGCGACATCCGGTGCAGGCGCGGTTTTTCTTAACGTGGTCGTTACATAGGTTTCAAATCCGCGGGGTGGTTTCGGGGGATTATAAGGCCCGAGCGACATTTTTTGCGCGTGCATTTTACCATTGCGGTATTTGTCCGTTTCCATCACCTTTCCATCCATGTTGAACATTTCCCAGTCACCTTCGCGCATGCCATTTACATAATTTCCAGACAACGCGACTGTGCTGTGATCATTATTATAGCTGCGGTAAGGGCCATTTAGCACCCCGTCTTTGTAGGTCGCCTCTTCCCGTTTTTTCCCGCCTATGAAATAGTCGGTCCATGTGCCGTCTTTTTTGCCATTTTTAAATTGGCCTTCAGTCATGACACAGTTAGCGGTGTCCGACTTTAGCCATTCCTTCATCTGCTTGTTGTTATAAAAATTCAATTTTCGGTAATAAACAAATTTGCCATCGGGCATTTTCAGACTTGCATCTTTAAAGGTACCAGATTGCAGGCTGGCATTTTCCATATCATACTGATCCATCTGCCACGCTGTATCGCTAAGCTGTTTAACAATGATGTAGGAAGTAGCCTTGAACACATCGGTCGGCCTGCCGTTGTCGTCAATGTATAATTTGACCTGGGCATTGGCCGCATATACAACCTGGGACAACAATAGTATGAAAAGAATTTTTCTCATCAGAAAAGTATAGGTAGCATAAAGTTAATATTAAAATCCAAAAATCTGTGTAAGTCCGAAAGTCCGCAAGAATAAAAATCTGAAATCGAAAATTCGAAATTCGAAATCCGAATAATATCTTTACTGAATACCAACCATTCCTCTCATGAAAGTGCTTACCAAAACCTTGCTGTTTGCTTTACTGATCTGCTTTGTATCGTTACAGGGCTTTTCGCAAACCGCGGCTACCGATGACGGTCTGCCGAAAGATTATCTGACCAAAGAGTTTCACGCCGGCCGGCGCGATGCGCTGCGTGCGCTGATGCCGGCCAATTCGGTGGCGGTGGTGTTCGCCTATCCTGAACGCGTATTTTCAAATGACGTGACCTACGCTTATCACCCCAGTCCAGACCTGTATTATTTCTCGGGTTATAGGGAGACGAGCGCCGTATTGCTCATTTTTAAAGAAATGCAGCATGGAAGCGATGGCGACTATAACGAACTATTTTTTGTTAATCACCGCGATCCGCAGCAGGAACAATGGACCGGCAAGAGGCTGGGTGTTGAAGGCGTGAAGGGTAAACTCGGTTTTGCCAAAGTTTTTAATAGTGAAGATTTTGCCAATTACGACGTCGACCTTAAGAAATATACGGTGATCTATGATAAGCTGCCGGGTGACCAGGGCAATATGAAGCCGCTATACGATGCCTTTAAGGCTAAAACGGGCGTTCCCGATGTGGATGCCGATCTTTTGCAGGCGATGGGTATCGTCGATAAATATGGCAACGCTAAGAATATCAGCGCAATACTGAGCTATCTGAAACCTCAGCTGGACAAACCTGCTTTTAAAAACAGCGAGATCATGCAGGCCTTTGTCAGCAAGCCCGATTCGGTAAGCCTGGTAACGTTCAAAGCGAAATACAAGGAGCAATACAGTGGCATGAGCGATTATTTGGATTTTACCACGCTATTGAGGGGTGTTAAAACCGCCGAAGAAATTGACCTGATGCGCAAAACAGTAAAGATATCCTGCCTTGCGCATGCCGAAGTGATGCGCGCCATCAACCCGAAAATGTCGGAAACAGAGATAGAAGGCATTTTTATGTATGTACATAAGCACTATGGCGCCGAGGATGAGGGTTACCCGCCGATCGTGGGTTCAGGTGCGAATACGTGTATCCTTCATTATGAGGAGAACAATGTTACACAGGTGAAAAACCAGCTCGTGCTAATGGATGTGGGCGCCGAATATCACGGTTATTCCGCTGATGTGACGCGCACGGTTCCCGCCAATGGCAAGTTCACCGAAGAACAGAAAGCAATATACCAGATCGTTTATGACGCCCAGGAGGAAGTATTTAAGCTATGCAAAGAAGGAGTGCCCTACGCCGACCTGGAAAAGAAGACGCACGAAGTTCTTACGGCGGGGCTGATAAAGCTGGGAATTATTAAGGATGAAAAGGAACTAGGCAAATATTATCCTCATGGTGTTTCGCACCATTTGGGTCTTGACGTGCACGACAAAGGCGAATACGGCGGTCCGCTGAAAGAAAACATGGTGATCACGGTTGAGCCGGGTATCTATATCCCCGAAGGCAGCCCCTGCGATAAAAAGTACTGGAACATCGGCGTGCGTATTGAAGATGATGTGCAGATCGGTAAGGATCACGGTACGCTTCTATCCATCGACGCACCCCGCAAATGGGACGATGTGGAGAAGATGGCGGCTGATAAGAGCTTTTTTGATCTGGAGCATTTGCCGGAGTTGAAGTAGGCCTTTCTGCAGGCAGCGGGTACCAACCGGATAACTAAATAGGTTATTATGAAATTTAACCGTTTCGTATTAGTATGTGTTTTTGTGTTCTTGAGCATCGGCCGAACAAGCGCCGATAATGTACAGCTGCAAAAAACAAGCGATTGGCTACGTGTTCAGGCCTTAAATAAAAAAATAGAAACAGACCTTATAAAGGGGAACGTTACCGCGCTGACAGGTTTGTATTCGCCGGATTGCCGTTATTTGCCTGAGTTTTCACCTACAGTTTTCGGTCGAAAGCATTTGAAAAGTTTTTTTGATCATTGGCTTAATGCCGGTCGCGTCCTGACTTATAGTAAATCTAGTCACGAAGTACAGCAAATAGGGGATTATCTTCTTGAAACGGGTAATTTCAATATTCAATATACTGTGGGAAAAGGCGACAGCCGGAACTATCGCGGGAAATACATGACTATTTGGAAAAGGGGCAATGGCGGCTCATTGTTGGTGCTTGCTGAGGCTTTTGGTGCTGATCATCAGGTCACCCCGGAAGATATGCCTTATCCTGCGGGCGACGTGAAGGAAAATCAACAAGAAACTTTCATTGTCAGCGCCCAACTGCTACCCCGCCTGGAGGCATATGATAAAATGGTAGTACATTCGGTATTAACTGGTGACGGAGAAGCGCGGGCTGCCGGTTTTGCTCCGGACGGCATTTATTTACCGCATTTTGACCCTATGCAGATAGGAATGGCGGCTATACGTCCGTACATGCTCAAAACGTATTCCCCCAACACAATTTCATACGTCAGAGATACTTACCGTCAGTTTTTTGACAGCGGAAATTTCATACTGTTAACCGGGCATTTTAAAGTAATCTTAAACAATGCAAACAAATCGGGCTTTGAAGGAAATATGCTGAACCTAATGAAAAGGTACGGGGATGGGAAATTGCTGATGTACCGGCAGTTGGCTCATAACTAGGTGCCGCATCTCCAAACGGAAAGAATGTAACAAATTCGAGGCTTTCCGGCTGATAGCCCGGAGCAGCCCGTTACGTTTGGTAAATTTTAATAAGTTTGCTAATCACTCAATATTTATACTGAATTGACCATGTTCAAATCACTCCTGTTCTCCGCCTTTTTATGCCTGGGATTGTTACAGGCCGGCGCGCAAACGCTTACCATGCCTCCCGAAATACAAAAGGCTTATGACAATGGCACACGCTCCATGAGCGGCAAACCCGGGAAAAACTACTGGGAAAATCACGGGCATTATCATATCGCGATAACGGTGGCGCCGCCCGGCAACCTGATCAAGGGGACCGAGCAGATCACCTATTTCAATAATAGCCCTGATGAGCTGAAAAGCCTGAACATGAAGCTCATCGTGAATGTTCATCGTGCCGCCGGGCGTGGTGGGGCAGCTGACACTTCCGCAGGGATCAAGGTTGATGAGATAACGATCAACGGCGCCAAAGCCGCCTGGGATAACAACGAGGCCATCACGACCAACTATATGGTCAATTTAGCCAAACCGCTGATGCCGCACGATTCGGTGAAGCTGAACATCAACTGGCATTATGCTTTATCCCATAGGCGCGGGCGCGACGGGGTGATCGATTCTACCAGTTTTTATATCGCTTATTTCTACCCAAGAGTGTCGGTATATGATGATTACAAGGGCTGGGACACACAACCGCATACCGGTTCGCTTGAGTTTTATAATGATTTTAATGATTATACTTTGGACGTAACTGTGCCTAAAAACTTCATCGTATGGGCAACGGGCACGCTGCAAAACCCATCCGAGGTGCTGCAGCCCGAATACGCCAAACGGTTGCAGGAATCATATACCAGCGATTCAACAATACACATTGCGACCGTACAGGAGCTGGCCGCTAAAAAAGTCACCGAACAGAATGCCACCAATACCTGGAAATGGGCGGCCACCGATGTGTCCGACATGGCCGTGGGCATAAGCGACCACTACGACTGGGACGCCGCAAGCGTTATCGTGGACAATAAAACCGGTCGCCGTACGAGCATGCAGGCCGCCTTTGCCGACTCGTCGCAGGATTTTCATCATTCGGTGCAGTTTGGCAGGTATTCGCTCGCCTGGTTCTCCAATAACTGGCCGGGCGTTCCGTACCCGTACCCGAAATCCAATGCCTTCCAGGGCTTTGCCGACATGGAATACCCGATGATGATCAATGACAGCCACACACCTAACCTTACCTTCGCCGAGCTGGTGCAGGATCACGAGCAGGCGCATACTTATTTCCCTTTCTACATGGGTACCAACGAAAGCCGTTACGCCTTTATGGACGAGGGCTGGGCAACCACGTTTGAATACCTCATCGGCCTTTCGGAGCGGGATAAAAAAGGCGCAGACGATTTTTACAAATCCTTCCGCGTCAACCGCTGGATACACGGGCCGCACGACAAAGAAAACCCGATCATCACACCAAGTCCTGATGTCACTTTCGGGGCGGGCAACAATGCCTATGGCAAACCATCGTTAAGTTACCTTGCGCTGAAAGACCTGCTTGGCGATAAGCTGTTTAAAAAGGCGCTACATAACTACATGAACAACTGGCATGGCAAACACCCCATTCCGTGGGATTATTTCAATTCGATGAGCACCGGGTCGGGTAGGGATCTCAACTGGTTCTTTTATAACTGGTTCTTTACCCCAAGCTATATCGACCTTGACCTGGTTAAAGCCGAAAAGACAACCGGCGGATATACGCTATCTATCAAAAACATCGGCGGTTTCGCCGTTCCGTTTGACGTAGTGGCTACTTATGATGACGGCACTACCGAAAGCTTCCACCAAACCCCGTCAGTTTGGGAGCACGACCAAAAGGATATATCTGTAACCATAAAAACCACCAAAACCGCAAAATCTATAACCTTAGACGGCGGGATATTTATGGATGCCAACGAAAAAGACAATACCTGGACAGCTAATTAACAGGTAAAAGATTAAGCATAAATGATTAAGGCCCTTCTCCGCGGAGAGGGGCTTTTTTGTAGCTCCTGGTTGCTTGGACGTTTCCCTGATAGCACGTTTACGAGTTTATCGTACAAATCGATCCATTCCGGGTTCATTGGGGGCGAAACATTACGCTTTTAATATTTCAATAAATTTCTTACATTGGTTATCTAAATCTTACTGGATGGGACAATTTTTTAATAGCGCAAATAATTTATTTATCGTATTATTTCTTTTAGGCTGGGTCGGATTTTTAAGCTTGACCATTTACGAATTTATCGTTCATCGTAGAAAGCGATACAACAAGTCAAATCGACTTGTAGACGTAATTAGATTAATTTCTGCGATGGGTCTACAATCCAACGATTTCAAGAAAGAAGAAAGCATAGTTGAAGCTCTTAGGGGAAAACCGCTTTCATCCAGCACGTGGCACAAAGTCGCAGAAGAACATCCTGAATTTTTCAGGCCAAATGGAGGTGAAACTCATTACGCTTTACTGCAGCGATCCTACCTTCCAGTAACTCCTGGTCAACCAAGGGATACCCTAAAACTGGATGAAGTCCAAAAGCTATTTGAATTAGCAGGCACCTTTCACGAAAAGGAAGTCCAACAAAGCCAACGATATATCCTTTGGTTTCCATTAATTGCGGCTGCAGTAGCTGCCGGGGCATTGTTGCTTAATACATACCTCAACAACGTTAATAGTAGAAATCAGCCGGTAACTACAATTAGCCAACCTGTGAAGAAATGAATTTTATGGTTTGATGGATAGCAGTAACTCGTTTTGCCGGAACTGCTTTATTTAATTAACTTTGTTAAATAAAAAGCCTAAGCAAATCATTCTCAAATATTTATGGGCCCATTAGGAACAATTCACGCTAATCAACACGCAATTCTATGTCAGGCCTTAACACATGAATTTGCTGAAGTTTACTCTAAAAAAATCTACGGCGAATTAAAAATCAGCCAAGATCATTATAAATGTAGGGGCCTAAGTTTTATCAATTGTGAATTTGACGACACCATTAGCTTTAAAGTTATTGATTTAAAATTTGGTGTACGCTTTATCGATTGCGTTTTCAACGGCCACTGCTTTTTTGACCAGGTGAAAGCGACAGGTATCGATGACGCATTCAATCAGGATAACGTTGGTATCTATTTCAAAAACTGTTCGCACAGCAAAAGCTTAACTATTGCCAACTCAAAGCTGGAACGTGCGCTTCGGCTGTATAACCAACAAAATCTTTCCAGCTTAAAAATAAGCAGATTAGAGGCACATGCCGTTGATTTACAAGAATGTAAAATCGGCGGAATTGACGTCGAACACACGAATACGGTAATCGGATTCCGGATAGAGAAAAGTGAAGTTAGTGGACAAGGACGTTATTTCGGCTCCACTGGAGATGGATTTACTTTCATGAGCACCGTTTTCAAAAGAGATCAACAGTTGTGGGCGAATAACGTGCGAAGTATCACCACCAACGATGGAGAATTTGAAGATGAATTGAAAATTAAAGCTTGTAAGGCGGAGACCTATACTTTTTACGGAACTAAATTTAAGAAAGCAGTAAATATTGTTACGCTTGACACCGCAAATGGTATAGACGCAGTGGTCGATTCGATTTACTTGCGCAATTGTAATTTCGAAGGCGGTTTCACTTTTACCGGGAATAAACAGCTTATCGGCGGCCAAATCAATTGCGGTAAATTGGTCATCGGCTGTTCAAATCTGCTTGCCGGAAATATTGTCTTTGAAAAGACAGACATACGTGAATTAGAAGTTGGTGGAGCGAATGTAACTGCAAGCGTCAGTTTTAGTAATTGTGGATTCAAAGTTGTTCATATTGATAACTTCATAAATCAAGGCAAGTTGTATTTTGCTGATGTAGAGTCAATTGATCGAAATGGTTCTGTGTTCTCATTAGCTAAAACAAGCTTGGGAACTTCTATTTTTTTAAATGTCAACTTGCTGCATTTTGAAAAAATAATAATCAAACACAGCAATCTTACCGACATTATCTTTACCGATGTCGTTTGGTTCAAACCTAACCAACTAAACCCCGTCGATACATTTACTGATAAAGTTACAATTGATATTGATGCTGATTTCAAAAAGAAAAATGGGGATTACCGTAATTGGTCATTGTATAAGACCAATAGAGAGGTTTATCGACAATTAAAGTATACGGCCTTGAAAATAGGTAATACGGTTCAATCAATTAGTTTCCAGTCACAGGAAATGAGGCATTACAAAAAAGAGCTTGAGTATTATCGCCCTTTCGGTCGTTTTGCAGGTAACAAAGCCATGATGTGGATGAATCAGTCCAATAATTATGGCAATGCCTGGATAAAGCCAGTTTGGATATTTTTATTGTTAAATCTCGGCTTTTACCTAATAATCACCATTTTGCAATCAGGCGAATATGATCTTTGGCCCTCTTTCCACAATGATGACATTAAGTCGACCTGGACATTACTTACCACACACCTTGATGCCTATTGGGGACTACTCAATCCTGTAAGAAAATTATCAGACGTTTACCCTGATCATAAATACTTCAGTGCATGGACTATGTTTTGGGATTACCTTGATCGCCTAGCGATTGCGTATTTTGTTTTTCAAATAGTGAGTGCATTTAGAAAATACACCAAGTAGAAATCCGCCGGTAGCTCTAACTAATGATTTTTCATTAAGAGAGTTTGAAGTTTATTAAATTGCATTTATGAAACAGCATTATGTCCCCAAATGCTATCTGAATGAATTTGCTTCCAGCGATGGTAAATTATACACATTAGATTTTCTGCTGTTTAACCAAGGTCGAAAACCACAAATCCGCTTAAAAACGCCTGCGCAAATCGCCTATCAACCGGACCTGTATACCCTCGACATGAACTTACCATTCGGTTATAATAAACTTAGCAAGGAAAAGCCGTATGTGATCGAGCAGGATATCTTTTGGCGTTATGAGAAAGAATATCCTTTTATTATTCAGCAAATCCGCAACCGTAAGTTAATAGCCCGTGAACAGGCTGAGTTATTTATTTATGCGCTGATCTCCATCAAACTAAGAAATATATTCATTCTTGACGCGGAGAAACAAAAAGCCTTATTAAAAAAGGTCGTTTCAGATAATAAAGAAGATATCATCGAAAAATCAATGGAACAATTTCCGGAAATGAGCCGCGAACAAAAGCTGGCCGCTATCAAGGATGTTGAAGAAAAGATCATCACCGATGATAAGTTTGTCAAGGGTGCCAACCTTTCCGCTTTGTTGGAAAGGGAAACCGGCAAACGCAGCCTCATCATGGACGTCGCCAATAAACTCATCAATTGTGAGTGGAGAATTCTGGAATCAGACTACTCCACGCTATTTATAACCAGTGACAATCCCGGCTTCTGCATCGACAGCGGGGAAGGTATATATAATACCAAATTTGCAGACTGTACCTTCGTGTTCCCACTAACGCCCATGCTTTGCCTTATCATCGACGACAAAAAACGTGACTATCAATATCAGTTTGACCCACGCGAAAAGATATTGCATCATCAACTTAGTAATCAGGATGCGATTACGGCGATAAATGATTGCTCGACGCGATTCTGTAACCGCTATATCCTTACACAGACCCAACAGACACTTAATTCCTTGCTGGCGTTTCTTAGTGTGCGGAAAGCCTCCTGAGATCGCGATAACTTTTGTTTCATTGATGCAATTCCGTTAAAATCGCTATATTGTGGGCTAATGCCTGTGAAGTATGTTTTAACCAAAGGAGCGGACGACCTCCCGAGGTGCCTAAATTGAATTGCTTCGTGTTCCCAACCTTCAAAACCCACCCCAAAGTTCATACACATTCATTCTACACTAAGCGCCCTTTAACCCTATTTTAAAGGTCTGAAGTTGTCAAAAGTGGTAAAAATCTAAAAATTCACAGACGTTTTCGTCCGGATCGGGCTTTTTTGTGTGTACATGGTTTTCAGCAGCAATTGGCTGTATTGCAGCAATTTGTCCTTTTCTTGTTCACAAAAATGGCCAAGTTTATGTAAATTTTGGCCTTAGTGTACGTCATAAAATGGTGCAAGCCAACGCGTTTTGTTGTAAAAAGTGGTCGAAAGTGGTGCGATCGTGAACACATGGTGTAATAAAAAGCCCCGCTCGTTTCCGGGCGGGGCGCTTCTAAAGGATTTAAATTTATTCAGCTTATTTAGCTTCTTCTGATTTTTTGGCAGCGGTCTTTCTCGCTTTGTTTTCAGCGCCTTCCATCTGCTCTTTCAGTTGTGCAAGCACGCTCAGGTCGCCAAGTGTTGATTTCTCAACCGACTCTTTAACCTTCTTCACCGCGTTAACAGTAGCTTTCGCTTCTTTCTTGCGGCTTTCGTGCTCCTGGTTCCTCACCTCGTCGCGGGCCTCTTCCCAGATGCGTGCGTGAGATACCAGTATACGCTTCTGATCTTTGTTGAATTCGATGATCTTGAATTCAGCAGTGTCCTCGCCTTTCAGGCTCTTGCCGTCTTCCTTCACAATGTGCTTGGTAGGAGCGAAGCCTTCAACGCCGTATGGCAGCGCGATCACAGCGCCTTTGTCGGTTACCTTTAATACGGTGCCATCGTGGATAGAACCGATAGTGAAGATGGTTTCGAAAGTATCCCATGGGTTTTCTTCCAACTGCTTGTGGCCCAGGCTCAGCTTGCGGTTCTCAACGTCGAGTTCCAGTACAACCACGTCTAATTTCTCACCAACTTTGGTGAATTCATTAGGATGGTTCACTTTCTTCGACCATGAGAGATCCGAAATGTGGATCAGACCATCGATGCCGTCTTCCAGTTCAACAAACACACCGAAGTTGGTCATGTTCTTCACTGTAGCCAAGTGCTTGGTGCCAACCGCGTAACGCTCAGCAGCATTCTGCCATGGGTCTGGGGTCAATTGTTTGATACCCAACGACATTTTGCGCTCGTCGCGGTCCAGGGTCAATACCTGAGCCTCAACTTCGTCGCCAACCTTCAGGAATTCCTGTGGGTTGCGCAGGTTTTGTGACCATGACATTTCTGATACGTGGATCAAACCTTCAACACCCGGAATGATCTCAAGGAACGCGCCGTAATCGGCAACGGTAACTACACGGCCCTTAACTTTGGAGCCTATAACGATCTTCTCGTCAAGCGACTGCCAAGGATGCGGGGTGAGTTGTTTTAAACCAAGGGCGATACGTTTTTTCTCGTCATCAAAGTCGAGTACCACCACGTTGATCTTCTGATCAAGTGCCAGCACTTCGCGCGGATGCTCGATACGGCCCCAGGATATATCGGTAATGTGCAGCAAGCCGTCAACACCGCCAAGGTCGATGAATACACCGAAGTCGGTAATGTTTTTAACGGTACCTTCCAATACCTGGCCTTTTTCAAGCTTGGCCACAATTTCTGTTTTCTGGTTTTCCAGGTCGTCCTCGATTAGCACTTTGTGCGATACCACTACGTTCTTAAACTCGTGATTGATCTTAACGACTTTGAATTCCATTGTTTTGCCCACATAAATGTCATAATCCCTGATAGGCTTAATGTCAATCTGTGAGCCCGGTAAAAAGGCTTCAACGCCCATTATGTCAACGATAAGACCACCTTTGGTGCGGCTCTTCACAAAGCCGGTGATGATCTCGTCTTTTTCCAATGCTTCATTAATGCGCTCCCATGATTTCTGGGTTTTTGCACGCTTGCGCGAAAGTACCAGCTGTCCGTTGGCGTCTTCCTGCGATTCAACAAAAACATCTACCGAATCACCGATCTTCAGATCAGGCGTGTCACGGAATTCAGATACGGATACCAAACCATCCGACTTAAAGCCGATGTTCAATACCACGTCTTTACTGTTGATGCTTACAACTATACCGCTGATGATCTCGCCCTTGTTGATGGAATTGAAGGTGCCATCATACATTTTTTCGAGCTTTTCGCGGTCGGCTTCGCTGTAATTGCCGAATTTCTTTTCGTCAGCGTCCCAGTCAAAATCTTCATTGCTGGTAGCTACTTTTGATTTGATCTCCTCGATCGAGAGTGAATCAGCTTCTGATTCGATGTTTTCTTTTTCTTTGGTTGCAGCCACTACACCGAGTTCTGCTTCCTTAGCTTTGAGTTCTTTTTCTGCTTCTTGTTTTTTTGCCAAAATAAATTTCTCCTTTTCCCAATTATGCAATTGGGACTGCAAAGGTACGGATATATTTTCGCGTAATAAAAAAATTTTAATTGTGATTAGGCCGATTCTGAGGTGATTACACCGATTTTAACCGGATTCAATCTTGCTTAGGAGGATGGGTGATCCAACTTATACTGGATCAGGTCGAAAATCGTCATAAAGCTGGGGTAAAGATCATCCCGGTAGGCGGCCAGTACAGCGTTCATTCTGCCCTCATGTTCCGGTGTGAAGGGATCATGCCATACGCGCATACAGATGCGCCGCAAGGCGTAAGCAATCTGCTGGGTTTCGCTGTAGGTTTCCAGGTAACGGCTGCGCTTGAAGTTCTCGTAAAAGCGGAAGAATTGATCGGTATCGGCAAGCCCTGAAAAGTTTAAAAACTCTTCGATCACATCATTTTTGCAGGCGGCCAGGTGTTCGTAGAAGTCATCGGGCGAAACCCGGTTAGTCGTGATCAGCAGGTTGTCCAACATCAGCTCAAGCGCAATATGGCCCAGGAAGAAGGTTTTCACGGGCGAACCCTGAACCGCAGGCGTCAGCAATTGCCGAAGCTCACTGGCGCGTTTGGTAAAGAAATAGGAGGAGTGAAAATAGCGGTCGACATCCAGGTGCTTTTGCCAGCCGGTTATGAGGTCGTTAATATCGGGGTCGTTGTGATGCAGCTTTTCGGGGTGAAGGTTGATTGTTTTATCCGCATTTTTCAACAGGTCGGGCAGCACCGTACCGAGGGTATGGTAATAGTTCGTGGTTTCCCGGTCGAAATAAAAATGCGATAGAAAATTCATAGGGCTTCACTTTCGGGCGAAATTTTCCTTCAAGGTACGCAATGTTTTTTGGATTACACCGATTGAGGAAGTATGATTACACCGATTTGATATTGGGATTACACAGGTTAGCGGGGTGTGATTACACCGATTTAACTTATATATTTGCGGCTTTGAAGAAGAACTGAGAATGAATTTCGTAGAAGAATTGCGCTGGCGCGGCATGCTGCATGATATAATGCCCGGGACCGGCGAATTACTGAGTAAAGGTATGGTTTCCGGTTATATAGGGTTCGACCCGACAGCGGATTCGTTGCATGTGGGCAGCCTGGCGCAGATCATGACGCTGATCCATTTCCAGCGGGCGGGGCATAAGCCTTTTGCTTTAGTTGGCGGCGCTACAGGAATGGTAGGCGATCCCTCAGGCAAATCGCAGGAGCGTAATTTGCTTTCAGAGGACGTGCTTCTGCATAATCTGAAAGGCATTCAGAAGCAATTGGAAAAATTCCTTGACTTTGATCGCGGCGCCAATAGCGCGCAGATGGTGAATAACTATGATTGGTTCAGGGATTATACATTTTTAGATTTCATCCGCGATGTGGGCAAGCACATCACGGTAAATTATATGATGGCCAAAGATTCGGTGAAGAACCGCATCGGCGGGGATACAGGGATGTCTTTCACGGAGTTTACTTACCAGCTAGTGCAGGGTTACGATTTTTACTACCTATGGAAACACAATAATTGTGCGCTGCAAATGGGCGGCTCTGACCAATGGGGTAATATCGTTACGGGGACCGAACTGATCCGTAGAAAGGATGGGGGTGAGGCATTCGCGCTTACTACCCAACTCATAAAAAAAGCCGATGGTTCAAAATTCGGCAAGACCGAAGGCGGCAATATCTGGCTCGATCCGGAGAAGACTTCCCCGTACCAATTTTACCAGTTCTGGCTAAATGCTTCAGACGAGGATGCGAAGGCCTATATCCGGATATTCACACTGTTTGATCAGGGAAAGATAGAAGCCATAGAGACTGAACATACGGCAGCGCCGCATTTACGTGCGTTACAAAAAGCGCTGGCTATGGATATTACGATCCGTACACATGGCGAAGCGGAATATGAGAAGGCGATCAAATCGTCTGAATTCCTGTTCGGTAATACGGGTATTGAGTTCTTAAGTGAGTTGAATGATTCAGAGGTATTGGGCCTGTTCGAAGGTGTTCCTAATTTCGATGTTTCAAAGGAAGAGTTGAAGCAAGGCATAAATGTTACCGACCTGCTCACTACCAAAACTGCCGTTTTCCCCTCCAAAGGGGAAGCGAAAAAGATGATCCAGGGCGGAGGCGTAGCGATCAATAAGAGCAAGGTGAACTCAGAGAATGATATTTACGATGTCGGCCATCTTATTAATGGCAAATTCATCGTCGCCCAAAAAGGAAAGAAGAATTATTTTCTGATCATCGCTGAATAAAACTGATATTATACCAAATATAATTATCCATTAAGTTTATGCGCTTTGCCTTTGTTTGGATGCTATCGCTATTATTCTTCACGCCTGTTACAGCGACGGTAGACCCGTCATGGACTACTCCGATTGCTCCGTTCCGAATTGCTGATAACCTGTATTACGTGGGAAGCCAGGATCTTGCCAGCTACCTCATCGTGACGCCGAAAGGAAACATTCTCATCAACGCAAACCTTACCGTCTCTCCGCCCCAGATAAGGGCAAGTGTAGAGAAATTGGGCTTTCATTGGAAGGATATCAAGATTCTGCTCAATAGCCAGGCGCATGATGATCATATGGGAGGTGCGGCAGAAATAATTCGTGAAACGCATGCAAGGAACATGGTAATGGACGGTGATGTGGGTGTTGTTGAATCCGGTGCACGGGCCGATTTTCTATCCCCATCACCGAATGTTCCGGGTTATCCTCCTGCACATGTAGATCAGGTTCTCCATGACGGTAACAGCGTGAGTCTTGACGGTGTAACGCTTATTGCCCATAAAACCGCAGGCCACACACGCGGGTGTACCACCTGGACGATGCGATCCCATCTTCCGGGCGAGCCAACCGGAACCGTGCGTAATATCGTCATCGTTGGAGGAACTGGCTTTTGGTCGGAATATCATTTCGTCGCCACTCCGGGCCATCCTGTAAGTTATCCCGATATCGTTCAGGATTTTCAGCATACGTTTACTGAATTGCACGAGCTACCCTGTGACGTCTTCCTGGGCGCGCATGGCGGATACTTTGACTTGCCCGGAAAACTTAAGCGTTATCCGAAGGATGGTCCGCGCGTTTTCATTGATGCGAATGGGTACAAGCAATTTGTCACCAGGTCTCAGGAGAATTTCGCCAAGGAATTAAGCAAGCAGCGCACCATAGCTGGTCGTTGAGCAGAAGATGAGCTATGACACTTATTAAATAGACGCAGTCAAAAGGAGTAAGTTAACCTTTCGCCTTTCACCTAAATTAAAGGTCGCTCAACAACTCCAATTTCTTACTATTATATTCGTCCTGCGAGATCAAACCCTGGTCGAACAACATCCGCAGTTTTTTGAGTTTTTCGGTCAGTTCGTCCTTCGGTTCTTCGTGAACTATGAGCGGGACCGGTTGGTGTGCTGCCGCAGGTTCTGGTTGAGATGCCGTTGTTGCAGGCTCGGCATTATGATCGAAATTGAATGAGCCAGACTCCGCACGTTTTTCTTCCAGGTCGCGCTGGCGGCGGGCCTCGCGTTCTTCTTCTTTACGTTCCTGTGCGTATTGGTAAAGTTTACGCGCCTGAACCTTTGGCAGGTAATCAACGCCCATTTCGGCCTGGTTGGCGGTTTTTACAAAGAATACAGTGCCGATGATCTCTTCCTTGATCGATACGTCCACAATGTCTTTCCAAACAAAATCGATGAATTTGGTGGACAGGCCCAGGTTAGCCGGGGTGAAAAATAATACGCGTTTATTGGTGAGCGCAACGCAATCGGGCAGAAGGTTCACTAAAGGCTTTTTCTGCGTGGCGATGTAGATAATTTCTTCGCCGGTGGTAAGCAGGTCGGTTAAACGGGTATATACTTTTTCGACCGCTTTGGGATCTTGCTGGTCGTTTAGAAATTTGTCCATCATGGCTTTATCAATGTCAAGCAAAATTAGGAATAAAATATTAGTTGCAAGTTAAGTTTAAGCGATCAACAGGTTGCAGCCGCGAATATCAGAGTTGTCAAAACGGCCTAAAACTTCGAATGAACCGTCGGGATAAATTCGCCCCAAATCCTGTGTCGCAATAAACGAACAAGAGTTGATGTTGACCAGGTCGATCACATTGATGCCGCCGGTTTGGCTGCCCGAAAGATTGCTCATCGGGTCGTTGGTATCCCGGGTAATAATGCGCATCCATGGCGGGCAGTTGAATATGCCTTCACCTTTGGAATAAGCTTGTGAAAGCAGTTCAGTCATCCCATATTCGGAGTGAATTGCGTCCACGCCGAAGCCTTTGCATAAGGTTTCGTGCAGTTCCTCGCGTATCATTTCCTTGCGCCGGCCTTTCATCCCGCCGGTTTCCATCACAATGAGTTCGGGAAAATTCAACTGGTACAGTTCAACGAAATCAAGCAGGGCGAATGTGACGCCTATTAACAAGGTAGGCCTTTGGGCTTGCTGCTGTTTTCTGAGTTGCTGAAAAAGGTCTTCGTGATTGTAGAGATGGAAGCCACTGTCAGGATTTTCCGAACGTTTCACCAGGTCCTCCGCCATATAGATCAGCGACGATCCCTCACGCTCCAGGTAGGAGGGTAGCAAAGCCAAAATACAGTAGTCTTTGACATCGCTATAGAATATTTCAAAGGCCCGGCGGAAGCTTTCTTCGTACCAGCTTACATCGGCTACCAGGTGCTTGCTGTTGACCATCCCGGTCGTTCCTGAACTCGTAAAAGTGACGTCAACAGGTTCATTCCCGCTCAAAACATCGTGTGTCTTGAAAAAGCTGATAGGCAGAAATGGGATATGGTCGATTGTTCCTACCTCAGATGGGTTGATCCCGAGGTTTGTGATAAACTCCTTATATACGGCACAATTTTCAGCCTGGAAACGGAAAATCTGCAAAGCCGCATCCGCAAATTGCTGTTCATTGGAGATTGAGAGTATCTGCTCTTTAAGGGGTTTGTTCACTTCGCAAATATAAATGGATGTGTCCCAATAATTATCGGGATGCGGATATGCAGATGTGCAAATGTAAAGGGCGAATAACTGAAACTTTTTGGCCTTTTCTTGGTTTATAGGCAAACATCCTACTGAAAAACTATGAAAACGCTAAGATTCTTGTGGATGCCACTGGTAATGACCGCGGTATTGGCATTCACCTCGTTCAGAGACGAGAGCAAGGAAACAGAAAGACTACACGAAGCGGCCAACGTGCTGAAGGAATTTGACAAAATGAAGGAAAGCATCCCGCACGACCTGATATCAGAATATAAAGGAATTGTAATTATCCCGAGCATGATCAATGCCGGTATCGGTATTGGCGGTAAAAGAGGTAAAGGCATAGCTATTGTAAAACTGGATGACGGCACCTGGAGCGATCCTGTATTCGTTACGCTTACAGGCGGCAGCATTGGTCCGCAGATTGGTGTACAGGCTGTCGATTTGGTGCTGGTATTCCGTCATAAAGGCGCGCTTACCAAAGTTAAAAACGCCGACGTAACTATCGGCGGTGATATTTCCGCAGCGGCAGGGCCGGTTGGCCGAAGCACTTCGGCGAACACGGATTACCAGTTTAAAGCCGAAGTTTACTCCTACTCACGCAGCAGGGGCCTTTTTGCCGGGATAAGTCTGAATGGTACCAGTTTAGCGATAGATAAAAGAGCTAATCACGCTTATTATGGCGACGATATGAGTTCCGAAGATATCTTCAATGATTCAAAAAGTACCACAAAGGCGGTAACTGACCTGAAGAATACACTGGCAACACTGGATTAAAAATCAAACCAAGCTAATTTGATAGAAGCGCCTGAAAGGGCGCTTTTTTTATTTCCTGTAAGCCTTTCGGATCAATGCGCCAGACAATGCAGCCATGCCGCCGACCAGTCCGCCGATGATACCTGCAGCGATCAGAAGCGCAATCCAGTTTGGTAATTGCATTAAGTGAGCAACGCGCGTTGCGAGAATATTATCGTTAGGTATACTTTTTAAGAGCGCCAGTATTGCCCATGCTATAAACACGGCCAGGAATCCCGCCAGGAATGATCTGCCCGGCTTTTTCCCCGTTGCAAGCGCTGCCAAAAAGGCTATTACAGCTACAAACCACCAGGGCAAAAAGTAGTTGCAAATGAACGACAGTATAAGTATGATGAGAAATAACATTTTACTTGCTGCTTAGGGTTAAGGTTGATTTTATCCGGTCCGACTTTTCATCCTGCGAAGAGAGGAAAAGCAATTCATTCAGTTTGCCATCTTTCCAGGTTTCAAACATATCGTCATAATAATGGCTGCCGGGGTTGCCCGATTCGCCGCCGGGGAAAATGCCATAGCCTTTTACCTGCGGCCCCATCTGCACTACCATACGCCATGACGGGCCGTTGCCGCCTTTTAATGCATTGATCACGGCTCCGGTGCCACCTACGGAGAAATGTCCTGTGCCGAAACCGGGCAGATTAGCTAAATGGTTGATATGTGAATCCTTAACATCGCCCCATTGCCACTTTTTACCGGGATCGCCAATTTGTTTTACCCAATCGCCAACTGATTGAATGAAAGCCATAGTCACTATGTCGGTGCAGTTTTCTTTGGCAGGCGTTTTAATAATGTCAAACCACTTGGAACCTGGCTCCATCAGCAATAGTTTCTCGGTGCGATCAAATGATGGTTTATTCAGCAAAGTATTCTTCCGGTCAAACTCATCCCATACCAGGTCGTAGAATTTCAGCCACCAGGCATTGAAGACGCTTGCACCTTCAGAGCTGGCATCAAAATGCAAATTCCATTTTTTGACCAGGTTTAAGGCCTCGGCTTGGGTTTTATCAAGTTCGGACACATCAAGATATTTCAGCAAAGTTGGTAGTACATCATGAGCGCGCATGCTGTAATCATCCATCTGCATTTTGCTCATGGTATCCACCGTAGCATTCTTCATAGCGGTCAATAGATCGTCGATCCGCTTCCCGCGGTCGTACAGTTCAAATTGCCAATTGATATAGTAAGGGTAAGTTTGGTCAGCCGGAGATTCGTTCGCCGATCGCACAAATCCCTGCGGAGGGTTCTTCACCGTGGGGTTTTGATCATAGGGTATCCACCCATGCCAGTCGTCGGCCGGGTCGCTGCCATCCAATACGTATTTGCCCTGGTCGCGGTATTTGAGCGGGAATTTGCCGTTTGGTGTTATGGCAATATCCTTTTCCCTGTCGGCAAAAATGAAGTTTTGCGCCGGCGCCACATAATAGGTAAGTGCCTTGCGGTAATCATCATAATTCTTTCCGCGGTTCAGCAGGTAAAAGCACTTGAACTCGTCCGATTCATCGTGCGCTATCCAGCGCAGTGCGTTTCCGATAGGGATATCTTCGCGGCCTTCTTTGGGCCTTTGCGAGAGGTTGTCATAAACCACCGGCCCGTGATGCGTGTAAATTACCGTGTCGATGAGCGGTTTTTGACCTTTTACATTGATGATCTCAACCCTTTTGGTGGTTTTGTTCCAGCGATTGTTATACCAATATTCGTTTTTGCTGTTATCCTTAAATTTTACCTGGTACCAGTCCATCACATCGGCATCCACGTTGGTCACGCCCCAGCTGATATTTTGATTGTAGCCGATAACCACACCCGGCGCACCTGGCAGAGAAGCGCCATAAACATTCACCGTAGGCGACGTCATTTGTACCTGGTACCAGATAGAAGGAAATGTCAGGTTCAAATGCGGATCATTGGCCAGGATAGGGTAGCCATTGGCTGATTTGCTGCCCGATATCGCCCAGTTATTGCTGCCAACCCCCGGTTCAATTTTTGTGTCTTTGATCTTATCTGTCATTTGCGCTATGAATTCTGCGGACGGTTTCGGGACGGTCAAAGGCTTGAAATCCCATTTAGTACCAACCGGGATGATAGGATCCTCGTGGAACGGGTAGTCCGGGAAAAGATCATTAACTGTCGCCGCGCCGAAAACTTTCAGGTCGTTCGTCATTGAAAAATCCTTGGAATCGCCGGCCAGCGTTTCAGACATATTCTTCAATAAATAAGCACAATTGATCGTTTTCCATTCCTCAGGTGCATAATCCAGCAGTTTAAATTCGATAGGATAGTCTTTTGGCTTAAGCTGATGGATATAGCCGTTCACGCCTTCGGTGTAAGCTTCGATCATCATCCGGCTCTCCGGGTCCTTCATCATGCCCTTTAAGGAATTTTCAGCGCCATAGCTCATGCCCATCCGCCGGTGGTAGCGGTCGATCTCCAAAGCCTTCGGGCCAACAACTTCAGAAAGCCGGCCTGCACCAGCGCGGGTTTGAATGTCCATTTGCCAAAGGCGATCCCTGGCCGTGAGGTATCCCTGCACGAGATACAGGTCGTGATCGGTCTCAGCGAAAATGTGAGGAATGCGGTGCTCGTCGAATTTGACGGTTACTTTGCCTTGCAGACCCTGTATTTTCAGGTCTTCCGTTGAGGATGTATTTTTACTTTCGGCGTTTTGCCAGAAACCGGTACCGGGATTGAGGAATTCGCCAAATCTTGGGAAATCGCCGAATTTGGCCTCGAGCGCCCAAATGAGCAGTAAAGTGATTGCGGTTGAAAGGATAGCGCGAAATTTCATCAGGCTGTATTGGTACCGCCAAGATAAATAAAAAGAATGCCGATGCTACCCGGGATGAAAAATTATTGAAGCATTAGTGCGTGCGGATGACAAGCCTGAACCTGTTTGCGCCAAATGAACTGGTATCAGACTTGATAATATTAAAGGCATAAGTGGGGTTATAGCGCAATTCAACCGAGTCTTTCCTATAGCGGTCCATAAGCCATAGGTCGTAAGCCTGGGGAATAGATTCGATGGCTTTCAGGTTCATCATGTAGACACCGTTTTTTTGAGCGTTTACGGCCAGCCGTATCTTGACCCCGTTTTGAGTCAGGGGCAGCGTATAAATCGACAAAGGAATATTGTTGCTTGAAAAGCTGGATAAACTTACTTTGCCGAAGCCCAGCAGTGTAGGGGCGTCTTTGCCCGGCGTATATACCGCTTGAGAGTTCGGATCGAAATTGATCAGGATATTATCGCAATTGATGGAGTCCTGTGCAAGCTGCAGTCTTACTATACCCTTTACATTATTTAGTGAGTCGTCGGCAGCCGTTGTGCTGGTGGTGCCTTTGGTATCGGTATTAACGGTCGATACCTGCTGAGTGTTTCCCGAAGTTGTACCGGGTTTAATAGTATCTTTCTTGCACGAAACGAACGCGGCTACGGCAAATATTGCTAATGCTCCAATTATCTTTTTCATATATCCCTCAGAACCAATTTTTTATTAAAACTGCCTTGTATACGAGGGTATTTGAAATAGGTTATGTGATTTTATGCACAGCCGATTAACAGCAAATCCTTGATTTAAATAAAGCGAGAATATCAGGGCTGATTTTCATAACTATAATAAAATCAGTTAATTATTATGCAAATATTTATCGCTATGATAGCATTGATACGGTTTTTACGCGATTTATTTTTTTAATATTTTTTATAAAATATGAGAGATTTTCGCGCTGCAACCAGGTTGAAAAATTTGTTGAGCAGGGCAGCTTTTCGAGTTCGGCCGTTTGCTAAGTTTACTATCGGATCAACGCAAACGGATAACCAGTTTGAACCTGTTTGCGCCAAATGTGCTGGTATCGGACTTGATGATATTGAATGAGTATGTGGGGTTGTAACGAAGTTCAAGTGAGTCCTTTGTGAAACTGTCCTTTAACCATAGATCGTAAGGCAAAGGTATGGATTGAAGTACCTTAAGATTCAATGCGTAAAGACCATCGGCTTGCGCATCAATGCGCAGGCCTATCTTTGCAGCTGGCGGTTTCAATGGCATTGTATAAGCCGATAACGCCACATTATCGCTAGAAAGCCATGAAAGGTTTATCTTGCCCGAATTCTGCTGTGCCAGGACATCTATGTCCGGTTTATACATTGTTTGCGAGTGCGGATCGAAACTGAGCTTAAGCTCCTGGGTGTTGGCGGAATCTATGACAAGCTGCAGTACTACCGAACCATTGACATTTTTGATCGAGTCAACAGCAGGTATCGTGGTTGTTTCAGGGTTGCTGGTCTTCGTTATACGCTTTGGTGTCCCTATCGGATCGATGCCGGGGTCGCCTGTAAATTTTACGCATGAGGTCAGTGCTCCTGCGATCACCAGCAATGTTCCGATCAGTTTCTTCATATCCCCGTTAATAATTGCTTTGAAAACAGCCTTTTATACGGGGTTACTTAAAATAGGTTATATGGTTTTATTCCGATTTTACCCAAATCGTCTTTTTAGCCATTTTTTCTTAAAATCGGAGGGGTTTTCGCCAACAACCTGGTTAAATAGCTTGTTAAAGTAAGATAGACTTTCGAATCCAACCGAATAGCAAACTTCGGTTACATTTTTATCCTGCATCAGGAAATTTTTAGCCATATCGATGCGGTACTGGTTCACGAAATCGGTGAACGTCATATTCACCTGGCGTTTGAAATAACGGCAAAAGGCCGGCGTAGTCAGGTTTACCTTTTCCGCTACCACGTTCACGTCCGGTTTGCGGTTGTAGTTGGCGCCGATGTATTCGTAAACAGCGCCCATGCGTATTTTGTCCTTCAGCACGAATGGCAAACTCATATGTTCATTATTCAGGATGGCATATTCGGATGAACCGGCCAGCAACTGGAAAATATCCATCAATTCTATCAATTGGGTGAAAGACGGCAGTAAGTGCAGCCTTTTCAGCCGTTCGCCCGCCAGCATTCTTGTCTCGCCATGAAATGCCACGCCAAATGGTGCTTTTTTGAATAACAGGCTAATGGCTGAGAGTTCAGGCGCTGTGCTTAATGCCGTCCCCATAAAATCTTCACGGAGTTGAACTACAACCTGGTGGTAATCGTTGCGCAGGCGGTAATCGAAATTAAGGTGAGGAATATTACTGCCGATAAAGACCAGGTCGCTTTGGGTATAACCCGAGATATGAGATCCGACATGACGGATGCCGGCGTCGGCCTCAACATATACCAGCTCGATTTCCGGATGGTAATGCCAGAGAAAGGTATTGCGCAACCTCGGTGAAAAAAGCTTGAAGGATTTTCCCGGTTCAAAGTCCACTTTTTCGAGCTGTATTTCTTTCATTGCGCAATTGAATAGTATAAAAATAACAAATAAGTCAATAGAGAGCAAATTTTGGTCATTGTACAGGATAGGTACAACTAACCGGCGCAATACCTTTGAATTGTAAATCAATAGTGAAAATGAACACTGAAAATCAAACTATGGCTACCATGGCGACGACCATGAGTTCCGAAAATGCCCATAAAGAAATACCCGGCAACCCTTCAACCGCTAAAACGAGCCAGATCAGGTTGAACGACCGCAGCAACGGCGAGCCTTTACGTGTATTAAGCGAAGAAGACTGGAAGTTTTGGGTGGAAAATGGCTATGTGGTCGTCAAAAATGCCGTGCCGAAAGAGCAGGCCAAACGCCTTGCAGATTACCTGTGGCAATATGAAGATAAGGATCCTAACGATATTGAAAGCTGGTACAAACGCCCAAATGTACAGATGCAAATGACCGAACTGAACAATACAGGCATGGTGGAAATATACAACCAGCAGTATATGTGGGACAACCGTCAATTCCCGAGAGTGCACCAGGCTTTTGCTGATGTATGGGGCACCGAAAAGCTTTGGGTGACGATAGACAGGGCTAATTTGAATTTCCCTTTGCGCCCCGGTTTTGAGTATAAAGGATTTATTCACTGGGACTATGACCCCGAAACCAAACCGCAGAACGTGCAGGGGGTGCTTGCCCTGGCCGATCAGACCGATGAGAACATGGGCGGTTTCCAGTGTGTGCCGGAGCTGTACCGTACCTACGATACCTGGAAATTAACCCAGCCTGCTGACCGCGACCATTACAAACCGGACGTAACTGGATTCAAAATAGAGAAAGTAAAACTGGAAGCCGGCGATCTGCTGATCTTCAATAGCCTGGAACCGCACGGCATACGCGCCAATACCAGCGGTAATAAGGTTCGCATCGCGCAATATATAGCGATGATGCCCGCACAGGAGGAGAATGAAGAACTGCGCCAGTGGCGCATTAACAGCTGGCAAAGTCGTGAGGCCATGCAGGGTTATGCTTTCCCGGGTGATCCGCTGGAACGCGAGAAGAAAAACGCGGTGGCTGAATTATCGCCGCTGGGGAGGAAATTGCTGGGATTGGATAGATGGTGATCCGAGTAGAGACGCAATGCATTGCGTCTCTACTCATTTTTGGGCCAGACCTCCGACTTCCGATTTCTGACTTCTCACGCAAAACTAATCTCTAATCTCCAACCTCTGATCTCTAACCCCAAACATTTTCACATTTTCTGGCAACAAATCAATTTTATTATAAATTTGGAACGCGGTAACCAACCATTTTTTTCAGTTCCCGCTCAATTATTTTCCTGTAAAACCTCGTATGAGAAAATCACTATTTTTAACCACGTGCTGCTTCCTGATAGCCCTGGGCGCTTCGGCTCAAATTCCTGCCCTGGAGCGCATAGAACCCATGTTTTGGTGGACCGGCATGCACAATCCAGACCTGCAGCTCATCATTCACGGCAAGGATATTTCGGCCCGGAAAGTGGAGCTGAGCTACCCCGGCGTGAAGCTAGTAGCGGTGCATAAGGTCGAAAATCCTAATTACTTATTTGTCGATCTGCGCATTTTTTCCTCGGCAGTTCCGGGAACGTTCCCGATCAAATTCACCAAAGCGGGTGAAAAGGGCCTGATCTATCAATATCAATTGAAGAAACGCGACCAGTCGGCTAACCGTGCACAAGGAGTGACCAACAAGGACCTGATCTATCTCATCATGCCCGACCGTTTTTCCAACGGCGATCCGAAGAATGATTCAGTTCCCGGAATGCGCGAGCAGGGTATCAACCGTGCCAAAATGTTCAGCCGTCATGGCGGCGATCTGCAGGGCGTTATGAATCACCTTGATTACCTGAAGGATTTAGGTGTAACGGCCATATGGCTGACACCGGCTGTTGAAAATGATGAGCCTTCGGCTTCATACCATGGTTACGCGGTTACCGATCATTATAAGATCGATCCTCGCTACGGCTCCAATGAATTGTACAAGAAATTCGTAGATAAATGCCATTCCATGGGTATGAAAGTGGTAATGGACCTGGTGCATAATCACGCCGGCACCGAAGGTTATACTATCATGGATATGCCGATGAAAAGCTGGGTGCACCAATGGCCGAAGTATACCAAATCGAACTTCCGGGATGCTGCGGTAATGGACCCGCATGCTTCTCCGGCCGACCGCAAGCAAATGCTCGACGGCTGGTTCGACCACCGGATGGCCGATATGAACGAAAACAACCCTTATGTACAGCATTTCCTTACCCAAAACCACATCTGGTGGGTTGAGTACGCCGGCGTGGATGGGTTCAGGCTGGATACCTATCCGTATAACGACCCGGTTTATATGTCGCAATGGGCACAGGATGTGAGGGCCGAGTTCCCGCACCTGTCGATCTTCGGCGAAACGCTGGTTTGGTCGGCAGCCAACCAGGCTTTCTTTACCGAAGGTAATACGGTAAATCGCGGGTTGGATACCCACTTACCGGGCGTAACCGATGGAGTATGGAAGGAAGCTGTTTATGAGGCGCTGAATGGCAAACCGGGCTGGACCGACGGCGTAAATCGCCTCTATTCGGTAATGGCGCAGGACTTTTTGTATAAGGATGCGACAAAGAATACCATCTTCCTGGATAACCACGACATGAGCCGGATCTTGTCGGTTGTGGGTGAAGATATTACCAAATTCAAATCGGCTTTCGCCATGCTGATGACCATGAGGGGCGTGCCTCAGATGTATTACGGCGACGAGATACTGATGAAGAATTTTTCGAACCCCGATGGCCTGGTGCGTGAGGATTTTCCGGGCGGCTGGCCGGGCGATAAAGACAATAAGTTCGTTGCATCGGGCAGATCCGATAGGGAAAACGATGCTTTTAATTACATCCGTTCGCTGGCTAATTACCGCAAGAACACCACTGCCTTACAAACAGGCAAATTGATGCAGTATATCCCGGAGCAGGGCGTATATGTGTATTTCAGGTATGACAAGCAAAAGACAGTTATGGTGGTTTATAACAGCAACGAGAAAGAGCAGTCGATCACCACCGGGCGTTATACAGAACGAATAAACGGGGCGGCAAAAGCGCGTAATGTGGCTACCGGGGATACTATCGACCTGTCGGAACTGACGTTACCTGCGAAGGCGACATTAGTTTTAGAAATAATACCGTCTAATACCCATTAATGAATATATTTAGTGACTTAAAATCAGCGTTATAGGCTGAATGATATGAATAAAATATTGGCTTGCGTTTTTGACCTGGACGGGGTAATCGTTGATACAGCGGTTTACCATTACAAAGCGTGGAAAAGATTGGCGAATGAGCTCGGGTTTGATTTTACCGAGCACGATAACGAAAAGCTAAAGGGCGTAAGCCGCATGGCTTCGCTTGATTTGATACTGGGCTGGGGCGGTCTGACCAAAACCGAGGCGGAAAAAGAAGAACTTGCCGCAAGAAAAAATGCCTGGTATGTAGACATGATTAACCAGATGACGCCGGCTGAAATATTGCCCGGCGCCAAAGAGTTTGTTGAAGCATGCAAAAGCGCGGGCATAAAAACGGCGCTCGGTTCAGCAAGCAAAAATTCGGGGACCATCCTGGAAAAGGTGGGGATCGATCATTTATTTGATGCTGTGATCGATGGTAATAAAGTAAGCAAGCCCAAGCCTGACCCGGAGGTGTTTTTGAAAGGAGCTGAAGCATTAGGAATACCGCCTGTAAATTGCGTTGTTTTTGAAGACGCTATTGCAGGCATTGAAGCTGCGATAAACGGCGGTATGAGGTCCGTGGGCATTTGTTCACCCGACGTACTGGGTAGGGCAAACCTGGTGGTGAGCGGCCTGGATAAAATGAGCATTGAAAAATTAAGAGAGTTAGAAAGATCAGGTGTCGCGGCATAAAGACGCCTGTATTGATTAAGGATTAATACGAATACATGAAGAACTATATACAAGCCGATGAGTGGAAAATAATTGAGGAAGGCTTTAAACCTGAATTGAACTTAATATCTGAAAGCATTTTTAGTTTGGGCAATGGCCGTATGGGCCAGCGCGCCAATTTTGAAGAAGCTTACAGCGGCGAGACTTTGTCCGGCAATTACGTGGCCGGGGTTTATTACCCCGACAAAACCCGTGTGGGCTGGTGGAAGAACGGTTACCCTGAATATTTTGCGAAAGTGATCAATGCCGCCAACTGGATCGGTATCGATGTGGTTTTAGGCGACGAGCAGCTTGACCTGGCCAAATGCGAGGTTTCCGCTTTCTGCCGCGAATTGAATATGAAGGACGGTTACCTGAAAAGAACTTCCCGCGCAAAAACCGCGAAGGGAGTTGAAGTTGAGGTTGAAGCTGTTCGTTTTTGCAGTATGGCCGATGATGAGACCGGCGCTATCAGGTATACCATAACTCCGTTGAATTATTCAGGCCTCGTTACTATAACGCCTTATGTGAACGGTGACGTTGTCAACAAAGATTCCAACTACGATGAAAAATTCTGGGATGAAGTAGAAAAGGACTGCTGGAACGATGGCGGATATGTGCAATCGCGTACCAAAAAGACGGGTTTTGAGGTCGCTACGGGTCAGACATTTACGATAAGCCAAAATAATGTTCCGGTTGATGTCACTTCAAAATGCATTCAAAAGGATAAATATGTAGCCTGTGAGATTAAATTGCAGGCTGCTCAGGGCCAGCCGATAACAATTACCAAGTTCGCGGCGAATATCTCTTCCCAAAACTATCCGGCTGATGCATTGGCCGAAGTACTGAAAACCACGCTGAAAACCATCAGTGCCAAAGGATTTGATACCATGCTGGCTGAACAGGCGGCAGCCTGGGACAAAAAGTGGCAGCATAACGATATTATTATCGAGGGCGACGTTGCCGCGCAGCAGGGCATCCGTTTCAATATCTTCCAGCTGAACCAGACTTACACGGGGGAGGACGACCGTTTGAACATCGGTCCGAAAGGCTTTACCGGTGAAAAATACGGCGGTTCCACATATTGGGATACCGAAGCTTATTGCGTACCTTTCTACCTCGCGACGGCTGAACAGAAGGTAACGCGTAACCTGTTGTTGTACCGTTATAAGCAACTGGGAAAAGCGATTGAAAACGCGCAGCTCC
This sequence comes from Mucilaginibacter sp., assembly GCA_035551775.1. Taxonomy (GTDB): domain Bacteria; phylum Bacteroidota; class Bacteroidia; order Sphingobacteriales; family Sphingobacteriaceae; genus Mucilaginibacter. The sequence continues at coordinate 496,867 of DASZMQ010000014.1, read as the reverse complement.
TGGGTTTTAAGGACGGCGCTGCCCTATATCCGATGGTCACCATGGATGGGACCGAATCGCACAACGAATGGGAGATCACGTTTGAGGAAATTCACCGCAATGGGGCAATTGCTCACGCGATCTTTGACTACGTTCGCTATACAAGGGATAACCAATATCTTGCTGATTATGGTCTCGAAGTATTGATCGCTATTGCACGTTTCTGGGCGCAGCGGGTGAATTGGTCCGAAGAACGCCAGAAATATGTGATGCTTGGTGTGACCGGACCGAATGAATACGAGAACAACGTCAACAACAACTGGTACACCAACACCATAGCCGTTTGGTGTATGCAGTATGCGATTGATGTGGCTGCTACGGTTAAGACCGAAGATGCGGATAAATACCAGGCGTTGGTCGCAAAGGTCAGCCTGGATGAAGCAGAGGAGTTTGGCAAATTCCGCGACATCATCGAAAAGATGTACTATCCATACAACGAAAAGCTGGACGTATTCATGCAGCAGGACGGTTATATGGATAAGGATCAAACTTTGGTAAAAGATATTCCTGTAAGCGAACGCCCGCTGAACCAAAAATGGAGTTGGGACAGGATACTGCGTTCATGCTACATCAAGCAAGCCGACGTATTGCAGGGACTTTACTTCTTTGAGGATCAGTACGATATTGAGACCATCCGCCGCAATTACGATTTTTATGAGCCGCGTACCGTGCACGAATCGTCGCTGTCGCCATGCGTACACGCGGTGATCGCCGCTAAGCTGGGCGATGAGGCGCGTGCTTATGAATTCTATCTACGCACCTCGCGCCTCGACCTGGATGACTACAACAACGATACCCAGGACGGCTGCCACATCACCTCGATGGCGGGCACCTGGATGGCTGTTGTACAGGGATTTGGCGGAATGCGCGTAAAAAATGACAAGTTAGCGTTTAGTCCGTTCCTGCCGGTCAAATGGAGTTCTTTTTCGTTCCATATTGGTTTTAGAGGAACTTTACTTAATATTAAGATTGGAAAAGAAGGTGTGCATATCTCGAACCTTTCGGGCAAGGAGATCACTGTATCCGTCTACGGCAAAGACCAATTGGTTGATGCGAACGATCAATTATTGGTAGAAGTGTAAATTTGGAAATGAGTTCAACCCAACCTGATGACAAGCTGATCATATACCAATTGCTGCCACGATTGTTCGGCAACGCTAATCCACGCAATAAATACTATGGTTCCATTGAAGAGAACGGGACCGGCAAATTCAACGATATTTCGGATAAGGCTTTGCAGGAATTGAAAGCTATGGGCTTTACGCATATCTGGTACACCGGGGTGATCGAGCATGCTACCATGACGGACTATTCTGCTTATGGCATAAAGGTTGATGATCCGGACGTAGTAAAAGGAAGGGCGGGGTCACCTTATGCGGTGAAGGATTATTATGATGTCGACCCCGACCTGGCGGTTGATGTCAGGAATCGCATCGCGGAATACGAGGCTTTGATTCAGCGTACGCATGCACATGGGATGAAGGTCATTATGGATTTTGTGCCGAACCACGTGGCGCGCTCTTATAATTCAGATGCCAAACCCGCTGGTGTTCGCGATTTTGGCGCCGACGATGATAAAACCAAAGCGTTCAGCCCGAAGAATGATTTCTATTATACTCCCGGCCAGGGATTTATAGTACCTAAGGGCTACAACCCGGGCGGTGATGAATTCTGGAGCCCGATGAAGGATGGTTTTTTTGATGAGAAACCAGCCAAAGCGACCGGCAATGACAAGTTTGTATCCAACCCTTCGTTTAACGATTGGTTCGAAACCGCTAAGCTGAATTACGGGGTTGATTACCTCAATGGCAGGAAAACCTATTTTGACCCTATTCCGCCGGTCTGGAATAAAATGTTTGATATCCTGACCTTCTGGAGCGCCAAAGGCATCGACGGTTTTCGCTGCGATATGGTGGAAATGGTTCCTGTTGAGTTCTGGGGCTGGGTAATATCGAAGCTGAAAGCGGAACATCCTGCGCTTATTTTCATTGGCGAAGCTTATGTCATCGAAAAATATAATAGTTATATAACCGATGGTAAATTCGATTACCTGTACGACAAAGTGGGCCTGTACGATGCCATCCGCAAGCTAACCCACGGTCAATGGGACGGTACCACCTGGGACATCAACCAGGTTTGGAACCGCGATACCAAAGGGATCGATAACCACATGCTGCGCTTTATGGAAAACCACGACGAGCAGCGTATCACATCAAAATATTTCGGGGGCGACCTGTGGCGGGGAATACCGGGAATGATCATCACCGCTACGCTGAATACCGGCCCGGTGATGGTTTATAACGGGCAGGAGGTAGGTGAACCTGGGGAGGGATTCGAAGGCTTCAGCAACGATGACGGCCGTACGACGATATTTGATTACTGGGGCATACCCGAGCACCAGAAATGGCTGAATAACGGAGAATTTGACGGTGGCCAATTATCCGACGGCCAGAAAAAGCTGCGCGAATTTTACAGAAAGCTGCTGAATATTTGCCGTCAGAACGAAGCTTTAAGGATAGGTAAATTTTGGGAGCTGATGCTGGCATGCCAGTATCAGCAAGGTTTTGATGAGAGAATATATGTATACATACGTTTTACAGATAAGCAGCGGGTATTGGTTGTGACCAGTTTTCATGGCGATGACAGGAAATTACAGGTGCTGTTTCCGGCCGACCTGCAGGAGGCTCTTGATCTGAGCGGCAACATGAAATTCACTGATCTGCTGAGTGGGGCGAAATTCAGCACGGATGACATTGCGCAGGGCGTTGCTCTTGATTTGCCGGCATTTGGCGGGCTGTTGCTCCAATTTTAGACCAATTAAACTATTGAACCAATAAATTATGACGACAGTAAGCATGACCCATAAGCCAAGACTCTCCTTTTGGCAGATATGGAATATGAGCTTTGGCTTCCTGGGCATCCAGTTTGGATGGGCGCTGCAGATGGCGAATATGGGGGCCATTTATGAATATCTCGGTGCGAAGGCCGATACTATCCCATTGCTTTTTCTTGCGGCGCCATTAACCGGGCTTATTGTTCAGCCTATCGTCGGTTATTTTAGCGATCACACCTGGAGCAAGCGTTTAGGTCGCCGCCGGCCATATTTCCTGGTTGGCGCCATATTGAGTACAATATGCCTGGTGATCATGCCGCAATCTTCAACCTTGTGGATGGCTGCCGGTACGCTATGGATATTGGATACATCTATCAATGTTAGCATGGAGCCTTTTCGTGCGTTTGTTACGGATAAATTGCCTGACGATCAACGAACATCCGGTTTTGCCATGCAAAGCGTATTTATAGGACTGGGATCAATAGTAGCGTCCGCACTGCCCTGGATGATGGCAAATTGGTTTCATGTGGCCAATAACTTTGTAAGTGGTACAATTCCGGCAACCGTACGTTATTCGTTTTATATCGGAGCTGCGGCATTTATCATTGCGGTTCTATACACGATAATAACCAGTACGGAATATCCGCCTGCGGACATCAGCGAACGCCAGAAAGCAAAGGAATCAAAAAAAGGCTTCGGAGGCGGAGCCGGTGAAATATTTGAATCTATTGTCACGATGCCCAAACGCATGCGCAAGCTGGCGCTGATGCAGTTCTTTACCTGGCCGGGCTTGTTCCTAATGTGGTTTTACTATTCGCCTGCTGTGGCCAGGAATGTTTTCGGCGCTGCAAGTGAAGTCGATCCTCTATATACCAAGGGCATCGAATTCGCGGGGTTAACCCTTTCATACTACAACTTGATAACATTTATTTTCGCCTTTTTTTTACCTATGATAGCGGGAAAAATAGGTCGGAAGTACACGCACATGCTATGCCTGTTTTGCGGAGCCGCGGGTTTAATATCGGTTGGATTTATCCATACGCCTAATATGCTCTATGCCTCGATGACAGGTGTCGGAATCGCTTGGGCTAGCATCTTATCCATGCCTTATGCAATGCTTGGCGGTTGTTTACCCGAAAATAAGGTAGGTATATACATGGGTATTTTTAATTTTTTCATTGTATTGCCTGAGATACTGGCTTCGCTTTGCTTTGGCTGGCTGATGTCGCACGTCCTGAACAATAATAGATTACTTGCTGTAGAGCTTGGAGGAGGAATGATGATACTAGCAGGTTTGCTCGCATTGCGTGTAAATGAGCACGAAGAATAAGTTGTCAGCATTACAATTATTTCTTAAAGATTAATTCACAAATTTTCAACCCCAATTCTTATATTGCGTTAAACATACACATAGCAGAGACACAGATTTTTGATGGAAGATAATAATATACAAGATCCCGAAATAATACCCGGTAATGCAGCTGAAGCGGAAGAATTTCACCATGTCAGCAACCCGGTTACCGGTCTGAAGCCTATTGTAAAAAAATACCTCAGCAAGCCGCTTTCCGCTGAGCAAAAAAATAATAAGTTTTTCTTCTCAGATGGTGACGCCAAAGTTGAAATAACCGTCGTAACCGATGAGATCATCCGCGTGCGCCTGGCGCCGCATGGCGTTTTCCTTGACGAATTCTCATACGCCGTGCCCAAACTGGAAAAGAAAGTTTCCGTTTTCGGTATGCATGAGCACGAGAATGAATACGTGGTTTATACCAACATCATCAACTGCCATATCAATAAGGATGACTTCTTCATATCGTTCTCGGACAACCAGAATTTCGTGACCAGCAGCGATGCTGTGCCGATGCACTGGGAGGAGAACGTGAAATTCGGCGGGTACTATGTCTATTGCACCAAAGCCTGCCACGAACAGGAAAGCTTTTTTGGTATGGGCGATAAGGCCACCGAACTCAACCTGCGGGGCAAAAGACTGAGCAACTGGAACACAGATGCCTATTCCTTTGCTTGGAACCAGGACCCGCTATACCGTACCATTCCTTTTTACATCAGCCTGAACGAAGGTGTTGCCCACGGTATTTTCTTTGATAATACCTTCAGGTCGGAGTTTGATTTCGGTGCTGAGGATATGACCAAAACCAGTTTCTGGGCCGAGGGCGGAGAATTGCAATACTATTATATTCATGGTCCGCACATGATGGATGTGGTGAAACGGTATAATTTGATAACCGGCACGCACCCGATGCCGCCTATGTGGGCTCTCGGCTATCACCAATGCCGCTGGAGCTACTACCCGGAATCGAAGGTGAAAATGGTGACCAAAACTTTCCGCGAGAAGAAAATTCCGTGTGATGGAATCTACCTGGATATCGATTACATGGACGGGTACCGTTGTTTTACCTGGAACCGGAAGTATTTCCCTGATCCGAAGCGGATGATCAAAGAATTATCGTCACAAGGGTTCAAAACAGTGGTGATCATCGACCCGGGTATTCGTGTGGATGACAACTATTCCGTATTCAAGGAAGGAAAAGAAAATAAATATTTCTGCCGCCGCTGCGACGATTACTTTATGGAAGGACACGTTTGGCCGGGCCGTTGTCAGTTCCCCGATTTTACCAATCCTGAAGTAAGGGAGTGGTGGGGCGGCCTATTCGATGAGCTGGTTCAGCTTGGTGTGGCGGGCGTGTGGAATGATATGAACGAACCAGCTGTATTCGGCACCGGCACTTTCCCCGATGATGTTCGCCATCAGTTTGACGGACAGCGTGGTTCACATCGCAAAGCGCACAATGTATACGGCATGCAGATGGTTCGCGCCACCTATGAAGGCTTGCGCAAGATCATGAAGAACAAGAGGCCGTTCACCATCACGCGTGCCGGCTACGCCGGGGTGCAGCGTTTTTCGTCGGTTTGGACAGGTGATAATATTGCCAGTTGGGAGCACCTGATCCTGGGTAACATCATGTGCCAACGTTTATCGTTGTCCGGCATTTCATTTTGCGGAACGGATATCGGCGGCTTCAGCGGCGAACCTGATGGTGAACTGTTCACCCGCTGGGTACAAATGGGAACGTTCTCGCCGTTCATGCGCGCGCACTCGGCGGGCGATACCAAGGAGCGTGAACCATGGAGCTTTGGCGAGCCATATACTTCCATAAACCGTAAATTCATAGAATTGCGTTACCGTCTGCTGCCTTATTTGTATTCAGCATTCTGGGAACACCACCGTTATGGCTTCCCGATCGTCAGGCCGGTGGTAATGCACGAGCAGGGCGAGATCACCAATCATTTTCGCCAGGATGAGTTCACCTACGGTGATAAGATATTGATTTGCCCAGTACTGGTTGCCGGGCAAAAGAACCGCAAAGTTTACCTGCCGAAAGGAAAATGGTACAACTTCTGGACGCATGAATTGGTCGAAGGCGGGAAGGAGGTAGTGGTTCTGACGCCGTTAGAAACTATGCCAATATTTGTAAAGGCCGGCTCGATAATACCTGAATACCCCGTAATGCAGTATGTGGGTGAGAAGGAGATTGACGAGGTCAAGATGAACGTGTACTACAGCGATTTCGAAGCCAACTCGTTTATTTTTGAAGATTACGGCGAAACCTTCGCCTATGAGCAGGATATCTACCTCGAGAAGAAATTTGTAGTGATGGGAAAGGACAGCAAGCTGACCATACAGCAAAGCATGGAAGGTTTATACACGCCGCGCTACGAGAATTACCATTTGAATATCATCGGTTTGCCATTTAAGCCGACGAGGATAATTGCGGATAACAACGAGGTGCGCGATTTTGTGATTGCCTCAGACAAAACAGTGCAACTGAAGCTGAGGAAGAACTTTACGCAATTGGTGATCAGTTGATGTACCAACAGAACGTCCCGAAGGGACATCGTGCCATATGCAACAATTTGATTTGCCGCAGGGACGATTATATATTACATTTATATAAAGTCAATTATAAGCCTGACTGATAATTTTCTTCGAAACCAATGACGGAACACGGACTGGAACGGGTTATAGTTGAGTATGTTACGCCCGAAATTGACGCGGGCAGGTTTTATATCAAACGTGTCGCCGGTGAAACCATCAGGGTGGAGGCGGACATTTATACCGATGGTCACGACCATGTTGGCGGACGGGTGCTGTACAGGCACGAAAAAGACAAAAATTGGTCGTTCGTACCGATGCAACTGCTATCGAACGACCGCTGGCAGGCCACTTTCGAAGTCAATAAAACAGGACTTTATCATTATACCGTAACAGGCTGGGTTGATCATCCCATAACCTGGCTGGAAGGCTTTTTCAAAAAATACCAGGATGCCCAGCATATGGGCGTAGAGCTGCTGATCGGTGCGGAATTTTTGGAAACGATGCTGCCGAATGCGGGTAAGGATGATAAGAAGCAGATCAAAGATTTCATCAGGATATTAAAGGACGAAAGCAAATACGACATTGCTGTAAACCTGGTGCTGGGTAAAGAGCTGCACCATTTGATCGACTTGTACCCGAATCTTGACAACGCCACGACCTACTTAAGGGAGCTGAAAGTTTACGTCGACCGCGAGAAAGCGGGTTTCAGCAGTTGGTATTGTTTCTTTCCGCGTTCGGCATCGCCTGTAGAAGGTAAACACGGCACTTTCAAGGATTGTGAAGCTTTGCTGCCGCGAATTGCTGAAATGGGTTTTGATGTACTGTATTTTCCGCCAATACACCCAATAGGACAGAAGTTCCGCAAGGGAAAGAATAACACGGTAAATGCCTTGCCTGGTGACGATGGGGTGCCTTACGCCATCGGATCGGAAGAAGGCGGTCACAAAGCCATTCACAAAGAACTGGGCACACTGGACGATTTTAAGCACCTGATCAAAGAAGCCGCGGCGCACGGCCTCGAGATCGCGATGGATTTTGCGATCCAGTGCTCGCCGGACCATCCCTATGTGAAAGATCATCCCAAATGGTTCAAATGGCGACCGGATGGCACAGTGCAATACGCGGAAAATCCACCCAAGAAATACCAGGACATATTGCCGGTCAACTTTGAAAATGACGATTGGCAGAACCTGTGGAAGGAACTGAAAAGCATTCTGGAATGTTGGTGTGAGGTTGGTGTACGCATATTCCGGGTAGATAACCCGCACACGAAATCATTCAATTTCTGGGAATGGTGCATTGCAGAAGTGCAGAAGAAGTATCCCGGAACGATATTCCTTTCGGAGGCTTTCACCAAGCCGAAGGTGATGAAGGAACTGGCCAAACTTGGTTACACGCAGTCGTACACTTACTACGTCTGGCGCAACAGCAAGCAGGAGATTGTCGAGTATATGAACGAGCTGACGCAGTCGGAAATGAAGGATTATTACCGCCCGAATTTCTGGCCGAATACTCATGATATCAATCCTTACTCGCTGCAGGATGGCAACGAGAATAAATTCATCATCCGCTATTTCATGGCAGCTACGCTGGTGTCGAACTACGGTATTTTCGGGCCGGTTTATGAGATGATGTACCATGCCCCTTATCCCGGGAAGGAAGAATATCTGAATTCGGAAAAATATGAAGTACGGCATTGGGACTGGTCGGCAACAAATCGGCTGACAGAGGTGATTACCAAAGTGAACCATGCCCGCAAGGCGAACCCGGCGCTGCAAAGCACAAATAATATCCGCTTTTGCGAAACTTACAACGATCAGATGCTCGCCTATTACAAGCGCACAGGCGATAACCATATTCTCTGCGTGGTTAAGCTTGATCCTTACGGCAAGCAGTTCTGCCACGTACAGGTGCCGTTATGGGAATTGGGCATTTCCTCAGGGCAGGATTTTCAAGTTTATGATATTATAACGGGTAACACTTACACCTGGAACCAGGAGTGGAATTATGTGCAGCTGGAATCCTGGGACATGCCGATCCATTTATTCAGAATAGAAGTTTAGCGTATGAAACTGGGCGAAATTGATGTTTTAGCGAATACCGGCTCTTTAACACTGAACAAGCCCTGGAAGGATTTTGCTATGGACAAAAAGACCCTCGCGCTGCTGGAACAGGGGGTGCTTTATACCTATATGCGCAAATGCCGCTGGTTTGCCGGCAAGGCGCGCATGATCAAATTCCTGAAGATACAGCAACTGTTAAACCTGCCCATCGATGGCGGCCTGGGTTATTTGATCATCGTTCATGTGGGCTACACTTATGGCGATGAAGAAAAATATGCGTTGCCTGTTTCCTTTCTGCCTGAAGATTACGATCTGCTACAGCAGGTGAATCCCAAAGCTTTTATTATCAATGCCGTCGCCGACAAAAAATCCGGCTGGCTAATCGACGCGATCTATGATTTCCGATTTCATACGGAACTATATAAGAATATCTGGGAAAACGCGGTCATCAAGCAGGAAAATGGCCAGATTACCTGTCACCGGGGTAAAGGTCTTGAAGCGAGTGATGAGGATATGGGTTATTTGTGCGTCGCGCCCGACCTGGAACAAAGTAACTCTTCGCTGATTTTTGGCAATAAATATTTTTTCAAGCTTTATCGTAAACTTTTCCGGGAAATCAACCCGGAGGTTGAAATGCTGCAGTTCCTCACCGAAACGGGTGGCTTCAAGAATATACCTGCATTCTGTGGAAGCGTGATCTATGAGCGGCCGGATACACCTCCGGTTACGCTTGGCCTGATGATGCAGAAGGTATCGAGCAAATCGGATAGCTGGGTTGCGACGGGCGATGACCTGAACGACTTCCTGTTCATGTTCGTGGACAAGCTTTTTGGTGTACGCGAGGATGTGTTTGAAAAAGTGGAATTGTTGGGCAAACGTACTGCCGAAATGCATTTGGCGTTGTTATCGGATAAGAAGAACAAGGATTTCAAACCCGAGAAGTTCAACCCTGAATATATAGAATGGGTGACCTCGCATTTCAATAAACTGCTGGAGAAGCGGATCAAGCTTTTGAAGGAAAATCTTGCACGCCTGGATAAGAACGCGAAGGGGCTTGCCGATACTTTTATCAGCTGCGAAAGCGTGATCAAAAATTTCTTTGAAAAGATAAGCGAGTTTGAACTAAAATCATCGCGCATCCGGATTCACGGCGATTATCATCTTGGACAAGTGCTGTTCACAGGGACAGATTACCTGGTCATCGATTTTGAAGGCGAACCGGAAAGCTCCATTGCCGACCGGAAAATAAAACATTCGCCGTTGAAGGACGTTGCGGGTATGATACGCTCGTTCCATTACGCAGTATGTGCCAAATTGTATTTCAGCGCCGAAACAAAGGCTGTTGATCCCATTCGATTGCAGAAAGCGGCGGACCGCTGGTATAAATTGATCACAGATACTTACCTGGAAGCATATACAAACACCATGGGCAGCATCAGTGCGGTGTTTGGCAGCCGCACGGAACTTAATTTCCTGCTCCAGTTGCATCTGCTTGAAAAGGCAGTGTACGAGCTTGGTTATGAATTGAACGGCCGTCCCGACTGGATACGCATCCCGCTGAAGGGCATACAGCATGTTTTATTTGAAATAGAAAAGTTTAACTAAAGCCGGAAGGCATAAGCATATGGCTAAAAAGACAACCGATACCGGAAAAGAGACGCCCGCTAAGAAGAGCGCCGCAAAAAAAACAGCAACAGGCGAAAAGAAGGTGACGGCCGAAAAGTCAGCGAAAAAATCCGCATCTTCAACAGCGAAAGCTACACCGAAAAAATCTTCAGCCAAAGCTATGCCAGCACTAAGCAACGCCGTACAGGTTTACAGCCGTTTCAGCGATTTTGATGTCAGCCTGTTCAAATCGGGCAAGCATTATAAATTATACGAGATCATGGGCTCGCATGTGATCGAAAAAGACGGTGTTATCGGCACCTACTTTGCCGTTTGGGCGCCAAACGCGCAGTATGTTTCGGTGATCGGTAATTTCAACTACTGGGACCGGGACACGCATCCGCTATTTGTTCGCTGGGATGCCTCCGGTATTTGGGAAGGTTTCATTCCCAATGTAGGCGATGGCGAGACCTATAAATATTTCATCATATCATCTTCGGGAGAAGAGCTCGAAAAAAGTGATCCATTCGCGCTACGCTGGGAAGAACCTCCGCGCACAGCCTCCATTGTAGCTGATACCTACTATGAATGGAAGGATACCAAATGGATGAAGGAACGCCACGAGCACAATGGTTTGGACAAGCCTTTCTCTGTTTATGAAGTGCATATCGGCTCATGGGCGCGCAACCCTGAAAGTCCGGATGCTTTTTACTCTTATGAGCAGTTAGCTGATAAGCTGGTGCCTTACGTGAAAGAGATGGGCTTCACGCATGTGGAGTTTATGCCCATTGCCGAGCACCCTTACTATCCAAGCTGGGGTTACCAGGTAAGCGGTTATTACGCTGCCTCAAGCCGGTATGGAACGCCAAAACAGCTGATGAAGCTAATCGAGCGTTTTCACCAGGAGGGAATAGGCGTGATATTGGACTGGGTACCTTCGCATTTTCCGGGTGACGCGCATTCGCTGTACCGGTTTGACGGCTCGCACCTGTACGAGCATGCCGATATGCGTAAAGGTTTCCACCCCGATTGGAAATCATTTATTTTCAATTACGGGCGCAACGAGGTGCGTGCGTTCCTGATCAGCAATGCGCTTTTCTGGTTCGACCGCTACCACGCCGATGGCTTGCGTGTTGATGCGGTTGCTTCCATGCTTTACCTCGATTATTCCCGCAATCACGGCGAGTGGGAGCCCAATCAATATGGCGGTAACGAGAACCTGGAAGCCATATCCTTACTAAAAGAGTTTAATGAGGCGGTTTATAGTCATTTTCCTGATGTACAGACAATTGCCGAGGAATCAACATCATTTACCGGTGTTAGTCGCCCGGTTTATGCAGGCGGCCTCGGCTTCGGTATGAAGTGGATGATGGGCTGGATGCACGATACGATCAAGTATTTTTCAAAAGATCCTGTTTATCGCCGATACCATCATAACCAGATCACCTTCAGCCTTATTTACGCCTTTACCGAGAATTTTATGCTGCCTTTCTCACATGATGAGGTGGTTTACGGCAAAGGTTCAATGCTAGGTAAAATGCCGGGTGATGAATGGCAGAAATTCGCCAACCTGCGCCTGGTTTACAGCTATATGTTCACGCATCCCGGCACTAAGTTGCTATTCATGGGTGGTGAATTCGGGCAGGGAACAGAATGGGATTTCAGCCGTTCACTCGATTGGTACGTATTGGAATATCCAAATCACAAAGGGATACAGGAAACCGTAAAAGCGCTAAATAAACTCTATAAAAGCGAACCTGCATTGTATGAAAAGGCCTTCGACGGTAGCGGCTTCGAGTGGATAGACGGCGGTAATTCGAATGATTCCATACTGATCTATACCCGTAAAGGATTTGACGTGAAAAACGACCTCGTCATCGTGCTGAATATGACTCCGGCCCCGCACCGGGGCTATCGTGTAGGGGTGCCTGAAGCGGGTAGTTGGAAGGAAATATTCAATTCGGATGATAAGCACTACTGGGGCAGCGGAATGGATAATCCGAAAGCTGTTAGATCGGAAAAGGTACAGTGGCATGGACGTGAAAACTCCATTACTGTTACATTACCGCCGCTGGGTGCGCTTGTTTTCAAGCAAAGCAAATAAAACATCCTCGAAAAGGAACGGTTTAGAATGAAAAACTTCCGTATGCGTTTCAGGTCATTTTACTTGTATCTTCTGGGAGCGGTTATTGCTGTGGTATTCTTTGTCTACGAACTGTTCGCTTTTCATTCATCGCTCAGCACTACCGATATCATCTTAAGCGCCTCGCCGGCTGTTATTCTTGCTTATCTTGCATTCAAAGTTTATCATGAAGACAACGACGACGAACTAATCTGACCAATGCTTTATTATACGCAAGTTATTTTTATCAAAGAAGGACAAGAGGATCCGTTCAACCTGTTCGAATCTCACGTGCTGCCGCTGCTGGAAAGGCATAACGGCACTTTGCTTTACCGCGTTCGCCCGACGGATGACTGCGTGATCGAAACGAATTTAGGCAAGCCTTACGAATTACACCTGGTCAGCTTTCCATCCCGCGAAGATTTCGAGGGTTACGCGAAAGATAATGATCGCCTGAAGCACATGCACCTCAAAGAAGCGTCTATTAAAAAAGCGATGCTGATCGAGGGAAAATTACTTTGAGGTAATTGATTGGTTTTATTAGCTTTATATCAATCAATTTTAACCTGGTCATGAAAAAATTCCTTTTCCTTTCTTTCGCCGTGCTTATCGGCCTGGCATCATGCCAAAACAACAAAGGCGGCAGCAACACCACTGTAGGTGAATATTTTGCACCTGTTGATTCGGGCGTGCAACAGGCCGGCGTCAAGATGGTGAGCATTCAAACGCCTGTGGGTAAATTCAAAGTTTGGACTAAGCGGTTCGGCAATAACCCCCGCATCAAAGTCCTGTTGTTACATGGCGGCCCGGCCATGACCCATGAGTACATGGAGTGTTTCGAAAGCTTTTTCCCGAAAGAAGGTTTTGAGATGGTTGAATATGATCAGCTGGGTTCATTCTACAGCGATCAGCCCCGTGACAGCAGCCTGTGGACCGTGCCGCGTTTTGTAGATGAAGTGGAGCAGGTTCGCAAAGCATTGAATTGCGACAGCAGTAATTTCTACCTGCTCGGCAATTCCTGGGGTGGCATCCTGGCGATGGAGTATGCGCTGAAATACCAGAAGAATTTAAAGGGGCTGATCGTTTGCAATATGATGGCCAGTATACCAGCGTATGAAAAATACAACGGTGTACTGCGCAGCCAGATGCGCAAATCTTTGGTAGATTCTTTACAAGCCTACGAAGCAAAAGGCCAATACAACGACCCAACCTACCAGGCTTTGGTCTTCAAAGAATATTATAATAAACACCTATGCCGCCTGCCCGAATGGCCCGACGGCGCGATGCGTGCCATCAAGCATGTGAACAACGAAATTTATGTGATGATGCAGGGCCCGAGCGAATTTAAAACCGGCGGAAGGTTACTGCATTGGGACATCAGCAAACGTCTGGGGGAGATCACTGTGCCCACACTGATGGAAGGCGCCAAATATGACACCATGGATCCCAAATACATGGAGTGGCAGAGCAAGCAGGTGAAGAATGGACAGTATTTGTACTGCCCAAACGGCAGCCACTTATCCATGTGGGACGACCAGCAGGTGTTTATGAACGGGGTGATCAAGTTTATTAAAGGGGTAGATGCAGGGAAGTGATTATAGTCCGCGTCCTGATATACAATGGTCGAGAGAATCCTCACACGTTCGCAACCGTACGATCATTGTATCAAATCCGAACATATTAGTAGTGTGAAATTGATTTTAATTATTTGACTTTCAATTATTTGTAATCTGGGCATATTTTTGGTATTGACTTTTGTCTAAAGTCATTATCATGTTCAAAAATTACCTGCTGGTTGCTTTCCGTAACCTCACTAAAAACAAAGGGTTTTCGTTTATCAATATTTTTGGGCTTTCCATCGGAATGGCTGCGTGTTTGCTAATTCTGCAATACGTAACCTTCGAGCTTAGCTTTGATAGCTTTCATGCCAAGAAAAACAGGGTATTCCGGGTAACGCAGGATAGGTACGATAGGGGCAAACTGTCGACCCAGTGGGCTGGCGGCGCATTTGCTGAAGGTAATGCTTTTAAAAATAATTTCCCGGAGGTAGAGGATTATTTAAAAATTGTCGGTGCCGGCTCCGTACTTGCAATTAACAACGATACCAAGATCGTTCTCGACAAAAGTTACTTTGCAAGTCCTTCTTTTTTCAATCTTTTCAGTTATCCTTTAATAAGCGGCGATCCTAAGACAGCTTTAAAAGAAGTTAATTCAGCTGTGATAACCGAAACCGTTGCCAAAAAGCTGTTCGGTACTACTAACGCAGTAGGGAAAACATTTAAGTTTGATGTGAACCTGTTAAAGGTTACCGGTGTAATGAAAGACTACCCGGACAATACGCACTTCCGGAGTGACCTGTTAATTTCATACAGTACTTTAATGAAATTGGTAGGGCCAAAAAATGATCTTGATAACGCCTGGTTGAACGATGGTTGCCTTACCTACCTCCTGCTCAGGCCAGGAACAGATCCTAAGGTCCTCGAGGCAAAATTTGTACCGTATGTAAACCAGGTTTACAAAAAACTTAACTGGTCGGGCGCCAGCGCGGTTTATCATTTGCTGCCTTTGGAAAAAATACACCTCTCACCAAATTTAATGGGCGAAGCGGAACCTCACGGTGATGGTAAATCTGTTTATTTATTAGCCGGCATAGCCATCTTCGTCATCATTATCGCTTGGATAAACTACATCAACTTAGCGACAGCCAGGGGAATAGGCAGAGCAAAGGAAGTAGGCGTTCGCAAAACATTAGGTTCAGCAAAAACACAGTTGATCGCGCAATTTATGCTCGAATCCATGTTGTTGAATGGATTAGCTGTTTTGCTTGCTATTATACTGATAGTCATCTTTTTACCTATTTTCTCAGCGCTGTCAGGCCAATATGTTACCCTTACATTATTATTTACACCCGTTTTCTGGATTTCGGTGATAGCGTTGTTTATTACCGGTTCGTTTTTTGCCGGTTTTTATCCTGCGCTTGTGCTCTCGAATTTCAAACCAGTGGAAGTAATGAAGGGAAAACTGGTTGCTTCGCAAAGAGGTATTGTTCTGCGTAAAATGATGGTCGTTTTTCAGTTTGCTGCCTCTATTTTTTTATTAATAGGTTCAGTTACGGTTTACCGGCAGGTAAGCTATATGGAAAAGCAAAATCTTGGCATCAATATCAATCAAACATTGGTGATAAAGCAGCCTCTTTCGCACATCGACTCATTTTATCGCAGCATGAGTTCGTTTAAAAACGAGTGCCTCAGAGACCGGTCGATCAAAAGTATTACTGTATCAACAAGCATCCCTGGAGAGCCTGTCGGATGGAACGCCGGCGGCATTAAATTGAAGGGAACCGACCAATCCCAGGGCAAACAATACCGGATAATTGGCGGGGATTACGACTACCTGACTTCATATAACGCAAAGCTTATAGCCGGGAGACTGTTTTCAAAAGACTTCAGCACCGATCCGCATGCAGTAGTTTTCAACAAAATGGCTACCGAGGAGATGGGTTTTGAAAAGCCTGAGCAGGCAGTTGGAAAAGAAATTGACTTTTGGGGACAGGTTTATACGATTGTGGGTGTGGTCGAGAACTACCACCAACAGTCTCTTCATGATGCGTACGATGCGATTATTTTCCGCTGTATTCCTGATGTGAGGGGAGATGTGTCCGTAAAAATAAATACTGCAGATCTGGCCCAAACTATTGCTGCGTTAAAAAGCAATTGGAAAACATTTTTCCCGCAGGATCAATTTGATTATTTTTTCCTGGATCAGCATTTCAACGAGCAATATCATGCCGACAGGCAATTTGGAGCGGTGTTTGCAACGTTTACAGGTATAGGTATTTTGGTTGCCTGTCTTGGCTTGTTCGGACTGGTATCTTATACCATAGTGCAGCGCACCAAAGAGATCGGGATACGCAAAGTATTGGGTGCGTCAGTTAACAGCATCCTGCAATTGCTCTATCGGGAATTTGCTGTATTGATCCTGATCGCTTTTGTTGTATCAGTACCGTTGGCATGGTACGCTGTCTATAGATGGCTGCAAACCTACGCGTTTAGGATCGACATCAATGTGCTGTACTTTATCATGCCATTTTTTGTAGTAACGATCATTGCCTTTAGCACGGTATCCTATTTGAGTGTTAAAGCGGCATTTATGAACCCGGTGAAAAGTTTGAAAACGGAGTAATTATTCCCATGGTATAAACAATAAAAAAGCCCGCCGGACTAATCCAGGCGGGCTTTGAAGTTTTATATACAAATGAGGTTACAACTTACCCAATTCCTGCACCAGGTCTATCAGTTTGTTTGAGTAGCCCCATTCGTTATCATACCATGATACTACCTTAACGAAGGTATCGCTCAGCGCAATGCCGGCTTTCGCGTCGAATATCGAAGTGCGCGCATCGCCTTTGAAATCTTCCGATACCACTTCGTCTTCAGTGTAACCGAGGATACCTTTCAGGTCGCCTTCTGAAGCATCTTTCATTGCTTTCTTAATAGCATCATAAGTGGTCGGCTTGCTCAGGCGAACGGTAAGATCCACTACTGATACATCAGGAACCGGAACACGGAATGACATACCGGTCAGTTTGCCTTTCAGTTCGGGTAGAACAAGGCCAACAGCTTTGGCAGCACCGGTTGATGAGGGAATGATGTTCTGGTAAGCGCCGCGGCCGCCTCTCCAGTCCTTATGCGAAGGACCATCAACGGTTTTCTGCGTAGCAGTAACAGCATGGATGGTGCTCATCAGGCCTTCTTCAATACCGAATGTATCGTTCAATACCTTGGCTATAGGTGCAAGGCAGTTTGTAGTACAAGAAGCGTTAGATACTATAGTATGACCTGCATCCAATTTTTTATGGTTAACGCCCATTACGAATGTAGGCGTGTCGTCTTTTGCAGGGGCGCTCATCACTACTTTCTTAGCGCCGGCATCAATATGTTTTTGGGCCGTTTCCTGAGTAAGGAACAGGCCGGTTGATTCAATTACGATTTCAGCGCCAACCTCGTTCCATTTCAGGTTAGCAGGATCTTTCTCGGCAGTTACGCGAATAGTTTTACCGTTTACAACCAAATGTCCGCCTTCAACGGCAACTGTGCCCTTGAATTTGCCGTGGGTAGAGTCGTATTTGAGCATGTAAGCCATATAATCAGGCTCAACAAGATCATTAATACCAACTACCTCGATATCAGGTCGTTCAATTGCAGCTCTGAATGCCAGGCGTCCGATACGGCCGAAACCGTTAATTCCTATTTTCATGGTTTTAATTTTTGTTAGAATAATATGTTAACAGATTATTTATAGGTTCTTTTACAATATTTCCGATGGTAATATTCGCACCCGCGGCGGCTTCAAATAAATAGTCCTGGAAGTTTGCGGCGACAGTGCCGGTAAAGTTCACCGATGCACCAGGATGCTGTTTTTGTAAAGGTAGCAAATAAGTATGTATCAGCTTATTGAAGCCGGTAATTATGACGTTCTTTAGATAATTATCTTCTATATTATCCAGGTAAAATTCGCTGAACGAGCTCAGGAAAACAGCAGGCTGTTTCTGGCGGTATATCTTTTCCAGCAAGCTCCTGCGGTCGAAATCGTACCGGTGCTCGAATTTCTTTTTGACGTTCGTGGGCAGCGTTTCATTCATAAACCCCTTTAGCAGCTGACGGCCAAGCCAGTTGCCCGAGCCTTCATCAGCCAGCACGAAGCCCAGGCCATAATTGTTTGGGATTACCTTACGGCCGTCATACCAGGCTGCGTTCGACCCGCTTCCGCAAATGCAGATGACGCCGGGTTTATTCTTACAACAAGCTATAGCTGCGGCATCGATATCATGTTCCACCGTTACCCGCCCAAACTTGAAGAAAGTGGAAAAAGCATTGTGAACAATGTTTTTCAGATCGTTTGAAAACGAACCTGCACCGTAAAAGTAAATTCGTTTGATCTCTTCGGCGTGATGTATGAGGTTGATGTTTTTGCTGAGCAGCTGTACGATCTGTTTTTCGTCGTTGAAATAGGGGTTGATGCCGCCGGTTTTGAACGAAGCTATCGTCCGGCCCCTATCGGCAAGGCGCCAGTCGGCATAATTTGAACCGCTATATACAACTGCAAACATTCGTCAGATAGCTAAAATATCGGCCATCTCCATCAGATCCTCTTCCAGTTTAAATTGATGTTCTGTAAGCGCCTCCTCAAGGCTGGTGATCTTGATATGATTAGCCTGCAGTCCTACCATTTTTTGGGTATGGCCATGCAGCAACGCCTTAACGGCCGCATATCCCAAACGGCTGCCCAAAACACGGTCGAACGCCGATGGACTTCCACCGCGCTGCAGGTGGCCTAAAATGGTGACCTTGATATCGTAAGTTTTGATCTCGTTTTGCACACGGCGCGCAATATCATAAGCGCCGCCATTCTTGTCGCCCTCGGCAACGATGACGATGCTCGACGATTTTTTGTTGCTCTGGCCTGCCTTCAGGTTTTCGATCAACTCATCTATCGCAGTGGTCTTTTCCGGTAACAAAATAGCCTCGGCTCCGCAGCAAACACCTGCGCGTAAGGCAATTGCGCCAGAGTCACGGCCCATTACCTCTATAAAAAAGAGGCGGTCGTGCGCATCGGCAGTATCACGTATTTTATCGATCGCTTCCACAACTGTATTCGTTGCAGTGTCGAACCCAAGGGTATAGGTTGAACCGTATAGGTCGTTATCGATTGTTCCCGGAACACCCAGCACGCGGATATCAGGATATTTCTTTGAGAAACGCAACGCGCCGGTAAAAGTACCGTCGCCGCCGATCACAACTAAGGCATCAATGCCTTGGTTCTTCAGGTTCTGGTATGCAGCTTCCATGCCTTCATCGGTACGGAAGGGGAGGCAACGGGCTGTTTTTAATATTGTTCCGCCTAAATTCAATATGTTGCTTACCGAGCGCGGCGTCATGTCGTACATGTCGTTCTCGATAAGCCCCTGGTAGCCCTTCCTGATCCCTACAACATTCAGCCCGCTGTATATCCCGGTACGCACCACCGCACGAATGCAGGGGTTCATACCCGGGGCATCACCACCGGAAGTGAGCACACCTAATTTTGAAATTTTTTGCATTCTTTTGCACTGTTTTTCGGCACGAATATAGTGTGTGTAAATTACACCATTGTATTTTATTTTTATTTTTTTATATTAGAACTTTTACACCATATCTTTAGATCGCAAACCTAAATAATATAGCTTTTGGAAGTAAAGTTACCCACATTTAATTCAGTATTCTCGATCGACTGTGTAATTTTTGGTTTCGAGGCCGGAGAATTGAAGATATTACTGATCGAGCGCAACGAGGAACCTTATAAGGATTGGCTCGCGCTGCCTGGATATATCGTAGAGCAAGACGAGAGTATCGACGACGCCGCCGAACGTATCCTTTACGAGCTCACAGGCCTGCGCGATCTGCATATGCAGCAATTCCATACCTTTGGTGAAGTAAACCGTCACCCTCAAGGGCGGGTGATCACCGTGGCATATTACGCGCTCATCCGCATCAACGGTCAAAAGGACCTGAGGCCAATTACGCAGTACGCAAAAAAAGCGTTCTGGCATCCTGTGAATGAGTTGCCAAAACTGGCATTCGACCATAGCGAAATCTTCAAGACGGGTTTTACTAAACTGCGGCGCAGGTTGAATTACCAGCCGATCGCATTCGAATTGCTTCCGGAGAAATTCACGCTCACGCAGCTGCAGTCGTTATATGAAGCAGTGCTGAATAAAAAGCTGGATAAGCGTAATTTCAGGAAAAAGATGCTTAGCTATGGATTTCTGAAAGAGCTGGATGAAAAGCAAAAAGGCGTTTCCTACCGCGCGGCGAAATTATACAAATTCGACCGCCGCAAATACTCGAAGATATTCCAGAACGAGCTGAATTTAGAGAAAGTAAAGTAAGTCTTAAGTCCAAAGTCGGACGTCTTAAATCGGTATAAGACTTAATTTGTACTTAGGACTTGAGACTCAAGACTTCGGACTTCGGACTTTTATATCTGGCTTGGTGAAAGTTCCAGGTGGTATTTCACGAGGTTATCTATCGGGGAACGGATGATATTGCCTACAACCATGCCATTTTCGGTTACTACTTCTTCCAGCACATTCCTGAAATTATAACCTACAGAGCCAATACAGTTAAAGGTATATTTCTGGTAGTTGGGATAATGTGTTACCAGGTTGCGGAAAAAGTCTTCGAACGAAGTGCGCACCAGGTTTCTTGAGTATTCGATATGAACCGGGTTGTCGTAGACGAATTTGGCAAAGCTTGCGCAGAAACGGTTGGCGCGGGGTTGCGTGTAAACCTGCTCATTTACATCGTCAGGCGTTAATTTAAAAGTATCCCAGAAAAGTTTGCGCACAGGCTCGGGCATATAGCCGCGCAAGTAATCAACCAGCAGCTTTTTGCCGATGTGACAGCCGCTTCCCTCGTCGCCCAGTATGTAAGCGCCTGAATCGATGTTATGGGTTACTTCCTTACCATTATAAATACAGGTGTTGGTACCTGTCCCCAAAATAGCGGCAAAACCTTCGCTTGTGCCGAGCAAAGCCCTGGCAGCCGCTAAAAGATCGTGCCCGATATATACTCTTGCATTGGTAAAAACAGCCTGCATGGCGTCAGCCACTATCTTACGCATATCATCGGTGGAGCAGCCTGCGCCGTAATAGTTCACCTCGGTAATATCGCTTTTCTCGAGGTCGGTAGGAAGGGTTTCCATCAGCGAATGAACGATATACGCCGTGCTCGAGAAATAAGGATTATAGCCTTCGGTATTGAAATACACTTTTTTACCTTCGTCGGTAACCAGGCACCAATTGGTTTTGGTGGAGCCACCGTCAGCAATTACGATCATAAATTAAGTTTATATAGAAAAATTGGTTAAAAGTATGATTTTACTAATTGTAAAAGAAACACTTTGTACCTGCAAAAATGCAAAAATAATATAAAACAAGTATAATATACCGCTTTAGACCCGTAAAAAGCCTTATTACAAGATAACAAATATTCAGAACATAACGTAATGCAAAAACTTTTAAGCTAATTTTTGCATCTTTGCAGCGGAATAGGTGTTAGCTGTAAGCTCATTCAGGCGCTTTGTCAATTTGAAGGAGTTCTGGGTTCGAGTCCCAGCGGGATCACATAAGCGGTCGCATAGCTCAGCTGGATAGAGCAACAGATTTCTAATCTGTCGGTCTCAGGTTCGAATCCTGATGCGATCACATCCTATGAAAAGGCCATTTTGACATCAGAGTGGCCTTTTTTATTCCTTAATGCCATATTATATCAGCAACAAATATCTTTTCCGACTCAAAAAAATACAATTTCGACAATGTACGCTTTTAAGAAATTATAAATGAACTTTAAAAAATACCTCTGCGTCTTTTTAGCAGTAATAACATCGACATTAATAGCTGTCAATAGTTTTGCGCAAACCTCAAATTTATATTATGTCAGCAACCAGGGAAATGATAGCAATCCGGGTACAAAGGTGCAGCCGTTCAAAACCATAAGTAAAGTAAACAGCCTGGAGCTGCGTGCGGGCGACGCCGTGTATTTCAAAGCCGGCGAAATTTTCAAAGGCAGTCTTTTGCTGACTAAAGGTATAAAAGGAACTAAACTACATCCCGTCATTATTTCTTCGTACGGCAATGGACATGCGATTATTGATGCCCGCGACAGTGTCGGATTTGCTTTATATAAAGGTTCGTATATAAAGCTGAGCCATATCTTTTTACGCGGATCGGGTCGTAAGACGGGCAATGTTAAAAATGGCGTGTATATCCTGAATTGCGATCATATCACAGGTAATGACCTGGATATCTCAGGCTTTCAAAAGTCCGGATTCCTCATCTATTCTTCTCAGGAAATTACAGCGAACGCCGTATTTGCGCATGATAATGGCTCGGCTGGTATTACCGTCGAGGGCCCTTACGCGAAAACTGAAAGCCAAAATATTCGCATTTTGAACTGCCGCGCTGAAAATAACCCCGGCGATCCCACCAATTTAACCAACCATAGCGGCAATGGTATCGTGGTGGGGGATTGCAAAAACGTACTTATTGATCGTTGTACAGCAACCAACAACGGCTGGGATATGCCGCGCATTGGTAATGGACCAGTGGGTATCTGGGCCTATGAGGCCGATAGTGTAACTATTCAACATTGCCTGTCCTACAAAAACAAAACTTCAAAAGGCGGAGCAGACGGCGGCGGTTTCGACCTGGACGGCGGTGTGACCAACTCGATCATACAATATTGCGTGTCGTACGGGAACCAGGGGAGCGGGTATTGCATCTTCCAATATTGGGGCGCGACGCCATGGCACAATAACGTTTTCAGGTTTAATATCAGCGAGAACGACGGAACAGTTTCCGACTCACAGGCTGGGGTATATATTTGGAACAGTTCGGATGACGAAAAGCAGTTCCATGATTGCGAAGTCTATGGCAACATCATTTATAACTCAAAGGTAGCGGCTATTGCCTTTTCGGAAAAAAGCGAAAGCAAAGGCATCCGCATGTACGACAACATATTTGTGGGACGAGATACGCTGATCAGGGGGAAGGACAAGATCGGCGATGTGAAATACTGGGGTAATGACTGGTGGAGCATTGAAAAAAATTTCAATATGTACGGGATTCGAAGCCTGAAGGAATGGGCAACCAGGACCGGGCTTGAGCAAAAAGACGGGAAAATTACCGGCTTGAATATCAAACCGGAATTCGCAAACGCCGGCAACTCAACCATCACCTCTGCCTCGCAAATCAAAACCTTTGGAAATTATAAACTGCCTCTCAAATCAAAATTGAGAAGCACATCAGCTTATACAGGTAAGTACGGTATTGGAGATATAAGATTATAGTATTTCTTGTTTTAACGATATTGTCGTCTGATTATCAGTTCTTTTTGACTTATAACAGACAAATTTTTCGGCTTTTTGCCGTATTTTTGTGCGTCAAAGAATTGTATAGAATCCTTTCAATTGACCGCATAAGCTTCTTAGCTCTCCCGCTTTTTATAAGGCAAACGACACGCGCATTAAGGCACACAATTCCTGACAATCACAAGAAAGGTATTTTAATTTATGAGACAACTTAAAATAAGTCAGTCGATCACTACCCGTGAGTCTGCGTCATTGCAACATTACCTGTCGGATATCGCTAAGATCCCGATGGTGACGCCGGAGGAAGAAGTGATCTTAACACAAAAAATAAAACAAGGCGACCAGGCGGCTTTGGAGCGTTTGACGCAGGCTAATCTACGCTTCGTTGTATCGGTTGCCAAGCAATATGAAAGTTCAGGTTTGACCCTCGGCGACCTGATCAATGAAGGGAACCTTGGATTGATAAAGGCTGCCAAACGATTTGACGAGACCAAGGGCTTTAAATTTATTTCCTACGCTGTGTGGTGGATCCGCCAGTCTATTTTGGATGCGATAAACCATGATGCCCGCATGGTGCGGCTTCCCGCAAACAGGATAGGCGATCTGAGCAAGATCAGTAAAGCCTCTTCGTTGCTGGAGCAGCAGCTTGAACGGCAGGCGACAGCAGATGAGATCGCCGAAACATTGGAGATGACCGCTGAAAAGGTTTCAGGAACGCTTTCGGGCGCGGGCCGCCATGTATCCGTTGATGCACCATTCTCATCTGAAGAGGAGAATACGCTGCTGGACGTATTGAAGAATCCGGGAGCAAGCACCGATCAGGAAGTAATGGCTGACTCCCTCAGAACAGAGCTCGGGCAAAGTCTTGCCGTGCTTGACAACAGGGATCGGCAGATCGTAGAAATGTTTTTCGGCATCGGGACCGGGCAAGCGCTTAGCCTGGATGAGATCAGCGAAAAATACAACCTGACCAAAGAAAGAGTAAGGCAGATAAAAGACAGAGCCTTGAGCAGGTTACGGAATAATTCCAGAGCAATACGGGAGCTAAAGCCTTATTTGTAATCACGTATTATGGCTAAGGAGAAAGGCCTTTAGCAAAAACTGAAGGCTTTTTATTTTTCTCCTATCTTGAGCCCGTGAATAAACTGGATACCGGTATTTTAAAAACCAAAGAGCATTTTGAAATTTTAGACGGCTTGCGCGGCATCGCCGCCTTTTCTGTAGTCACTTTTCATTTTATGGAATGGTATTACTCCGACTACAGCCAAAACTTTATCGCTCATGGCTTCCTTGCGGTCGACTTCTTTTTCTGCCTTTCGGGTTTTGTTATTGCCTATGCTTATGACGACCGCATCAAAAAAATCGGAATGCTGGAATTTTTCAAAGCAAGATTGATACGCTTGCATCCGCTGGTGGTTTTGGGCTCGGTGCTGGGTTTGTTGGCTTTCCTGTTCGATCCGTTTGGCGGCCATGTCGAATTGTACAGCGCCGGCAAAATTGCCCTGGTATTTATCCTGTCGATATTACTTATCCCTTTTCCCGTTGTGGCCGACAGGTCTTTCAATCTGTTCAGTTTCAATGCACCGGCCTGGTCGTTGTTTTGGGAATATATTGCAAACATTTTTTACGCGCTTATCCTGTGCAGCATCCGAAGAGCGTACTTAATTCCGCTTACTGTTATTGCTGCGGCGGGTATCTTCTATGTCGCCTATCGCTCGGGAAATTTACTGGGCGGCTGGAGCGGAGGTACTTTCTGGGATGGCGGCGCCCGGGTGTCGTATTCATTTTTGGCGGGAATGCTGGTTTATAGGTTTGACCTGGTCATCAAAAACAAACTAGGGTTTATCGGTCTATCCATATTATTGCTATTCGCATTCCTGATGCCTTTCTCTGCGAAATGGAATTGGCTTACCGAACCGCTGGTAGTCGTATTTTACTTCCCTTTATTGGTTGCTTTAGGAGGAGGAAGCGTCTTGGCGCCGGGACTAAGAAAGGTTTGCAATTTGTCTGGGAAATTATCTTACCCGTTATACATGACCCACTACAGCGTGTTATGGATGTTTGGTAATTACATCACTGCGCATAAAATTAGCGCAAGCCAACTGGCGCTTATAATTATTATGGCGTTGATCGTCTTGCCTGCTTTTGCCTATTTAGTGATGATATTTTATGACACACCGGTGCGTAAATATTTGAATAGGAAAAGGATGTCATAGCTGAGTCTCCGTAAGACTTTTGTAATTTAGACTCGATACACTTTTCTTCTTTGCTCAACGTAAGCTAATGAACAAGCAACCTCTCATAGATTTTTTCCGGAAAAATTCGGGCATGCCTTTGGAGAAGATTATGGGCGTTACCGACCAGTTTGAAGAAAGGAAATTTTCAAGAAATGAATTTTTCCTGAAAGAAGGAAAAGTGTGCGACTTACTCTATTTGGCCGAAGGGTTTATGAGGGCCTACACCTTTGATCTGAAGGGCAACGAGGTGACCACAAATCTATTTGTAAAGAACCGCCAGGTATTCGATCATGCTTCTTTTTTCCTTCAAACAGCCTCAGAGGAAAATATTCAGGCCATCACTGATTGCGCTGGCTATTCGATCACTTTCGGGAAAATGAATGCTCTTTTTCATTCCATACCCGAGTTTAGGGAATATGGGAGAGGAATGCTGGTCAAAGAGCTTGTTGCTTACAAAAAGCGAACGTTAGCCATGATCAATAAAACAGCTGAACAACGCTACGAAGACTTAATTAAAGATGACAAGGAGATATTTCAATTTGTCCAGCTGAAATATATAGCCTCTTACCTTGGAGTCACCAATTCATCGCTGAGCAGGATCAGGCGGGAATTTTCAAAACACTAATATATTTTATTTGCCAAATGGCAATTCGGTTTTTGCCATTTGGCAACTGTCTTTCTTAGTTTCCATGTTTCCTTTGCAATGTAAATATTTTAATCATGGAAGCAACAATCTTATTCGCGGTCAGCGTTTTAACCGGCCTTATTGTATGGAATAAAATAAGCAAAAAATATCTTTGGCTCCCGTACAAGGACCGGGCGCTTAAAGAAGCAGCGGAGCCTATTCTGTTTTTACACTCATTTCGCTTTGCGGGCTTATCTTTTCTTATTCCGGGCGTAGTTCATGCAGGGCTTGATCCCGCCTGGGCCATTCCTGCCGCATTCGGCGATTTTGCAGCAGCTATTTTGGCCATTATAGCTCTTTCTCTTATCAATAATCACACATTGTTTCGGTTTTTCTTATGGGTGTTTAATATTTTAGGACTGGTCGATCTGTTAATCGCATTTGTTGACGGCCCCAGGTATAATATCCTTCCATTTTTAGGCGCGGGTTATTATATCATTGTCCTTTATGTGCCGGTGCTTTTGCTGACACATTTGATGATTTTTAAATTGCTGTTAAGAAATACAAAGCTGCAGTCTTATTGAATAGAGCGGAGCATCCGGAAAGAGACTTACCGGAACCAAAGACACTTGCTCTGAATCAAAGTTTCAGCGAATTTTCATTGATCTTGTCGCTGATCAGGTGGATTATGCCATCGAGTTCCTCTGCACATTTGCTAACCATTTTGATCAGTTTCTTTTTCTCCGCAGGTTTCTGCGATAACTCAATAAGGTTTAACAAGCCAAGCATTGAAGCGACGGGCCGCCTGATCTCATGTGAACTGATCCACGATACCTCCCTTAGCACAGCATTCTGGCGCAGAATTTCATTCTCTGATTCCACGCGGCTGGTGATATCACGAAAATTGCAAACAACCGCATTAATATGCGGGTCGGCAAGCATATTGGTAAACAGGCATTCCAGCCAGATATAATGGCCGCCCCGGTGACGTGAGCGAAAGTTGATCATTACCGGGATGGCCGGATTTTTGGTGATCCGGTTGAATGAAGTATGGACTTGTTCCAGGTCGTCCGGATGAACAAATTCGTCCATGCCGGCGTCTATCCGTTCTTCGTCACTCCATCCAATGATGCGTGAAGCAGACAGGCTGCGATAAAATACCCGGAAGTTCCGGTCCAGCAGCGTAATACCGTCGGAACTGTGTTCGATCAGTTTGCGAAAACGGAGTTCATTCGCCAGTATGCGGCCGGTTTGCTCCCTCACCTTCCGTTCTAGTTCGCGGTGCATTGCTATACGCTGATCTTCCAGTACCTTGCGTTCGGACTGGTCACGGGTAACTTTCGCAAATCCAATATGCTTTCCATTATGAAACAGCGGTGTTATCACAACGCTGGCCCAAAGGCGTGTGCCATCGCGGCGAACACGCCAGCCCTCGCCCTCATAGGTGCCGTTGTTGAGGGCTTGGTTAAGAATATATTGCGGCTCGTTATTGAGAATATCTTCAGGGGTATAAAAAATCGAGATATGCTTACCGATAATATCTTTCCCATGGTAACCTTTGATCCGCGCAGCCCCTTCGTTCCATGTAAGAATATATCCCTGCGGATCTATCATGAAGATCGCATATTCCCTTACGCTGGCTACTAATAATCTGAAAAGCTCTTCGTCAAAATTAGGGTAATCGGTAACGATAATTCTTTTAGCGTTCACATTGGTTAATCCGCAATAGTTAATGGTTAGGAGTACGAAAATAACGTTAAATATGTATCTGGAATATACCTAAAATTTGGTAGTGTCTCATGTCTCCGCGGGTGTCTCTGATAGCCAGGTATTATAAAGCTATTTGAGAAAATGCATAGCCTAACGTATCTTTAGATCAGCATTGATCTTTCGCGAAGCAATGGCAGACTTTCGCTTCATTCCGGTTACTCCGTATCCGCTGCTCAGCCCTTATGTAGCCAAAATATGGGTATTTGAAAGCAGCGGCCGGCTGCCTGTGGAAGAAAGGAAGCTGATCGTCCCCAATGCGAACCTGAAACTAACGCTGAGTTACCGCAACGGCATAGCGGCCAGCGTAGAAGGTAAAAACTTCCTGCAGCGAGAAAACACATTGACGCTGACCGGCCTGATCGATGCGCCGGTTACCTTAGATCCATTTGAAGATGCGCAGACGGGTACGATTATCATCGAGTTCAACCAGCTCGGCGCCTATCGTCTATTTCATTTATCTTTCGCCGATATTAAAAATCAAATAGCCGGATTGACGGAACTGATCGGCAATAGCGCAGAAGAGCTTCAGTTACGATTGGCCGATGCAGGCGAACTGGACTTGAAATTACAGATACTGCAAAATTTTCTGCTCAGACGATTGGAAAACAGTACCGCTGATCTCATTTACGATTATTGCGTCAATCGCATAGCTGACTCCAGGGGCCTGGTAGGCGTGGCGCAGCTTGAAAAGGAAACAGGCTACAGCGCGCGCTGGCTTCACCGGAAATTCTCGGAACACCTGGGTACCGGGCCAAAGAACCTGGCGGAGATCGTGCGTTTTAGGCAGTTCTACCAGGCGTATTCTACTGGTATGGCACCAGAAAACTTAAAACAATATGTCTATCAATATTATCACGATCAGTCCCATTTCCTCAGGGCCTTTAAACGGTTTACCGGAACCACACCGACCGAACTACAAAGCGGCATGAACGAGCTCAGCACGAGGAATTTTACGAGCTGAATTCCGATTTGTACAATACCGGGGATTGGCGTTGCCCCATCTTTGTTTAAAAAAAGCAAATAAGATGGAAAACAATAGTTTTAGCAGCAGTATCTCAGTGAAGATCAGCGCAGAGGAGGCGATTAAAAAGATCGGGAAGATACCGGCATGGTGGGGTGTAACCGTTACCGGGAACGCCGAAAAACAAGATGATAAATTTGTCGTAAAGATGACGGGCGATTCTTTCTTCAATTTTACCGTAACAGAATTGATCTCCGGCAAAAGAATGATCTGGCTGGTAACCGATTGCTATATGCCCTGGTATGCGGATAAAGCGGAATGGACTAACACCAGGTTGATCTTTGACCTCGACGAAAATAACGGCGAAACACAAATCCGCTTTACGCATGAGGGCCTCACTCCGGACGTTGAGTGTTAT
The DNA here is from genome assembly GCA_035551775.1 of Mucilaginibacter sp. GTDB lineage: Bacteria > Bacteroidota > Bacteroidia > Sphingobacteriales > Sphingobacteriaceae > Mucilaginibacter. The sequence continues at coordinate 467,391 of DASZMQ010000014.1, read as the reverse complement.
AAAGATTGTGAACCGGGCTGGACGCATTGGATCAAAACGAGCCTGTTTTCTTATCTTACTACCGGCCATGGTGTCTTCAGGCAACCAACTAAGTAAGCAAGGCCGAATAAAAAATGAAAAATCAAAGTTTCACGGCGACGATAACGATTGCCGGCAGCCCGGAGGAGGTTTTAGCCTCCATCTGTCAAATCCCAAAATGGTGGACCGAAGATTTTGAAGGCAATAATGCCAAACCGGGGGATGAATTTGTGATCCATCACCCGGGCGCGCATTATTCAAAACAGCATGTGACCGAAGTTGTCCCCGGCAAAAAGATGGTTTGGCTGGTTACCGAAAGCGAATTGAGCTGGCTTGAAAATAAGGAAGAATGGACCGGCACCAGGATGGTTTTTGAACTAACAGCCGATGCTGATAATACAATACTTCAATTTACACACGAAGGGCTTGTTCCGGAAAAAGAGTGCTATGAGCGCTGTGCTCAGGATTGGAGCATTGTTATTAAAAACAGGCTATTTAATTTCATTAACAATCAGAAACAAGTAAGAGGTCAAAATAAAGCAGCCAAATACACCGCTGCGATCGAGGTGCCTAAATCTCCGGAAGACGTTTTTAATCATGTCGTCAATGATATCTCAAAGTACTGGCCGGAAGAATTTGAAGGAGAAAGCACGAAGCTGAACGATGAGTTTGTCTTCAGGTCAGAAGGAGGGCATTATTCAAAAAACCTGGTAACTGAATTTATGCCGGGCAAAAAATTGGTTTGGATGGTAACTGAAAGCATCCGTCCAACAGACGGCTTCGACTGGACGGGAACGAAAATGATCTTTGAATTGACACCCAAAGGCAACGGCACCCTGCTTGAATTTACTTATGAAGGCTTTATTCCTAAGGACGAGTATGATAGACTAGTACAAATATGCGATATGGTTATTAGGGAGAACTTATACAATTTAATAATTAATCCGTAAAATTGGATGCCATTTCTCGTCCTGATAAAGGGCTAATCTTAAACACGTGTTATGAACGACTCCTTGCCCGAATACTTGTACAATAAACCGAATCCTAAAAATACTTATGATGCTATAGTTATTGGCTCAGGCATATCGGGCGGCTGGGCTGCGAAGGAGCTTTGCGAAAAAGGGCTGAAAACCCTGGTTTTGGAACGCGGGCGCAACGTAGAGCATATCAAAGACTATCCCACCGCCACAACGCCGCCCTGGGGATTTGAGCACCGCGGCGAATTAACGCTGAAAATGCGCGAGGATAACCCGATCGCCGCGCGGTGCTATGCCTTTAAGAAAGAAACACAGCATTTTTTTGTAAAGGACAAGGAGCACCCTTATATCCAAACCAAGCCATTCGACTGGATACGGGGTTACCAGGTAGGCGGCAAGTCGCTGCTTTGGGCGAGGTGGACGCAGCGCTGGAGCGACCTTGATTTTGAAGCGAACGCAAAGGATGGTATTGCCATCGATTGGCCCATTCGCTATAAAGATATAGCTCCCTGGTATAGCTATGCCGAAAAGTTCGCAGGCATAAGCGGCAACCGCGATGGCCTGCCCCAGGTGCCTGATGGAGAGTTTTTACCGCCCATGGAAATGAATGTGCTCGAAAAGCATTTTAAGAGCAGCATAGAAAGCAATTTCCCCGGAAGGAACCTGATCATTTCGCGCACGGCAAACCTTTCAAAGGCTATCAACGGCCGCGGGCCCTGCCAGTACCGCGATATGTGCTACCGGGGTTGCCCTTTCGGTGGATATTTCAGCAGCAATTCGGCAACCATACCGGCGGCGGCGGCAACCGGGAATTTAACTCTGCGGCCCTTTTCCGTGGTACACTCCATCATCTACGACGAAAAAAGCCAAAAAGCAAAAGGCGTGAGGGTAATTGACGCCAACACGCTGCAGGCAACGGAATATTTTGCCCGGATCATATTTTTAAATGCCAGTACTCTAAATTCCACCCTGGTGCTGCTCAACTCTACATCCTCCCGTTTTCCGAATGGTATGGGAAACGACAGCGGCGCCCTGGGCCATTACCTGATGGACCATAACTATCGCGGCCGCGTTTATGGCGAGTACGATGGTTTTGAAGATCAATATTATTACGGCCGCCGCCCTACAGGTGTTTATTTACCTCGTTTCAGGAATCTGAAGGGGATAAAAGAGCATGATTTTATACGCGGTTATGCCTATGCCTGCGGGGGCGGGCGGGGGCGGGGGAATTTGGCCGGCGGGCCGGAACTCGGCGGAAATTTTAAAGATAGCTTATCCGAAGCAGGCCCTTGGGGAATGTATATGACAGGCATGGGCGAGTGCCTGCCCGATATCCGTAACAAAGTCGGCCTGAGTAAAGACAAAGCCGACAAATGGGGCATCCCGTTGCTCGAAATCGATTGCGCCTACCGGGAAAATGAAATTACCATGCTTAAAGATATCCTGGAAAGCGGCTCGGAAATGCTGGATAAAGCCGGCTTCAAAAACATTGGCCAGGATGATACCCACCAGGCCCCCGGTCTTGGCATTCATGAAATGGGCACCGCCAGGATGGGCCGCGATGCGAAAACATCCGTTTTAAACGGGCACAACCAGGTTTGGGGCGCTCACAATGTTTTCGTAACTGATGGCGCATGTATGACTTCAGGCGCTTGCCAGAACCCGTCGTTGACCTATATGGCGTTAACCGCACGGGCAGCGGATTTTGCGGTTGGGGCATTGAAAAAGGGCGAGTTGTGATCTTTTCCGGAAAATCTATCTTTACACAAGCAAACACTTCTTATGAGCAACGAACTTATCGCCGTTATTGCCAATATCGCGCTTACACTGTCATTGATCGTGGCAGTCATCTTCGGCTTAGCACAAGTCAGGGCCGCCTCGCGCGACCGCAAAGAGCGCCTGACGCTGGAAACTCTCCGCACCTTTCAAACCAGGGAATTTGCTTCGCTGGCGCTATATATTTCATCCAAAGACTTTCCTAAGGACAGACATCAAATGGCAAGGATGCCTGCCGATGAAAGGGCCATGATATTCCAGTACGGGCAGGAGATGGAGGGGCTGGGCATGCTGGTGGCCGAGCGGCTGATCGAGCTGGACCTGGTCGATAAAACGCTGGGTTCGTTTGTTATCACGACCTGGGAAAAATACAAGCCGCTGTTTGAGGACATCCGGGTGAATGGCGGCGATCCCTTTATGGGAGAGTATTTCCAGTGGCTGGCGGAAACCATCAGCGAGGAAATGGAAAAACATCCGCGCAAACCCTTTTACGTGGATAAGCCATTAGTGAAAAGGAGAAAGAAACGCTGATCCGGGTTTCATTGAGCAATCAAAAAATGAGTATTACTACGCGAAAAATACCGTTAAAATACGGTGTTCTTTTTCATAGCGTTCAACGTAATTTTAGGTCGTTAATCTTTAACCAAAAGCCATGAGAACCGATCATTCAAAAATGAAGCTGGGCAAAGCGGCCCCAATTCATGATCCGCGAACACTATTGCTTGCCAACTATATTAAAGCGGGGTTGCCGCCCGCGCCGGCACAATACAGCTACGCCACCGATATCGGCGCAGCCACCTGGGGTATGATGGACAATGATAAAATAGGCGATTGCACCTGTGCCGCCGCCGGCCATTTGATCATGGAGTGGACCGATGATAACGGAAAGATGGTCGTCCCGGCAGACAAAGACATTATTGCAGCTTATTCTGCAATAACCGGGTATAACCCGGTGACCGGCGCCAATGATAACGGCGCAGTCGAGTTGAATGTATTGAAATATTGGCGAAAGAAGGGCATAGCAGGGCATAAGATAACGGCTTTTGCCGCTGTTGAGCCCAAGAACAATAACCATGTAATGCAGGGAGTTTATCTTTTCGGCGGATGCTACATAGGGCTCGCGCTTCCGGTAACAGCCCAAACACAAACCGTGTGGTCGGTGCCGCCGGGCGGAGCGATAGGTGACGGCGCCCCCGGATCGTGGGGCGGGCATGCAGTTCCGGTAATGGGCTATGACGCCGATGGCTTAACAGTAATTACCTGGGGCGCCACAAAACGGATGACCTGGTCGTTCTGGAACACCTACTGCGACGAATCGTACGTGATCATCAGCCCCGATTTTGTCAGCAATCAACCCGCAAAAAACGGGTTCGACCTGGCCGCGCTGCAACAGGACCTGAAAGAAATAACAACTACTGCCTGATAATGATATCCTCAACACCATAAGCAATTCTCTTATTTTTTGGCCGGCCGAAACCTTTGAAAAGCAAAAAGGATGATCATTTGGTCATCCTTTTTTTATCAGCATTTATTGTGATGGTATCGGCTATATTTATTCTTATAAAGTTGTTATAGCATTAGGCAGGAGCGACTCACTAAGCGAGTTGTTATATACATTAGTGCTCCAGCCGGTTGGCGCCGTGGTACCTTGCGGAAGCCAGGTATTGTTTAAATTGCCGGTGCTGCTTGTCCAATTTACCTGGTTACCACTCATGGTGATATTGGAGCTGGCCTGGCCCGACTGGTTCCAGTAATACAAGCCTACGTTGGTAAATGATTGTTGTTTCGAGTAGATCGAGTTGTTGATGACAGACATATTAGTACCGCCGGCGATAGCCATACCAACCTGTCCCGGATCAACCAGCGTATTGTTTTGGGCTAATTCATAGGAGCCGCCGGTGTCGCCCAGCATAATGCCGCTGCCGGAAGTGCTCGGACCCCCGCCGCGGATCTCGTTGCCGCTTACGGTAATAGGATCGCCGGGTAAACCACTGCTCTCGTAAATATTTATCGCGTCCTCGGGATTGCTTTGACCCAGGATGTTTTGAAACTTATTATTGATGATCCTGTTTCCGGAGCCTGTCACATTATTGAATTGTACGAACTGGCCCCGTGGAAAAGGGCCCTGCATATTCTTGCCCTGGCAATTGCTAACTACAATGGTCTGACTTTGGATGGCATACACACCTGTAGTAACATTTGAGATGAGGCAACTATCGATCGTAATACCTGTGCACATGTAAGTCGTCACGCCGCAAACGCCTGCCGGACCTATCTTACAGTTTTTAATGGTGATGTTCGTGCAATTGTTTAGGGTAATGCTGGGAACCGCCAGGCCGCTGATAAGCATATTGCTTTTGCCTGTCAGTGTTATAGCGGCAGACGCCTGGTAAGTAACCGTTGTAGCCGGCGGGGTAGTAGTTGCCGGTTTTGTAGTTGTAGAACCGGTCGTAGTAGAACCGGTAGTTGTGCCAGTTGTCGGTTTTGTAGTTGTCGTAGTAGAACCGGTTGCAGTCGAACCGGTAGTTGGGGTTCCTGTGGTGGTACCGGTTGTTGGCTTTGTAGTTGTACCGCCGGTAGTTGTCGAACCGCTCGTGGCAGTACCACCGGTAGTTGTCGAACCGCTGGTGGCAGTACCCCCGGTTGTCGAACCGCTGGTAGTAGTACCCCCGGTTGTGGTTCCGGTAGTGGAACCCGTTGCGCTTGCGGTGCCGGTAACGCCGGTAACAGCGCCGGGGCTGTTGTGTACGGTATCACTCCAACTCTTATGATGGCCGAGGTTTTCAGCGCTGATCGATGTTGTTGCATCCGGCGCAACGCCTTCATCCTTCTTGCACGATGTAATAAACATCAGTGGTATTAAAATGGCTCCCATTAAGGTTAGTACATGCCTGCGGCATGCGTCAAGAGCTGTAAATTTCATTCGGGTTTGTCTAAATTAATTACAGGCCCGTATACGCTGCCGATTAACTGTGAGTTTCGAAATTCTAATGATTGTGGAAAATTACTTTCCTGATTATGAGGGGGTTTTAACCGAAATGTGGCAAAAATAAAACACAAAGGCCCGATTTACAACTGCAGTAAATTGTTGTAAATCAGGCCATGTTTGCGATACATTTAAAGCGGGTTTTGCCGCTTCAGTGAACACTGTTCAGGATGTGGTCGAGGGGGATGATAAATACGGAAACATTCTTGTCCCTTTTGAACTTTTCGTTGCTGCCATAGGTTTTACCGCCGGCCGTAACAAAACATGAATTGACAGCGGCATCAAATTTAGACTCGGTGTATTTTCTGCTGTCGATGGTTGTCAATGTGGCGGCCTTGATGTAGTAAAGGTTCTTTTTATCGTCATCAGTCATACCACTGATGGCCGACTTTATTGCGTCGACATCAACCAGGCTGTCCGGCACCGTCGATATGGCGACATCATTGATGTTAAGCTCCATGATCTGGTCCCTGCTCACCGTCAGCCCCCCGATGAGATAAGTTCCATTAAAACTGGTTGTAGAATTGATCTTCGCACTGTAAACCTGCCCGTCGCTAATAGAAGTAACAATAGGAGGCTTATTGTTCCTGGTAATTGCTTTCAGCGTTCTGAACTGGTAGCTGCTGTCCTTAGGGTTATACGTAACAATATTCCCCGGTATCATGAAAAGATCGGAAGTAATGCTCGAAGCATCATTCAGAAATTTGCGCTGCTTGTATGACCGTGGCAATTCCTCTACGATCACTTCCGGTTCATTCTTCTTTGCGGCATTGTTCATGTTAATTGCTCCCAGCGCTGTACCCTGGGTTGCATCAAAACCGCCGGCGCCGTTTTGCGCATTGAAGTCGGTGCCTTCTTTCTTGCCCTTATTGACGCCAAATTTAGGGCCGTCGACAAGTTTAACCTCGTCCTGGTGGCACGAATAACATAACAGCAAAGCCGGGATAATAAAATGATATGGTTTCATGGTGGTTGTTTCCTGATATAGATACTAAATAAGCATTTTGGTTTAATTCATTTATGTTTTTTTAACGCATTTATAGTGAGGCGTTTCTTCCTGTTTTTTAAAGTCAAAAATCCTGCTTTTATGCGTCAATATAGGCTTTTTTATAATACGTATAAAATATTGATCAGCCTTTTATAGAAGATTAATTATTACTCACGAAACATAAATTCAGGAGAAAGACCAGGCTGCTCAATAGATAAAATTATCCTTTCAATAAAAAGATCCCAGGGGAAGGGAATTTAAGCCCATAAAAAGCCATCTCTCAAGAAGTATAACTGGCTGTTTCGGCGAGTGTTGCCTGTGCCGAAAATTCATTTATTCATGGCGAAAAAAAAATGTACATAGCCCTTATAAAAAACACTTCATTTATTTGAATTTTGAAATATTTTATCTTAAGTTTATCTGCATTAACTAATTAAACTTCAATTGGTTAACTGATATTATATAAACCTTAATCAATAGATAATTCTATATAGTAACTGACATTTAACTAATAGTACAAACCTGATTGTTTGAACCATTTGTAAAACCCAAAAACAATAGACAATGAAAACAATTAAAAACCCATTCACAATTTTGGCCGGCAAGTGCCTGGCGTTGTTACTTTTAGGGGCATTGCTTACGCCGGAGTTTACCTACGCCGACGACTCGGCAACGGTGCAGGCTATGATCAATGCTGGTACAGCCTTCCCGGCAGGTAAAACCTACACGGTAAGCATCAGCCTCCTGGTTAACAAAAACGTAAATTTCAACGGCGACATCATTAACTGGGCAGGTACTGCCGGGGGTTGTTTGAAGATCCAAACCGCAGGCGTGATCGTGCAAAACGGCACCATTACGGGAACGTGGACCCCAACAGGCGCTTATAACAACGCGGGTCCGTCAGGTATCGTGATCTATGCCGATAATGTTACTGTTAGTAAAATGACCATTCAGAACGTTACTGCCTATGGTATTGTAGTAAGCGGTGCGCGCAATAATCCCATTATAACCTATAACAAGATCGTTAACTGTGGCTATATCTGTTTCTATTATGATTCTGAGGCCGCGACTACGGGCGGCACATTTAGCTTTAATACCTGCGACAGGAGCCAGATACCCCCTGCAAATGTGCATGAGCTTGCTGTGGGTATTCGTGCGGTTTCAAGCGGGACCACCCCGCTAACGACCGGCTGGACGGTTAACAATAATACCATTACTATGCCCTTGAACCCAACCGACTGGACCGCTGAGTGCATTGAAGTTCGCACGGTTGCCAATTGTGTGATAAGCGGTAATACATTTAACCAATCGAGCATTGGCGTAAGTATAGCGCGCAGCTCGGGCGTTACCGTGACCAATAATAAATTTTCGGGAGCCCAGCTCGAAGCCATTGAGATAGAAGACTCGAAGAATACCGCTACCAACAACAATATTATCGCTGGTGGTATTGGTATAGGCATTTTGCTGGACGGAGCAGTAGGCAGCAGCAATACTACCATTACCGGAGACAATATCTCGGGAATGGCTAAGGATTGCATTCAAAGCGTTGCCGGCACTAATACGGTAAAAGTTATCAATGCCAAATTGAGCGCCGGTACCAATGCAAAAGCATTCAACCTGATCGGCACCACCGGTGTTACGGTTACCGGAACAACAATGACCGGCAACAGCAGTGCCGGCCAAATGGCGGTATACCTTACCAATTGCGCCGGCGGCCTGACCATAAACGGTGCTACCATATCAAACTTTGCCAAATGCCTGGTATATATATCCAACACTACGTCGGGCATGGTGACCAATAATGTCAATGTTAGCGGCAATGTCGTTACGGGTGTGCCAACGGCTTTAAGCACTTACCTGACAAACGGAGGCAGTGTAGGTAGCGCCGTTACTGTAACGCTTAAATAATTATTGAATAAGATCAACACCTAAAACAGCCCGCTAAAGGCCGGTTCCTTTTGGACCGGCCTTTTTAATGATTTCATGGAATAATAAAAGATCGTATCTTGTGATTCCAATTTTTAACCGCTTAGACCCGTTTGGTTGATATAAGATGAAGCTGTACAGGCTTAGGAACAACATTATCCTGGATCATGATGGTAAGCATTACCTGTTCGAACACCCTTGGGATGCCCTGATCGATCGCGATGATCTTTTTCAATATCTTGCCGGCCTGGCCGGTAAATCACAGGTTATCCCTGAAGAACAGGCAACGGAGTTGATCAGCACTGAACTGTTACCGCCCATAGGCAGCCAGGAAGTGTGGGCCGCCGGCGTAACTTATTTACGCAGCCGCGAGGCCCGCATGGAAGAATCGGCAGGGTCGGGCGCCGCTGATCTTTACGACCGGGTTTATGCAGCCGAGAGGCCGGAGCTGTTTTTCAAATCCATGCCGCACAGAGTAGCGGGACATCGGCAGCAGGTATATATCCGGCGCGATTCAATCTGGAACGTCCCCGAGCCCGAATTGACCTTATTCATCAATTCCAATGGCAATATACAAGGCTATACCGTCGGGAATGATATGAGCTCGCGGAGCATTGAGGGCGAGAATGCCCTGTATCTGCCCCAGGCCAAGATATTTGAACGGAGCGCTGCCATGGGGCCGTGCATATACGTGCCGGAGCTTCCGATGCCTGCCGACTCTAAGATCAAAATGAATATCCAAAGAGACGGACGGAAAGTTTATGAGGACGAAACCAGCATCAGCCGTATGAAGCGGTCGCTTACAGAGCTGGCCGGTTACCTTTTCAGGGAATGCGATTTTCACCACGGTTGTTTCCTGATGACGGGCACCTGCCTGGTCCCGCCCAATGATTTTACGCTGCAGCCGGATGATATCGTGTCTATTGAGATCGATCACATAGGATTGCTTGTAAATACCGTAAATTATAAACCCTAATTATAGATCATGAAAAAACAGCTTGTTGCATTTTTAATGCTTTTGCCCGTGGCGTTTTGTGTAAACGCCCAGCAGAAATTTGATGGTTTGAACATGAATATGGGCAACCTCTATCGTCTTTCCGACGCTAAAACACGCTCGATAAGTCCCGAGAATTTCAACGGAGAAAAGGGTAAAGGCGGCATGGCGACGACAGGCACCGGTGCGGGGCCATCGCGCGACCTGGGGCAGAAATGGAAAGTGAGCCCGAGCGTAGTTATTAAGAAACACACGGTCTATACAGTAGCCGAAATAAATGGCCCGGGGGCGGTTCAGCATATCTGGATGACACCCACCGGTAACTGGCGCTACTCGATCCTCCGGTTTTATTGGGATGACGAAACCAGCCCTTCGGTTGAAGTTCCTGTAGGCGATTTCTTTTGCATGGGCTGGGGTAAATTTGCTCCGGTAACCTCATTGCCTGTTGTAGTGAACCCCGGCAGCGGCCTGAATTGTTACTGGACCATGCCATTCCATAAAAAATGCAGGATCACGATGGAAAATATAGACGATCATGACATGGTGCTTTACTACCAGGTTGATTATACTTTGACCGATGTGCCTAAGGATGCCGGGTATTTTCATGCACAATTCAGGAGGGTAAACCCGCTTCCGTTCAAAAAGGATTATGTGCTGGTCGACAGTATTCGCGGCAAGGGCCAATATGTAGGGACTTATATGGCTTACGGATCGAACAAGAATGGTTGGTGGGGCGAAGGCGAGATCAAATTCTTTATGGATGGCGATACCGATTTCCCGACTATCAACGGCACGGGGACCGAGGACTATTTTAACGGCGCTTACGACTTCGATTCAGAAACCCTGAATAAAACCACCGGGCAAATGGAAAACCATTACACCGAATTCAGCGGGCCTTATACAGGGCTGCCGCAGGTGATCAGGGGCGATGGCCATTACAATGTAGCCGAGCGTTTCGGCCTGTACCGCTGGCATATTATGGACCCGGTACGTTTTGACAAAGACTTAAAAGTAACCATACAGGACCTGGGCTGGCATAGCGACGGCCGGTACATGCCATTGCAGGATGATATTGCATCGGTAGTATATTGGTACCAGAGCGAGCCGCATAATCCGTTTCCCAAACTGCCTGCAAAAGATCAATTGGAGGTAAACTGATAGCATTATGGGACGGAAAGTAAAATACTTTTTTTGTGCGGGGCTTTTATTTGCCTTTGGCTGCAAACAACCTAAAAATGACAGCCACGAAGATTACGATCAGGGAACATTTGGTTATGATTTAAACTTCCTGCAAAAAAGGGATAGCGTGATTGTGCTGCACAGTTCTGACGGTTTGGCAAAGGCAATTGTTTCGCCGAAATACCAGGGCAAGATATTTACATCGACCGCGAATGGGGACACCGGCAAGAGTTTTGGATGGATCAATTATAAGGCATTCGATGCGAAGACCGATTCGCATATGAATGCCTACGGCGGCGAAGACAGGTTATGGCTTGGCCCGGAGGGAAGTAAATTCGCGCTCTTTTTTAAACCGGGTACCAAGATGGAATTTGCCAACTGGCATACTCCGGCAGCTTTTGATCATGAAAGCTGGAACCTTTCTTCCAAAAATGATACGCAGGTAAGCCTTAACAAAGCCATGCACCTGGTAAACTACGCAGGAACTACCCTCGATCTGGAGATACAACGCGATGTAAGCCTGTTAAGCGGGAACGATATTCAGAAATTGCTGGACGTGCAGCCTGATAGCGCGGTTAAAGCAATAGGTATCAAAACCGATAATTCGATAACCAACACCGGGACTTCGGCATGGACGGCGCAAACCGGGGCACCCTGCCTGTGGAATCTAGATATGTTCAATCCATCGCCAAATGTGGTGATCGTGATGCCTTATAAAGAAGGGGAGGGGAAAGTGGCCACCACCGATTACTTTGGCCAGATACCGCCCGACAGGGTTAAATATGCAAAATCGCCGCTGTTTTTTAAAGCCGATGGTAAATCCCGCGGAAAACTGGGCATGCCCGCGAACCGCACCAAGGGAATTTCGGGCAGTTACGATGCGGCTAACAATGTCCTGACTATTGTATTATTTGACGTCGATGGCAAAGCCATCTACCTGAACCAGGAATGGCGTACAGATAAAGACCCTTTAGTTGGTGACGCGGCGAACGCCTACAATGACGGCCCTTTGGCCGACGGATCTCAAATGGGACCATTTTATGAACTGGAAAGCGTTTCGCCAGCCGCATTTTTAAAGCCCGGGGAGAAACTGTTGCACCAGCACTATGTTTTCCATTTCACAGGCAGCAAAGCCGGCCTGGATAAAATAGCCCTTAAAACCCTGGGGATCACTTTAGATCAAATCCAATCAGCTTTTAGTTCTCATTGAGCCTGGTTGTAAGGCATGAACAAATTCCGATCTGATTTTCAACCGTTAATAAAAAAGCCGGGACGGTGCCCGGCAAACTCAAATAAAAAAACTAAAATAATACTTATTGATGTGCTGCTTTTTTAAGCCTGCCCAAGACAAATATTGTCCAGCAATTGTCGTGACAGGGGCTTGCTGATGAAAGAGCTCACACAACTGTACCTGGTCGAGCGCTCTTTATCTGATTCGCGTACCGAAGAGGTCATTACATGCAGGTTGATGTGCTTTTCCAGCCTTTCCTGCAGCTTGTCGAACTTTTCCAGGAACTCCCATCCGCTGAAATCGGGCATGGTGAGATCCAGGAATATCACGTCCGGCAATTTTCTCGGTTCCGATTTGTTTGCCTCCATATATTCAATGATCATGCTGCCATCAAATGTGTAGGTGGCCTGCTCGCACGCGTGGTTGCTGTAAAGCATAGTGCGCATGATATAATGGTCTATCGGGTTATCATCTATTAATACAATTTTACACATGATTTTGACAGGTTGATTGTTTACTGAATATAAGGTAGTTAATAAGATGTGTTAATTAATACGCAAACCCCGTACCAATACAGCATTAAAACTTATTTTTTTTAAAAATCGTATAAACTGCTGAACTAAACAGGTTTACGTAAAAAAGATGCATCCGCAAATTACAGCAGCTATCAAAAATTCCGTTCCGTATAACCCAATGCCTGATCGTATTTCGCAATATAATGCTGACAGAGTGCTTACTTACATCGATGACTTAAACCTGGAAAGGCATATCCGCTTCAGGCCCACTTCGGCGGGCAGCCTTTTCATGGCCTGGACTGTTGGTGATTGGGAATATGATATGGAATGCGTAAAAAATGGTTACATCGTTTACATGTTCACCAAAAACGGGTATGAAAAAGCCAGCGGTTGTGTACTGTTTGATGATTTTATTCCACAGTTTGAGAAATATTTGCTAATGCTGGAAATGGCATAGCTTTCAGTGCCGGTCGGGGATCCTCGTTAGTTATGTACATATCCGGCTGCCCGATATACTCCGCATACCAATGCAGCGCCGAAGCCACCAGCGGCCTAAGGTAGTCCCTGATATTCACGGTTTCGAATACAATATGCCCGTTTTGATATTTGCTGAAGAATTGCAGTTCAGAAGGACTGGGCTCAAATGTTATTTCCTCGAGCCTGCGGATGCTGATCCTGAGCATGGATTTTACATCTCGTATCATGTCGCCTGCTTCGGTGTGGATTATATAGAAATTAGTGGAGGTCATTAATCAATGTTTGCTTATTAACACATGTCAAAAAATGTACCATTTTGAAAGTGTCTTCCTCACACACAGGATATAAGCTAACGATCTCATAATTAGCTGTAACATAGAGTTGAATATATATTATCTAAAGCTTAAAAAGTTTGCTTTTCGGTGTATTTTTTAATGTTTAACTAATACCTGAAAATCTCACATGGTGAACATTATTAGAATGACCCGCCTAAAGATTTAATAAAATGTGGATAAACACTCCGCCCGGAATTTGTATTTGTACAATATTAATATTATGTTTAATTGGCTATTACTTATGATGTTACCAAAAACAGGCTGTTGCCGATAATCGCTTACCTGATCAGGCAGCCTTTTTTATACTGATATTTTTTTAGAACCCGATAAATAATGCGTTTCATGGTTCATAAAGTTTATAAGAGCCTGAAACAAAAACAATTTTGAAGCGTCTTAATTGGACGGAAATTAAACCTATGGTTAATCCTGCTACATATCATTTACATGCTGCAGATGGCGGGCGGTTGATCCATATCGAGCCCGTTTACGAAGAGATCACTGGCGGCGACCTGTTCCCAACGGGCCGCTATATTATTACCGACGCGAATGGCGGCGCGGGCGAAATACGCGTTGACGGCAGCGAGGTGGAATGGGAGTGGAACGGTCCCAACTTCATCGGCCGTGAGGATATGCAGCAATTGATCCATTTTATACAGGAATACAATGAGCCGGAACTCGCCGGCTATCTCGATTGAGTTTTACCCTCAAATTATTGGCATTATCTCCGGCTACTTTTTAATTATTTTTAAAAAGTGTCGCTTTTTATTTGTGAAATTAAAATAGTATTCGCACATTGGGTCATTATAAACTGACCGCAATTTATGGCCGAGGCTTCACCGAGATTTTTATCACTCGATGTTTTTCGTGGGATGACCATCTGTTTTATGATCATCGTTAATAATCCCGGTGGCGAATCGTTCTGGCCGCTTAACCACGCGCATTGGAATGGCTTTACGCCTACCGATCTGGTTTTTCCTTCGTTCCTGTTCGCCGTAGGTAACGCGATGAGCTTTACCATGAAGAAATTCGCGCAGATGAGCAATGCGCAGGTTTTAGGGAAGATATTTAAACGCACCATATTGATCTTCCTAATCGGCTACCTGATGTACTGGTTCCCGTTCTTCGATATTCACAACGGTCATTGGGATTTCAGGCCTATCAGCCATACGCGCATCCTGGGCGTTTTGCAGCGCATCGCATTATGCTACTGCATTGCTTCGCTGATGGTTCACTACCTGTCGAAAACTTCTGTTATTATCATATCCATATTGCTTTTGGTAGGATACTGGATCATACTGCTGGTGTTTGGCGATCCTTCCGATCCGCTGGGTATGCTGACCAACGCAGGAACCTATGTCGATAAGGCCCTGTTCGGCGACAATCACTTGTATCACGGCGAAGGTGTGGCTTTTGATCCTGAAGGTTTACTGAGTACGATGACATCTGTTGTGAATGTGATCATTGGCTACTATGCCGGTAAATTCATACAGGAAAAGGGGAAGACCTACGAAACCGTTGCCCGGCTGATGGTCTTTGGCGCCGTATTCGTATTCATTGCTATTTGCTGGGATTCTTTCTTCCCGATCAATAAAAAGCTGTGGACAAGCTCGTTCGTGATGATCACAACCGGCATCGACATGCTGATCATCGCTTTCCTGATCTATATTGTTGAGATACTAAAGTGGAACAAAGGCAACTGGACAAACTTCTTTACCGTGGTGGGCAAGAATCCATTATTTGTCTATATCGCCTCGGAAATACTGTTAATTATTTTGAGCTGGGCGGTGCTTGGCGGGAAAGGCATTCCTGAACATGTTGCCAGTTTCTGGCAGTATGTGGCGCCGGGCAAATGGGGTTCGCTGTTTTTCGCGGTCTCTTTCATGCTGCTTTGCTGGCTGATCGGCTATATCCTCGACCGGAGGAAAATTTACATCAGGGTCTAACTAACCAAATATAAATCAACTAAATCTATCAATCTCACGAAAGGGCCCCGCAAGGGGCCTTTTTAATTTCAGAAGCAACGGGCGGCTAAGGCACTCCGTAACCATTTACATAGCTGCCGTTTATTTTTCAAACTAAATAGGGCTTAAATGATTAATATTATACTTTGAAAAGCCACTAAGATATGCCCCACATAACAGCGGTATCCAAAATAGATCTGCCCTGCAAAACCGATCAGCAAGAAGTGAAGGAAGTGGCACGTGTTGCGTTCACATCCCGTTCGCCGCATATGGAACGGTTGATCGATGTTTTTGATAACACCCAGATCAAAACCCGCAATTTTTGCAAGCCGCTGGAATATTATACTGGTCCGTCGACCTTTGAGGACCGTAACAACGCCTACCTTGAGGCGTCGCTGAAATGGTCGGTCGATGCGATCGAAGCGTGTATTCAAAGGGCAGGTCTCGATAAGCACGACATTACTGATATAGTCTTCGTATCAACCACCGGGCTTGCCACCCCAAGCATGGACGCGCTGATCATCAACCGCATGCGGCTCGATCCGCATATCAACCGTATGCCGATATTCGGACTTGGCTGCGCGGGAGGGGTATCGGGGATGGCCAAAGCCAACGGCATCGCCACCGCAAATCCGGATGCTGTTGTACTGTTGGTTGCTGTCGAATTATGTTCGTTAACTGTTTTAAGAGATGACTACAGCACCAGCAATTTTGTGGGATCAAGCTTGTTTTCGGACGGTATTGCGGCTTGCCTCGTCATGGGTGATAATCACCGGGGCAATAACCATGTCCGTTATAAAGCGGCCAGCAGCAAACTGTATTACGATTCACTGGAAGTAATGGGCTGGGATTTTACGAATAATGGTTTCAAGGTGCTGTTCTCGAAGGATATTCCTGAATTTATCAATGAGAATGTTCGCGGCGACATCGAGGAATTTCTTTCAAAACAAGGACTTCATTTGAACGATATCAGCAATTTTATTTTTCATCCGGGCGGCAAAAAAGTGCTGGAGGCTTACAAAGATGCGCTGGACGTGGAAGGAGATTTCCTGCAGAACTCGCGCCTGGTAATGAACAACTACGGCAATATGTCGAGCGTGACCGTGCTGTATGTGCTCGAGAAGTTCATCAATGAAGGTTTTGAGGATGGCTATGGGTTAATGATGGCGATGGGGCCGGGATTTTCGAGTGAGATGGTTCTTTTGGAAATGAAAAATTAGTCCGAAAGTCCGCAGAAGTCCGCGTAAGTCCGAAAGACTGTCTTTTGAATAATTTATAAAATTAGGATGCATTTTCTTCCGGACTTATGCGGACTTTCGGACTAAAATATGTACTTCATCATTTTCATAATCCTGTTGATCGCCCTACGTCTTACCGAGCTCTACATCTCACGCCGAAATGAGAAATGGTTGCTTTCTCAAGGCGCTATCGAATACGGCCGGGAGCATTATCCTTTCGTAGTAACATTGCATACCTGCTTTATTACATCACTTGTTGCGGAATATTTTTTTACCGACGGTCCGCACCCTTTAAACTATATTTTCTTGTCCCTGGTTATCCTGGTGCTTTTATTTAAATTTTGGCTTATGAGTTCGCTCGGGAAATACTGGAACACGAGGATATATCGCGTTCCCGGAAGCGTTGCCGTTAGAAAAGGTCCCTACAAATTCATCAGGCACCCGAATTATGTGGATGTGGTTTGTGAGATAGCGATGATCCCGCTGGTATTCCACTTGTATTATACGGCTATAATATTCTCGGTATTGAATGCTATCATGCTGGCGGTGAGGATCAAAAAAGAGAACAAAGTTTGGGCCGACTGGAAATAAAAAATCCCCGGCCATTCACAACCGGGGATTTAACCATTCTTCAAACCAATTAAAAGTATTAATCTCTTATTTATTAACCACGTACTTGTACGCAGTTAAAGCAGGCAAGGTTATAGGAATTTGAAAAAAATTTGATTTTATTTTCAAACAACTGTGACGACGGTTAGTATTAAATTTGAGATATGCTTAAATAGCACGCTGAATTCGACCTTATGAAAACAAACATCCGGATTGTGACCGTGGTAATCGCGCTCTTTTTAACTGCTATGACCATGCCGGTCGTCGCACAAAACAGCAGCTACGAACAACGTAAGGCTTACGAGGGCCTTTATCAGTATATTAATCACTCTACTTTAAAGATCGCCGCTCCGCCCGACGATACCATACTTTACGCGATCATCAATAAAGCCAGTTACGCATTAAGACATAAGGAGAAAGACGTCTTTTTAAACAATGCCAACATACCTGTCATATTTCTGCGTGATAAAACAGGCGCGGTAAGCGGATATGTCACCAACAGGGATACCTTCAAACTCATCAGCCGGAATGTGCATTTTCCGAAAGAAATGTGGTACCCGCGAATCAATGTTGCCGACCCTAAAAACTATGTCTATAACTACGCCAGGCCTAAGCAATTGGCAGATGGTTTAACAACCGCCGATCTGAATGGGTCGGGCCTGGACCCGAAACTATTAGCGACAATGATGCACAAAATCGTGGCCGGGCAATACCCAAATGTGCACAGCATCCTGATCATTAAAAACAATAAGCTGGTTTTTGAAGAATATTTTTATGAGTACAAACGTGATAGCCTGCAGGAGATGCGTTCGGCTTCCAAAAGTGTTGTGTCTGCCCTGGCCGGAATAGCCATCCACAAGGGCCTGATCAAAAGTGTGCATGAAACATTGCCCGCCTTGCTGCCTGAATACCATTTCGCCAATCCATCGCCCCTTAAGGACCGCATTACACTGCAGGATATACTGGATAACCAAAGCGGTGTAAACTATGATGAAGCCTGGGACAAATCAATGGGGAATGAAATTGATATGGGTTTTTCCAACGACTGGGTAAAGTACACCTTCGACCTGCCTATGATAGATACGCCGGGCAGGAAAGGCCGGTATAATTCGGGCAACCCGATTGCTGTGGGTTACATCGTTGAAAAACATTCGGGGACGTCCCTGCATGATTTCGCAGCTAAGAATTTGTTCGGGCCGATGGGTATAACCGACTTTAAATGGAACTTTAAACCAGACCGGTCAAATGCCGACAACTTTTGCCAGGTACTGCTGACGCCAAGAGATATGGCCAAATTCGGATTGATGTTCCTGAACAACGGGCTGTGGAAAGGGAAACAGGTTGTTCCGGCCGCGTGGGTCGCAGAATCGACCGCTAAACATTCCGTTGTAGAGAATGTCGATTACGGGTATCTCTGGTGGTTGAAATATCTTGACGCAGGTACGGTACGCTACCACAGTTTTGCGGCACAGGGTAACGGAGGCCAAAAAATATACGTTTTCCGCGACCTGGATATGGTGGTAATAACCACCGGCGGAAATTACAATACACAGTCGCCGGCAGATGAGATCATAAAAACCTATATATTACCGGCATTCAACCCGCATTAGGAGAAGCATGACCACTGGGTCATCGGACGGATTAAAATCCGTCGTTACAGTATGAAACGGACCTACGGTTCTTAGCCTTCCACTAATCACTAATAACCAATAACCGGTTAACCGACCACAATTTTCACTTTTACTTTTCAATTCTGAATTATAACAGTATATTTGCGCCTCTTTTAGGAGAATTTAAGGAAATGAAAAAAGATTTGCATCCCAAAAATTATAGGTTAGTTGTTTTTAAAGATATGTCGAACGATTATTCTTTCTTAACAAAATCATGCATTGATACCCGCGAAACCGTTAAGTGGGAAGATGGCAACGAATACCCGTTGGTGAAGCTCGAAATATCACACACTTCACACCCGTTCTATACCGGTAAGATGAAGCTGGTGGACACTGCCGGACGTATCGACAAGTTCCGCACCCGTTACGCGAAAAAGTAATTGGCAGTCAAATAAATTATTTAAAGGTCTCCCGGTACATCGGGGGACTTTTTTTATTTTTGCGCCATGGGAATTATCCTTTTCGACGGTAACGCGCACCAAACCCTGCTGCCTTTGACCTTCACCCGCCCGGTGGCCGATCTGCGCGTCGGTATCCTTACCATCGCCGAAAAATGGGGTAAGAATCTGCAAAGCGGCTTTTCCTTTCATACACAGCCCTGGTTAACCAGCAAATTCCATATCAAAGTTGAAAAAGATAATATCTTCATCAATGGCTCGGTTTGCCCGGATGAAGAGTTGCTTGAGGCCATTGATAAGCTGAAAACAGGCGATGCCCTGGTGCTTGACGATAAGCTATTAGCCATAAAATTAGGAGAAGCCGACGCGGGAAATTTCGAGGCTGGTACACAATACGACAGGAAGATCAATTATACAGGCACACCTGTTATCATAACCTACCCGGAAGACGTTTTCAAAAAGAACGATACCGAACTTCGTAAGGATTTCAAATTACTTACCAAAGGGCATACAAGCGCAACCCTCGGCAGTACGAATGTGATCATCGGGGATGATTTCTTTGCCGAAGAAGGTGCTATTGCCGATTGCTCAACCTTCAGCACGCTTAACGGCCCCATTTACCTGGCCGCAAAAAGCGAAGTATGGGAAGGCACGCATGTTCGTGGCGGGTTTGCGCTTTGCAATAACTCGCAGGTGAAGATGGGCACTAAAATATATGGCGCTACAACTGTGGGGCCTTACTGCCGGGTAGGGGGAGAGATCAACAATGCGGTGATCTGGGGTTACTCAAACAAGGGGCACGAAGGCTACTTGGGCAATGCGGTGATGGGCGAATGGTGCAATATCGGTGCCGATACCAATAATTCGAACCTGAAAAATAACTATGCGGAAGTGAAGGTGTGGGATTATACCACGGAACGCTTTCGCAGAACGGGCTTACAGTTTTGCGGCCTGATCATGGCCGATCATGCGAAGTGCGCCATCAATACCATGTTCAATACCGGTACGGTAGTGGGAGTGGGTGCAAATATCTTCGGCGCAGGCTTTCCAAGGAATTTTATTCCCGATTTTTCATGGGGCGGTCCGCAGGGCTATGAAGTTTATAGCTTGAAGAAGATGTTCGAGACTACCGAAAAAGTATTCGCACGCCGCGATCACCGCGAATTTAACGATGCAGAGCGGGAGATACTGAAGGTGGTTTTTGAATTGACCGGACGGTTCAGAAACTTTTGAGTCCATAGTCGATGGTCCATAGACCATGGCTTAAATGGGGAATAACTTTAAAACAAACACATAACTACTATGGACTATCGACCATGGTCCATGGACTAAAACTAACAGCATGAGAAAAAAAATTGTTGCCGGTAACTGGAAAATGAACATGGATTACGAAGAAGGCCTGTCGCTTTTTTCGGAAGTAGTAAACATGGTGCACGACGAGGTGACCGGCAAGCAGCACGTGGTGGTTTGCAGCCCGTTCATTCACCTGCACAGCCTGGCGCAATTGGCCAAAGCCAATAATAAAGTTTCTATCGGCGCACAGAATGCTCATCAGGCCGAATCGGGGGCTTATACCGGTGAAATTTCAGCCAGGATGATCCATTCAACCGGCGCCGAATATGTGATCCTCGGCCACTCGGAACGCCGCCAGTATTTTGGAGAACGTAATGAACTGCTCGCTAAAAAGACCGATACTGCGCTGAAAAATTCATTGAAGCCGATCTTCTGCATCGGCGAAACCTTGCAAGAGCGCGAGGCCGACAAACATTTCGACGTGATCAAATCACAACTGCAAGAAGGCCTGTATCACCTTGATGCAGCGCAATTCGCACAAATAGTTATCGCTTACGAACCCGTTTGGGCCATAGGTACAGGCGTAACCGCCACATCGGCACAGGCGCAGGAAATACATGCATTTATCCGCAAGGAAATTGCCGCTAAATATGGCCAGGACGTTGCCGACGACACTACAATTCTTTACGGCGGCAGCTGCAACCCTAAGAATGCGCCGGAACTATTCGCCCAACCCGATATTGATGGCGGCCTGATCGGCGGCGCATCGCTGAAATCACGCGATTTTGTGGATATCGTGAAAGTGTTTAATTAAGATGTGAGATTTGAGATATGAGATTTGAGATTAGTGGTGAGTCCGAAAGTCCGCATAAGTCCGAAAGTCCGGAAGATTATGTTTTTGGAGCTGCTAACTCATCGTTCTTTGATCCGAAATCCTTTCTCACATCTCATATCTCAAATCTCATATCTAACCGATGAGGAAGTTGCTGAAAGTCGTCATACCGCCGTTCGTCGGATTTTCGCTTTACTTTATTGCGGTACGCTATAGCCCTTACTATTTTACGCTCAAACCCGATGAAATGGGCAACGGGAACCTGCAAAGTTTTATGTCCTATTATCGTTATTGCGTACCTTTATTGGGCGTTGTTGGTATACTTACACAGCTGATCATTGCGGTACCTGTTTGGGATAGTATTAGCAAGAAGTCAGTTTCTGCTAAGTGGATCGCTTTTTTTGTCTTGTGCGTTATTTGCTTCCTGCTTGCGGCGCCGATTGCCTACGCCATGTGGGATATGCGATACAGGGAGCACCTGGTGAAGCTCTGGGTGTTTATGACCGCGGTGCAAATCGCTTACTGGATGATAAATATCGTATTGCTTTATATCATTGATTATTTGCTGTATAAACCTGTTAAAACCGAACCCACAGTATGAATTATTGCGAACTTGTTTTCACGATCAAAAATGCTGAAGATTATCAGAAGGACCTGCTGATCCATGAGCTCGCCCAGGTCGGCTACGATACTTTTGAGGAAACCGAGGATGGGTTCAAGGCTTATATCCCTGAAGATTTTTTTGACGAACAACGGCTGAATGACAGGCTTCCGGCGTTTGCATTGCAATTTAATTTCAGCTATGAAGTGAACCTCATCGAAAAGCAGAACTGGAACGAAGTATGGGAAAATAATTTTCAACCGATAATTATCGGCGACAAGGTTTTTGTAAGGGCGACTTTTCACGAATCAAGGCCCGAATTCCCGATCGAAATCGTCATCGATCCGAAAATGGCTTTTGGTACAGGGCACCACGAAACCACGGCCATGATGATGGATATGATGCTGGATACCGACTTTTCAGACAAAAAGGTCCTGGACATGGGCTGCGGCACGGGTATCCTGGCTATCCTGGCCGAAAAACTTGGCGCTTTTGATGTAGCCGCTGTTGATTACGATCTGGCCTGCTACGATAGTACAACAGAAAATGCCTTGCTTAACGGTTGTGAAAATATTCGCGTGTTCTGCGGTCAAAAAGAAGCCATTCCTATTCAGCAGTTCGATATCGTTTTGGCCAACATCAACCGCAATATTCTTATCGACCAGGTGGACCGTTATGCCTGGGTATTGAAGCCGGACGGCGAAATGTACCTGAGCGGTTTTTATGAAGAACCTGATCTGGATATTATCAAGAATGAGGCGGCTAAATACGGCCTGAGATATGCTGCCCACCAGCAGGCCAAAGGATGGGTAGCTGCGAAATTCATTAAAATGTAGAGACGCGACGTATCGCGTCTGTATAGATGCCTTTTCAATATTACCGCTGTAACACATTATCGTCTTTCAAACGTTTACAATATGTGTTGCAACTGACAATCCCCTCTGGCAGCAATCGTAACTTTGAATATATTTTGCTTTTCGACTAAAAAAGTCAAAAGTAAAACGCCTAAATTATTGTTCGTATGAAAACCTATATAGTACCCGTTGATTTCTCGGCAACCTCCGTACACGCTGCCGAATACGCTGTGATGCTTAGCCATCAAACCGATGTAACACACATCATTCTCCTTCATTCTTACTACATTTCGGTATATCAAAGCGTTTTGCCAACGCCTGACATGGTGATCATCTCTGAGGATGAGATTGAAACCGAGACCGATGAAAAGCTGGCAGAGCTGCGGCACCTTCGCCGCAAGCTGCTTCGGACGGTACGTGATGGGGTTGAAATTGATGTCAAAGTGAGCAGGTCAACGCTTACACGTTCAGTTATCGAGTCCATATCCGATGAAAATGCTTCGCTGATCATTTTGGGAAGCAACGGCATAAACAGCGATAATAATAGCCACGTTGGTGTTAACGCGATCAATATCTCCAAACTCAGTCCTGTTCCGGTAGTGGTTGTGCCGCCGGCTTGCTGTTATGAGCCCGTGAAAAGAGTGGTAATGGCCTGTGATTTTCTGAAAGTAACCGAGGCTTTCCCTCTTGAGCCCTTACAAAAGCTGCTGATCAGGCATGATGTTGAGTTGCTTGTGGTAAACATTGATAAGCAGGCGAAACACCGCAATGCCGATCTGCAGCAAATGGCCGAAGAATCGGCGCTGCACAAAATGCTGAAGGAATATCATCCTAAGTACTATTACAATGAATCAGGCGACGTGATCAACGGGATATTGGATTTTGCGAAAAAGCACCACGCCGAGATGGTTATCGCGCTTCCCCACAAATATAGCTTCTTGCAGTCACTGCTGCACAATAGCGTTTCGGCAGGGTTAACAGTACACTCGGCTATGCCCGTGCTGCTATTAAAATAACGCTGGAATTTGTGTTTCTTTGTGCGGTAGATATATGAGGGTACATTTTATAGCAGTAGGGGGCAGCGTAATGCATAACATGGCTATCGCGCTTCATAAAAAGGGCTTTTCGGTCACGGGTTCGGATGATGTATTGTTCGAGCCGGCCGTAGACCGGCTGAAGCAATATGGCCTTTTACCCGAAAAAGAAGGCTGGTACCAGGAAAAGATCAACAAAGATATCGACGTTATCATTTTAGGCATGCATGCCCGGGCCGATAATCCCGAATTGCTCAAAGCACAGGAGTTCGGCCTCAGCATCTATTCTTATCCTGAATATATTTACGAGCACTCAAAGAACAAGCTGCGCATAGTTATAGGCGGCAGTCACGGGAAAACGACGATAACGTCGATGATCCTGCATGTGCTCAAAAGTGCCGGAAAAGATTTTGACTACCTGGTGGGCGCCCAGCTCGAGGGTTTCGATACGATGGTGAAGCTGACGGATGAAGCGCCGGTGATCGTGATAGAAGGGGACGAATACCTTTCATCCGCTATAGACAGGCGACCTAAGTTTCATCTTTACAAAGCCAATATAGCTGTTATCAGCGGCATCGCCTGGGACCATATCAATGTATTCCCGACCTTTGAAAATTATACGGAGCAATTCGAGATCTTCATACAAACTGTACAACCCGGCGGACAACTCATTTACAGTGAAACAGACACGGTTTTGAACGACCTGGTCAAGGCAAACCGGTCGGCTGTTGAAAAGATCCGTTATGGTTTACCGGCTTATAATATTAAATATGGTATTACAAATATTATAGTAAACGACACGGAATACCCGCTTCAAGTGTTTGGTGAACATAACCTGCTGAACTCGGAAGCCGCCCGGCTCGTGTGCAAAAACCTGGGTATCGGAAAGGAAGAATTTTATACTTATTTGAGTTCGTTCAAGGGTGCCGCGCAACGCCTTGAACTGGTGGGGAAAAATGAAAGTTCGAACTTTTTTAAGGACTTTGCGCATGCTCCGTCCAAGCTCAGGGCGACAATTCATGCTGTGAAGGTTCAATTCCCGGATAGAAAATTGGTTGCAGCTATAGAACTGCACACCTTCAGCAGCTTAGATAAAAATTTCCTTTCGCAGTATTCCGGGTCTATGGACGAAGCCGACACAGCGATAGTTTTTATCGACCGGAAAACTTTCGAGCAAAAAAAAATGACCCCATACGGCGCAGAAACAGTGAAAAATGCTTTTCAGCGTGATGATCTGTTGTTTTTTAACGACCCGGAAGAATTGAAAAATTACCTGGAAAATATTGATATGCAGGGAACGAATTTACTTACTATGAGTTCAGGGAATTTCGGCGGGATTGATTTAAAACAACTTTCTGTAAAAATATTATAGAATTTGTAAATAATATTTGTTATATTGATATTTTTCGTAACTTTATTAACTACAGAGAAACCTTATCCAACACTAAACACACATGAAGGCACTCGGAAAAAAAATCAGATTACTCCGCCATCAAAAAGGATGGAGCCAGGAAGATGTAGCGAAGAAACTCGACATCTCGATCCCTGCGTTCTCCAAAATTGAAACCGGTATCACAGACATTAACTTATCACGACTTGAACAGATCGCAGTCTTGTTTGAGATGACGGTTGTACAACTGCTTACCTTTAGCGATTCGGAACAGGACCAGAAATTTGTTAATGAGCTGGAAACAGTGAATAAAAAATTGCTCGACCGCGAGTCGGAAGTGATCGATCTGCAGAAGAAAGTGATCGAACTGTTCGAAGAATTGCGCCAGGCAAAGATTACCGCCTGACGGCCGTTTATCATTCGTTTCAATTAAAGATATATCGCATCGTTACGTGTTTTTTGCCAAACACGCCGCCCATGGCATGGTGCAATGCGATCATTTTGTCGTTGAAATCACCCACCCAGGATAGCTCCAGTTCATCGTACTGTTTTAAGGGGAGGATATACTCTTTAAGCTTGATGAACAAAGCCGATTCGATACCATGATTCTGGTATTTCTGCTTGGTACCCATGACGATAGCGCGCATGCGCTTAACCCCTTTCCAGCGGTTATAAACGAATTTCAATTTGCCAATAAGGTTCAGCTTGCCGTTGATGCCTTTGATCATTTGGTTCGCATCGGGCAGGATCACTACGAATGAAGCCGGGTCGCCGTCCACATAGGCGAACCATATCAGGCGCTCATCCATCAGGGGCTTCATTTTGGTAAAGCTTTCCATAATAGTGGCGTGGCTTATCGGCACGAAATTCTCAAAATCCTTCCAGCCATCGTTGTAAATATCGATAAAGTCGGCGGCGAATTTTTCTATGTTCTTTGCCTCCAGGTGCCTGAATTCATAACCTGGCTTTTTTGCGATCCATTCGGCGATTTTGGTGAACCTTTCGGGGAAGGGCTTATGCGCATCCACGTGATTGGTGATCTGTTCGTAGAGCGTTTTGAAGCCGTAATCGTCGAAGAATTTTTTGTAATAAGGCGGATTGTAATTCATTCCATAAGACGGCGGTACAAAACCATCCACCAGCAGGCCCCAGAAATTATCGTTCTCGCCAAAATTGATCGGTCCGTCCATAGCCTGCATTCCATTGGCCCTCAGCCATTCCTTAGCCGTATCGAACAGCAGGAATGCCGCTTTTTCATCGTTGATCGACTCAAAGAAACCCATACCGCCCGTTGGCTGTTCATAATTGTAAGCTTTTTTATCGTTGACAAACGCCGCCACCCGGCCGATGAGGCTGCCGTTATCATCCGTTAAGATCCATCGTATGGCTTTGCCGTGCTGGTGGAAATTGTTCTTCTGCGGGTCAAATACAGCCTCGATATCGTTATCCAGCGGACAGATCCAGTTTGGGTTGTTCTTATAAATGATGCGGGCCACGTCCAGGAAAGCCTGCCTTGTTTTTTTGTCCTTAACTTCGGTTATCTTCATCATTGTCGCTAACAAAAAAGCATTCAGTGTGTGAGCCTGAATGCTTTTTGATCTGTATATAGTTTATTTGCGTGTTAATAATCGTCGTCTTCCTCGTATCCTTCAAAGCTTTCGTACCTGCCCAGGTCATCTAACGGAATGTCGTAGTCATCATCATCGTCATCGTCTACAAAGCGTTTTTTGGCGGTCGTATCAAGCTTCTCCTCGGTTTTCTTTGCGCCGGTGCCCTTAGCATCTGCACTTTTCTTTACCGGCTTCTTTGGCGTTTCCATGGCGATGATCGTTCTGTAAAATAAGTATCCAATAATTTAATCAGGGTCAAAACTCAAACAACGCTTCGCGCTTGCTCTTGTTATCCCAAAAATAATTAAAATCAATTTCAAAGAAAATACATTTAGAAATTATTCGGATTGCTCGCCGATCGAGGTCGAATTGTCCATAAATTCCCTGATCTGCGGCAACTCGCCAAGGCTGTTGATGCCAAAGTAGTCCATGAATTGCTGGCTCGGGCTGTAGAGTATCGGGCGGCCGACGGTGTCCGACTTGCCAGCGATAGTGATCAGGTCTTTTTCGAGCAATTTCTGGATGGAGTATTCACTGTTCACCCCGCGTATCTGCTCTATCTCCAGTTTGGTTACCTGCTGCTTGTAGGCGATGATGGCCAGGGTTTCCAAAGCGGCAGAGCTCAGTTTTTTCTTCGACCGCTGTACCTGGAGCAGATTGATCACCGCATGATATTCCTTTTTGGTGAGGAACTGGTAGCCATTGGCAACATGCACCAACTCAATGGCGAACTTTTCGTCAAGGTATTTGGTGCGAATATTCGCTATGTAACCTTCAATTTCCTCTTTGGTAAAATCCTTTTCGAAAACCGATTGCAGGCAATAGGTGATCTCTTCCACCCGGATGCTTTGCTCGGATGAGAAAATAAGCGCCTCGATATACAATTCGGTTTGTTCCATGCGACTGTCTTTCTTAATCCAAATATGAATAAAAGAATTAATTAATGGCCGAAAAGAATTGAGCTAATCCCAATGTGGAATTTACTGCTATATAACCTGTACGCTATACTGGTTTTGTTATCTAACTATTGCTAAAAAGAGTAGAATTTGGTAAACGCCATTGTAACTATGGGGAAAATAATCGCCGAAATTGGGGAATTTTCAATTCACAATTGGGGAAAATTTCAACGGGAATCGGTAAAAATTTCCCCAATAATTTAATAAATAAAATAAAAGTTAAGTTTCTTTAGTGTTAAAACGAAGTTTTGGCACAATGGCACAACATTTGGATATAGATAATTGACCCCCAAAAAGGGCTGTTTTTCATAGGTAGATGTAGAGGCCGGAAACTGCGAGAGTAACCGGCCTTTCTTTTTGGTTAAAACTTACCCCAAGCTAATTTTTCTTAATAGTTTATTACCTGCTCTTCGATCTGTGCAGGAACCTCGCGCCAATCGTATTTCTGGTTACGCAGTTGCGGCTCAAAACCAGCTTCGATAATGGCTGTTTGGATACCTTTTGCGGTGAAGCGGTGGGGGGCTCCGGCCGCTGATACCACGTTTTCCTCGATCATGATCGAGCCGAAGTCATTGGCGCCTGCATGGAGACAGATCTGGGCTACCTGTTTACCCACAGTAAGCCATGATGCCTGGATGTTTTTGATATTAGGCACCATGATGCGGCTCAGCGCGATCATGCGGATATATTCGTCGCCGGAAACATTGTTGGTTATGCCGCGAACCTTGCGCAGCAGGGTGCCGTCATCCTGAAAAGGCCATGGAATAAAAGCAATGAAGCCGTAGTGGCCTTCCGGCCGTTCTTCCTGGACCTCCCGTATCCAAACCAGGTGCTCAAAGCGCTCTTCGATGGTTTCTACGTGACCGAACATCATCGTGGCCGAAGTTGGCAGGTTGAGCTTATGCGCGGCACGCATCACATCGAGCCATTCCTGGCCGCCGCATTTGCCTTTGGATATAAGCCTGCGCACGCGGTCATTCAATATTTCGGCTCCTGCGCCCGGCAATGAATCCAAACCGGCAGCTTTCAGTTCGCGCAGCACATCGATATGGGCCATGCTTTCCAGTTTGGAAACGTGTGCAATCTCTGGCGGGCCCAACGAGTGCAGTTTAAGCGCGGGATATAATTCCTTCAGTTGCCTGAACAGATCTGCGTAGAATTTTAAGCCAAGGTCGGGGTGGTGGCCGCCTTGTAGAAGGAGCTGGTCGCCGCCGTAGCGGAATGTTTCTTCTATCTTTTGCTTGTAGGTCTCGATATCGGTGATATAGCTGTCCTCGTGACCGGGACGGCGGAAAAAGTTGCAGAACTTGCAGTTGGCAATGCAAACGTTGGTGGTGTTCACGTTACGGTCGATCTGCCAGGTCACCTTGCCATGCGGCACCTGCTTTTTGCGCAGTTCGTTAGCAACGAACATCAGGTCGGCGGTGGGGGCATGGTGGTATAAATACATGCCTTCCTCAATCGACAGGAAATCAAATCGTAAAGCGCGCTGCAGCAGATCGGCGGTATTCATAAAGGCAAATATACGGAGTTCACAATTGTCTGAACCTTGATTTTCCTGATTATTGGATTGCAATGATAGTAATTACGGTTATTCCTCGCCGTCGTCGATGTAACGGTTTATATATTTGTTATCTTTCAATATCCAAATTATATAATACCCGCCAGCGCCGTCACTATTGAGCATTAAAACATAAAAAGTGTTTTCAGGCCCCCTGCAAACAGATATACTATCAAAGTTGGGTTCATAAAGGTCATCGAAAGCTGTTTGAGGTAGCTGAATAACCGTGTTGCTTTTTATGATCTTCACAGACGAGATCACTTTTTTAGGGATAGCCCCATCGGTGCCCCAATACAATTTCCCATCGATTTTCACTAACTCATCCGGGTAATTTGTTTGATATGTTAACTTATGCTTTTGAGGATTAAAATTTTTTCTTTTGATGACGACGACTAAACTATCTGTTTTAAAGATACCACTATCCAAGAGAGCATTCCTGCTTTTTATAACATCCCATCTTTTGAGCAGAGTTGCCCTATCTTTATAAATATAGCCTTGCAACCAGTTTGATTTATTGTGGTTATCAACCTGCAATACTTTCCACCAATTGGTTCCATTAGGTTCACAACTGAAAATATTGTATTTGTAAACTTTTCCGAGAATAGCAGCGGTATTATTTGGCTCTTTTCTGATATTAACAAATCCGTCGGTATCTTTAATAACAGCATATTCAATGTTATCTGAGGTAAACTCTTGCAGGGCTTTGGAGACATGCCCGATGCAACAAAAGGATAAGAAAAAGATGATGTTCTTCATTTAGGTTTATTTTAATCTAAGATACAACATTTCCCATGTCCAATCTAAGAATGCGGGTCACACTCTCCGGTATCTCATGCTGATAATGCGTAACGTAAATAAGCGTCACGTTGCTCAACTCACAAATCGTATCCACCACACTTTTAAAATGCTGCTGCTGGTGCGCATCCAACCCCTGGCAGGGTTCGTCGAAAATGAGCAGGGTAGGGTTCTTGATCAGCGCGCGTGCCAGCAGGCAAAGCCTTTGTGCGCTGGCCGGGATATTTTTGAGCAATTGCCGGGCATATTGGTCGATCTCCAGCGCCTTCATCCAGCGCAGGGCTACGGCGGACTTTTTTGGGTCGCTTTGGCGGAAAAGGCCCATCGTATCATAAAAACCCGATTCGATCACTTGCAGGCAGCTGTTGTCGGTAGGAAAATATTGATATAGTTCAGGCGAGATGAAGCCGGTTTTACTTTTGATGTCCCAAATGCTTTCGCCGGTACCGCGCTTGCGGTCGAATAAAACGATGTCGTTAGCGTAAGCCTGTGGGTTATCAGCATTGATGAGGCTGAGCAGGGTGGATTTTCCCGCGCCGTTCGGACCGAGCAATGCCCAGCGTTCGCCCTGCCTGATGTGCCAGTTCACATCTTTCAATACCTGCTTTTCGCCGTAGCGGATATTGATCTTGTCCATTTTGACGATCCAGTCGAAAGAAGGATGTTCTCCTTTTAAATTCAGCAGTTCCGAAAGTTCGTTTTTATTGATCTCATCCTTTTCAGCATCAGCGAAGTCCTGTGGGTTGAACTGATCTTTGGGCATAACTGAAACATTCCCATCTTTCAAAACCGCCACGTTCATTATCGAATCTGGTACCTCGAATGGTGATGTCGCCATAATGATCGAAATACCCGATTTTGCAATATCGCTGACAATGGTGTTAAATTCCGTTCGTGTTTGTACATCCAGTCCGGCCAAAGGATTGTCCAGCATCAGGATGACCGGGTTTTTCAATAGTGCCGCTGCGATGAGCAAACGCTTGGTTTCGCCGTTGGATAGTTTGATCAGCTGCTTATTCCGGAGCGGTTCCAGGTGCAGTTTGCTGATAGCTTTTTCAAGCGTCCAGGAAGCAACAGTATCAGTATATGGTTTGATCGAGCCCAAATATTCTTCAACCGTCAGCGCATCTTCAGAATCGGAGGAATTATAGCGCTGCTGGTAATAAAACTCGCCGGTATTGGACAGGTTGCGGAAATGATGCCTTGATTCGACCAACGCAATAAGCCGGTGGAAAGTCAGATGGCCTTCATGCTGCGGGTGCTGTTCCAAAAATTCTTCATGAAAATGATATTGGATACTGCCCGAAGACAAATGGAACTTGCCCGCTATCAGCTGCAGCAAGGCGCTCTTGCCCGAACCGCTTTTGCCTGTCAAAGCCCAGTTTTCACCTTTGTTGATGCTGAAATTGAGGTCGTTGAAAATCGTCGTATTCCCTAATCGCAAAACTGCATTCGCAACCGACAGCAAGGGCTTTCCCATGCCGGCGAAATTAGGGATTCTTTGTCATCCGGGAAACCCTCCTGCAGCCGCACTTGGCAATCGCTCCCCTCCCCGTGGAGATAGTTGTGGTTAACGAAAAACTTTTAATGGTGGGTTTTTGTAGATAGGTTATGATCTAACCAATTATGAAAAATATCAAATTAGCATTATTTGCACTGACCTTATTCTCATTGAGCAGCTGCCAGGTGGTTGCCGGAATTTTTAAAGCCGGGGTGGCCGTGGGCATTATTATCGTGGTGGTAATTGTTGGCATTATCATTTGGATAATCGCCAAGGTTATGGGGAGGTAGCCGCGCGGGCAATAAAAAAGCCCCCGGAATATCCGGAGGCTTTAGTTCTGTACTAAGGAGAAATTATTTCTTCTTAGTAGTGTCTTTCTTCATTTTAGAAGTGTCAGCCATTTTCATTTTGCTGGTGTCCTTCTTAGAAGTGTCAGAAGCCATCTTAGCTGAGTCAGCCATTTTAGCCGAATCGGCAGCTTTGGTTGAATCAGCAGCTGATGAACCAGATTTACCTTTGCAAGCAGCGAAAGAAACGGCAACTGCTAATGCTAAGAAACCGATTTTGAACGAATTTTTCATTTTAGTTTTTTTAATAAGTGATTAATAGTTTTGCCCATTAATACCGGTAAAAACAAAAGGTAACCCACAATTTTAAAAAAAATCACAGATTACCTTTCTTTTAAAGAAAAAAACTAAAAATCAGCTTTTAAAACTAAAACGAGATAGCTTAAAGCGGGATTATTTCTTTTTAGTAGTGTCTTTCTTAGTAGTGTCAGCAGACATTTTCATTTTGCTGGTGTCTTTCTTCGTAGTATCTACTACAGTAGTTTTAGTAGTGTCAGTGGTAGTTTTGGTCGTGTCAGTCGATGAAGACGAAGAAGAACCTTTGCAAGCAGCGAAAGAAACTGCAACTGCCAAAGCTAAAGAAGCGATCTTGATTGAATTTTTCATTGTGTTATATTTTGTTTTTGTAGCCTTAATACCCAAAACCCAAAAAGGTAACCCATCGGTTTTAAAAAAAATTAAACACTAAAAGGCGACCGTGTACAGTCACCTTAAAGTACCATTCAAAAACTATTATCACTTCTTTTTGCTGGTATCTTTCTTAGCGGTATCAATGGCCGCTTTGGTCGTGTCGTTGACTTTTTTGGGTGAGTCGACAGTAGCTTTAGGTGTATCGATCTTTTTTTCAGAGCCCCCTGACAACTTCTCGCCGCATCCGGAACATCCGGCGGCCAAAACGCCTACACACAACGCGAAAAGGCCAATCTTCAATAAATTTTTCATAATGGGTTAAGTTTTGAATTTTGCATTGATACCGCGCTTTTTCAAAAGGTAACCCTCGAAAAAAATATAATAAAAAAGGCAACCCGACATAGGTTACCTTACTCAAATTCCGGGAATTAAATGCTTTGTTTAGTGATGAGTGGTGTCCTTTTTGGTGGTATCGACAACGGTTTTGTGCGTAGTGTCGACAACGGTTTTGTGCGTAGTGTCAACGACTTTGGTAGTGTCGGTGGTGCTGGTTGATTTGGTTCCCTTGCAGGCTGCAAAGGAAAACGCCACGAATAAGGCTAAGCTCAGTTTGCTAATGGTTTTCATAGGATCGAATGATTTGATTAAATAATTGTTGTAAAATTGACTCCTGAATTAAATGGGTAACCTGCCACATTTAATTTTGTTTAAAAATTTTACAATGAATGGGTTACAATTTCGCATAAATCGTATTAATAGTGAATAAAGAGTTCAAAACTTCGACGCCTACAGACAGCGAAATTGTTTTTGGTATCCTCAATAATTCGGAAAGTGCGATCAAACGGTTATACGTGGCCTACTTTCCGATGGTGCTGCAACTGATCATCAACAATAACGGCAGTGCAGACGATGCCAAGGATATTTACCAGGAAGCGATCATTGTTCTTTATAATAAGATTAAAAAGGGCGAGTTTGAGCTGCACAGTAAACTGAAGACGTTTTTGTACTCGGTTTGCCGCAGGCTTTGGCTCAAAAGGCTCAGTCAGATGAACCGCTACAGCGGCGACCTGCACGACTTCCAGGATTTTTTGCCCGTGGAGGAGGAAGTGGAGGACCAGGCCGAGCGGAACATGCAGTTCAGCAAAATGCAAAGCGCCCTGGGGATGCTGGGAGAACCCTGCAAAACCATTATAGAGGATTTTTATATCCATAACAGATCGATGCAGGAGATCTGCGAGAGTTTTGGCTATACTAATGCGGATAACGCCAAAACCCAAAAATACAAATGCCTGCAAAGACTGAAGAAGTTATTCTTTCAGCAAAAGTAAACGAAACGAAATGAGAGACGAGCAACTTTTAGAAGCGATAGAACGTTACCTCAACGGCGAAATGAATGCCGATGAGCGCCGCGAATTCGAGCAGCTTCGGATGGAGAATGCTGAAGTTGACCAGCGCGTGAACGAGCATCAGCAATTCGTCGGTGTGCTGAAACAGTACGGCGAGCGCGTGGAACTGGAGAAAAGGCTGAACGCCATTCACCAGGAAATAGACGTCCATGCGATAGAAGAGGAGGTAGCTATCCGTCCGTCGTGGATCGTGACGTTATGGCGCGAACATCACTCCAAGATATCCGTAGCGGCGTCGATAGCGATATTTGCGGTACTTGCTACCTTGTTTGTGACAGGCAAGATGGATAACAATTCGTCATATAAAGAGTTGAAAGGCGAGGTTGACAGGCTTGGCAATAAGACCAATACGCTAAGCAAGACGGTTAACGATCTTAAAAATGTGAACAGGGTTTTCCCGCAGGAGCAATCAAGGGGAACGGGATTTGCCATCACTTCGAATGGTTTGATCGCAACGGCCTATCACGTGGTCGAAAAAGCTGATTCGGTTTTTGTTCAGAATGCTGCGGGAAGAGTGTACAAAACTAAAGTGTTGTATATGGATCGCAAGAACGATGTAGCGATTCTTAAGATCAGCGATACTACTTTCACAGGGCTTGGTGCAATTCCTTATACCTTTAAGAAAGCCAGTAGCGACCTGGCTGAGAACGTGTTTACTTTGGGTTATCCGCAGGATCAGCCCGAGTATGGCGCCGGCTCGGTAACGGCGCTGAATGGCCTGAACAGCGACAGCATCGATTACCAGGTGTCTATCCCGGTAAATGCGGGCGCCAGCGGTGCTCCATTATTGGATAGCAGGGGCGATGTGATCGGTATTGTGAAGGCTAAAGAGACCCATATGGAAGGCGTTCACTTCGCATTGAAGTCAAATTACCTGTTGGCTGCGGTAGATAGCCTTTCGGCTGATACGTCGGTATCAACGCCTGTATTGAATACGAAGAACACACTCACCGGCCTGAGCCGCCAGCAGCAGGTGAAAAAGCTGCAGAAGTATGTGTTTATGGTGAAAGTATATTAGAACACGATTTCAGGATTTAAAAGATCAACAGGATAATAAAGCGATCTTATATATAAAGGAAGCCCCGGTGACGGGGCTTCTTTTGTTTGCTGTAACTTGCACAGCAGAGAGTTCTTTAGATGATCAGGCTTCCAAAAGTTTAAATAGTTCATTTTTCCCGGGGTGCCGCCTTAGGTGCTGCAATGCCTTGTCCTTCAATTGTCTTATACGCTCTGTGGTAAGCATGCACCTTGCGCTTATGTCCTCCAGGGTGTGGGGCCGCGATTGGCCTATACCAAAAAACAGGATAATAATAAACCGCTCGCGTTCGGGCAGGCTTTTTAACGCATCGGTCAGCGTGACCGAGACCGACTCCCTGATGAGCACATCATCGGTCGTTCGTTCTCCCGAAGGCAAAACGTCGAGCAGCGAGTTTACTTCTTCCGCACCGAACGGTGCATCCAGCGAAACCTGCCGGCGCGATCTGCCAATCAGCTCAGCAATACTCTCCGTTGTTTTGTCCATTACCTCAGCCAATTCTTCTACCGACGGCTCACGCTCATATTCCTGCTCCAGCTTACCGAATGTCCTGTGGAGCTGCGAAAGAGCGCCTACCTGGTTCATCGGAAGGCGCACCATACGCGACTGTTCGGCAATAGCCGAAAGTATGCCCTGGCGTATCCACCATACCGCGTAGGATATAAACTTAAAACCCTTGGTTTCATCAAAACGACGTGCGGCCTTGATCAACCCCATATTTCCCTCGCTGATCAGGTCGTTCAGCGTGAGTCCCTGGTTTTGGAATTTTTTGGAAACCGATACCACGAAGCGCAGGTTTGCCATAGTCAGCTTGTGCAGCGCTGCCTGGTCGCCTTCGCGTATCTTGCGGGTCAGAGTTACTTCCTCTTCCGCCGTCACCAACCCGATCTTGCTGATATCGTTCAGGTACTTGTCCAGTGACTGACTGTCACGGTTAGTGATAGATGGCGTAATTCTGATTTGTCTCATAGGCGCTTGTTGTCATATTCGTCCCGCTATCCGCAGGACGGAGGCTGTAAGACAGTATCTAAAAAAGCCATTAAATTGTGATGGGCATAAAGCGTGAACTTATCTGTCCTGCTGTTTTAAAGGGTAGGCTGCCAGGCTGCTTATGCTGTCCCTGGTCAGATCCATCACTGTCAGCAGCATTTCTTCTTTATTTAATGATTGCTGCAGCCGCTGTTTTACCTGCCGGAAGGCGTTCAATAAGGCATCCGGGTACAGGCGCATGGAAACCAGCGGGTAATGCTCCTTTTTTAACCGGACAATTTCGTCGTCTGTAGCGAGACGCAAAAACCACGATTCGCCGGTTTTGAAACCATGCTCGCAGGCTTCATTCTTCAGGTCGAATAAAAAAATACTTACCTGGCGGGCCAGGGTTGTTTGATGCGCATCCGCGCTGCCCGTAAGGGCATGTTGATCACTATTCATTTGCGTTGCTGATTCCGGTTAATGATTTAACGCTTAAAAATCACCTGAATCAGTTGAGGGGCAATGTCTAAGTAATCGTGAGGGAGAGGCCTGTTTTTTGCAATATAAGAAAAGCTTTCCTGTTAATTGCATAAAAGCAAAAAGAATTCATCTTTCGCGTCCCTTCAGAGTTTCCCGAAGGGGACCCTGGGGAGTTGCCGGGGCCCGCTTGATTTTTTTTTAAATTTCTTTACTAAAAGTAAAAATATACGAATATTAAAGCCTACCTTGCAGCTCATTAACAGTAATTAAAAGTAAAACAATGCAAAAAGAAGGAACCGTGAAATTTTTCAATAACCAGAAGGGTTTTGGATTTATTTCACAAAATGATACAAAAGCTGAAATTTTTGTACATTCAAGCGGGCTGATCGATCAGATTCGTGAAAACGACAAAGTAAGTTTTGACGTAGAACACGGCAAGAAAGGGCTTAACGCAGTAAACGTAAAAGTAATCTAATCATCACTATAAAATTTACTCGTGAACACCTGCCCTTGCGGCAGGTGTTTTATTTTTGTACCAATCATTTTAACCGGAACTATGGCAAAATCGAGCGAAACGTTCAATAAAAAAGAAAAAGAAAAGAAACGCCTGAAGAAACAACAGGAAAAAAAGGAAAAGGCCGAGCAGCGCAAAGCCAATTCAAGCAAGGGTAAAGGCCTGGACGAGATGATGGCCTATATCGACGAAAACGGCGATATCACAACCACGCCGCCCGTGGCCGGCAAGCGGAAGCCCGTTGTAGCAGCCGACATCGAGCTCGGCGTTCCCAGGCGGCAGGCCGATGACGAAGATAACTTTAGAAGTGGCGTGATCAGCTTTTTTAATACAGCAAAGGGTTATGGCTTTATCCGCGATTCAGATACCCGTGAAAATGTTTTCTTTCATGTCAACGGACTCAGCTTCGAGGCGAAGGAAAACGATAAAGTGCGCTTTGCCACAGAGCGTGGGCCTAAAGGCCTGAGTGCTATCCAGATTTCTAAGGTGTAGAAGCGGTGCCTTTTCCGGAATAGGCCCGGACAAGAGCTGGTAAAAACATTAATTGTCGCTTACTATAGCTTTCCGTTTACGCTGTTTGTTTATGCTATGGCTTTTGAGGAAGTTATAGGTGAAGCTGAAACCCATATACTGCGCATTCCGGCTGCTGTTGGTGCCATCCACGAACATGTAGCCCTGCGTTACCGCGACCGCAAGATTTTCGTTAATATTGAAATTAATGCTGTTGCAGATTTCGGTCATCATACCTTGCTTTGCGGAAAAAAAATAACCTCCGCCTAAACAAAGCGCTTCCGCAAAACGCCCCTTGGAAAACACGTTGATCGTGGGCCTGAATTCGATGTAATGACAGGTATCCTGCGACCTCATGGAAAGGAATCCTGTGGAAAGGCCGATGTCGAATATGCCGTAAGTGCGGCCAAACTCAACTGCGGGACCAAACCGTTTGGCAAATCCGCCTTTGGTATTTACAAAAGCATCAGCATTTACCGAAAGATAAAAGTAGCGCGGTTCTTTATTTTCCTTCGAGGTATCAGATTCGATGGTAGTATCCTTTTTTGCGACCCTTCCT
This sequence comes from Mucilaginibacter sp., assembly GCA_035551775.1. Classification (GTDB taxonomy): domain Bacteria; phylum Bacteroidota; class Bacteroidia; order Sphingobacteriales; family Sphingobacteriaceae; genus Mucilaginibacter. The sequence goes on along the minus strand of DASZMQ010000014.1, from coordinate 429,232 downwards.
ACCAGCACCGGTTTTGCCGCCGGTGGGATATTCTGGGCCATCGAAAGCAAGCTAAAAAGGCATGGTATTAAAGTAAACAATTTTCTCATTCGGTAATGTTTGGGTCAATATGACGGTGTAATTGTTGTATATCTGTTGTTTCTTTCATTTCTTCCAGTTCGGGGTCTTTTTTATCGATACCCATTTTCTTTTGGATGTCATGCAGCATCTCCAGGATCTTGGTTATTTCGGTTTCGGCTTTTATATTTATTTCAAATTCAACTTGTTCCCTTATCTTTTCAATCTTTCTTTGCCTGTTCTGGCTAATAAGCACGCATACGGAAAGCACGATCGCGAAAATGGACAAAACACTATCCAAACCGTTGAAAGGATAGGGGTCAAATGCCCTTACAAGAGGCAGCAGGTTTAGGTTCCAGAGAATATAAACACAAAGCGAGACCAGGCAGGAACCTAAAAAGCTGAGGCTGCCCAAGAAATCGGCCAGTGCCAAAGCAAACCGGTCCAGCCGGCTGTGCTGAATATCGATTGCCGACTTAAGGTCGTTATGTTTTGATTTCCGTGCCATACTGCCCTTCAGATAATCACTTGAAGTACAACTTCCTGCCCGAAAAGTTTGAGTTATTGGCTTTGCACATTATGTTCTGCTAGTTTCGCCGACAAAACAGTTGTCTTAGCCGAAAAACCATAGCATGCTGCTGCTGCCGCTATTAATTTGGCGCCATGATGAATACCATAGCCATTTTACTACTGCTGTTGACTGTCACGCTGAGCATGGGCGGCGGACTTTACGAGATACTGGTCATATACCCAAACTGGAAGCACAATGTGCACCCGCGTACTTTGCGGGATAAGCTGGAATCATCCGGGCAAACCGGCGCTGCGAAACGCTTCTGGCCGCTGGTATCACCTGCACAGGCTTTGTTATCGATGATCAATATTGCCCTGGCCTGCTGGTATCACGGCGCAGGGCAGGGGTATTGGCTGGCAGCCGCCATTACGGTGTTTGTTACCCGCGCGATTACTTTCAGTTACTTTATACCGGTCATGATCCGGAAGATAATGCAGCCGGAGAAATTTGAAGTTAGCGAATTGCAGGCTATCGTAAAGCAATGGACCGATCTGAGCCCGTTGCGGTTAGTGCCGGAGTTTGTGGCGTGGGGGTTGTTGATTGTGGGGCTGATGAAAATCTAAGGGGTAGACCTTTGCGCTCATGCTTCGAGTGCCTTGACTTTTTTTTGATCTATATAGGATAATGCAATTTACCGAGATTAAAGTCAGAAGGCCGGGTCGGGGTGAATATCGTAATATTTCTTCCAATCGATTCAGGATCAAATAAAGTCTCTCCTAAAACTTTAATCTCTTCTTCATTCAATCCCCCTAACTTTCCTTCCCATTCCCAACAGTGCTTCGTCTCAAAATCGACATTATAACTTCCAAGATAATATTTCTCAAAATCCTGCCCATAGTTGATGACGTATTTATCTGAACTTAAATATTGAGGGAATTCTTGTTGGACACCCTTCTTATAGTCATCATCCTTAAGGTTTTCGTAAAAGTATATTTTACATAAAGTAATAGTACCGGACTTAAAATCAGGGAATGTTTTTGATTGAAGCAAGAGCGGACTGATAAATATTTCGTGTTCGCCGTGTTTAGTTTTGATTTTAATGGTATGCGTGGCAATCATATCAGGTGGTCTTAATGATTATTTATTACATCCAATGCCTTTTAATCTGCACATCCGCACATTTGCATATCCGCACATCTATCTGTCAACCTCCCCCAGTACAAAATCAATCGACCCGATAATCGCGATCAAATCCGCGATCATGACGCCGCGGGATATTTCGGGCAGGACGGAAAGGTTGCAGAAGCTTGGTCCCCGTGCTTTTGCGCGTAGGGGAATTTCGGTATCGCGGTAAACTTCTTTGCCTTCTTTGTCGGTTTCCTTGCGCTGCTGGTGGATGAAGTAAAAGCCCAGTTCGCCTTTGGCGCCTTCGCCGCGGAAGTAGAAGTCCTGGGGTTTGGGGGTGAGTTTGCGCGGCAATTTGGCGCGCGGGTCGAAGTCGGGGGTGCGTTTCAATTCTTTTTGCAAGCGGTCGAGGCATTGTTCGATGATGTGGAGCGATTGTTCGATCTCGTCGATACGCACCTTGTAACGGTCCCAGCAATCGCCCACAGCGCCCATTTCGCCCTTGCCAATAGGGACGTCGAATTCAAGTTCGGGATAAACGGAATAACCGTCGATCCGGCGCAAGTCCCACTTTAGCCCCGAACCGCGCAGCATTGGACCGGAACAACCATAATTGATGGCCACATCCAAAGGCAACACGCCGATATTGGCGGTACGTTTAATGAAAATGGCGTTGTTGGTAAGCAGATCATTCAGCTCGGTCATCTTCGGCTTAAAGTATTCTACAAACTCACGGCAGCGTTCTTCAAAGCCCACGGGCAGGTCATAAAACAGGCCGCCGACCCAAATGTAGTTATACAGCATACGCGAGCCCGAGGCCCATTCCAGCATGCCCATAATATGCTCGCGGTCGCGGAAGCACCAGAGGAAAGGCGTAAAAGCACCAATGTCGATGCCGTACGTTCCGATGGCGATCAGGTGCGAAGCAATACGGTTCAGCTCACAAACCAGCACGCGGATATATTCAATGCGTTTTGGTATGTCTTTATCAATACCCAGCATTTTCTCGACGCCCATACACCAGATATGGCTGTTGTTCATCGAGGCCAGATAATCCATGCGGTCGGTAAAGGGGATGGTCTGCTGGTAAGTAAGCGATTCGGCATGTTTCTCGAAACAGCGGTGCAAGTAACCGATATGTGGTATCACTTCCTTCACGATCTCGCCGTCGGTGATCAGTTCGAGCCTCAATACACCATGGGTAGACGGGTGCTGCGGGCCCATGTTCAACACCATATCCTCAGTGGAGGCGTTGGTGATCCGCTGCTGGTAGCGTTGAAAGGCTTCGTCGTATTTGGAGTTGGCGTTATTCAAGTTGTCGTCTCTAATTAGCGGTGGGTGCCATGCTGAGGCGCTCGAAGCAAGCGGGCGAAGGCCTTTGCGCTCACCCTTCGAGAGCCTCAGGGTGACACCCCATTTTAATCTATTTTTATTCCTTTGTAGTATTTATCTACTGTGGTATAATCCTTTCTTAACGGAAAACCTTCCCAATCATCTGGCAACAATAATTTACGCAGGTCAGGATGTCCCTCAAAAAATATCCCGATCATCTCATATGCCTCACGTTCGTGCCAGTCAGCGGCTCCGTAAACGGATGTAATGCTTGGGAATGATGGCAGTTCATCCTCGCTTGGGCTGCCTTCCTTGATCGCCTTCAATGTTAGCTGCGTTTGATAGGGGATAGAAGCCAGGTGATAGACCACGCCGAATCTGCCGGCATCGGCACCGTAGTCGACCCCGGTGAGGCAGGAAAGAAAATCAAAATAGGTTAGCGGGTTATCGCGCAGTTCGCGGCAAATGTCTACGATTTGGTCCGGATTAATGAGCAGTGCGGGCTGCAGACCTCCGGTTTCTTCACCGACAATAATGTCGCTGCCGAATTTTGCTATTAGCAATGATTTGATTTGCTCGAAACTCATGGTGCCAAACGTACTTTTTTCCACGTTTTATTATCGGTCTTTTTATACAGTATCCGGTCGTGCAGGCGGCTGGGACGACCCTGCCAGAACTCGATCATCCTTGGCTTCAGGATATACCCGCCCCAATGCGATGGCTTAGGCACTTCCTTATCGGCATATTGCGCTTCCAGTTCACTCCATTTCTTTTCAAGACCCTCGCGGTCCGGTATCTCCTGGCTTTGCGGCGAAACAACCGCACCCACCTGGCTGCCCTTCGGCCGCGAATGAAAGTATTTTTCGGAATCTTCTTTGCTGAGCTTTTCGATCACGCCTTCGATACGCACTTGCCGTTCCAGTGTGTCCCAAAAAAATACCAGAGCGCCGTTAGGGTTTTTCGCTAACTCTTTCCCTTTGCGGCTTAAATAGTTGGTATAAAAAGCGAAGCCTTCATGCGTAAATCCCTTCATCAAAACGATCCTGGCGGAGGGTCTGCCGTCAGGTGTGGCGGTGGCTAAGGTCATGGCAGTGGGCTCATGCTGTTCCGATTTGAGCACTTCGGTAAACCATTTGTCAAATTGTTTGAGCGGGTCAGCATCGGTATCCTTCTCAGACAATGTTTGTTTGGTGTATTCGTTTCTAAAATGTTGTATGTCCTGGGCACCCATAGCCGCAAACTTACAAATTAATTGAACCGTAAATTATTATTGCAATTTCATAATTCGATAAATGAACATATTTTTACTTTTAGTGGTTATACAATAAAAATTTTATGCTTAGTCTTCTTGCACCTGAATCCGGCCGCTTGCTGATATCCGAACCTTTTATGCTCGATCCCAACTTCAAACGGTCGGTGATCATCCTGACGGAATGTGGCGACGAAGGGGCTATGGGCTTCGTGCTGAACCACGAAAGCGAGTACAGGCTCGGGGATATCATCCCGGATATACAATACTCCGAGCTGCCGGTGTTTATGGGCGGGCCTGTCGGCACAGATACCCTGCATTTTATCCATAATGTGCCCGATAAGATCGAAGGCGGTATCGAGCTGATGGACGGCGTATACTGGGGCGGAGATTTTGAGGCAGTGAGGGACCTGGTTTCGAATTACCAACTGACTGACAACGAGATCAAATTCTTTATAGGCTATTCTGGCTGGACCTCGGGCCAATTAGACGCTGAAATAGGCGACGACGCCTGGATCGTTACCGATAAATACAGCCCCGAAATATTATTCAACCACAACGATCAGAACTTATGGAAAGATGTGGTAAAAGGCTTGGGCCAGCGCTATGCGCATATTGCGAATTTCCCGGAAAATCCTATGATGAACTAGTAGTCCGGAAGTCCGAAAGTCCGCGTAAGTCCGAAAGCCATGCACGTTTTTCTTTTGGACTACCTTCCTTCCATCTCCCTTGCTGATTCTTCTACCTTCTGCTTAAGGCTTTCCTTGTAGGCGACGAGATTTTTCACCAGGGTCTCATCACCGGTAGATACGATCTGCGCAGCGAGAATGCCTGCGTTTTTGGCGGCATTGAGGGCAACGGTAGCTACCGGGATACCGTTCGGCATTTGGAGAATGGACAGGATAGAATCCCAGCCATCGATAGAGTTGCTTGATTTAACTGGTACGCCTACAACGGGCAGATGCGTCAATGAGGCGACCATACCCGGTAGATGCGCCGCGCCGCCCGCACCAGCAATGATCACTTTCAGGCCGCGATCGGCAGCGGATTTGGCGTAGCTGAACATGCGTTCGGGTGTTCGGTGCGCCGAAACCACGGTGATCTCGAACGGCACGCCTAATTCCTTCAAAACGTCGGCTGCATCCTGCATCACGCCCAGGTCAGACTTGCTGCCCATGATGATGCCCACTTTGGGTTGGTTGTTTGAGATCATGGTTTCGTGTTCAAATATCTGAATTTGTCAATAAATTTTTTCGCTCCGTTGCGTCAGCAACTGACAATTCCTGTATTAAACTGAGCAACTCTTGCTTATTGACTTTTAAATTCATTAATGGGATGTTGTAGTCGGAAAGACCTATCAAATGTGAAAACTTATTAATGTTGGTACAGTATTTTGGATCAGTTTTCATTTCTTCCTTTATCTCGATGCAGATATAAAGCTGTTTTGAATAACTGTTAATAAATTCTTTTAAATAGACATTCTTGATAAAATGCCAGCTAACAAACGCTTTATCTTTGCCCTTATCAAAGATACCATAGCTTAGGCGATCGAAAATTCCTTTGTCATCTAAGATCAATTCGGGCCTTCTGTCGAACAAGCCAAATAGGCCTAATGGAATACCTAAACCAAAAAAACAAAGACCGAACCAATTCATTGTTTTATCGCTATCGTTTTTAGATAGGAAGTACAGACTTGCAATTACGAATGGTAAGCATAGTAGGATAAGACTTATCGCTTTCCATCTTGATTTATATAATTTGACTTCTGGCATTTATGTTGGCTGCTTAGAATTTGATCTCCGCGCCAAAAATACAATAAGCGCGATAATAACCGCTAATGCAAGCACGATGATCAGCGCGTATTTTATTGCCGAAAAGATAATGACCGATGTGCCCTGCCTGATATCGCCTGGTTTTATGGTCAGTTTAAATGTATTGAAAAAGGTATTGATCCGGTCGTCAGTTCGCTGCACGTCCTGGGGGCACCAGATGCCCTGCATTACCAGCTTGTCGTTAAAATAAAATATCCTGTAAAAGAGGTTGTATTTAGCAAGCGAATCAACCGAGCTGGTCTCAAATTCCATCCCTTTCAGCCCTTGTTCCGTAATATCCTTTTTGTACAGGAGTTTTCCGTTCGTTGTCCGGACGATACCGTTTATCGCGCTGACATAAATAGAGTCGAGGGGGTCGCTTTGGATGATATCGCCGAGCCCTTGCTTGATGACGGCACCGCTTGCTGTGTAGATCAGCCCATCGTAACTGACCGTGTACACCAACCCGCGTTTGGTATGCCTGATAACAGGGGAGTCCGGCAAGGTTACCCGGGCCACCTGCTGCAGGACCTGGATATGTTTATTTGGGTATTGGCACCAGGAGGCTGCTGAGTACGTGATCAACAATAAACTGAGTATGAGCCTCTTCATCCGGTGTTATGTGTTCAGCTGATAACTTTTAATGTTTTTTGTACAAACCGCGCCTTTTCGATGGCTTTTTCCCTGTCGGCATCCACAATGGTCACATGGCCCATCTTGCGGAAAGGTTTGGTTATCGCTTTGCCATATAAATGTATATAAACGCCGGCACATTCCAGCACTTTTTCAATGCCCTGGTACACGGCGGGCCCCTCGTAACCTGCCTCGCCCAAAACATTGATCATGATGGCATTATTCAGGCAGGAAGTGTCGCCCAGCGGCTGGTTGAAAATGGCCCTCAGGTGCTGTTCGAACTGCGATACCACATTGCCTTCGATGGTTTGATGGCCGCTGTTGTGCGGGCGCGGAGCCAGTTCGTTTACGAGTATCCTGCCTTGTTTGTCGAGGAACATTTCGACAGCCAGCAGACCGACGATATTCAAATCTTCGGCTACCTTTTTGGCGATCCGTTCCGCTTCTTCATGAACCTGGAACGGGAAGGTTGAAGGTGATATCAGGAACTCGACCAGGTTGGCCTGCGGGTTGAACTCCATTTCCACCATCGGGAAGGCTTTGGTTTCGCCGTCGGCGTTGCGCGCTACGATCACGCCGATCTCCTTCTCAAAATCCACCCAGCGCTCGATCAGGCTGGGCGCTGTAAATGCTTTGTCGAGGTACGATTCGTCGATCACTTTATAAACGCCTTTGCCATCGTATCCATCGCGCCGAAGCTTTTGGATATACGGGTAGGGGATACGGCTGGCCTTTAGTTCTTCAGGTGATGAGATGATCTGGAAATCGGCAGTAGGGATATTGTTTTCTTTGAAAAAATGCTTTTGAAGTCCTTTGTCCTGTATCAGGCGGATGATGCGGGGCTGCGGGTAAACCAGCACGCCTTCTGTTTCCAATTGCTCCAGCGCGTCTACGTTCACCTTTTCGATCTCGATGGTAAGCATATCCACCTTTTTGCCGAAGTTGTAAACGGTCTCATAATCGCCCAATGATCCTGTGACAAACTTTTCGCATAATTTGCGGCAGGGCGCCTCGGGATCCGGGTCGAGGACACTCACCTTAACATTATAATTGATGGCTTGCTGGATAAGCATGCGGCCCAATTGTCCGCCGCCTAAAATACCCAGCCTCAGGTTTCCGTAAAAAGCTTTCATGTGGAAGCGGCAAAGGTACTGATTTTTGGTTGGACGTAATACCTTTAAGGTGGTACGTTTTAATGGATGGGGAAAACGTATAACGTATTACGTCAAAGGAACAACCTAACGAATTCGCGGTCTATAATATCTATCAGCAATAATAACTACCGACGTGCTGATTGTTGCCACTAACTTTCATTGCGAAGCGACAGATTTAGCCTACATTTCTCAAAAACCTCTAAATCTTTCGGCGTTCCGAATATTTTCATAAGTTTACATCATCTAAACATATCAATATGAAAAAATTCCTATTCGGTGTTTTGGTATTGCTCACACCTGCACTAACATTTGCCCAAACACAACAGCAGTTGTTAAAAGACTTTGAAAAGAACACGAGAGGCGTAAAGAACACTTTTCAACTTAATGATCAAGTTAATATAATGACTATAAGACTTGATAATGAGTTTGAATTGCTTGCAATTGACAATAAAATGCAGGTGCTGTGGCGAAATACATTTAAAGGTGATGCCGTAATTTCAGGAAAATTTAAAGGACATATATTAGCTATCGGTGCCAATGTTGGAGATCCTAAAACGTACTTTGATTCTTATACCGGCTATTTGATTGACGAACAAACCGGGAAATTACTCTTGCAAAAGTTAATTTACATGAGCACAGCCTCGACGGTTGAAGTTGCTGATGCTTTTTTTGCTGAAGATGGCTCTTATTTAAAGTTAGCCTTGAGGCAAACTGGTGCAAAAAAAACGCACTCAAGGTTTAGTTTGCTTGATAAAATTGATGAGACAAGAGGAATAACTGTGATCGATGTGAATGACAAACTGGAAGCGACGGTTTCAGTACTGGAAATACCCAACGGTTTTTACACGGGTTTGCAAGCGAATAAAGCAGGCGACGTGTTCACTTTCTTCTTGCAAAATGATAAAACTTTGATCGTGTCTAAATTTGAAAATGGCAAGACTAAACCTTCGGCTGCCATTACACAAAATGTTGACATGCCAGAGCAAACAAAAACGGACGAAATCACGTATGGTAGTGCTTGCTCATCTATGGATCCCAATGTTGCTTACTTTGGCCTAATGCATAAAAACCCTTCCAAAGACCTAGAGTTAACTGTGTGTAAGGTAGACTTTACCGCGAATAGCGGTAAGATTGTCAATGAAATTTTAACAAAATCCCATGTTAAAACAATTGAGAAAAGCTTTATTCCGCCCGATAAGATCGACAAGGCATATATCGGAAGTGAATATTTTTTTGTCTTAAAACATATGTGGGAATATGATGGTACACTTTCGGTCGTTTACGGAGGGAAATACCAGGAAGGGAATGGCTATTGGATCGAAAATTCGGCGATTATCAATGGTTATGATAAGGATTTGAACCAAAGCTTTCAACAAGTGCTACCAAATAGAACAACTTTTGCGCTTACCAGCCATGCTACCGCGGGCTTTTATCATAATAGTAACAACAATTTATGTGTGGTCGTGAATACCGGAAATATGACCTTTGATACGATGTTTGGTCAACTTGACCTGGCTACGGGTAAATGGGTGAAATTAAAAATGCTCGAAAAAAAGAAAATAACAAGTTCAGATTTTACACCTCCGACAGATCTATGGTATAAAGATTCATTTATATTGATTTACCAGCCGTTCACTCATGGGTTAGATGCCAAAGTTGACTTGGACCTTCAATTGAATTCTTTTTGATCAATTGGTTCAACATCCGGATAACTTAAGTGTTATCATTTACAGAAGTCGTATTATTTACGGATTTTTTGGTTGGACATCATACGTTTTACGTAGTACGTCTGAGTCATTGGAAAAAAACGTATAACGTAAAACGTCCAACGTTCAACCATTTCGATAATACCTGTCGGCCATAATAACCATCGGAGCCCCAACTGTCACGCACAATACCGATGCGCTGATGAGGATGCTGATCACCGAAATATGCCCGTTGCCTTTAGGGATATTGGTCAGCGGCAGTACCAGGAAGTTCATTAGCGACCAGATGAGCAGGCCTATAATAATCGCAATGGCAAACCGGCTCTTTACAACGCGCTTAAATCCGGGATACAGCAAAAAGAAAAGGATACTATAGAACGATGCGATGAGGTAATGGAACACCAGCCCCCAGATAACCATTACTGTACCACCCTTAAATGCCGCAGGGCCGAACCATCCGCTGGCGATGTATTGAAAAACACTGGATGTGGGGTATTTCCACGACATCAGGATGGCTGCGATCGCGTCGAGCGTGCCGGCGATGAGACACAATACGAGCAAAGTAGAAGCTTTCTTCTGTTCAGGCATGGCGATCAGGTTAAAATTGGTCGCGGAAATGTAACCATTTGAACAAATATGGCAACTAATGCGAAGGCTTTTGAAAAATTTAATATGTGAAAATCAACAATTTACAGATTTAATTAATAATTATAGAACTATGTATTGCATAGTACAATACAAAACATATATCTTTGAAATATAAAATCAAATCAACATGAGATCGATAGTACTCACATTCGTATTGCTGGCAGCCGGCAGTACAATAAGTTTAGCCCAGTGCGACAAAAAAGTAGCGCTTAATTCATCCAAAACACTGCATTTTGACGCCCAGGGGGCGCTTAAACACGCCGATGATGAAAAGGTAGTGGTCGAGATCGGTAAAACCGATATCAGCATTGCCATCGACAACAGTGAGGGTCAGCGTAAGCTGACCGGCAAGGTAATTTCGGATAGCTGTGACTGGAAGGTGCCTTTCAGGGAGGGAAGCTCAAAACTGCACGTCACGCTTTATGACGATAACGGGGAATCAAGAGATTATACGATAACCATTATCGGGAAGGATGGTAAAGTTACGTTTATGGCTACGACTAAGGACGAAGCTGACGAGGTTATCAAGCTCGATATTGACAAATTTGAAGAAAAGAGTTAATTAGTTTGTTTTTGGTTTAGTTTGAAAACGCCCCGCAATTGCGGGGTGTTTTGTTAGTGTATAGCCGACACTGTAACACATAATTTACATAGCAGTACATTTCATTTTGAACTAAATGTTTTTTATTTTTCACAAACTATTCGGGGCTGCCCCGGTTGTTTATATATTGCCGCGAATTTCACGGCAATATTTGTTATAGAGAAACGTTTTTGAAAACTATAGAGAACCAAACTAAGTAATTAACCAAATGAAAAAACCAATTTTTGTTGTTACCGCTTTATTAGCTTTTTGTTTATCAGCTAATTCATTGTTCGCACAGACTACACCAGCTGCTCCGGCTGCTCCTACCGGGGATGTTGTGGCCGCCATGACGTCATCTGATAATTACAATGCATTTTCGATAGCTGTAAGGGCTGCCGGGATTAATACCCAACTGGAAGGGGCAGGCCCTTTCACCGTTTTTGCTCCAACAAACGATGCATATGGTAAAGCTCCTTCAGGTCACCTGGATTCTTTATTTAAAGATCCGGCAACGCTTGCAACGCACATGAAAACGTATGTAGTAAATGGCAAATTCACTAAGGTAGATATAGGCACGGCATTGGCCAAAGGTCCTGTAACCTATACTACAATAGATGGCCACAAACTTACGCTTTCGGCGATATCAGTTAATAGTCATACACGCCTGCAGATAACCGATGAGGCCGGTAACAAGGCACTGGTATCGGCATTTGACTTACAGGCAACAAACGGTGTTGTACACGGCCTCTCGGGTATTTTGACGAAATAACCCAAATACACTGCTATTTGAGAGCCCGGCAATGCCATTGCCGGGCTCTTGTTTTACACCGGGTTTCGGGCGCCTTTTTAGCAATGTTGAAAAATTGCAGTTAAAAAGTTACTTGATGTAAGTTATTGATATTTACTGATATACAGCCAGAAATCGGTTTTTGGGGAAATTGCTGCCGGAGTTTGTTCTAACAATTATGAAATAGTTATAAACAACTCTTGATTTTTTAGACCTGTTTTGCGTAAATTGGTTAGCTAAATGACCCACTCCCAGAACATTATTGAGATACCAGGAATGATCCAGGCGCGCACCTGCAAAAGTGTCATTTTTAGCGGGGATGGGTTAACTATTGAACAACCTTTTAAGGTTAATCAGAAAGTATTTTTGAAAGATTCCGATATCTCGGCATTCAGGTTCGGGATCAAGGAATTGCGGATTTTCAACCTTTCTCTCGGCCGGGAATACTATATCGAGATCAAAGATTTTAAGTGTTCAATTACCCGTATCAAATTATACAGCCTTTACGGAGCAAGGCGTAAAGAGTACTATAAGATATGGGCCGATCTGCTGCAAAACCTCTGGGATTTCTATTTCAACAGCCAGTTGAGCTATTATACCGAGCTATATAATATCCAGCAATGCTTTGAGCTATCAGGTATTACTTTTCATGCTGATGGAATAAGCTGGTTGAAAGAGGATAAACTTCCCTGGGACAAGATCGAGATCAAAAGCTACCAGAACTATTTCCTGATCCATCATGCTGATAATTCGCATCAGTGCAAGTATTGCGTATTCTCGATCGACTGGAATGGCGTGATCCTGCAGTCGCTGCTTAAGGATATCATCCGCGAGCATAAAAACGTGCAGCGCACTATCCGCAAAGGCCGTCAATAACAACCCTAACTATTTCATGTATTGCTCCAGGTAGTAGAATATACGCTGCCTGATATTTTCCGCATCGAACATGACGCCATAATGCGGCGCTCCCGGAACGATGATCACTTCGCTCGTGACGCCGGCCGATTGCAGCCTGGAATTCAATGAGGTTGATTGATCGGGGTTTACGGACTCGTCTTTTTCACCTTGTACGATCAGGAATGGCGGGTCGTGTTTATCGATATAGGCGATAGGGCTGGCCTCTTTGGCCAAGTCGGGTTTGTCAGCCACGGTGCCGCCCAACAGCAGCGTTATTGGATTGCGGGGATCCTTGCTGTCGTTTCCTTTGAGCGTGAAGAAATTCGACGGGCCGTAAAAATCTAAAACAACCCTGATCTTAAATTCCGGTTTTACGCCATCAGCATAAAAATACTTCACGGTATTGTTGTTTGAAAGGCCGAGCAGGTTTGCCAGGTGCCCGCCGGCAGAAAAACCGATGAGCGCGAATCTTTTCTTATCGAGCCGGTACCATTGCGCATTCTTGTACAGGAAATCTATGGCCTGGTTACAATCTTGCATCTGCGCCGGGAAAACAGCCGTGGTGCTCCAGCGGTAATCGATAGAGGCTACAGCATAACCGCTGTCGATAAAAGCTTTGAGCGTTTGCTTCATATAGCTCATATCGGCATACTTATCGTTCGACATCCAGGCGCCGCCATGTATCCAGATGATCAGCGGGTAACTATCTTTTGTTTCGGCGGGTTCGTAGATGTCAAGCAGGTGTTTTTTTAGTGTATCGCCGGCATAGGCAACATTGCTGTACAACCTGGTCCCTTTGGGAAAGATATCAAGAACACGGTTGGTATCCTGGGCAAGCAGTTGAGCTGAAAGGGTGATAAGGAATATAAGGATGAATAATCTTTTCATATCAGCCTTTGATCAAAGCCTCACCTGCGATCTTTTTCTGTAACTCCAGTATGGCGCCGATCACAGCCTCAGGACGCGGAGGGCAGCCCTGTATATATATGTCGACGGGTATCACCCGGTCGACGCCTTTTACAACGTGATAGCCATGCTGCCAGTAAGGGCCGCCGCAATCGGAGCATGAACCCATCGAGATCACATATTTGGGCTCGGGCATTTGTTCATAAAGACGCTTGATACGCTCGGCCATTTTAAAGGTGACCGTTCCGGCAATAATGATCACATCAGCCTGGCGGACTGACGGCCGGGGGAATACGCCCAAACGGTCAAGGTCGTACATCGTGGCAAGCGAACCCATCATTTCGATAGCGCAGCAGGCAATACCAAAGCTCAGCGGCCACAACGATGACAGACGCGCCCAGTTGAGCAGGTCGTTCATTTTAGTGACGATCACACCGCCGCTTTCGTTCACGCTTTCAGGATTCATTGCCGGGTTTTTTAAAAGTTGGTCTGAATGCCGGTTTGGGTGAAGCCGGGGTTGATGAAGTAGCAGTAGCAGTAGCAGTAGCAGTTGCAGTAGTGTTTTCCGGTTCGGCGGTAAACGCTTTCACCTTGTAATTGCTTTGTTGTTTGTTCAGACTCTCATATAATGACATCGGAACCTGTGTATCCGCAGCCGGGGTAATAGGGTGGGGCTTTACCCAGTCGAGATCGCCTTTTACCCAAACATAAACCAGGCCAATGATCAGTATTCCGAGGAATACGAACATCTCGGTCATCGACAGCCAACCCCAGCGCGGGTCGGCACCGATGAGTGTTTTGTTACCAAAAACGGTCGCCCAGGGCAAAATGAACACCATTTCAACATCGAATAGCAGGAATATCAGCGCTATTACATAAAACCGCGAGTTGAAGGGCAGCCAGGCGCTGCCGGTGGGTTCCTCGCCGCATTCGTACGAGGTCAGTTTTTCGGGGTTGGGCTTATTCGGCGAGATCAGGCGCACTATGAAAAAGGTAAATGCCACCATAATAATGCCGACGATTAGGAAGATGAATATCTTGCCAAATTCAGATATTTGCGAAACCCCGTCCATGAATACAAATTTAGCAAAAACTGCCGGCTTTGATGCAATAATAATAGGTGCGGGGGCCTGCGGGCTGATGTGCGCTGTCCAGGCCGGCTTTTTAGGAAAGCGGGTCCTGGTGCTTGAAAAGAACGATAAACCCGGCGCCAAGATACTCATCAGCGGGGGCGGGAGGTGTAATTACACCAATCTTTATGCTTCGGCGGCACAGTTCATTTCGCAGAACGAACATTTCTGCAAGTCCGCATTTGGGCAATGGACGGTTGAGGATACCATTAGTTTTTTCGAGACCTATGGCATCACCGGGCAGGAAAAGACACTCGGCCAATTGTTCCCGGTGAGCAATAAGGCAAAGGACGTGGTGAATATTTTCACCTCGCTTTGTGACGATTTGGGGCAGGAGATATGGTGTGGTGTTGAAGTTACCGATGTTATAAAGGCTGAACATGGATTCAGCGTCAGCTTAATGATCGACGGCGGCCAAAAAACCCTTATGACCGAAAAAGTCGTTATTGCTTCCGGCGGCTTGCCTATACAAAAACTGGGCGCAACGGATTTGGGACTTAGAGTCGCGCGAAAGTTCGGCCTGAAGGTAACCGAAACGGCGCCGGCTTTGGTGCCGCTGACCATTACCGGCAAAGATCAGCCCTGGTATGAACAGCTTTCCGGTAACAGCATTTTCTGCCGGGTTGGGAACGACCGCATCAGCTTTGAAGAGAATATTCTTTTCACACATTGGGGCCTGAGCGGCCCGGCTATCCTGCAAATTTCATCCTATTGGCGGCCCGGTGAGTTCATTTATATCGATCTGCTGCCTGATCAAAATATAGCGGAGTTAATATTGGAGGAAAGGGATGTGAATGGGAAGAAGACGTTGCTGGTATTCCTGGCGGGCTTGTTCACACGGAAATTCGCGGAGGCACTGGGCGACAGGCTGCCGGTAAATAAAAATCTGGCATCGCTGAATAAAAGCGAGATCGAAAATATTGCCTCGCTGATCCATCAGTTCAAAGTAAAACCGGCAGGGGATAAAGGTTATGATAAAGCCGAAGTAATGCGCGGCGGCGTATCGACCGACGAACTTTTGTCCAAAACGCTGGAGGCTAAGAAAATGCCTGGTTTGTTCTTCGGCGGCGAATGTGTGGATGTTACCGGCTGGCTGGGGGGCTACAATTTTCAATGGGCCTGGGCCAGTGGTTACGTTATTGCACAAAATATATAAGTTGCAGTGGCAGTAGCAGTAGCAGTTGGCAGTTTTTTTTGCTGCTACTGCCCGCTGCCACTGCTACTAACCGCAGAGGCTTTCGCTTGTTTGAAATATGCTATAAGCTTTTGAATATTGCCCAGGTTAAACTGATGGTCCCTGATCCGTTCCAGTAATTCCGGTATATCGCCCATGATGTCGCTCATTACATCCTCGAAGTTTTGAGGAGTAACCATTGACATTTCAGCGGTATTTCCCCCGTAGTAGTAAGTCAGTTGCGCCTTGCCCATGGCCCCGCCTCCGCCGCCGAGGTCTATTCCCACGCCGCCGCCAACACCGCTGTATCCGCCTGTGCCGATGCCAACCCCTCCCTCGGGATGCGCGCTGATGCCCCGGGACTTGCCGCCATAATAAGTGCCTGCAACCGCCACGTAGAGTTTGGTTTCCTCATCCAGTTCTACTTTCACAAAATCCAGCTCTTTTTTGCTCCAGGTCGTATTATGTGGCGCATGAGCCACCACGAAGCTATCCTTGCCGACGATGAAGGATTTCAGGTCGCTGGCGCTAAGTTTGTAGGGGCTGGTCTTTTCGTCGTCTTTAAATTCGATGAATGCCTCATCTTTGATCGGCCCTTTGCCTGCAGGATAAGGATTGAGGAAGCCCGTTACCCGGTTGCCTTTGACATCGGTAAAGGCGCCGGTTTGCCATTTTTGTGATTTTGCTGATACAGCGATCAGCATAAGGAAGAAAATGATTAAAATTGAACGCATAACAAATTCTAATACAAAATAACGTAATTTCTATAGATATATGATGACCGTCGACCTGAGAAGCGATACCGTAACCAAGCCCACGCCGGGCATGCTCGAAGCCATGTGGAGCGCTAAAGTAGGGGATGACGTTTTTGGCGAGGATGAGACCGTCAACGCGCTGGCGGAAAAAGCAGCCGCGATGTTCGGCATGGAGGCCGGGATATTCTGCCCTTCAGGTACCATGACTAACCAGATCGCCATCAAATGTTTTACACAACCTTTGGATGAGTTGATCGCAGACCAGCGTTCGCACGTGTATCGTTATGAGGGCGGCGGAATCGCCTTTAACTCATCAGTCTCAACCCGATTGCTCAACGGCGACCGGGGCAGGATAACAGCCGACATGATCGGGCCGGAGATCAATGCGGATAATGTGCACTATCCGCATACGAGCCTTGTAGTGCTTGAAAACACAGTGAACAGGGGCGGCGGAAGCTGCTATACGTTAGCTGATATCAAACCGATAGCTGCGCTTTGCAGGCAAAAAGGGCTGAAGCTGCACCTGGACGGAGCGCGCATATTCAATGCACTTGCCCATACAGGCGACAAAGCCGCTGATTACGGGCAATATTTTGATGGCATTTCGATTTGCTTATCGAAAGGTTTGGGTGCGCCGGTTGGGTCGGTGTTATTGGGGAATAAAGAAACAATCAAATATGCAAGACGCGTCCGTAAGGTATTAGGCGGCGGCATGCGCCAGGCCGGTTTTTTGGCAGCAGCGGGTATCTATGCGCTCGATCATCATGTGGAACGACTAAAGATCGACCATGCTCATGCGCAGCTATTAGCTAATGCTCTCAGCATTCAAAGTTGGGTGAAAAATGTCTTGCCTGCTGATACGAATATCGTGTTGTTCGATACTGTCGCTCCCGCGCAGGAAATCGTGAAAAAATTATCAGCCCACGGCATCAAAGCCAACGCTACCGATACGCATACGATTCGCTTCGTTACCCATTTGGATGTGCACCCGGAGCAAATAGAATATGTTGTTAAAGTTTTGAGTAATGAGTTATAAGTTTTGAGTCAGAACACCCGGTTGATTTCTAACTCAAAACTCATTACTTAAGCCCTGTCAGCAGATTGCCTTTCCACCATCCAGCCCGGGTATTCCTTAGGCAAGGCGCTTATTTCGCTGATCCTTTTCAGTTCATCTTCTGACGGTACTAATTCTGTCGACTTAACATTATCCAGCAATTGATCTACACGTTTGGCGCCGATGATGGTGCTGGTGATACCTTTTTGCAAACGTATCCAGGCCAGGGCAACCTGCGCGACTGACACACCATGCTGCTTGCCGATATCGCTCATCACATCGATAATGTCATAGGCCTTTTCCTTGTTCACCGGCGGGAAATCGAATACGTCGCGGCGTGAATCGCCGGCTTTCTCAGCGTTGCGTGTATATTTTCCCGACAGGAAACCTCCCGCCAGCGGGCTCCACGGCATTACGGCCAGGTTTTGGTCGATCGCCAAAGGCAAAACCTCTCTTTCGATATCGCGGCCTGCTAAAGAGTAATAGTATTGCAGCCCGATAAACTTGTTCCAGCCGTGTTTTTCGGCTATGCCGATGGCTTTCATCACCATCCAGGCGGGCCAGTTGCAAACGGCTACATAACGTACCTTGCCTGTCAATACCACATCGTTCAACGCCCGGACGGTTTCTTCAACAGGTGTTTTTGGATCGACGCCGTGCACGTAAAGCACATCCACGTGGTCCATCTGCAGGCGCTGCAGGCTTTCATCTATCGATTGGAAAATGTGAAATCGCGAAAGGCCGACATAATTCTTGCCTTCGCCCATGCGTCCGCGAACTTTGGTAGCTATCACCAGTTCGTTACGGTTGATACCGGTATCCTTCAACGATTGACCGAGGAGCCTCTCTGATTGCCCATATGAGTAAACATTGGCTGTATCAATGAAATTGATGCCGGAGTCTACCACTGTTTTCATGAGTTCGTTAACCCCCTCTTGTTGTACCGCACCGATGTTACCCCAGATACCGCCTTCGCCGCCGAAGGTCATGGTGCCGAAACATAGCTCGGAAACCACCACACCGGTGTTTCCTAATAGATTGTATTTCATAAGTTGTTGTGATGTTTAATTGATGTAAAATTGGGCGTTTGACCACAAACAAAAGTCAGCAAAGGGTCAATATGTTTCAGGATTTTGATATTCCCATTCCCAAAGCGTGCCGTCTTCGGGGTCCTCAACTACACCCAGCCATTTGAAGTTGTTTTTGCGCAACAGGCGAACAGAATAATTCTCTTCAGGCAGCGTCCGTGCAGTGACGATCACGCCGGGGGCAGTTTCTTCGGCAAGCTTGACCAACTCCTTGGCGCCACGAGACCCTATACCCTTGTTTTGATGATCAGGGAATACGACGTACGCTAACTCCACACGATTATTAACAGGTTTGCCTTTGAAGGCAAATCCGCCAACATATTCGCCATCAAGCTCGGCGTAATAGCATATCCATGGGGGATTGAATCCTATTTTTTTGTAAAAATCGACGCACATCCCTACGTTCTTGCTGCATTCAGGATGAGCCAGGAATTTCTCGTTTTCGTGCAGATGTTCTTTGACAGGGACGAGCCGCATGGTTCCTAAAGATAAGTTATTAGTCCGGAAGTCCGCATAAGTCCGAAAGTCCGAAAGATAACTCGGGAATAAAAACTTTCGGACTTACGCGAACTTTCGGACTACCCAAACAAACCTGCAAAGCTCATTTGTGTTCAGATTATTAATGAACCGTCTTCTCAAAAAATTAGAAAAAATTGGCAGTGACCCTAAAGTGACTGCGAAAATCGCCGGTCTGCGCTATGTGTCAGATTCGTCGCCGGGATATACCCGTAAAAAATCGGGCAAAGGTTTCAGCTTTTATGATGCTGACGGTAAGCTGGTTACGGACAAGAACCTGCTTCACCGTTTCAATCGTTTGGTTATTCCACCCGCATACACGAATGTCTGGATATCGCCATACGAGAACAGTCACCTGCAGTTTACCGGAACTGATGCTGCCGGCCGTAAGCAATATCGCTATCACCCTGAATGGAGCAAGCTGCGTAATCAATCCAAATACTATCGCATGCAGCTGTTTGCCGAACATTTACCGGCTATTCGCAAACAAGTCGATAAAGACCTGAACCGCCAGAACCTGGACCATGAAAAGGTAGTTGCGCTGGTGGTGCGGATAATGGAATTGACGAGTATCAGGGTGGGGAACGAGTCGTACAAAAAACTCTACGGCTCATTTGGTCTTACAACGCTGATGAACAGGCACGTTAAAATAGAAGGGTCCGATGTTAGCTTTGAATTCAAAGGGAAGAAAGGCGTTTATCATAAAGTTGCACTGCACAGCCGCAAGCTGGCCCGGTTGATCAAGCAATGCCGTGACATTCCCGGGCGGGAGCTTTTCCAGTATTTTGATGAGGAAGGCAATAAGCGTTCGGTTGGCTCGGGTGATGTAAATGATTACCTGAAAAACGTTACCGGAGAAGATTTTACCGCCAAGGATTTCCGAACCTGGGCCGGGAGTGTGAGTGCACTTTATGCTTTCAAACAGGCCGGTGAATTTAACTCGGTGAATGAGTGTAAAAAGAAGATCGTCAGCGTACTGGATGAAGTGGCAATAAACTTGGGCAATACACGCACGGTTTGCAAGAAATACTATGTTCATCCATCAGTGATCAAAAGTTACGAGGAGGGGACTATCTTCAAATACATCAGCAAGCTGGATGAAGAAAAGGACACTAATGTTGCTGAGCTGAACGTGGCAGAAAAGGCCTTGCTCGAATTGCTGGAAAATGAGAAGCTGGCGGAGGCAAGTTGAGGGAAGTCAGAGGTCGGAAATCGGAGGTCAGAAGTCAGAAAAGAAATGGCCGACCAATATTCCCGGTCAGCCATTGATTGATTGAACTATTAACTGATCTTATTGCTTTTTGGTTTTGATCAGCAGCACGCCATTTTTGGCTTTTTCGCCATATTTAGCGGTTGCGGTGGTATCTTTCAATATGACAATGGAATCGATGTTTTCCGGTGAAACATCTTTTAAGCTGCTTTTTTCTTTTCCGTCGACTACGATCACTGGGCCATCCCCTCCATCGGGCTTTTGGGTAATATAAAGCGTATTTACCGGCCTGCCCTTAACGGTTATCGCGGTATCTGTCCGGATAACATTAACCCGTGTCGGTCCATTGACAGAAACGGTATTAACACTTGCAGGCACGCGTGTTATCCGGACATTGGATGTCTTACCGGAAAGCACGTTCACACTGGTTGAAACCGAATTTGAGGAGCTGCCAACCACTGCAACCTGGGGTGCATTGTCGGATGATACATTTACCGTCGAATAACTCGTATAACTATGGCTCCCTGAAGGTGCAGCAGGTGCTATATCATTAGTGGTAACCGTTGTTAAATTGTTTGCGATTACGCCATGGCCCATGTCTTTGTCCATACGTTCCTTCAAGGCCATGCCTTTTTCGGAACTATCCGTAGTTATGAACAGGATCTGTGGCTTATCAAGCGTAAAGTCGATATACTTCTTAGCGATCTCTGCCGAGACCATGTCGATACTGTATATCTTGGTCGGATCTATCGCCATCAGGTCGGCGCGCGATGACTTAGCGCCATTGATGACATAACCTGTCGAATCAAGGCCTTTATCGCTGGTTACCATCATGCTCCTTTTGCCATCTTTAGATTTTCCGTGGTAAATGGTGTCGGCAATCGCCGGCTTATTGTTCAACCTGGCGACAGGTTTTTGCCAGGCTGATTGGCGGGTTATCTTAGGCTGATCATTCGTCAGCTGAATATTTGTAATTGCTTTGCTAAGCGTATGGATCGTAGTGGCGAATCCTTTCTTCATTGCCCCGGCTTTCGAGATGCTGAAAGCAAGCAATAATATAATGACCGCAGGAACTACGAATAAGTAGCGGCTGAGGTTGAGTCTGGATGATCTTTTGGCGTTCATCATGATGATTCTTTTTTTGATTGTTGAAATATTAAAGTTGTTTACCAGGTTATTTGCAGTTCCGGCCATACTTACCGTCAGCAGGCTATATTGATACTGCTTGCTGTCGGCGCCTTTTTGCAGGATCTTTCGATCAGTTATAAATTCAATGTTTTCGCGCACAGCTTTTTTCATCAGCCAGATGCCCGGGTTGAACCAATAGAATACTGTACTCAGTTCAGCTAACAAGATATCCAGCGTATGCCATTGACTCACGTGGATATGTTCGTGCTCCAGTACCTTTTCCAGGTCGTGGGCGGAAAGTTTATCAGGATTGATGTAAATACTGCGCCAGAACGAGAACGGGCTAACATCGCCGCTTACCAACCTTACGGGGTAATCGTTTACCTGTCCCGGACTGGAACTGCGGTATAGCTTATAAAGCGAAAATAATTGCACTATCAAACGGATAGCCAGTAATACGACCCCGATCCAGAAGACCACTTCAGCCCATTGCCAGTAATCTGGCTGGTCGAGCGGCTTCACGAAGTTTACCGCCGGAGCTTTCCATTGCGTGATGACATATTGCACCGGCGCGGTGAGCTTTTGATGGTTCAGCACAAAACCATTAATATCGATGAACGGATACACTGATGCAAACAGGATGGCTGCCACAAGATATACCCGGTTCAGCGTGTAAAAGGTAAGGTGCCTTAACACGACATGGTAACCCACGTAAAACAGCACCAGGGCTATATTGACTTTAAAAAGGAATGTGAACAATGCGGGCATGGCCTTATTTTTTTGGGTTTTCGATCAATTTGATAATCTCTTTCAGTTCATCGGCGCTGATCTTTTTCTCGTTGGCGAAAAATGCGACCAGATCCTTATAAGAGTTTTGGAAGTAGTCGCTTACAAAGCCGTTCATGAAACGTTTTTTATACTCTTCTTCCCTAATGGCCGGAACATATTTATAAGTATTGCCCACCTTTTCGCTTTTCAGAAAACCTTTGCGTTCCAGGTTTTTGATAGTGGATGCCAGGGTTGTATAGGGGGTAGGCGACGCCAGCTGCTCCAAAAAATCCTTCACCGTTCCCGTGCCGCATTGCCATACTGCCTGCATAGCTTCTTCCTCTTGTTGCGTTAATTTCTCCATGTTTATTACGATTGTTTCGTAAATCTACGAACTATTCGTAATAATCCAAATTTTTTAACAAATTTTAACAGGGAGATTCGACTGAATGAGAAATTATATGTTGTAACCACTTTTTTTCATTCGCGTCATTGAATTGTCACTCAAATAACTATATTAGTCCCAAATCTCACTACGATGCCTATAAACAAGAAATTATTGGTAATAGCCGGGCTAGCCGGAATAGTTACCCTCAGCATTGCAGCCTCTGCACCCCAGGAGAAGGAAAAACCGAGGAACCTGAAAGTACTTCCTAAAAAGATTTCAGACAAACAGTTGCATATGCTCATGCGCGGGTGGGCGATCTCCCTGGGCGTGCGTTGCAATTTTTGTCATGAGCAGGATTTTTCAAGCGACGCGAAGCCCGAAAAAATAGCCGCACGCCATATGTTCCAGATGGTGTCGAAGATCAATAAAAAGTATTTTATGGGTCAAAAGGATTCGCTGGGCATGGTGATGGAAAGCAGCGTAAACTGCTACACCTGCCACCGCGGTTCGGCCCATCCTGAAGTTAAGCTTCCGGAGCCTCAGCGACCAGGCGGCTCTCCTGCGGGCGGTACGCCACCTCCTGCGGGATCAAAGCCTCCGGGTCAATAAAAGATATGAGAAGACGCACTGAAACTGCGTCTTTTTTGTTTAGCCTCACCCAACCCCTCTCGGGAAGGAGAGAGGCTTTACTAAGTTAAGATGATTATCCGCAACGCCGCCGAGAATGATATACCCGGAATACTGGAGATATACAATCATGTGATCGTCCATACCACTTCGGTTTACAGCGAGCATCCTCATACGCTGGAGATGCGCCTTACATGGTACCGTGACCGGATGGGCAATGGTTTTCCCGTGTTTGTAGCCGAAGAGGCCGGAAAAGTGACCGGTTTCAGCAGTTTCGGGCATTTCAGGGTATGGCCCTGTTACCGGTATACCGTTGAAAATTCGGTGTATGTGCACCCGGATCATCGCGGCAAAGGCATCAGTAAATTGTTAATGCAGCCGCTGATCGATCGCGCGAGTGAGATGGGTATGCATGCTATGATAGCCGGTATTGACGCTGATAACGCGGTCAGCTACCGTTTACATCAGTCGTTTGGTTTTGTTGAAGTGGCCCATTTCCGGGAGGTTGGCTTTAAATTCGGGCGCTGGCTCGACTTGAAATTTATGGAATTAAGCCCTTTGTGAAATTTTTTTCAGCTTTAAGTCCTATTTTACAATAGACAACAAGCCAGTATTTTACAAACTGATCGCTAAAGTTTGTGTAGTGGAAAATTACGTTTTTGTTACATTTTTCGCATAACCTTTGCTTAACACAGGGCGTAAAAGAGCGCGATCTGTTATAGGTAAGATTAATAACATATACGTTCTTTACCCAATCTAAAGACCCTGTCCTGAAGCGTGCGGACGGGGTTTCTTTTTTTATCAGATCTTTAGTTTGATTTTCCTTCGCTCCAAAAACCCGCCGATGATGACCACTATAAACGCAACCGCCCATGAGCGGAAAAAACCGCCCCATCCATAATTCAGGAACTCCGGGTAATGAAAATGGAACATATCATAAAAACCGACCTGGAAATAGGGGATAAGATAGCAGGTTAACGTAGCAGTACCCGCCGGCCATATAATGCTGAACCAACTCTTTTTCCCTTTGAAATCGACCAGGTAAACCATGATCTCGAAAACCAGGATGCTGATGCCCGTGCAGATAAGAACCCATGATGACGTCGCGCGTATCTTGGAAATGCCCTCGGTGTAGGGCCTGATCAATAGTCCGCCCAGGATACCGGCACACCCCGCGATGAAAAGCATCAACCACAAATTGGCATTGTAGCCTTTGCGAATAAGCCGCGCATACCATAGCGACATCACCATACCCGCCATCACCAATGAGATAGAAGAGCCATCATACAACCCAATGAGATTGATCTGTAAATGAAATCCATGATCAATGACGTTGAATCCGAAGAATGCCAGGAATGCGATAATCACGCCGGTGAAATTACCCTTTACCAAAAAATAAACAAACGCGCAAACCAGGTACGACCAACCGATAATGCCCAGGATGCCCCACCATTCAGGCTGCATACCATGAGTGCTCGCGTCGTGCCTGTCGCCGCCAACGTATAATGCCGCCATCGCGACAAGTATTGCCCACCCGGTGCCGGTTAGCAGGTCATGTTTGGCTTTTGCCATCGCATCTGGGTAATCCAGCCAGATGAGAAAGAAAGCCAAAGTGATCAATATTTCCCAAACATAACCGGGTAACACTGCGGCCGAACTATAGCTCTCCAGGTTGACATGGAAAAAACCCATTGCTAACAAGGCTAACGAACGCGAAAGAATGTGAAATGAAATAGCGCCCGGCGACCAGCCTTTTTGCCGCATACGATCAATAGCCAGCGGTATCGACAAGCCGACGATGAACAGGAACGCGGGGAAAATAGTATCGGCGAAGCCCATTCGGTCTTCCATGCGTTTGGCATGGTCCATCCAATAGGGTATGCCTTTCACGCCAGAAAGGTCGTTGATAAAGATCATGCAAAGCATAGTCAGCGCGCGAAAGGCATCGACGGAAAGTAAACGTTTAGAGGTCTCTTTCGGGGGAACGGCTGTTATCGGTTTGCCTGTATCTATAGCTGTAGTCATCTTGCCTGGGTTTAGAATTGATGACCTAAGTTATTAAAATATTTTAAAAACGCCTCAATATTTATTGGGGCGATAAGTCGTGGAATCTAATGCCCATAAAGCCGCGTTTTTGACTTCTAAGAAAATGAAACGGATCGCCAACTTGCTGATTTTGAAATTATTTTTCATTAAAGGATAACTATACGGCAAATGAAAATCACCTCAATAGTTAAAAAAAATTTCGGGGAAAGTTGAGGTCGACAGAAGGCTTTAATTTATAAGCAATTACCAGGGTTAATTAAAGAACTAAGTTGTTGATTGACAATGGGTAGTAAATCTTTTAAGGCATGGTTTTTGCAACACTACCAAGCCCCTTGCTCTCAGTTCCCCAATTTCGTGAATGGGTGAAGAAGCGAAACTATTGATTGACCCGCGTTGAGAAAGGTATTGTTTGCATTGAGGCAAAACTAATTGGTTAACCGAAAACCTCACTGTTATGCAAATAGCTTTACCTAACACCTTTCTCAGAAATCTGATTTCAAGAGGAACATTACTATTGATCTGCCTTTTGGCGTTTACGTCAGCAAAAGTTTTTGCGCAGGCAACAGTACAAACCGATAAGCCGGATTACCCTCCGGGCTCTACAGTGTATATTACAGGTTCGGGCTTTGCGGCCAATGAACAGGTTACGCTGCAAGTATTGCATACGGATACCGCGTTTGCAAATGATAACGCGACGAGTCCTTCGCACCAGCCCTGGACGGTTACATCGGATGGAGCGGGTAATATAAGCACTACTTGGCAGGTGCCGCCGGACCAGGATGAGGGCGGATCAACACTTAAATTGACTGCGGTAGGCCAGACGTCAGGACTCACAGCACAGGAGATTTTTACCGACGCCAAACCGAGTATAACTTTAGCTATTAATAACAATAATGTCGCATATGGGAGTTCAATTACGCTTACGGTTACATTGACAGCGAATAATAACTCACAAACGGTAATCATTAACAAAGTAGTAGGGGGTACTAATACTCAGATCGGAAGTGTAACGCTTACCAATTCCGCGCTAAGCAAACAGGCCACAATCACGGTGAACAGGGCTGATCTTCTTCCTGTCAGTGGCTCTCCATATACGTTAATTGCGACTTCAAACGGGTACAACGATTCAAATACGCTCGGTTTGACGGTTACACAGGCAACTTTAGCATTTACTGCAACCGGCGTACCTAAGACTTATGATGGTTCAAATATCGCGACAGTGAATTTTACCGACGATCGTCAAACCGGAGACGTTGTTACTTACAGTTATACCGCTACGTTCCCTGATAAAAAAGTAGGTATTGGTAAGGCTGTAAGCGTGTCCGGAATTTCAATAAGTGGCGCAGACGCCGGAAACTATAAATTAAATGGCGTTACAACTGCCAGCACAACAGCGGACATAACCGCTAAGGCATTAGCAGTGTCAGCGACCGCAACGAATGGTGGCAAGACTTACGATGCTAATACAACCGCTACAGTCACATTAAGTGATAACCGTGTCACCAACGACCAATTCAGTGATTCATTTACCTCGGCAACTTATGCTAATAAAAACGCTGGCACCGGTAAGACTATTACAGTTTCAGGTATCTCTATCAGCGGTACTGACGCAGCGAACTATACGTTTAATACTACCACCACTACGACTGCAACAATCAGTCAGAAGACATTGACGGTAACCGCAACAGGCGTGGATAAGGTATACGACGGAGGGATTAGCGCTACCGTAACGTTGAGCGATAATAAAATCAGCGGTGATGCAGTTACAGAGACTTACACGACTGCTAGTTTCGGTACGAAAATCGTAGCCTCGAACAAGCCGGTAAGCGTGTCAGGCATCGCTATTGCCATAGGCGGGGATGGTGGGAATTACACATTGAACGGCGTTACGACTGCCAGCACAACTGCAAATATCACCGTTAGAACATTAAATCTTTCTTCCCCGACAGGTGTTAACAGGCCATACGATGGTACAACCGCAGCTACGGTGACATTTCATGATGACCGGGTTACCAACGACGTAATACTTTATACCACCACGGCGAATTTTGTGGACAAAAACGTAGGTACGCCTAAAACCATTAATATAATCAATGTTTCTATTAGCGGGCAAGATGCGGGTAATTACGTTTTAGGAACCGTTCCGACCACAGCGACGGGCGGTATTACCCAGAGGGCACTGACGATTACCGCAACGGGAGTGAATAAAACTTATGACGGCACAACTACAGCTACGGTAACCCTGGCCGACAATCGCATAACTAATGATGTATTTACCGATACGTATTCCTCCGCGGCCTTTCAAAGTGGTTCAGCAGGTACACAGAACATAAACGTGACAGGCATATCGATCAGCGGCCAGGATGCGGGTAACTATAGTTTCAATACTACCGCAACGGCCTCCGCCACCATATTGCAGAGAACGCTTAATATTACGGCTACAGTCACTAACGGCGGCAAGGTTTACGATGGGGCAAATACTGCGACAGTAACCTTAAGCGACGACCGCATAAGCGGCGACAAAGTCAATGACAATTTCAGCACAGCAACCTACTCTGATAAAAATGTTGGTACAGCCAAGACGGTAACAGTGTCAGGTATCTCTATAAATGGGCAGGCTTCGGGCAACTATACCCTAAATGGCGTTACTTCGGTTACGACCACTGGAAATATTACGCAGCGTCCGTTGACGATAACTGCGACCGGTGTTAGCAGAGTTTACGATGGTACGACAACTGCAACGGTGAACTTGAGCGACAACCGGATAACCAACGATGTGTTTACGGACACCTATGGTTCTGCGTCTTTTACTACCGCTAATGTGGGTACAGGAATTGCGATCAACGTGAGCGGTATTTCAATTGCCGGTACAGATGCCGGTAATTACTCATTCAGCACCACGGCGACGACTACGGCAAATATCACACTAAGACTGGTGACCGTAACAGCAACGGCAGGCCAGACCAAAGTTTATGGTACAGCCGACCCGACTTTCGCCTATTCTATTACCAACGGTTCGCTTGCGACCGGTGATAATTTCAGTGGAGTACTGAGCAGGGCGGGAGGAGAGAACGTGGGTAGTTATGCTATTACACAGGGTACTTTAGCGCTTAATGCAAACTATACTTTGAGTTATGTGGGCGCGAACTTCAGTATAACCCCTGCACCGCTGGTGATCGCGGTCGATCCCCAGAACAGCATTTACGGCGGCGCGGTACCAACGCTGACGGCGCAATACACGAGCTTTGTCAACGGCGACGGCGTAGCCTCGCTGGGCACAGGCTTTACGATCAGCACGACGGGCACCTCTTCGTCGGCTGCGGGAACTTACCCGATCACGGCTTCAGGCGCGGTGAACCCGAACTACGACATCAGCTATACACCCAATACGCTGACCCTCGGCAGAGCACCGCTGGTGATCGCGGTCGATGCCCAGAACAGCATTTACGGCGGGGCGGTACCCACGCTGACGGCACAGTACACAAGTTTTGTCAACGGCGACAATGTAGCCTCGCTGGGCACGGGCTTTACGATCAGCACGACAGGCACCTCCTCATCACCTGCGGGAACCTACCCGATCACAGCCTCAGGCGCGGTAAACCCGAACTATGACATCAGCTATACACCCAGCACGCTGACCATCGGCAGGGCGCCGCTGATCCTGGTAGCCAGCCCCGAAAGCAAGACCTACGGTGATTCATTTACCTTCGCCGGCACGGAATTTACTATTGACCCGAGCACTCAGCTATACAATTCCGACAAGGTAAACACTGTTACGTTGACCAGCCCGGCAACCGACAAGACTGCGAGTGCGGTCGGTAGCCCGTATGCGATCAACATCACACCAGGTTCGGAATCAGGTTCGGGTCTGAGTAATTACAGCATTACCTACACGGCAGGTTCGTTCACTGTCGGTCAGGCCAGCCTGACCATCACGGCAGTTGACATCAGCCAGTATCAGGGATTCCCGTACGTATTCACCGGGCAGGAGTTTAAACAACCACAGGGCCTTGTAAACGGCGACGGAGTAGCAAGCGCAACGATAACAAGTATGGGGGCTAATGCTAGTGCCCTTGTTGGGACTTACCCGATTGTGATTTCAAGTGCCGTGGGGACTAGCGGAACAAATTTATTAAATTATAAAATTGACTACGTATACGGAACACTTACGGTAAACGCTGTTCCGATCACGTTGAGTGCAACAGCGGCCGTGGTCTATGGATCAATGGATTATGATCCGATGGCGACAAGCGGGTTCACCAGCGGCGGTACGACAACTACTGTTCCTGTTACTTATAGCGTTCCCACTAGTACGGTAGCAAGTGTTATAAACAATAAAATACATATCATAAGCGTAGGCACCGTGGTTATTACTGCGATGAACGGCCACGCGGGCACTGCAATGGAAACATTGACGGTTACACAAGCATCGCTAACGCTTACGGCAACCGGCCCTACAACAAGGGTTTATGGTTCACCGCTGACAACGCTTGTCGGCAGCACGACCAATTTTACCTATAGCGGTGCAGTAAATGGGGAAAAGGTGACCGCCGTGACGCTTACTCCTGATCTTGCGGGATCGACGGCGACAACGGCTGCAGGTTCAACTTATAAGGTGAACCCATCGGCTCCGACAGGGACCAACGGCTTCGTGGCGTCAAACTATACAATTACCCCTGTTTGTTACACCGGTACGGTAAGCCAGGCGCCATTAACCATTACGGCTACAGGCCCTACAACAAGGATTTATGGCACACCTTTAACAACTCTCGTTGCTAGTACGACTAACTTTACGTCTAGCGGCGAAGTGAACGGAGAGAAGGTAACCGCAGTAACACTTACGCCTGACGCTGCCGGAGCGTCGATCACAACGACGGCGGGTTCAGCCTACAAGGTAAACCCATCAGTTCCGACGGGCAGCGGCGGCTTCCTGGCGTCAAACTATCTTATTACTCCGGTTTGTTACACAGGTACAGTAGCACGCGAGGCCATTACGATCACGGCCAATGATCAGACCAAAGTGTACGGTAAAGTGGTGACTTTTGCAGGTACCGAGTTCAAGGTTACTACGGGCCAACTTTATAATAGTGATGCACTAACCGTCACGCTGACGAGTGCCGGTGCAGCTCAAATAGCAACCGTTGCGGGAAGTACGTACAGCATTGTACCGAGCGCAGCAGCTGGAAGCGGCCTTTCAAACTATGACATTAGTTATGCTAACGGAAAGTTCACCGTAACGCCCGAAGCAATTACGATCACGGCGAACAATCAGACGAAAGTATATGGCAACGTATTCACCTTTGCAGGTACCGAGTTTATGGTTACCACAGGCCAGTTGTATAATGGGGACGTGCTGACGGCGACCCTGACCAGCGCCGGCGCACCGGCCGCCGCTTCGGTAGGGGGCAGTCCTTATTCTATTGTTCCGAGCGCGGCGACTGGAAGCGGAATAACTAACTATGCGGTGAGCTATGCAAATGGTAAAATGGTAGTCGGTGCACTTGCCGTTTGCGGAAGCTATAATGGTACTACATTTGCTAATACCGATGTTGGTTTAACAACCACTACCGTTACGTTAAGCCTGGTGATCAATACAACCGGCGGGGCAGATGCCACGAAAGGCACTACCGTAACGTTCACAACCGATAACAATGGTGGGCCGTACGTAGCTACTTTAGCATCTGGCAGTACGGCGAACCAGGCTACTTATACTGCGTCTATGCCAGTGAATATCGGGTCGAATTTATCACAAACTACGCTGGTAATGTGGAACATCACCGGCAATCTTGTCAATTCTGCTACCTGCGATGAAATCAACACCGAAGTTACAGTATCCACAAGGACAGCGGATTTTGTGACGGGCGGCGGTTTTGTTGTATTATCGGCAAGTTCAGGTACCTATGCAGGAGACGCCGGCAGCAAGAATAACTTCGGCTTCAATGTGAAATGGAACAAGTCGCTTACCAATATACAGGGCGGCGGTTTCAATAGTAATGTTCGGCATGGAAATTTGATCTACCATATCCAGGGACCGAAGGTGTCGACGCTTACCGTTGTTCCGGCTACGAGCACGAAACCTGCAACGGCAGCCTTTGTCTCGACCAACGCCAACATAACAATTACGAATGCGCAAACAAATGCCGTGATCAGCACCGTCGGCAATCTTAACCTTACCGTTCAAATGACCGACTTATGCGACCCCGGACCGGGCAATAACAAATCTAGTGACCTGATAGGTATTACCTTAAAGGACAACAAAGGGAACCTGCTTTATTCCAATAATTGGGTTAGTGGGGCAACACTGCAGCAAAGCTTGGATGGCGGTAACCTGCAGGTGCATGGAGATGCGGGTACGACATCGGCCCCAACGTGTAATTCATCTACTCAAAAAACCGTGGCGCTGGCGCCGCCTCAAAATATGTTTAATAATGATGGGCCGCCGCCTTTAACGGTTTCAGTTTATCCGAACCCAAGCACCAGTAATTTCAATCTTCAGCCAAAAGGAGGGAGCAATGACGCGCTTGAGATAACTGTCACTGATATTTTGGGCCATGTTGTGGAAACCTACAAAGCGGCCTCCGGGGCATCTGTTACAATTGGTAACAAACTGCATATGGGAGCCTACATTGTCCAGGTTAAACAGGGGCAGACATACAGGTTCTACAGGATATTTAAGCAATAATTTATGCACCCTTAAATAAGAGCCATCCGTTTAGCAACGGGTGGCTCTTTTTGTTTTTTAAATTTCTATAAGCTGCACGATCAATTAACGCTTATCTTAAGCCCAAATTTGCCGTTGCTTATGTACGCTCTCTTTGCCTGGCTTTTCGGGCTTGTTATATCTCCTTTAAACTGGGCCCTTGCTTTGCTGCTGGTGTCCCTGTTATCCAAAAAACCAAAAAGAAAAAAGCGGATGCTGATTATTGCGTTCATTGTCATTTTTGTTTTTTCCAACAAGTTCTTGCTCGAATTGTACTCCAGGGTTTGGAATATTGAGCCGGTTCCTCTTGAAAAAGGGAAAGTATACAACGCAGCCATCGTCCTCGGCGGGTTCACCAGCGAAGGCCCGGATGGCAAAGGTTTTTTTAACGAGCATGCCGACAGGCTGATCGAAGCGATCACACTAAAATCGACCGGGAAGGTGGCTTATATCATGGTAAGCGGGGGCAATACGTATGCAGGCCCGGGCGATAGTTTTACTGAGAGTGGCTATGTGCGGCAGTTTTTGCATCAACTGAGTTTTCCCGACAGCGTTATCCTCACCGAAGGGCAGTCGACGAATACAGCAACTAACGCCGAATATACGAAACAAGTATTTGACGCAAAGCACCTGAAGCCGCCTTATATTTTAGTCACGTCGGCTTTTCACATGAGGCGGGCGATGTATATTTTCAAAAAAAATGGTATCGCTGTAATCCCTTATTCCTGCGATTATATGGGCCTCAATGATCAATTGAGCTGGCGTCACTGCTTCACGTTTAATGCGGGCATACTCCACGACTGGGATTATTATATCAAAGAGCTTTTTGGTCTTCTGGCAGCACATATCAAGACATAGTGTCCGTATTATCACATTCATCATAAATCGTATACATTTGTTGATATGCAGAAAATATTGGTTGCCAACCGCGGCGAGATCGCGCTGAGGGTAATGCGGTCGGCCCGCGAAATGGGTATTAAAACGGTTGCGGTTTATTCTGCCGCTGACCGCGATGCGCTTCACGTGCGTTATGCCGACGAAGCCGTTTATATCGGGGAGGCGCCATCCAGTCAATCCTATCTTGTTGGTGAAAAGATCATCGAAGCCTGCCGGAAAACCGGCGCGGAAGGTATCCATCCCGGTTATGGCTTTCTTTCGGAAAATGCCGGCTTTGCCCGGATGGTACGTGAAGCAGGCCTGATCCTCATCGGCCCTTCGCCCGAAGCCATGGAAGTGATGGGTAATAAGCTATCCGCCAAAGCTGCCGCATTGAAATATAATATCCCAATGGTGCCTGGCACGGAAGAAGCTATTACTGATATTCCTGAAGCAAAAAAGCGCGCTGCTGAAGTTGGTTTTCCGATATTGATAAAAGCCGCGGCGGGGGGCGGGGGCAAAGGCATGCGCATTGTGGACAATATAGCCGACTTTGAGGAACAAATGCACCTCGCTGTTTCCGAGGCAACTTCAGCTTTTGGCGACGGTTCGGTTTTTATCGAGCGTTACGTTTCTTCGCCGCGGCATATTGAGATACAGGTTTTAGGCGATACGCATGGTAACATTGTGCATCTGTTCGAGCGCGAATGCTCGGTGCAGCGGCGTCACCAGAAGGTGATAGAAGAGGCGCCGTCCGCCATTTTAACGCCTGAGATCAGGGCCAAAATGGGGCAGTGTGCAGTGGATGTGGCTCGTTCCGTAAATTATACCGGCGCGGGAACCGTCGAATTCATCATGGATGAGAAACTGAATTTCTACTTCCTTGAAATGAACACCCGCCTGCAGGTGGAACACCCGGTAACAGAACTGGTCACAGGCATCGACCTGGTTAAAGAGCAGATTCGGATAGCGCGCAGCGAACCGATCAGCTTTAAGCAGGAAGAATTGCGACTACGCGGTCACGCCGTAGAACTGCGCGTGTATGCCGAGGACCCCGCGAATAATTTCCTGCCGGATATTGGTACGCTGCAAACCTATGTAACGCCGAAAGGTCCGGGAGTGCGCATTGACGATGGGTTTGAGCAGGGTATGGAAATCCCGATCTATTATGACCCAATGATCGCTAAGCTCATCACTTATGGAGAAAACCGGGCAGAAGCGATCGACCGGATGATCCGCGCGATAGACGAATACCATATCACCGGTATCACCACCACATTAGGCTTTGGTAAGTTTGTGATGCAGCATGAAGCATTCACTTCGGGCAAATTCGATACGCATTTCGTTCAAAAATACTTTACACAGGAGGCATTGCAGAATAGCAATGACGATGAAGCATTGATAGCTGCAATTGTGATGGAAAAGTTATTGGGCGGCCAGGAATTTAAGAATAATGGCCACGCCGCCCCGGCGGAAATATCTAATTGGGTTAAGAACAGGAGAGAACTTTTTTAGAGTAACTTTAACAGGCTATCCAACAATTTAGCCTGCGCCTCATTGATCTTGATTTTCGCAGTTTTTACATCGAACCACGCTGCCTGGTCTACTTCTGGAAAAGTTTGCTTTTTACCCGACTTTGGCGGCCATTCTATTTCAAAAAGATTGCTCGTGATAGTTTCGTGGTTGATATCGCCTTCAACTGCCCAGCAATAAACCTTTTTGCCACTTTTTTGGGTGATAGGTTCAAGGGGGATAAAATCACCGCTGATCTTTTGCCCGGTTTCCTCTTCGAATTCACGTTTGGCAGCGGCTAATGCGCCTTCACTATCATCAAACTCTCCTTTGGGGATGCTCCACGCGCCGTCGTCCTTATTGCGAAAGAATGGCCCGCCGGGATGCACCAGGAAAACCTGGATCTGGTTATTCTTGACGCGGTAAAGCAATATACCTGCACTCTGTTTTGGCATGGAAGAATTAAAGGCAAGTTAACAAAAGCCTTCATTTTAATAGCTATTTTTACCGCTATCAATCCCGATGAAAATGACCGGATACGACTGGACAAAATTTACCACAACTGCCGATTTTGATACTGATGTCCGCAGTATCTATAAAGCCTGGACGACGCCCGCCGGACTGGAAAGCTGGTTCCTGCGCAAAGCTGATTTTTATACGATAACTGGTCGCCTGCGCGAACCGGAAGAGTCGATCCTCAAAGAAGATACCTACGAATGGCTGTGGCACGGTTTCGGTGATGATGCCTTACAAAAAGGCCAGGTGCTGGAAGTGAATGCGATCGATTTCCTGAAGTTCACTTTTACCGACGACACGATAGTAAGTGTAAACCTCCGCAGCGCAAATGGACTAACCATTTTAGAATTGACACAGGAAAATATCAAAGAGGACCCCAACCCGGCCAGCAACCTGTTTGTCCAATGTCAGACCGGCTGGACATTTTACCTGGCAAACCTGAAATCTATCATCGAAGGCGGCATCGACCTGCGAAATAAACGTATGGACGTTAGGAGCAATTTTAAATAGCCAAGGCAATCGCTCGCAAATATTATATTAATTTTGCAACCGATCTCTGTGACCTTTGTGATCTTACTCCGTGTTCTTGGTGGTTAAATTAACCACAAAGTTCACAGAGGCTTACACAGAGGGCACAAAGCTTTATTCAATTATGTTTACAGGAATAATAGAAACATTAGGAAAAATAACCGAACTGCGGCACGAACAGGGTAACCTGCATATCACTGTCGAATCCGTAATATCGTCCGAATTGAAGATCGATCAGTCGGTGGCGCATAATGGCGTATGCCTTACTGTAGTTGCTTTAGCCGATGGCAAACATGCCGTTACCGCCATTGAAGAAACCCTGAGCAAAACCAATCTCGGATCGCTGATTGTTGGCGGCCTGGTGAACCTGGAGCGCTGCATGCAAATGAATGCCCGCCTGGATGGTCATATCGTACAAGGCCATGTGGATCAAACAGCCACCTGCATTGATTTTAAAGAATTGGATGGCAGCTGGGAATATACCTTTGAATATGATGCCGCAACCGGAAATGTGACGGTGGAAAAGGGTTCCATTTGCGTTAACGGCATCAGTTTAACCGTTGTCAATTCCAAAGACAACAGCTTTTCTGTCGCCATCATTCCCTACACTTTCGAACATACCAACCTGCAGCAGGTGAGGGCAGGCTCAACCGTCAACCTCGAGTTCGATATCATCGGCAAGTACGTCGCCCGGCTGATGCAGCGTTAATGTTTCAATGCCTCAATCCGGCTTTTGGCATAAACCACATATTTCTGCTGATTTGCGGCCGGCTTTGCAGCGATAAATTTCTTGTAATAAACCACAGCCATTTTGCAGTTTTTCAAGTCGCTGTCGTACAGGTTCGCCATCAGGTAATAGGTTATCGGCTTTTCACTGAATTGCAGCGACTTCTGATAAGCTCCTATTGCTTTTTTATCCTTCTTTAGGTCGGTATAGCTATCCGCGATCTCGGAATAATAACTATCGATATTAGCCGACAGGCCGGCCTCGATGGCTCTATTAAAATATTCGATGGCTTTTGGCTGATTATTCAGCATCTTATAACATTCGGCCATATAATAAAAAGTGCCTTCCGTTTGATAGGTCGCCGGAATAGCGGAGAAGGTTTCGATGCTGCAATCATAATCTTTTATCGAAAAATAGGCTTCACCCAATTTGTTCAATATGTATGCGGATTGGTCGCCAAGCGTCAGCAGCAGCTCACCGTTCGTGATCACATCATTGAATTTGTGTTCCGCATATTGCAGCTTCACCAGGCTTTGCAGCAGGTAGAGGTTTTGACGGTCGGCTTCCAATGCTTTATTGATCACATTTTCAGCCAGGTTATACTTTTTCGCGTCGGTATAAAATCCGCTTAATTCCGACGCCACGTCGGCGTCAGTTGGTTGCAGGGTGTTCGCTTTTTCCAGGTAGTACATCGTCAGGCTGCTATTGTTTTGATCCGTGCTGATAGCGGCCATATCCTTATAAGCCGCAAAGCTGGAGCTGTCCTTTTTCAAAAGATCAGTAAAATAGCCTTTGGCTTTCAGCTCATTTCCGCGCAGCAGGTTCACATTGCCGAGGTTGAAAAGTACATGGTAATTGCTGCTGTCAAGCTCGTAGATACGGCTGTAGTACTTTTCAGCGTCAGCGAGCTTGCCCGACATCTGAGAAGCATAAGCCATACTCGCCAAAACTTTCGTGTCGGCTATCGGCTCGGGGTAATTGCTCTTTAAAAGGGCTACTGCATCGGCGAAACGCTGGTTCTGATAGAATTCAACGAGTTGTTCGTTGATGGTTTTTTCCTGGGGCTGATGGAAGTTGCTGAAGAGGACAATAGTGCCCAAAAACAGCAGAAAGGTGAAGGCTATTTTCATATAACTAAGGTATCAGCTAGCAGGCTGAAAAACAAATCTTTGAAACAAATGAGGCTTTTGGCACGTTTTTAAGTCGATTGTTTAACCAAACAAAGGAATTTTATGGATAAGATCAGGAAGTTTGAGCTGATGGAGAAGATTGTCCACGAGCTTGAGGATTTGAAAAACAGCCAGCAGGCCATCATACAAAAATTGACTAAAATAGAAGTAGATAACATTGACCTGGGAGATAAACGCCTGGAAAAGGACCTGCCCGACATGCACCAACGCGTATCTGATAACCTGGATACCGTTGCCGGTATTTTGGCAGATTTTGCAGTTAAAACAGATCAGTTCAACAGCCAGAATAACATTTCCGGTTTAAGGGAGCAGGAAGCGCTGAATAAATAGATACCCAGTAAGAAGCTATTTATTGCTGGCGGCCTTTGCTACGTTGGAGTTATATTTCATAACTGCTTTGTAGTATTTTTTCTTTTCTATCAAGTGCGCAGCATCAGAATCCTGTCCTATCATTTGCGTCAGGCTTGCTTCGCTATATTTTACCATTGGCCCGTTGTCGCCTGCTTGTATTGCGATAGTCGTTTCAGGGTTCAGGTCGGTATACACTTCCGAATACTTGGCGTATACATTTATAGCGCCGCTTACTACTTTAAAACTCCAGCAACTGTCCAATGGCACTCCATAAGACGGTTGAACATTGTTGCTGTTTGCATTTACCGCAATATAAAGGGTTTGGTCTGAGTAAATCTTTTGATACCTGTGTGCGGAATCTGATCTGCTAAACCTCTTGTTTTCGTATACCAGGAAATTCTTATGCAACACGGTGTCAGTATATAAAAATGAAGTAACGTCCACCACTGAACTGTCTTTGAACGTCACCTGATAAGCAGTACCTTGTCCGATGTTAGATTTCCAATTCATCATTAAATTCATCTGAATCTCCGTCTGCATCCGCATCTGCTGATTCTGCCATTGCCGGCTCATATCTTTATATACTGCTCTCATGCCCGGATATTGCGCAAAAGTCATCTGTGAAGAAAAAACAAAAAAAATCGCCAATGTAAGCGGCGCGAGAATTCTATGTTTACGTTGCATAAGGTTTAGTTTTTTGTAAATATAAATATATCTGCTAAATTTTACGGCCAGCTTGTATATCTGGTTACAAATTCACAAACCAAAGATCGTAATCACTCAATACTCTTCCCCTTCATCGCCGTGCTCACCGCCTGGTCCATCAAACGTTCAGCAAAAGGGCGGGTAAACTCGTTCAGCTCATCGATATTTTTATGGATCAGGTCTTTATCGCCACTCGTAAGGGTATCCTTAAGCTGGTTAATCAGCTTCTGCGTATCGCTGATCTCTTTTACTGATAAGTATTCGCTGTTTTTTTGCAGGAAGCGTTCTGCGGTATAAACCATCTGTTCACCTTCGGTTCGCGCTTCGATCAGCATACGGTGGGCGACATCATCTTTGGCGTGGGTAATGCTGTCCATAAGCATTTGTTCCACCTGGTCGTCGGTGATGCCGTAGGTTGGGGTAACTTCCACCTCCTGTTTCACGCCGGAGCGCAGTTCCATAGCTTGTATTTTCAGGATGCCGTCGGCGTTTAATAAGAAATTGATATCTACCTTAGGCAAACCGGCTGGCATGCCGGGTATTCCCTTCAGGTCGAACTCAGCTAATTTACGGTTCTCTTTTACGAGGTCGCGTTCCCCCTGGTAAACGGCTATTTTCATATTGGCCTGGCCATCAACCGAGGTGGTATATTGCCTGCCTGCTTTTGTCGGAACCTTGGAATTGCGCGGGATGATGACGTCCATCAAACCGCCCATGGTTTCGATGCCCAGCGAAAGAGGAGTAACATCGAGTAGGAGAATATCCCTGCGGTTCCCGGCTAAGATATCCGCCTGGATGGCTGCGCCCAGTGCGACCACTTCGTCCGGGTTCAGGTCGTCGTGTACCGGGCGGGCAAAGAAATCGGATACCATCTTTTTCACCAGCGTGGTGCGGGTCGATCCCCCAACCATCACTACTTCATTGATGTCGCCGATATCCAGTTTGGCATCGTTCAGCGCATTATGGCAGCACTGGATGGTTTGCTGCACTTTGGGCAATATCAGTTGATTGAACGTTTCCCTGTCGAGCGTACACCAGATATCGCCGATCTTTTCATTGAACAGGCTTTGGTGTGCGAACGCCTTTTTAGCTTCCTCAGCCTTCAGGCGTAATTGCTGCGAAAGCTCGCGGTTTTGTGCCAGTTCAGCTTTATTCAGCTTATTCTTTTCGATCCAATAATCCACTATAGCACGGTCGAAATCGTCGCCGCCGAGGAAAGTATCACCATTGGTTGATAACACTTCGAAAATGCCGTTCTGTATTTGCAGGATCGAAACGTCAAATGTTCCACCGCCAAGGTCGTACACCGCAATTGTTTTGGTATCCTCGGGGTTCAAACCTATGCCATAAGCAAGGCTTGCCGCGGTTGGTTCATTAACGATCCGCAGTACGTCCAACCCTGCAAGTTTACCGGCATCACGCGTCGCTTGACGCTGTGAATCGTTAAAGTACGCGGGAACGGTGATCACGGCGCGGTTAACGGCCGTTTTCAAAGCATGTTCTGCCCGGTCCTTCAGTTCTTTCAGTATCATAGCCGAAAGCTCGATTGGGGTATAGAACTTGTCACCAACCTTTATCTTCACTAAACTTTCGGTATCATCGTCGATCACTTTATAGGAGAAAAAATCCTTGTAGTTTTCAATATCATGGTAGGACCGGCCCAATAATCTTTTTACCGAAAAAACGGTGTTTTGCGGATCGGTTACTAAGAAGTTCTTAGCCTCATTTCCTACAGTAATTTCGCCGGCCGGGCCAAAATGTACGATGGAAGGCACTAATACGCCTTTCCCCGTATCGTTGATCACTTTGGGGTTTTTATCAGGACCAATAAAGGCCACCAATGAATTGGTAGTGCCCAGGTCGATGCCGACGATAATATCTTCCTGCTGCAATGAACCCGTCGCCAGGTTGATCGAAACTTTAGCCATGTCAAGTAGTTAACAAGCGGCAAATGTAGGTAGTTTTGGCCGACGGTGTGTCACAGGAATGTTTTAGAATCGGGAATTAGCGTTAATGGCAGAGTTTATTTTGGCTAAAGCATTTACTGCGCTCGCATATTTCCGTTGGTTAAACGGAGACTATATATGTGTTAGACCCCGATGGCTTTACATTGCTTTTTCATATATTCGGTTTAACTAAGCCAAAATGAAATGAACAAAGGCGTTGC
Source organism: Mucilaginibacter sp. (assembly GCA_035551775.1). Classification (GTDB taxonomy): domain Bacteria; phylum Bacteroidota; class Bacteroidia; order Sphingobacteriales; family Sphingobacteriaceae; genus Mucilaginibacter. The sequence goes on along the minus strand of DASZMQ010000014.1, from coordinate 388,677 downwards.
GGTTGTTATAATTATTTTTTTGATATTCATTGTGCTTATAATAGGCATCCCCTATTTTATTACAATGATTATGGGTGATCCCGCAAGACTTCGATAACTAACTGCTCTGCAAACGTAGCCCATTTACTCACCCCTTTTAGGCTTTGGATATTGATCCGGTTGAAACTATAGAACCAACGGAGTAAAAAGAATTTCACATTCGTTTAAAAAGCGGCTTCAAATTGCCACTTTTTTATTTCCCCCATCCTGTTTGGTCTAACACGTATAGTCTCCGCTAAAGCGGCAATGAAAGAAAAGCTTATAAAGAATCCTGCAATTAAATTCATTGCCGTCCCATTTATGGGACGGATAAATAGTATAGAAAATCAGGCTTTAGCCAAAATAAACGACAGCCTGTTAAAAGATATTTCCATGGGTTTTCGAATCGCCGTTTTCGATTTCGGATTTTAATTATTTACTTTCATATCGACGATTGGATCTGCTTTGAAGAACAAATCATTAATTACCCCTCTGCTCATACTGCTACTGCTACTCGCGACTGCAACTATTTCAAGCGCCCAGGAATTTGGAGGTAATCCCCCTTCCATCAAATGGAGCCAGGTGAATATCCCCGCGGCCAAGGTTATTTTTCCCAAAGGGCTTGACTCATCAGCCTACGCCGTCGCAAGTATCATCGCCCGGATGAATTATGTGATCGAACCCACTATCGGCACAAAGCAAAAACAAATCAGCATTGTGCTGCAAAATCAGACCACAGTAGCCAATGCCTACGTCGGTCTGGCGCCATTCCGCAGCGAGTTTTACCTGACGCCCGAACAAAACAGCTTTGACATCGGCAGCCTGCGCTGGGTGGAGCAATTGTCGATACACGAATTCAGGCATGTACAGCAGTACAACAACTTCAATGTAGGGTTCTCACATTTCCTGCGCATTCTTTTCGGCGAAGGCGGGCAGGCTTTGGGTAACGACCTGGCTATCCCCAACTGGTTCTTCGAGGGCGATGCAGTTTTTAATGAAACATTGGTAAGTAAGCAGGGCAGGGGACGGTTACCCTGGTTCCTGAACGGCTACCGGGCTATGTGGTCCGAAGGCAAGAATTATAGCTGGATGAAATTGCGCAACGGCTCGTACCTGGATTATACGCCGGATTGGTACCCGACGGGGTATATGCTGGTGTCTTATGGGCGCGAAAAATACGGCGACGATTTCTGGAGAAAGGTAACCCACGACGCGGCGGCGTTCAAGGGCGTATTTTATCCTTTACAACATGCCATCAAAAAGTATTCGGGCGAAAGTTTTGAGAAATTCAGGAGCGACGCTTTTGATTACTATAAAAAGGAGTTCGGTATCAATTTGCAAGGGCATCCACAGCGGGGATTCGAACATTTGCCTGAACATTTTGTGGCGGATGAAGAATACCCGGCCTATGTGAACGACAGCACGATGATCTTCATGAAAAGCACTTATGATCACCGGCCGGTGTTCGTAATGAAGACCGGTGTGAATGAAAGAAATATTAGTGTACGTAGTATCTCACTTGACAATTATTTTGCCTATCACGATGGCAAGGTCATTTATGCAGTCTATCGCCCCAACCTGCGCTGGACCTACCGCGATTACAGTGAGCTCGAACTGCTGGATGTGAGAACCGGTAAGGAGCGCAGGATCACCAAAAACACCAAGTATTTTTCACCCGACTTCAGTTCAGACGGCAAAACGATTGTAACCGTACAGGAAGCTCCGAACGGGAAATGCGACATTCATCTGCTGAATATCGATGGTAGTCTGAAGCAGGTGGTACCTAACCCGGATAAGCTGTTTTTTACTTATCCCAAGTTTTATAGCGAAAACGAATTGGTAGCGGCTGTGCGTAATCCGAAGGGGCAGATGTCACTTGCGTTGATCGCTATAAAGTCCGGCAAGGTGAAATATCTGCTGCCATTTTCTTACCAGCCGATCGGATTTTTGACGGTGAAAAAAGATACCGCCTATTTTAGCGCCACCTCGGATAAAAACGACTTTTTATATAAGATGTCCATCAGCAACGGAGAATTGTCCTGGCTATCTAATTATGCTTACACGGGCACCATAGGTTATTATCAGCCGGCCATCTCTGACAATAAATTGGCCTGGGTTGGCTTTACGGCAGAAGGCTATAAAATAAATAACGAAGATAAAAAGGATCTCAAGTGGCTTGCCAGGCCAAAAATAATGTCGCAATTGACCGACTATGACCTGGCTGCTTTACAAAGAGATTCGGCGGCCGATCTGCTCGACAAGGTGAAAATTGAACCGCTCGCTATTACCAAATATCCAAAAACCTACCATCTTTTTAATTTTCACAGCATAATTCCCACGCTCAATGACCCGGATTATTCTATTGCTATCATCGGCGAGAATGTGCTGAATACCTTCCAGTCGCAATTGTCGCTGGGGTACAATCGCGATGAGGGCTACAAGGATGTTGGATTCGACGCGGTGTATGGCGCCTGGTTCCCCTTTGTGCGCGCCGGGTTTGACTATCTTTACGACCGCCGCGCCTTCGCCAACGGTCACAATGTTTACTGGAATGAAACCGACCCTCATGCGGGCATCGAAATCCCGCTGAATTTCAGCCAGGGCAAACAGATCACCGGGTTGGATTTTGGCACTGATGTTTATTACAGCCGGGCAGATTTTCAGGCGCCCTATAATAAAACTTACAGCTCAAACAGTTATACCTACCTGAACAATTATCTCACTTTCTCGACCCAGATAGAGCGGGCGAAGCAAAATATCTATCCGCGTTTCGCTCAAAGCCTGACGCTGAATTTTAAGAATGCAATAACAGGTCTGACGGCAACACAATTCCTGGCTTCGGCCTATTTGTATTTTCCGGGGCTATCCATCAACCATAACCTGATATTCAACCTCGCGCATCAGCAGAGCAACGATGAGAATGTGATCAGTTACACCAACAATTTCCCCTTCGCAAGGGGCTATGTAGCCGAAAACCTGCGCACTATGAATAAGGCAGGCTTTGATTATCATTTCCCGTTGATCTATCCGGATGCCGGTGTGGCCAACACGCTGTATTTCCTTCGCCTGCGCGGCGATGTATTTTTCGACTACACCCGCGTAAGCGACAATTTTACCGATAGGAGCCCTTATAAAAACTTCAGGTCGACAGGGGTGACGGTATTTTTTGATACGCAGTGGTTCAACCAGGTGCCTATCTCCTTTGGGATACGGTATGATTATTTGCTTGACCCGGATCTGTTTGGCGGAACGGGCAGGAGCAGAATTGAGTTGGTGCTGCCGATAGCGATATTGAATTAGTCCGAAAAGCTTGTCCGCCCACTGGCGGATCCGTGTGCCGAAGGCATGGAGCAATGGATGTAAGGTAGATAAGGAGAACTTTATTAACTTAAGGAAATTAGAATTTATTGTGATTCCTATTTCTGCCAAGTAAATAATTTCGTTACTATTATCTTTATGGAAAGGATGATAGTAAATTCAGTATTTCAGCTCAGAAATATAAAAATTGAACCCCCTGAAAGTCATTTCGATTTTCAACATTTCAGACTTATGACAAGCCCTGATTTTATAAGGGACTTTTTCTCTGATCAGAAAATTGCCAATTTATTGGGATTTTTACATTGTAAGGATTTAATAAACTCATATCATTTCTATTTACGCATAGAGTCAGATTATGACTCAGATGAGGAGTTTAGCAGGATAGTAACTTTTTCTCAAGAAACTATTAATTCCTTTCTAAACTTGTCTTGGTTTACAAAAGATAATAGCATCAACACACATTTAAATTATTTATATACTCCAAATGGTAGGCTGATTGCGATGGGTACGAACGCAATATTTACAAACTGCACTGGCGAAATTTCAGAAGCGACATTCACATATCAAGAATTAGAAAAAGTTAACTCCATTTCTAATAAATTAAATGAAATTACCGATGCGACACAGGAAATTTCGCCAACGCCACTTAAGAAAGGTATTACAACAGAACATGTTAATAGAGAAAATTATAATAAAAAAAATAGGATTCAACGGGCTATAGTATTCTTGTCTGCCGCCAGATTGTCAAGTTTTATAGTATCTAAAATCTCGCTATACATGAATATATATGAGTGTTTATTCACTACTGACGCAAGTGAAATAATCATAAAATGTCAGAAAGGCTGGCTTGTTATTACACTGACGATAAAATTAAAAGGCTTGAAATATTTAAACTTATAAAAGCATGTTACAAGATAAGGTCTCGTTATTTTCATGGCAAAGAGTTAGAGAAAAATACAACATTTGAGACTATTCCGGCCTTGCTGGTTAGTTTAGATAATTTAACGCGAGATATTCTAACTAAAATAATAATGAAAGACTCAGCTATCTTTTTAGAAAAAGATTTAGAGCCTTATTATGAACAGCTAATCTTTTCATAACTTTTTTTTGTAAAATCTTTGTCGTATTTGCCATACAGCGTCCTTAAATTCATTAGAAAGCGAGGGATTCTACTTGGCAATGAGTACAAGTTTTCTTTTAAATAAAGATGTGGCAACTTTTAAAAAGTTGTCAAATCTGTGCGAGAGCCACGAGCGTATAGCCGGATGGTGTACCAAAGCCGCCCGGCGATGTCAAAAGCTTATCAAGGATTCCACTACACGAAGCCAATTTATACCCTGAAAAGTCGTCGAAAGATGTTAAAAGGTGTGAATTTGCGGACTTTTTCGTCAGGATCGGCCAATTTTGTGTGTATATGCTTTGGTGGGATAATGCGTTGAATTACTGTTAGTTGGCCTTTATCTGTTCACAAAAATGACAAAAATCGTCAAAAATACGCCTATAGTGTATCGGATAAAATGCTGAAAATATAGTTCTTATACGTCGGAAAGTGGTCGGATATGGCGTGAATGTGAACGCTAAGTGTGTTGTAGTGAATGGTCAATGGTGAATCTCTTTTATTGACTATTCACTATTGACCATTCAGCATTCACTCATTCGCCAAGCGGATGATCTCTTTCACCCTTTCCGGGTCGGTCTGGCTAAAACTATATTCATCCGTCTCACCATAACCCATCAGGATATGATCGTTGCGGTAGGTCATCTTGCTTTTGACGCTATTCCTGGCTGATGAATGCACTTCCGCAGCGTGGGTGAACTGTACGATATCGGCAACGGTAGTCTCATTAACGCCGGCGCCGGGCATAATGTTAATGCGGCCTTTGGCTTTTTCAACGAGATGGGCGATCATATTTACGCCTTCTATCGCTGTGCTTTTTCCGCCTGAGGTCAAAATTCGCTCGCAACCGATGCTAATCGCATCTTCTAATGCCTGCTCCATTTCGGCGCACATGTCTATGGCGCGGTGAAAGGTTACGCCCAAACCTGCGGTTTTGGCCATTTGTACCAACTCTCCGCTTCGTTGTTTGTCTACGCTTCCATCGGCGTTTAGAATGCCAATGACCACGCCGTCGCAGCCGGTTTTGATGCAATGTGCCACATCAGCTTTCATGATCTCAAATTCGGTGTCTGAATAGAGAAAATCGCCGCCGCGGGGACGTATCAGTACATAAAGTTTGATATTTAAAAGTTTCCGCGCCAGTTCTATCTGCCCGTAGGATGGGGTGGTGCCGCCTTCACTTAGATTTTCGCATAGTTCCACGCGAAAAGCGCCGCCTTCCTGCGCGGCGAGCGCGGAGGCAACGGAGTTGGCACATACTTCGAGATTGACTGAAGGTTTTTTGTTGTTCATAGTTCATGGTTTGAACACGATTTACAAGATTAATTGACATACAAGATTCTATCTTGTAAATCCTTAAATCTATTTAATCGTGTTCAAACAATAGCTAATATACGCTCTTTCCCGGAATGATCAGGTCTTGCTTTTCCGCATTACATACCGCGAATGTAAATCCGCTTTGAATGGCGTAAGCTCCATATTCACCTTTCTTATTGATGGCCAGGAAACCTACCTGTATCTCTTTCGCGGTTTGGGGTTTCTTTTTGATAATACGATTCACCGCTTCTCTACATGCGTCTTCAGGAGACATCCCGTGGCGCATGAGCTCGACCACCAGGAAACTGCCCACATTGCGGATCACTTCTTCACCGACACCGGTCGAAGTTGCGCCGCCGACCTCGTTATCTACATACAGTCCGGCGCCGATGATGGGGCTGTCGCCTACACGGCCACGCATTTTCCAGGCCATGCCGCTGGTTGTGCACGCACCGGACAGGTTGCCTTTGGCGTCGATGGCAAGCATGCCGATGGTATCATGATTGTATTTGCTTCCGGGCATGTGCTGCTCGTTCTCGATATTCATCACCGGCTTGTATTTGGCGGTTTTCAGCCATTCTTTCCAGGCTTTTTCAGATTCGTGCGTAAGCAGCTTTTCTTTTTTAAAACCCTGCTCAACCGCAAACTGCGTGGCGCCTTCACCAACGAGCATTACATGGGGTGTTTTTTCCATCACGGCGCGCGCAACCGATATAGGATGTGCGATGTATTCAATGGCTGCCACTGAGCCGCAATTGCCAAGCTCGTCCATAATGCAGGCATCGAGCGTGACATGCCCGTCGCGGTCGGGGTAACCGGCGCGGCCAACAGTATGGTTGTGCATATCGGCCTCGGGTATTTTTACGCCGGCCTCTACCGCATCGAGCGCGCGACCACCCTTGCTAAGTACGGTCCAGGCTCCTTTATTCGCCGCGACGCCGAAATCCCAGGTAGAGATCACGATAGGAAATCCGCCTCCGTCAAGCCTGTGAGACAACGTATTTGCGAAAGCGGAGGGCGAAAAGGCGGCAACCGAAGCCCCGGCAGCCGATATTTTAAGAAATTTGCGGCGATTGTACATGCCGCTAATATAGCAGTTTCCGACGGATTGAAATCCGTCCGCCAGTTGGCGGATCGGCCGAGACTACGTCTCTTGTTTTTCTAAGGCCGTAGGCCTGATATAATTTTGTAACGACGGATTTCAATCCGTCGAAATGGACGGCCGCGACACCCTCAATGTCCTGCCGCATCCATCACCGGCCGCACCTCAATGCTCCCGCCGAATTCAAATACCGGACACTTGTTGGCAATGTCCTTAGCCGCATCCATGCTAACAGCCTTGACGATCATTACTGAGCTAACCTGCATGCCGTCGGATACATATGGATCGTTCTTCAGGGTTTTTCCGGTACCGCTGATAGTAAGTCCACCGCTTGCCGGACGGTAGCCGCTTACCAGGTCGCCTGATTTGGCGAGGTCGCCCATATAGTCCTGCCACTTTTTGATGTTGGCCTTAACGGCTTCGTCTGATGTCGGCTGAAAATCAGATTTAAAACGGATAATGAACATAAATTCCGATTTGCCCGGATTGGCGATCTGTTGCGCGAATGCAGGTACTGCAAATGCGCATATTGCAATGAGCAGGATGAGCTTTTTCATATTTAAGAGTTTTTGCTTCTGATAAAAATGGCCATGACGAGTGAAATAATTGTACCAACTAGTGATTGTGCGATGAGAGCAGCAGTTACCTGCCCGCCGGTAGAAAACTCCCATTTTACACCAACCATATCCTTTGCGATTTGTTTGGCCGATTCGCCGCCGGCTACCATGGCTTTATGGGCCTCGTTCACCATATGATCGGCATAGCCGGGATTGATCACCGTGCAATAAATAAATCCGCAGAAAGCGGTGATGAGTGCGGTAAGAACAGCAACGGTAAAACCGGCTTTAAAAGCGCCGCCATAGCCAAGCCTTCCGTTTTGAACAGTTTTCGTGCCCTGCATGCTGAAATAAATACCAATTCCCTGTATGAGAATGGTTATAAGTCCCGAAATGCCCCGAATAGTGCCGGGTTGTACGCCCCAGTCATTTTTAGTGTTGAGCCAGTTGAAAAATGAAAAACAACCGATAGCGAAAATTCCCACGGCAAAGCCTGTTATGATGCCTGATCTGTAAGATGGTTTCATGTGTAAAGTTTATGGCACAAAGCTGTGCGATAGCAGACATAAAAACAAGAAATGGCGGGGTGGAAAAAGGGTGGATTTGTTTTATTCCCGGTGCGACGAGTATGCCTTAATGGCTTCGCGGCGGCTGGTTACGCCCAGTTTGGCGTAAATATTATTGATATGAGTTTTCACGGTGCTCAGCTCGACAAAATTCGCGGCGGCGATGTCCTTGTTGCTTTTACCTTCGGCGATCTGGGTCAGTATGGCAAGCTCTTTTTGGGTGAGATCGGGGAGGGGCTTTTTATCCGTATTCTTTGAAGCTTTTGACCTGGCGACCAGGATGCCGGCACCGAGGAAAGATACGGCCACTATCGCCGCGTAATAATCGGTTTTAAAATAGCGGTAAATGGTCAGCCGGCCGATGGCCCAGAATATAATGATAACAACCGAGGTTACCAGGCCTGTCTTAACGGCTATTTTGAACGATGGCGGCATGACTTAGAGGTAAGTAGCCTGATCGTCCAATTGGTCATCCTCATTTACAATTTCCCGGCACTTTTCCAGATCGCGTTTAAAGACTTTAAGTTTAATGCCGCCTGCACCCTGGTTGTAAACCGGGTATACGGTCCCGATGCTTTCATCGCTCAAAAAACATGGGATGCCGTTCGCTTCCAGCTTGGCCCGGATGATCTCGGCCAGCATAGGGTTATAATACGTTTCAAAAACTACGATTTCTTCTTCCTTGTTCATTATTATTCGGATTAGCCCAATCTCCGTGGCTCTCTGTGTATCTCTTTGTGATCTCTGTGGTTAATTTAAACACGAAGAGCACGAAGATGGCACAAAGTTCACAAAGAGTAAAAGCTGATATAAACTCAAAAATGAGGATTTCTTTTGGTTAATTTTGGAATAATTATGAACCGCATCGACCGTATTTCAGCCATTCTGATCCAGTTACAATCCCGCAGGGTTGTGAAGGCCGGCGATATTGCCGAACGGTTCAATATCAGCCTGCGCACGGTTTACCGCGACATCAAAACATTGGAAGAAGCCGGTATACCACTCATCGGTGAGGCCGGTATAGGCTATTCCATTATGGATGGCTATCGTTTGCCGCCGGTAATGTTCACGCGGGAGGAAGCGACCGCGTTCCTGACCGCCGAAAAACTGATGGAAAAGCTAACTGATCCCTCATCTGACGAAAATTATAAATCGGCAATGTATAAAGTGCGTTCGGTGTTGCGCATGGCCGAAAAGGATTTCCTGGAAAATATCGACGGCCATATCGAAGTGCTAAAAAGCCGGCGTACAAGCGGCGTCAGGCTCGACCTGAACCCGCTGCAATTGATACTAAAGGGGATCGGCGAACGGACGGTGCTTTCTATTCACTACTTCGCCATGCACAGCCAGGAAAAAACGGAACGCTGCATTGAACCGGTTGGTGTTTTCTACCAGGAAAACTTCTGGCACCTGATCGCCTGGTGCCGTTTGAGACAGGATTACCGCGATTTCCGCCTTGATCGTATATCTAATATTTCCCTCACCGGCGAACGTTTCCGGTCGCAGCACCCAAGCCTGAACGAGTACATTTCGCGCCAGGTACGTGAAAGGAATTTGCAGGAAGTAGTGATACGCGTTGAAAAACGTACAAGTCCTTACCTGAACGAGCAGAAGTATTACAACGGCTTCGTATCAGAGCGTGAGGCGGACGGCATGATCGAAATGACCTTCCTGACCGAATTCCTGGAAGGCTTTGTGCGTTGGCTGATGATGTACGGCGATACGGCCATTATCGTCAGGCCCGGTAACCTGCGGGAAAAGGTAAAGGATATCTCCAATACCATAATGCTCAGAAACAGTTAAACCCTGCTGACATAAGGCTGTCACTAATGCAGATTTACTTTGTGTCAAATCAATCGGGATGGCACAGGAAAGATATTGGGTAACTGTGGTTTCAAAGGACCATATCAAACGCGGTGTTGCGGGCGGTTTTATGCAGGCCAATCACGGGAAACCGGGCGCGCTGAAGAAATTGCATGTAAACGATTGGGTGATCTTCTATTCACCTAAAGTTACCTATGCCGGTGACGAGAAGCTTCAGGCCTTTACAGCGATAGGGCAGGTAGCCGATGATAAGATATACCAGCATAAAATGTCTGAGGATTTTATCCCATACAGGCGCAGCGTCAGCTATTATTCCTGCAAGGAGGTGCCTATTGTCCCGCTCATTGGGTCGCTTGACTTCATTGCCGATAAAAGATCCTGGGGATACCGGTTCCGTTTCGGTTTCTTTGAAATAGATGAGCACGATTTCAACTTATTAAAAAATAAAATGTTTGCACAAACAGAACGTCTAAGTGTTTAATAACAATCTAACAATTATAATCATGGCAAACTTAACTTTAAAAACATCCATCGATGTAAAGGCACCAGCCGCAAAGGTCTGGCAGGCGCTAACCGACCCTGCAATCGTAAAGCAATACTTCTTCGGCACCAATGTCAAAAGTGACTGGAAGAAAGGCAGCCCGATCTTCTGGGAAGGGGAGTGGGAAGGCAAAACTTACCAGGATAAGGGCGAGATACTGGATATCGATCCAGGAAAATACGTGAAGTACAGTTATTGGAGTTCGATGGGCGGCACCGAAGACAAGCCTGAAAATTATCAGAACGTATCCTATGAACTTGCAGAGAGTAACGGTACAACTATGTTAACGATAGGCCAGGAAAATATAAAAAGCGAAGAAGCCAAAAAGCATTCGGAGCAAAACTGGCAGTCCATTTTCGGCAAGATGAAGGAGATGGTAGAAGCTGGTCAAGTTTGAAGTAATTATTACGATAAATTTCATAATAATCTGGCTATAAATTTTTTATGAATCACTATAACTTTTTAATATGACCGCTATTGAACCCGTTTTGACCGCACAGGACAGCTTTTTCGTCGCCGGAACTGCCGTCCGCACCACCAACCAGGATGGCCGTGCCCGCAAAGACATCGGCGACCTTTGGAAGACATTTATGTCCGGAGACGTACTGGCGAAGATCTCATCGAAATATTCAGACGACGTGTATTGTGTTTATACCGATTATGAAACAGATCATATGGGCTGGTACACCGCTGTACTTGGATGCAGGGTTACAGAGGCTGGGCACAACGGCATGTTCGTTGCGTTGGTACCATCGGGCAGCTACCGGCAATATTCGCCGGAAGGAGAGCTGCCGGATTCCGTAGGCGAAGCCTGGATGCAGATATGGGATGAAAGCGACGGCCGCAGTTACATTGCGGATTACGATGTGTACGGACCAAACGGAAAAGTAGAAATATTTGTAGGGGTTGAACACGATTAAAAAAGATTAACGGGATTGCCGGGATTGGCTATTTATCTTGTTGGTCTTTCAAATCCTGGAAATCGTGTTCAAAACTAACGCGTGAAAGTCAATCTCATTCCGCTTTTATCTTCTACTAAACGTTCGTTACTATAAGCCAAACTCCCCGATACAACAGTGTGCATCACTTTCGATCTGAAGGTAGTGCCTTCAAATGGGCTCCATCCGCATTTGTATAAGATATTGGATTTGTTTACGTTCCACGGATTATTTAAATCAACCAGTACCAGGTCGGCCCAATAACCCTCGCGGATATAACCACGTTTTTCCACCTGGAAACAGATAGCTACGTTATGCGCCATCTTTTGCACGATGTCTACCAGGCTGATCTTGCCATGATGATATAATTCCAGCATGGCCGGCAGCGCATGCTGCACCAAAGGCCCGCCCGATGGTGCCTGCAGGTAGGGTCTCGACTTCTCTTTCAATGTATGCGGAGCATGATCGGTAGCAATTACATCGATGCGGTCATCCAGCACAGCTTTCAGTATACCTTCGCGGTCGCCGGCTTTTTTTACCGCCGGGTTCCATTTGATCAGGTTGCCTTTGCTTGCATAATCGGCATCGCTGAACCATAAATGATGAATGCAGGCTTCAGCGGTTATGCGTTTGTCTTTTAATGGAATATCGTTGCTGAAAAGATGAGTTTCCTTTTCGGTGGAAATATGCAGGATATGCAACCTTGTATTATACTTTTTAGCCAGTTCAACTGCCATTGACGATGACAGGTAACACGCTTCCTCGCTACGGATTAGCGGATGCATTTCTACCGGGATGTTTTCGCCGTACAACTCCTTATAATGCTCCAGGTTGCGGCGGATAGTCGCTTCGTCCTCGCAATGTGTGGCAACCAGCATCGGCGATTCTTTAAAAATATGCTCAAGGGTGGTTGGATTATCGACCAGCATATTGCCTGTCGACGAGCCCATAAATACTTTGACACCGCACACATTTTTGATGTCTGTTTTCAGCACTTCATCCAGGTTATCATTTGAAGCGCCCATGAAGAACGAATAGTTAGCCAGCGATTTACGCGCGGCTATCTCATATTTTTGTTGAAGTAATTCCTGAGTGAGCGTGTTCGGCACAGTATTCGGCATTTCCATAAATGAGGTAATGCCACCGGCCACCGCAGCGCGGGATTCGGAATGAATGTCTGCTTTGTGAGTTAGTCCCGGCTCGCGAAAGTGCACCTGGTCGTCGATGCAGCCGGGTAGCAGGTGCAAGCCCTCGCCATTGATGGTTTGATCGGCCTTAACATCGATCTGCTTGTCTATTCTTTCGATCAACCCGTCCTTCACCAAAACATCGCTTACAAATTGTTTGCGTTCGTTGACGATGGTTGCGGATTTGATGAGGATAGAAGACATTTTTGATTTCGGACTTACGATTTCGGATTTTTATTCGGGGCAAAGTTAAGATTTAAGGATAACAAAGCTTTGGTCTTTCTGCTTCTTCGGCACTTCTCGCTTAAAAAGTATCTTTGATCGGCTATTCACCTTTATGACAACTTTAACAGTAAAAGCCTTCGGCGGACTTTTTTTCCTGGTAATTGTTCTGGGTATCACATTATTTCTTCCCGCCAAAACATTTCAATACTGGCAGGCATGGGTTTATATTGCTGTTTTCACTATTGCTGCGGGTGCTATCACCACTTATTTAATGAAAAAGGATACAGCACTTTTGCAGCGAAGGGTGAATGGAGGGCCACCCGGTGAAAAACAAGTAGTGCAGAAGATCATACAGTCGATCGCTCAATTGGCATTTTTGGTGATTTTCCTGGTGCCGGCATTTGATTTTCGCTTTAAATGGTCATCTGTCCCTGTTTTTGCCGTAATCCTCGGAGATATACTGACGGTAGTTGGGTTTTACATCGTGTTCCTGGTTTTTAAGGAAAATACCTTTGCATCAGCCACGATCGAAGTTGCCGCTGAACAAAAGGTAATTTCGACAGGACCTTATTCGTTAGTGCGACACCCGATGTATAGCGGAGCATTATTGCTGCTGATCGGTACACCGGTAGCGTTGGGTTCATGGTGGGGGGTGCTGGCTTTTGCACCTATCGGTTCGGTCATTCTTTGGCGATTGCTGGACGAAGAAAAATTTCTTAAGACAAACCTGCCCGGCTATACAGAATATTGTTCAAAGGTTCGTTTCAGACTCATCCCCGGCATTTTTTAGTTTCCCGATACCTTTCTCCTTTCACCTGATAATCTTTCGGACTTTCCGACTTATGCGGACTTTCGGACTCAAAGCCTATCTTTGCCGCATGGCAAAAAGCTTCGAGGATCTTAAATTCAACCGGCAAATACTCAACGCCATTGCTGATGCCGGTTATACCGAAGCTACCGACGTTCAGCAGAAAACTATTCCACCTATACTCAGCGGCCAGGATGTAATGGGCATCGCTCAGACAGGCACGGGGAAAACAGCCGCCTATGTGCTCCCCATTATTATGCGCCTCAAGTATGCGCAAGGCGATAACCTCCGCGCGCTCGTCCTCGCACCGACACGTGAGCTGGCCATCCAGATCGACGAAAACATCAGGACCTTTGCCAAGTACACCGATCTGCGTGTTGTAAACCTTTACGGCGGCATCGGTCCGAAAACGCAGATCGAACAGGTACAAAAAGGAGCAGATATCATCGTGGCGACGCCGGGCCGTTTTATGGATATTTACCTGGCCGGTCATTTGGTTACGAAAACTTTGCAGGTATTGGTGCTGGACGAAGCCGATAAGATGATGGACATGGGCTTTATGCCGCAGATCAATCGCATACTGGAAGTGATTCCCCGCAAACGGCAGAACCTGCTTTTTTCTGCAACGATGTCAGAAAAGGTGCTGTCGCTTTCGGCTAACTTCCTCGAATTCCCTACAGTGATCGAGGTAACACCCCAGGCAACTCCGGCGCAAACCGTTGAGCAGCGACTATACCATGTGCCGAATATCAAAACTAAGATCAACCTGCTAAAATATTTGCTGGATGAACAGGGCGAGATCAAAAAGCTGATGATATTCTGTAAGAAGCGAACCAGCGCTGAAGATGTTTACAAATTCCTCTCGCGGCGTTACGGCGAAAACGAGCTGAGAGTGCTGCATGCTAACAAAGGGCAGAACACCCGGATCAATTCGATCAACGCTTTCCGCAGCGATGAAGTAAAAATATTAGTGGCGACAGATGTGGCAGCCCGCGGCATTGACGTGAGTGACGTGAGCCATGTTATCAATTTTGATGTGCCTGTCGTGATCGAGGATTATGTGCACCGCATTGGCAGGACCGGCAGAGCCTTTCAATCGGGCGAGGCAATTACTTTTGCTACGCCTGCTGACGAGTACTATATCAACAAAATAGAAAAACTGATCCGCCAGCCGATCAACGTTTTACCGCTCCCTGATGATGTTTTTGTTGAATCAACGCCATTCGAAGAACGCCAGGACCAGGCGCGCGAGATCGACCAACAAAAGCGCCGCGAAAACCCGGAATTCAAAGGCGCTTTTCACGAAAAGAAAACGGTGAATCAACGAAAGAAATTTGAAAAAGCTAAAAGCCCAAAGCAGAAAGCAGAAAGCTTGAGAGGAAAAGGTAAAGGCAGGAGCTTTAAAAAGAAGAGATAAAAAACGATGTCATTTCGACGAACAGGCCGGACTATCGAGTTGGGGTGAGGAGAAACCTTAAACGCTGATGCAGCGCGGATGCCTGTCAAGCGTAAAAGGTTTCTCCTCGCTACGCTCGTTCGAAATGACATAAATTGTTATGAAAAATAAATTTCGCATCACTCCACTCAACTTCGCGGCGGCGTTCCTGCTGGTGGTGTCGGTTTATGTATGGATTTACGGTATAAATGTTATGGGGAAACCTTATCCCCATGCTTTAAAAAGCTGGATGTTTGGCGCCATATTCCTGCTGTTCGCAATGGTAGTGTCATTTATGGACATCATGCTGCGCAATTTTTTCCGCGAAACCAAAAAACTCTGGATTGTGGAGCTAAGCTTTATAACTTTGGCGATTATTTTATTTTTACTGGCTAAATAGCAATGAAGAAAGCAGAGATCAAACTCACCATAGACCTTGATGATAACAACGTTCCCCAGACCATTACCTGGGAATCGACCGACGCGAAGACTAAAGAGGCGCTGCCCGTAAAATCCATGATGCTGGCGCTTTGGGATCACAATTACAAGAACACACTGCGTATCGACCTGTGGACGAACGATATGCCCGTTGACGAAATGAAACGCTTCTTCTACGAGACATTGCAAACCATGGGCGACAGCTTTCTGCGTGCTACGGGCGAAACAAACATCGTAGAGGACCTGCGTGACTACTGCGCGCATTTTGCCGATAAAATGGAGATCAGCCAGAAGTAACTTATGAGACTTTCATCGTTCATATCATTTGCGGGTTTTGTAATGCTTATTGCTGCTACGTATTGCCCGTTGTTTCATCCCCCGCTTATGACTTGGAATATGTACAAGGCTGAATTGCCTTATGGCATTGTGGTCATGCTGGTAGCCATTGTGGGAATTATCGGTGTAGTGTTTATGCAACCGAAATTAGTGCGCCTGACTGCATGGATGTCCCTGGGGCTGGTGATCCTGTTTTATTTTCTTTCGCTCCTGAAGATTCATTTTCAATTCAAATTTATTCCGTTTCATTCGATTGAAAAAGCAGCAGAAAAGTGGGTCAAATTCAAATGGGGGTGGTGGCTGCTCGTCATCGGGCCGGTACTGGCCATCATTGGTTCGCTGCGCGAGAAACCAGGGTATAAGGCGCCCGTACAACAAAGCCGGGTAGCAGACGAAATATAGTACGGAACAAATATGTCTGATGCCTCAACCACATGGATAGCTGAAGAGCAATTGACCGAACTGATCGGCGTTGTGCGCGAATCACATGGATTTGATTTCGGGGCCTATTCTAAATCTTCACTGAAAAGAAGGCTTTCACGTATCATCATGCTGAAAAAGATCAGTTTTGATGAATTGAAGCACACCCTGCTTAACGACCCTTCTTTTTTTCAATGGTTTTTGGAAGAGATCACGGTGAACGTGACTGAAATGTTCCGCGACCCCTTTTTTTACAAAGCGCTGGACATGCAGGTGATACCGGTTTTATCCGGATCTGAGCATATCAGGATATGGTGCGCCGGCTGCTCGTCAGGGGAGGAGGTATATTCGCTGGCTATAATGCTCAAATATGCAGGGCTTGAAAGCAAATCATTTATATACGGTACGGATATCCATACCGAAATGCTGAACGAGGCCCGGCGGGGCATTTACCCGGTTCGAAAGGTCAAAAGCTACGAAGAAAATTATCGCGAGTCCGGCTTACCCGGCGAGTTGCAGGATCATTTTAATTTGATGAACGATGCTGCAGGCATCCGCAATGAACTAAGACAGAATACGCTGTTCTCGGCACACAACCTGCTTATTGACAGTGCATTCAATGAATTTCAGATGATTTGCTGCCGCAATGTGTTCATTTATTTTGAGGCGGAGCAACAGGAAAAAGTATTACACCTGTTTTATGACAGTCTATCGCCCAATGGCTTTTTATGCCTGGGGGCTAAGGAAACGATACGCTTCCCTGATATCAGGAATAAATTCAGGGTGGTCAACTCCAAAGCTAATATTTACCAAAAGATCGGCGGCTAAAACAATTTGGTCTGTCCCACGCCGAGCACTTTAGCTTCGTGCTCCAGCAACCATTTTTTGCGCCACAATCCGCCGGCGTATCCCGTCAGCGAACCATCGGAGCCTATCACGCGATGGCAAGGCACCACAATCGCAAGGTCGTTTTTACCGTTAGTTGATGCTATAGCGCGTATGGCTAACGGATTGTTCATGATCTTCGACTGCTGCAGGTAGTTGATAGTCTTGCCATATGGTATCTTCAGCAGGCAATTCCACACTTCCTGTTGGAAAGCCGAGCCAGACTGTTTTATCGGCAAATCAAACTCTTTGCGCGTGCCGCCGAAATATTCATTCAGTTGTTTTATGGCTTCCTGCAGCACGGGATTGGTCTCGCCGCTTTCTCCATCCGCAAGATCTCTTATGCATACCGACGAAATAAAACCGTCCTCTTCCCGTATCCGGGCGACACCAATGGGAGTAGAATGGTAGATGGTTGTCATTGTAGTCCGAAAGTCCGCATAAGTCGGAAAGTCCGAAAGACAAATTTAGGTTATATCTTTCGGACTTATGCGGACTTGCGGACTTCCCGACTAAAAGAAATATCTTTGCCCCGGATGGAACTCTACAACCAAACCTGGCATTTGCTCAAAAAGGAGATCCTGCTCGAGTGGCGGTCCAAGTATGCATTTAACGGGGTGTTGCTGTACGTGGCCTCAACGGTATTTGTTTGTTATATATCATTCAATCTTACGCCCGGCTTTGTTGGCAGCAACGGGTATCCTATCGTATGGAACGTTTTGTTCTGGATCATCATGCTGTTCGCATCCGTTAATGCCATCGCCAAAAGTTTCGTGCAGGAAAGTAAAAACAGGCTGCTGTATTATTATTCCATCGCAAGCCCGCAGGCCATCATCCTGTCTAAAACTATTTACAATATTTTGCTGATGTCGCTGCTCAGCGTATTGGCTTTAGTGATATACATGATATTTTTCGTCAATACCCTCGGCGACCCGCTTTTCTACTTCATTTCAGTGCTGCTTGGCAGTATCAGCTTCTCCACCATTTTTACCATGATATCTGCCATCGCTTCCAAAGCAGGGAACAATGGTACTTTGATGGCTATCCTAAGTTTCCCGGTGGTGATACCGGTTATCCTGGTGCTTATTCATCTCAGCAAAAACGCTATGGACGGCCTCGACCGCAGCGCCAGTTACGGCAACATCGGCGTGCTGTGTGCTATCGATGTGATTGTCGTAGCAACTTCTTTACTGCTCTTTCCTTATCTGTGGCGAGATTAATTTGGGCTTGATTAGGTCGATTGCGTTGAGCGGTTGATCAATTAAAACGTCAAATTTCTTCCTTTACCTGGGTAACTTATTCAACTTAGTCCAACTAAATCATTACGTAAGGAAAAATGACGGCACTTACACAGCCTTACTGCTGCGCCGCACCCACGCGGATAACCAGCTTACCCCAACCGGTAACGGCTTTAAATGCAATCTGCATAGCAGCACATTCGACGCCGAAGGCCGGGTAACCCAAGGGCCCGCGGAAAGACCGCTCACCAAATACCCAACAGAGGTGGTCAGGGGAAATATTGTTATTCACTTAAGCTAACAGTCGCTGTAACAAAGATTTTTGATAGCCTTTTCATCAATTATTCACAATAAATGCGTTCTTTAGCGGCATAAAACCCTATTAAGATAATTATTAGTGCAATAAGGATGAAAAGGCTTATCCTGTTTTTACTGTTATTCCCTGTTATAACTTTTGCCCAAACCACTATTTCTGGTAAAGTAACCACCTCGGTTTCGCATACGGGCATAGGCAAGGTGAGTGTATTCCTAAGCAATTCATCTTATGGTACTGAATCTGCCGATGACGGATCATTCCACCTCACAAATGTCAAACCCGGTCAATATACTTTGGTAGCCAGTTCGCTGGGTTATAAAGAGTATACCAAGCAAGTACTTGTAGGGACCGATCCGATCACACTTGATATCCCGTTGGAACCCAAAGTTGAGCAATTGCGCGGTGTAGTGATCACCACGCCGGGCGATTTTAAGAAAAATTTGGAGCTCTTTATAAAGCAGTTTATCGGCGAGACCGAAAATGCCAAAAAGTGCGAGATCATGAACCCGCACACGCTGAACATGATTTATCACGCCCGGAAACTAACGCTTGAAGCCTGGACCGATGATTTTTTGATCGTCGAGAACAGGGCACTTGGCTACCGTATTAAATTTTTGCTGGATACTTTCTCCACCTCTGGCATTACCGGTATTACCCAATGGCAGGGCCAGGTATATTTTGAAGAAATGAAGGGGACCGACGAGCAAAAAAGTGAATGGAAGAGAAGGCGCGAGGATAGTTATTACGGTTCATCCCGTAATTTCTTTAGGTCGCTTTACAACAATACGCTGACGCAGGATGGTTTTATCATTCATCGCCTGACAAGAGAATTGAACCCCGACAGGCCGGACGATAATGTAATTCATCAGAAATTGGCATATTTCAAAAGTCAGAACCGGACAAGGCAAAACGTCGACTCGTTTAATTATTATATAAACAAGCTCAATATGTCGAAATATTATCACGAGAGCTTGTCGAAACAGCAACTTCAGCCGTTCCAGATATACGAGCCGACCGGGAAAGTGGGACTTTATGCTTTAAGATACAGTTTTACGGGTGTCCTCTATATCATTTATACTAAAAAACGTGAAGAAACTGATTTTAAGGATATTTATCGTACGCTGGATATGCCGAATTATCAGACCAGCGTTTTGACGCTTTTTAAACCATATGCCTTGTTTGATTCCAATGGCGTCGTATTCCAGGATCCGCCACTTATCGAGGGCTCGTGGTCGAAAGACAAGCTGTCGGAATTACTGCCCTTCGACTATATACCCGGCGAGGGCAAAGGAACGCAATAAGGCTGAAAGCTAAAACAATAAAGCCAAAAGCTTTGGTCTTTCTGCTTTGCGCTTTCCGCTTAACACTGTACCTTTACCGCGCAAATGGAGCTGAAGATAATTTATAGATACTGGTGGAAGATACTAGCAGTAATCCTGATACTCTACACATTAATAGCCGGCTTCCTGCTCCCGGTTCCGAGGTTACCAATTCTGCATGAAACCATCCGTAATTTGTACTTTCATGTTCCCATGTGGTTCGGTATGCTGGCTGTACTAGTGATATCGGTCGTATTCAGTATCCTGTTCCTGAATACAGGGAAAGAAGAATATGACCTGGCTTCGGTTGAATGTGTCAATACCGGGCTGATGTTTTATGTATTGGGCCTGGTTACAGGCATGCTGTGGGCCAAATTCACCTGGGGTGCATTCTGGAGTGGCGATCCGAAGCAGAATAGCGCTGCAATTGCCTTCTTATTGTATTGCGCCTACCTGGTGCTGCGCAACTCCATCGATGAAGAACAGAAACGGGCGAAGATATCCGCGATATATAATATTTTTGCTTTCCCTATCATGGTGGTGCTGCTTTTTGTACTGCCCCGAATGACGGATTCACTACACCCTGGCAACGGAGGTAACCCCGCCTTTGGTAAATACGATCTGGACGATAACATGCGATTAGTATTTTACCCGGCAATGGCCGGATGGGCCATTTTTGCAGTATGGATAGCCACTATACGCTACCGGATGCGATTGATTGAACACAAAAGAAATAACATAAATTTATAACAGGCTAATTGCACGAATAAGTTTTTTGAATGAATTTTGAACCGAAATACCTGATGAAAAGACTATTGATACTCTTGTGCTTAACCTTATCCGGCTTTACCGTCTTTGCGCAAAATGCCAATGATGTAGAAATGGCCGACAAGATGCGCAGCTCGGGTATGATCTATGTGGTAATAACCACCATTTCAATAATTTTTATAGGATTAGCCATATACCTGTTTGCTATGGACAGGAGGCTGAAAAAAATCGAAAAGGAAAAGTAACCGGAAAAACAGGGCTATGTTGTTTAAACATAGTTTTATGACACCCTGATGAACGTGTAAGCGGGACACTAACAACTTTATATTTGCAATATTGGTAATTTTTGTGCCAACTTTGTGCACTTTTTTGAGAATCTAATAATTATTCAACACTAAATTATGGCAAGTGATAAACCGATCGCTAATGTGGAAACAACACATTTCTTTGGCGACGTATGCAAGAATTTTGACTATGCTGCACAATTTACCAGGCATGATGCCGGCTTATTGGATCAGATCAAATCGTGCAACAGCGTGTACCGTTTTCGTTTTCCTGTTCGCAAGGGAAACACATTTGAAGTAATAGATGCCTGGCGTGTGGAGCATTCACAGCACCAGTCGCCAACCAAGGGTGGTATCCGTTACAGCGAGATGGTAAACGAGGATGAAGTGATGGCCCTGGCAGCCCTGATGACCTATAAATGCGCTATCGTAAATGTACCTTTCGGCGGCGCAAAAGGTGGTATCCGGATCAATCCGAAGAACTATACCTTGCAGGAACTGGAAAATATCACCCGTCGCTACACGGTAGAATTGGTAAAAAAGAATTTTATAGGCCCCAGCATTGACGTTCCTGCGCCTGATTATGGTTCTGGTGAGCGCGAAATGAGCTGGATCGCCGATACTTATGCAGCCATGAACCCCGGTCAACTGGACGCAATGGGCGCGGTAACCGGCAAACCGATAGCGCTGCACGGCATAGCTGGCCGGCGTGAAGCAACGGGCCGCGGCGTGGCTTTTGCTATCCGCGAATGCGTGAACGTGGCCGAGGATATGAAGAAAATAGGCCTGACGCCGGGCATAGCGGGCAAACGCGTTATTGTTCAGGGCTTGGGTAACGTGGGTTATCACTCTGCTAAATTCCTTACTGAATTTGGCGCGATTCTCGTGGGGCTATGTGAATTTGAAGGCGCCATCTACAACCAGGAGGGATTGGATGTTGAAGCTGTATTCCAGCATCGTAAAGCAACCGGCTCTATACTTGGTTTTGCCGGTGCAAAACAGGAATTCAAAAATTCTCATACCGGTCTCGAGCAGCCATGCGATATACTGGTTCCCGCTGCTCTTGAGAATCAGATCACCGAGGTTAATATCAAAAACATCAAGGCAAAGATCATCGCTGAAGGCGCGAACGGCCCGACGTCACCCGGTGCAGAAGCAATTTTCTATAAAAATGGCGGGATCATTATCCCGGATATGTATGCCAACGCCGGTGGTGTAACGGTATCCTACTTCGAATGGCTGAAAAACCTTTCACACGTAGCGTTCGGGCGTATGAACAGGCGCTTTGAAGAAACCGCCAATACCAACCTGGTAAATATGGTTGAAGGTATTACCGGCGTGGCCCTTACCCCACTGCAACGTGCTACAATTGTAAAAGGTGCATCGGAGCTCGAACTGGTTAATTCGGGTCTTGAGGATACGATGATCCGCTCATACCACGAGATCAGGGAAACTTATCACAATACGGCTAAGATAGATACCCTGCGCACAGCAGCTTTTGTTGGCGCCATCAATAAGATCGCGGTATCTTATCAGAACCTGGGCGTATGGCCTTAAAAGTTGCGGCGCATAAGAAAAATTTGGAATGTCATTGCAGTTGAATAAATTGCAATGACATTTTTTATTAATGAAGTAGTTTAAACCTGGATGGCCCGAAGAAGACGATCGCAAAGCAACGCAAAAAAAGTTCGAAAAGCTTTGCGGAAAATAAAGCCGTTCTGGATATTGAAGATATTTCTCTACGCGCTTGGCGTTGTGTCTTTCCTGTATTGCCAGCGCGAATACCCAACCGCGCTGATCAGTTTCAAAATGGTGCTGATCATCGGCATCGCAACGGGTATCATCGCTTCACTCATCATAGAACGCGAGTACAAATACTACCTTTTTTCGGTTATATTACTCGGCAGTCTTTGCATGGCCATCTTGTTTAAATTGAACAGAACTTTTGTGCATAAAAAAGAAGAAACGTTCAAGCTCATTATTGTTAACAAATCACTTCGGTCGGCAAAGCAGGAACATTCAATAGTAACGGTCTACTTTGATGACTTTAGCCGGGACATAATCGTCGATGGCTTCCAGGAAGACCTGCTTACTCCCGCCCATAAATTGATATTGACGGTGCGCAAAGGCGGTTTGGGTTACTATATCATTACAGATAAGAGACTATCCCCCGATTAATCAGCAGCAAGAACTATGCGAACCTTATTTATCTTCATTTTCACGGTCGTAGCAGGTAGCGCCTTTGCCCAATCGTCAACCGAGGACTTCAAAAAAGCCTTGATGAAAACGAAAGACGGCGCCGAGATTGCTTATACGAGCAATAAGCACTCCTTTACGTTTAACATCGTCGCCGACAGCATAAAACCGTTGCAAAACCCTGGTTACCTGATCGTAAACAACAAGGTAATACAGTATATACTGATCGGCAATTCCGCTCTGCTGGCCAGTGACAGCACACAAGAAAAACAAAAGCAACAGTTGTTGGGCTATATGCAATATGAGCTTGAATATATAAGGGGCGAACTCAAAATTGATTATCAGAATCTCCACAACGAGTGGCTTGATCTAAATGGCAAAACATTCCTGTTGTGGTATTATGATATGCCCCCAAATTCCGATAAGAAGGCTAACGTTACCAAGCAGATCAATCTAAGCACCATGTGTTTCACACATGTGCTGAACATGAACACACCGTTTGAAATGAATGACGATCTGGAAAAAGACAAACATATGCTCACTGCTATTGCCGAAACACTCAAGATGAACAATTTCACCATCGACTTTAACGAGCTATATAAAAAGCTGAACGGAGGCGGATAACTTATCAAGAATAATTCTAAATAAGTTATATCTCTTGTAATAAACTTTATTAGCTTTGCGTTTCGTATTTTTGTGGCGTTTAAGTCCGGGATAAAGTTAATGAAGAAGAGTTCGATCTTAGGTTTGGTTGTTATTGCGATCGCTATTGCGGTTATTATTGCCACTTATTCCAAGTCAAGTTCCTATGGTTCGTTCGGCGCAGCAAAAAAGGCGAAAACCGACCTCCAGATCATCGGCCATCTTGACAGACAGAAGCCGATGTATTACGATGCTCATAAAGATCCTAACTACTTCTCGTTTTACGTACTGGACACGGATAAAATGGAGTGTAAGGTGATCCTTACCAAACCCAAACCGGAGGATTTCGAGCGTTCGGATAAGATCGTGCTTACCGGTCATATGGAAGGCGACGAATTTCACGCATCCAATGTCCTGCTGAAATGCCCTTCCAAATATACACAGGATAAGGTCGAAACTACCGCTACGGCCAAAACCACCAAAATATAATGAATTCAGGTTTTAACGGCGAACACCTTTTACCCGGGCAGCTTGGGCAATTATTTATCATCCTTTCGTTCTCAGGTGCGTTGTTGGCAGCAATAAGCTATTATTTTGCCGCAACCGAGAAAAACCAGCTCAATAATTCCTGGCAACGACTGGGACGCATAGGGTTTTACATCAATACATTATCGGTAATTGGTATCGGTGTTTGCCTGTTCTATATCATTTACAATCACCTTTTCGAATACCATTACGCCTGGGAGCATTCGTCCAAAAGTTTACCGGTATACTATATCATTTCCAGTTTCTGGGAAGGGCAGGAGGGCAGCTTCTGGCTTTGGTGTTTCTGGCAGGCCGTGCTGGGCAATATCCTGATCTGGAAAGCCAAATCATGGGAAAAACCGGTAATGACGGTGGTTTCCCTTTCGCAGGTGTTACTGGCTTCTATGCTGCTTGGTATACAGATTTTCGGCATACGCATAGGCAGCTCGCCGTTCATCCTGCTGCGCGAGGCGCTCGACCTGAAAGCTTCGGCCCCCATATTCGCGCAAAGGCCGGATATGTACAAGAATTACCTGTCATATATTACCGATGGCAATGGTCTTAATCCGTTATTGCAAAATTATTGGATGGTGATCCACCCGCCGACCCTGTTCCTGGGCTTTGCATCGATGGTGGTGCCTTTTGCCTATGCAATAGCCGGTTTATGGCAAAAGCGTTATAAAGAATGGGTTCAGCCTGCACTTTCCTATGCGCTGTTTGCGGTAATGGTTTTGGGAACAGGCGTGATCATGGGTTCGTTCTGGGCCTATGTATCCTTGAACTTCGGCGGATTCTGGGCATGGGACCCGGTTGAAAATGCTGCTTTCATCCCCTGGCTCACGCTCATCGGCGGCGTGCATGTGATGATCGTCTATAAAAACACCGGACATTCTTACTTCACCGCGACCTTCCTGGTGCTGATCAGCTTTGTACTGGTTTTATATGCTTCATTCCTCACCCGCAGCGGCGTTTTGGGCGAAACTTCGGTTCACTCATTTACCGATGAAGGTATGTTCTGGCACCTGGCGGTCGATGCGCTGGTGTTTCTTGCGTTGGCCGCTACCTTAGTGATCGTTCGGTGGAAGGAACTGCCCATCAGCAAAAAGGAAGAAGATACCTATTCACGCGAATTTTGGATGTTTGTTGGCGCCGTGTTCCTGGCGCTGTCATGCCTTCAATTGGTTGTCGTAACCTCTATTCCGGTTTGGAACGACATATTTGGGACCCACGTTGCACCGCCGAATAACCCGGTTACGCTGTACAACGTCTTCCAGGCGGGTTTTGCGGTTGTGGTATCGCTTTTGGTAGGTATAACGCAATTCCTGAAATATAAAAAGACCGATTCCGGCAAGTTCTATATTACGGGCGCCGTTTACCTGGTGCTTGCCTTAGCCATAGCGGCCCTGGCAGTTTACCTGAGTGGAATTTATCATATCCGCGTGGTGTTTTCACTGGTCATGCTCGGGGCTGTCTACGCCGTACTTTCTAACATCAAAGTATTGGTCGACGCCTTTAAAGGCAAGTTCAAGCTGGCCGGCTCGGCCGTGGCGCATATTGGTTTTGGATTGATACTGGTCGGCGCAGTTATCGCCGCTGGCACCAGTAAGGTGGTCTCTATCAATAACACAGGGCAGGATTTTGGCAGCGCGTTCGATAAAGGTCAGAACTCGCGCGAGAATGTCATGCTGCAAAAAAACCGCCCCGTAAAAATGGGCGATTACCTGGTTACCTATATGGGGGATTCAATCGCTATGCCGAACCACTATTTCAAGGTTGACTATAAGCAGGTAGACGCTAACGGGAACATAAAAGACGAATTTATACTGAAACCTAATTCACAGGCCAACAGCAAAATGAACCTGGTTTCATCACCGGATACCAAACATTATCTTTTCCACGACTTGTATACCCACGTCACTATGGCGCCGATCAAAATGGATGATCAGCCCCAGAGCGATACTACGGCGCATAGCGAAGCTGATGATGATAAGAATTATGATGCCCCTGTCGCTCATGAGATCGCCGTTGGCGATACCATCCATTTCAGGGATGGCTATATGATCCTGGCGGGACTCGATAAGAATGCCAAAGTAGAGAAAATCAATCTCAGCGGAAATGATATTGCGGTAGGCGCTTTACTGAAAGTATTCGCCGGCGGGCGGTCTTACGATGTTGAGCCTGTTTTCATGATCAAGGATGGCCATGGTTTCGATTTCTCGCGGAAAGTGGACGATGTCGGTTTGAAGCTGCGTTTTTCCAAAATTCTTCCCGACAAAGGCAAGGTTGAGATCATGGTTTACCAGCAACCGGAAAGTGCGCGGCCGTACATCGTGATGAAAGCCATTGAATTCCCTTATATCAATTTCTTTTGGTCGGGTACCATTATTATGGTTATCGGCTTCCTGCTGGCGATTTTCAGGAGGAATAAGGAATTGAAGACGACTTGATCAATATTCCCCGTTGTCAGTGTCCTCACTGACAACATGCGGCTTATTGTCTGTGAGGACACAGACAATGGATAGGAAAATTAAATGCTCATAACCATCATCGGCTCAGGCAATGTCGCCACGCACATGGCTGCCGCGTTTAAAAATGCAGGGCATAGCATCGTGCAGGTTTACAGTCGTGATATGCAGCCAGCTGCATTACTGGCCTATCACGTGAAAGCTGAACCCATTAACGAGCTTGATGCGATCAACCCCAATACCGATCTTTTTCTCATAGCCATAAAAGACGATGCAATAGGCGATATCGCCCAAAAACTGGCGAAACATGGCAAATTGCTGGTCCATACCTCTGGCTCGACGTCATTAGAAGAATTACAGCAATACGCGCCGAATGCCGGCGTCTTTTATCCCCTGCAAACCTTCAGCAAAACCAAAGAACTTGATTTTCGCACCGTGCCGTTATGCATCGAAGGCGCGACAGAAGAAATAACCAAACACCTCGAAGAACTGGCGCGAACCGTCTCCAATAACGTTTACCGTGTGGATTCTGAACGACGGAGGACACTGCACCTTGCCGCGGTTTTTGCCTGCAATTTTCCCAATTATCTATACTATGCCGCTGGGGAACTTTTGCATGAACATAACCTGGATTTTAACCTGTTGCGACCACTTATTTTGGAGACGGCTTTGAAAGTGCAGGAGCATTTGCCCGGGGATGTGCAAACCGGTCCGGCGGTGCGGAATGATGGGCAAACCATGGCGGCACATCTGCAATTATTGACGCAAAACCCCGAGTTACAGGAGGTTTATGAGCTGTTAAGTCAGTTGATTATCAAAATGGACAAAGGCGGAACTGCCGGCGCATAATTTTGTTACTTTTGCGCCAATGGACATCTATAAAGTTAAGATCAGCTTTGAGGAGGCGGGACAAGAACCAGTTGAATTGCCGATTGCCGAGGGCGAGTCTGTTTTGGACGTTTGTTTGGAGAACGGTATCGAACTGCAGCACAATTGCGGCGGGGTTTGCGGATGCAGCACCTGCCACATTTATGTGAACAAAGGCATGGATAATATACAGGAAATTTCAGATAAGGAAGAGGATTTCATCGACCGTGCGGTGAACCCGCGCATCAACTCGCGCCTGGGTTGTCAGTGCCTGGTGATCGATGGGGATATTGAAGTAACTTTGCCCGATCAGTCGAATTTCCTGGGCCATTAATATCTGATTTCGCCGATTACTTGAAGATTACACCGATATTGTATCAAGCAAAACATGACAGACAATAAATACGCACTGCCCATCCACTGGAACGACCACGAGGATATCGCCATAGAGCTTTACGAAAAGTTCGGTGACGAGTTTGATGAGTCGAAAATATACCGCATTCGTTTTACCGACCTGCTGGAGTGGGTGCTGAGCCTGCCTAATTTCAAAGGTAAACGCGAAGAGTCGAATGAGGGCCACCTTGAGCAGATACAATCAGCCTGGGTATATGAATGGCGGGATAATCAGTAGGCAGTTGGCGGTGGGCAGTTTGCAGTGCGCAAATTGTCCTTTAACGAGAAACAAAAATTTTACAAACTGCAAACTGAAAATTGTCAACTGCAAACTGATAAAGTGGAATCATTTCTAAATAAACTAAAAGACATTACGACCTTCATTTTTGATGTGGATGGGGTATTGACCGATGGTTCGGTATTTGTCACCGACAGCGGCGAGCAATTCAAAACCTTTAATATCAAGGATGGCTACGCGCTGCAGCTGGCAGTAAAATGTGGGTATCATTTATGCGCCATTTCGGGCAGCCGTTCAAAGATCCCTATTCATCGCCTGAAGAATTGGGGTGTGCAGGATGTTTATGTGGGCGCCCATAAAAAAGCGGATAATTTTCGTTCCTACCTGGAGTCGAAACATGTCGGCCCGCTGAGTGTGATGTATATGGGCGATGATATCACCGACCTGGAAGCAATGAAGCTGGCGGGACTGGCCGTTTGCCCGGCGGATGCGGCGGAAGAGATCAAGGCGATCAGCCAATACATTTCTCCATTTCCCGGCGGTAAAGGTGCAGTTCGCGACGTGATCGAAAAAGTGTTGAAGGTGCAGGGTAAATGGATGAATG
Organism: Mucilaginibacter sp.; assembly: GCA_035551775.1. Classification (GTDB taxonomy): domain Bacteria; phylum Bacteroidota; class Bacteroidia; order Sphingobacteriales; family Sphingobacteriaceae; genus Mucilaginibacter. The sequence goes on along the minus strand of DASZMQ010000014.1, from coordinate 359,790 downwards.
ATCAGGCGTATAGCTGGTAGCTCAGTAGGCAGTTATCAGTTTTGAGTTAGCAGTAATTTTTTTAGCTATAAATCGGTGGAATCATCCTAAAAAATCGGTGGAATCAAAAAAATGAATCTTCCTAAAATAATACTCGCATCCAAATCTCCCCGCAGGCAGGAGTTGTTGCGATTGATGGATATTGATTTTCGTATTGTGCTAAAGGATGTGGACGAATCGTATCCTGACGGTTTATCGCCCGAAGAAATAGCGGTTTACATCGCAGAAAAGAAAGCGAAAGCTTTTGACGAATCTATAACGGACGAAGTTGTGCTTACCGCCGACACCATTGTGGCCATTGACGGTCAGATATTGGGTAAGCCTGAAAACTCTGAGGATGCCGTTCGAATGCTCCAAACACTTTCGGGCAAAGTGCATCGGGTGGTTACAGGTGTGTGTCTGTTATATAAGCATCGATATAACCTGTTTCACGATGTATCAGAAGTGTTCTTCCGCAAACTTACTGACCAGGAGATCCGTTTTTATGTGGAAAAATATCAGCCTTTGGACAAAGCCGGAGCATATGGTATCCAGGAATGGATAGGTCTTATCGGGATCGACAGTATCAACGGCTCTTACACCAATGTGGTTGGCCTTCCTACAGAAAAGCTTTACCAGCAATTGAAAAGACTGGTTTAATAAGCCGGAATTTCTTTAAATTTACTTCAGAAACCTTCACTAACAGTTATGGAAGAACCAGAAGTACCGACTGAGCACCTGCATGAACATATTCATGAGGCCGTACATGAAAACCATAGCCGCTGGTCAATGCTGGTGGCTATTTCAACAGCATTTATGGCCGCGTTTGCGGCAGTAAGCAGCCTGATGGCCGGGCACCAATCTAACGAAGCGTTGATCACCCAGGTAAAGGCTTCCGATCAGTGGTCATACTATAATGCGAAAGGTATTAAAGCTGAAGTGGCCGATGCTGTGCTCCAGTTGAAAAATGTAAAGCAGGACACCTCAAAGGCAGCCGCAGCGAGAAAAGATAAGCTGAAAAAAGACCAGGAAAAGATACAGGAAGAAGCCCGGGCCCTTGAAAAAGAATCGGAGGACCATCTGAACCAGGATATGGTCCTTGCGCGTTCGGTTACGTTTTTCCAGATAGCCATCGCCCTTTCGGCCATATCGCTGCTATCAAAGAAAAAGCCCATATGGTATGTCAGCCTGGCGCTGTTTGGGATAGGTATCGTCCAGTTTGTTTTTGGGCTGCTGTAAAGGTGTCTGAATTATGATTTTGTTGATTAAATGAGAATCATGAAAATCATAGCCCGTCAGGCGATCATTAAAATCATAATTCAGGCTATTTAAACACAAAGCCATTGTTACCCCTATTCGCATCCGGCAGGGCATTATCCGGGTCGACCACCACGCTTTTTACTTCGGTTGTGGTTTGAATAACAAATGACGCGATATTATTCTGCAGCCACGCCTCGACAGGTACGCTTATACGCTGTTTGCTTCCATCCTTTAGCTTTACTTCCACTGTAAACGGCATAGCCATCTGGTCGAGGTTAGCGACGGTTACTTTAAGGCCCTGTTTAGGATCATTGTTTATGTATTCGGCACCCACCAGCGAGAGATCAAGCCTTAAATTATTATAAAACCAGCCTTTCCAGAACCAGGAAAGGTCTTCACCGGCGCCATTGTCCATCGAACGGAAAAAGTCTTCCGGTTGCGGGTGTTTAAAGGCCCATTTATGAATGTAATTCCGGAAAGCATAGTCGAACCGGTTTGGGCCCAATATTTGTTCGCGAAGCAAAACCAAGCCAAAAGCCGGTTTAAAGTATTCTATTGGGTGACGATATTTTTCGGTCACCGCGTCGGCTGTTGTCATGATCGTAGGCGCATTTGGATCGAGAAGATATGGTACGATCTCGTCAGCAGGATTTCCCTTGCCGGGAGCATATTCGCCGTCTCGCTTAGGCGCATACTCGCCGTGATTGAAGTTATCCGCCGCATAAATATCAATAAAGGTATTGAAGCCCTCATCCATAAAGGCGTAGCGGCGTTCATCCGAACCCACGATCATGGGGAACCAGTTGTGGCCGATCTCGTGTGCCGTTACCCAGTATAATTCCCCCTTTTTATCAGTAATTCCGTCAAAAACAATCCCAGGGTACTCCATACCTCCTGCTATTCCTGCCTCATTCACAGCAACCGGGTAGGGGTAGGTAAACCATTTTTCGGAGAAATATTCTATTGACTTTTTCAAATATTCCGTAGCCCGTCCCCAGGCTGTATCACCGACGCTCTCAACAGGGTAAACCGACATAGCCAGCGACTTTTTCCCGCCAGGCAGGTTCACCCTTGCAGCATCCCAAACATAAGCACGTGAGGCTCCGAAAGCTACGTCGCGGGTATTGAACATTTTAAAATGCCAGGTGAGGGTACCGCTGCGCTTCGGGCGGGAGACCGGATCGGTAACCTCGCTTGCATCGCGTATCATAATGGTTTTGTCGCTATTGCGCGCCGATGCCAGTTTGCTTATCTGTTTCGGTGTCAAGACTTCTGCCGGGTTCAGCAATTCACCCGAACCTGCTACGATCATATCCCAGGGAACAGTTACAGAATAATCGATATCACCATATTCAAGGTAAAATTCACCGCTGCCAAGGAACGGCAACGTATCCCAGCCATGGCTGTCGTCATAAACACACATGCGCGGGAACCATTGGGCAATCTCGTATATCTTGCCGTTTTTGGTGTCTGAATAATCCGTCCGTCCCCCAAAAGCTGCCGGTATTGTGTAATGATACCTGATGTGCAGCTTGATATGTCCATGTGCCGGTAAAACCTTCGCCAGGCGTATCTGCATGCGGGTATCGTTTATAATATAATTCGCCTTAGTGCTGCCTTTATCCTGGTCAATAGTAACCGATTCTATCTGGTAGCCATCCGTATGCTGCGCTATGGCGCCTGTAAAATCGGTGTAGAAGTTCGAGCGGGCGTCTTTTTTATAAGTGTTCTGGTCCAATTGAAGCCACAGGTATTGCAGCGCATCGGGACTGTTATTGGTATAGTCTATGGTTTCGTCGTTGCTTAACGTTTTGGTTAGCGTGTCTATGGCTGCCCTCATGTGGTAATCCGCGCGGTTCTGCCAGTACTTTGGGCCGGGCTCGCCGTTGGCGGCGTGCGTTTCCGTGCCTTTTTCGGGGTAGAACATCGGTGCGAACAGGTCAGCCGGCTGATAGTTGGAAGCGATAGTATCTACAGTTTCGGGCCGGCGTTTTCTTTGCGCCTGTGCGGATAATGCAATAATAGCCAGGAATAGGGGTACGATGAACTTTGTTTTCATAAAGGCTGCGGTATTGAGCATTGCAATATACAAAGGAAATGGTGGCGTTTTAAACAATGCCTAATCTTTCATCATCTCCGCCAGTACGCCCTCTTTCAGCGAATATGTACAAAGGGCCACATTTCGTGTACCCAGCCGGTTCAGCACATAACGCGTAACTATTGATGAAACAACGATCATATCGGTTCGGACTGGTATAATCAATTCATTCGCCTCGCGTTCCATGTGGTTGGAGATGATCATTTCATCGGTTACATATAGCAGGTCCTCAAAGTCAAAAACATAATTCTTAACCTTTTCCAGGTCGAAATTGTCGTCGCGTCGCCGTGCCGCCAGTTCGGCAAAAGTTTCGAACGAGCCCGAAGAACCTATCAGTTGATGGATAGGATTTTCGATCACGGCTTGAAATAATGGTTTCAGCGTATTTTCGAGATAGAAATCCAACGCCTCAACCGATGCAGGCGGAATGGGATCGGTATGATGAAAGCGTTCCATTAGCCTGGCCGCGCCGATCTCGAAGCTCTGCTTCCAAGACATTTTTTCACTATTCCCTATGATGAATTCAATACTGCCGCCGCCGATATCCATAATGAGCGAATTTTTGGTAGATAATGCCCCTGCAGCCCTGATACCTTCGTAAATAAACCTCGCCTCGCGTTCGCCATCGATGACCTCAACGCGAATGCCGGTTTCCGTTTTCACCTGATCAATAAAATCTTTCCCATTTGAAGCATTTCGTAATGCCGATGTAGCTATACACCTGATATTCAAGGCATTGTTCGTTTTTATGAGCTCACTGAATTCCGTCATTGTCTTCATCCCGCGCTGAAATGCGACCTCAGTGATCAGGCCTTTGTTGATACCACCTTCACCTATCTTTACCGCGATATGCTTGTAGACAATGATCTTAAAATCAGCAATGGTTCCCTCGGCAATAAGTAAGTGAAAGGTATTGGTGCCGAGATCCATCACGGCATAGCGGTTTTCCATGTCCCTAAAATAAATAATCCCCCTGACTGTTGAGGCAGAGGGATCCTTCATGATATTATATTTATCTACTCTTTATAAAAGAACCATTTTGCCAGTTCTTTGAAATTGGTCTTTTTACCGTACATCAAAATGCCCACGCGGTATATCCTCGCGGCCACATAAGTACAGAACATAAAGCCGGCTATCATCAAGCCCATGGATAGGCCCAATTGCCAGCCCGGTACATGGAAGGGTATTCGTACCATCATGGCAACCGGCGCGGTAAAAGGTATAATGGACAGCCAGATAGCTAACGTACTATCGGGCGCCTGGAAAAGATACGATACCGATAAAAGATAGGTAAATAATAGCGGCAGGGTGATAGGGAACATGAATTGCTGCGTTTCGGTTTCACTGTCAACGGCCGAACCCACTGCCGCGAAAAGCGCACTGTAAAGCAGGAAGCCGGTTATCCAGTAAAAACCAAAGCAAGCCAACTCGTAACCCGCGCTGGAAGCCATGCTTTGCAGAAATTTATAGGTCGAATTTTGAGCGTTGGCATCGTGGCCGAACGTACTGCTTATCACGTAGGTCAGTATGATCCACAGTGCAAATTGCGTCATGCCAACGAGACCCACGCCGATGATCTTGCCTGCCATTAGCTGAAAGGGTTTTACCGAAGAAACGATCACCTCGATGATCCTGCTTGTTTTTTCTTCGATAACGCCGCGCATTACCTGCGCCCCATAAATGAAAAGAGACATATAGATCAGTATAGCCCCCGCAAAACTAAGCGCGTATGCCGATCCGATATTGGTGCTTTTATCCCCGGTGTCGGTTATCTCGGCTGTTTTGATGGAGATATTGCTTTTTACCCTGTGCAGCCGCGCTGTATCGATGCCGATTTTTACCAGGCTATCACCGGAGGCGATATTATTCATCTGCTGCTGAATATCATCCGATAAAGCAAGCGTGTTTTTCTTTTTTGCATACAAAACGGCGCTGTCCTTCTTGCCCGCCGGAATTTTCAAAGCCATGTCGTCGTCGCTTAAGCCAGCTTTAACAGCGTCAAGCGATTTGTTAGGATATTGAAATTTCAAAAACTTACTGCTGACGAATTTTCCGGCGAATTGATGACTATCATCTATTACATTAACCGTATGTACGATCTGCTCCTTATTCCTGGCGAGGTAAGTGATGGTGGCGTACATTCCGGCAAGCAGCGCCGGCACGAACAGAGTCATAATGATAAACGCACGCTTCCTAACCCTGGTAACATACTCTCGTTGAATGATCAAAAGAACTTTATTCATGGCTCAGGCTAATTTTTTGTTTACACGGTCAATAAATATTTCGTTCATGCTCGGGATCACTTCTTTCAGCATGTTGATCTGTACTTTTGGCAGCAGGTATTGAAGCACGTCGTTTGCCTTTTTGCCGGAATTGAGCTTGATCTTAATCGTATAGCTGTCATCTTCGCCCTGTATCTCGTCCATTATTTCATAAGGCTGCTGTGCATCAGTATCGAGTCGTTCGCCAATGTATTCCACAAAGTAAGTTTCGTTGCGGTAGGCGTCCTTTATGGTTTTAATCCGGCCGTCGAGTATTTTGTGGGAAAGATTGATGAGCGCTATCGAATCGCATAATTCCTCAACCGATTCCATGCGGTGGGTCGAGAAAAGGATCGTTGCGCCTTTTCTATTCAGTTCTAAAATCTCGTCTTTGATCAATTCGGCATTGACCGGGTCGAAACCGCTGAAAGGTTCATCCAGGATGATTAGGTCGGGTTCATGCAAAACGGTCGCCACAAACTGCGCCTTTTGCTGCATGCCTTTGGAAAGCTCTTCGATCTTCTTTTTCCACCAGCTTTCCATATCGAGTTTTTTAAACCAGGTTTTCAGGCGGCTCGTCGCTTCCGCGCGGCTCAGGCCTTTCAGCCGTGCCAGGTAGATCATTTGTTCGCCGATTTCCATCTTTTTATACAGGCCGCGTTCCTCGGGCATATAGCCGATGCGTTCGATGTGTGATGGATTAAGTTTCTCGCCGTTGAAGTAAATTTCGCCGGAATCGGGCGCGGTGATTTGGTTGATGATGCGGATGAGCGAGGTTTTACCGGCGCCGTTGGGACCGAGAAGGCCGAAAACCTGCCCCGATTCAACCTCCAGGCTTACATCGGTAAGCGCTTTGTGCCCTGCATATTGTTTTTCAATGTGCCTTATGCTTAGCATAAAAAGATCAGTTTTATAATTGGATGTAAACGTTGTCGATTTGTTACCGGCCCTAAAAATAATAACTTAGCTCACATCTTATAAACCATCCATGAATTATAAACTGCTTTTCCTTTGCCTCTGCAGCCTGTTCGCACTGAACACAAACGCCCAGCACAAAAAGCCCGAGAACATCATTTTCGACAGTGATATGGGCCCGGATTATGACGATACCGGCGCCATTACCATTTTGCATGCCTTGGCTGACAGCGGCCAGGCGAATATCCTGGCAACAATGGCCAGCACAAAATACGAAGGTGTGGCAGGTGTGCTGGACGTGTTCAATACCTATTTCCATCGTCCCGATCTTCCCGTAGGCGTACCGAAAGGCGATGCGCTCGAACTGCGCGACTGGCAGCATTGGACGGATACTTTGCTGGCAAAATATCCGCATAAGATCAAAAGCAACATCGAAGCTCAAGACGCTGTGATGCTTTACCGCAAGATACTGGCAGCGCAACCGGATAAAAGCGTTACGATAGTAACCGTAGGTTTCCTTACCAATCTTTCAAACCTGCTGAATACCACAGCCGACCAATATTCTCAATTGAATGGGAGAGATCTTGTGGCGAAGAAGGTAAAATTGCTGGTTTGTATGGCCGGGAAATTCCCTTCAGGCTCTGAGTTCAATGTGATGAAGGACGCCAAAGCTTCGCAGAACGTTTATGCCAATTGGCCTACACAGGTCATATTGAGTGGGTTTGAAATAGGGCAGAAGATACATGTGGGCTTGCCATTGATCCACAACCAGGCCATTAAGAACGATCCGACAAAAGATGTATTTGCCATATCAATACCTAAAGCAAAGGAAGATTCCGCCGGCCGGATGAGCTGGGATGAAACGGCCGTGCTTGTGGCTATAAAAGGCTATTCAAATTACTATACTTTACACCCAGGAAGAATGAACGTCGCCGATGACGGCAGCAATACCTGGGACGATAGCGGCAAAGGGCAGGCGTATTTGGTTGAAAAGGTGGATTATCATGAAGTTGAGAGACTGATCAATGAGCTGATACAGCATCAGCCGGTTTCGAGCGGAAACCAGAAAGACTAAAGCGGAAAGCTATTTTAATTAGTATTTCATATCTTTAAAGGATGGATTTTAAGCTGGAAACAGAATTTAGCAAAGCCGATATATTTAAGGAAGTTGACGCCTTAAAAAAGCAAGTCGATGGCGCACGTCCTTTGCCGAAAGATGTGGAAGATCGTGTAATGCAGAAATTGCGTTTAGAATGGAACTATAACTCAAATGCGATTGAGGGCAACAAGCTGAACTATGGAGAAACCACCGCTCTATTGATGCATGGCATAACTGCTAAGGGCAAACCACTGAAGGACCACCTGGATATTCAGGGACACAACGACGCTATTAATTTCTTGCTGTCAATTATCAAAGAAGACCGGCCATTTACGGAAGCTGACATCCGCCAGCTTCATGAGATAACATTAGTGGAATCTTATATAGTGACGGCCCAAGCCGATGATGGTAAATCGACCACCAAGCAGATCAAACTGGGGGCTTACAAAACTTCGCCCAATCATGTGAAGACCATTACCGGCGAAACACATTATTATGCATTACCTGAAGAGACACCTGCCAAAATGCAGGAGCTAATGGAGTGGTATAACGAGATCATTAACGACAAATCTGTTCATCCGATCGTCATTGCGTCTTTATATCATCACAGGTTTACTGAGATACATCCGTTCGATGACGGCAACGGCCGCGTTGCGAGATTGTTAATGAACCTGATATTGATGAAAAGTGGGTATCCGCCTGTTGTGGTCAAAATGGATGACAGGCAAAACTATTATGCTCTCTTAAGCAGGGCGGATGTTGGCGAGGGTTTCCCGTTTATCGAATATATTGCTGAACGTTTGCAAACGTCCTTACGTATTTATATCAAAGGCATCAAGGGCGAAGATATCGATGAGGATGAGGATATAGAAAAGGAAATCAAACTATTAGAAATTCAGCTGAAGACGGATGTTACAGTCAAAGAGAAAAAGACAGTTGCTTTGGTTAAAGATATTTTTGAAAAAGAAATTTTACCATTGCTGTTCAAAATATCAACTAAACTTAACCCGTTTGAAAAATATTTTTTTGATGCAAAATATTGGCTTGAGTTTTTGCTAGTGAATGATGGTGAAAGAAAAACAAAATATGAGTATTTATCAGTAGATAATCTACCTACCTACCTTGACTATTTTTCTAATAACAAAGATGTCACAGTCGAATTCGAAACCGACTTCAAAGAATACCGAAACCCAGACAATAATTTCAATATATCATTAAAATTGAAAATTGATTTTCAAGTATATTTTTATAAGATATCTATTGATAATCAGGCCTTGATTTCAAAATTTTATCATGAAAACATTACTTTCCTAGAGCAATCTGTGGTGATGAAACATTTTATCAGAAACTTTAAAGATATAATTACTAAAAAACAGCAAAGCCCGAAATCAAACTGATCCCGGGCTCATATCTTTCGGACTTTCCGACTTATGCGGACTTCCGGACTTCCTACTCAAAGTATTCCTTCATCTTTTCAAAAAAGCTCTTCTCGTTCTTGCCGGGACTTGGCTTGAAATTCGGCGAACTCTGCAATTTTTCCAGCAGCTCACGTTCTTCGCGGCTCAATGCTTTTGGCGTCCAAATATTGATGTGCACCAACTGGTCGCCGCGGTGATAAGAGTTAACTTCCGGAACGCCCTTTGATTTCAGTCTCAATATCCTTCCGCCCTGGGTACCCGGATCGATCTTGATCTTAGCTTTGCCATCGATAGTTGGAACCTCAACGCTGGTGCCAATAGCAGCATCGACAAAGCTGATATGCAGATCATAAATAATATTGTTGCCATCGCGCTTTAATGTTTCGTGCGGTATCTCTTCGATCAGGATGATCAAGTCGCCCGGAACACCGCCTCTCGGCGCCGCATTACCCTTGCCGCTCATGCTCAGCTGCATGCCTTCGCTTACGCCGGCGGGGATATTGATCGAGATCAATTCTTCATCTCTTGTTACACCTTCGCCATGGCAAACCGTGCACTTTGCCGTGATCACTGTGCCCTCACCATTGCATGTGGGGCAGGTGCTGGTGGTTTGCATCTGGCCCAGGATGGTATTGGTTACCCTGCGCACCGCGCCCGCACCACCACAGGTTTTACACGTTTGTACCGATGAACGATCCTTAGCGCCTGTACCATCGCAGGTTTTACAAGCTACCTGCTTGTTTACCTTTATTTTCTTTTCGGTGCCGTTGGCAATTTCTTCCAGCGTCAGGCGAACTTTAATGCGCAGGTTGCTGCCCCGCTGAACGCGCCGGCCGCCGCCCTGGCGCCCACCGCCAAAGAACCCGTCGAACGGACTGCCACCACCGAATATGTCGCCGAACTGGCTGAATATGTCTTCCATATTCATGCCGCCTCCGCCAAAACCGCCGCCCGCAGCGGAATGTGCATTTGCGGCATGACCGAACTGGTCGTAACGGGCCTTCTTTTCAGAATTGCTCAGCACTTCGTATGCTTCGGCAGCTTCCTTGAAGTTTTCCTCGGCCTGCTTGTCGCCCGGGTTCTTGTCCGGGTGATACTTGATCGCCATTTTGCGGTAGGCTTTCTTGATCTCCTCGGCATCGGAACCCCTGGAAACGCCTAAAACATCGTAATAATCTCTTTTTGACATCAATTTATTATTTCGAATTTCGTCCGCCAGCCGGCGGATCGGATTTATTTAGTTGAGTTATTGAATTTCAGAAAATTCGATCCGCCGGCTGGCGGACGAAATCCAAAATTCATTTAGTTTCCTACCACAACTTTTGCATGCCTTGCTACCTTATCATTCAGGTAGTAGCCTTTTTCAACCTCGTCTATCACCTTGCCCTTTTGTTCATCCGTAGGGGCGGGGATGTTCGTTATCGCCTCGTGCAATTCCGGGTCGAAAGCGGTACCGATGGCTTGCATTTCCTTCAGCCCTTTTTGTCCCAGGATATTCTTCAGTTTCGACTGAATCAGCACAACACCCTCTTTTACGGCATTTACGTCGGCAGCGTTGTCCATATGGCGCAAAGCACGGTCAAAATCGTCCAGCACAGGCAGCATCGACACAATCACATCCATGCCGGCGGTTTGCAGTAGTTCGCTGCGTTCTTTAATAGTTCGGCGCCTGAAGTTGTCAAACTCGGCATACAGGCGTAAATATTTATCATTGGCCAGGGCGATTTCCTGTTTCAAAAGCTGCTCGGGGGTTTCCTCTTCGGTTACCACGTCAGCTCCTTCTGTTGCAGGCATCTCTTCCGGGTTTTCAATGTCTTCTTTCTTCTTTTTCTTTAGCATATCATTCAAATTCATGATTCAATACCGCAAATCAATTATCCTGCCGTTGCAGAAAAACGGACATCGTGACAGACTGAATTCAGTTGGCAGTTACGGGTTGGCAGTTTGCAGTGGCGTGATGGCAGGATGCTGTTGTGATGTCAGCAATTGTCAGGCGATCAGGCCCGCGGCATGTTTCAGGTGGTCAGATAGCCTGATGGTTAATGCTACCAGCGTAAAAGTAGGGTTTGGAGCCGCTGCGGTCACATAACAAGCGGATCCGGCTACAAAAAGATTGGAGATACCATGTACTTTGCAGTTCGCATCCACCACACTTTTTTTAGGATCGGTGCCCATCCGCGTGGTACCCATATGGTGCCAGCCGCCGCCGGTAAATTCGGGCCATGAATGGTCATTTTCATCGCGCAAATACTCCATCAGCCTGACCCTGCCTTTTTCTGCTATGCCCATCTGTTGACCCAGGAGCTCGTATATAATACGAATACTGTGTTTTTCGAGCGGTGTCAGCTCCCAGTGCAGCATGGCGCGGCGCACGCCCAGGGCATCTTTTTCGGTATCGAGCGTGATACGACTATTCGGGTTAGGAGCCTGTTCGACACGGGTGAACAATTGGTACGCGGTGTATCCTTTTTTGCTTTGCGCCTTATGTTGAGACACATCATACTTTCCGAAAGCCCTCGCCCGTTCTTTGGGGTCGGCCGATTTCCAGATATCGATAAAGGCAGGCTGATGCTTTGCAGCTTCGAGCGGAGTGAATGAGGCCGTTCCGTTCAGTATCTTGTACTTCTCCTGCGTTCTGGGGGTGACACCTACTTCCGCCCGCCATTTGGTCTTGCCAAAGTCTATCGCGTATAATTTCAGCGGATCCGGCTCGGGGAACCACACCTCGGCGGATTTGATCTCCAGGTGTTCCATGAAATAGCGGCCCACATTGTCGTGATCATTGCCCAGACCTTTTTTCGTTTGTTTGTCTGAGGCCAGCAATAAGCGGGCATTCTGGATTGCGCAGCAGGCAAGTACAAACACCCTCGCTTTGACGGTATGCTGCTTACCTGCCAGGTTCTTTACTGTAACCTGTTCTATTTTAGACGCATGTTCGTTAGCCGTAATATCGGTAACATTGGCATAAGTATAGAGGTAGATATTCGAAGCGTTGACGATCGTATCCTTATATTTTGTGCCGAAACGGGTTGGTGGGCTGAATTGCCATATTTTATTATAAAGAACAGATTGGTCGAAAGGTAATGATACTTTGGAAGGATCGGTTTCGCGCCAGTATTCATAGTTGTATTCGTAAGGGCCGAGTTCGAGGTTCTTTCCGGCGCGAACATAATACTGATCCAGGTCGCCGCGCTTGATGGGCCATCCGCTGTGCGGCACCCAATCGCGTTTTTCGAAGTCTGATGGTTCAAATACTGAGCAAAACCCCGCCCAGTGCCCCGTCGTTCCGCCGAAATAATGCAGCCGCGCCGATTCCAGCGGGTAATACCGCTGCCCGGTTTCTTTGCCTTTATACAAGTTCTGCATTGCAGCTTCAAAGTCAAAGCCGCCGCCTTCAAGCAAAATAACGGTATACGGTGTATTGATCCATTCCAGGGCCATGCTGATACCGGCGGCCCCGGCTCCTATTATGCAAATGTCTCCTTCAATTACAGAATTATTATCAATTTGCCTGGCGTCTATATGCATTATTACAAATTACGAATTAAGAATAGAAAATAAAGCGCATTGGCGGGCTTCTGTGACTGAAAGAACCCATCCGGCGACCGTAATGGTAGTACCCGCGATGAACTCTTGTTTAACCTGGAAATTTAATGCTCTTCTCAGTGCGTCGGCGTCCAAAGTAGGCATGCCGCGCGACAGCTTTTCACTCAACTCAGCCTGGCTGTCCTCGTCCTGGCGCATCTTACGGTAGGCAGAACCCGTCTCTATCAGCATCTTTTTATCGACGATTTTCGACAATAAAAGCGGCAGATCCATCGGCGTGTTCTTGCTGCTGCAACTCTCTGCAAATGGCAACGTTAGCGCAAGCGCCGTGTAGGCCGACAATTGAATAAAAATTCTTCGCTCCATGAAAAAAAATCAAACGCGAAGGAAAACCTTCTTTTTATACATGAAATATAGAAACAGCCATTTCACCACCAGCACACACACCGCCAGCATCACCGCTCCCCAGGGTTCGCCGCAAAGCTGGATCAGCCATTTGAAAAAGCCGTTGGTGGTATAGTGCCAGTTGATGAAATGACCCGACATGTAGATCAGGATGGAATTCATACCGATGACCTTAAAAAAGAAGGCCCATTTTTTGTAGCCGAGCACGTCGATCACATAATAGAATAATGCCATTAGCAGCAAGCTTATCCCGCCCACATTCAGTACAAACGAGCTTGTCCAAAGGTTTTTATTGATCGGGAAATCATAGTTCCATGCCCAGGCCAAAAACAGGAATGCGATACCAACCAAAGCCAGTCTTACCGCTTTGCCAGGGCTTGTAAGATTTTGTCTTTTGAGCGTAAGACCTGCCCATATACCCAATAATCCTGTGCTTATAGCGGGAATGGTTGAGAATAAACCTTCCGGGTCGTGCATATTGGGCCGCCCGTCCGGGAATGGCACGTACAAGTGACCGGGTAATATCGTTCTGTCGACGTAAGAAGCAAAGTTGCCTTCAGGAGTCAGATCACCCGCGTGGAAGCCGGGCGCCGAAGTGAATTTCAACAACAGCCAGTAACCTATAAGCAATCCCCAGAACCATATCATTTGCGCCACTTCGCTCGAATACAGGTAAATGATATTCGCCAGCATATAGGCGATACCGATACGTCCCAATACCGACGGGAACCTGATATCCGCCAGGTGCCTGATCTCCAAACCATTATTCACTATCAAGCCGAACAGCACGAGGATCAGGCCCCGTTTTACAACGCGCCATACCAACTGTCCGCGGCTTTTACCCTTTTCCAGCTCACGCCCGACCGAGAACGGCGTGGACACACCGGCCATAAACAGGAATAGCGGGAAGATCAGGTCGTAAAAGTGGAAACCATTCCAGGCCGGGTGCTCCAGCTGATCGGAAATCGCTTTAAGGATACCTGAATTGGGTGCGGCCGCGCTCAAAGCATGAAATAACGCATCCGCGCCCATGATCCAGAACATATCGAAGCCGCGAAGGGCATCGAGCGAGTAAAGGCGCGTAGGCGCTTGCTGAATGTCGTCAGCCTTGGCCACCGGACGCGTGGGCGCCTGCTGGACTTCATCAACCTGGGTTGTGGTCATCTTTTAAAAGTTGAATTGGGTTTATGAAAAACTAAAGCTAAATATTTTTCAAATAAATCGAGGCTAAAAATCGTGTTACATTTAGTTTTGATCCATTGCCTCTTGCTTTAGCTGGCTGATAACAAAGGATGGAAAGAAAATAATTACCACTTTTGCAGAATAAAACCCCTCTTCGCTAATGAAGAAACTGACCGAGGCCAACGCAGCCAGATATACCATACAACTTATCATTATCACCTTCATTGCGCGCCTGTTCTTTGCAGCATACACGGGGTTAGGCATCGGAGAAGCCTACTATTTTCGGGGTGCGGTACATTTGGAATGGAGTTATTTCGACCAACCACCGTTGTTCTTCTGGCTGAGCGGCTTGAGCATCAAAATATTTGGACTGACTAACCTCGGCCTGCGTTTTCCGGCTGTATTGCTGTTCGCCGGAACAAGCTGGTTGCTGTTTCTCATCACTAAACAATTATTCAATGCCAGGGCCGGTTTTTGGGCAGTTACCATGATGAACCTGAGCGCGGTCTTCACCGTTGCCATCGCCTGCTGGTTCCAGCCGGATGCACCGCTGATGTTCTTCTGGCTGGCGAGTATTTACTTCATCGTGCAGATCATGTTCTTTCAGCCCTCGAAAGACCTGCAAGTTATTCGTAATAGTCGCCGAACATGGCAACTTTGGGTAATGACGGGTGTATGCCTTGGCCTGGCAACGCTGAGCAAATACCATGTGTTATTCATATTTGCGGGCGTGTTCCTGTTCATTGCGACTAATAAAGACCAGCGCCACTGGTTATGGCACCCGGGACCTTATTTAGCGGTATTGATCACCATAATTTTTGCCTTCCCAGTGCTTTGGTGGAACTATAATAACAACTGGGCGTCATTTGTCTTCCAGGGCTCGCGCGCCGGAACCGGTTCTGATTTTCAATTGCATTTCGATTGGTTCTTTAGAAGTATCGGCGGGCAAGCGCTCGTTGTGCTGCCATGGATATGGATACCAATGGTGGTTCAACTATACAAATCGTACAAACAGCGAAACACATCCCAGCCTTATAGCTTCTTCTTCTGGCTATCTATTCTGCCAATTGTATTTTTTACAATAGTTACCCTTTGGGCCAATTTGCAATATCATTTCCACTGGCAGGCGCCTGGCTACATGATGCTCTTTATTCCATTGGGCTACGCGGTAGATAAGGGACTATCAGAAGGCAGTAAAATGCTCCGGCTTACCCGCCGCTGGATCAATTTTTCGGTTTACTTTACGGTGCTGACCATTGGCATTCTCGGTATGCACATGGTTACCGGCTTCTGGTCGGCCTATGGCCCCAAATGGCTGGTGTATAAGCTCCACGGTGATACCGTGGACCCAACCATACAAGGTATAGATTACGATGACATCGGCAAGCGCTTTGACAGGGAAGGCTGGACAAGCAATCCCAATATTTTTGCCGGAGCCCCAAGGTGGTGGCTGATGGGCAAGGTGGATTGGTCGCTCAAAGGCAAAAAGGAACTGATCTGCTTCAGCAATGATCCGCGCAATACCGCGTTTTTAGTTGATCCGAAAGCGCTATTGGGTAAAGACGCTATCATTATCGCCCAGGAAAACCAACCAAGCGTCGATGCTGATGTAAAGCCTTTCTTTGACAGTGTAAAACAATTGCCCGACATAGCAGTAATGCGTAATGGCGTTGATGAGCTGCACCTGCAGGTATACTACTGCACGCATTTCCACCAATCGGCAGCCCCGCGGAACGACCTTCCCCTGTACCGGCAGCTGAATGGCCAGCCGCCGTTCGGGAAATGAATAATGGCATACCGCTTTAATTAGTATGCCATTCGGATATACATTTCAAGCTTGCTTTACTTTGTACTGGTCCAGTCATCCATGGCGGTTATCCCGCCGGTAGTGTAAGTGAACTCTATTTTCTGAAATGTGAAAGCTATTTTTACATTGGCCGCTCTGTCGGCTGCCACTGTCGCCGATTTATCGAAATTTTGTTCTATCTCTGATATGGACGCGTTGGAGAGTTTAATTGTAACATAAAGCGTCATCATGCCTGCATTATTGGGTTTATATAATTGAAGTTCCATTGTCGGGAGGTTTTCATTGCTGTACATCGCCTCTAAAAGATGCGGTGTCGAACTGTCAAAGTGTGTAGTTATCATAAACGGTTTTTGCATTCGTTTACCGGTAGGCAGACCCGACGCAGGGTCGCGCGGACTTATAACATCGTCGCTATAACCGAATACTTCAATCTTGTTTTCATATCCTTTAGCGGTGACATCGCCTTTGATGGCGCCTTGTTTTTGCCCGGTTATAGACGCGTAAATAGATATCTGCGCCGAAGACGCAAGGGCAATAAACTGAAATAACGCAGCGGCCAATAAGACGCGATAGATTTTGTGAGTTTTCATAATGTTTATGTTTTTAAGTGATTAATAGGTTAGAATAAATTTACTAACTCTCAACTCGCTGCGCTATAACATTTTAGTGTGATTTTTTCGCAGGTATCAGTTAAGGGGAGCAATTTGTATCTTTATCGCTGTTACCAGGTTCGGGGAATGAAAGAGATCAAAGCCATCATCAACGCTTACGACGCCGCGGACAAATCCGCTGTAAAGCTTGCATTGGCGACTGTTGTAAGGGTAGAAGGCTCTTCTTACCGGCGCACCGGCGCGCGTATGCTGGTTATGGATAATGGGGTATGGGTAGGGGGGATAAGCGGGGGATGCCTGGAAGGCGACGCCTTAAAGCGCGCGCGTAACGCCATCCAAAGCGCTAAATCTACATTGATCACTTATGATACCACAGAGGACGATCCCTACCAGATAGGCGTTGGCTTAGGCTGCAACGGGGTGATCGATGTGTTGTTTACCCCGCTTGATGCTGTCGATGACAATAACCCGGTTGAGGTATTGAAACGCTGCATCAATTCAAACCGAGAAACGCATATTTTGCTGACGGTTACCGGCCTGTCGGGGAACTGGGATATCGCGGAGGGGCAGGTGATTATGTACAACGGCCCTGAAAGCCTCACCGGCTTCAATGATGCCCGGCTACAACGGGCAATCCATGAAGCGGCGGAGCTGGAATTGCAAAGTGGTCATTCGGCGCCAAAAGAATTTATCACTGAGGATGGCCGCAAGCTGGAGTTATTCATTGAAATATTGCCGCCCGAAATACATATGGTGCTCATGGGGCACCAATATGACGTTTACCCGATGAGCAGGCTGATCAAAGAAATGGACTGGCGGCTCACGATCATAGCTGATCCGCTAAAGATCAACACTCGTATTGCCGCAATTGCGGATGATGTGCTGTCACCGGGCGACCTCTCAAAAGCTATTATTGATAACTTCACAGCTGTAGTATTAATGGCGCATGATTATAAGACCGATAAGTACAACTTACCCCTGGCATTGGCCACCAATGCAGGATACATAGGTCTGCTGGGCCCCCGGCTGCGTTCGGAAAGGATATGGCACGAACTGGAAACCGCGGGCATAACCATTTCGGCAGAGGATATGAACAGGATATATGCGCCGGTAGGGCTTGATATCGGCGCTGTTACACCGGAGGAGATCGCCCTCTCGCTGATCGCCGAAGTAAAAGCCGCTCTTTCAAACCGCGGCGGCGCGTTTTTACGTCTGCGCCAAACCGCCATACATCAACGCGACTGATATGGAGTCTGGAGCAACGTTTGTCACCAATTGCTGCGCCGTGATCCTTGCGGCGGGGCAGTCTGCAAGAATGGGGTCGCCAAAGCAATTGCTCGGTTACCATGGCAAGATTCTGTTGCAAAACGCAATAGACGCGGCAAAAGGCGCAAACATACAAACCATCCTGGTTATACTCGGAGCGAACGCCGAGCAAATCTTGCCGCACATAGATCTAAACGGAGTTTGCATTGCCGAAAATAAAGACTGGCAAACGGGGATGGCCTCGTCTATTGCGACGGCGATAGATGCCTTAGAGCACATTGATCCATTGACCGATGCTGTATTACTGATGGTTTGCGACCAGCCATTCATTAATTCATTATTGCTTAACGAACTCATAGCTGCCCGCCAGAGAAGCGGAAAACTTATTGCCGCCAGCAGGTATGGCAATACCTTAGGGGCACCCGCTCTTTTTCATAAGAACCTGTTCAATGAACTGGCAAATCTGAAAGGCGACCAGGGTGCGAGAAAGATCATTCAGTTGTATCGCGACAGCGTAGAAATTATCGATTTCCCGGAGGGAAGTATTGATATTGATACAATGGATGAATTTGAAAAACTGGTATAATTACTTATTCCTTTTAACATCCGGTTTATCAAAATAATCCCGCTTTTCGTTTTACAGATCGCCTTGGTATCGTGGGCAGGTAATATTGCACAGCTGCAAGCTAAAGTCGACAGTTTGCAGCAAAAACTAAACAAACCGGAACTGGGCCTGGCCGATTTCGAGATGCTTGAAATAGCCCTTAAAATTAAAAAAGCCCCAAAGAGGGGCTTCGGTATGGCAGGCAAACTCTTTAATGTTTGATCTTGATGGGGTGGTTGCGCGCTTCGGTTTCGGCAAGGTTTTCGATCTCACCTTTGGCGTTTATCGCCCAGTCACTTAATTCTATATCGTTTTTACTGCTCAGCCGGGGTCGGCGAAGAGGCAGTATTAAAGTCAGTAATAAGGCGCTTACTTTAAGTGCCAGGTATATCGTTATCATTGGAAGCTGTTTTGTATATATAATACAGCAATTTTACTGCCAATGTTTGCTTTTCTATCAAATATTTTACTTTATACCGGGCTATTTAAGTAACTGTAGCACAGCATTGTCAATAGTAAGCATTGGTAACATAGTAAATAGCTGGCTGATCGGCGGTTGTGGTGCCGGAAACCAGTCCCGAGAATATGATAGTATAAACCTTGTTGGTATTGAAGGTTACATTACTGAGCGTGGCGAGCACCGTGCTGGTTCCCGCTCTATTCACCTGTATATTGTAGGTGGAATTCCCCGTAACAGGCAAAAATGAGGAATAGCCTTTATAGGTTTTGTTCGTCACCGTCACAACGTTGCTCAATACGAGGTCGACATTCGGCGCGTCAGGGCTGAGATCCACAAAACGTATACTTGCGGTATTAGGCTGAGGCTGCTTGATCGTATCGTTCAGCAAAACAAGTTCGGGCTTATTAGACTTATCGGTCAGGAAAAGCGAATAAACCTGGTTTGCCTTTATTGTTGCCGTATCTGAAAATACCTGGCTCATTACACCGTAGGTATAAAAATTGATGGTTCTTACGCCCGCATAGGCCCTGAAATAGTCCAGCCCGGTGCCGTAATTTATAGGCCCCAGGTTTACTTTGTTGTTGTTGAAATACAGATCGAGGGCGGCTTCGTCAGGCGATGCCTGGAAAAAAGATACCAGCGCTGCGGGCGGGGCATAATCGGTAGTACTGCTTTTTAAACAGGAAGATAACAGCGCTGCCAGGCAAAGGATGCAGGCAGGCAGAATAAATTTTCTTTTAACGATAAAATTAGTTTTCATTTCTCTCACACTTTTACACAATCCTTACGGATAAAATGTGCCCACCGATACACAAAGGTTAAAAAATTTATTAAAACGATATTTTCGGCGGTGTTCATCACTTCGTTTGTTCGGGGGCCAATGCGCCTGACCGCGCCGCTTTTTGCTGCCTGCGGTATTTAACCTCCTGGTAGCTAACACCAACCAGGTAGATAAGAATGAGCCCCGACAATGCTTTTAATATAATCGGGTCGTTGGGCCCGGCTGCCAAAGGATGGCTCAGGGGTAGCCTCGTCAATGTTTCGATGATCGCAGGGATCATCGACAGGAAAAGCGTTGTAGACATAATGAACAGTTGCGCAAAGCCGGCGGCCCTGCCAAAAATACGCCTGGCATAGATTCCCAAAGGGAGCAATACCAGTATCATGATCCCGAGATAATGTCCGCCGGTAGGGTGGCCCGTCTTCATGATCGGCAAAGCGGTAAGACAAGTGATCACCGTCAACAGGATATACCATTTTCCCATGCTATTCTTTGGGTCGATCTTCCCGGTTTTATACACCGCCGTGAAACCGGCTATGAGCGCGATGATGCTGATGGCGGTATGAATGATGCCGAGAACTGAGAGATGATTGGGCATGGCAATGAAGCTTAAGGTAAATTATCCTGAGACTAAGTTAAGTATATGAACGGATTTGACGTTAGCAAACGGAAATTTTCCTGACATTTCAGGCTTATTTTGATTATGGAATTCAATAATGTGGTTATCCCCCGGCATATAACTTTAACACTGTTTTTTGCGGAGTATCAATAAATAACATAAATTTATCAGGATAAACGCTGCCTAATGATGGAAAAGCAGGGCGGGCACCCGATACAAAAAGATCAAGAAACCAGGAAAGATATTACTGACGGCGGAAATCTCAATCCCGCCGCGAATGGCTTTGAACATATCCCTGTTGGAACTATTGGGATCAATTCAGCCGGAATAATTAAATATATCAATAGTGCAGCACGGTCTGAATTCAACTTCGATCCCGGATCATTAACCGGTGATCTGGCATTCAATTTTTTTAAGGACACTTCATCTGACCGATCGGTTGAAGAATCTGTACTGAAGGGCCAGCCGATCAAGGATAAAGAATTTACGCTTACGCAGAACAATCAGCAAAAATGGGTTTTAGTCAGTTCAAGCCCGGCTCCGGAAAGTGATGGTGATATCAAAACCTATCTGTTCATCCGTGATATCACCAGGTACCGGAAGCGCGAAGATCTTTTTGCTTATCTGAACGAGGCGGCCACTGCCTTGGCAAAAACGCGCGATACCGCTACTGCGCTCAAGCAGATATCACAATTTATTGTTCCAAAATTTGCCAATTGGTTTACGGTCGATCTTATTAAAGATAACAAGCTCGACCTTATCTTATTGCAACATGAGGATCCACAAAAAATTGAGTGGGCCTATCAATACCGGAAAAACTATCCTACCGACCTGAATGGCAATACCGGTGCGGCAGTTGTTCTAAAAACGGGCCAGCCGGGATTTGTGCCGGTGGTGACGGAGCAAATGTTCGATTTTATCATTGCCGACCCCGTTCAGCGGGAAGAGATCAAAAAGATCGGTATGCATTCGGTTATCGTGGCGCCGATGTGGACGGATAATAAGATTACCGGCATGGTGAATTTCATATCGTCGCGTCCCGAAAAGCATTTTGACCAGGAAGACCTTGAATTCGCCCTCAATTTTGCGAATATCATCAGCATGGCGCTTGAAAATACCAGGCTGAATGAAGATGCTGCGAGCGAGATTGCTTTGAGGAAACAAAGTGAGCAGAGATTCAGGTTCCTGCTGGATGCAATCCCGCATAAAATGTGGACATCAGGACCCGACGGAAGGGCAACCTATTATAACCAGCAATGGTATGATTATACGGGTATAGAAGGTTTTGAAAATCTAAGGGAAAAGGTTTGGGGTTTTATCTATCCTGAAGACCTTGCTGAGGCCGCCAAACAATGGCCGCATGCTGTAAAAACAGGAATTGATATGGAACTGGAGCATCGTCTTCAGCGGTATGATGGTGAATACAGGTGGCATCTTAGCCGCTTTACGCCATTTAAAGACGACCGGGGCCAGGTAACGCTTTGGGTTGGCACAAGTACCGACGTTCACGACCGAAAAATATATGAAATTGAGTTGGCCGCCGCCAACGAAGAGATAACTTCTACAAACGAGGAATTGACATCAGCTAATGAAGAGCTTGAAGCTGCCAACGAAGAACAGGTGGCAACCAATGAAGAGCTGATGCAGGCGCATGAGAATCTTCAGAATATCATCCAGGACTTGGAGATAAGCCGGGAACGCTTTCAAACCTTTTTAGATTCAATTCCCCAGATCGCGTGGTCGAGCACTGCGGAAGGAGAAGTGGAATACTACAACCGGCGTTGGTACGAATACACGGGATTGAGCTTCGAAGAGACGAAAAACTGGGGCTGGAAACAGGTAATACATCCGGACGATCTCTCGCTCAACCTGGAGCGGCTCTCGGCGATCGTCCGTAGCCAAAGGCCAGGTGAGTATGAGATCAGGGAAAAGGGTGTTGACGGCATTTATCGTTGGCACCTGGTCCGCATGTCGCCTTTGTTCAGTCCCACAGGCAGGCTTGAGCAATGGATAGGGACCGCGACAGAAATCGATGAGCTAAAAAAGATCGAGCAACAGAAAGACGACTTCATTAGTATTGCAAGCCACGAGCTAAAGACGCCTTTAACAAGTCTTAAAACCTCCATCCAATTGCTTTACCGGATGAAAGATGAGCCAGTAGTTGATAAATTTCAGAAATTGATCGAGCAGGCCAATCGCAGCATGTATAAAATTGGCAACCTGGTGGAGGATCTGCTTAACGTGAACCGCATCAAAGAACAGCAGCTTCCGCTGCAGAAGCATTGGTTTATTCTCTCGGAATTGGTAAATGCCTGTTGTAACCACATTGCTGTTGCGGGAAGGCATGAAATAGATGTGCTGGGAGACAAAACACTGGAGGTACACGCCGACGAACGTGCTATAGACCAGGTGATCGTCAATCTTGTAAACAATGCGGTAAAATATGCGCCGGCGTCAAAAAAGATATACGTCACCATTGAGGGTAAAGGCGATTCCGCTAAATTATCGGTAAAAGACAATGGCCCGGGTATCCCGCCCGAACAGCTGCCATTCATATTCGACCGGTATTACCAGGCGGGAAAACAGGATTACCGAAATCCGGGTCTGGGGCTTGGCTTATACATCAGCTCTGAGATCATCAAACGGCATGACGGAAAGATCGGTGTTGAAAGTGAGATTGGTAAAGGGAGCACGTTCTGGTTTACGCTGCCGTCGCCATGACCGGTAATTTATTTTCATATTTTCGGTTGCATAAAGTCCCTTTATCCAGGATTATTGTCTTTCTTTGGAGATGTGTTTGCGCACACGCGCATCCTATAACGAATAATGAAAAGATTTTTGTTACTTTTATTGCCGGCTCTTTTTTGCATGCAAGCCGCATTCGCGCAGGAGCAAAGAGGACGAGTAGATTCGGCTTCATTGCCGGTGCTGAGCCCTCATTACCAGGACGAGTTTACCCTTGATAAACCGACCGATCCCGCGGCATGGAATTCACAGCAAGGCTTTCGTGCCAGCTTCGGCTCGGAGGATGAGCTTTATTTTAGGACGGAAGTCCCGCAATTAAAGGAAACTTCCTCATGGTCGGCCTGTGGTTGGAAGGGAGAACGCCTGAATGCGCAAATCGTGGTATGGTCGGCCGATACGCTGGAGCAGGTCCGCTTTAAATTGGGCGACCTGGTTGACGGTCACGGCCATAAGATCAATAAAAACAATATCAGCCTGAACATGGTGCGCTATGTGCTCGCCAATTATCCATATGGCTCGGATAAAGTGGATTGCGGCGGCTCGCCATATAAGGATGGTTATTTGATGCCCGACCGCTTTGAGCAGTTCGACCGTTTTGATGTTCCGGGGAAAACGGTAAGGCCGGTTTGGGTGGCCATCAATATCCCGGCGGGTACATGGCCCGGTCATTATAAGGGCACTATTGTAATATTAGCTAAAGGTTTCCAAAAATCGCTGCAACTTAATATTGAAGTGCAAAACCAGCTTCTTCCGCCGCCGCATGATTGGAAATTCAGGCTCGATCTGTGGCAAAACCCTTGGGTTTTGGCGTGGGATAATCATTTGCAGCCCTGGTCGGAGGAACACAAACTATTATTAAAAAAGCATTTGAAGCTGTATGCCGACGCCGGAGGCAAATATATTACTACCTATGCCGTCAATTCGCCCTGGAGCGACAATTCCTATACGATAGAAGGCGGGATGATCGAATCCACCAAACAGAAGAATAGCAGCTGGAAATTCGATTATAAGATATTTGACGAATACGTTGAGCTTGCGATGAGCGTAGGTATTGACAAAGCCATAACGGTTTATACGCCTATCCCCGGAAATTACAGATTTCGTTATATTGACGGCACTACCGGAAACTACATTACTGAGTCCTGGCCGCCGGGATCAGATAAGTTCAAAGCATATTGGGGGCCATTCCTGGATGACCTGAAAGTGCATTTACAAAAGAAGGGCTGGCTGAACAAAACCTATATCGGCATCAATGAAAACCCGATGGATGAGACATTGACCGCCATCAAATTTGTAAAGGCTAACTGGCCGGGATGGAAGATCACTTACGCCGGCGACTGGCACCCGGAACTGAAGGACCTTTTGGATGACTATTCCTATGTTAAGGGAAAGGAATCCCCGATGGATATTGTCGCGGAGCGCAAGGCCAAAGGGTTTACGACAACTTATTATGTTTGCTGCACGCCCCCCAAACCCAATAACTTTCTCTTCTCACCGCCAATTGAAGGCAGGTGGATCAGCTGGTATGCGTCTGCATACGGATATAGCGGCTTTTTACGCTGGGCCTATGATGCCTGGCCGCAGGATCCTAACCGGGATGGCCGGCACGGAAGCTGGGCGGCCGGAGATTGCTACCTGGTTTACCCGGGCGCCAACAGCGGCATCAGGTTTGAAAAATTGAGGGAGGGTGTATCCGATTATGAAAAGATCAGGATAATAAAAGAAAAAGCGGCTGTATCCGCCGATAAGAAATGCAGGGAACTGCTGGCCAAATTTAATGACCATATGAAAACGCTAGCCAATGAGACCAAGTTCAATGAAGATACCCTGAAAACGCAGGTAAGCGATGGCCAGGAATTGATCCGCGAGTTGAGCGATCGTCTTTCAGCGAAGAAATAACAATATGAGATACGGGACCCTTTTAATAATGGTATGGACCTATGCGGTGCTGAATGCAGTAGGGCAGCAACGTGTTTCGAAAGTGGTCTGCACGGAATACGATGATTATAAACTGACGCACAACCTGACAGCCTTCGGACCTATTCCCACAGCCTTTGATCCGAACGGCGTATATCCTTATGTCAGCTATTGCGAAACATCCAACAGGCCGGCTTTAAAAAAATACCATTATATCGTTCTTGAAAATGCCAAAATGAAGGTCACTATATGCCCTGATCTTGGCGGCAAGATTATTTCCATGATACTTGAAAGTTCGGGCAAAGACGTTTTATATACGCCTGACGTGATCAGGCAGGAGCGGATACTGCCGCGCTTTTATTTTACTGCGGGAGGTATCGAGGTCAGCTTTCCCATATCCCATTCACCGAGCCAGAATGAAAAGGTAGACTACAGGATCGACCGAACAGCGGGACGAACTTATGTAGCGTGCGGCGAACGTGAACTGCGTTTCGGTATGCAATGGTCTGTCGAATATTCATTGGGACCTGATGATGATTTTTTGACCGAACGTGTGGCTTTCAACAACCCCGGTACGGCGGCATATCCATGGATGTCGTGGTCAAATGCTGCTATTCCTTCGGAACCTGATACACGGTTTTATTTTCCTAAAGGCGAAGTATTGTCACATTCATCCAAACTGGATACGATCGACTGGGAAAAGTCAGGTCCGAAAACGCAGTCAGATATTAAAGAAATGACCGGCTATTTCTGGCAGACGAGCAATGTAAACGCTTTCGGGGCCTATACGCCGTCGCTGGGCACCGGTTTGTACCACGTGGCTGACGAGGCCGTTGCACCGGGTATCAAACTATGGAGCTATGGCGTTGCCGGCGATACCTCCTGGGCGATGTTAAGCACAGCAAAGCGACAGCAATATATCGAACTGCAGGGAGGACCCATAAGGGATCAATCGATCAAACTGGAACTGAAACCCGGGGAACACCGGTGGCACGCCGAATATTGGATACCGGCTGACAAGGAACTGAATATTACCCAATTGAAAGTGCCTGCTATTTCTTTGCGTCCTGTGAAGGACATCCCGCTCTTCGGATGGGCGCGGTCGGAAACCGTCACGGTTTGGGAGAATTTGGTACGGGCCTGTCAGCAAAAAGGTAAAGCTCCTGTGTATCCTGCTATCGATCAGTATAACTGGCCGCCGTCGGGTATGGAAAATCTGGACAAGCCGTTCCAATGGGCCATTGGCAAAACCAATAGCGCAGACGCGGATACGTGGCGCTTTTACTATGGGTCGTGGCTGGCCGGGCGCGGGCGAATGGATGATGCCATAAAAACGCTTTCGGCCTCGAAGCTGGGACTTGCAAAGGCATTGCTGGCAAGGCTTTTAGAGCAAAAGGGCGACTTGGCAGGTGCAAGAACAGCTTTGGATGCTATATCCGAGCCATGGCTGCAGATACACCCGCAGGTGATCATCGAAAGGGATGAAATACTACGGGGCATCGGGAAACAAACGCTTACTGAACGGGAGCAATGGTTGGCCAAGGTAGCTGCGCTGAAGGATGAGTTTGTCGAAGAGAGACAGGTGCAGTTATTGATCGACAAAGGACAACCGCAGGCCGCGAAGAACCTGCTGCTATCAATTCCTTTTCAAATGGTACACCAAACCTATACGCGTACAGATCTGTGGATGCAGATATGCGCTCAGCTGAATATTTCACCGTTCCCGATCCCGCGGCAATTAGGCGAGGATGATCTTGCGAGGTTTGGCGCTTACCGGGAATACAAAAAATAGCTCCGACTCGAGAAGATGCCCGGTGCAGCGTAACCGGGTAAAATAATCTTTGGTAAATTTGTCTTGTTTTTATCTGCACGCGTTGAACAGGTTGTACAATTTCTTTTTTAAGGGTCTGATTCTGATAGCTTTTCTGCACCTGGCTAATAAAGCCAGAGCTCAGCAGGAAGTGGTAATGAGCGATCAGGCGGATCAGCATATCTTCACCTACCACGAGATCGAATGCCTGGAAGACCCTAAAGGAACGTTGCAGTTTAGCCAGGTTTCATCCGGCGAGGCTTCAGCGCGATTCAAAGCAAGTTGGTCCAGTACGCCCCAGAATTATAATATCGGGTCGGTATACTGGTACAGGATCAGGATCAAACATCCCTCAGCAACGAAGAAGAGATGGATACTTGAGTTTTTCGATCAGACAATCGATGATATCACGGCCTATATTCCCGACGGGAATGGAACTTATCAAAGCAAACATTTTGGCGCGCTGAATAAGTTCGGAGACAGAACCTATCATCACAAAAACTTTGAGGTTAACCTGGATATTTACCCGGACAAAGAACTCACCTACTATTTCCGGATAAAATCGCACCAGACTGCGGATGTCATCATCGTGCTGCGTTCGGTGGGCTGGTTTATTCAATATGCGCTTGATGAATACCTGCTCTTTGGCGTGTTTTATGGCATGATACTGGTTTTTGCCTTTTACAACCTGCTGATGTTCATCGCGGTGAAGCAAAGACAATACCTGTACTATATTCTTTATAACCTCAGCGTAGCGTTTTATGAGCTTTGCACTGACGGGGTCGGGTATGAATACCTTTGGCCGGGCTCCCCCGGCTGGAACCAGTATGCCTATGGTTTTGCGCTTTGCTGCGTAAGCGTTTCGGCTCTCATTTTCACTGATAAGCTGCTGTTTGTAAAAACCAACACACCCTGGCTGCATAAATTAATCTGGGGTGTTATCGGCCTAAGGGTCGTGTACTTTTTTGTCTGCTTTTTTGTGGATAAGCAATGGTTCAATTACAAATTCCTTGAGTTTATTCCACTTTGTATCGCATTTTTCACGGGCGTTTATGTTTTTTTGAAAGGCTACAGGCCGGCCAGGTTTTTCGTTCTTGGTTATAGCTTTCTCGTGGTTGGCTTTGTGATAAAAATACTGACCAATTTCGGCCAGATCGATCTTGGTACGGTCGGATACTACAGTCTCAGTATTTGCTTTATTCTCGAAATGATATTTTTCGCCCTTGCTTTGGGCGACCAGGTTCGCATACTGAAACGAACCAGGGACAACGCCCAGATAGAGATGATCAGGCAATTAAAGGAAAAAGAAAAGTTCAAGGAATCGATCAATATTCAGCTCGAAAAGCAGGTACAAGAGCGTACAGCGGAAGTAATTGACAAAGCCAGGATTATCGAGCATCAAAATGAAGAACTGAACCGGACCAATGAAGTTTTGCAGCGCCAGGCCGAAGAGATCCTTCGGATGAACCGATTGCTTGAGAAGGATAAGGAGGTACTTCAGCACGATTTTGAAAAGGTGGCGCGTGATCGTATCATGTCAACCGAGGTTGATTTCGAAGAGTTCAGCAAAATTTACCCCGATGCTGACAGTTGCTATAGATTACTGGCCGAATTGAAATGGAAGCAGGGGTACAAATGTCATAAATGTGGCAATGAGCACTCTTTCAGCGGCCGTACGTCGTATAGCCGGAAATGCACTAAATGCAGCCATGAGGAATCTGTCACCGCATTTACCCTGCTCCATAATATCCGGATACCGATCACCAAGGGGTTCTACCTCATTTTCCTTGTCTATTCAAGCAACGGTAAAATATCATCCCATAAATTGGCTGAAATACTCGAAATACGCCAGAGCACCTGCTGGCAATACAGCAATCGGATAAAAAAGTTACTATCCCCGCGCCCCAGGAAAACGAAGCCCGAAAGCGGCGAAGGATGGAGCAAATTACTCCTCGAGGACGTGCATGTGCAATGAAGGTGTGTCCGCACACACGGCAATTAACTAAAAATAAAACTTTTTAAAGTTTTTTTTACCCCGGTGTTTTTCCGTATCACTAATGTTCTGTTTGCCCAGTGCTTAAGCCCCAATTCGAACTAATAATCAACGATTTAGCTGGACCGATCAAGCGGTATTATACCGTATCATATTAATTATAACTGTCTATATATCAGTTATTTGTAAATAAAAAAGTACTAATTATTTTCGTTTTTTTGAGAATAATCGTTTTAAATTTACAACGACTTAATAGAATGCCGCCGGCATTTAAATCAATTTTTAAACTTTTAAAAAAGCATGAAACAAAAATTTACTTTAGTTATCGTCATGCTGTTAACTGTGTGCTCGTTCGCCTTTGGGCAAACAACAGTTAGCGGACTTGTTAAAGATGACCAGGGAGCGTCGCTGCCTGGCGTGACCGTTACTATTAAGGGCACGAACACCGCTGTGTCCACGGATGCAAACGGTAAATATTCCATAAGCGCGCCCGCGAATGGAACGCTTGTATTCTCGTTCATCGGCTTTACCAGCCAGGAACAACCGGTGAATAACCGGACTACGATTGATGTGGCGCTTGTATCCTCAAACAAGCAGCTTAACGAGATCGTCGTGATCGGTTATGGTACGCAGAGAAAATCAGACATTACTTCGGCCATAACAACGGTTAGCGTAAAAGACGTATCAAGCAGACCGATCGTCAGCCCGGAAGAAGCGCTGATCGGTAAAGCGCCGGGCGTGCAGGTGACAGTGCCTTCAGGCCAGCCTGGCGCTGACCTGTCTATCCGGATACGCGGCGTTGGTTCGCCAAATGGCGGCGAGCCATTGTATGTGGTAGACGGAGTGCTGACGAATGATATTAAAAGCCTCGACCCGAATTCCATCGAATCGTTCAGTATATTGAAAGATGCGTCGGCGGCTGGTATTTACGGTGCGGCAGGTTCTACCAATGGCGTGGTGATGATCACTACCAAACAGGGCACCAAAGGCAAAGCACAGATTGATGCCGATTTTTACACGGGCACCCAGGACATATCCAAAAAAATACCGATGTTAAATAACCAGCAATGGTTAGCCCTTCAAACCGAGATCGGAGGCGGGACAGCGCCAACCCTTCCATCTTATTACGATCTGAATGCCACTAATAATAACTGGCAGAACATTATTTACCATAGTGCGATGCAGACCGGCGCGAATGTTGCAGCATCCGGCGGTTCTGAAACGGGAACGTATTATTTCGGGCTTGGCTACCTGGACCAGAACGGTATCGTTGAAGGTTCCAATTTCGATCGTTATTCTGCTAAATTCAGCGTTAGCCAAAAAATAAATGACTGGTTGACTTTTGGCGGTAACGTCAATTATAACCGGTCCAATTCACGAACCATCCCTCAGAATGCTTCTGCGGCGCATGGCGGTACTATTTTGTCGGCATTGGTAACGCCGGAGTATATTCCTGTCTATATGCCCGCCAATGCCCCTAACCCGGGTGTTTATGGTACCAGTAATCTTTATTCTGGTGAAAACCCTGTTTCTGACATTTACAACAACACCAATAACACAATTGCGAATAATTTACTGGGAGATGCTTTCGCCGAGATCAAGCTGCCTTTTGGTATTAAGTACCGCAGCCAGCTGAATGTGACCAATGAAAATTCGAATTATCAACTTTTCATCGATCCATACAAAAGCTTAACAGGAATCGGTGAACCTAATGGTTATGCTGACCAAAACTATAGCGAAACCACACGCTGGTCGTGGGATAATACCTTGACCTACGATAAAACTTTTGGGTTGAGCAAGCTGAACGTCGTTGTGGGTACGGAAGCATTGGACGAAAAAATATTCCTTTCAGATGAGAATGGTAAAGGTTTTGGTTCAAGCGATATTACCACGCTTAATGCTGCTACCGCCAGCAAAAACGTAAGCTCGTCGAATTACGAGTGGTCGACCAATTCTTATTTCGGCAGGGCAACTTATTCTTATAACGATAAGTATTTGTTAACAGCGACATTACGCGCCGATGGGACCTCTCGCGTAGGTGTTAATAACCGTTGGGGAACATTCCCGGCGTTTTCTGCAGGCTGGAGGGTATCAAATGAAGATTTTATGAAAGATATTAACTGGATCCAGGACCTGAAGATCAGGGGCAGCTGGGGCAGAACAGGTAATTTACCTCCATACTCTTATTTGTATCCTTCCTATACCCAGCTAAGCCCGGTTGGCTACCCATATAATACAGCAACCGCTGCAAATGGTTATGCGCTCACTTCGCAGATAGGTAATCCATATTTGAAATGGGAAACGGCAAATTCATCCAACATCGGTTTTGATGCGGGATTTTTAAACAGGAGGATCACAGTCTCGGCCGACTACTATTATAAAAAGGTTACCGATATGATATTTACCGAAACGTTACCGGGTACTACGGGATCTAAAACAATAGCCAGCAACTTGCCGGGTAACGACATCAATAAAGGTTTCGAGTTTAGTATCGATGGGTCAATTGTAAGACAAACAGACCTGACCTGGGATATGAACCTTAACATGTCGTTCAATAGCAATGTGTTTTCGGGATTAAGCGCGCCACAGCCATCGGCACAGGTATCGCTGGGCGGCAGCGGGGCAGGATTTAATGTAGAAACGGTTCAAAACGGGTATTCCCTGGGCACATTCTGGGGCTATAAAGCCTTGGGCGTCGACCCCAAAACCGGTAATGAATTGTTTAGCACCGACGAAACTAATTTAGGCAGCGCATTGCCTAAGTTCACTTACGGCATTGCCGAAAATTTACGTTATAAAGCATTCAGTCTCTCCTTGTTATTCGACGGGGTGTACGGTAACAAAATATACAATGCTACCCGCCAGGAAACTGACAGGCTCAATGGTGGCGCCAATGAAAGTGCAGATGTGCTTGCCCGTTGGGAAAAGCCAGGTGACATAACCAGCGTGCCGGGCGCTTTCAATAACGGAGCCGGTACCAATACTTCAAATAACTTCCTGAATTCAAATCCTACATCATATTACGTCGAAAGCGGCTCGTTCTTCCGTCTACGCAACGCCACTTTAGGGTATAATTTCGACGCTGATCTGTTAAAGAAAATTGGTGTTCAGCGACTGCGAATATTTGCTACGGGGCAGAACTTGTTTATGATCACAAAATACAAAGGTTATACACCCGATGTAAACAGTTTCGGTAATGGCACCAACAATAAGCCTGTAAATGCGGGCGACGGCGCTCCGACCATATTATCCTTAGGTGTGGACGATGGCGCGTACCCTGCTGCAAGAGTATATACCATTGGAGTAAATGTTCAATTTTAATCAGATAAAGATATAGCTATGCGAAATATAAAAATATTTTTAACCGGTGCCACAGTGGTCGCATTAGGTTTATCAGCGTGTAAAAAGAGTTTTATAGATAAAGTGCCGAAGTCTAACCTGGTAACGCAAAATTTCTACAAAACAGCCCAGGATGCCGAAAGTGCATTAACCGGGGCATATAATTACTTACAGCAGGGTCCTGGTTTCTATCAGTACGACAATCACCTGTTTACCGATGGTCGGTCGGACAATTGTTATGTTAATGGCGACGACAATGTTAATGAATGGCCGTTGGAAACATTCACCTACATACCGGGTAACACTAAAATATCCGGCGAGTGGGCAGGTTTGTATGCTATGATCTCGCAGGCAAATAGTGTTTTAGACAATGTGCCTAATATTTCAGATCCTGCTCTAACGGCTACCCGAAAAACGCAGATACTTGCAGAGGCCCGTTTTTTAAGAGCATTGAACTACTATTGGCTCGTTACCGAGTGGGGAGCGACGCCTTTGGTATTGAGCAACAATTATAACGGCAACTATACCCCCAAGCGGGCTCCTGTTGCGGATGTCTATGCGCAAATTATTGCCGACTTACAGTTTGGCGATACCAATTTACCTCTAACCCCGGCCAACGGGGAAAAAGGCAGGGCGACACAAGGTGCAGCCGATGCGTTGTTAGCTAAAGTTTACGCTCAAATGGGCGACTACGCCAACTGTTTGACTTATTGCAATAAGGTGATCACGGGCGGCCAATATTCCTTAGTGCCTAATTATGCCAACCTGTTTGGCGCTGCCAATAATAATAATGCAGAATCCATTTTCGAAATAGAGTTTGATGGCGTCAACACCTACAACTGGGGGAATGGGCTATTTATTCAATACTCAGATGGCTGGCCAAAGCGTAATATAGGGTCCTACGATCTTATACAGGCTTTCCAGGCTGAAGGCGATAATGGCCCACGCTACCAAACCACATTTCAATGGCAGGCTCCTCCTGCCCCGCTTAATATGCCCGCAAACGCCTGGGGGACCGATGCTTCAAAACCTATACCATATTGCGCCAAATATCTTGATTTTGGTACGGATGATATCGTGGTAATGCGTTTGGCAGATATTATTTTGCTTGCGGCTGAGGCTAATAATCAGCTGGGTAATCTTGCAGTTGCAACTACCGAGCTAAACCAGGTCAGAACCCGTTCGGGTATAGCGAATACGACAGCTGCAACAAAAACCGACCTGGCGTTGGCCATCTTAAATGAAAGAAGACTGGAGCTTGTAAACGAATGCTGGCGCTGGACCGATCTATTGCGCGCTAATGCCAACGGTACCATTAATATCTTAACATTAATGAATAACCAGCATGATGAAACCGGAAAATTACTCGTTTACGGTGTAAACGGAGCGGGTGTAGATGCAAATCACCTGTTGTTCCCTATCGGAACAAACGAGTTACAGTTAAACCCGAATCTTACACAAAATCCGGGCTATTGATTAGTTGATTGTTGAATAAAGCCGCCCGTTCTCCGGGCGGCTTTTTTTGTCTTTATTTGCCTATTCAAATATGTGTAATCTGAAATGCTTCCTTCTCGCCTTGCCGGCGGCATTAATGCTGAATTACCAGGTCGAAGCACAAAACGCCGCGTTAAAAAATAGTACCCCGCAGTTTTGGCTCACAGACCCTGGCCAGGGAATTCTTTTTAAACAGAGACCGGTCCGGGAAACTACCGCGCAGAATAACGTTCCGGAAATAACGATCAACCCCGCACAAAAATACCAGGTGATGGACGGCTTCGGGTTTGCGCTCACCGGTGGCAGCGCAATGCTGATCAATAAAATGAGCCCCGGCAAGCAGACGGCATTGTTGCACGAGCTTTTTGGCACCGGCAGGAACGATATCGGAACAAGCTACCTTCGCATAAGCATAGGCGCATCCGACCTGGATGACCATGTCTTTTCTTACGACGACCTGCCTGCCGGGGAAAAAGACCCCGATCTGAAAAAGTTTACGCTCGCTGAGGACCGCAAGGCATTAATCCCCGTGTTGAAAAAGATCTTGAGCATCAATCCAAACATTAAAATACTGGGCTCGCCATGGAGCCCGCCCACCTGGATGAAAACTAATGATAGTACTGAAGGCGGCCATTTGAAACCTGAATACTATCAGGCCTACGCGCGGTATTTTATTAAATACATCAACGGGATGAAGGCAAACGGCATTCGCATTGATGCCATTACTATCCAGAACGAACCTTTAAATGCGGGCAATAACCCAAGCATGGTGATGGAGGCTGTCGAGGAAGCCAGTTTCATCAAAAGCAGCCTGGGCCCTGAATTTAAATCAGCCAAAATAAAAACCAAAATAATCGTGTACGATCACAATGCCGACCGCCCCGATTATCCCCTAACTATTTTCAACGACCCGAAAGCAAGCGCTTATGTAGACGGTTCAGCATTTCATTTATACGGCGGTAAAATTGCGGCGTTATCAGAAGTGCACAATGCCTGGCCCGGCAAGAACCTGTATTTTACCGAAGAATGGGTTGGCGCGCCAGGGAATATGAACAAGGATATGCAGTTTCATATTAAAGAAATTATCATCGGCGCAACCCGCAATTGGTGTAAGAATGTTATTGAATGGAACCTCGCCGCCGATCCGCACCAGCAGCCGCATACGTCCGGTGGATGTACCGAATGCCTGGGTGCTGTTACCATTAACGGCGACCAGATAACCCGCAACCCGGCTTATTACATTATTGCACATGCCGCAAAGTTCGTAAGGCCGGGATCAAAGCGCATAGCGTCGAACTATCTCAATGATCTCCCGAATGTTGCGTTTCTGACCCCATCGGGCCGAATTGTTCTCATCGTGTATAATGATACCCGCGATACGAAAAAGTTTAATATAAAAGCCGGCGGCAAGTTATTACCGGCCGTTTTAAATCCGGGAGCAACCGGAACGTATTTATTTTAACTGCCGCTCAAAGAGAAAAGTCCGAAGCTTATAATTGATCAGGCCGCTAACGCCGATACCAGGAACCAGGTCGACATACTGCCTTTGCCTTTTACAGCGACCGTACCCCGCGCAATACAATCAAATTTATCTTTGACTAATTCGTACAATTCGCCTGTGATTTGAATTTTGCCCGCTTCACAATGCGATTCCATCCGGCTGGCGGTATTGACCGTGTCGCCCCAAAGATCATAAGCAAACTTTTTTGCACCTATCACGCCTGCTGTAAGCGGTCCGGTGTGAATGCCGATACGCATTTGCAGGGGTTCGCCCGCGGGAGTTGTAAGCCCGCTGATGACGTCCGTCATTCTTAGCGCCATTTCACATACTTTGTGCGGGTGATCGTCCGTCCGGGTGGGAACTCCTCCGGCAACCATATAAGCGTCGCCGATGGTTTTTATTTTTTCAAGGCCATAGGCTTCGGTCAGCTCGTCAAATTTTAGAAATATGCCGTCAAGAAATTTCACAAGCTCGGTGGGTGATATCTTGCCGGACAGCTGCGTGAAGCCAACAATATCAGCGAATAACACCGTTACCGAGTCGTAACCGTCCGCCAGGAATGATTGGTCATCTTTAAAGCGTTCAGCAATTGAGGCGGGCAGAATGCCTAAAAGCAGGCGGTCCGACTTTTCTTTTTCTACCGCAACTTCATGTTCTGCTTTGTTGATAGTAAAAAATGCGTAGGCCCCAAAAGCGATGCTTAATGCCGGCAATCCAAAAAGCGTATTGAGGCGCTGGGCGTTGATAAAGTCTTGTGATACGGCTATAGGGAGCGGCAGTTTAAGAACCGGCCAGAGAATGGCCAATACAAAGCCGGCAAGAGCGAGAGCAATGAAAATGACAATGTATCGCAGATACGCCGGCGGGAACATGAAGAACTGCAAAAAAATGATCATGGGCAAATAGGCAAAATTCAGACCGTAGAGGGTAATGTCGACCGCATAAAAGGTTACAAAAAGAATGGCAAGGGCGCTGAACCAGGCTGCAGCCAATACCGGGCGGCCCATACGGTTGAATATGGGTATTAAGACAAATATTAAAAAGTGCGCGATCAGGACAAGGCTGATCCCGGATTGATGGAAATAGAGCGCAACTGACAAATTTCCAAGGATATTTAGCCAAACGAATAAGGTAACCGAGTTGATAAACCGGACGTACTTATTCGAGATCGATCCATGGTTTTCACTTGTTCCTATATCGATGAATCGCCTGATAACATTCATTATTGTGATGGGGTTTTGTCGGGTTAAAGAGAGGAAGATAAGGATTTTTCCTCTGATGTTCAGCCGATCTGACTCCGCTGTCCGAACTTTATAAATCGGATTACTGTATGTACAGCCTCAGACTACAGCGGCATTAATTGCTTAGAATTTAATATTTGATTAGAGTATAAGCTATATATTTGGTAAATAGATCATTAAGTATGCCTTCAACACAATTTTTATTTCGCCTGGCTAAAATAGCCGCAGTGGGTGCAATTGGCTTAATGGCTTTATTGATAGTAATTGAAAATACAACCGATTACTTTACAAACTATCTTTTTGTTGAGCATGTGATGAAAATGGATACCATTTTTCCCGGCAGCCATTTACAATACAGAAGTGTCAACAGTACTTTTATGTTTCATGCAGGATATATCCTGATTATCATTATGGAAGCGGCTATGGCATTTTGCTGCATAAAGGGAAGCTGGCTGCTTGCTAAAAACCTTAAAAGCAACGCATTACAGTTTCACGCGAGTAAAAACTGGGCCGTTGCGGGCCTTATCATCGGCGTAGCAATTTGGTTTTTAGGCTTTGAAGTTATCGGTGGCGAGTGGTTTGCCATGTGGCAAAGCAGTACCTGGAATGGGCTGGCCGCGGCCGAGCGGTTAGTTACCTTTTTGTTATTGGTAATTATCCTTTTACATTTAAAGGAGGAGGATTTGTAGCACGATGTCCCGGAGATAGCCATTCGAACCCTCGTCCAAACATAGCATAAGGTAAGCTCGGAACCCAGGGCACGAAACCTATCGCCAGCCCAGCCCCGGAGCCACATGCTGCAGGATGGACGACAGCACATGCACATTGTAATCCACACCGAGGGTATTGGGTATGGTGAGGAGCAGGGTATCCGCTTCCTGTATAGCTTCATCTTCGGACAATTGTTTTATCAGCTGATCGGGTTCGGCGGCGTAGCTTTTTCCGAAGACCGCGCGTTTTTCAGGTTCGATATAACCGAAACTGTCGGCCGACTTACCTTGTTGCCCAAAGTAAGCACGGTCCTGGTCCGTTACCAGTGCAAAGATCGAGCGGCTCACCGAAACCCGTGGTTCGCGCCGGTGGCCTGCTTTTTTCCAGGCTTCTTTGTACGCCCTGATCTGTTCGGCCTGCTGGATATGAAAAGGCTTGCCGCTTTCATCGAACTTTAGGGTCGAGCTTTGCAGGTACATGCTGTTTTCTGCTGCCCAAACAGCTGTAGCGTTGGATGCGGCTCCCCACCAGATGCGTTCGCGCAACCCTTCCGAGTGTGGCTCTAAACGCAATAAGCCCGGCGGATTGGGGAACATGGGATAGGGGTTAGGCTCGGCGAAGCCGATACCTTTCAGCTTATCCAGAAACTCCAGCGCCTTCCGGCGTCCCATATCCGCATCGTTTTCGCCCGGCAAGGGTTCATAACCGAAATAGCGCCAGCCCTCGATCACCTGCTCCGGCGAACCCCGGCTTATGCCTAACTGTAAGCGCCCGCGCGAGATCAGGTCGGCGGCCCCGGCATCTTCCACCATATACATCGGGTTTTCATACCGCATATCGATAACGCCGGTGCCGATCTCTATTTTGCTGGTTTTGGCGCCTATTGCCGACAGCAAAGGAAACGGCGATGCGAGCTGGGCCGCAAAATGGTGCACGCGAAAATAAGCCCCATCCAAACCTATCTCCTCGGCAGCAACGGCCAGGTCGATAGACTGGAGCAGGGTATCGCCTGCGGTACGGGTTTTATAGGAAGGATGAGCAGACCAATGGCCGAAGGAGAGGAATCCGATTTTCTTCATTGGGGGCAAAGGTAGGGAATAAATGGGCTATAGGCACACGCGGCACGCGTGCGCCCGCGTTGGGGGCAGGATGGGGTTAGACTTTTGACTGTCCTTTTGACGTTTTCGCATTTTTTTTGGTAAAAAATCCTCCAGTATACGTTTCATAAAGATCAAATAGAAATTCCATTCGCTTGCTTTCATTCAAAAACGGCTGTGGTCGGAAAGCTAGGTCTACAGCCTTATCTAATTCCTGATGTGCCCTTGCTAAAGCAGTTGGCATAGTTAAAACATTATACATATCACCAAGCGAATTTTCCTTAAATTCTGCCCTGATATTTATTATTGCCTGTGCCTTTTCTTCAATAATTTTGACCTGTTTATCGCTCGGGTTCAATGGCCATGGAAAATTATTATAAACATTATCTTTAGTGAATCGCCAGTCACTTTTTAAGCGCCCTCCAATGTTGGCCATCCAGGTCATCATCATAATGGACTGGGTTACTCCGAAGATAAAAAGATTACCAGTTGGAATAATATTACATAGGTTAGTAGCGATTATTTCCGGAGGATAAATATCAAGCGGCATATATTTCCGGTTGACTGAAGACACAACCGGCGCAATAATGTAGTTAGCTGTTGGCTGTCGCCTCTCACCAAATAAGGCCGGAAAATCGGCTAGTTTTCTCGTCGCCTCTCTCGTACTTTCGGATCGAAATTCTTTTACTTGTTTTAGCCGTTGAACTATTTCAGGTATTGCCAAAACTTCTTTGATATTAATGTTCTCCAACCATAAGCAATATCTGTCGAGATTATTGATAAACTCAACCGCTCCGACTAACTTTTTGATATACTTTTCCGCTTCAGGATGTTTACGGATAATTTGGTTACGTTCTTCTGACGATAGAATCAAGTGGCCATCGTCATTTGGCATTGAACCGTTTTGCATAGGGGTGACATTCGCAATTGGTTTAGTTCGGGATGGAATTACTAAATCCCTATAGCTAATTAAATATGGATTAATATTGCTAACTTTCAAAAGATGCGCTTCACCATTGAGATGTTCATAGTCATATAACGATTTACTTCCAATATCATACGAGCCAAAACCAATAATGACCACGTGTACGATTGCTTTTCCCCGGCCCTCACTTGTCCAATTAAATGTCCGATGAGCAAAGTGAATTTTAAGATGGTAAAATTTAAATAACACCGACCATAATATACTTACCTGTTCACCTTGAGTTATAGAATTAGTACTGACAAATGCAGAGATAATTTTAGTACCTTGAATATACTGGGCCGCTTTAAGATACCACGCTGTTACATAATCAAGTACCCCAGCAGACTTTACTCCAGCAAAAATTGAAATCATATCTTCCCGTTGTTCCGGGGTTTGTTTCTGTTTGCCGATAAAAGGCGGATTGCCAAGGATATAATTTAACTTTTCTTTTTCTATGATATCCTCCCATTTTAGACGCAGTGCATTCCCATGGACAATATGTGAGAATTTACGAAGTGGAAGCCTTATATAATATTCTCCAAACTCTTCCGATACAAGCATGTTCATTTGATGGTCAACAAGCCACAAAGCAACCTCAGCGATCCGTGCTGGAAATTCCTTGTATTCAATTCCGTAAAATTGACTTACGTCAACGTTTATGAGGTTGTTAACATTGGTAACTTGCTGTCCTTTTTGTAAAGCTTTGATAACTTCTATTTCCAATAATCTTAGCTCACGGTAGGTAATTATCAGAAAATTACCACACCCACATGCAGGGTCTAAAAAATTTAAGGAAGCAATTTTTCTATGAAAGATTGCCAATTGTTTTTTATCTGATTTTTTAGTTTCAAATTCTTTCCACAGGTCATCTAAAAAAAGCGGCTTGATAAGTTTTAATATGTTTTTTTCTGAAGTGTAGTGAGCCCCTAAATTCCGTCTTTCGTCTGGGTTCATTACACTCTGAAACATGGCCCCAAAGATTGCCGGACTAATTTTGCTCCAATCTAATGCGCAGCATTCCAGAAGTATATTACGCATCTCAGTATCAAAAGATGCCGGAGAAAGATTTTCTTCGAATAACTTACCATTCACATACGGAAAATCATTCAAATGTTCGTCCAGATTAGTTAGCCGCTCTTCACGTGGTTTATTTAATACATGAAATAACGTGGAAAGATGGCCGGCTAAGTCCGATCCGTCAGTTTTAGTTTTTATCTCAATATAATCCTGAAACTGGCGTTTCTCGAATATGCTCGTATCTTCTGCGAAGAGACAAAATAACAATCTAACTAAATAAATTTCCAGTTCGTGTCCACGATAGCCAATATTTTTCAACTGGTCATGCAACTGTCCCATTCGTTCAGCAGCTTCGATATTGACAGGGTCCTGACTCGGATATATTTTAGTTTGATATCCGGCGATAAACCCAAACGATTTAACGTGTTTGTAAAAATCTTTTATGAAGAAATCTTCTCGTTTATCTTCTTCCAAGTCATATAGCCTGAATTTTTCAAAGTCAGAAACTAATATATATCGAGGTAGGTCATACTCTTTTAATCCTGGGAAATAGTCGGTCGCTTGTTTGTACGCTTTGTCCAGGTTCCTTCCCCTTGATTTCATCTCGATAAGGATTACACCTTTCCAAAGCATATCTATATAGCCATCTTTATTATCAAGTTTTTTCACTCTCGTTTCAAAGGTTGCTATACGTTTTCGTGATATATCAAAAACGTGAAAGAACGCATCTATGAAAGATTTAGCCTCAGCATCTTCATTGGTCTCAAATGCCCAATCTTTGGAGAATTTTAATGCACGATCTTTTATTTCATTCCAGCTTAAAGCCATTCGATGGAAAGGTTTAAAATTTGTTGAATATATGCAAAATCCCCGACTCACACTCTGTCGCAAGTATGCGGTGGTGAGTTGGGGGCTTGTGCAGGGCGTTGGTAGAATCAAAAATTTCCAATTATTGGAAAACATTTTCACAATTTATTTTGAATAATTGCATACAACAGAGTTTCTTTTGAGCTTACTTCTTCAAACTGGCGCAAAAATTACCAATTTTGGTGTATATCAAAAAGTTGATTTTTTAGTTAAAAAAATGCCTTTTATTAAAGTTTAAAATCCTATTCAGTCCTTTTAATAAAGAAATAATTAAGTATGACGTTATACAAATACAAATTAATACTACAAATTTCACTAAAAATTTGCAAGATATAAGAGTAATTGTATATTTGCATATCTTAAGTTTAAAATTCATTAAAATGGAAGATAAATCAACCTCGGCCATTGATGCTCAAGACGAGCAGGACGAGAGCCGGAAAGGCTCTAAAGTAAATTCAGTTCCTATTAAGGGTTTAAGAGAAATACTTGCATTTTCTGATAACGTGTACAAGGAATTAGGCGATCATGGCTACCATGATAAAAATGCAGTTGCGAGAGCAAACGGCCTATCGTATCACACTATTAAACAGACATTAAGCACGTGCCAGCAATATGGTTTATTGATAAATAAATACGGCGAGGGCTATAAACTAACAGATTTATTTATAAGTATTGTTCACCCTAAAAATGATTTGGAATACAATGAGAGTATTGTAGCCAGTTTAAATTCATCGGAAATATTCAGAGGGCTGAACGATGCTTTTAATAATAAACGGTTACCCGCCTTGTCAGGCATTAGCAACACGCTTATTAGGGATTACGGCTTAAAGCAAGATACCGCGTCAAAAGTAGCGGCAATATATGTCGACAACCTAAAGGATTTCGGATTTATAGATCAAAATGGTTTTGTTACGCTGTCAAAAGGTGTGTCAAGGACACCAGAACCTAAAGCTGACGAACATAAGAATGACCCGCCACCGCCGCCACCACCGCCAGATAAGCCGGACGAGACGATATTGGATATTTTAATTCCATTAAAGGAAAAACGGCAGGCACATTTAATAATTCCTATGGAATACAAGGACGAGGACATTAATAGAATTATAAAGTTTGTAGACGCTCTTAAAAATGAATAACCCTACATAGTTCGTATGTAGGCTAATAATGGGAAAATGGAAGAATTAAGGTCTCAAGTTTGAAATTTCCAACCCATTTCTAATGGCAAAATTAGGGTTTATATAATTGGTAAATCCAACAAAAAAGGCGGTTTTTTATACCGCCGATTAAGTTCTTTGAAGTAATGGATTGCGGGCGAAGACGGTCTCATTTGCCGTAGTCGGGAACTGATCCTTCCCTCTTAGCAGTAGTGTAGTGGACTACAACGCACCATTATTTTAAACAGCAGGTCAAAAACGGAAATAGTCTGGCATATTGACTGTTCGGGTCGCCCCTCCAAAAGGCGACCTTTCCTGTTTTACACAAATATCGCAGTAAAATGCGATGGCGTCAAGAGGCTTAAAGTTACTTTAAACGGGGTTTTTCAATTTATGTACCGATTAAAGTAACTTTAATCTTGCTAATTATTTTAGCAATTCCGTTATTTGTCTCATGTCAGTTAATCCCGTAGTCACCGAACACACAGTACCATATCTTTGGCATGGTAAGACACGTTTTATGATGGTTAAGAGAGTTCGCGCAGAGGCCGACAGGTTCTATATTATTCGCAACAAGCACGGCGAGTTTACGCTCCAGTTCTACAATTCGCAATGGAACGTTATTAGTCCGAAACCTGCGATATTCGATTATGCTTTATTGCAAGTTGTCGGTAACGCTATTCTAAATGTCGGAATTTGAATATATTTGATTATGTCTGATCAAAAGAACCCCAAAGAGGCTACCGCTAAAAAGAAAATAGCTAAACCAAAGCCGAGACTTGACGTCGGTACAGGTACAGAGCGCAACGGATAAGCTATGTCAAAGTTTGAAGACTCTTTTTCTAACGAATCTAAATTTGGGCCGCTTGCGTCTTCCAAAGAGTTTATGGATGAAATTGAACGCCAACAAAGAGAAGCTGGAAGGCGAAATATTGAACGGGAACTCGATAACGAAAAGAAACGAAGAATAGAAAGAGAAGCTAAATCTGAAATTGAAAGAGCACAAGAGCGAGAAAGCGATCGAAGGTTTCTGTGGAAAGTTACGATTTTATCGGCGGTTGTTGGGTCAGTTGTAGCAAGCGTGCTGACTATAATACTGGAACATTTTTTTAAATAGTCCCGTGGTCTACACGTATATAGTCTCCTGACAACACCAAAGAAGTCGATGAAAGGTTCCTGTGCCATCGTTAAAGACAGATTCGCGTTAAGGATTGCAGTGGAAAGCCCACAGCGCAGCGAGGACTTGTAACGGAAAGCCTGACCCGCTTCTACCAGCGGGGAACGCCCTT
Organism: Mucilaginibacter sp.; assembly: GCA_035551775.1. Classification (GTDB taxonomy): domain Bacteria; phylum Bacteroidota; class Bacteroidia; order Sphingobacteriales; family Sphingobacteriaceae; genus Mucilaginibacter. Next base: position 316,301 of record DASZMQ010000014.1, on the reverse strand, counting down.
GTTCAGTTGGCAGTTTTGAGTTGGCAGTTTGCAAAGTTTTATTTATTCCTAATTATATTCTCTATCTCATTCAACTGCTCCGCGCTTAACTGCTCCAGGTTTTCCTGGCTTAATATGGTATTGTTGATCTGTATATAATTGTTCTGCTCGTTGATTACTGTATTGACGGGCTGCTTGCCGGTTGCGCCAACCATATCGAAATAAAGCCTGGCGGCGCGCATGTCGCCGCTGAGGGCGGATTTGAAGACGCCGGCCAATACGTTCGGGGCCATGAATTTAAATTGCTCCATTTCGGCGGTGTACTCGGGGTGCCTTTTGTATTCCTTAAAATGTTTGGCAATGGTAGGCCGGCTGAGGCCGGTTTCGCGGGCCAGGTAGCTTTTAGCGGGCATTACGCCATGTTGCTGCATGTATGCGGAAACGGCGCGGTTGACGAGCCTGTGGTTGTGTTCCCACATTTCAATTTTGGTATTTGCGGAAAGGATGGGGTCGATCTTCGTTAGAAAGTCATCCCGTTTGGCGCCTTTTAATGCCGCAAGTTTACGGTTTGTGGCTTCATTGAAACACTGGCGTTCCACCTGGTTTAAGCCTTCGATATCTTTTTCGGTGATCTTTTCAAGTGCAAGCAGGTGGTCGATTTTTGTAATGGGAGCGGGGAGGTTTGTCATGGTGAGGGGGTTTAAGTTGTTTATTGTGGGTTTATGGTTGTTGCTGATATAGGCCGTTGGCCGGGTTATACTTAAGCAGGAATTTCATAGCGTTAAATGAACGCGCTCCGTTGACTCACCCGGTCATTGCTTCGCTCGACCACCCTCTCTACGGCAAGCCGTAAAGAGGGTTTTAAGATTTTCGGAAAATTATAAATGCCCTCTTTATGCGCAGCAAAGAGAGGGCCGACCAGCGTAGCGTCGTCGGGGTGAGTCGACGGAGCGCAATATTTAAGCAAGTCGCCTATTGGACTCACCCGGTCATTGCTTCGCTCGACCACCCTCTCTACGGCAAGCCGTAAAGAGGGTTCAGGGTTTTCAGGGAAATTTTAAAAGCCCTCTTTATGCGCAGCAAAGAGAGGGCCGACCAGCGTAGCGTCGTCGGGGTGAGTCGACGGAGCGCAATATTTATGCATATCGTCGTTGACTCACCCGGTCATTGCTTCGCTCGACCACCCTCTCTTTGCTGCGCGGAAAGAGGGTTTTTATATTTAAGGAAAATTCAAACAGCCCTCTTTGCGCCAACGGCGGAGAGAGGGCCGACCATCCGCCAGCCGGCGGAGAGGTCGGGGTGAGTCAAAGCGGAATGATAAAGATAAGCAATATTTTCGGTATTTGCTAATATTTTTAGTTTAAAATGCCCTAAAATCATGGTTTACAGGGTAAATTTTTAATTAATTGATAATCAGGTACTTAAATCAAAAACAGGCTAAAAAGTGTAAACCATGTAAACCATGTTTTGCCGGTGTTGTGTATATTTGCAATCCTTCTTAACTGCAAACCGGCAACTAACAACTGCCAACTAACAAATGGGCTCGACCGGAATTGACAGGATGGAGATAAGTAGGTAAGCATGCAGCGCGTTGGGTGAATTAGCGCTTTAATCTGAACGCTCAAACTTACAAATGGCGAAAATAACTACGCCTTGGCTGCCTAATTTAGAATTAGCATAGCCTTTGCCCCGCCGGTTTTCCGTTTCATCGGACCGGCAACCGGGGCATCGAAAGATGAAACTGGTTCCGTTAGGGTGTGATAACGGGATAAGATAAAGCACCTAAGGAAGACGGTACAGGTGAGCCACTGACCTTCCCCTTCCCGAAAACCTAACAGGGCTAAGCATGTAGAAAGCTTACCTTATACCATGTTTGGACGAGGGTTCGAATCCCTCCGGGTCCACTTGATGACCGAAACAGGAAAGCAGATCGAACGGAAAGCAAAAGCCGAATTTTCATTCGGCTTTTGCTTTTTGTGAGAGGTGCAAGCCGCGATAGCGGCTCTGTTTCGGTTCCCTTCACGGGTTAGGAGGGAACAACGAAGTTAATCCCTATTATCGCGAACTGCCCACCGCCAACTGCGAACTGTCAACTGTTCTTCCGGGGTATTCCTTCAACGCCTTATCGAGACAGATCATCGCTTTCTCCAGGTCGTCGTTGTTCAGCACATAAGCCAGGCGGACTTCGTTCTCGCCCGCGCCTTTGGTGCTGTAAAAGCCGGTCGCCGGGGCCATCATCACCGTTTGGTTCTCATGGCTGAACTCTTCCAGTATCCACTGGCAGAACTTATCCGCGTTATCTATCGGTAGTCGCGCCACCACATAGAACGCACCGCCCGGGTTGGGGCAGTAAACGCCGTCCATTTGGTTCAACGCATTCACCAGCGTATCGCGGCGATGGGTATATTCCTTGTTTACGGCTTCGAAGTAGCTATCCGGCGTATCCACTGCAGCCGCACCTGCGATCTGCTCCACCATGCCGGGACTCAGTCTTGCCTGCGCGAATTTCAGTCCTGTGGACCAGATATCCTTGTTCTTGGTGATCAAACAGCCTAAACGGGCTCCACAGGCACTGTAGCGTTTACTCACGGTATCCATTACTACCACGTTTTGCTCCAGCCCTTCTAAATGCATGGGCGAGGTAAAGGAGCGGCCATCATAGCAGAACTCGCGATATGCTTCGTCTGAGAACAGATAGAGGTCGTATTTAAGGGCCAGTTTCTTCAGGTCTTCCAGTTCCTCGCGCGAATACAGGTAGCCTGTCGGGTTATTGGGGTTGCAGATGATGATAGCTTTGGTCTTATCCGTGATCAGCTTTTCAAACTCACTGATAGGAGGCAGGGCAAACCCATTTTCGATATAAGAAAGTATCGGTTTCACCACTATATCGCTCTGGCAGGCGAAACCATTGTAGTTCGCATAAAACGGTTCCGGAATGATCACCTCATCGCCCGGGTCAAGGCAGGTCATCATGGCGATAGTTATCGCTTCCGATCCGCCGGTTGTAACCAGTATGTTTTCGGGTGTGATGTTATAGCCCAGCTTATTATAGTATTCAGTCAGCTTCTTGCGGTAAACCAAAGTGCCTTCCGATGCGGTATAAGCCCACACCTTAAAGTCGATGTTTTTGATCGCGTTCAGCATGCCTTCCGGCGTTTCAATATCCGGCTGACCGATGTTCAGGTGGTAGACTTTCTTGCCTTCCGCTTTGGCTTTGTCGGCATACGGTGTCAGTTTCCTTATGGGCGATGCGGGCATGTGCTGCCCCTTTTTCGATATCTTTGGCATGGGGCAAAATTAGTAAAGATTATGCAAGCAATTGTAAAATGTATGGTAACAAAAAAGGAGCCTTGCAGGCTCCTTCAATATCTTTAAGATGACGGGCGCTTAATTCGTCCCCGTACCGGCAGGTTTAGCCGCTGCCACCACTTCACCCACAATATTCAGGTATTTGGTTGGCGTTTTAGCATTTGAGGTCACCACAATGGTTTTGTTGAATGGCGCCAGCGCAGCTGCGTTGTAGGTGATCTTGATGATACCCTTGTCGCCGCTTTTTACCGGTGTTTTGGTAAAATCAGCAATGGTACAGCCGCAGGTCGGTTTCACATCACTCAGAATAAGCGGTTCTTTGCCCACATTGGTGAACTCGAACACGGTAGTAACCGGGGTACCCTGCGGTATCTTCCCAAAGTCATGTTTCTCCTCGGTGAATTTAAATTCCGGCTTTTCGTTATCTTGCGCCGAAGCCGTGCGGGCAGCGAAGGTCAGACCTAAGACTGCGGCACATATTAGTATTAATCTTTTCATACGATATTATTGATTGATACAAAGATAATAGGTTTAACGTAAAACAAAAACTATTCCACAAACGGTATGTTTTGTGGTTATGGTTTGAAAATACAGAATAGAATTTTATAATTTTGTCCGCTAAACAGAATATTATATGCCCGAAACTGCATTAAGCACAACCAGCAAGTTCAATGCTGCCGAACTCAGTTTTGATGATTTTCAGAAGATAGTGATCAATGATTACCGCATTGGTTACGAAAGCCGCCAGGCGAGTTTGCTCGGCAGGCGCGAGGTGCTTACAGGCAAAGCCAAGTTTGGCATCTTCGGCGACGGCAAGGAGGTGGCGCAACTGGCGATGGCTAAAGCGTTTCGCCCGGGCGACTGGCGCGCAGGCTATTACCGCGACCAAACTTTCATGTTCGCCACGGGCATGAGCAACCTTAAGGAGTTTTTTGCCCAGTTATACGCGTACCCTGATATTGAAAAGGACCCCGCATCAGCCGGAAGACAAATGAACTGTCACTTTGCGACACGCTACGTTCATGCTGACGGCACCTGGGCCAACCAGGCCGAAAGTCTCAACTGTTCCGCGGATATTTCAACCACAGGCGGGCACATGCCGCGTTTGCTTGGTTTGGCGTACGCTTCCAAATTGTACCGCGAGAATAAAGAGCTGGAATACTTAAAGCAGTTCTCTGTTAATGGCAACGAAGTGGCTTTTGGCACGATTGGCAACGGCGCCACCTCTGAAGGTTTGTTCTTTGAAGCATTTAATGCGGCGGGTGTATTGCAAGTTCCTATGGCGATCTCTATTTGGGATGATGCCTATGCGATCTCCGTTCCGGCCAAATTACAGACCACCAAGGAAGATATTTCCGAAATATTGAAAGGCTTCCAGCGCGAGGACGGCACCAACGGGTACGAGATATTCAAGGTTCGCGGATGGGACTATGTGGCGCTTTGCGAAACTTATGAGCGTGCAGTTGAAGTATGCCGCACCGAGCACGTGCCTGTTTTGATCCACGTGACTGAAATGACCCAGCCTCAGGGGCACTCTACTTCGGGTTCGCACGAGCGTTATAAATCAAAAGAACGCCTGGACTGGGAAAACGAGCATGATTGCCTGCTGCAAATGCGCAAATGGATGATCGAATCGGCTATTTCCACAGAAGAGGAAATGGACGAGCTCGAAGCAACGGCTAAAAAGTATGTCCGCGAGTGCCAGAAGGAAGCATCGAGCGCGCTTTCGTCCGAGATCATGAGCGAGCTGAGCCAGGTTGCTGAGCTGATCGAACAAATGATCGAAGAAAGCAGCGCGAGCGATAAGCTGAAAGCCATAGTTACGAAACTGAAAGCTACGGTTGATCCGGGTCGCGGTGACGTGATTGCCGCGGGGCGTAAAGCGCTACGTTTGACGGTAAAGGAAAAGCTGTACAGCCGCCAGGGCCTTATCAACTGGCTGAAGCTGGAAGAAACTAAAAATAACGAGCGTTTCAATTCAAAACTGTTCACGGAAACTATGCAGTCGCCGCTGAATGTGCAGGCTGTTCCCGCGCAATACGAGCCTGACGCCAAAACGCTTGACGGCCGCGAGGTGCTGAATGCTTGCTTCGACGCCAATTTTGAGCGCGACAAAAGCATTGTAGCTTTTGGCGAAGACGTTGGCGCCATCGGCGACGTGAACCAGGGCTTTGCGGGACTTCAAAATAAATACAGCGACCTGCGCATATCGGATACTGGTATCCGCGAGGCAACGATCATAGGGCAGGGCATGGGTCTGGCTATGCGCGGTTTAAGGCCGATCGCCGAAATACAATATCTCGATTATTTACTATATTCTGTGACTGTACTGAGCGATGACCTGGCCAGTCTCAGTTACCGTACGCGAGGTGGTCAAAAAGCGCCTGTCATTGTTCGTACACGTGGTCACAGGCTTGAAGGTATCTGGCACTCAGGTTCGCCGTTGGGGATGATACTGAATGCGATGCGCGGGATCCATGTTTGCGTACCACGTAATATGACGCAGGCTGCCGGCATGTACAACACCTTGTTACGCGGCGATGAGCCTGGTTTGGTGATCGAATCGCTGAACGGTTACCGCCTGAAGGAAAAAATGCCATCGAATGTCGGTGAATTCACCGTTCCGCTGGGCGTTGCCGAGGTGATGCAGGAGGGAAGCGACATTACTCTAGTGTCGTACGGTTCGACGCTGCGAATCGTTATGGAAGCCGCTGAAGACCTGGAAAACATGGGCATTCACGCCGAAGTGATCGACCTGCAAACTCTCTATCCGTTTGATAAGAACAATTCATGCCTCAATTCGCTGAAAAAAACCAATAAGCTGTTGGTGGTGGATGAAGATATCCCGGGCGGTGCGTCAGCCTATATCATGCAAAATATACTGGAAAAGCAGAACGGCTATTATTCCCTGGATGCACAACCCAGAACGCTGACCGCTAAGGAGCACCGGCCGCCTTATGGTAATGACGGCGATTATTTTAGCAAGCCTTCGCTGGATGATATGGTTGAGGCCGTGTACAACATCATGCATGAGGCTAATCCGGGGAAGTTTCCTGAGTTATATTAGTTAGTGAAGAATAACTTAATCAACCCAATCAACCACTAAACTCAATCAACTAAAAAATGTACTTTTGCGCCCGTCCCGAACGGGCTTTTATATTTACTATGGATAATACTTTCGCAACACTCTCAACCATCATAAAAAACCGCCGCAGCATTAAACCCGCGCTGATGAACGGCCAAAAAGTGCCGGACTACCAGGTGCAATCGCTATTAGAGTTAGCCGACTGGGCGCCAACGCATGGCCTAACCGAGCCCTGGCGTTTTGTGGTCTATGCAAACGCCACTGATTTTTGCCACGAACACGCCAGGATGTATAAAGAATTTACTCCTGCTGAAAATTTCATCGAAGCATCATATAATAACTTCCATACCCAGGGCGACAAAGCCTCCCACGTGCTCGTCGCTATCATGAAGCGCGGCGATCTTCCCAAAATTCCTGTGAAGGAGGAGGTAGAGGCAACCGCTTGCGCCATTCAAAATGTCCTGCTCGGAGCTACCGCGCTCGGCATGGCTTCGTTCTGGAGCACCGGCGGTATGATCACCAAACAGCCGATGAAGGATTTCCTTGGTTTAGCTGAAAATGACGAGGTCGCCGGGGTAATCTACCTGGGGCACACTGACGAGCATCCACAGGGCAACCGCAAAGTTCCGCTGGAAGAAAAAGTGAAATGGGTATAACAAAAGCCGCATTTTTTCGTATAACATCCTATTAGCAACGGGTAATTTAATCCTGATGTAAATTTTTTAACTTACTGGCAACAAATGTTCAACTAAACTTTTTGTTGTCCTAATTAATTTTTTACATTTGTGAATAACGATTGTTCATAACCCCAGGCTAAATTAAGCTAGTTAATTTGATTATTGATTAAAACCGGAATAGAGAAACGTGAAAATGAAGAAGAATTTCCTGTGGGTGACCTGTATTTTATTGTCATTATCTGTAACAATCATCAGCTGGAAGGCTGAAAATCCAAGTAAAGATCATCACGCAAAAAGCGCAAAAGCAGGCAAACTTTCTGCCAAAGATCTTTTTACTCAATATCTTACCGGGATATATGATAATGCACAGCTGCAAGCAGCTGGTCTTGACTATGAGGTTTTTGAAAAAGCCGCAACCGGGTATTTCAACCTGAAATCACAGAATCAAATAGCGCAGACAAGCTCGATACTGACTATCGTCGACCTGGCAAAATCGAGCTCCACGAAACGCATGTGGATCATCGATGTGGTAGATAAACAACTTTTGATGAACACCCTGGTAGCTCACGGAAGCGGAAGCGGTGACGACGTAGCTAATTATTTCTCTAACCAGACCGATACACACGCCAGCAGCCTGGGTTTCTATATTACCGATGGTGTTTATCACGGCAAACACGGACGTTCGCTTAAGCTGAATGGTTTGGATGAGGGCTTTAACAGTAATGCCCGTGCACGCGGCATCGTGGTGCATGGCGCAAAATACGTTTCGGAAGGCACCATTAATGCTTTGGGCCGCCTGGGTCACAGTGAAGGCTGCCCTGCGGTTTCCACCAAGGTGATCGGCAAGGTTATCGAGACCATTAAAAATAAGACCGTGCTGTTCATCAACGGCAACGATTATTCTTATACATCTAAGTATCTCGATGCGGATGCTGCAGCCGGATTCGTTTATCCTGAGAATGGTTCTATTGTGAACGCAAGTCTTTAATTATTCGACCGGAAGATTTTTCTTCATATAATCATATAGCACAATATCATGTCCGTAAACATCTTTGCGGAACTGTAATTGGCCGTTGGCATCCTGCCAGCAGGTGACGTAAGTGATATATACTGGCACTTTTGGTCTCAGCCTAATGTCTTCCGGCTCGGTCACATCATCCTGTTGCATATCCTTCGCTATCAGGTTGTATCTTACCGTGTCTTTGAATAAGGTATGCGCAAGGTCGAGTGGTTTTTCGAGCCGTACGCAGCCGTGGCTCACCGCGCGCATCCGGTACGAGAACGCGTCTTTCGCCGGGGTATCGTGCAGGTACACACTGCTGCTGTTTTCAAAAAGGAATTTGATCTTGCCTAAAGAATTTTCCTCGCCTGGTTGCTGCCTGAACTCATAGATGCAATTTTCCTTAGTCACCTTGCTCCAGTCGATGGTTTCCGGGTCTTTGATGAGTTTGTCTGTCCGCTCGTCGTAGACATTAATGCCTTTGTTTGCCAGGTAGTACGGGTCCTTGGCGGCCTCAACTATGATCTCTTTAGTGGCGATACTTTTGGGAATGTTCCATACCGGGTTCACTTCCACACTGTGTATCACGCTGTATAGCAATGGAGTCTCGTGCGGGTTAGGGTTGTCGACTTTGCAGGTATCGTTGTAATTTTCCAGGCTGTTCAGATAATCTTTGTTGCGGCCCTGGCCCACGCACACTTTCATGCCCAGCACCGATTTGCCGCTATCGATCACATCCAAATGAAAATCAGGAATGTTGACGTACACGTAACGGTCCTCAGCCGGCTTATTCTTCCAGCGAAGACGCTCCATATTCACCAGCAGGATACGCCTGGTTTCTTCCTTCGACATTTTCGGCGCCACGAAGCCATCCAGGTAAGCCTTTTGCAATGCCAGGTATTCGTGGCTTTTAGGCTGGATGCTGTCCAGATAGCCTTTCATGTTATCGACGGTAAAAACCCTCGCCATAGATATGCTGTCGGGACGCGCGGTTTTAATAAAATACCTGGAAAATACCCATTTGGGGTTCACCAAACCGAATTGTAAGTCGTTGGAATAATTGATCAGCGAATTCGCTGAAGCGATCTCCAGTTTGGCCATGTCATAATAAGCGTCTCGGGTTGACTTAATGGCTTTTGGGCTGAAAAATTTAGCCGCCAGCTTATTGATACGGCCGGATTGAAACATATCAGGGTTCAGCCCATGGTCGCCGGCTTTATCAAAATAAGCCACCATGGTTTTGATATCGCCGTTCCACAGGTGGTTCATTATAAAGACAGGTTCGTAATCGTTTTCGTCATAATATTTGATCACCAGGTCGGGGTTGCTCATATTGTCCCGGTTCTCCTTCAGAACTTTTTTAAATACCGCAGCAAATTCGTCCTCATCGGCATTCTTGAAAACGGCGTTGTGGGTGCGTTTGTATAGAATTTTACCCATTTCGGAGCGTTTTTTCTTACACCCCTGCCATGCAAATAGCAGGCAGCCAAATACGAATGCTAAAAGAAAAGCGGTTAACCTTTTAGCATTATGTTGAGCGATCATATTCAATTGTTCCTTACTGCCCCTTATGCTGCAATCCTTATACCACAACAAAATAATAATTTATTTTCGGTTAAATTTGAAAACGACGTGATGCGGGTTCAAAGCGTACAAACTTAATCAAATTTATAAATCAAATGGATGCAAGCTCAAAACGGGAGGTTTGGCTGCGCGGCCCTATAATAGGTGTCCCGCCTTTACTGCAGCCTGTGGCGCATGCACTGCTGCAGGCCAGGGAAGAGGTTGATGTTATGATGGTCGGTTTCCCCGAGATATTTATTTGGGTGAAGCCGTCGAACATGGCATCTCCGGCATTTCACCTGCAGCATTTCACGGGTGTGCTCGACAGGCTGTTTACCTACGCCAGGGGAGAAACGCTCAGCACCGCACAACTCGAATATCTTTCACTTGAAGGTCGCGAGACTCAGAATGCACCCGGCCTGGACGAAATGCTGGCCAATTTCCACACCCAGGTTGATAAATCAATTGAACAATTGAAAGCAACCGATGCAAATACGCTAACTGAAGTGCGCGGCGTAGGGAGGGCACAAATTCCGTCGACTGTAATCGGTTTATTAACACATGCGGCTGAACATGTAATGCGGCATACCGGGCAGCTGTTAGTAACGAGCAGGCTATTGCGAAACTGAAATATTGTTTATATTGCTTTCGCCCTGAGTCCTTACTCCTATGATCTATTTAAAACACCGCCTACACTATTGCCAATTTCTTTGCATGATCCTTATTGAGTTGATATTTTGTTGCGGACAGCCTTTCGCACAGTCTATCATAAAAGGCCGGGTTTTAGATCATTCAACCCATAAGCCGCTGGCTAATGTTAACGTGTTTTTAAGCAATTCTACCATTGGCGACCAAACGTCTGCTGATGGAACCTTCACTTTAAAAGGCATCAAGCCTGGAACCTATAACCTGATCGCGTCGATGATAGGGTATGATATGTACAGTCAATCTATTACCTTAAGCGATGAGACAATCACTTTGCCGGATATAGAGATTTCGCCGAAAACCAACAATCTTACAGAGGTTATTATAAGACCGCACATAGACCCTTATAACGACTGGTACTTTGAAATGTTTAAGAAGGGATTTCTTGGTTCGTCAGATCTGGCGTCTCAATGCAAAATTTTGAATTCTTCAGTCCTTGATTTTGACTACGATCAAAAAACCGGGGAATTAAAGGCGTCTTCGCATGATTTTATTATAGTTGAAAACCATGCTTTGGGATATCGCCTTAAATACCTGCTGACGGAGTTTAAAAAAGATACCAATACAATTAATAAAAGCACAATGGTGAATTTCAACGGCTCTGTTCTATTTGAAAAGATGAAGGGAACAGACGCCCAGCAGCGGCGCTGGCGGGAAAAACGGAGGGAGATTTATGAGGGATCTGAAATGCATTTTCTCCGATCATTGTTAAACGACCGGCTTGACAAAGACGGATTCAGGGTCTCTCGTTATACCGTATATAAAAATCCTGAGCGGCCTCCGGACAGTTTGATTAGTGCGAAAATTGACTTTTATACCAAACTAAGAGATAGTAAGCATAATAAAGGAAAATGGCGCGATTCATTGTCAGCCTGGAAGAAGCGCGCCGGGCTGACAAAAGTATTGATAACACTGAGGGATGTTCCGCTTGAAAGAAATGAGATACTGCTGCGAACCCCCACGGCTGGCGTTTATGCCCTGGGATGCGATCTTGATGGTTTGTATATCAATTACAACAAACTTCATCATCCGGCAGCAAGTATAGCTTACCTGGGTACACGTTATAATTATGACAGTACGCTACTGAACTTTGCTTCCCCTTATACCTTTTTTGACAATAATGGATGGGTGCTTAACCCTGATAGCAGGTCATTTTACGGCGCATGGGGAAAGTATAGGGTATCGGGCATGCTTCCTGCGGATTATGATCCGGATGCAACTGACTAAGAATGGCCCTTGCGAAACTAAAATATTCGGTATATTCGTTCATCCCTGAACCATTACCTGATTATAATGACCAATTATAATGCCTGTACCGATCCTCAATTACTGAACCTGCTCCGGTCGGGCGACCGTATGGCTTATACCGAAATATATGATCGGTATGCACTGGTATTACTGGGCCATGCCTATAATAAGACGCGTGACAGGGAAGAGGCTAAGGACGTTGTGCATGAGGTATTCGCCACGCTCTGGGCTAAACGCGAATCCTTGCAGATCGATTACCTTGCAGGTTACCTGTTTCGTTCGGTGCGCAATATCATCCTTAATCAAATAACTCACCAGGCTGTGCAGGAAAAGTTCATTCGCTCAATGGAGCAATTCGCGGCCAGCAATGATATCCCCGATCACCTGGTGCGGGAAAAACAGTTAACAGCTATCATTGAGCGCGAGATAGCCGCCCTGCCTCCCAAAATGCGTGAGGTGTTTGTTCTCAGCCGCAAAGAACATCTGAGCCACAAGGAAATTGCCGAAATGCTTGGTATTTCGGAGCAAACTGTCAGCAAGCACGTCACCAATGCGCTTAAAATATTAAGGGTAAAGCTGGGGGTGGTAGCTTATGTTTTACTCCTCATTCATACGCACTAAATTTTTTCATTTTCTTTTACCTGTTCATCCCGCACAACTTGTCTTGCTAATGATTAATGATCAATAAAAGCAAGATGCAAGATCAATTCAAAGATTTACTCGAGAGGTACAAAGCCGGCACAGCCACCGACGAAGATATAGCGTTCCTCGAAAGCTGGTATGGGGAATATCAGCCCGAAGGCCCGGAATATAACCCGGCCGACCAGGTGATGGATGCAAAAACAGTTTGGGATGACTTGCAGTTTGCACAGCCGGAAGCCAAACGCATCAATCTGTGGCCACGCATTGCTGCCGCCGCATCAGTTATCGTGGCACTATCGGTAGGGGCATATTTTTTACTGCATAGAAATACTATCTATTTACCGGCCAATAACGTTTCCGCGAAAGCTATCCTGGCTTTGCCGGGCGGCCGTCATATCGTCTTGGCAGATGTGCAAAACGGTTCTTTGGCAGCCGGCATCGGCAAAGTGAACGATAATGAATTGGTTTATCGCGAAACTTCATTTGCAAAAACGTCAGCAATAGCCTATGATACCCTGACCGTTCCGCGCGGCGGGCATTTCCGGCTAACAATGGCCGACGGCAGCAAAATATGGCTGAACGCGGCCACGGTCATCCGCTATCCTGAAACATGTTTAGGCGACAAGCGCAAAATAGAACTGGTGAAAGGCGAGGCTTATTTCGAAGTTGTGCATAACAGCAGCAAGCCTTTCAGGGTGATCAGCCGCAACCAGGTGACCGAGGATATCGGCACCCGCTTCAACGTGAACGCTTATGACGATGAACCTGTGGTGCAAACAACATTATTGGAAGGCAGCGTCAGCGTGGCTGATGATAAAGGCAAAGTAATACTGAAGCCGGGACAACGGTCGGTTGTCAAAGCACCGGGTTCGCAAATTATTGTTCAGAATGCCAACCTGGATGAGACCGTTGCCTGGAAAAATAACCGGTTTGTTTTTAATAATGATGATATAACAAGCGTGATGCGGCAGGTTTCGCGCTGGTATGATGTGGAAGTGACCTATGACGGGAATATGACCGGAAAGGAATTCACCGGATCGATAGCCCGATCTGAAAAAGTAGAAGAGGTGCTACGAAAGTTGGAAGAAACCGGCAATATTCATTATCGCATGGAAGGCAAAAGGATCATTGTAACTCCCTGAAGAATATGAAGCTCGGCAGGATATTCATAGCGATCATTTTGTTGCATCTTTCCGGTGCGGCGCTTGCCCAGGAGATCACCTTGAGCAGGAAGAACATCACTTTGGATCACCTGTTTGAAGAGATCAAAAGACAAACGGGTTATGATTTCCTGTACAACCCGCGCGTCCTCGAAAAAGCAAAACCTGTAAATGTGGAAGCGGTCAAGACGCCTTTAAGAACGGTTCTTGACAATTGCTTCGCAGGTCAGCCTTTAACTTATACCATCGATCAGCGGACGATCATTGTTAAGGAAAAACAGTTTAACCGTGTGGGTTATTCGATCATTTCGGGCAGAATAACAGATAAGGATAAAAAGTCCGTAAGCAATGCCAGCGTTTTTCTTAACAATGCCACAGTAGGCAGCAAAACCGACACATCCGGGGATTTCAGGCTTGAAAATGTGAAGCCCGGGAAATATGATCTTGTGGTATCTATTGTCGGATTTGAAACTTATCACAAGGCCATTAACGCCATAGGCGACGATATTTCTTTGCCTGATATTGAACTGAACACCAAAACTATCGCCCTGCAGGAGGTTGTCATTAAACGGCATAACTATAAAGCGCATGCGATCGATCTATATAATTTCAAGAATCAATTTTTGGGCGATACGTACCTGGCTCATGACTGCGAAATACTGAACCCCCAGGTACTCGATTTTGATTATGATGATTCTACCCACACACTGCGTGCCACCACAGACAATCAATTGCTTGTCATAGATAATAAAGCGCTTGGCTACCGGATGCGCTACCTGCTTGATGAGTTTAGGTATGACGGCAACAGCGTGAAATATAATGGTTCGGTATTGTTCGAGCCGATGCACGGCTCGCCATCGCAGGAACGCAGGTGGGCGAAAAAACGCCAGGAGATTTACGCTACTTCAGAAATGCATTTCATGCGCGCGCTGCTTAACAAGAGGGTTGAAAATGAGGGGTTCCGCGTGTTGGCTTACCTGCCGGTCGGCGATACAGCGTCGCATAGAACGGTATTGTCACGCACTCCAATGCCCTGTACAGCCCTGCTGCACCCCACCGACCAGGATGACCTTTTTGCCTTCGGCACCAAATACAAGGCGTTGTATGTTGAATACAACAAGAACCAGCGTTTTCACGATAACGACCGGTTTTCAAGACTAACGGACCGCACCAATTTTGAGGCTTCGGTAGTATCGTTTACTTCGCCATACATCTATTTTGATCAGAATGGTTGGGTAAGCAATCCCAACGATGTAACATTGCTGGGCGCGTGGGAGAATTATCGCGTCGCCGGTATGCTGCCTGCGGATTATGAACCGGGCTCTGTCGTCGCTCAGCAGGCAAGCGTCATCATGGCCGATACCACAAGCCTGGGCAAACGGTTGACGAACCTGAAATATGCCTCGGACACCATTAACGGTAAATACGCTGCAGAGAAGATATACATTCAGTTCGATAAGCCTTATTATGCGTCCGGCGATACCATCTGGCTGAAGGCTTATTTGTTGAACGAGCCTACTTACGGCCTTTCGGCGCGAAGCGGGTTATTGCATGTCGACCTTGCGAATGACAGTAATAAAGTGATCAAACAACTTCTTTTTCCGGTTCAGGAGGGCCTTGCGTGGGGAAAGATCGGCCTGGACGGGAAAGATTTCATACCCGGCAATTATGTGCTGCGTGCTTATACGCAATGGATGCGGAATTTCGGCAACGATGCTTTGTATCATAAAAATATTACGATTACCGGTGCAGCAGACGGTGGCTGGCTGGTAAAAGAAAACATAGACAAGCAACCCGGCAGGAACGATATAACCGCGCAATTGCGCTTCACGAGTTTGGACAAAATGCCGGTGGCAAATAAGCCGCTGCAATTACAAGTGAAAGCAAATGGCAAGACGCTGTACAGGCAGAACGTAGCTACAGATGCGAATGGCGCACTAAATACCGCCTTTTTGTTACCCGAAAAGGTATCTGCGGCTAGTCTGATCGCAGAAGAAAAGCCGACGGGCAGGAGAGCGGTGATACCAGTTGCTGTAGACCGGGAGAAAAACTTCGACCTGCAATTTATGCCGGAAGGAGGAGCGCTTGTCGAAGGCTTCGGTACCTGCATTGGGTTCAAGGCTGTTGCATCAGATGGAAAGGGTATTGATATAGCGGGCGTTATCGTCGACCAGGACCAAAAGCAGATTGCCAGCTTCAGATCATGGCACAACGGTGTAGGTAGCTTTGACCTTTTGCCCGTGAAAGGGACACAATATACTGCTAAGGTGACACTAACCGATGGTTCGGTCAAAACCTATCCGCTACCGGCAGTGAAGATCTCGGGTACAGTATTGCAGGTGAAAAATTCTTCGGCCGATTCGTTGCTGGTAAACATTGCGGCCACCGACAGCGCCATCAAAGCGGGCACCGGTTTCTTCTTTTTGGCAAAAGCCAGGGGCATCATCTGTTATGCGGCTGTTGCCGATCTTAGAAATGGCCGGATACTGCACGTGAAACTGAGTAAAAGTCTTTTCCCGTCGGGTATCGCGCATTTGATCCTGGCCACCGCAAAGGGGCGTCCGCTCAATGAACGTTTGGTTTACATCAACCATGAAGATTGCCTTAATTTCGACATTAAACCCGATCAGCAGTTTTATAACCCGAAAGACAGTGTCGCCCTCCATATTAAGGTTACCGATAAAGATGGGGACCCCATCCTCGGCAATTTCTCGCTTGCGGTTACCGACGATGTCCAGGTAGGGGCAGACAGTGCCGGTAATGATAATATCCTCAGCCGCATGCTGCTTACTTCCGACTTAAAAGGATACGTAGAAGAGCCCGGCTACTACTTCAAGAACACCGACACAGCAAAGCAAGCTTTGGATAACCTGCTTTTAACCCAGGGCTGGGTGAATTACGACCCGCCTGCCGGTAAGCTTCCATTTGAGGCTGAAACTGAATTCAAAGTCCGGGGGCGTATCAATAATGTATTTAATAAAGGGTTGAAGAAGCAGGAGGTGGTATTATTATCCACGCGGCCGCAGATCGTTATGGATACCGTCACCGATAAAGACGGGCGTTTTGTTTTCGATCATTTCTCCCGCATAGATACGCCGGTGTTCGTACTGAAACCAAACAACCGGAATTTCAATGTAAACATAGACGTTGAGGAAACGCCGCCGCCTGCATTTATTCGGCCGGCGTCGCCTGTCATTTTGCCCTGGTATGTGAATGCCGATACCACGCTGATGAGATTTGTAAAAAGCAACACGCAAATGCAGCAGTTACAATATTATCCAGGCGGCGGCAAAGTACTAAAGGAGGTCAAAATCACTGCAAAAAAAACAGTAAAGAATTCTTATAATCTTAATGGCCCCGGTAATGCAGACGTTGTATTGGATGAAAAGGATATGGAGCAGGCAGGCAAGAAAAATATGTTGCAATTACTTAACGAGAAGATAAAAGGCTTTCATGAACAAGGGGTTTGGGCGCTCGTCCATAAAGATGTGAGTATTGGCAACGGTTTAGTTACTGACGTTGTCACCCGCACATTTGAAGAGGCTTATTTTGTGAATTTCAAACGTGCCAGGATATTTTTTGATGGCATCGAGATCGATTCAGTGTTACCGCGTTCGCCCTATGAACAACAAATAATAGCGACACAACGTTTTCTCGAGTCGCAAAATGCGGAAGATATTAAAGGCATCGAGGTAAGTTATTCTGCCAAATATACTTCAGTATATGACCGGGTATTTGACCCCATTGGTATCGGGCCGGCGGAAGTTCCTTATGTCTATATCGAAGTGACCACCCGTTCCGGACACAGCATTCACGATAGACGCACACCAGGCATGTATCTGTACAAACCTTTGCCGATCACTTGGCCGAAACAATTCTATAAGCCGAAATACACGATAAAAGACACCACCAACCTCACCGATCTGCGCTCGACCATCGATTGGGAACCGAACGTAAGCACGGATAAAAACGGCGAGGCTACGGTATGGTTTTATGCGGCTGGAACGCCGTCTACCTATAGCGTTATCATTGAAGGAGTGGATGGTAACGGCATGCTCGGCTATAAAAGACAAAAACTCCTCATCGCCAAACCTAAAACCGCTGTCGGAAAGTAAATCTATGTTAAAGCTTTGGTTCATCGGCATTTTGATCCTTTGCGCCTGCTGCGCGGTTAACGCGCAGCAGGTTGCCGGCACAAAAACATTGTTTCAGCTTATGCGATATTCCGACAGTCTTATCAACGAAAACGGCGCCGAGAAGCTTTACATACAGTTTGATAAGCCTTACTACGCCATAAGTGATACGATTTGGTTAAAAGCTTATTTGCTGAACGATCCTACCTATGGCCTGTCTGCAAGAAGCCGATTGTTGCATATCGACATTGCAAATGATAGTAATAAGGTGGTTAAACAATTGCTGCTTTCATTACAGGAGGGCCTTGCCTGGGGAAACATCAGCCTGGATGACAAAATCTTCAAACCAGGCGATTATACGCTGAGAGCCTATACCAACTGGATGCGTAATTTCGGCGAAGAAATATTTTTTTACAAAGACATCCGGGTAGCCGGCGCTAATGAAAGCGCCTGGTTGATAAACAGCAGAATCGGTAAGGACACCGGCACAGAAGGCATAAAAGCGCTATTCCAGTTAACAACAATTGACAAACGCCCGCTTGTGGATTCTATATTGAATGCAGAGCTCGTTACCGGAAAGAAGGTGACTTCGAGGCAGCACCTGAGAACTGACCGGAATGGGATGGTCGGAATGACTTTTTTACCTGATGCCTTGGGTAAACAGGAAGTTATTTTGCAGAATAATAGTAAGAGCAAAAAAGTAATAATCCCGGTAATTCTCAACCGACCCGAAAAAACCGATGTCCAGTTCATGCCCGAAGGCGGCAGCCTGGTCGCAGATCTTCCCGCCAGGATTGGTTTCAAGGCAATTGGTGAAGATGGACGAGGTGTCACGGTATCCGGCGTTGTAACCGATCGCAAGGACAGCGTTGTTGCGTCTTTCCATACGCTCCATAACGGCATGGGCAGTTTTTATATGCAGCCGCAGGCCGGCGAAAGTTATAGGGCGAAAGTCAGCCTGCCCGGTGCTGTAATCAGATATTATCCGCTTCCGGCAGTAAAGGTATCAGGTACGCTTTTGCAGGTCAAGAACCCGCCGCGCAGCGACTCGCTTGATGTAATAGTTGCAGCCACACCCGATTATGCCAATGCTTCTTATTACATAATCGGCAAAGCACGCGGGCTCACCTGTTACGCAGCAGTAGTCGACTTGGGTAAAGACCCTTATCAAAGAAGCCGGATAGCGAAAAGCAAATTTCCGCAAGGCATTGCTCATTTTACTGTAATGACAACCGATGGAAAGCCATTGAATGAAAGGTTGATTTACATCAGCCGGCCGGATAACCTGCGCATCAATGTTCAGCAGGATCAGCAAGTGCATCAACCTAAGGACAGTATCGCCCTTCGAGTTCATGTGACTGATAATTCCGGGAAACCGGTAGTAGGCAATTTCTCGCTCGCAGTTACCGATGATGGACAAGTAAAGACTGATAGCCTGAACAATGACAATATCCTCACCCGGCTGCTATTGACTTCCGACCTTAAAGGCTATGTCGAAGAGCCTGATTATTATTTCAGAAATAACGATACAGCCAGGCAAGCGCTGGATAACTTGCTTTTAGCCCAGGGCTGGGTGAATTACGACCCACCTGCTGGTAAGCTTCCATTTGAGGCTGAAACTGAATTCAAAGTCCGAGGGCGTATTGATAATGTATTTAATAAAGGGTTGAAGAAGCAGGAGGTGGTATTATTATCCACGCGGCCGCAGATTGTTATGGACACCGTCACCGATAAAGATGGGCGGTTTGTTTTCGATCATTTCCCCCGCATAGATACGCCGGTGTTCTTACTGAAACCAAACAACCGGAATTTCAATGTAAAAATTGAGATCGAAGAAACAACCCCTCAGGTGTTTAATTCGCCAGCAATTCCCATCATTTTGCCCTGGTATATGAATACTGATACTACTTTAATGCGATATGTGAAAAGTAATGCACAAATGCAGCAGCTGCAGTATTACCCAGGCGGTGGCCGCATACTCAAAGAGGTTAAAATAACGGCAAAGAAAACAGTAAAAAACTCTTACAACCCGAATGGCGCCGGCAATGCCGATGTGGTGATGGACGAGAAAGAGCTTGAGCAGGCAGGTAAGAAAACCTGGGCGCAACTCTTCAAAGAGAAAATACCCGGCTTTCATGAAGAAATTTCTTTTCATGGCCATTTTAGTCGTCATTACGAGATTTACAAAAGGTATGTGATATTAATAGTAAATGGAGAATTATTAGCGCGCGAACTGCCCAGGTTTGATATCATACAATTCCTTAGTTTTCATACTGCGGAAGACATTAAGGGTCTTGAGGCTATTACCTCCGATAAGTATATCTATAACTATCTCAGAGAGTTTTTTCCCTCACAGATGATCGATCCAGCGACAATCGCTTTTGTCGAGATCACGACCCGCTCAGGCGATTTCAAAATGGAATATACGCCGGGCACTTATCTATACAAGCCTTTAGCCATTACCTGGCCGAAACAATTCTACAAGCCGAAATATACCGTTAAAGACACAACAGACCTTACCGACCTGCGCGCGACTGTCGATTGGGAGCCGAACGTAAGCACGGATAAAAACGGCGAGGCAACCTTATGGTTTTGTGCGGCCGGAACGCCGTCAACTTATAGTGTAATTATCGAGGGCGTTGACGGTAACGGCATGCTCGGCTATAAACGACAAAAACTCCTCATCGCCAAACCTAAACCTGCTGTCGGGAAGTGACCTTATGCTGAAACATTTGCTCGCTGGTATCTTATTCGTTTGTTCCTGCTGCGCGGGGTTTGCGCAGCAGGATATGGTAAACGCATTAGTTGCGCGGACTGTAAAGTCAGATAGTCTCGCCATCAAAAACGGCGCAGAAAAACTGTACTTCCAATTCGATAAACCCTATTATGCTACCGGGGATACCATTTGGCTCAAGGCCTGGATATTCGACGGACCCACGCATTTGTTGTCTTCGCGCAGCGGACTTTTGCACGTTGATATAGCCAACGATAGCAACAAGATCGTAAAGCAATACCTGCTCCCGGTGCTCGACGGTCTCAGCTGGAGCAACCTCGCTTTGGATGAAAAATTGTTCAGACCAGGAGACTATACATTGCGGGCCTACACCAACTGGATGCGCAATTTTGGCGATGATGCATTCTTTTACAAAAGGATCAGGATAGCCGGAGCAAATGAGAACGGATGGCTGGTGAATAGCAAGATCACCAGGGATAGCGTCAATGTCAAGGCCGAATTGCGGTTAACCACAATGAATAAGCTTCCGCTGGCTGACTCAGCAATAGATGTTGAACTTGTCAATGGTAAAAAGATAATCTCGCGGCAGCGCATAAAAACCGATCGGAACGGGGTGGTAGGATTAAACTTTTCATCCCCCGGCGCAACTAAACCTGTGATAGTTTTGCAAAACAGCAGCAAAACGAAAAAAGCTATTATTCCTGTTATTTTAAACCGGCCCGAAAACACTGATGTACAATTCATGCCCGAGGGCGGCAGCATGATTGCCGGACTGCCCGCAAGGATAGGCTTTAAAGCTATTGGCGAGGATGGGAGAGGAGCACTAGTCTCTGGCGTCGTGGTCGATGACAAAGACAGCATTGTTGGTTCGTTCAGGAGCCTGCATAACGGAATGGGGAGCTTTTATATGCAGCCGCAGGCCGGCGAAAATTATAGGGCGAAAGTCAACCTGCCCGGTGCTGTAATCAGATATTATCCGCTTCCGTCAGTAAAAGGATCGGGTACGCTTTTGCAGATCAAGAACCCGCCGCGCAGCGACTCGCTTGATGTAATAGTTGCAGCCACACCCGATTATGCCAATGCTTCTTATTACATAATCGGCAAAGCACGCGGGCTCACCTGTTACGCAGCAGTAGCCGACTTGAGGAAAGACCCTTATCAAAGAAGCCGGATAGCGAAAACCAAATTTCCGCAAGGCATTGCTCATTTCATTTTGATGACGGCTGCCGGCCAGCGGCTGAATGAACGGTTGGTTTATGTTGACCGTCCGGACAGTTTGCATATCGATATTGAGCCTGACCGGCAAGTTTATAATCCCAAGGATAGCATCACTTTGCACATCAGTGTCAACGACAATTCCGGCAAAACTGTCACGGGTAATTTTTCTATGGCGGTCACCGATGACGCGCAGGTTCGCGGTGATAGTGTAAGCTATGAAAACATCATCACACGGATATTGCTGACGTCTGATCTGAAAGGTTATGTGGAAAATCCGGAATACTATTTCAGGAACAATGACATAGCAAGGCTCTCGCTGGATAACCTGTTGCTAACCCAGGGCTGGATGAATTATGAACCGACCGTCAGTACGAAATTTAAACCCGAAAAAGAGTTTACGGTACAGGGCGTCGTAAATAATCTTTTCAGGTCGCCGGTAAAGAAAACGCATGTGGTATTATTCTCCAGATCACCGGCGATGCTTTTCGATACGGTAACGAATAATGAAGGCCGGTTTATTTTTGATCGATTCCCGAGAGTGGACACACCGGTATTTGTATTGAAGGCTGTAAACCGCGCAGGCAAAAGCTTTAATGTGAATATCGACGTGGATGAATATAAGGCTCCGCCATTCATCGCGCCAAAAATGCGCTCTATGATGCCGTGGTATGTCAATACCGACACAGCAACGATGAACCAGGTTAAGAACAGTACCCTGATGAAGCAGGCAGCGATACCAGGAGGGGGCCGGTTATTGAAAGAGGTAAAGATAAAAGCGAAGAAAATTGTTAAAGGTTCTTATAACCTCAACGGGCCTGGTAATGCCGATATCGTTATGGATGAAAAGGATCTGGAAGCAGCGGGAAAAAAAACGTGGCTCCAATTGTTTGAGGAAAATATTAAAGGATTTCATGAAGGATATTTTCGTACTCCTTCGCCATTCAGTTTGCCCGATAAGGATTATGAAGAAGTATCAAGATTTGAGTCGGCCATCAGGGGAGGGCCTGATAGCTACTGGTACTTTATTAATGATAAACCCATAATTATGATAGTCGACGGTGTAGATATAGAGGATGTTTACCCGGTACCTTTTAATTTTTCGGCCTTCCAGAGTTATATGCAAACGCACTCCGCGGAAGATATTAAGGGAATAGAAGTTAATTTTTCACCCAAATATAATGCTCATTATCACCGTTCAGGAAAATGGATGGAAGAGCCGATGGCCGAGCCAGCGGTCAGAGATTTTGCTTTTGTAGAAATAACCACACGTTCAGGTCATGGCGCGATGATCACGTATACACCCGGAATTTATTTATATAAACCTTTGGCTGTCAGCTGGCCGAAACAATTCTATAAGCCAGAATATACGATCAAAGACACCACCAACCTCAGCGACCTGCGCTCGACAATAGATTGGGAGCCGAATATCGCAACAGATAGTTCGGGTCATGCGACCGTTTCATTTTATGCCGGGAGCACGTCGTCGACTTATACCGTTGTGATAGAAGGTACGGACCTGAAGGGAAACGTCGCCTATAGGCGAAGGAGGATCATCGTCGGTCCGGCGAAGAATGTAGCTAAATAGTAGTCAGAACGTAGATAGCCGTGTTTCCTGTTGCCTTTGCGGGATAAATGATATTATCAAGGTCGAATATCAACGCTTTCCTTATCAGAATACGGTTTCTTCCAAGGGCACGGGTTTCTCTTTAAAATTCTTTCGGAAAAGCATCACGAATCCGAGCGATGCCCCCAAACACATAGCGCCGGTGAGCCACCAAAGCGTAAAATAACCGGAATAAGTTACCACCTGCCCGCCGATTATCGGTGAAATGATTTGCGCTGTTGACCACGCGATGGTGTACATGGCGGCATATTGCCCACGGTTGGCCGGATTGGTACGCATGATCCAGAATGAGTTCATGAATGGCATGGCCAGCATTTCGCCAACGGTAATGAATAATAAGATGACTAACGCGGAATAAGGCGATGCCGGCAAATAATTTAGCAGCACAAAACCGGCACCTATCACGAGCGAACCTGCGCAGATATAGTTGAGCGGGTGACGCTTGTTTTCAAGATTATGAATGAGTACCATTTCGAAAATGACGATCAGCACACCATTGATACCCATCAGCAAGCCGATATAGAACTCGCTGAAATGCCACGGGCCTTTGTAATACAGCGGCTGCATGGTGAACAAGTGAAAAAAACAGGTAGCAAAGATGATGGCGCAAACGATGAAGGCAAGATAAACCCCATCCCGGTACGGCGATGTCGCATTGCCTGTCGATATCGACTTCGTGATCTGCTTCATCACTTTGGATGCGGGGATCAGCTTTAGCAGAAGTAGTGCTGCAAGGATATTCGTGCTGCCATCTACCCAAAATAGCAAATGGTAATTGATACCGGCCAACGTTCCGCCAAGCAAACCACCAAAGGCCCAGCCGAGGTTTACCGCCAAACGATTAAGCGAATTGGAGCGGGTCAGGTTCTCGCTGCTGCTGTAATAAGCGACCGCCGTTGAATTCGCCGGACGAAAAGCTTCGTTACAAATACTTAAAACAAATGCGCCCAGGCTTATGGAGACGAAAGTTTGCTGGTAACCAAGGGCCATAAACAACACCCCGCCAATCAGCAATGCCATTACCTGTACATAATAAAACCCGATCTTGTCGGTTATTCTTCCCCCAATGAAAGCGCCCAGGATAGAACCGGCTCCGAAAGCTGCCATTACCAGTGTTGCCTGGCTTACGCTGAAATGAAGTTCATGACGGCAATAGATGGTCATGAACGGGATGACCATAGTGCCACTGCGGTTGATGAACATCACCAGGCATAGGTACCAGCTGTTTCGCGAAAGGCCACTATATGCTTTTTTGTATAATTGGATAGGAGAGGACAGCATTTACCAAATTTAGCCAAAAGCGGAAAGCTTAAGGCAGAAAGCAAAAGGTGGTTGAAAACTTATTCTGTTTTTGACATTACATTAACGATAAGCCCGGTATTCGGTTGGGGCTGGCAGAGCGACCTTTTACCTTTCACCTAGAGAACGGCGTTCCTGTTCCTTAGCCAATGATCCGCCAAAACCAAAGCTGCCATCGCCTCAACGATCACCACGGCGCGGGGAACCACGCAGGGATCATGGCGACCCTTGCCGGAGATCTCAGCTTCATTGCCCTGGCTGTCTATGGTCGGCTGGGTTTGCATGATGGTGGCCACGGGTTTGAAGGCCACCCTGAATTCTATGGGCATACCGTTGCTGATACCGCCCTGTATGCCGCCTGAAAAGTTGGTGCGAGTTTTGATCTCCCCCGGTGTTCCCGGCAGGAAAATGTCATTGTGTTCCGAACCGTTCATCTCGCTGCCTTCAAAACCGGAGCCGTATTCGAAACCATGTACTGCGTTAATGCTTAGCATGGCCTTGCCCAGGTCGGCGTGGAGCTTATCAAAAACAGGTTCACCCAAGCCTGCCGGGCAGTTACGGATGTAACAAGTAATCTTCCCGCCAACGGTATCTCCGCTTTTGCGAACGGCATCGATATGTGCGATCATCTCCTCAGCGGTAGCCGGGTCAGCACAGCGGACGATGTTCTTTTCGCGCTCTTCAATAAATTCTGCCGCGCTGTTGATCTCTACGTTCGGGGCATTGATCCTGCCCACGCTGCTTACGTGAGCGATAACATCAATGCCCTGCGTTTTAAGCAATAGTTTGGCAATGGCGCCGGCAGCTACGCGGGCTGCAGTTTCACGCGCTGATGATCGGCCGCCGCCGCGATAATCGCGGATGCCGTATTTGGTTTGATAGGTATAATCGGCATGGGAGGGACGGTAAACGTCCACATTATGGGAATAGTCTTTTGAGCGCTGATCTTCGTTTGGAATGATCATGGCGATGGGCGTACCCGTCGTTTTGCCCTCGAACACGCCCGACAATATCTTCATCGTATCGCTTTCCTTCCGCTGTGTGGTGATCTTCGACTGGCCGGGGCGACGTTTATCCAGTTCGGACTGGATAAAATCCAGGTCGATATTCAGCTGCGCAGGGCAGCCATCAATGATGACGCCGATCGCTTCGCCATGCGATTCGCCGAATGTCGTTATCCTGAATAATTGTCCGAATGAGTTGCCTGCCATTGATTTTATGATTACACCGATTGTCTTTGTGATTACACCGATTACGATACGCAAATTAATTAATTATTGTCATTGCGAGCGATAGCGCGGCAACCTCTTCGCAAGCATGGCGACGGGTTTGCTTCGTCGTTCTTCCTCGCAATGACAAGGCGGGAGAAACCTTTTACCTTTCGCCCTTCACCTCAAATCCAACCTTCTTCAAATCCTCCCAAAACGCCGGGTATGATTTTTCGACTACCATATAATCCTCAATCTCAACTTCGGGTATGATCAACGCCAGCGGAGCGAATGCCATTGCCATACGATGATCATCGTAAGTGTTAATGAAAGCCTTTTGAGGGATATGCTTTTCGCTGCAATCCAGCTTATATACTTGCCCTTTTTCAATGAGTTTCACCCCGATCTTTGCCAGTTCATTTTGCAGCGCCTTCACACGGTCAGTTTCTTTGATCTTCAGCGTCTCCAGCCCGGTAAAAGTTGCATCATGACCCAACGCCGCGCATACCACGATCACTGTTTGTGCCAGGTCAGGACAAGATTTCAAATCGAATATCTTACGTTGCAGGGGCTTCGCTTCTTTCTTGAGATAAACACCGCCTTCCTTAAACTGCGAAGTGATCCCAAAATTCGCCATGATTTCGGTGATCACGCTGTCGCCCTGCAGGCTGTAGGCAGTCAATCCGGGCAGAAACAATTCCGCTTCGTCGGCCAAGGCTGCGATAGCGTACCAGTAAGATGCCGCGCTCCAGTCGGGTTCAACGTAAACTGTGGTTTCTTTGAAACTCTGCTTTGCGATATGAATATTATTTCCATTCCATTGATGCTGAATGCCTGCTTGTTGCAGCATTGCTAAAGTCATTTCCACATAAGGCCTGGAGGTCAGTTCGCCTTCGATTTGTAAGGTTAAACCCTTAGGCAGTTGTGAGGCTATGAGTAATAAGGCCGTGATATATTGACTACTGACATCACCCTTGATGCTGATGGCATCCTTTTGCTGCTCAAAACCACCGTTGATCCTGAGCGGCGGGTAACCTATTTTCTCAAGATACTCAATTGAAGCGCCGATCTCACGCAATGCATCTACTAAAATACCTATCGGCCGTTGTTTCATGCGCTCGCTTCCGGTAAGAACTATATCGCTATTCTGTAATGTAAGATAGGCGGTCAAAAAGCGCATTGCAGTTCCGGCCGGACCAACATTTACAAGTCTTAAGTCTTGAGTCTTAAGTCCTGAGTCTTCTGACTTCTGACTTCCGACTTCCGACTTCAAAACAGCCGTGAGCGTCTGGGTGTCTGCTGCATCTGAAATATTTTCGACTTTGACCCTGCTGTCACTTAAGGCAGCAATGATCAGCGCGCGGTTGCATTCGCTTTTGGAACCGGTAAGCTGTATCGTACCATTCGCCGACTTGCCTTTCTTAGTAAGGATGATGTTTTCCTTCATCTTTTATTAGTATTGAGACGTGAGATTTGAGACAAAGTAAATATAGTCTCACATCTCAAATCTCATATCTAACCTACGCGTGCGTCAGCTTTTCTTCGGGCTGGTTTTGCTCCTGGTTCATGATCTCAGTTTGCTTGCGGATGGATTCGCTATGGATCAATTCCAGCAGTTTTTCAGCGAACTCAGGGCTCAGTTTTAGTGCCTTCCCGAATGCAACACGTTTGTGCAGGATCTCGTCCCAGCGGCCCACTTGCAGGATGGTGATATCATTCGCTTTCTTGTAGTTGCCGATCTTTTCTACTACCTGCATCCTTTCGCCCATTTTCTGGAATATCACGTCGTCGATCTTGTCGATCTGAGTGCGTAACTCAGCCATTACATCTTTCGCTTCACCTTTTACCTCAGGCTTGCGCAATGTCAGGCGGTCAATGATTTCGGCCAGGGCAGCAGGAGTAACCTGTTGTTTGGCGTCCGTCCAGGCTATGCTTGGGTCGAGGTGTGATTCCATCATCAGGCCCTGCATGTCCAGGTCGAGCGCCTTTTGGGCAACATAGCCCAGCAACTCGCGATTACCGCAGATGTGGCTCGGGTCGTTGATGATCGGCAGGTTAGGGGCATGTGTTTTCAGGCTTATAGCCAGGTCCCACATAGGTTCATTGCGGAAAGCTGATTTTTCGTGCGACGAGAATCCGCGGTGGATAGCGGCCAGTTTAGTAATACCCGCGCCGTTGATGCGCTCTAATGCACCGATCCAAAGTGAAAGATCAGGGTTTACCGGGTTTTTCACCATCACCGGGACATCTGCACCTCGAAGCGCGTCAGCGATTTCCTGTACAGTGAACGGGTTTACGGTCGAACGTGCGCCAACCCAAAGGATATCAACGCCTGCTTTCAGCGCTTCATCCACGTGTTTTGCCGTGGCTACTTCCACAGCGGTGGGTAGGCCGGTTTCGTCTTTAGCGCGTTTAAGCCACTGCAGACCGATGCTTCCTATGCCTTCAAATTCGCCCGGGCGGGTGCGCGGTTTCCATATACCGGCGCGCAGGGCAGTTACTTTACCCGTGGCCGCCAGTAAATGCGCTGTCGCGACCAATTGTTCTTCTGTTTCAGCACTGCAGGGACCTGCGATGAGTAGCGGCTCCGACTTCGCTTTTATCCATGATTCAAGCGGCTGTATGTTTAGTTCGATTTTCATGTGCTTTTTGTTAGTCCGAAAGTCCGCATAAGTCCGCGTAAGTCCGGAAGTTTTGTTTTTCGTATTTATTTCTTGTATAGTTTCTAAATTTTAATCTCTTGTTCTTTCGGACTTTCCGTCCCGATAGCTATCGGGATACGCGGACTTCGGGATTACTTCACCACTTTCTTCACGCTAATATATTTGCGCGTGATCTTTTCTTGCGCCCTTAATTTCTGCTCGCGCTCGTTTTGAGCCCCGTCATCTTCATGCCGCTGGTACTCGCCCAGGATGTTGAAGTTGTGCGTGTATTTCAGCACCTGGCGGATGGCCGTGTCGTACTGGCGGGCATTGTCCCATTCCACGTCGACGTAAAAGTTGTATTCGTTGCGTTTGCCAAGCACCGGCATCGACTGGATCTTGCTCATGTTGATGTTCTGCTCGGCAAAAATTTGCAGCACTTTGGCTAGCGCGCCTACCTGGTTGCTCACCTGGAAGCATAAAGAAGCCTTGTTGTTATTTTTCTTCTCCACGTTCTCGTGATGCGTCAGTACCAGGAAACGGGTAAAGTTCTTTTTGTTTGATTCAATGCGGCGCTCCAAAATATCCAGCCCGTACAGTTTGGCCGCCAGGGTATTGGCAATGGCTACGGTATCGGTCAATTGCTCATCGTGGATACGTTTGGCGCAGGCGGCGGTGTCCGAGCTTTCAACAACTTTCAGGTGAGGGTATTCGTCGAAGAAATCCACGCACTGACGGATTGCAATGGGGTGGGAGGTTACATACTTTACATCCTCGAATTTTACACCCGGCAATGCCAGCAGGTGCAACTGGATGGGAAGGTACACCTCGCCTACTACCGGGAAGTTGTAGCTCATCATCAGCGTGTAGTTGGGCAGGATGCTGCCCGCAATGCTGTTCTCAATTGCCATCACCACGTAATCGGCGTCCCTGTTCTCCAGCGCCTCGAACGTTTGTTTGAACGAGTTGCACTCGATGGTCTGGATGTCCTCGCCGAAATGCAGGAAGGCCGCTTCCTCGTGGAAGGAGGCGCGTATGCCCTGTATCGCAACTTTTAGTCGTTTTTCCTTCATAACTCTGTTTAAGCAAAAAGTCCCGGTTTTTGGCCGGGACTTTTCAGTTTCTTCTTATATGTTTTGTGTGCATATCAGTCCCGGCTCTTACTGGTAAAGTAAAAGTAGTAACCGTAAAAATATGCGCTGTTAAACTTCATTGCTGTTTACTGTGCCGTAAATGTACACGAAAAAACGATGCTGTCAATAGAAAATTTCATTTTTCTGAAAAATTGGGGGTTGGACAGAATATTATTTGCCAGAACCAAGTGCTTTTCGAACAATTAAAATAAGCTAATATCTTATTGCTGGCAAGCAATAATGGTAGCGATGATCCTTTTGGTTTCTTCGGGGTCGCGGACTTGTATACAGTCAGCGCCGGTAGCGCGGGCGGGATAATCGTTGCCGCCCTCGAACAAGGCGTCACCAATGAAAAGCATATGGCTAACGTCAATTTTTAATATATCTCTTAGCTTCCGGATGCCATAAGCTTTGTCGATGCCCTGGCGTGTGATGTCGATGGAAGTTGCGCCGCCAATATTGACGGCAAACTCCGGCAGCATTTTATGCAGTTCTTTTTGAATTTTTCTACGCTTGATATACTTAGAGTCCCAAGCCTGTTTAGGTTCCAATGGCGCCTTTTGGCCTAAAGCCGAGAAGGTGATCTGGCTGTCACGATCATCTATCTGCTCGCCCCATGTCTTACCAACCTTAACGCCGGCAGTCGCCTCTTGAATGGCATGTTTGATCTTTTGCTTTTCAGCCGGTGTAAAGTTTTCAGCATATACTTCTTTCCATCCTTCTTCGTCATAGGTGTAAAACTTCGTGCCACAGGTCGGCAGGATGGACAACCGGCTGAAGTCGGTGCCTTGGGCAAGATGACCCACGACTTGTTTGTCAAACTGCTCCCAATCGCCGCCGGAAATCACCGCGACACGGGCGACGGTCAATAGCCTAACTATTAGCGAGGCCATTTCATCATCGATCGCGGCCTTGCTTTCGGCTAAAGTACCATCAAGGTCAAACACAATCAATTTCTTCATACAAGCAAAAGAACCACCAAACCCAATTTTAGTTCCAAACTATTTTATTGTAGCATTTGCTCTAAACACCAGTTATGACAGATTTAAAAAAAATAGGAGAACCTCAACCATTGGCGTAAACTTATTGAGCACGAAACCACAAATCAGCTTCTCTAATGCATTTTCTGAAAAATTGGAGAAAATCAAAATGGCCTTTACAGTATCGTAAAGGCCATTTGTGCGCCCACCTGGGCTCGAACCAGGGACCAAAAGATTATGAGTCTTCTACTCTAACCGACTGAGCTATAGGCGCTGAAAATGTCAAAAATTTTCGGCTGCAATATTACGCAATCGCAGCCGAAATCTAAAACGTTTTTTGAGTTTATTGTATAAGGGGTATTGTCGCTATTCCATCATTTCCCCACCTCGATCACATGAAAACTACCCGGAATCATTGGTGCACGTGGCCGCGGATTGTCTGTTGTCGCTGCCGGAGCTGTACCGAATTTAGCGGTAGGGAGATATAAATGGTGGGTTACCAGGTCGATACCGATGGTTCGTGCACCAGGTTCGGTGGTGATATTTTCGATCAGTTCAAATTTATTTGCATTTACTTCTCTGACCGCAGTTATCGTGCCCTCACCATTTGAGGCGTAAGCTATTTTCAACTGTGGATCGAATACCAGGCCATCTGTGCGGCCGATAGGGAATTTACCAAGGGTTTTGCCATTCGAGGCATCCATCACCACCATGGTTTTGCTGTCACCGCAACCGATAAACAACCGATTGGTCTTACGATCGATATCGAGTCCCGACGGCGAACTGCCGCCATCAATTTTATAACTCGTGATCTCTTTGAGGGTCGTCGCATCGACTACGTGAACCGTGCTATTATCTTCGCCGTTCACAAATATCTTGCCCTTGCCATCAGAGACCGCTGTTTCCAGCTTTTCGCCCAATTGTACGGTGCCGACAACTTTTTCGGTTGCCGGATCAATAAAGCAAAGGTCATGACTACCGCCATCACAGGTAATGATCTTTTTCGAGAAATCGTCGTAAAAAATCGCATCCGGGTTCTTTACAGGCAGATCAATATCATTTGTCCTGGTAAGGGTTTTCAGGTCAAACACAGTTACCGAGTTAGCCCTGCCATTGCTGGTAAAACCTTTGTTCAGATCATGCACAAGCGCTATGCCGTGCACTCCCGTTGTTTTGGGTATGTACCCAAGTGAATCGCCTGTCGTGCTGATAACGTTCACTTGTGTGCCGTGTGATACATAAACCCGCTTATTGGCGCCGTCGACCAAAATATAATCCCAGCCTCCGGGGCTGTTAATCTTATAATCATTAAGTACTTTAAAGCCGGTCGATGTTTGCGACCAACCGGTAGATGGTACGCTTGCAGCCAGACCGAACAATGCAAGTGTGGCTGCATATCTTTTAATTAAGTTCATGTTAATGAGGTTTTTGTGCTATTTAGTGATTAATTCTGTACGAAAGTTGTATTAGTTGTAGTGGTTGTATTGGTCGAAGTGGTTTTCTCATTCGGCGCCTTTGCATGCCACCACGTAGCCAGAGACGAACCCGAAATATTCATGACCGGCCCGAAAACCGCCGGCGCAAGACCGATGGTGTTGATCCCACCCATCAGCAACGCCAAACCTGATGCCAGGCCGCTGTTCTGCATACCTACTTCGAGCGCTATCGTCCGGCATTCCTTTTCTTTAAAGCCCAGTAACCGGCTCAGCCAATAACCAAATGTATATCCCGAAACATTGAGGATGAACATTACCAGTATCAGCAGCGCCCCCACTTTCAACAGGCTGTCGCGACCCGTAGCGACAATGATAACAATGATGATACCGATCCCTGCCATAGACAGTATCGGCATCAGCTTATCCAACCATTTCAATCTGCCTCGCACGAGTGAATTGAACAAAAGTCCGGCACAAATGGGAATGAGCACTACCTTGGTGGTGTCCCAGGCCATGTCCCAAAAATGGACAGCAACAAATTTGCCGGCCAGCAAACGCATCAGCAAAGGGGTCAATAGTGGCGAAAGGAGGTTGGAAATAGCCGTGACCGCTATTGAAAGAGCCAAATTGGCCTTGGCGAGGTACGACATCACATTTGACGCCAGGCCGCTGGGGCAGCAACCCACCAAAATGATACCTGCGGCTATTTCTTTTGGGAAATTGAAGATGCTTGCCAGCGTAAATGCTATTAATGGCATAATTGTATAGTGCCCTATAATACCCACCAAAATCGCTTTCGGCATTTTCACCACAACCGCAAGGTCTTTCAGGCTCAACTCGCAGCCCATCCCGAACATGATGATCATCAGCAGCGGGATGATGAGTTTTGACAGTTTAAACCCAGCCCAATCCATAAAATAATGCGGATAAAACATCGCCAGGCTGACGGCAGCAAAGATCATCGTGGTAAATGTGAAGCTCTTTAGCTTCGGATGTAAACGGAACGTTAGCGCCAGCGAAAGAAAGAAAAGCATCAGGGTCCAGCCTGCTTCGTTTTGATGTCCGGTCGCGACCAAAGCGATACTTATCAAAAGAAGCAGTAATGCGATCAGGTATCCTGCTTTGGGTTTGCTCATGGAAAGGGTTTATAACCCAAATCTAATATTTACTTCCGGATCCGCTGGCAGGCGGACAGGCTTTTTGGCCTTCCGTACTTTCCGACTAATCACCATCTTTGCCCTATGCAGAACATCAGCAATATCAAAAACATCATCTTCGATTACGGCAACGTGATCTTTATGCTCGATTTCCAGAAAATGAAAAGAGGCTGGGAGTCTATTGCCATTAGTAACACCGATGCATTCTTTAGCCATGGAGTGCAGCATCCTATTTTCGATAAGTTTGATAAAGGCCTCGTGACGCCTTCCGAATTCAGGCAATTTATTCGTGAGAAATCGGGAAACAAGATGCTGACGGACGAAGAGATCGATGCAGCATGGAACAGCCTGCTGATAGGAGTCGACGAAGGTACGCATGAAGTATTGGCCGAACTAAACAAAAAATACCGCACGTTCTTGCTGAGCAACATTAACCCGATACATTACAACTATATCATGGAATATTTGAACCGTGAGTTCGGCTTTAATAATAACGATCACCTTTTCGAAAAAACTTATTATTCGCATTTCATAGGCTTGCGCAAACCTGATCCTGCTATTTTTGAAAAGGTCTTGAGCGAGAATCACCTTGTTACTGAAGAGACATTATTTATCGACGACATAGCCGCTAACCTGGAACCGGCCAATGCGCTGGGCATTCAAACCTACCTTATGGCTGCGCCGGATACGATACAGGATTTTATAAAAAGGGAGGGCTTACTATAATGCTGCAACTCATATCTGCACAATACGAAGAGATCAAAGGCGCAAGAGGCGCCCTGCTCAATTATTGCGAAACGATGAAGCCTGAGGAACTTTATCAGCCGATCAGCGCCTTCAACAATTCCAGCATCGCCGATCTGCTGGTGCACAATGTCAATACTTACATTAGTTGGATCAATAATTTCGGATTGGATCGAAGCGATTCATTCTATAAAACTGAGGACATTAAAAGCCTTGATGAGGTTAGGGCCTTATTCGAAAAGGTGAATATTT
Source organism: Mucilaginibacter sp. (assembly GCA_035551775.1). Lineage (GTDB taxonomy): Bacteria > Bacteroidota > Bacteroidia > Sphingobacteriales > Sphingobacteriaceae > Mucilaginibacter. Next base: position 282,373 of record DASZMQ010000014.1, on the reverse strand, counting down.
TCATGGCAGAATTCCTGGAAAAATACCAAAGCAACTTTGAGGAGCCTTTCACCGCCATGATCAAGCACCGTGGCTTTTCGATGACGTTAAGTCCGCTACAGTTGTATACGCACGTTATCACGCACGAATTTCATCACAAAGGGCAGATGCTGACGATGAGCCGGATACTTGGTTACATCCCTGTAGATACGGATGCGATAAGACTTTAAGCTTTTCTTCTTTTTCTCTCCGCCATGATCAGGCTCAACTCCCTGCTCATTTGCCCGGCAATAGCAGTATTCTCCTGCGCCCGGCGAAACAGGTATGGCAGGACGGCTTTAACAGGACCGTAAGGAACATATTTTGCGACATTGTAACCCGCATCGGCCAGGTTGAAGCTAAGGTTGTCGCTCATACCCAGCAATTGCGAGAAATAAACATGCTTATGGTTGTGGACGATATTCTTTTCGTTCAACAGGTCAGCCAGCAGGCGGCAGCTATTTTCGTTATGAGTTCCCGCCACGAAGGCGATCTTATTCAGGTTGTCCACGCAGAAACGCAGCGCATCGTCGTAATCCTTATCAGATGATTCCTTATCTGGTTGGATCAAACATTCATAACCCATTTCGGCAGCACGCTTGCGCTCCTTTTCCATGTAAGCGCCGCGAACGAGTTTCGCCCCCAGGATAAAATCCTGGATAAGGGCCATATTGTAATCATTCTTCAGCGAAGCCAGTTTATCATGACGGTACAATTGGTAAGTATTATAAACAATGGCCTTATCCTTATTGAACTTGCGCATCATGTTCAACGCCAGGGAATCGATGGTCTTTTGTATCCAGGTTTCCTCAGCGTCTATCATCACTGGCACGCCGGTTTCAAAAGCTTTTTTGCAGATGTCGTGCACGCGAGCCTGTACCTTTTTCCATTCGGCGTTCTCAGCCCCGTTTAAGTCGGCACCCGTGTTCAATTTTTCCAGTAAGCCGAACCGGCCAACGCCCGTCACCTTGAATACGGTGATCGGCACTGCTTTATCCCCGGCCGCGCGTTTGATGGTTTTGATTATCTCGTCGCGGGTATTGTCGAATACCTGCTCATCGTCTTCGCCTTCGACAGAATAATCCAGGATGGTACCTACACCGCCTTCAGCCAGGTTTTTGATGGTGCTATCGCATTCCTCAATAGTTTCGCCGCCGCAGAAATGCTTGAAGATGGTGGCTTTGATCAGGCTTTTAATAGGCAAGTGAATGCTCATGGCAAAGTTGGTAACCGGGGGGCCTATCTTAACCAGGAAATTGATATTGATGATCCTGAACAGCCAGTAGGCGCGTGTCAGGTCGGCATTGGAAGCATGGCGAAAAGCGATTTCAGTATTATCAAAAGAAAGCGTACCCTTACCGGGTCCGGCAACAGTATCATTATTGAGCATGGCGCAAAATTAGAAAATGCAACGCAAATAACTCATTGTGCCGTGAATACTTTATTTTTGGCAACCCATGATACAATTCAAGCTTGAAGGCGAATTTATTCCGATGATCCAACTCCTGAAAGCGGTCAACCTGGTTCAAACAGGCGGCGAGGCGCAGATCGTAGTTTCTGAAGGTGAAGTGAAGTATAACGGCGAAGTCGATTACCGCAAACGACTGAAGATACGCAAAGGCGACATTGTTGAATTCAGGGGAAACAAAATCAAAGTGATCTGATGAACAAACTGCAAAGCATAGGCTATTCCATATATTTTAACAACGCACTGACAAAGCTGGCTAACTTTATCAAAACCGCCGATTATTCGCGGTTTTTTATACTGACCGACGATAACACCGGCAAACACTGCCTGCCGCTGCTGCGGGAACATTTGAAGGATTTCGACAATTACGACCTGATCGAGATCAATGCCGGCGAGGAAAGCAAGAACATCGATTTCTGCATCGGCATCTGGAAAATGCTGATCGATTTCGGCGCCGACAGGCAAAGCCTGCTCATCAACCTCGGCGGCGGCGTCATCAGCGACCTTGGCGGCTTCGCGGCGTCGACCTATAAACGTGGTATCGATTTCGTCCATATACCCACTACCCTGCTTTCGCAGGTGGACGCCTCGGTAGGCGGCAAGACCGGTATCGACCTGGAAAATATCAAGAACATCATCGGCACGTTCACTCAACCGAAAGCCGTTTTCATCGAGCACGAGTTTTTGCAAAGCCTGCCCCCTCGCCAAATACTTTCAGGCTTGGCCGAAATGCTCAAGCACGGACTTATAGCCGATCCCGGTTACTGGAACAAACTGAGAAGCAGTAATTTAAAGAATCCATCTGCAGAGTTGGTTTACCATTCGGTTGAAATAAAAAATAACGTTGTCATCGCGGACCCAACCGAAAAAGGCCTCCGCAAAAGTTTGAACTATGGGCATACTGTAGGTCATGCGGTCGAGACTTATTCCCTGATGAATGACGAAAATCCTCTCACCCACGGCGAGGCCATTGCTATAGGAATGATCTGCGAGGCAAAGCTATCAAACCTGAAGATCAACCTGAGCGAACCTGAACTACAGGAAATAACCGAAGTGATCATGGGTCTTTATCCGAAATACAATTTCGCTAAGGACAGTTATGAGACGCTGTACAGCATCATGCTCAAGGATAAAAAAAATCAAAAGGGCCGCATCAACGCCTCTTTGCTGAACAGGATCGGGCAATGTCGTATTGACAATATTTGTACGGAAGCCGAACTTTACGCAAGTTTGGATTATTATTCATCACTATAGTCATGCTTTACTCCGCCCTCGTCTGCCGTCTCAAAACACAACACCTCGCTGTAGCCGAGCTTATTAAACATGTGGATGAGAAGCAATTGACGCGGGAACCCGAACCCGGTAAATGGAGCATTAAAGATAACATCGCTCACCTGGTGAGTTACCAGCCGGTTTTTATAGGTCGCGTTCACCAGATGCTGAAAGGTGGTACGCCTTCGTTCAATGCTTATAAAGCTGATAACGAACCCGACTTTCTCCATGCCCGGGAATTGTCGTTAATCGAGTTGATGAACCGCCTCAACGGCAACCGCCGCCAGATACTGGAACTGATCACCAACCTGCCGGATGATGAATTGCTGCTGAAAGGCACTCACCCAAAGTTCGGCGAAATGACCATTACCGAATGGACGGAATTCTTCCTGCTGCACGAGACTCATCATTTATTCACAATATTCAGGCTGACAAAGGGGTAAATCTCGTTGCTCACCCCCCGCAGATCCTCGCCGAACACAAGCGCATTGCGTATAATACAAAAAGTCAAAGGTTACCCGCTTTTTTGTTAATTGTTTCGCCCGCTGATCGGGATGCCAGGCATCCGGATAACCCGGTGACCGTATTTAGCATCATCCTCTAAGTGCGTAACCATAACGATAGTTGTTCCCTCCTTGTTCAATTCGGTCAGCAACCCCATTACTTCCCTGCCATTATCACGATCTAAATTGGCCGTGGGTTCATCAGCAAGTATCAATTTTGGTCTGTTAACCACTGCCCTCGCCAGGGCCACGCGCTGCTGTTGGCCGCCCGACAATTGCTGAGGATAGCTTTTTCTGCGCTCCGTAATATGCATCCTGTCCAGCAAGTCGTCGGTTCGTTTCGTACGGACCGATGCCGGCAAGCCTTTGTAGATCATGGGTAACTCGACATTTTCAAATACCGTCAGGTCGTCGATCAGGTTAAAATTCTGGAATAGAAACCCAACGTTTTGTTTGCGCAGGTCGGCGCGCTTGCGCTCGTTAAGATGGCTTACTTCGATGCCATTGAAAACATAGCTTCCGCTGTCTGCGTCGTCAAGAAACCCTAAAATATTAAGCAAGGTCGATTTCCCGCACCCTGACGGCCCCATAATGGCCACGAACTCTCCTTCTTCCACTTCGATGGACACTTCGTTTAGTGCCGTGATTTCCAGTTCCTCCGTGTGGTAGAACTTTTTTATATCAGAGATCTTTATCATATACTTTAGATTTTAGAAAGTTAAAATCAGTAGACAACCAATAGAATCTGCGATTAGAAGGGATAGATGCTATAAATTTAGCTTAATATCATATCAAAATTACTATTTAGAAATAAGAAAATATAATATGCCGCAGAGTTTGGCACACAAAAAAGTCGGCTTTTCAGCTACGACTTTTTACCTTTTAACGAACGCCCGGCCGTTTCCAAAACACATCAACTAATTTTTTTTGAGATTTAAAAAATAGCGCTAACTTGCTTCTGATGAATGTCAGAACATTCCTGCCAACTTTAACCTTATGTTTTTTTGCGCTCTCTGCAGCTGCTCAGAGTGCGCTGCCTGACAGCTCGGCGCATTACGGCGCTGAGGATCAGGTTATTAGCAGATATAACCAGGTTATCGGCGATCAGGCTGAAATATATAATGGGCCGCGCTACTATCTGCTGCCCCGGGCACTTAGAGGTTCCCCGTATTTTTTAGAAACGCCGACATTTCAACCGGCGGTTATCCGCTACAATGGAACTTCATACAGTAATGTACCGGTACTTTATGATGCTTTCGCCGATGTCATGGCCTCTTATGTACGTGATGTGCTGTATACATTCCGCACCGACAGGCTCACCGATGTTTACCTGGCAGGCCATCACTTTGTTTACATGGATGCTTCAAAGAGTCTCAATCTAACTCCCGGGTATTATGATCAGCTTTACGGCGGCTCATCGGAAGTAGTAGTTAAAAGGTCTCGCGGCGTGGTGAACCGGGCCGGCTCGCAGGGGGTGGAAACGTTTTATGAAAACCACGACGATATTTATATCAGGAAAGGTAAGGCTTTCGTCCCGGTGAACAGCAAGGGCTCGGTGCTGAAGGTGTTCAAAGACAAGGCAGACCGGTTGAAGCAATACCTTTCTGGTAATAAAATAGCTTACCGGAAAGATAAGGAGGGTTCGATAGAAAAATTGGCCGCTTACTATGATAAACTGAGCCTGTAGATGAAGTATTGTCTTACCTTATATCTTATCATCTGTCTGTCGGCATGGGCGCGTGCACAGGAGAGTCCCGGCAAACTGATCGATGTTGATTATAGCCAGGCGACGATCATGACGGTGGCTGCCGACCTTAATGCTAAAACAGGGTGCCATTTCTACTATAACCCTGCGCAATTCGATAGCCTGCGGGTTACGCTTACCGTTCACCAGCAAACGCTTGCTTCGGTGCTGTACAAAATGTTCGATAAGACCAATTATCATTTCGTTATAACCGATCAGCAGGAGGTGATACTGACTAAAAACCTGCAGATCAGTATGGACGTAGGGTTAGGGGATAACAATCCGGCGCCCAATCTTGCTGAGAATACGGGAAACGAAACAAACCAGCAGAAAATTGCGCCCGGAGCCGCCTCTGAAAACAAGCTGTATACTATTGGTAATCCGAACAGCCATCTGAAAGGCAGGGTAACACTGGCGGGTTATGTTCGTGATGCCAGTTCGGGCGAAGCGGTTATCAGCACAAGTATCTATGAGCCTGAGACCCGTACCCGGGCCACTACTGACCAGTTTGGCTATTATTCGATTACGCTTCCCGTCGGGCGCTATGTGCTGAGCGTCAGGGCCCCTTCTATGCGCGACACCCGAAGGCAGGTGGCCTTGTATGGCAACGGCAATCTGAATATTGATATGCAGCAACAGGTGATCTCACTAAAAGAGGTAAAGATCTCGGCCGATAAAGTTGCCAATGTGCGCAGCACGGAAATGGGCGTAGCCAAGCTTGATGTAAAAAGTATCAAACAAGTGCCAACGGTTTTTGGCGAAGCAGACATCCTGCGGGTTGTATTGACGCTGCCAGGCGTGGAAACTGTTGGCGAGGCAAGCACAGGCTTTAATGTCAGGGGCGGCTCTGCCGACCAGAACCTTATCTTGCTTAATGGTTCAACGATCTATAACCCATCGCACTTCTTCGGCTTTTTCTCCGCGTTTGACCCCGACCTGGTTCAAAGCATCGAGTTATATAAAAGCAGTATCCCGGAAAAATACGGCGGCCGGTTGTCGTCGGTGCTTGACATTACCGAGCGTGAGGGCAATAATAAAAAGTTCGCCGGGTCTGCCGGAATAGGCTTACTCACCAGCAGGCTGAATATCGAGGGACCGATAGAAAAGAACAAAACGTCATTCATTTTCGGTGCCCGTACAAGCTACGCCGACTGGTTGCTCAAAGCATTGCCTTCGACGTATAAGAACAGCAGCGCATCGTTTTATGATCTTAATCTTAACATCAGCCATCACATCGACGATCACAATACGCTGTACCTGTCCGGCTATTTAAGCCATGATGGGTTCAAGCTGAACAGCGACACCGATTACAGTTACGGCAACCGTAACGCAATATTGAAATGGAAGCATAATTTCAGCAATAAGCTGTTCGGTATTATATCGACAGGGATCGATAATTACGGCTACAATGTATCGAGCCAGGCCAACCCGGTAGACGCCTACAAATTCGGGTTCGATATTACCCAGTTCGACCTGAAAACTGATTTTACCTATTATATAAGTCCGAAACATACGTTATCATTCGGACTGAGCTCCATACACTATAAGATCGACCCCGGCAGCAATCAGCCCCTGGGAGCAGCGTCGGAAACCGCCCCTGTCGTGATACCTGCCGAGCGTGCCCTGGAAAGCGCCCTTTACATCGGCGATAAATATGATATTACCCAGTCGTTATCTGCGAGCTTTGGCCTCAGGTATTCCCTCTACAATTACCTTGGTCCGCAGCTTGTCCGCCAGTATGCGCCTGGCGTGGCCCGTATATCGGGAAATGCGACAGACAGCACTTATCATGGCAAGGGCGTCATTAATACGTACAAGGGCCCTGAGGTAAGGGCGTCGCTGCGGTTTATTATCAATGACGATGTTTCCCTGAAAGCCGGCTACAATACCCTCCGTCAGTATATCAACCTTCTGTCGAATACAACAGCCATATCGCCTACGGATATCTGGAAGCTCGCCGATCCGAATATCAAACCGCAAACAGGCGATCAGTTATCACTGGGTATTTATAGAAATTTCGCTTCCAACACCATCGAAACATCGATTGAGGGCTATTACAAACATATGTACAATTACCTCGACTATCGCAGTGGCGCGACGCTTGTTTTAAACCCGCATATCGAAACGGATGTGGTAGAAACCAAAGGCAAGGCTTATGGGGTGGAGTTCCTTATTAAAAAAACCACCGGGCAGCTTAACGGCTGGATAAGCTATACCTATTCGCGAATATTGCTGAAAGAAGACGATCCGGGCGGCGGCATACCGATCAACGGGGGCAATTGGTACCCTTCCAACTATGATAAACCTCATGCGTTGAACCTGATAGGCAACTACCGTTTTACACACCGCTATAGTTTTTCGCTCAATACGGTTTACAGCACCGGGCGGCCAATCACCTATCCTGTGGGCGAGTATTATTATGACGGCGCCGAGCGTGTGCTTTATTCTGACCGGAACCAATACCGTATACCCGATTATTTCAGGATGGACATTTCACTGAACATGGACGGCAATCATAAGGTTCACCAAAAGTTCCATAGCTCATGGACCTTCGGCGTTTACAATATCACGGGGCGTAATAATGCCTACTCAACTTATTTCATAGAACAGGGCGGAAATATACAGGGATACCAGTTGTCCATTTTTGCGCATCCTATCCCGTTTGTTAACTATAATATCAGGTTCTGATGGCAGGGATAAAGAAATATAAGATATTGATCACCGCGATGCTGCTCCTGGGGCTCACCTCCTCGTTTTCGGACGGGTATGCGCAGGTTCTGCCCGGCTTGCAGAAAGATTTTGCGACATACCAGCAAAACAACCTCCAGGAGAAAATATTCGCGCATGTCAACAAGAGTTTTTACGAGGCAGGCGAGATACTTTGGTTCAAAATATATTGCGTCGATGCAGCAAATAATAAACCTCTCGAATTGAGCAAGGTGGCTTATGTGGAGCTGATCGACGAAAACCACGCCCCTGTCGTGCAAACCATGGTAGCGCTGAAGGATGGTTCCGGCAGCGGTTCAGTATACCTGCCGTTCTCGCTTAGCAGCGGCCACCATGTATTTAGGGCCTACACCAGCTGGATGAAGAATTTTGATCCCGGGTATTTCTTCGAAAGCCAGGTTACTATTTTTAACCCGCGCAAACCGATGACCGACGCAAAACCTGCCACCGTAGGCTACGATGTACAATTCTTCCCGGAAGGCGGCCACCTGGTACAAGGGATAAACAGCAAAGTAGCATTCAAAGTAGCCGCCGGTGACGGTAAAGGCACGGCGTGTGACGGTTTTGTTGTGTCAAGTAAGGGCGATACCGCTGTGAAGTTCAGTACGCTCAAGTTTGGCATCGGGAGCTTTATGTTCACACCAAAAGCAAACGAAAACTACAAAGCCGTACTGAAAGTAAACAGCCAGGTAGTAACCAAAGAACTGCCGCAGGTATATACATCGGGCTTCACTTTGCAGGTTACCGATGGCGGCGATAAATGGAATGTACATATACAGGGTTCGGGCGCCGATGTCGCAATGCCGGTTTACCTCATCTTGCATAATAATTATGCGATCAAACAAGCGGACGAAATTCACCCGGATCAGCAGGGCGCTGCTGATGTCGCCATAAATAAAAGCAAGCCGGATGAAGGGATCAGCTATATCACTTTATTCGATGCAAAGCGCCAGCCGGTATGCGAAAGGATGATCTTTAAAAGGCCGTCGGGTAAACTATTAATAGTCGCCAAAACCGACCAATCAGTCTCCGATATAAGGAGAAAAGTTGATCTGACCTTGTCGGCAAAGAATGAACAGAACAGTAATGCGGCTGCCGAGCTGTCCATATCAGTTTTTCGCGCTGATGGGTTGCAGAATACAAGCCCCGATCATATTAACGGATACATGTGGCTCCGGGCTGCACTGAAAGGGTATATGGAATCACCTGATTACTACCTTGAGAACACAGATAAAGAAGCTGACGCTGCTTTGGATAATTTACTGCTTTCGCAGGGATGGACGCAGTTCGACTGGAGCAAGATATCAGCCGGGAACCCGTCAAAACGTAAATTCCTGCCGGAATACATAGGCCCGGTAATCACAGGGCGCATCACAAATATTACCAATAATAAGCCGGCACCGGGTATTACAACTTATCTTACCATTAACGGCAATCCGCAGCAATTGTACGTAGCCAAAAGCGATTCATCGGGCAAATTGCTTTTCAACACACAGAATTTCTATGGCCAGCATGAAATCGTGGCCCAAGCCAACGGGACTGTTGACAGTACTTATCGCGTTGATATCCAAAGCCCGTATGCCGATGCTGCCGGGGGCGGTAAGACTGAAGCGGACTTAAACCAGGAAATTAAAAAAGCGTTGGTGGAAAGCAGCGTGAACATGCAGGTGCAGAATATCTTTTCGGGCGACCAGATCAAGCAGTTTTATAGTCCCGCTACAGACAGTACATCGTTTTTCGGTAAGCCGGGTAAATCCTATAAGCTGGATGATTATACGCGCTTTACGACCATGGAAGAAGTGCTGCGCGAATACGTCGTTTCTATCGGGGTAGCTAAACACCAGGGTAAGTTCGTCATCCATATGTTCGACGGCGACCGCCTGCTGGGCGATCCGCTGGTACTGCTTGACGGGGTGCCGGTATTTGATGCCGACAAACTTTTCAAATGGGACCCATTAAAGATCAAAAAACTGGATGTGGTCAGCCATGATTACCTTTATGGTCCGGTTATGTTCAATGGCGTTATGAACTTCACCACCTATAAAGGCGACGGTACGAATATGGAGATCGATCCGCACGCCGTGGTATTGGACTATGAAGGATTACAGCTGGAACGAAAATTCTACTCGCCGGTCTATGAGTCAGCGGCAGAACGCAATAGCACCATACCCGATTTCAGAACGGCACTGTACTGGAACCCTGATGTAAACACCAATTCAGCGGGAAAGGCCAATCTATCCTTTTATACAAGCGACAAGCCCGGTCAATATATCGGGGTAATTGAAGGCATCACCGCCGATGGTCAAAGCGGCAGCGGGATATTTACGTTCGAAGTAAAAAAGTAACTATTTCCAGAAAGCCGGAGTTTTGGTTGCTCCGCGTATGGTGCAGTCTACGCAAAATACCGTTGAGTAACTGTATGCGGTAGGCCCTCCTGTATATGGGTTCGCTGGTGGAATATACAAGCCGTTGACAATGGTATAAAGTGACGTATGCTGATTATAATCGTCCGTCATGACCTTTTCCCAAGGTGTCGCAGGAGGGTGATAAGTGAAAACGGTGTCTATTTCGCATACTTCCGGATATACAGTTTTGTAAGATGCCGGCAGCTGTTCTTTTGTAATGAAAGCACGCCTGTATGAAACATTGCCTGCACTCACGTAACCAACCACTAACTCGCCCGGGTCGGTAACGCAGCGGATGTTCGTAGTTGATTGGGAGGGTAGTACGTCAAATATGCTTCCTATCTGTTGAGTGTTTTTTTGAAGATTCTGCCAAAAGGCATAGGCATCGGGCGTCAACGCATATTGTTTGACGAGAATACTGTATTTGGTTTCAATTTTTTCCGAAGCCGGATCGACAGTTGTAATCGGGGCCTGGTACAGCACATCATTTGCAAGTTTGGTTGTTGAGGCAATAACCACCGTGCTTGATGAATCATTTGCAAAACAATGGTATATCTGAGTTTCCGGCGTCCGGTAATCGCCGCCATCGTCGGCGTAAGTAGAATTGAACCATGAATGAAACTGCCAGGTCTCGGAATAGTCCCATCGATAGTAGCGTGTAGCATTTGAAGGATCGTGCGAGCTTACGTTTACCCGCATTCCCAATGCTGTTGCGGCAAACCCAACGCTATCAATAGGCGGTGAGTTTTTTACCGTTACGTAATCAGAAATATATTCTTTTGCATTAGACGTTTTGATGTCGAGCCTGTATTTATGCGCCGGGTCGAGGTTGAATGGCGGAGCAGCATAAGTGCCCGGTTTGATCTCAGTCAACGGGATAGTTGCATTGGCGTCATTTTCTATCGTAACGACGGCTCCGGTTTCCGGTGCGATGGATTTTGAGGTATCGATCAGTTTCGTTCTGCTCAATTTGATCATGGTCGAATCGCTTCCGGTAATAACTCCCTCGACGACCAGGTACCTGTTACTGCCGGATTGATTCAACACCGGCAGGAACGGCTTTTTGCAACCCAGTAACAATAAGATCGTACAAGAAAAGGTTAATAAGCTTCCTCTCATCTGGTTCTATCCTCAAAGTCTGGATACATGTGACTAAAGTAATCAATATTAGTATTTATCTGCTAATTTTTTAGTTCATCTTCTATTTCCAGAATTGCGGTGTAACGTTCGTTCCCCTTATGGAGCAGTCTCCGCAGATGGGCGTTGAATAAGTGTAGGCAGTTGGACCCCCGAACGGGGACGACGGAGGAATATATAGGCCCTGTATCACCGTGTAAGCCGAAGGATTCGCGTTGAATTCATCCGTCATCACCTGCTCCCAGTGCGTTTCCGGAGGATGGATAGTGAAAACAGTATCTATTTCGCATATAACAGGATATACCGTTTTATATGACGCCGGGAGTTGTTCTTTCGTAATATAAGCGCGTTTATATGAAACATTGCCCACGCTCAAATAACCAACCACCAGTTCTCCGGGGTCAGTAACGCAATGATAGTTTGTTTGAGATTGCGATGGCAGGACATCGAATATATTTCCGATTTTTTGAGTGTTCTTCTGAAGGTTTTCCCAAAAGCCGTAGGCATCGGGCGTTAACGCGTATTGTTTTATAAGAATACTATATTTCAACTCTATTTTTTCCGAAGCGGGGTCGACAGTTGTTATTGGAGCTTGATAAAGTACATCATTTTGGAGTTTGGTAGTTGAGGCGATGAGCACACTGGCCGAGGTATCATTAGCAAAACAATAATACACCTGGTCCTGGGGCAATCGCGCACCATTCGGGCCATATTCGGAAATATACCATGAATGAAACCGCCACGTCTCGGAATAATCCCACCGGTAATAGCGCGTGGCATTTGTAGCATCGTGCGCACTGACAGATACCTGCATTGCCGATGGTGTTGAAACGAATCCGATACTGTCGACGGGCGGCGAATTCTTCACCACTACGTAATCAGAAACATACTCTTTGGCATCAGATGTTTTGATGTCGAGCCGGTATTTATGCGCCGGGTCAAGGTTGAACGGCGCGGCAGTGTAAATACCCGGTTTGATCTCGGTTAACGGAATGGTTGCATTGGCGTCATTTTCGATCGTAACCACGGCACCGGTTTCGGGCAAAATAGATTTAGAGGTATCGATAAGTTTCGTCCTGCTTAGCTTAATATTCGTCGGGTCGCTGCCGGTAATTACTCCTTCTACAACCAGGTATCTCTTATTGCCAGTTTGATCCAATGCCGGAAAGAATGGCTTTTTGCAGCCCAAACACAACAGGGTGACACAGAATAAGGTAAATAAGCTTCTCATCAGGTTCGATCTCTAAAGCCCGGATATCTAATATTGACTAAGTTATCAATAATTAGCTATTATTTCTAATTTTTTAGTTGATCTTTTACTGCCAGAACGGAGGCCGGGCGGTTTGGCCGCGCAGGGTGCAATCAACGCAGGGCCTTGTGGAGAAATTGTAAGCTGTAGGTATGCCAAATGGGCTAAGCGGGGGGAGATACAGCGCATCTACCACGCTATAAGGCGAACTCGGGGGTATGAGGATATCCACCAGGTATGCACCTGAACGCGGGGGATTCACCCAGGCTGTATCCAATTGGCATTCGTACGGGTATTGGGTAACATAATGAGGAAGCTGAGCCGCGGAAATGAATATCCGTTTTTCGCTTACATTGCCTGCGCTAAGATAGCCGATCACAAGCTCGCCGGGATCTGAAGTGCAGTGAAAATTGCTTTGCAATTCTGACGGCTGAACGTCAAATATACTACCCAGGCTTTCGGTGTTTTTTTGAAGGGTTTCCCAGAATTCATAGGCCTCGCTTGTCAATGCGTATTGCTTTACCAGTATGGAATATTTGGTTTCAAGTTTTTCAGAGCTGGCGGGCACCAATGTCAGCGGCGCCTGGCTCACAATGTCTTTGGTCAGTTTTGTTGTTGATGCCACAAGCACACTGGTCGAATTTTGGCTTCCAAAACAATTGTATACTTGCTGGTCCACAGGCCGGGCTTTGATACTGTCTACTCCGTTGCTGTAATAGGTCGAATTGTACATCGTGTGGAACTGCCATGTTTCGGTAAAATCCCAGCGGTAATAGCGGGTTGCATTGGCATCGTCGTGGGCATTGACAAAAATCTGCACGCCCGAACCCCGGGCTGTATAACCGACACTGTCTATAGGCGGGGCATTTTTCACAGGCACAAAGTCGGATAAATATTCTTTTCCGTCGGAAGTTTTGATCCGGAGCCGGTATTGATGAGAGGCGTCTAAATTTAGAGAACCAGTTGCGTAAGTGCCTGCTGTCGTCTCAATTAAAGGGAAGCTGCCATTGGCATCATTTTCTATGGCGACCTGGGCATTGCTTTCGGTAATGATAGTCCTTGACGTATCGACTTTTTTGCTTCGGCTAAGTTTTATGATCGTCGAATCATTGACGCTTATGATCCCTTCGATCACCAGGTACCCGGTGGCCGATTTATTGAGAACGGGTGCAAAGGGCTTTTTGCAGGCTAATGCCAGTAACGCGATATAAATAATTGTCGTTAGTTTCTTCATTATGCCAGGCAAGCCCTATAGCTGGAGTCGTAAGGTTTTACCGAAAGCCTAATATCGGATTTTTCCGCAAAGAATGTAAGTTAAATGAACGGACAACTAAGCAGTTTGCTTGAGCTGTTCTTCAAATTATTTGGTGGAATCGATGATCGGTAGCAGTTCCATCAGGTCATTGATGATATAGTCGGGATGGGCCGATTCCAGTTGCTCGCGCAAATGCGCGCCGGTTGTGATGCCGATGCTCAAAAGGCAGCCGGCATTTTTGCCTTCCTCAATATCGATGGTGGAATCGCCTACTTTAATTACCGTTTTACTGTTTTCGACGCCGAATGCTTTCATCGCATACAATATCATGTCCGGGTTGGGTCTGTTCTTGTCCACTTCTGTCGCTGTTACCAGTTCATCAAACTGCTTACCTTTTTCCCATTCCAATTTATCAAGGATGGTTTGAGCGGTATGGCGATCATAACCAGTGTTTAGAATGGTTAGGATGCTCTTTTCTTTTAACACGGCGAACAATTTTGTGGCATTCGGTTGAGGTAATATTTCAAGTGTATCGTATGCCTCGGCCAATTTGCCTATAAAGTTTTTGTAGACTTTTGCAGCCAGATCTTTATCACGGTTGTCAGCATAAACATTTAGCACATCTTTTATCGCCTGGAGCTTTTCTTTGCCGGCGCCCTGTGCGAGCACCTGTTCGAGCGAAAGATCGAAACCTTCTTCGTTTATGGCTTTTTGAACGGTTTTATAAACCACGTTATTTTCGTCAATGGTGGTCCCGGCCATATCGAAAACCGCCATTTTTATATTATTTCCCATCGATAATATCAGATTTCCTGGTTATGAATTGGTTTAGCTAAACTGAACATAGTTTATTATTGATCAACCAAATTATTGTTAAGATTTGATTAATTCAAGTGGATAACATCGACAATAAACCAAGCGACTAATCGTCATCATCTTTGCCTGCAGATCTCGAAGGGTATGGTTTCTTTCCTTTGGAGGCGTACCAGAGTATATGGTTCATCAGGTCGTCGTTACCGCCGTCGACATGATCGAATTGGTGCTGTGAGGAGGCCCTTGCATAATACAGCGCTTTGCCTTTAAGTGCCGAGAAACCAGAATTCACGTCGTTGATCGGTATGAGGTTTGGTACAGCGGTGTAGGTATAGTCCGATGGTTTGTCGGTAAAGCAATTGAACATAGGCAGCGCTGTGGCGTCGATAGCATTCATTGGGGGGATGCCCAATATCTGCTCGATGGAACGCACTACACAGGTTTGGTTGTAGTTGGTCGAAACGGTCTTCTGCATACGGCTGTAAGCGCTTGCGACGAAACCCGTCGTGCGGTAAGCGGACACATGGTCCCAGCCATCCTGTGAATCATCCTCGGTGACAAATATCACCGTGTTTTTCCAGAAGCGACTTTTGCTGACCGCTTCGATGATACGGCCGAGTGCAAGGTCATTATCTGCCACCATCGACTTAGGCTTTGGATACCCCGGGCGCATACCGACTGTATGATCGCAAGAAAGCGCCATTACCATCAGGTTGGGCAGGACATCGCCCGACTGCTGTTCATAATTGTGCAATTCTTTGATAAAAGCCCCGGCCCTTAGCTGGTCGGTGATCTTCAACTCGTCAGAAGCAGGATAGCTTTTTGACAACATCGGCCGAACTCGAGATATGGTGCTGGTATTGTAAAAATCGAAAGGCTTGCCGGCCTGGTAGTTATTGTAAATATCGGTCCAGCTAAGCTTTTCATCGTAGTGAGGCTGCGAGGCCTCGCCGTATATCCTCACCGTTTTACCATGGTCAGCAGCATTGTTCCAGATAAAACCGTTGGCGTCATAAACCAGTGCATCTTCCTGCACGTGCGGGTAGCTCCGGAACCAGGCCCGGACGTTTTTCTCGACATAGTCGGTCACCATAGCGGCGTCGGTCCATTGGTGGCCCTCGGCCGAGCATTTGCCCGAAGCATAATAATTGTCCAGCAGCAGGAAATTTTTGGCGAGCTGATGCTGGTTGGGCGTAATGCTGTCGCCATACACGCAAAGCGTAGGCATACCGTTGCCTTCCGGCATATCACCCAGCACCTGGTCGTAGGTGCGGTTTTCTTTGATGATGTATAACACGTGCGTGAAAACCGACGGTTCGCCGATACGGTCGGGCATGGGCTTGGGCGCGATGTTTTTCCTCGGCACAAGACCGGCAATTTCTTCCCGGAAAGTCAGGTTGAGATATTTTACTTTTTCGGTGTAAGCCACGAGCTGTTTATCGGTTGGAAGAGGGATGATGGTCAGTGTCGCCTTTTCGTGATGCGAATTGTAAGCGTTCATCGACATCAGTCTTCCGGCCCTCATAAAATCTTTGGAGTTGATACGCGAGCCTTCGCCCTCAAGATTGGTTACGAACAGCTTATCATTGTCAATTAATATACCACCGGGATAAGTCTCTGTAGGTATAAAACCCCTGACCTCTGTTTTGCCGTTACCATTGGTAGAAGTCCCGCTGCCAAGGCGTATCACTGCCACGGCATTGTCCATGCCGTTGGCCACGTAGAGCGTTGAATTCACATTATCGAGCGCAAGCGCGTTCGGAGAATCACCGATATAACGATGCTCTGCCGGCGCCAGGTTGACCGGTATAGTTTCGATCACCTTGTGCGACGCAATTGATATCACCGAAACGTTATCGCTATTCGCGTTGGCCACATAGGCATATTTGCCATCGTCGCTGGTAATGATCGCGTTGGGGTGCAAGCCCGCTTGTATCTCTTTCACCAGGTTGCCGCTCGTATTGAAAACCTGGACGCTCCCGGTTTCCGTAGCCCCCGTTTTGGGATCGATATAGGTATTGCCGTAAGGGACGCCGGCAATCTCCCTGTTTGCAGTGTCCCTGCCGGGCTCATTGCCGCCCCAATTGGTCACCAATATTTTGTCACTTGCAATGGCAATTCCGTAAGGCGCTACCCCGGTTTGCTTTGACCAGATGGTTTCTTTCGTCGAAAGGTCGATCTTGACCAGCTCGTTGTTGCCATTCAAAACTACATAGAGATAATCTTTGCTGTTCTCTTTGCTAATGGCCAGTTCGTTCGGAAGCGCGAGGGGAGAAGGCCGCCTGGGTTTAAAAGCTATGGTGTCCTCAATGCTGAGATCTTTGCCATCCCATTTACCCTGTAGTACATAGGACTTATGGTTGTTGCCGTTGGCCGCGCTCCAGAAAAGTTGAATCTCCTTATCCGTTTTGCGCACAGCCAGGCCCGAATAAGTGCTCATAAGCCCGTTTAGCTTTCTATCGTTTTTATAGGCCCACGTTGCAATTACTTTGTTGCCGGTTGTATCAATTAGGGTGATGCCAAATCGCTCTTCAACAACCAAAATGGATGTACCCGTGATCAGCCTGGCTGCCAGGCTGTGTTCCTCAACGTTGGGGTCGCCAAAGCTTATTGTTTTACCTGCCGGGTCTATCAGCCGGTTATAGGGCATCATGACGGGCAGCACCCGATTGGTGAGCGTGCTGTCGTCATAGGGGAAATGCATTTTGGCCTGCTCTTCATCGATGATATGTTTTACATCGACAAAAGCAGTGATAAAGATCACGCATATGACGGTTACCGCTGTGACTATTTTGTAAGTTTTCATCCGGATCAGGGGCAATATTAAAAAATTAAGATTACCTGGTCATTAAAGTTAGATAAAACAGGCCGCCTTACGAAATATTCACTTCATTGTTACGATAACCCGGTCATATCCCTTCAATCGCTTTTCGGTAGTACCTTTAATCCCGTGATCGGCATAGCTCGCCGTTATAATATAATCGCCTGGTTTATCCTGCGGTACGCGGATGATGCCGGGTGTACTATTATAATAAAATGTGTTCGGATCAGCAGCATTCTTAAATACCCATTGCACGGTGCTTCGGATCTCATCGTCGGTCAGTTCGGGATGGGGCGGCATTTTCTCCTTACCCGGCCATAAGCCGGATGAGCCTTTTTTGATACGGCTCACCAGTGAATCGGCATTGGTTTTGGTAGGAGGGTAGTGTTTGCAAATATCAAAAAAACTTGGTCCGGTGGATTTGCTGTTAAAGTTGTGACAATTAAAACAATTGGACCGGGTTATCACTACTAATCCGGGTGCGTCGTCTGAAACCGGGCTTTTCAACATCGAAGCGATCCTGGTGTGTTTTTTCACATAGCTCACCTGCAGCAATATTTCTTTCACGTTGATCTCATCGTATTTCGTATCGCCGTCTTCCTTGTCCGAGACGCTTACCTGGTAGCTTATAGGCGAACCGGCTGAAAACGACGAACTATTCGCCGGTAGGTTGATCTTAACTGTTGGCGCATGGTTTTGCTGTTGGTAAGAAAAAGCCATCAGCATAGTCAGGATCGTTATAACAACCAAGTGTCTCATTTATTCAGGCTTTGCTGATCTCCTGTGCCACGCGCTGCGCCGATCGCAGGCACGATTCCATTCCCCGGCTCATATTGTCGGCATAGGTGCCGGCAAAGTAGATCCGACCCTCGGGTTTCAAGATCTGCGGCCAGAATTTGTGCATTTCGCCTATCGGGAAAGGCTCCATCTCGCAAACCGGTGCATACTTATCTTTTGACCAGTCCAAAGTCAGTACTTGCTCTATGGTGTCCTTTTTACCGGGATAAACTTCCCTAAACGCGCCCAGTACCCGCTGAGGCGAAACGCCGCTCGGCCCGAAGGCTTTTAAGATCACCCGTTCAGTATCTATGTGGTTCGTTTCCTGCCAGATTGAATAAATATCCGGGTGCTCAAATTCCATGTTGATGCTTTTGAAACCATCATCTAACCAGAACTTTGACGCAGCTTCGAATATAAAGAAGGGATGTGAGGAATAACCCAGGTTGTCTACCACATATTGTTTTTCGGCTGACAGCGGAGGCGAAACCGGGATATTCCTGAAAACCGGCAATGTGATGCAGTTTACCAGGAAATCGGCGCTCATTTGCCTGTTGTCGCCGGTATTGAAGGCCTTGTAGGTCACCGTAACGCCCTGGGCATTGTGCTGTATCGCCGAGATCGGGCTATTAAGCATTACCCTGCTGCCCAGCCGTTTGGCAAAGGCCGTCGGCAATTGTTCATTACCGTCTTTTAGGTGATAAGTTTCTCCCTCGGACAATGGTATGCCACGCGAGTACATGATAGACAAGCGCCAGAGGTAATACAAAGCCGAAGTGTTCCTGCCGCCCATTACTTTCAAAGCCGCCGGCGAAGCGCCTTCTTTTTTATAAATATCGGCGATAGGTATTTTATCCAAATCATCATAACCTACCCCAAACGGCTGATAGGGATCAGTGAACTTATCGATGTATTTTTTAACGTAGAGATCGTTCAGGGCATAGAATGAGTTTTTCGACAGGAACTGCACTTCTTTCTCATTGAAGCCCATTTTGGCGAGCTGGGCAGGATCGCGCAATTGGTCGGCGGTATAAAACTTTCCGCCTATCATTTTCATCGCGTCCTTATCATAAGTATGTTCCGAACCTTCGGCATTCGGATAGGGGATGGGTGTGAGTTTGAATTCATCCGCATATTCGAAAAACTTCTCATAGCCCGGTTTGGTGATATGGTCGGCGCCGAAGTCGGCATACAGGCCATCTGAAAGCCCGTCGCGACCAGTGAACACGTGCCCGCCGTATCGGCCTGAGGCTTCCAGTATTGTGACATCGTGCCCGGCTTTTATCAGCTCATAAGCGCAGCAAAGCCCGGTTATCCCGGCCCCGGCGACGATCACCTTTTTACCTGCTGGTCTGGCTATCGCTAGTCGCGGAGTGAGTGCGACGCCTGCTCCTATTATAAGGCTGTCTTTAATGAATTTTCTTCTCTTGATACTGCCCATGGCATACAGGTTTATGCTGTGCAATATAGTTAAGCGTGTATTGGTTTACAACGGCCTTATTACCGGTGATCAATGATTTTTTGCAATTTTTTTGATACAGGTTCATTAATAAATTATTAACTTTATGTAAGCGTAAAGTGAAGAGATTGTTAATAATCGGGTTGTGGCTGGTATGCTCGCTGAAATGTTTTTCAACCTGCATTGTGATCTACGTGGCCGATAACGGCCATATCTATGTGGCAGCCGACAGCAAACGCACTTTCTATTTCGCTGATAATAAACAGCCTGAATCCATTTGTAAGATTCATAAGGTAGGCCAAACTTATTTCGCTATTGCCGGCATTGACGATGGCGCCCTGCTGCAGAATACTAATCAGTCTCTAACCGAAAACACAAACCCGGACACTGCAATCAGCCGGTTCGGCCGGGCTATGACCGCACATTACGACCACCTCCTCGCCGATATGCAGCTATATTACCCAGAGAAGATCGACCATTTCCTGGAAAATGGCCTGGCGCAGGTGAGCTTTTTCGGCTTTTATAACGGCAAACCAAGGATAATCGATATCGAATTTGTGTGCCGCCTGGGTGTCAATGGCAAGGTGATCACCAGCTATTCGGTCCAAGAGATCCGGGACCTTGCGGTGATCGGCATGTCGCGCGACATCGCCTATGCCAACTATAAGGACATGCCTTCAAACTATACCCGCAATCATAATCCTGATTTATATGTAGAGAAGCTGGTGGAAATCGAAATAAAAAGCCAGCCGCAATCCGTCGGCGGTCCCGTCGATGTGCTGGAGCTTCAGCCCGGCAAAGAGATATGGATCAGGAAAAATGAGACTGCTGCGGCTTACTGATCTTTAATAGATTTTTCAATTAGCCTTTTTTCAATGTGATCACCGTGATCTCGGGCCAGATGCCCAGCCGGCCTTTAAAGCCGAGGAAGCCAAAGCCCCGGTTCACGTAAAGGTATTTGCCGTTCTTTTTATACAAACCGGCCCATTGCGGGTAAACGTACTTAACCGGGCTCCATTGAAAGCCGAACAGTTCGATGCCGAATTGCATCCCATGCGTGTGTCCTGCCAGCGCCAGGTTGATGTGCTTTTCGTGCTCCAGGGTTTTTGCTTCCCAATGTGATGGGTCGTGCGACATCAGTATTTTAAATTCCTTGTCCGGTACATGCGCTGTTGCCTTTGCCAGGCTGCCATATTTATGGAAACCACCTTTGCCCCAGTTCTCTACACCGATCAGCGCGATCTGCTCTCCTTCATTATGAATTTCAACCGATTCGTTCAGCAATAATTTAAAGCCGATCTCCTTATGTGTATTTTTCAGGCTGACCAGGTTGACCGCTTTAGCCTGCTCGCTTTCCCAATGGGCGTAATCGCCATAATCATGATTGCCCAGTACCGAGTATTTGCCAAAAGGCGCATGCAGTTTAGCGAATGTATCCTTCCATGGGTCCATTTCACTGGCTTTGCTGTTCACCAGGTCGCCGGTGAACAAAAGCAGGTCGCTGTTTTGCTTATTGACAAGCGCTATACCTTTCTCTACGCCTTTGCGGCTGATAAAACTTCCGGCATGGATATCGGATAGCTGTGTTATTGTAAAACCATCGAACGTATCGGGCAGATCGGGAAATTTCAAAGTCACACGGTGCACTTTGTAGCGGTGCCGGCCGCCCGTCATTCCATATAGCAGGCTTAGAAATACAAATCCAGCGATGGCCAGATCGACTTTGCTTACCCAGGCACTCCTCGGCGGAAGATGCCTGAACAGCCTTGTTATATCTTCCAGCAATAACAGCGGCACTCCAAGTATCTTAGGAATAAAGACAAGCAGCATCAGGGCCATTAGCGTCGACATCAAATTTGGATGCTGCCGGACGCCTCCGCGCCGGGTCATCAAATAAATAAAGCCCGCAACGATTGCTGCATCAATCAGCCAGTAACCCCATAAAATAAATGTGTTATCAGTAAGCGTTTTTACCGCCTCGAAAAAATATATATCGCTAAGCACCCACGCCAGCAAAATAAAGGGTAGTCTATTTCTCATTTAAGTATTAAGACGGGTGAGCGGTAAAAAGATTTTAAGCAACTTCCCCGGACTGTCATTACTGACCCTGACTTGACATTTAGCAGGGGCTGGAAAGCATTCGGCGACGGCCTTAAAAAATATTTATCGTTGTGAATCAGCGTATTATAAATATAATACTAATATATTAGTAGAAATCCTAATAAATTAGTAGAAATTTGTAACGTTTGTTATTCTCCATGCGACTTGATTAAAAAACTAAATCATGAAAACTTCAACAATATGGTTATTGGCCCGAAAGTTACGCCTTGCCGCGCTGATGGGCTGCACATTAATTGCCGCTAATTTTACCCATGCCCAGGTAGCGACCGTGGTTACTCCTGTAGTAGCGCCAGTAGTCGCCCCTATGGTTGAGCAGGTAGTGAGCGCGAATGTTCACCCGGTTATTGTGCCTCCGGTTGTAACGCCAATTGTCGATCCGGTGGTAAGTCCTAATATCGATGTGAACGTTGATCCGAGTGTCGATGTAAATGTGGACGTAAACATAGTTGGGCCGGATATGACCGAAGGCAAATGGTTCGCAACGATCAAAGGCGATAAGATCAGGATCGAATTCAGGGCAAAGGAGGACGACGAAGAACACGGATGGTCGAACAATTCCGATTTTAAATTGAGTGATTTTCCGGCACTGCCAAGAGGACAAAAAGGTGAGTTCTCGCTGAAAAGAGAAGCAGGAACTATTGTGTTTAACGGTGTGTTTGACGATGACATGGGTTTCGGTACCTATAAGTTTACTGCGAATAAAGAATTTGACGATTATGTAAAAAGTTCAGGCGTGGCAGAGGTAAATGATCGCGATGCTTTTAATCTCTTCATGGTCGACCTGAAAAAGGGTTATGTGGAAATGCTTGCCAGGAACGGATATAAGGATCTGGCCGCGCATAACGTGATCGCCATGTGTGCGATGAAGATCGATGAGCCCTTCATCAAAAGCTATAAGGATGCCGGGTACGATATTCCTGTGCACCAGCTTATTGCGCTCAAATCGATGGATATTACGCCCGACTACATCAAAAGCCTTGAAAAACTGGGTTACAAAGATGTCCCGATACATGATGTGATCGCTTTCAAATCGATGAAGATCGACGCTGACTATGTGAAGGGCTTTAATGATATCGGTTATACCAATATTCCATTGCACGAGCTGGTCGCTTTTAAATCGATGAAAGTTACTCCGGCTTACGTCAAAGGCTTTATGGACGCCGGGTTCAAGGATATTCCCGCTCACCAGGTGATCTCGCTAAAATCGATGGATATTACACCGGAATATATCAAAAGCCTGGAGAGCCTGGGCTACAGGGATGTGCCGATACACGACGTAGTGTCCTTTAAATCGATGAAGATCGATGCTGATTATGTTAAGGGCTTCAAGGACATAGGCTATAATGACGTTTCGCTGCATGAATTCGTGGCATTCAAGTCGATGAATATTACGCCGGCTTATATCAAAGGCTTCCAGGATATCGGTCTTAAGGAAATTCCCGCTCACAGTATCATTTCTTTCAAATCGTTGGATATTACTCCTGAGTATATCAACGGCTTTAAAAAGCTGGGTTTTACGGATATCCCGGTGAACGAAATTCCCGCGTTGAAATCGACTGGTGTTACACCTGAGTACGTGGCGTCGATGCAGGCTAAAGGCTTCAAATCGGACGACTTGAGGAAATACATCCGGTTGAAGAATTCGTTTAATTAAGTAGCCGGTTATCGGTTACCAGTTACCATGATTGGTTAAATAAAGACTGAAAAGCTAATATGAAAAAGATAATTATAAAATTGATGTCGGCGGTTGTTTTGGTGACAGCCTTTAGCATGACAACGTTCGCTCAGCAAAAAACAAAATCGGACAAAGACGATGATGATAACGATCGTTCGTGGAACGGCAGGCCACCGGGCACCTGGGATGCGGTGGTGAAGGACGGGATAGTAAATATACAGTTCTATGGCCGCCACTGGAGCGAAGGAAGGAATTTCAATGTTGCTGACCTGGGCGCTTTGCCTCAAGACAAAGTGGGTACTTTTACACTGACCAGGGAACCGGGCAAGGCGACCTTTAAAGGTGTCTTCCAGGACCATTTCGGGCACGGGACCTACACGTTTGAAGAGAATTCAGCTTTCAGATCATACCTGCAGCAAAAAGGGTATACCATTGATGACGACCTGATGCGCGCGGTTTTCTTTACCGATATCAACAAGTCTTACTTCGATTACATGGCGCAAAACGGCTATGACAAAATATCAAATGATGAATTCAAAGACCTCGCCGAGCAGAACATGAGCCACAAAGTCATGCAGGATTATTTCGACCTGTTCAAAACCGAAGGCTATGGCCGCCAGTCGCTGGGCAAGATCGTGGAGCTGCGCGAGCATGGCGTCGGTCCGAAATATATTGCAAGCATACACGATATGGGATACAAGAATTTCTCATTAGATAAAGCGCTGGAATTACGCGACCATGGGGTAACCGCCAGCTATATTGCCGAAATTAAAAAAATGGGCAAAACCGACGTTACACTTGATGAAGCCCAGGGTCTGCGCGATCATGGCGTAACTTCCGAATACGTAGCCAGCCTGAAAAAGATGGATCCCAATATGACGCTCGAGAAGGCACAGGAATTGCGCGATCACGGCGTGAGCATTGGCTTTATCAACAGCCTGCAGAGTATGGGCTATAAAAATGTAACATTGGATAGAGCTATGGAGCTTGTAGATCACGGTGTAAGCGCCCACTTTATCAAAAGCATCAACGAGCTGGGATTTAAGGACATCAGCCTGGACAAAGCTGAAGAGCTGGTTAACCACGGTGTTACCGCATCGTTCATAAAAAAGTTCCAGGACAAGGGCGTTAAGAAAAGTCTGGATGAATATATCCGCCTCAGGGATGTAGGTTTTGAGAACGATTAGTTTTAGGATAATAATACATTGATCAATCCAGGCTCCGGTGATAAACCGGGGCCTTTTTTGCTATATCTGCGTACTTTCTTACACCATGTGTTCACGCTTACGCCACTTTCGACCACTTTTTACCATAAAATTAGTTGATTTATAGCATTTTACTACTTACACTAAGTGCCAAATTTACATAAACTTGCTCGTTTTCGTGAGCGCGAAAAGTCCAAGCCACTGTGAAACAATTGATTGTGGTTGAAAATTATGTACACGCAAAAACGACCGATCCGGACGAAAAAGTCCTTGAACTTTCACGCTTTTACAATTTTTAGCAACTTTTCGCGAAATTAAGCAGCTTAAACCCAGCTTAGTGTGCATGGCACCTTTAGGAACTTCTGGCTTCAATAACCATCGTCAATACACTAAGCTGGGAACATGTCACCAGGAATGCGACTGTGATCATTTTATTTTTGAAAGTATCCAGAAATCAATTGAATGAGGTCCGCTTCCTCTTACGATGATCACCAATAGGATGGACAGAAGTAATATGAAATATTCAATGCCTTCACCTTTTTTCCTTCCTGCCCAGTTCATGGCCCATCCATCCGGGCTGTGAACAATCAGGGCTCCGGCAAATATGATAAAATTAGCCCCGGCGGCAATCCTGCCCAGAAATCCGAGAATCAGCGCAATGCTTCCAAGTGATTGCCCTATAATAACTAACCATGCGATGCCTGAAAGAATTTTCTTTTTCTTCATTTGGGCCAACGTTTCTTTAATGCCAACACCGCCACCCAGATCGTCAAACCACCCAAAAAGTTTTTGCATCCCGTATGGAAAAATAATTACACCGGCCACGATCCTCAGGAAAAGATAGAGATCATCCGAACTCGTTTGGAGCAATGAATAAAGGGAATTCATTTTTAACGCTGTGTATGATACGAAGTTCGGAAAATTATAGCCGTTTATCCATCGGTATAATACAGGCATCAATAAAAGCGCGGTTCTCCCTCGCCTTTGTTGGTGTTGTCACCAACAAACTCAACGTCGCGATTTTGTTAATTTAGCAAACGCCAATTATCAATGTCGGCCACCACCCAATTCCTAACCGCGAACAAGAAAAGTTGGAAAATAGTGCTACATTAGAATTTCATCATTCATAACCTTATGCGTAGTTACTATAGGATAATGCTCGGGCGTAAAAGTATTTACGCATCTCAATGTTTGGCTGGAAATTTTATTGGAGCAGATTTTCTTGAAGACGTTGATCTAACGGGAAAACTAGCTGAAAATTGGCGAGACTTTAATCATGAATTTATTCCGATTTATCTAAAAGCTAATCCGGAAAAAAGTAGAGTAACGGCTGGACTTGCCTGCGGAGCTCTACACACAATATCCAAAGGCATTCAAAAAGGAGATATTGTATTGTGTCCAAATGGCATAGGTGGTTACCTGGTGGGAGAAGTTTTGGATAATTACGCTTATCATCCTGGAGAAATACTTCCTCACAGGAGAACAGTTGCCTGGCTTGACAAAGTTATTGACCGTTCTGCAATGAATGATGCCTTAAAAAATTCAACAGGCTCTATCGGAACAGTAAGTGATATAACAAAATACGCTCAAGAGATTGAGTCATTTTTAATCGATCAAAATGCAACGGTTGTAGTAAAAGATGAAACGATTGAGGATGTATCCGTTTTTATACTTGAAAAATATTTAGAGGAATTTTTAGTATCAAACTGGAAAAGTACATCGTTAGGAAAAAATTATGATATATATGAAGAAGAGGGTGAAAAAGTTGGGCAACAATATCCCAGTGATACAGGGCCAATCGATATTTTAGCCATCAGCAAAGACAAGAAGGAACTTTTGGTTGTGGAGCTTAAAAAGGGGCGGGCTAGTGACAGCGTAGTGGGGCAAATACAACGTTATATGGGTTATGTAAAAGAAGAGCTCGCTGAAGCCAATCAACAAGTGAAGGGAGTAATCATTGCTTTAGAAAATGATCTCAGAATAAGACGAGCCTTAGCAGTGACAAATAATATTGAATTTTACAGATATGAGGTTAATTTTAAGTTGTTTAAAATGTAATAATTGCTGAACAAAAAAAGCGGATAATCCCTCATCCGCTTTTTTATAAGTCCGGTATCTCACTGCTAACTGATACCGATTAACTGATAACTAACTCACTGTCCCCCATTCCTCGGATCACCCTTAAATTTCAACAGATATTCCTTCGGAGGCGTGTCGCCCAAAAGGTTCTTCACGAAATAATCCCAGCGGCGGCGCATCATGTAGGATGAATATTGCCCGTAACCGTGCGGCATGTTCGGGAACACCACGAGGTCGTAGTCTTTGTTAGCTTTCTCAAGAGCCTCAACCACCAACAGCGTATTTTGCGGCGGAACATTGTTGTCCATAAGGCCGTGGGCCAGCATCAGCTTGCCTTTCAGGTTTTTAGCCAGGTTCTCATTAGCCTGCGCGGCGTAATCGGAATTAGCAACGAGGCCGTCGTAGCGTTCGCCCCAATCATCTTCGTAGTTCAGGTTCTCATGATTGCCTGATTCGGATATGCCTACTTTAAAGAAGTCGGGATAGCGGAACATGGCTCCCGCAGTGGCGAAACCGCCGCCGGAGTGGCCCCATATACCTACGCGTGTGGTATCGATATAAGGATAGCGCTGAGCCAGCTGGCGGATACCGGTCACCTGGTCGGGCAGGGTATTTTCGGCCATGTTGCCGTAGCTCATATCGTGGAAGCTTTTGGAACGGTGCGGGTTGCTGGTGCCTTCAAGTACAAACACCGCGAATCCCAGTTCGGTAAGGGCGTTGTCATCGCCATGCGACGCCGAGAACGACCAACTGCCTACGCTGCCGCCCTGGGGGCCGGGGTAGATATAATCGATGATCGGGTATTTCTTGTTGGGATCGAGATTTGCAGGAACGAATAACAGGCCATAAATATCAGTTTTGCCGTCGTGCGCTTTTACCGAGAATGGTATAGGGGCGTGCCAGCCGGTAGCCTGCAGGCGCGAAACATCTTCCTTCTCGAGCAATACCAGCTCTTTACCGTTCAGGTCGCGCAGTACGGTAACAGCCGGAACATCGGGCTGAGAATAGGTATCTACAATATAATTTTCATCAGGCGAGAAGGTCGCCTGGTGGTTGCCTTCGGCCGGCGTCAGATCGGTCAGGTGCTTGCCGTCGAAGCCGATTTTAAAGACATGCGTAAAGTAGGGGTTCTTTTTGTCGGTACCGTCAGCCTCGAAATAGATGATGCGCTTTTTTTCGTCAACCTTGAGCATGCGGGTCACAACCCAGTCACCTTTGGTTATCTGGTTCTTCACCTTGCCGGTCTTAGCATCATACAGGTACAGGTGGCCCCAGTTGTCGCGCTCCGAGAACCAGATGATCTCGTTGGTTTTTGCTAAATAACGCCAGTTGATAGCGCCCCAGCCCGACTCGTATTGGGTGGGAACAGTTTCTTCAAAAACTTCGCGAACCGCGCCGGCATTGGCATCCGCGATGCGGAATTTTTCCTGTTTATGGTCGCGGGAGGTGGACACAAAGGCCAGCTGCGAAGCATCGTCGTTCCAATCTACGTCGTCGAAAGTACCGCTGCTCGAGATGTCGTCGCTCAGCGTGGCGCGGTGCGGATCTGCAGGAACCTGCAGTTTGATCACCTTGGGGTTGTCCACGTCGATGATCACGCGCTCGATCATCGGGATCACTTTATCGCCTGGCAGGGGGTATTTCCACTCCTTCAGTGTCGGATGCCCAACATTGGTACTTACCAGGTACATATTGCCTACTTCGCGCTGATCGTCTTTAAAAGTGGCTATCTTTTTCGAATCCGGTGACCAGCGTACTACCGGCCCGTCGCTGCTTTTCCAGCCCGCGTTGTCGGTGGCATAACCATAATCTTTTACCCCGTCGGTGGTCAGCTGGGTCGATTTACCGGTCTTCACATCACGCACCCATAGGTTCCAATCTTTGATATAAGCAGCTTTATTGCCATCAGGCGATGTTACTTCCAGGCCGCCCCCCCTGCGGCGCCCGCCGATACCACTGCGGCTTTCTATTTTCGAGTCGTCCTTGATTACCGCATAGGTTGAAAGGTCGCATTTCCATTGCTGACCGTCGGCTCTGAAAATAACAGCTTTTTCATCGGGCGTAAAGCTGATCGATGTAAACGGTAGCATTAAGCCGGAATATTGCTTCCCGGTAGCTGTTGAAAGCGCAGCCGCCAGTTTGGCATGATCGAAAGCCCCGGTCTTCGTTTTTTTCACCGGGTCGACCAAAATAAATTCGCTGCCCTTAGCGCTTAGGTTACGGTACCAGAATTTGCCATTTGCCAGCCAGTCGGCGCGAACCGGGCCGTTGTCGATGAAAGGCTCTGTGCCATAGCTCAGGCGGCTTTCGGCGCGCTGGTAATCTTGTGTGGTCAGGGCGTTCTGCTGGGCCGCCGCCGAAAATGCGCAGGCCAGCGGTATTGCCGCAAGGAGTAATTTGTTCATGATGCAGTTAATATTGACACTTCAAGTATAATGCAAATTACAATGCTTTTGCCAATTTCAATATAACTGTTACAAACTGAGACGAATAAAAAAGCCGTCCGCCAGCTGGCGGACGGCTTGCTGTTTTCCGAGGTGTAATTCTTATGGTTTAACGACCCACGCTGTACCGTTATTCTGGAAAGTAATGGTCGTAGGTGTATCCACGCCTGTATAGGCCAGGTAAGTTACCTTGTAATCCACGTTCAATTTCGGGCTCGGGAAGTCTGTTTGCAGAACCAATATAAGAGCCTGATCGATCAGGTCTGGGGTAAATTCGCCTGCGCCGACCTCAAAATCGTCATATTTTCCAAGGCTTGCCCTTACGCTGGCCAGCGCTGAACCGCCAATCGATGAATTGGCTATCAACGTACAATCAGCCGCCGTAAGTGTGTAATAAACGGTCGGGTCGGCTATCCAGGTGCCGTTGCTCTTCAGGAACTGCGCACTGCCGTTCAAAGCAGCATGCCAGTTGGCGCCATCATATGTCAGGGCCATCACATCCTGGTAATCCTTACTGCTGCTCACGAAATGGTTGTAGCTTACATACTGCACATCGCCTGCTTTGGCCGTACTGGCAACACTGATATCATTCTTCAGGAAGAAGTTGAAATATCCGCCTAGCTTCGGCAGATCAGCATTTGCGAACTGGTCAAATTTGCCGTCGCCAACTAATGCATATTGTGCATTAGATACCTGGTATATCTGTTTCCAGGCGCCGTTAATATAAAGGAATGAGCTGGTAACAGTATTGTCTACGCCTGTATATAGTACATAGGTAAGCACAACCAATTGCTGCGGTTGTGGACTGGTGTACTTTGATTGAACGAAATTTAACGCTTCTGCGGCACTGAAATCGCCGAAAGTACTGCCTGCAGCGGTGTAGTCTGCCGATGTTACTGTGTAGGTCAGGTCTTTATAGACGCTGTCGGCCACAAATACATGCACACCGTATGCGAATGTTACTAGGGCTGTGGAACCATTACTCAATTGCGGCTCTTTAAGGTTCAGTATTGTAGGAACATACAGGTTTGCATCAGTTAGGTTATCAAAGCTGTACGAATAATGCGGATAAGCTGACGTATCGAGCAATTGATAGTCAGATGTTGTCAATGTGAGCTGCATGCCCTTTTTAACATAAGCACCGCTCGCGCTCCCCGGGCCCACAACCGGCTGCTTCTGGCACGCTGTAAACGCCAGCGCGACTAAAGCCAATAAGTAATATATCTTTTTCATCTTCAATATTTTTATTAGAATTTAATCCTCAATGACGTAGTGAATCTTCTTTCCAGGTTGTAATAAACATCCGCCGTCGAAACATCACCTTTACCGGTGTAATCTTCGGCATCCTGGATATATTTAGTGTTCAGCAGGTTGTTCACAGTACCCACAAGCTCGGCATCAAACCCTGCCATCTTAAATCTGTATACGCCGTTCAGGTCCCATACTGCATAGTTCGGGATGACATATGGCTGCAGGCCGGCTGAAGTATAGTTCTGGAAAGGCACATATGATGTATAGTTGCCATAATAGTTAAAGATAACGCCCAGTTTCAGCTGCGGTACTACGGTTACTTCTGCAAAAGCTGCGGCAGTAGTTTGCGCTATGTCGCCCACTTTTTCATTTTTCAGAAATACTTCCGGAACTGTTTTGATAGGCTGTTGCTGGTTATTAAATATAGTTACCGGGCCTGCGTCCTTGGTATAATAAAAATCGCCTAAGGAAAGCATACCGCCTAAGGTGAACTGCTTGACAGGCCTCCACCTCATTTCAAGCTCGGCGCCCTGGTGCAATTCATCCACGCCCGAAACGTTGCCGCTATAGATCTTGCTGGTGGCCTGGTCAGGATACGTGTACGCAAATGCCCTGTCCATGTACGATGTGCGGTATAGGTCCAGCTTAGCGCTGAAGCCTGATGTTTTGAAACCATAGCCCAGCTCATAGCTGAATAACTTCTCATTTACCGCGCTTTTATTGATCTGGTTTGTAAAATCTTCAAACACATTACCAAAGTAAGGCGGCTTGGTTATGTAACCGATATTCGCATACAGGTTCATTTGGCTGTTCAAATTATAGTTGGCGCCACCTTTTAACTGGTAGGTAGTAAAATTCTGCGTTGGAGAGGTTTGAGCAGGGTCACTGTTCAGATAGTTGAAATAGTCGGTTCTTTTATCCGCATTTTCCGATCCGGATGCAGTAATGAAGGCCGAAAGATCATTTTTGGAATATTCAGCTTGCGCGAATATACCGCCCGATTCTACATAGTCCCTGTTGTAATAATATATCTTGCTGCCGACAACTGCGCGGTCAGTAGGGTTGTTAATATCGCCCGCGCCGGTACCCAGCGCCTGGCTGCCGCTATAATTGAATTGTACATAATCGGCGCCCAGCAGGTCAGTCACTTCTTCGTAGTGGTTGCCCCAGTAATCCCTTAAGTCGATACCCGCCGAGAGGTCAATATTATCACCCAGCCTGGTGCGATAGGTGCTCCTTAAACCATACCAGGTGGTTTGGCTATGCGAAGCCTCACCGTAAATAAACGCCGAACCGTCGGCACTGGTAGCATTCGACGTTTCGATTGCATCATAATTGATCGGAGAATAAGCATTGCCTATTCTTGGCAGGGCAGCGGGGTTGGAATAACCCGGTCCGTCAATACCACCGCCGCCACCGTTACCCCAAAGGCCGTAAAAAACGGTCGAAAGGCTCGATTTTTCATTGATCACCCATTCGTGATTGATGGAAAGCATTGGTTCACTGTAAAAATTATTGTAAGGGTTGTATTCTTTGCCATTCTTAAAGCCGTCCCAGATGTTCCAGCGGAGGCCGGTCGGGGCATTTTCATAATTCGATATCAGGTCTTCCTGTCTTTGGCCGTGGGTTTGATTGGCGCCTATAAAATTCAGTGACAGGGTTTGGTGCGGGTTTATAACTTTTGACAGGTTGAAGAAATAGTTGTAACCCAGGAAAGCCAACCCGTCGGCAGGGCCCTGGCCTTCCGTGCGGCTGCCCTGTAAAGTCGCCGCCCAGCCATTTGCATTCAAACCGGTGGATACCAATATATCCGTTTTGTTATAGCCATCCGAGCCGATGCCTTCGGATACAAAGCCGCCTGGTTGTGCTTCAGTACCGCGTGTGGTAATGTTTACCGTACCACCGAACGAAGGAGTAATGATCTTGGATGCACCCAAACCGCGCTGAACCTGTATCGAACTGGCTACGTCGGTAAGACCGGCAAAATCAGACCAGTATAACGCACCTGTTTCAGGATCATTTACAGGGATACCATTAATGGTATAGGCCACGTTGCCATTACCCGAACGGCTTGAAAAACCCCGGATACTAATACGCGAGTCGCCATAACCGCCGCCTGTCTCTGTGGTCATTACACCGGGTATGCCTTTCAGTAGTTCAGGAATATCATTAGCGCCGATGTGCTCATCAATAAATACCGGGCCGATAGATGATACCGCGATAGGGGTTTTGCGGTCGACGGCAACGTCGCCGGTTACCACCACTTCGTTCATCGCGTTGCTGCTCGATTTCAGGGTGATCTCGCCGAGGTCCGTTTTACCGGAAAGCGGGATTTCTTTTGTAATATAGCTTACATAGCTCACCACCAGCACCGCACCATCGATTGAAGGTATGCTCAGTTTAAACGACCCGTCCAGTCCGGCTGACACTGCTGTTGTAGTGCCTTTGATCAATACTGTCGCGCCGGTAAGCGGCTCCCTGGTGGCGGCATCCAGTACCTTACCGGTAATTTTAGTTTGCGCATTTGCGTATACACAGGTTAATGCCAGCAACGCTGCGATGGACAGCATCCTGGTAAAGGAACTCCGCACGGCTTGAATAATGCCGCGTGTTCCTTCCGGCCTCGTAACCTGTTTTGTAGAACAGGCCTCTCCGGCTCGTTTTGAAATTGTAAAAAACGTCATATGTTACTGATTTTGGTTTTAGATTGAAGTTCTTAGCGGATAAGTCAAAGAATGGCTCCGGTATCAAAAATGTGAAGGGGTTGTTCTAAACCGGGTTAATCATAAATAAGGCAATCCGTAAACCATTTCTTAATGCGGCTTATCGGGTTTCAAAAGGTAATTGATTGTTAATGTGGTAGATATGCTCCATATATTGTCCCCTATATACGGTGTCAAAAGTGCTCTTGGAATGTTAAGAAAATATTAAGTTGGGATAAAAAAATAAAAGTAGAATGTAACATTCTTGTGGCAAAAATGCTAAAGAGCTATTCTTCAAGTTAATAGCGCGTGCACCGGGAAACAGATGGAAGAGGGCCTCACATCGATTTTAATACTGACAGAATATTTCCTGCGGGATCAGTGAACCAGGCAATATCCGGACCCTGTCCATTGCCCCGGGCAATACCTTTTGCATCCGTTTTTATACCAGGCATATCGTAATGCTCGAATTTAACACCCTTTGCGGTAAGCTCATCAACGGCTTTTTCTACATTATCAACCGGGAAATTGAGAATTGTATATGTGGCGGGCACGTGATTGGGTTTCGGATAGATCATTACCGGGTTGCCGCCGGCGATGTGAAGCTCCAATAGCCCTTCCGGCCCCATTGGAATATCTTTTACTGCCAGGCCCAATTTGTTCTGGTAGAAATCTTTTGCTTTGGCGATATCGTTCACCGAAAAGCCGCTGAATGCGCGTGTGTCCTTAAGCATAGGTATGTCTTTTTCTTATATACAAAGTTACCGTCTTAATGTTGATAAGGAAGGGCACGATGCGACAATAATGAGGGCATTTGGGCCATTAATATTCATAAATGGCGTAACCCCATGCAGGCATCGTCCAGTTATTGCCTGATAAAGCCACTTTCTTTCCGGCGAAAACGTTATAAGGATTACCATACAACGAACTGTCTTTTATACCGACCGTTTGCTCTTTCGGTGAGAGATTGAGGATAACAAGCACCTTCTTCCCCGCTTTCTCACGCGTGTAAGCGTAGATAGCGCGTTTATTGCCCGCGTCGATCTTTGTAAACGATGCGTCGGATGCCAGCGCAATGTTGTTCTTTCTCAGTTCGAGCAGGGTATGATAGAATTTGGCCCGCGCGTAATTTTTGAAGGTTATCGGGTCGCGGTCGAAGAATTTAATAGCTCTAAGTACTGGTTCTTCCTGACCGCTGTAGATCAGGGGTACGCTATGGTAGTAAGTTTGCGTAAGTACAGCGAACGGTGCGTGCGAAGCGCCGGGGAAGATGCCATAATCGGCCTTGTTCCAGCTGTTTTCATCGTGATTGCTGGTAAAAAATAATTCGAGGCCGTTTTTAGGGTATTCCTTATCGTATTTAGCTTTTATGCTGTCTAATGCAAATGCCGGGCTTGCGCCTTTGGCCACGTTGATCATTTTATGGAACATATCCCATGAATAAGTGGCGTCGAAGCCGCTGCGGTGCAGGTAGTCCTTATCGCCTTCGGCCAGCATGAACAGGTTACGCCCTTTACGCAATTCCGATATGCATCTTTTCCAAAAGCTTTCCGGCACATTCCAGGCAACATCGCAGCGGAAACCATCGATATGCGTATTGACCAGCCAAAATTTCATAGCGTTGATCATGCTGTCCTGCATTTCACGGTTATTATAATCTAACTGGCGCGTATCAGTCCAGCCATAGGGGATAGCCGGTTTGCCATTTTTGTCCTTAACATAAAAATTGGGGTGTTTAGTGATCCAGTAATGATCGGCGCCTGTATGATTAGGCACCCAGTCGATGATCACCTTCATGCCTTTTGCGTGAATGATGTTCACCAATTGCTTAAAATCGTTAAAGTTGCCAAATTCAGGATTGATCGTAGTGTAATTCGAAACCGCGTAATAGCTTCCCAACGAGCCTTTGCGGTCGGCCTTGCTGATCGGGTTGATGGGCATAAACCACAGCGTTTGAGCGCCCATCGCCTTTAGCCTGTCTATGCTTTTTGAAAATGCTTTGAAAGTACCCTGTGGGGTATACTGGCGCACGTTCACCTCATAAATATTACCCTGCATGATCCACGCCGGGTGGCCGTCTATGGTTTTGGGCGATTGCGCGAAAGAAACAGAATATATCGCGACTGACAGGCAAATAAGCAACGCAGGCCTAAAGCCCTTACGCGTTTTTTCGGGAAAATGCATGCTCTTTAGATTTTAAGCCAAATTACGCATTTAGGTTAAAAGCAAGTTGCGGCGCAGGCTATTTCTGCATGATCTGTACCAGGTTGCCGCAGGTATCATCAAGCACGGCTATCTTGACAGGCCCCATTTGCGCAGGCGGCTGGGTAAAGCGCACGCCTTTCTCTGATAGTCGCGCATACTCCGCCTCGATATCCGTCACCCCGAACATGGCTGCCGGTATACCCGCATTGAACAATATCTTCTGCCATTCGGCCGCGGCCGGTTTACCATTGATCTGTATTGCAGGGTTCCAGTTGGGCTCAAGCAGAATTTCTACGTCGTCCGGCCCTTCGGATGCTATTACTGTAAGCCACTTGGCATCACCAATAGGTACGTCGTGTTTCTTGATAAAGCCCAAAATTTCTGTATAGAACTTTAGCGCCTTGTCCTGGTTGTCCACCAGGATGCTGGTCAGAATGGTTTTCATAGCGATTTT
The DNA here is from genome assembly GCA_035551775.1 of Mucilaginibacter sp. Taxonomy (GTDB): domain Bacteria; phylum Bacteroidota; class Bacteroidia; order Sphingobacteriales; family Sphingobacteriaceae; genus Mucilaginibacter. The sequence goes on along the minus strand of DASZMQ010000014.1, from coordinate 246,589 downwards.
ATTTTTCTACGAATTCCTTGATCGATTTGCCAATAAGATAGGTCCAGCCGGCAGTGAAGCTTTCTTTTGCGAAATCTTTGGTATCCTGCGGGAAGGTTTCCAGCCCTTCGTGCGTTAATTTTAACCGGGTAGCATTACCCTCCGGGTAGAGCTCGAAAGTAACAAATGAATTTCCCGGATAGTCCCTGTAGCGCCAGCTGTATTGCAGCAATTTTCCCGGCTCTACTTTAGTTATTTTGCACAAATGCAGGTATTCCTGGCCTTCATTTCCTTTTCCCGGAAAGTTAAACTCAAATCCAACTTCGGGTCTGAAGTCTGAGAGGTCAAAATACCATTGCTTCATTTTTTGCTTGTCGGTAATAGCTTCCCAAACTTTTTGAGCAGGTGCATTCAGCGTACGTTCAATTACAAAGGGTTCGTTGTTCATTTCTTTTTTGTTTTAAAGGGTTTGATGTGCTTATTGTTTTCTTCATCGGCCAGGAATTGTTCCAGTGCATCCAGCTTCTGGTTCCAGAACACGCGGTATTGCTCTATCCATTCCGACACCTCGTTGAGCTTTTGCAGGCTGGCTTCGCAAAAGCGCTCGCGTCCCACCTGCTTGATGGTAATGAGCCCGCATTGGGTCAATATTTTAATGTGTTTTGAAATTGCAGGTCTGCTTACGTCAAACCTATCCGCAACCGTGTTCAGGTTCATCGACTGATGTGCGATCACGTTGATGATCTGCCTGCGGGTAGGGTCGGCGATGGCCTGGAATACGTCTCTTCTCATCTGCTTATCTGTAACCGTTCGGTTTCAAATATAAACGTAACCATTTGGTTACGCAAATTTATTTTCAATTTTTTCGTTAAGTATTTCATACCTTGAAAACTCCAATTATAAAGCTATGGCAAACATTAATTCCGGGGGGACAGAAAAGAATACCTACGATGCAATTGTTATTGGTTCGGGCATCAGTGGCGGCTGGGCTGCTAAAGAGTTGTGCGATAACGGTTTAAAAACACTGGTTTTAGAACGCGGTAAAAACGTTGTTCATTTAAAGGATTATCCGACTGCCACTAAAAATCCCTGGGATTTCCCGCACCGTACTCATGAGCCTATTGCTGTTACGGAGGAGAATCCGATAGTTGCCAGGTGTTATGCGTTTAGCGAGGCCAGTCAGCATTTCTTCGTGAAGGACAAAGAGCATCCATACATCCAAGACAAACCATTTGATTGGATAAGGGGCTACCAGGTAGGAGGCAAGTCGCTGCTTTGGGCAAGGCAAACGCAGCGCTGGAGCAAATATGACTTCGAAGGCCCCGGACGCGATGGTTTTGCGACCGATTGGCCGATCCGTTACGAAGACATCGCCCCATGGTATAGCCATGTAGAGAAGTTCGCAGGAATAGCCGGCAATAAGGACGGCCTGGAAACCCTGCCCGACGGCGAGTTTTTACCGGCCTGGCAGATGAACGCGGTTGAAAAGGATATGAGCGCCCGCATCAACGCACACTATGCCGGCAACCGTCATGTGATTATCGGCCGTTGTGCGCATTTGACCAAACCGAATGAGATACACATACAGCAGGGCAGGGGGCAGTGCCAGGCGCGGAGCTTGTGCGAACGCGGCTGTCCGTTCGGCGGTTATTTCAGTTCGAACGCTTCCACCATTCCCTGGGCGATGAAGACCGGTAACCTGACGTTAAGGTCCGATTCGGTGGTTCATTCTATAATCTATGACGATAAAAAAGGCAAAGCCGTAGGCGTGAGGGTGATCGACGCGCATACTAAGGAAGCAACTGAATATTATGCAAAGATCATTTTCCTGAATGCTGCGACGATGAACAGCAACCTGGTGATGCTCAATTCAACGTCGTCACGTTTCCCGAATGGATTGGGCAACGACAGCGGTGTGCTTGGTAAATACGTCGCCTTTCATAATTACCGCGGTAATGTTTATGCGACGATGGACGGCTACCTGGATTCCTATTACTACGGCCGCCGCCCGACAGCGATCATGATGCCGAACTTCAGGAACGTATATAAACAGGAAATGGATTTCCGGCGCGGCTATATGACTTTTTATTCCGTTGTTCGCCAGGGATGGGGACATGAAACGAATGGGGTACAACTTGGTGCAGCGTTTAAAGATAATGTTTCTGAACCTGGCCAATGGGTGATCTACACACAGATGCAGGGCGAAACCCTACCGAAAGAAACCAATTTCGTAAGCCTTAGCAAAGATGAAAAAGATGCCTGGGGCATTCCTTTGTTGAAGACTAATGTGGCTTACGACGATAACGATGTGAAGAGCATGCACGATTTCATGAACCAGGCTTCGGAAATGCTGGATATAGCCGGCTGCAAAAACATAGTGCAGCACGACACGCAACAGGCGCCGGGCCTCGATATCCACGAAATGGGTGGCGTACGTATGGGTAAGGACCCTAAGACGTCCATCCTGAATGGCTGGAACCAAGTGCACACCTGTCCCAATGTATTTGTTACCGATGGTTCAAGCATGGCATCCACCAGTACGCAAAACCCGTCGCTAACATTTATGGCCTTAACCGCGCGTGCAGCTAATCATGCCGTTGAGGAATTGAAAAAAGGGAATTTGAGCTGAAAGCATAAGGCGGAAAGCAGAAAGCAGAAAGAATGAGCGAGCAAGCCAATAACCCGCTTCATGGTAAAACATTAGAGATGATATTGAATGAACTGGTGACCCGGTACGGCTGGCCGGAAATGGCTTATCGTATTCGCATCAATTGTTTTTTGGATAACCCAAGTATCAATTCCAGCTTAAAATTCCTGCGCAAAACACCCTGGGCACGGAAGAAAGTTGAGGAGTTATATATAGAAAGCCTCGAGGATAGATGAAAATGCAATAAGAAGATCGTCACTGCGAGGAACGATCCGCCAACTGGCGGACTGCACATGCAAATCAAACAGCAGGATGTTGCCATCGAGCGCTCGGCGAAATAATTCCGGCTCAGGACTGTCTGCTTTAGAGATTGCTTCGTTCCTCGCAAAGACGGATCGGGTTAGAACCCGCTGTCATCAAGCGCAAAATTATTCCTGCGTTCTTTCCATTTACCATTAGTAAAATCGGGGAATTGCTGCGGCATGTTGCCTTCTGCTAATGACTTTTCAGAAAGAGGAGTGATCACACTCATCGTCACGGAATCATATACATCGATTGGCGTTGGCCCCTTCTTTTTCACCGCTTCTACAAAGGCGTTGAATACGAACCAGTCCATGCCTCCGTGGCCCGCGCCTTCGGCATTGCTGGCATATTTCTTCCACAGCGGGTGATCATATTTATCGAACCAGTCTTTCGCCGGGTCCCATTCGTCCTCTTTTTTGCTTTGGTTTTCGATATAAACCGATTCGTTCACATCCATCCAGATGCCTTTCGTGCCCTGCACGCGGAATCCGAGTGAGTAGGGCCGTGGTAAATGGGTATCGTGACTCAGCATCACGGTTTCTCCGTTGGCGCAATTGATCATTGTCGTAACTACGTCGCCGTTCTTGAAATGGATCTTTCCATTTGGATTGCCAGGCGCAAGCTCTTCCACATACGCATTCAGACCCCTTGATTTAGTGGCAAACGATACCAGGTTGGTGAACCGGTTGCCGCGGGTAATATTAGCATAATGCATTACCGGCCCGGCGCCGTGGGTAGGGTAGATGTCGCCGTTACGGTCGATGTTGAACTGGGTGCGCCATTGTGCTTCGCTCAGCGCTTTCGGCCCGAACTCGACACCATGCCCATAAAAATGCTTACCATCATTGAACAGCACATTCCGCAGGTTATGCTGGTAGCCGCCTTCAAGGTGTATGATCTCACCAAACAGGCCCTGCCGAACCATATTCAACGCCGCCATTACATCGCGGCGGTAGCAAACGTTTTCCAGGGTCATGTAAGGAATTCCGGTTTGTTCCGAAGTGTGCACAAGGTCCCAGTGGTCATCAACGGATAAACCCGCGATCACTTCGCAGCCCACATATTTGCCGGCCTTCATCGCGTCGATAGCCTGCGGATGGTGGAATTGCCAGGGTGTCGCAATGATCACCGCATCGATATCTTTCCTGTCCAATAAGCCTTTGTAAGCATCCAGGCTGCCGGTATATTCTTTTGGCAGAGGCTTGTTCGCCTTTTTGAATTGCTCTCTACAATATTGAAGAGAACTTTCCTGCGTGTCGCATATGGCTACGATCTCAACGTCGTCGCGCAAAAGCCCTTCGCCTATATGGCTGCGGCCGCGAAGGCCAACGCCGATGTAGCCCAACCTTGCTTTGGTGTTATCGCTTTTGGCGAAAAGTGCTCCAGTGGGCAATAAGGTGAGCCCGGCTGTGGCCATGGCGCCCTGTTTTACAAAATCTCTGCGGTTCATAATCTTGGTTATTGGTTGGCTAATTTAAACAAATATGCAAATGTGTGCGCACACACAAATGAAATTCATGTTTAAATCCGAGAACAAGGTAACATTTTTTAATGAACCCGGGTCTTAGGTATGGTGGTATTGAATCAAAGAATTTTTAAACGGCCGATTATAATTTTTATAACTTTAGCTACCCATTATACAAAACCTTTTGCCGGAACATGATTTTATGAGATCGCTGCAAGTGCCTTCTTTAGGGGCTGCCAATCAAGGATTTTCATTGCATGAAATAGCCGCATCGCTAAATGGGCACGATCACCTGGTCGATATAGCGCCCTGGAAAGCTTTCCGCGATAAGCCGAAAGTTGGCTTTTCTATTGCTCACAATAGCAGCAATGTTTTTATCAAGTATGACGTGACCGAAAAAGAGGTGCTGGCACGCTACAGGCATATCAATGACCCGGTATTTAAGGATAGTTGCGTGGAATTTTTTATCAGCTTTAATAATGAACCGGACTATTATAATATAGAGTTCAACCGGCTGGGAACTTGTCTTGGCAGATACGGTCGCGAAAGAGACGACCGGATTGAACTTCCTGTCGAATTGCTAAAGACCATTAAGTATGAACGGACCTTGCGCCAGGTCGAGATCAATCATGAGCCCGAGATCAACTGGACGCTGACCGTTGCTGTACCAATAAACATATTTTGCTATCATAATTTCGAGACGATCGGGCGACGGAATTGCCGTATGAACTTTTACAAATGCGGCGATGACCTTTCTCACCCGCATTACCTGGCCTGGAACAATATCGACTGGCCCGAACCAAATTTTCATTTGCCGCAATTTTTTGGCAAGGTGGAGTTCCTGTAGATAAAGCATAAACTAAAAAACTATGTCATTGCGAGGAACTGCCGAGCCAAAGGGGTGGGGTGACGAAGCAAACTCGTCGATTGCATGGCTACGAGGTTGCTTCGTCGCGCCAACTCGCCAGCCTCCTTGCGCCTCGCAATGACATAGTTTTTTAATTGCAGTTGAGGAGTTATTACCTATCTTTATTTCAAACCCATTCACAATGGAAAATATCATCCCACAAAAAGCCGGGAGGCTGCTGTCGCTTGACGTAATGCGCGGCCTCATTATGATCTTCCTTGCTGGTGAAAGCTGCGAAGTTTATAGTTCGTTAAGGCACCTGCACAACGGCGGCTTGTTCACAACCATCATGGACCAATTCGAACATTATCCCTGGCATGGCCTTCGTTTATGGGATCTGATACAACCGGCCTTTATGACCATGGCCGGCACCGGTATGTACATTTCGTATCACAATAAACTTAATAAGGGAATAACGTGGGGGCAGAACTTCCCACACGTGCTTTTGCGTTGTCTGGAGCTGTTTATTTTGGGTACAGCTGTACAATGTTTTTATGCCGGTCATTTGGTTTGGGAACTATGGAACGTGTTGACGCAATTATCGGTGACGACGCTGATCGCATACCTTATCATTAACAGATCATATCAATTCCAGATCATTATATCGATCCTGCTGCTTGTCCTGACCGACGTTTTGTACAGGGTGATACTTGTGCCCGGTTTCGACCAACCATTTGTCGAATTCCACAACTTCGGTGCCTATATGGACACCGTTTTCGGCGAGCACATCAACCGCGACGGCTGGGTGACGATCAATTTTATACCGACTGCGGCGCATACGATTTGGGGTTGTCTTGCAGGGAAACTGCTGGTGTCAGAAAAAACTCCTGCTCAGAAGGTCAGATACCTGGCCATCTGCGGCTTGATTTGTTTGGCTATAGGTTTTGGCCTCGATTGGACCCATATAACTCCCATCATCAAACGGATTGCCACCAGCTCATTTACTTTTGCATCGGAAGGATGGGTGTTATTGTTGTTTGCCACACTCTACTGGCTCATTGATCTGAAAAAGTTCAACAAATACGCATGGGTGGCAGCTGTAGTGGGAATGAATTCCATTTTTATTTATTATTTCTTTAATACAGTTGGTTACCAATGGTTTAACGGCGCGGTGGATATTTTTGTGAAAGGCTTTGGCGGGATGGTAGGCATCACTCCTAAAATTCTTGCAGTATTGGCGGCTTTGATTACCTGGTTTTTAGAATGGTGTCTATGTTATTGGCTGGCGAAGAAGAAGATATTTATCAAATTATAAAGAGCAGTTATCGCGACGCGTTCCATTTGATAATATTTAAAAATAGTCAATTAGGTCAATCGAAACCGCGATCACAACCTATATATGTTAGTCAATTTGTATGCCCTGTTTTTAACTGGGCTAATTTTTGCCTTGTAGCTTGTGTTGCATCTTTGCATGCTATGGCTTTCATTAAATATTCTATGGCTTTTGAAGGATCTTTTTTGGCAATAAAGTAATCAGCCATGCTATCGTATTCATTTGCATTGTCAGGATAGTTCTCGATATTCATATTGAAATAAGCATACGCTTTGTCAAATACTTTCCTCTGAAGCCAGATGTAGCCCTGACTATTTACGAATGCCTCAGGGGGAAGCATGGTATAACCAAATTTTGAAGAGATCAATTTATAGTGAGCACTAAGTATTTCCGCCGTAAGTGATTCCCGGTCGCTTTCCGGGCCTGTGTAAAAATCAAACAGGAAATGTAATGCGTCATATTCAGCTATCAATGGAACCGAGAAATGATTGTCATTATCATAATATTTCCATTTATAATTCAACCCGTTATTCGATTTTGAAGTTAAGTATTTGGTAAATATCAGATTCGATCGCATATGAATGGTGCCTGATGTGGTATCTGTCGCTACTTGTGTGGTATCCATTTTGGGATCCATGGTATGAGCGACAGCGAAAAATAACGACTTATTGGTGAATTTTTTTTGTTCCAGGGCGATTTTGGCCTGTTTCAATACCCGCTGATCGTCCCACCATAAACTCGGATCGATAGCGACGTATGAATTGAACAGGTTGGTATGATTGACTAATGTGTTCATCACAAATAAGCCTCCCAATGAATGCCCTATAAGAATCCGGTAAGGCGCAACAGGGTAATGCGTCTCCACATAAGGCATTAGTTCTTTTTCGAGAAACCTTGTAAAATTTTCGCTTCCGCCCGAATTTTTTACCATAGCCCTGCTAAAATAATAGGAGCTCGTGACATGACTTGGCGTAAAATCACGGGCACGGTCAGTATTTAGAATACCGATGATCACCATGTCCGGACATACGCTATTATTATTTACTTCGCTTAATTGCTGCAACATTCCCGCGACGGAAAAAAAATGGGAATCACCATCAAGCAGGTAAAGGACTGGGAAATGTTGCTTTTGATTTGCACCGCTTCCATGTGGCGGGGGGATATACACCCAAATTTTTCTCATTTCCTTTAAAGTTGGTGAATAGACGCTGTCAATTATGCCGATGGTTAAACGGTTGTCTCTCTGCTGCGCAAAACTTATTAAGCAGGTGCTTAAAAAAATAAATGTTAAAAGCTTTTTCATTTGGCGTTGAATATTAATAAAGCACTTTTTTGGCATACGCAATTTTGACCGTATTTTAAATTCTAGATTGGTAAGCTCGAATACAGCATTAAAACTATTCCAAAATTTCAACGAATTGATTCACAACTGGTTGCGATGAAGATAGATATACGAATATGTTCGTATATGATACAATACTGTACGGATGCGCTACAAATCGAGGATTCAATTTGTAAATAGATTATTATACCATGTAATCCACTGGTAAAAGGAAAAGCAAAAGGAAGGACTAATAAATGATCAAACCACCCCACCGCGGTCCGAGGTTGCAAACTCGAACACATAGGTTTGATTTATCTCAATTCTGTTTTTTTTATTCTGAAAACGGTGATGCACTCCTATGTTAACAAAATAAACAATTGCAAAAAATTCTAATCCAGATTATTTTGCCTCATCCCCCGTTTTATTCTCTTTATCCGCTTTATCCTGGCCGATCCCCATGCTTAGCGCTGTTATGCCTGCCAGGTTGCCCAACTGCATGGTATCTATTGCAGAGCTTGGCACAATCACGATAGTTGAATTTTGCTTCAGACCCTCATAAAGCATATTCATCGCTCTTAAATGCAGGGCAACCGGGTTATTGGCGTAGGTCAACGCCGCTTCGCCGAATTTTTCGGCCACCTGCCGTTCTGAATCCCCGAGTATCACACGTGCCTGCCGCTCCCGCTCGGCCTGGGCCTGCATCGACATGGCGTTCTGCAGCGGCAGCGGTATCAGGACGTCCTTTATTTCTACCGAATTCACGTTGATCCCCCAGGGTTCAGTACGCTCATCGATGATCTTTTGCAGTACGCTGCTGATCTTATCCCGCCCTTCCAGCATATCAGACAGCATGGTTTTTCCTATAACATCGCGCAGCGCCGTTTGAGAGGCCCAGCTAATGGCGCTTTTATAGTCGGCAATTGCCAGGGCGGCTTTTTCCGGGTCTACCACTTTCCAGAACAACACTGCGTCTACATCGACGGGTACGGTATCTTTGGTAAGGGTCTTTTCAGCCTTAAAGGAGGTGGTGATAACCCTTGTATCTATCCAGTAAGGTATAGTATCGAGCACAGGGATGATCAAAAACAACCCGGGCCCCCTGAGCGACTGGAATTTACCCAGCCGCAATATCACGGCTTTTTCCCAGGGATTCGCGATCCTGATGGATGCAGAAACTAAACAAGCAATTATGAACGATCCTACAGCTATCGTTATGCCCATCGGGCTGCCAATCGTCACTGTATTGGCTATTGCAACACCTGCAATTACGATAACAAAAAATATGATGACCGAAAAAAAATTGGTGCTCCTCATTTCAGCCCTCCGGCTTATTTGACAGGTCGCTATAGTATGATAAGTTGATCTGCAATTAGTAAGAACATACCGGAATGACTTATGTTTGGGTTATGAAGAGATTTTTCACTCACAATGGTAATACCAGCAAGGGGAGAGGAATTTAATCTTTCGGACTTATGCGGACTTTCGGACTTGCGCGGACTTCCGGACTATGACACCGTCTCAACAGCAGGCGCCATTTCAAACTCCGTCATTTTCTCATTATGCTTAAGCACCTCGTCCAGTTCGGATGCAGCAGTTTCGAGCAGGTTGAGGTATTGGCGACGCTCCCGGTCGTTATCGGTGTGTTGCAGCAGGGATACGAGGCTGATGATGGAGCAGACCGGTTTGCGCATTTCATGCGAGTTCGACCAGGCGATCTGCCGCAGCGTTTCGTTAAAGTTTTTGATCTTCTGATAGGCTTCTTCCAGCTTGTGTTCCTTCTCGAGCAGTTCAGTAATGTCATTGGCGATCACCAGGCAGCAAGGCTGGTTGTCGAATATTACGGGATATGATACAATGGATACTTCGATGATCCCTCCGTTAGCTTTGAGATGCTTCCACTGGCCTGACAGGCAGGAACCGCAGTCATGTTCTTTCAATTTCGCCGCCATTCTTTCCCGCTCCTGGAATGGGCGGATATCGGCGATGGTCATCCGCATGAACTTTTCCCTGCTATAGCCATATTTTTCAATGGCAGCGTCGTTTACCCTGACTATTCGGAGCGTGCTATTATTATATATCCACAGCGGATTGGGATTCAAATCAAATAATTGGCGGTATTCATTGTCGGTGCTTGTCAATAAGCGGCTGCGTTTCCTGGAAACAAAAAATGTACCGGCCGAGATCAACAGGATAAAGATAAATTCTCCGGTCCTCTGCTGAATGGGAGATAAAGGTCCGAAAAAGAATGCCAGGATACGGTCGCCAAACAGCAACACCGTAGTACAGACTACCAGGAAGGAAAGGGAGACCTTTAACGAACGCAACATTTTTAATTAGAAGTATAAGTCACACAGCTAATACGTAAAAATGCACCTGCAGGTTGCTGCATGTAAAGTGCTGATAGGCCGCGCTATTCTTCGATAACGATCTGGCTTTTGCGAATGCCCAATGACATCAGGTTTTCGACCATGATCTCGATGAATTTATCGGGCCCGCAAACGTAGAAAAGGCTGGTTCCTTTCAGCACTTCTTCTTTCAGCATTTTCATTTCAATGAACGCGGAAGGCTCGGGTGGATTAGGTTCAGAAAGGACGTCGGTGTAGTTCTCGCCAAACAAACTTTTTAACTCATCATGCAGGAAAACGTCTTTCTCGTTCCTGTTGGCGAAGAACAAGGTGCTGCCTGTAAGATTGCCATTAAGTTTTTGCTCGCGAAATATAGCCAGGAAGGGAGTGATCCCGGCGCCGCCGGCGAGGAAAAGTCCGGGTCCTTTATAGTGTATGGCGCCAAATACCTCGTGTATGATCAGTTCGTCGCCTTCATTCACGTCCGCCAGTTTAGACGTGACGCCATCGTGCGACTTGTATATCTTGATGGTAAATTCAAGGTGGCCCTGGTCGTTGGTGCTGGTAAAAGTAAAGGGTCTGAGTTCGTCTTCGAGTCCGGGCTTATTGACAGAAACATCGGTGGCCTGGCCCGGCACAAAACTGTAACCGGCGGGCTTTTCCACCTCAAAGCGCTTTACGTTGTGTATTACAAATTCAGTTTTTAGTACTCTAACAATATGTTTTTCCATCTCATCCAATAGCTCGGCACTTTATTTTGGGTCAATTAATATTTGTCCAGGTAAATCAGTGAAGAAATTTAGTAAAAATTACGGAAGTAATGATAAGAATTAATGAGATATTGTCCCTGGGTGATATTAATAATATCCGGGAATAATCATTTGGAGGGAAACGCCAGGCGGAGATATTTATAAAAAATATAATTGTAGAGACGCGATGCATCGCGTCTCTACAGGCGTGTTTTTAAATTTTCCTTCACCCCATTTTCCCATTCGTCTTTCAGGATGCTAAGCACAATCGAATCACGGCGAGTGCCATCTTCCAGCCACATATGGCTGCGGATAATACCGTCGGGCTTGCAGCCAATGCTTTTCATAGCCGCAATGCTGCGCTCATTGCGGGCATCGGCGCGAAATTCTACCCGGTACATGTCCAGTTCTTCGAAGGCGAATTGTAATAGCAGAAACTTGCAATGCTTGTTCAAACCAGTGCCCCGAAAACGGCTGCCATACCAGGTATAACCCAATTGCAGCATCTGGTTGGCAGGCTGGATATCGTAAAAGCGTGTGCTGCCTGCATATTCACCGGTAGCCTTATCGAACACGATAAATGGATATTGCTCGCCTTTTTCACGGGCATCCAGTGTGTTTTTAATATAAGTGCGCATGTTATCCTCGCCATAAGCGTTAGCTGACGAGAAGCGCCAATTGTCGGGCTCATTGTTTGCGTATTCGATGAGGTTATCGAGGTCGCTTTCCTGTAATGGGCGCAGCAATACCCGATTGTCTTCAAGAATGTAGTCGGCTTTTGGGTCGAAGGGTGATGGCATGGCGGGCAGGTTGTATGTCGTACATTATACGTAATACGTTTAACCCGCCCTGAAGAACGTAAAACGTAAAACGTCCAACGTAAAACGAAATAGTCTAAAATGTTTTAACGCGTCGTTCGTCTGCCTTAGTATGGCTTTGCAATTATAGTTGATTTTATGCACGACCATAACAATACGATAGTATTTTTGCTGAACTGACACTCAAATAACAATAAATCCCGCCTATGCCTGAGCAAAATAAATCAAAAAAAGAAAAGAAGCCCGGCGTTTTCAGCCTGCTGAAACCCTACTCGGGATTGCTGTTCACATTGATCCTGTTTGCTTTGTTCAGCAATTCGGTCACTTTATGGATGCCCAAGATCATCGGGCATGGCATAGATGATTACGGCCGCAGCGTGTTTACGCATACGCATTTTGATCTTAACCCGACTTTGATAAAATTTTCTGCGGCTATAGTTTTCGTTTTCATATTCTCTTACCTGCAAAGTATTATTCAAACCTATGCATCTGAAAGAGTGGCGCGCGATCTGCGTACGAAACTATCGTTCAAGATATCGCAGCAAAGCAGTACCGCTATTGACAGGTTAAATCCTTCAAAGCTGCTGACTAACCTTACAACGGATGTCGACTCGATCAAATTATTTGTGTCGCAAGCGCTGGTATCTATTGTGTCGTCCATATTTATCATCGTTGGCGGCAGTGTGATGCTGCTTACCATCAACTGGAAGCTGGCGCTATGCATTATCGCTATCATTCCCATTATCGGTATTACGTTTGCTGTCGTGCTCAAAAAGGTACGGGTAGTTTTCAAACAACGGTTTGCTGTTTATGACTGGCTCAATAAGGTGATCAATGAAAGCATACTCGGCTCGGCTTTGATCCGGGTGATCAACTCACAGCAATTGGAGCTGGATAAGTTTTTGAAGGCCAATACCCAGGCAAGAGACCTGGGCTTGAAAATAATCCGTCTTTTCTCGGGCCTTATACCAGTTATTACCTTCACAGCTAACGTTGCAACGCTGAGCATCCTAGCGGTTGGCGGTCATTTTGTTATTGCAAATACCATGACACTTGGCGATTTTGCCGCCTTCAACAGCTACCTGATGCTGTTGATATTTCCTATCCTGGTCATCGGTTTCATGAGCAACATTATTGCCCAGGCTACCGCCTCGTACGAACGCATCACAGCCGTAATAGAGGCGCCGGAACCACCCGAAACAGGTACCGTTACTAAACCTTTGCATGGCGATGTTGAACTGAGGGATGTAAACCTGGTTTACGGGCAAAAACCGGCTTTAAAAGATGTTTCATTTAAGGTTAAGGCCGGTTCGAAGATCGCTGTAATTGGCCCGACGGCCGCAGGTAAAACGCAATTGCTTTACCTGATGACCAACCTGATCAAACCCAATTCGGGAGAAGTACTGTTCGATGGCCGTGCAATTGATGAATATAATAGCGAGGCTTTCCATAGCCAGGTCGGGTTTGTGTTCCAGGACAGTATCATTTTTAACATGAGCATCCGCGAGAATATCGCGTTCAGCGATACTGTGACGGATGAATCATTGCAAAAGGCCATTGATACCGCCGAATTGCATGATTTTGTTGAGGCTTTGCCGGAAAAACTGAGTACGATAGTTTCGGAGCGGGGATCAAGTCTTTCCGGTGGCCAGAAACAAAGGATCATGCTGGCACGGGCACTGGCGCTTAATCCGAAAGTTTTGCTGCTGGACGATTTTACGGCGCGTGTGGATTCCAGTACCGAAACCAAAATCCTTGGTAATGTGCAAAGGAATTATCCAGGCCTCACGCTGATCTCGGTGACGCAGAAGATAGCCTCCGTTGAGCATTATGACCAGATCATCCTGCTGATGGAAGGCGAAGTGATCGCCATCGGCAAACACGATGAACTGATGCACACCAGCACTGAATACGTACAGATCTTTAACTCGCAACAAAGTACCAGCAATTATGAATTACGATCTAAATAAGCTTTCGGAGCAGCAGGAAAAAGTATCTACCCTGGCGGGACTGAAAAAGCTGCTGGAACTGATCAGGCATGAAAAGCAGGTTTTGTGGTTCGCGCTTATTGCAATCCTCGTTAATTCGGGTATAAACCTCGTTGGTCCGTTGCTGATAGGCCATGCTATAGATAAATACGTGATACCGCGCGATTATCATGGTGTGTTGGTATATTCAGCTATTTTGCTGGGGATGTATGTTTGCGGCCTGGTGGCCAGTTACCTCCAAACCCTGCTGATGGGCGGCGTTGGTCAGCGGATGCTGTATACGCTGCGGAATGCCATATTCAATAAGATACAATTATTGCCTGTAGCATTTTTCAACCAAAACAAAACCGGCGACCTGATATCCAGGGTGAATAACGATACCGATAAGATCAACACCTTCTTTTCGCAGTCGCTGATGCAGTTTATCGGCAACTTATCTACGATGGTAGGTGCGGGGGCCTTCCTGTTGTGTATCAATTTTAAATTGGGATTAGCTACCGTTGCCCCGGGCGCTATTGCCTGGATCATTACCAAAGTATTATCTCCCTGGGTGAAGCGCAAGAATGCCGCCAGTCTGAAAACTACAGGCGGTATGAGCGCCGAGATACAGGAAAGCCTGAACAATTTTAAGGTGATCATTGCCTTTAACCGCCGTGATTATTTTCGCAACCGATTTGACGGTGCAAACAAGAATAATTACCAGGCATCCGTCAAGTCGGGTATTGCCAATAATGTCTTTTTGCCTGTTTATTCACTGCTGGCAGGGGCGGCGCAGTTGATTGTGCTGGCTTATGGTATTTACCTGATATCTAACCACGAGCCGGCTATTACTGTCATGACCGACAAGAGTTACCAGTTCTTCTCGATAGGATTGCTCATCGCTTATCTGACTTATGCCAATAGCTTTTATAACCCCTTAAGGCAGCTGGCGACCTTATGGACAACCTTCCAAACCGCTATGGCGGCCTGGGACAGGGTGTCTGGCCTCCTCGCGCTGGATACCAACCTGGAGACAGTAAAAAATGTGAAAGCGGAAACTTCGGATGCGTTGCTCGAATTCCGGAACGTACATTTTGCTTACCCCGGCGGCAACGAGATATTACACAATATCAGCCTGAAAATGGAAGCCGGCAAGACTTACGCCTTGGTAGGTCCCACCGGCGGCGGTAAAACGACAACCGCTTCGCTTATCGCGCGGTTATACGACCCGACACAGGGAACTATACTCCTCGACGGTAAAGATATCCGTTCTTATGAACCGGAAGAACGCACCAAAAAGATCGGCTTTATTTTACAGGAACCATTGCTATTTACCGGCACTGTAAAGGAAAATATCCTGTACGGCAATGAACAATACAAAGATTATACCGACGAGCAGTTAGAAACTGCGTTGAAGGAAGCCAACCTGGGCGAACTGGTGGCCATATTCGATGAAGGTTTGGAAACGAAAGTGCTATCCTCCGGCGACAGCATCAGCCTCGGTCAGAAGCAATTGATCGCTTTTATGCGCGCCGTATTGCGCAACCCGGAAATACTGATCCTGGACGAAGCTACCGCTAATATCGACACGATTACAGAGCAGCTATTGAGCGACATCCTGGAAAAATTGCCGGAAACCACCACGCGCGTCATTATTGCTCACCGGTTGAATACTATTCAGAACGCGGACGAAATATACTTCGTCAATTCAGGCGAGGTTATTGCCGCCGGGTCGCTGGAACATGCGATAGATATGCTGTTGCAGGGGAAGAGGGTTAGTTAACTTCATTCCCGTCGTTTGTGTCCTCACAAACGACGACATCCGGATTGTTTGTGAGGACACAAACAATGGTGAATATTAACAGACTTGCGAAGTTTTTAAAACTTCGCAAGTCTTACACGAATGTCATAAATCCCTTCGCACCACCTCACCTGATTTCTTATTCTTCAATATTAATTTCTTTTCTCCATTTGGCAAAACCTCTTCCTTAATGAGGTAGAATTCATCATCATACGAAGCAAACTCATGCCCTTCGGTTACATCGGTGCGGCCGCGCCAGTCGTCTAATTTTACCGGTTCCCACTGGCGTGATTTGGCGGAGCGGTAGGCGGCATCGATGATGCAATTCACCACGTAGCCGTCATAGAAAGTTTCCGATGGTTCGCGTTTTTTCTCAATGGCTTCGAACATATCGGTAAACATGTGATTGTAACCCAGCTCGTTTACTTCGTCGCCAACCGGGAACAGCCAGCCGCTGCTTGATTCCGCTTTTTCGGCAACATAATTATTGCCTTTTCCGGTGCTGAACATCTCGAAACCGGTACGCAAAAAGTTATTGAGCCATATTGTGCCTTCGCTGCCCATTACCTCGTCGCGCAAGTCCATGCCGCCGCGGAAGCACCAGCTTACTTCAAACTGACCGATAGTACCATTGGCATATTTTACCCAGCCTAATGCATGGTCCTCCGCTGCGATAGGGTGTACCTGCGTAGCCGCCCAACACATCACTTCAACGGGTTTAATGTCCTTGCCTATAAAGCTTCTCGATAACTCAATACAATGGCAGCCCAGGTCGACAATGGCGCCGCCGCCTGAGAGCTCCAGGTTCCAGAACCAGTCGCTATGCGGGCCTGGGTGTGTTTCCCTTGATTTCGCCCAAAGTACGCGCCCAATGCTGCCGGACTGAACGCTCTTCAGCGATTTCAGGAACTTCGGCGTATAACATAGGTCCTCTAAATAGCCGCCCATAACGCCGGCTTTTTCTACTAGTTCCAGCATCTTTTTGGCTTCTTCGCCTGTGCGGCCCAAAGGTTTGGTGCACAATACATGTTTACCGGCCCTGGCGCAGGCTTCTACTGCGGGCAAGTGGAGTTCGTTGGACAGGGCAATCACCACTACATCTACATCGGGGTTGCCGACCACTTCATCCATATTGTCACTGTAATGGGGCAGACCGTAGTCATTAGCAAATTTGGCGGCCCTTTCGGTGCTGCGCGAGTAAACGCTTACTAAAGTATCTTTCCGTCGCTGGGCGGCCAGCGAGTCGGC
The DNA here is from genome assembly GCA_035551775.1 of Mucilaginibacter sp. Classification (GTDB taxonomy): domain Bacteria; phylum Bacteroidota; class Bacteroidia; order Sphingobacteriales; family Sphingobacteriaceae; genus Mucilaginibacter. The sequence continues at coordinate 229,763 of DASZMQ010000014.1, read as the reverse complement.
ATAAAAGCGGGCTATAAAGCCCGAACCAAGCATGGCTATTTTCATATTAGTTGTATTGGTTGTAAAGTTGTATTGACTATAAAGGTTAGAATTCTTATTTATTGACATCCTGCTCCCAGCCGGTTTCTTTCAAGGCAGGATCATTTTCTTTTTTCAAAAAGTCATTGTTCGACAGCGAACCTGCTTCCCATTTTAAAATGGCTTCATCGGGCACCATATCCACTGGGGTATGCCACGAGGTGGAAGTCTCGTTATAAGCCAGGTTCGATTGAGATGAATAGCAGGAAATGATGGACCATCTTGGGTAATCGGACAAGTTCGCTTCAGAGCGGTGCAGCAGGTTGCTGTGAAAGAACAGTGCATCACCGGCTTCCAGTTCGGAATAAACCAGCTCCATGGTTTTTAGTGAGTTATCCACCATCGTCATGTCGGCGCCAACCTGCTCGCCCGAAAAGCCGTGGTTCACACGACCTATCTTATGCGAACCTTTGATCACCTGGAGGCAGCCATTCGCTTTATTAGCAGGGGTGAGGGCTATCATTACACTCATCAACTGATCGGGAAACATGAACTGATTTTTATACCAGTAGCCATAATCCTGGTGCCATTCCCACGCCCCGCCAACTTTGGGCTCCTTTTGCATCAGCTTGGAATGGAAGTGACAAACTGCCGAATCGTTTTGCAGCAATTGCCCTACCGAGTACACCATTTTCTCGCTGCGCGTCAGGTAGCCGAACACATCGTTACCAGGGGTGAACCATAATGACAGGCGTGTTTTCTTGCCGGAAAGGTCATTCAGGTCGAGGGCGTTTTTGCCCATAGCATCGTCTTCAAGGGCTGTTTTGTACAGCTTATCTATCTCTTCTTTTGAGCAAAAATTCTTTACCAAAAGGTAGCCGTCGCGATTGTAATCGGCAATCTGGGCGGCAGTAAGTGAATTAGCAGACATATAATCGGTTTTAGGTAAAGCTATGACATTCGTACTTTATTTATCAAACCTTTATCAAAATTGTTTTATTTTGGCAGCTTTAGAAATAACGCCGTTTTATTTTTACAATTGTAAACCAGGAAATTAACTATGCAGAGATACACCGGCCAGAAACGCATTTTAGTTGCAGTAGATTGTATCATTTTTGGGTTTGACGGCTGGAATATCAAATTACTGCTTGTTCAGCGGGCTATAGAGCCCGAGAAGCATAAGTGGAGCCTGATGGGTGGTTTTTTACAACCTTCTGAATCTACCGAAGATGCTGCTAACCGGGTGCTGGAGGTTCGTACTGGTTTAAAAAATGTGTACATGGACCAATTCCATGTGTTCGGTAAACCAAACCGCGACCCGGTAGAACGCACGCTCTCCATAGCCTATTATGCCCTGATCGATATTCATAAATACGAGAAGCAAATAGTGGATGAATTTCATGCAGAGTGGTTCCCGCTGAATGGTCTTCCCGACCTTATATTCGATCATGCTGAAATGGTAAAGCTGGCATTGCGCCAATTGCGCTATAAAGCCGCACTTCACCCGATATTGTTCCAGTTGCTGCCCGAAAAGTTCACGATTCCGCAATTGCAGGCGTTGTACGAAGGGGTATATCAAACTCAGTTTGACGACCGTAACTTCAGCCGTAAATTGCTTTCGACAGGCTTGCTGATCAAGCTGCATGAAAAGGATAAGTTAACCTCTAAAAAAGGGGCTTTTTATTACCAGCTCGATCAGTCGCATTACAAGGAAAACTTTGAATCGTTCCTGAACCTGGTGCCTAACCCGGATAAGTTTTTCTGATCATTCCAGATCCTTCGGCAACTTGATAATGAACGTGGTACCCTTTCCAGGTTCTGACTGCACATTGATGCTTCCGTGATGATCTTCTATAATGCCGAACACAATAGATAATCCAAGCCCGGTGCCTTCGCCGACTTCCTTCGTGGTAAAAAATGGCTCGAAAATCCGTTGCCTTACCTCCGGCGACATACCGATACCCGTGTCCGCTATTTCAATGGTTATGTGATCCTGGTGATCGGCGGTGGTTATGACAATACTGTCATGCTCGCTTTGCCCTTTTTCCTTGATGGCCTGTATGCTATTGTTGATCAGGTTCATCAATACCTGGTTCACCTTTCCCGGATAGCAATTCAATAGAGGCAATTTGTTCAGCACAGGTTTTATTTCGATATAGTAGGGGATCGTGCTCCTTAATAATATCAGCGTATTCAGAACGGCCTTGTTGAGGTCGGCATATTTTAGCACCAGCTCATCGGTCCGGCTGAACGAGCGCAGGCTTTGGACGATCTCGGTAGTGCGCTCGGCGCCTTCCTCGATACCGTCGAGCAGGCTCAATATTTCTTCCTTTATAAAGTCGAGATCGATTGTTTTGCTGTATTTGCCCGCCTCATCCAGTAACTCCTTTTTATTTGGTGCAACACCTGCCTCGCGGTATTTATCTACCAGTGCGAATATCTCCAGGAAGTCCATCCTAAGTGGTTTGACATTGGAACTTACAAAATTGATAGGGTTATTGATCTCGTGCGCGATACCAGCCGTGAGCTGTCCCAGCGACGCCATCTTTTCGGTTTCGACGAGCTTTGTCTGGGTCGATTTCAGGTTCTCGATGATCTTTGACAGGTCATGATTAGTATCTATGAGCTGTTGGGTACGCGCATTTACCTCGCTCTCCAGCACTATATTTTGCTGGGTTATCAGTCGCTCATTTTCTTTAGCGATCGTGAGCGATAGTTGCTGCGCTTCGCTGTGCTGCCTGCGATAAAAATTGATCCTGGCGGCAAGCGCAATGGAAAATAGTACCAACTGAACGACAGAACTGTAAATAATAATGTTTACCGTGAAGGCATTATGCGGTATAAGGCCCCTGTTTCGTGCAATGGATAAGAGCACGGTGATAAGGAACAATCCCCAGCCGTACATAAAATATTGCGCCGGTTTGAAACCTCTGAAATACAACACGCTGCCTATTAATAACAGGGTCATGGCCATGGCGCCAGATGTAATCGTGATCAGGTTATAGGCGAAGGAAACGGCACCAGCCAGGACAGCGATCAGCCCCAGGATGTAAAGAGCGTAAAGCAGGTAATAAGCGTAAATGTATGATTTTAAGATCGTTTTTAGCTGCAGGAACTCGGCTGCGAACAACAATACAGAAAACCCAAACCCTATACGTATCAGCGGTATCAGGTAATTGTTAAGAACCGTTTTTTCGCTCACAAAAAAGGTCGATCCATACCCCCTGACTAGTACCTGTGATATCCCCAGGAAAATAATATAACACACATAATATAAGTAGCTCCTGTCGCGCAGGATGATGAAAAGTACCAGGTTATAGAGTGCCATCACCAGCGTAATACCCATAAAACCACCTACCAGTATGTTCTCGAAATCGGCATTCTTGAAAAAGGTATTCGCACTGTTTACCTCTACCGGGATAACAGCGGACGTACTGCTGCTGATCCGCAGGTAGATCGTCCGCGACGAATCAGGTAAGATGATCGCATTGATAAAACTGTTGCTTTGTTTGATCAGCTTGGTATCCCGATAGGGAATAGCCGAGGAAAGATGAACCACAGAGCCGCCCGGATGATCCTCAAAATACATGTCGAACGAATCGACGACGATGGTCGAGCCTATGGTCACAGGGACAAAGGCCCTGGTAGTTTTATTTTTAAGGACGAATTTGAGCCAGGTGGTGGATTTAGAATACTTAAGCGATGGTAATGACGAATTAATGCTATGAAAACCTTTGCCTGAAATTATTTCACTTATTTTAAGACTGCCGGAAGGATCTTCAAGTTCCTGGACGTATTTGCTGGTAAGCAATTTGGTTTCGTCTTCGTGCAATACCAACGTATCAGGAGCCGAGGCGAAAAGCAAACTATTTTGTGCAATAAGGCAAATTATTAGTAATATTTTTTTCATTTTTATGACCTGCTTTTACGCCGGCGATGTTATTGCCCTATAAAAATGCGCAGAAAATTGAACTTTCAGCAATTTATCAGTCAAAATATCTGGTTGCCAATAACTTAAAATCTAAACTTAATTTATGTCATACGGTGTCTTGTATGTAGATGACGAGATCAATAATCTCAACAGCTTCAAAGCCGCCTTTCGGCGGGATTTTGATATTTATGTAGCCCAGTCGGCCCGGGAAGGGCGTAAGATACTCGATACGAACGAGATAGGCGTGATCATTACGGATCAGCGCATGCCCGGCATGACTGGAATCGAATTCCTTGAGTCAATCCTCACGATCTACCCAGACACGATAAGAATCCTGCTGACGGGCTTTTCAGACATGAACGCCGTAATGGATGCCATAAACCGCGGCCAGGTATATAAATATCTTGTGAAACCCTGGCAAAACGACGAGTTAAAACTATATATACAGAATGCCCTTGAAATATATCATTTACGTAAGGAAAACAAGGAATTGGCGTACAAGCTTCAGCAGGCTCTGATTGAAATTGAAACGCTCAATAAATCCAGGACTTAAACAAACAATTACATAAAAAGGCGGTTGTTTTTTAGTTAAAAATCACCAAAATGCGGGGTTTATAGGCCTATAACGGAATTATTCGTTATATTTTGCTATATTAACGGCCCCGTATTCCAGACAGGCATTATTGTGAATATGAACCTATAAGATCAGAATGAAGCGACTTTTACTGCTAATCCTTATTTCTGTACTTACATTCCGGCTGGCTTCGGCACAGCAAAAGCCGCAGTATACGCAATATGTGTTGAATAATCTGCTCATCAACCCAGCCGTCACCGGCATCGAAAACTATTTTGATGTGAAAACGGGCTATCGCAGCCAATGGACGGGCCTGCAGGGAGCGCCTGTCACCAGTTATATTACAGGCAGTGTTCCGTTCGGTTCCGATTTTGTCGGCGGCGATGCTGGCGCGCTGTCCGGCGGTAACCAGGATAACCCCTATGGCCGGGTTTATTCGCAGGGATACGTGGCTGCTCCACCGCACCATGGCCTGGGTTTTATGGTTATTTCTGACCAGGCAGGACCCATAGGTACTACGAATATCGATTTGACCTATGCCTACCATATGGGCATATCAAGTACTTTTAACCTTGCTCTGGGCGTGGAAGCCGGGTATAACCATACCAGCCTGAACACATCCGAACTTGTCCTGGAAAACCCGCTCGATCCTGCGATAGCCAACGGCAACAACAGCCAGTGGAAACCCGACCTGGGCATTGGGCTCTGGGGCTATTCGTCCAATTATTATTTTGGAATCTCGGCTTTGCAATTGCTGTCGCAGAATTTGTATTTCAGTACCAATAACAACTATAGCCAGGCCAAAACGGTGCCTCAATTTTTCGTTACCGGCGGCGTCAAGTTCTTTTTGAACGACGATGTAACGCTGATGCCCTCAGCCCTGGTTAAATTCATCAGCCCATTGCCGGTCACTTATGATATTAACGCGAAACTGGCTTTCAGGAGCAGGTTTTGGATCGGGGCCGCATATCGCAATGGAGACGCAGTAGCAGGGATGTTTGGGTTGAACATCAGCTCGCTCATCAATGTTAGCTATTCTTACGATTATACTACCTCGGCGTTAAGAACAGTGAGCAGCGGCACACACGAAATTGTGTTAGGCATCATGCTCAACAACCGCAACCACCTGGTGGGCCCTGAGCATTCATTTTAATACGTCATTGCCAGAAGGACGGCCTTTTATTGGTTCCCCTCAAAGTACAGTCAACGCATTGCGGGGTTGATGCTGTGAATCCTATCGGCGGACTACCCGGACGACCTATACCGTCAATAGGTATAAATATGAACGTATTTAAATAATAATCAACCTGGTTAACCCCGAAATAGTTATAATAACAGCAAGGTTGCATAGGGCCCAACTCGATAATACAATTATTGTAAAAAGGGGTTGGCGTCCATGACGGCCATTGAGCGGACTTAATAAAGATACGCCTGCTGGATACGGAGCCGACACAAATATAACCAACAACAGGCTCGGCGGGATTTGTAACACAATGTATATTCCCGCTGATCTCCGATGGCAAGGCGTCAAAAACGCTGCCCAATTGCTCGGTGTTCTTTTTAAGATTGGTATAAAAATCATAGGCCTCCGTTGTCAAGGCATATTGTCTTACAAGTATGCTGTATTCTGTCGTTAATTTTTCCGACGTCGACAGAACCGAGGTAATAGGATCATTGAAAATAACGCTTTTTTCCAGCTTTGCTGTTGTCCCTAATATTATGGTACTGGATGTGTCGTTTCCCCAGCAATCGTGAATATTATCAGTATTCAGATTCCTGAAGAATACGCTGTCCCCATTTGACTGAAAGTAGGAAAGGTAGTTGGAATGAAATATCCATGTTTCCTGGTAGTCCCAGCGATAATACCTTACTTTATTGGCGGGATCGTGAGTGTTCACATAGAGATTTATACCGGGTCCCGCTGTGGCGGTTCCATTAGTATCGAAACTGACGCTGTCAATAGGCGGTGAATCTAATACCGCTATATAATCAGACAGGTATTGTTTGCCATTAGTAGTTTTTATGCTGAGGCGATATTGGTGCGCATTATCAAGATTCAAACCCGCACAGCCATACCTGCCATTGCCAATCTCAACAAGCGGATAAGAAGTGTTTTGATCGCTCTGAACGGTTACTATGGCATTCAACTCAGGACTTGAAGAGGCTTTGCTGCTGAGTTTAACCGTACGACTCAATTTAATAAAGGTTGAGTCAGATCCGCTATTGATAACTCCTTCTACAACCAAATATTTATTTGAAGCGCTTAGCACCGAAGGCTTGTATGTTTTTTTGCAGCCTGTTACTGCAATAACTACTAAGATAAAAAAGTAGTTTAAGCTTCTCATTTGTAGCTATAATGAATTCGTTTATTTTTTAGATAGCGTTAATGTATTCATTTTTAAAATCCATCAGGTTATTAGTATTTCCAAAAAGCCGGCATTTTGTTGGTGCCTCTGATGGTGCAATCAGCGCATTCCTTTGTCGCGGCGAAAAAGCCATCGGGCGGCCCAATGGGGTTGAATGGCGTTAACGGAATAAACGGATTGGGATTATGAGATTTATTATAATTTATATAGTAATCAACCTGGTTTAAGCCATGAAGGTTGTAAAGACAACAAGTGTCATTATGAAGAGGATTCCAACTAAATTGAAGGTGACAATCAGCATAAGGATACGTTGCTGTCCATGCGGGCAGAACAATATTATTGACGAATATGCGTTGGCTCGAAACGTTTCCTGCCATAATATATCCAAATGCCGGTTTCGTCGGGTCGTTAATACAATGAATATTGCCGGTCAAGGTGCTGGGCTGAGGGTCAAAGACGCTGCCTAGTGATTCCGTATTTTTTTTAAGGATCGAATAATAGTTATAAGCGTCAACGCTCAATGCATATTGCCTTACCAATATACTGTATTCCGACTCCAGCTTTTCGGAGGTAGACGGAACGAATGTGATAAGGCCCTTTTGGATAATGCTTTTAGCTAAACGGACGGACGACGCGATTATAATGTTACTGGACGTGTCATCGCTCCAGCAATTGGTAATATTTTGTGTGATTTGATCTCTTACCGTCACTGTATCGCCGTTTGACGCGAACAGTGAACGATAGAATGAACGAAATATCCACGTTTCCTGGTAATCCCAGCGGTAATACCTCGTGTTGTTAGTCTGATCGTGAGTATTCACGTATACATTCAACCCTTGACCTGCAGTAAGGCTACCACTAGTGTCAAAAGTTATGCTATCTATGGGTGGAGAATTTAACACCGGCACGTAATCGGACAGGTATTGTTCATTATTTGATGTTTTGATACGTAACCTGTATCGGTGAGTTTGATCAATGGTTAAACCTGCGTAGCCGTAATTGCCATTACCGATCTCAGCGATGGGGAAAATATTATCTTGATCGTCCTCAATGTCAACTATTGCATTCAATTCGGGCCTGCCTGTGCTTTTGCTTGAAACGTTAACGGATCGGCTTAGTTTTATGAAACTTGAGTCATGGCCACTGGTTATGATACCTTCAACAACCAGGAAATTGTTTTTTGCAACAATTGCAGGCGGCTGATAAATTTGCTTGCAGCCGATAATGGAAACTATGACCAACAGGGATAGGATTAACCATTTATTCATGGTTAGGTGGTGTGACGACTAAAATTTTAGTTAAATCTAAACTAAAATTTTAATAATGCAATCGTTTGTCCAATAAAAATTGATAACTTAAACGGAATAATAGTTATTAGAGCAGTTAATCAAAGTTCTTTTCTTAATCGAGCAACAGGAATATTCATCTGTTCCCTGTATTTGGCTACGGTACGGCGGGCGATATTGTAGCCTTTTTCTTTGAGGATATCGGTCAGCTTTTCATCAGCCAGCGGATGGCGTTTGTCTTCAGCGCCGATGTGTTCTTCCAGTATCTTCTTAACCTCCTTATTCGATACTTCTTCGCCGCTTTCCATTTGTATAGCTTCAGAGAAGAACGATTTCAAAAGATAAGTTCCGTGCTCGGTTTGAACATATTTAGAGTTGGCTACACGCGAAACAGTCGAAATATCCATACCGATCCTATCAGCAATATCCTTCAGGATCATCGGTCTCAGGTTTTTTTCGTCACCGGTGAGGAAGAATTCATACTGGTATTGCATGATGGCATTCATGGTTTTCAGCAAGGTTTGCTGCCGTTGCTTAATGGCATCGATAAACCATTTTGCCGAGTCGAGCTTTTGCTTTACGAACTGTACCGCTTCCTTCAGTTTTTTATCCTTTTGCGATGCTTTGTCATAATGCTCGAACATCTCCTGGTACGAACGGCTTACGCGTAGTTCCGGCGCGTTTTTTGAATTAAGCGTCAATACCAGTACCCCATCCTTATTGGCAATGTGGAAGTCGGGGATTACCTGCAATTGCTTGGTGTTTACTTCGCTACTATCACCAGGCTTCGGATTTAGCTTCAATATTTCATTCACCACGCCGCGTAGTTCGGGGGCCGACATATTCAGCGACCTTTCAAGCTTATCGTAATGTTTGCGTGTAAATTCATCCAGGTAATTTTCAACCACCTGCATTGCTTTTTTGACGATCGCGTCGTTTTGATCCTTTCGTTTCAGTTGGATCAGCAGGCATTCCTGCAGGCTGCGCGCACCAACACCCGGTGGGTCGAAGGACTGAATGATCTTCAGCATTTCTTCCACTTCTTCGTCTTCGGCCAGGACGTTTTGCGAAAACGCCAGGTCGTCTGTCAATGAAGTGATCGAACGGCGCAGGTATCCATCGTCGTCCAGGCTGCCTATGATCTGCTGGCCAATCCTAAAATCTTTATCCGAAAGCGGGATCAGGTCTAACTGTGCCTGGAGATTTTCGAAGAAAGAGCTCTGTACCGCTATCGGGATCTCTTTCCGGTCATCGTCATCATCTCCGTTCTGGTCATACCGCGAACCGTATTCGTTCAGGTTGTCTTCCTGCAGGTAATCATCAATATTGAATTCGTCCGCAACTGTTTCCTCGTCATTGCCGCTGAAATCGTCATCATCAGGGTCCCGGTCAGGGTACTCTTCTTCCGGTTCGTTCAGGTTGGTGAGGCTTAGATCTTCAAGCGCAGGATTCTCCTCCAGCTCCTCTTTGATACGCGTATCTAACGATACGGTGGGCACCTGCAGCAACTTGATAAATTGTATCTGCTGCGGCGATAGCTTTTGTAAGAGTTTCTGTTGAAGGTTCTGTTTCAGCATAAATCAGATGTCCCAAAAGTACATCAATTTAATGGAATAATTAACTTGTGTTTGATGGATAACAAACCCTTAAACGTAAAAACACATGAAGTGTTTAACATTGCCCCCGGATAAAATATTTCACGATAATTACATTTTTGTATATTTAATCAACTAAAATTAAACTTATGTCATTTGTCAAAGAGTTCAGAGAATTTGCTATCAAGGGTAACGTCATAGACCTTGCAGTAGCAGTAGTAATCGGCGCCGCGTTTGGTAAGATCATCGCTTCTATCGTTGAGGATATTATCACGCCGGCTATATTGACGCCGGCGCTGAAAGCCGCGCACCTGACCAATCTCAGCGAACTGGTCATTCCGGGCACAGCGGTAAAGTATGGTAATTTCTTATCGCAAGTGTTGTCCTTCCTGATCGTGGCAATATCATTGTTTTTGATCATCAGGACGATCAATCGCTTCAAGAATAAGGAAGAAGCAGCCCCCGTACCCGATCCGGTACCTACTAATGAGGAAATATTGCTTACCGAGATCAGGGACCTGTTGGCAAAAGGTAAATAGTCTATCAGTACGTCTTCGGCAGTTTCGGATCAGTAAGGATAATATAATCGTTATCCTTACTGTATTTCGACCAGTCAGGATTTTCAAAGCTGTCGTCAGAAAAACAGGCAATGTTTAGCATGCGGATCTTTGGCGCATACTTTTTCAATTGAGCCGCTGCACCCAGTTTTTCCTCGCTGTGAAAACCGCCGTTTACCTGGAATATCTTGTAGCCATGATGCTTTTTCGCGAACTGGGCGATTGACCAGCCCATGGTTGCGTCCCATAAGTTTTGCGCCTGGAACATCTGCATACCGCCCATGGCGCTGTGCCCGCCCATTATCTCAATGAATTTATTGTAATAAGCTCCGGTAGCGGTATCGATAGGTAAGGGAGGCAGCCAGGCTTTGGCGGTTTTATCCAGTTTTTCTAAGCTGATTAAGCATATTCGGCTTACCATATTCACGTAACGTGCAGGAGCATTGGCGGCTATTACCGGTATTTTTGCCGACTTAGCGTATTCGATCATTGGCCGGTAGTCTTTGTAGTTGTGCCAGGCCCGGGACTCAGTGATAAAATTCTTCTCGCGTATCAGGCTGTCTAAGTATTCATTTAATACCTCCTGGCAGTCGCTTTCGAACATTTCCATGCTCAGCGCTGTTTTGCCGGGATATTTTTGTGAGATGCCTTCTAGAAATACACGTTCCAGCACATGACAGGTGGAATCGTTATGCTCTTCGCCGAAGAAAAGCACATCGGCTGTGTTCAGGCTGCTGATTACCTCGTCAACAGAAACAACCTTTTGTAATGTAGTGCTATATATCTTGTAATGCTGCTGGCTGAAGGCGAAAACCGGCGCAAAAAACAGCAGGATAATGTATAAGAATTTCATATTTGAATAACTAATTCAACTAATACATCGCTACAACCAATCCAGGACAACCCCAAATTAACAATTGTATTTGAAAAGTTTAAAAAATACGCTACATTTGCACTCCTGTTTTTAAAAACGACGAATAGAATACAAAAGCGATGAAAAGAACGTTTCAGCCTTCTCAGAGAAAAAGAAGAAATAAACACGGTTTCCGTGAGCGTATGGCGACTGCCAATGGCAGAAGAGTACTTGCAGCACGCAGGGCTAAAGGCAGAAAGCGATTGAGCGTTTCTGACGAGAAGCTGCACAAAGCATAAGGCATTTCCTCGCTGCGGGGACGCTGTGCCGGTTATTCTTTAAATTGCGGTCCCTGGCATGAGCAAAATATATACTTTTACAAAAGAAGAACGATTATGCAATAAGAAGCTCATCGACGGGCTTTTCCATAATGGCTCTTCTTTTTTATGTTACCCCTTCAAGGTTTCCTGGCTTGTGACGACTGAGCCACAACCGTTCCCGGCCCAGGTTTTGTTCGCCGTGCCGAAAAAGCGGTATAAGCTGGCCACAGACCGTAATCTCCTTAAACGACGTATGCGCGAGGCTTACCGCCTGAATAAACAACAGCATTTATATTCGCCTTTACAAGAAGCCGGGAAGAATATCGTTTTCTCAATAGGTTATATCGGTAAAGAGATCAATACCTATGACCTGATAGGCAAAAAAATGCTGAAGCTGCTGGGGCAGCTTGCAGCCGAGGCTGTGAAATGAAGATGTTGCTAAACATATTAAAGGGAGTAGTAGGGGCGGTCTTCATCGTTTTGATCAGGATATATCAATATTTTATATCGCCGCTTACCAGTGCCTCTTGCCGGTATACGCCTACATGTTCGCAGTACGCGGTCGAAGCAATAAAAAAATACGGCGCCTTTAAAGGCGGCTGGCTCACCATTAAACGCATAGCCAGCTGTAATCCCTGGGGAGGGCATGGGCATGACCCGGTACCTTAGTAAAGCTAAAGCAGAAAGTCCAAAGCAGAAAACCTGGTTTTTTGATGAAATTGAGTTAGAATTGGAACGAAACATGTAAATGATACTTCAAATAGAAACTGCCACTACGGTTTGCTCCGTTGCCATTGCCAGCGAAGGCAAAACGCTAACCTGCATTGAGGTTGAGCAAAGGAACGTACATGCCGAGAAGATCACCTTATTTATTGACGAGACGCTAAGAAAAGCGGGAAAAACCTATGCTGATATCGATGCGGTTGCAGTAAGCAGCGGCCCGGGCTCGTACACCGGTTTGCGGATAGGGGTTTCGGCGGCCAAAGGTTTATGTTTCGCGCTTGATAAGCCGCTTATAGCCGTTGAAACGCTTGCGGCCATGGCTGATGGTTTCAGGCAACTTCATTCGCCGGCTGGAGATTCATTACTATGCCCCATGATCGATGCGCGACGGATGGAAGTGTTTACTGCTGTATTTGGTAGTGACGGGAATAAAATAAAGCCGACCTCGGCAGAAATAATCGATGAAAACAGCTTTGCAGACTTGCTGTCGCACCATCAGATCATATTCTTCGGCGACGGCGCTGAAAAATGCCGGAAAGTGCTGGGAACGCATGCCAAGGCTCGTATCGTGACTGATTTTATGAATTCGGCATCGCACCTTTCGCAAAAGGCTTTCCAAAAGTTTTTAAAGCAGGATTTTGAGGACGTAGCCTATTTCGAACCTTACTACCTGAAGGATTTTATTGCCGGTAAGAAAGCGCAATAGCCTACTTGTAAGTTTTGAACAAGCGGTTATATAAACGGGCCAGGAAGCCTTTCTCTCCTGTTTCCATTACGCTTGAATTCAGCGGGTGTTCTATCACAGGACCGAATTTCAGCGCAAAGCCCATAAAGAAGCTGGCCCCGGTGAACGACCCATTAGTATATGATGAGTAATTACTCTTTGCAGTCGCCAATTCAGCGGTTTGCATCAATTTATCGGAACCGATATAGAACTCGCCATTATAGGTTTTGTACATCAGTTGTAAACCCACACCGAGCAGGCTGGCATTATCATAAGAAACGGTCAGGCTCGCGTGATATTTGTTCATATACTGGAAATGGTTCACCAGGCCGGCTGTAAAACCATTGTACATAATTTCTTTCGATCCGATAAGTGTGGGTGAATATTTCCAGTCCATGTCTTCATCGAGCCAATACGATTTCATCGCGCTCAGCTCAAATTTCGAATCCGTATAAGTATTAAACCGCTGCATCAGCCTGTTATTTTTCAGGATACCGTTTACTTTGCTGAAAACACTGTCTTCGCGGCCCTTGCCAACCAGGTTTGTCGCAATTGCCGTGGTGTTAAAATTGGAAATGGTCGATCCGCTGTACCAATTGATAAATCCAAGGTCTTTGATATTGCCCTGGACATAAACATTATCATCCGTTTTATAGGTGGCACCCATGCTGATCTGTGCGCCCGGGCTTCTTGTAGTAGGAAGGAGGCTGCGCCCGTCGAAATTGCCGGGTCCCTTGCTCTGGTAGAACCTGCCGCGCAGCGATATGGTTTCGGCATTGTTCACCTGGTCGAATTCAACTTGCGATTCTCTGACATCAAGCTTGGTATAATCGATACCCATCAGATAGCTTAGCCTGAAACCTATCGACAGCCTTTTTTTGATCACCTCCTCGCGATAAGTAAGGCCGATCGCGTTATAAACCTGGTCGTAAAAGTGGTTGTTGAAAACATTGTCGTATTCGTTGACCGGGAATGCACTTGTTCCATTGAAGGCTGCTATTGATTCATCGGAGAAGCTTCCCCTGCCTTCAAACCTGGTTTCTGTAAAAAACCCGAATTCAGTGTCACCGTTCACGCTGCCAAAAACCTTGAACATCAGCTCATAAATGCCGCCGTTAGCTATAGCGATATTATTGTTGCCGGGGCCGATCAGCAACGCGCTGTTATTGTACTTACCGCCGAATGCCCTGCTTACAAGCGTTGCCTGTGCATCGCCGGTGAGCGAGAAATTTCCGCTGATATTAGGAATAATAAAATTGAACGCGTACTTCTTGCTGGTATCCGGTACAAAAGCCCGCTGCGATGGATTTTCGAATGAATCGTAAAGCGTCCCTGTATTTATTTGGGAGAATTGTTGGGAGAACCCTTTGGCCGCGAGCAAAAAGAAAAAGGAAGCAAGTAGAAATTTCTTCATTGTGTCGTGTAAGGGACTATTATATCAGCAAAAGCAAATAAAGATAAACCTCAAATATTAAGTTTATACTAAAAATTAAAAATATCAAATTCCTTCCTTTAAACGAAAAAATACGTTTTTGGTTGTAGTGGGCCTGATTTTTTTTAAAGCGAATCTTTCTGCATCAGTGTATCTTGCTTCAAACCCACACAAAAATTAGTGTAGAAGCTTTTCTCAGAGGCCGTAAATTGCCATGATGCGCCATAAAAATTCCCCCAGCCGGGCCTGTTATCCTTCATGTCTTCGTAAAATGATCTTTTCATATCCTGCCTGAAAAGCTCGATGGCGTTTTTGAACTGGATAAAGAAAGTAGCATTACATTGCTCGGCGAGCAGGTTATTAAACCCATTATAACCATCCGTTTTAACCAGGAACTTTCTGTTGTTGTAGGTATCGTTGTAGCTGTTTAGCTCCGATTCGGTTCCGGTAATGACCAGATAATTATCGATAACCCTGAAAAATGGCCTTTTAAATGCGGCAAAAGCATCGCCCAAAAGCACCTGCGGTAATTTCTCATAATTGAATTGGCCGGCGCTTTCGGATATCATCTTGCTGATATTGGTCAGCAATGCCAACATCTTTGCGCCGTCCTTTACCTGGACAAGGCCTATTTTTTCGTGGTAGTGTGTGGTTACAACGGCAAATTCATTGCCCAGTAATTGAGTGAACTCGTTTTGGAGGGATATGCCGGTTTCTTTTTTAACCTTCGCCAGGGCTGCTGATCTTTCGTTATTAAAATCTGTTTTTCCTTCCCAATCGGTGAGATCGGATTCAAACGTTACCGGGTCGGAAACAGCAAATGAAGATCCGTAGGCTGTGGTCGCAGGGAAGATTTCCTTCAGGTGATTCGTCACAGGCTGCTGGTGTGTGAATATGCCGAGATAACCTCCATCGCCGGCGCTTGCCTGGCTCGATCCATTGAAGATAAGCGCGTCATTCTTGAAATTGAGGCTCAGTGCCCCGAAAGCGGTGTATTGTCGCAGGCTTTTGAAAATATCCGGGTTTTTGGCAGCGAATAACTGTTCAGCAAATGGTGTGAGTCCCGGGTAGTTTACATATAAGTTGGCCAATGAATTGGAGCTTTGCTGGTCGGAGAGCAGAACAAACGCCTGTTTTTGCTTCCGGTAATCATACCTGGCGCAATCTTCTATCACTTCTTTCGAGAAGCTGCCCGACATAGTTTGCTCATCTTTGCTGATGAGGTAAAAACGTTTCTTCAGCTCGTTGAGATAGATCACATAACCCGGTTTGCCTTCAATTTCCATGGTATGTATCAGCAAACCATTTTTACGCTGTTTGTAAAGCAGTTCGAGTATATCGGACTGGAAGTCTTTGGAGACTGATACGGTGATCAGGAAATCTATAGTATTGTTTTTTTGCGGATGAAGGGAAAGAAACACATTCTGACCCGCTACAAAAGTATTCAGCAGTGAATTTTGCAGCAGGTACTTCCTCAACGCCTTTAGCTCATCAATTTTTTCACTGCCCAAAACATTGCTGAAAAGTTTGCTTCCCGAGAAGATGTCGTAGAAACCTTTTTCATTATTGAATTGCAATATCAGCGAGGCATCGTCGGGTATTGCCCGCATGGCGAGGCTGGTATGCTGTGAAGTGGTATTGATATGCCTGAAGTACAAGACTGTCACGGCCGCAACCGCAGCAAATAAGAATATGGTTGCGATAAGCAGTCGTTTCATGGATTCAGATCATGCAAAGGTAGATTTTTGCCCTGCTCCCGTAAAGTAATACTTTCAAATGGTAAATTAGCGCTTTATCCTCATGAACCGAAAAATAGTTATTACGGCCGCTTTGTTCGGCTTACTGGCGGTAATTGCCGGAGCCTTCGGAGCGCACGGCCTTAAAGCAAAATTGTCACTTTCCGATATCGAAATCTGGCACACGGCGGTGCAATACCAGTTCTATCACGTTTTTGCGTTGTTGTTCCTTGGTCTGTGTACCAACGCAAGGGCAAGCCTTGTAAACCTGGGTTATTACCTGTTTACTTTTGGGATCATATGTTTTTCCGGTTCGCTGTATATCGTGGCTGCAGACGAGTTGCTGGGCTGGCATGCCGCGCATATCCTCTGGCCCCTTGCGCCAATAGGCGGGGTATGTTTCATAGGCGGATGGGTGGCGCTGGCACTGGTTGCGGCCATCAGAAATAAACAATAGCATGCTCGAATTTGCCGAAATACAGCATACCGACAGGGAAACATTATTTGTCGAGGTAATCTTACCGCTCGCCATCGCCAAAAATTATACCTATCGCGTGCCTTTTCAGCTAAACGATGCCGTGGCTATAGGCAAAAGGGTGGTGGTGCAGTTTGGGAAAAGTAAGTTGTACACCGCTATCATTGCATCTATCGGGACCCATGCGCCCGAAAAATACGAAGCCAAATACCTCCTGGATATCCTGGATGAACGACCTATAGTTACCGACAAGCAACTGCTATTCTGGCAATGGATAGCCGATTATTACCTGTGCAATATGGGCGAGGTGATGAATGCTGCGCTGCCCTCAGCATTGAAACTGGCCAGCGAAACGAAGATACAATTGAACAAAGGATTTTACTTTGACAAGGCCGCGCTACATGACAAAGAATTCATGATCACCGAAGCACTCGAGTTGCAGGATGAACTGACCGTCGGCGATATCGTCAAACTCCTGGGTCAGAAAACCGTGATGCCGATCCTGAAATCGATGTTTGAAAAAAATATCATCAATATTTCGGAAGAGGTAAATGAACGTTTCAAGCCCAGGAAGAAGACTTTTATTTTGCTAAACCCGTTCTACCGCAACCAGGATAACCTGCGTGAGCTCTTCCCAATACTGGAAAAGCGCGCACCAAAACAGGCTGACGCGTTGTTGGCTTACCTCAAACTATCGCGAACGCAAAAGGATATTTCCAAAGCTGAACTTGTCGAAGAAAGCGGGGCGGGCGATGCAAGCATTAAGTCACTGATCGAAAAAGAAATATTTATCGCCGAAGAAAGAAATGTAAGCCGACTGTATATTGATGAAGATGAGTTCAGCGATAACTTTCAACTCAATGAAAGCCAGCAAAATGCATTAAATGAGATAAAGGAACAGTTTAATGAAAAAGATGTTGTTTTGCTGCATGGCGTCACCTCATCCGGCAAAACGCAACTTTATATACGGCTGATTGAAGAAATGACCAGCTCAGGCCGGCAGGTACTTTACCTTTTGCCGGAGATAGCCCTGACAACGCATATTATTGAACGTTTGCGCCAATATTTCGGGAGCAGTATCGGTGTGTATCATTCCCGCTTCAATGACAATGAACGGGTTGAAGTTTGGCAAAAAGTGCTGAATCACGAATATAAAGTCGTGCTTGGCGCAAGGTCATCCGTTTTTCTTCCTTTTGCTGATCTTGGACTGATCATCGTGGATGAGGAGCACGAAACATCCTATAAGCAATTCGATCCTGCTCCGCGCTATAATGCCCGTGATGCTGCTATTTACCTGGGCGGAACTTACCAGGGAAAAGTACTGCTTGGGTCGGCGACTCCGTCCTTTGAATCCTATTATAACGCCCGGGTGCATAAGTACGGTTTGGCTGAAATGACCGAGCGTTTCGGAGGAGTTGAACTGCCCAGGACCGAAGTTGTGAGTATTATGGAAGAGTTGAAGAAGAAAACCATGCAATCGCATTTTACAGGTATATTGATGGACGACATCCGCAATGCATTGGCGCATAAAGAACAAGTGATCCTTTTCCAAAACAGGCGCGGCTACGCCCCGGTACTGATGTGCAAGGTTTGCGCCTATACCCCCAAATGTATCAACTGCGACGTAAGCCTGACCTTTCACAAAAGCAGTGGTAAACTGCATTGTCATTATTGCGGTTATAAAGAAGACGCGCCTTCGATATGCCCGGCTTGCGGTTCAACCCACCTGGAATATAAAGGTTTCGGCACCGAAAAGGTGGAAGACGAACTTGGCATGCTGCTGCCGGAAGCCCGCATTGCCCGAATGGACCTGGATACCACGCGTTCAAGAAATTCTCTGCAAAATATTCTGAACGATCTGGAAGAGAAAAAGATAGATATTTTGGTAGGAACACAGATGGTGGCCAAGGGTCTTGATTTTTCGGATGTGACTGTTATCGGTATCATCAACGCCGATAGTCTGTTGAAATATCCGGACTACCGCGCCAATGAGCGCAGTTTCCAGATGCTGGCGCAGGTAAGCGGCAGGGCCGGACGGCGAGGAAAACAGGGTAAGGTGGTTATCCAAACTTATGACCCAAACCATCGCGTGATCAGGCAGGTAATTGAGAATGATTACAAGGATCTTTATCTAACAGAAATGGAAGAGCGTAAAAGTTTCAAATATCCGCCATTCTACCGCATTATCAATCTCGATGTAAAGCATAAAAATGCTGATATACTGCACAACCAGGCAGAATTCCTGGCCAACGAACTTCGCAAAAACTTTGGCGACAGGGTTATAGGTCCCGAACCGCCGTTGATCGCCCGTGTCCGCAATTATTATATCAAAACCATCATGCTCAAGTTTGAGCGGGATGGGGTTTCTATGAATCGGGCTAAAGCGGTCATCCGGGATACGATCACGCAATTTCAGACGACGAAACTAAGCAAGGGTTCCGTTGTTCAACCGGATGTCGACCCTATTTAACCTGTTTTTTTATTCTGAGCGGCAGCGAAGCATCTTGTCGACTATACCTCGACAACGCTTATTGAATCCCTTGCTATCAAAATATCCACAAACCCAAAATTCCCGAAATTGACTCCGCAAATGATATTACTTTTGCGCTATGGCATACAAGTTTGTTGATAACTACAGAGAGCAAGGTGCCCGCAAACAATTAGTCGAGATCATTAAGAAGAAGGGCATTGAGGATGAAGGCGTTTTAAAAGCCATTGGTAAAGTACCGCGCCATTTTTTTTTCGATGAAACTTTCTGGAACCAGGCCTATAAGGATATCGCTTTTCCAATAGGCGAGGGTCAAACCATCTCTCAGCCTTACACTGTAGCGTATCAAACCCAGCTATTGCACATAAAAAAAGGCGATAAAGTGCTTGAGATTGGTACCGGCTCCGGTTACCAGGCTTGTATTTTAATTGAATTAGGCGCTAAAGTTTATACCATCGAGCGCCAGGAAAAGCTTTACGAGCGTACGAAACAGGTTTTACCTTATATGGGTTATAAAGCGAAGTTCTTCCTCGGCGATGGCTCGAAAGGCATACCTGAATATGCGCCTTACGATAAGATCATCGTCACTGCCGGAGCGCCTACTGTTCCGAATGAACTCTTAAAGCAGCTTAATATCGGGGGGATTTTGGTGATCCCTGTCGGAGATACCGAAACCCAAAAGATGGTCACCATCCTGAAAACTTCAGAGAATGATTTTGAAAGACATGTGCTGGATACGTTCAGGTTTGTGCCATTGGTGGGGGATAAAGCCTGGTGACGTCGGATGTCGGATTTTCGATGTCGGAATGCAATTAGCTTGGACAAATATTCAAATCCGAAATCGAACTTCCGCAATCCGAAATCAAATTATCTTTTCATCGCCCTATCCATCTCGATCTTTGTATCGCGCTCTTTCATGGTTTCCCTTTTATCGAAGGTTTTTTTACCTTGCGCCAAGCCGATCTCAAGTTTTGCAAAACCGCGCTCATTAATGAACATTGCCAGCGGGACGATGGTCAATCCCTTTTCTGCACCACGTGTTTGCAGTTTCTTTAATTCTTTCTTGTGAAGTAGCAGTACACGGTCGCGCTTGGCTTCGTGATTGTAGAATGAACCGTGTGAATATTCGGCAATATGGAGGTTGCGCACATAAAGTTGCTCATCGATAAAGGTGCAAAAAGCATCGTTCAGGTTGGCTTTGCCTTCGCGGATGGATTTGATTTCCGTACCAAGCAATTTGACACCTGCGGTGTATTTGTCAAGTATGGCGTACTCGAAATAGGCTTTTTTATTTTTAATATAGATATCCTGGCTCATTCTGCTGCAAATATGCGAATTATTGCGGTTTCACTACGAGTACGGGGATATTGACCTTATGCCGCACCGAATTGACCGTTGTGCCGAATATCAGGTCTTTGAACGCTTTGTGTCCGTGTGAGCCCATTACGAGGAAATCGATCTGTTCATCTTTCACGATCTGCGTTATCGATTTAGCGGGACTTCCGAAGCCTATCACACCTTTTGCTTTATAGTCTTTTTCGAGCATGGATTGGACATATTTATCCAGGTTGTCCGCATCACTTTGCGTCTCGTGGTCCAGAACTTCGGTGCCATAATATTGTGCTGCTGCGGTTTCTACAACGTGTATCAGTGTATAATGAGCATGTTTACCACCTTGCATAATGGCATGCCGGATACAATCACGGTCGTTCTTCGAGAAATCGATCGTAATGCCGATGTTTTTGTAAGATATGGGTGTCAGGTCGGTGATCATCGTAGCAAATCCGTGCGGCACCTGTGCGGGTTGGTCACGGTGTTTGAACAGCAGCGGCCGGAAGAAAACATACACCAGCAGAAGTGCGATAGCAAAGGTAACGGGTATCACCAGAATATACATCCATAATACAGCATTTGGATATTGTCCGATCCACCCGGATATCTGGTCGATAATTAGTTTGGCGTTTAATGCGAGTATAAGTGCTGCGCAGGCCCAGGCCAATATTTTGGTCAACGGGCCAATAGCAAAGCTTCCCATGCGCTTTTTGTCGGACACGAAATGGATCAGCGGTATTACAGCGAACCCTAGCTGCAAACTCAGTACCACCTGGCTTAGGATGATCAGGTTGCCCAGCCCGTTTCCGCCAAAGTAAATGATAGTAAATACCGCAGGCACAATGGCCATCAGGCGGGTTAGCAGCCGGCGCAGCCAGGGCTCAATACGCAGGTTAATGTGTCCTTCCATGATGATCTGACCCGCAAGCGTTCCGGTGATCGTCGAGCTTTGGCCGGAGGCAATCAACGCGACTGCAAACAATACCGGGGCAAGTGAACCGAATATATGTTCAAGCAATTTGTAGGCGTCCTGTATTTCGGCTACCTGGAAATAACCGTTCTTAAAGAAAGCACCGGCGGCCAGTATCAGTATGGCGGCGTTTACGAAAAATGCCAGGTTGAGCGCTATACTTGTGTCGAAGAGATTGAACTTTATTGCTGCGCGGATACCTTCTTCTGAGCGGTTGATCTTGCGCGTTTGTACCAGCGACGAATGTAAATACAGGTTATGGGGCATCACCGTGGCGCCGATAATACCGATCGCGATATATAACATTTCGCGGCTCGTCTTGTCACCTTTGAAAAGATTGTTCGGTACAAACCCTTTGACAATACCGGCAAAGTCGGGCTTTACAATGAACATTTCAACCAGGTAAGCCAGCCCGATAACAGATATCATTGAAATAATGAATAGCTCCAATTTGCGCATGCCGCGGTTCATCAGGAAAAGCATCAAAATGGTGTCGGTTAATGTTAGCGAAACGCCCCAGATTAGCGGCAAATGGAATAACAAGTTCAAGCCGATGGCCATTCCTATTACTTCAGCCAAATCGCAGGCGATAACAGCTATCTGAGCCAGGATGTATAGGCAAAAGTTGATGCGGCGGGGATAGGTGTTTTTGGAAACCTGCGCCAGGTCGAGCCCGCGCACAATGCCCAGCCTTGCGCTCAGCGATTGTAGCAGCAGGGCGATCAGGTTCGACACAAATAATATCCATATCAGCTGATAGCCGAAAGCGCTACCACCGGCAATGTCGGTGGCCCAGTTACCCGGGTCCATGTATCCGACGCTCACCAAATACGCAGGACCAAGGAAAGCAAGCAGCTTACGCCAGCCGAGCTTGGTTTCGGTCTCCACCGAACTGTGGACATTGCCCAGCGATTGTGCGTGTTCGTTATTCATAAGGCTATAAGCAGGTTGTTGGCTACTTCACGGCTTACGTGGACTCTTTTGTCCCCCGCCTGGATAATCACCGAATGGTCATAGGTATTGATGTCGGCTATTTTTATTTTCTTCCCGATGGTAAGGCTCATTTTTTCAAGGTATTGGAGAAACGCAGCCGAATGGTCGCGCACTCCTGAGATTATCCCTTCTTTATTAACCTCAAGCGACGAAACAGGTTTGAGCTCATGTGCCTTAAATTTACCTTGCTTGTCCGGAATGGGGTCGCCATGCGGGTCATATTTGGGGTTGCCCATAAAGTCGTCAAGACGATCGACAAGTTCTTTTGATGAAATATGTTCAAGTTCTTCGGCTACGTCGTGCACCTCGTCCCATTTGAAATTGAGCTTTTCAACCAAAAAATATTCCCATAGCCGGTGCTTACGAATAATGCTCAAAGCCACTTTTTCACCCGCCGTAGTAAGTGTTACGCCCTGGTACCGCGCATAATTGATCAGCTTTTTTTCGGCCAGCTTCTTCAGCATATCCGTTACCGAAGCGGCTTTGGTATTCAGGGCAGCCGCGATCTCATTCGTACCCACGCTTTCCGTTTTTGACGAAAGGTGGTAAATGGCCTTCAGGTAATTCTCCTCGGTGAATGTATTCATTTAAGACAAATCTAATAAAAAATTTAGATTAGTCTAAAAATAGACGAGAAATTTATTTCTGCGCAAACACTTTTTTGAAAAATTTTATTCTGTAAACAGAGAAAAATTATATTTGTAGTTACTATGGGCGCTGAACTGGATAAAATAGACCTGCAGATACTCAAAACTTTACAGGAGAACGGAAGGATAACCAATTTGCAGTTATCCAACGAGATCGGCCTTTCACCCGCACCGACGCTCGAACGCGTACGCAAGCTGGAAAACGCCGAATACATCAAAAGCTATCACGCTTTGGTTGACGAGGAGAAACTGGGCTTGGGCATCAAAACCTTCATCCAGGTATCGCTGGATTTCCATAAGAACAATACGATACAGGTGTTTCTGGACGAAATCCAGAAGATCAAGGAAGTGACCGAATGTCACCACGTGACCGGGCAGTGCGATTTCCTGCTCAAGGTTTACGTTAAGGACATCAAATCATATGAGCAACTTATCATGGAAAAGATCAGCCGGATACCGGTCGTGAAAACCTTTCAGACCATGATGATCATGTCGACCAGTAAAAAGGAGCCGATAGTGCCGCTGGAGTATTGATGTTCAGAGGTGCAAATATGCAAATGATTCAATCTGCACATTCGCACATCTGAAATCTGCACATTCTAATGGATTTGCCAATCGATCGGTTTTTTCCCTTCCTTTTCTAAAATAGCGTTCGTTTTCGAGAATGGCTTTGAGCCCCAAAAACCATTATGTGCTGACAAAGGTGATGGGTGAGGTGATCTGATTATAAAATGCCTGGATTGATTGATCAATGCGGCTTTAGCCTGTGCAAAACTTCCCCAGAGTATAAAAATTATGCCTTGCTTTTTGTCGGATATGGTTTTAATTACATTGTCTGTAAATTCTTCCCAACCCTTTTTCTGATGTGAACCGGCGTTTCCGGCTCTGACAGTTAGTGTAGCATTCAGAAGTAAAACACCTTGTTCGGCCCATTCGGTCAGGTCGCCGTGACCAGGGATACTAAAGCCAGGTACATCAGTGGCCAACTCTTTATAAATATTATTAAGCGATGGAGGCGGGGGAATACCTTTCTGCACCGAAAACGATAGCCCATGCGCCTGATTTGGTCCGTGATACGGGTCTTGTCCTATTATGACCACTTTCAATTCATTAAATGGTGTTTTCCAGAAGGCATTGAAAATGTCTGAATTCTTAGGATAGGTTCGATGTCCGGCAGCTTGTTCCTGTTTCAGGAATTCGCGCAGTTTTACCATGTAACCCTTGCCGAATTCATCCTGCAAAACCTCCAGCCATGATGGCTCAAAATTCAATGCCATAAAAATTGATCAGAAATTGGTTAAGAGTACAAATAAACGGATATTTGCATTCTATTTTAAGTCAGAATATTATGTCAAATATAGTTAGGCTGATTATCGCCTGTGTTATGGCTGCAGCGGGTGTGGCCATGTGCGTCCTGGGTATTTGGGGGTGGGGGATACTGGTGTTTATCCTCGGCGGTTTGGTGTTGCTCACCTGGTTCTTTAACGAGAATATGATTATCGCGCAATTTTATATGCGCAAAGAAAAAATGGATAAAGCCGAGCAATGGCTCAATAAGATCACCGATTACGAAAAACAACTGAACAAGAACCAGCATGGTTATCACAACCTGCTGCTGGGATTGATGGAATCGCGCAGGGCGCCGATGAAATCTGAGAAATATTTCAAAAAGGCCCTCTCATTGGGTATGAAGATGTCGCACAACGTGGCCTTAGCTAAAATCAGCCTTGCGGGTATAGCAATGGCTAAGCGCAACAAGCGCGAGGCGCAGATGTATCTGTCAGAGGCTCAGAAGGATGATAAAAATAAGCTGCTGTCGGAACAGATAAAAATGATGAAGACGCAGATGCAGCAAATGGACAGGCAACAAACGGTTCGCGGGGGATACCGCCAGCATTAGGCAAAAAAATAGGCTTTAAAAAGGATAATTTTTAAAGCCTATTTTTCTTCAATAAAGCTGTAGTAGTCGGGCTCCGGCGAAGAGTTTTGTCTTGAGACCGCGTAGCTTTCATGCGTCGGCGCCTGGTCGTCAGATGAGGGATTCGCCACCTCAACTATCTTCAGCAAACTCCTGATAAACGACAGGTCGAAAGTGCTCCTGTTTAGCTTGATCAGGTATTCATTCTCAGTGATTTCCAGTATCGAGTTAGTCATAAACTTGCATAACTTGTGTAATTATAAAGTTATACAGAGATTACGATACAAAAGTTTTGTTCTTTTTATGATTTTATTAACAAATTGTAAACAGTTTGCGGTTTGCAGTGCGCAGTTTGCAAAAAACGGTTTGCAGTTCTTAGTATGCAGTTTGCGGCTCCAAACTGCATACTGCCAACAGCCCACTGCAAACTGGATATCAGAACCAGGCCATCACCGTTTCTTTCGAGGGCATTGCAATCTCCAGTTTCAGCTTTTTGCGCATACCGCCGAGGTCGTTGAATACTTTGTTTGGGTTGGCGGCTTTTAATTCTTCAATCGTATTGAAGCCCATCTTGTTCAGCACCTGGATCCATTCGGCAGGGACGCCGATATTGATGAAATCGTCAGCTGAAGCCACTTTGGCCTTCTTTTCAGGGCGCATTTGAGGGAAGAACAATACTTCCTGTATCGTATGCTGATTGGTCAGCAACATAACCAAACGATCGATGCCAATGCCGAGGCCTGATGTAGGCGGCATACCATATTCCAACGCACGCAGGAAGTCTTCGTCCATAACCATAGCTTCTTCGTCACCGCGACCCGCCAGGATCAATTGCTCCTCAAACCTTGCGCGCTGATCTATCGGATCATTCAGCTCTGAATAAGCGTTGGCTATTTCCTTGCCGTTCACAAACAGCTCGAAACGTTCCACCAAACCTTCTTTGCTGCGATGCTTTTTAGCTAATGGCGTCATTTCGATAGGGTAGTCGGTGATATAAGTCGGCTGGATCAAATTAGCTTCAACTTTAGCGCTGAATATTTCATCAATCAGCTTGCCTTTGCCCATGGTGGCATCAGTTTCAATCCCGAGCTCCTTGCAGGTTTGCAATAAATCCGCTTCATCCATAGCCGAAACATCGATACCGGTATATTTTTGGATCGAATCATACATGGATAATCTTTCATACGGCCCCGCGAAATTGATCTCGTTGCTGCCGAACTGCACTGCCGGAACACCATGTACCGCACGAACCACATACTCCAGGCAGTTCTCCACCATCTCCATCATCCAGATGTAGTCCTTGTAAGCGATGTATATTTCTACCGAGGTAAACTCAGGGTTATGCGTACGGTCCATACCCTCGTTGCGGAACATCTTACCGAATTCGTACACACCATCAAATCCGGCTACGATCAATCTTTTAAGATAAAGCTCATTAGCAATACGCAGGAACAGCTCCATATCCAGCGTATTGTGATGGGTTTTGAACGGACGCGCCGCAGCGCCGCCATGCACCGGCTGCAGGATAGGCGTTTCCACTTCCATCCAGCCCTGCTGGTTAAAGTAATCGCGCATCGAGCTGATCACTTTGGAACGGTTCAAAAATATCTGCTTGAATTCAGGGTTAACGGTCAGGTCAACGTAGCGCTGGCGGTAACGCAGCTCAGGATCGGTAAAGCCATCGTGAATTGTGCCATCGTCTTCGCGCTTTACCACCGGCAAAGGTTTAATGGATTTTGACAGCAACGTCAGCTCTGTTACGTGAACCGATAACTCACCCGTTTGAGTAATAAAGGCATAACCTTTCACGCCAACGTAATCGCCAATGTCCAGCAGCTTCTTAAATACGGTATTGTATAATGTTTTATCCTCACCGGGACAGATATCATCACGTTTGAGATAAATCTGGATACGTCCGCTTGAATCTTGTAATTCAGCAAACGAGGCACTGCCCATAATGCGGCGGCTCATGATGCGGCCGGCAAGGGTCACATTTTCATAAACTTCAGGTGCATTAGGGTTGAAATTATCTAATATATCTTTCGCAAAAGCAGTTACATTGAAAGCCTCAGCCGGGTAGGGGTTAATGCCCAGTTCCCTTAGCTGTTGTAACGATTCGCGGCGGATGATCTCCTGTTCGGATAATGCAGTACTCATAGTTTGTAATAAGGCTGCAAAAATAGCTTTTTTTTAGATTTGAGACGTGAGATTTGAGATATGAGACAGGATTATGGATAGATTTGACAACTTTTCAAAAGTTGTCAAATCTTGTCAGGAGGATTAATCCGCATCTGCTTCCTGCAAATACATCTCATCAATATCCGCCGCGTATTTCTTTTCGATCACCTTGCGCTTGACTTTCAAGGAGGGGGTAACCTCGCCTTCATCCATACTAAATGGTTTGCGCTTTACTTTGAAGTTCTTGATACGCTCAAACTTGGAAAGTTCGTTGGACAGACGCTTGATATCCTGGCCGATCCACTCTACGATCTCTTTATCTTCGATGAACAGGTCAGGTTTTTCAAAAAACGCCTCATCGAGATTGAAGGTTTCCTGCAATGTTTCCTTAGCGGGAACGATAATAGCGGTTATATACTCCCGCTTATCGCCGATAAGGAACACCCCCTCGATTTTTGAACTCTTTAGGTATGTATTTTCAACCGGCGTAGGGTAGATGTTCTTCCCGTAGGAATTTACCAGCATATTCTTCAGCCGGTCGGTGATCTTTAGGTAGCCTTTATGAAAACGGCCGATATCCCCTGTATGAAACCAGCCATCCGGGTCGATCACGTTGGCGGTTTCTTCCGGCTTATGCCAGTAACCTTTCATTACGCAATGCCCGCGAACGACGATCTCGCCTTCCTCCGACTCAAAGTCGGGGTTAAAGTTTTCGTGGGTTTGAATAGTATAGATCTCTTTGGTGTCGATATTTTGTATGCCAACCTCGATGCGCGGGATGATGCGGCCTACAGTGCCGTAAACGATGCGGTCGTTTTCAGTTACAGCCATTACGGGGGAAGTTTCGGTCAAACCAAAGCCTTCCAATATTTTGATGCCCAGGTCGCCAAAAAACTCGCCAATGTTCTGCGGTAGGGCCCCGCCGCCTGATAGTAAAAACTTAATTCGCCCGCCAGTACGTTCCTTTATTTTGCTGAAAACCAATTTTTCAGCTATCTTCTGCTGGTTGCGTAGCACGAATCCGGGCTTCTTGCCTTCTGCAAGTACTAACCGATGTTTCTTACCGATTTTAAGCGACCACAAAAATATTTTAGTTTTTGCGCCGCCTGCCGAAGTGCCGTTCTTCATGGCGCGGTCGTGTATGCGTTCCAGTAGCTTGGGCACGCAGCACATGATAGTTGGCCGCACTTCGGCCATATTTTTAGCTAAAAGATCGAGGCTTTGCGCGAATGCGATCTTGCAGCCTTCGGAAAGACAGATGTGATAAGTACCTGTTCGCTCAAAAATATGTGATAGCGGCAGGAACGACAGGAATATATCGGTTTTTTCCAGCACCCTTATCTGCTCAAGACTGGCGCGGACGTTTTCCGTCAGGTTGAAATGTGTGAGCATAACCCCCTTGGGAACACCTGTAGTGCCCGAAGTATAGATCAGCGTAGAAAGGTCCGAAGGCATAATTGCCTCCCTCGCGCTATTGATGGCCGTACCATATTGCTCCAATATTTTAGTGCCGTCTTCTATCACGTCTCTGAGGCAGGTTATACCGGCGTTTAGCTTATTCCTGTCCTTGTATTTTTCCAGGTCGCTGAAAGCAAGAATTACCCGTATCAGCCCGGGGCAATTGTTGGCCACCTTATACACTTTGCGCAGTAAAAATGGCGTGCCGACAAGGATGGCCTTGGCACCGGAATCATTTAGGATATACTCGATTTCTGCTTCGGAAAGGGTAGGATAGATCGATGTATTGACAGCGCCTATTTGCTGCAGGGCCTGGTCGTAATACACATAATCAGGCCCGTTTTCGATGATCAGCGCCAGGCGGTCACCCTTTTGGATACCCAATTCAAGCAGCCAGGCCGAAATAGCGTCTATCTTTTCTAATGCCTCTTTATAGGATATTTCAATCCAAGTATCATTCACCTTGTGGGTCATGAAAGCATGGGTATCGGGATGGATATTGGCTACGACATTGCGTATAAAACTGGGGACTGTCTTACGGTCAGCTACTGAATTCATTAAAATTTATAATTGATTACACCGATAAATATAAGAGGATTACACTGATTGGCAAAAATGATTACACCGATGTATTGGGATTCCGCCGATTGTATAAAATGATTACACCGATACTCTTTTCAAAATATCGGTGTAATCACCCTAAAATCGGTGGAATCAAAAAATCAAACTGAAAAACTCTCGCCGCAGCCGCAGGTACGGGTTGCGTTGGGGTTATGGAAATTAAAGCCTTTACCGTTCAGGCCGTCGCTGAAATCCAGCTCGGTGCCGGCAAGGTAGAGGAACGACTTCATATCCAGGGCCATACGAATGCCCCTATCTTCAAAGAACTGGTCGCCCTTTTTTTCTTCGTTATCAAAATCAAGGTTGTATGATAGGCCGGAACAGCCGCCACCCTTTACCGAAACGCGCAGGAAATAGGAGTTATCCAACCCCGCACCCTGCATCAGGTGATCCAGTTTATCCTTTGCCTTATCTGTTATTGTTACCATTTTTTGAGATTTGAGATTTGAGATTCGAGATTTGAGACCAAAGCCTCAATCCAAAAATCAAATCACAGTATAACCATCAGATATAAATCTCACATCTCATATCTAATATCTCACATCTATTAATGATGTGTCTTCGCTGCTTCTATGGGCTGCATGCCGTTCTTTACGCGATAATCGTTGATCGCTGCTTTGATGGCATCTTCTGCCAGTACAGAACAGTGAATCTTTACGGGCGGCAGCGACAATTCTTCAACAATATCCATATTGTCGATCTTCATCGCGTCGTCTATCGATTTGCCTTTCAGCCATTCGGTAGCCAGCGAAGATGAGGCGATCGCCGAACCGCAGCCAAAGGTTTTGAACTTGGCGTCGGTTATCATATTGTTATCATCAACCTGTATTTGCAGGCGCATTACGTCGCCGCACTCAGGTGCACCCACCAAACCGGTACCCACTTTGCTGTTGCTTTTGTCCAAAGTTCCCACATTGCGGGGGTTGGTGTAGTGATCGATCACTTTATCTGAATAAGCCATTTCTTTAAGTATTAAGTCTTGAGTTATAAGTTCTGAGTCAGAAATTCTAAACCCTAAATTCTAATTGTCAATATCTAAATCCGAAATCGATCCGCCAGCTGGCGGACGACATCCGAAATTCATCAGTGTTCCGCCCATTCGATCTTGCTCAGATCGAGGCCTTCTTTAAACATTTCCCAAAGCGGAGAAAGTTCGCGCAGGTGATTTACCGCTTTCTTGGTTACTTCGATGGCATAATCTACTTCCTCGTCGGTTGTAAACCTGCCCAATCCATAACGTATCGAAGAGTGTGCCAAGTCGTCTGAAAGGCCCAAACTTTTTAAAACGTACGATGGTTCGAGCGATGCTGAAGTACAAGCCGAGCCCGATGACACTGCCAGGTCCTTCATGGCCATCATCAAACCTTCGCCTTCTACATATTTGAAGGAAATGTTTGCTACATGCGGCAAACGGTGTTCCTGGTTGCCATTTACATAGCTTTCTTCCAAAACTGTTAATGAGCTTTGCAGCCTGTCGCGCATTGCTGATAAACGTTTTGCCTCGCTTTCCATCTCTTGCATACACAGCTCGCAAGCTTTGCCGAAACCTACTATGCCCGGAACATTCAGCGTACCCGAACGCATGCCGCGCTCGTGGCCGCCGCCGTCCATTTGGGCGGTAACCTTAACCCTTGGACCTTTGCGGCGCACGTACAATGCGCCAACGCCTTTAGGGCCGTATATTTTATGTGCCGAGCATGCCAGCAGGTCGATACCGTCGGCATTTACGTCAACAGGTATTTTACCTACAGCCTGGGTAGCGTCGGTCATGAACAAAGCGCCGTGTTTATGGGCTATAGCTGAAATTTCTTTTACAGGCTGGATAACGCCGATCTCGTTGTTGCCATACATGATCGAAACCAGGATGGTTTCCGGTGTCATGGCGGCTTCCAGTTCGGCTAAGTCGATCAGGCCGTCCTCCTTAACAGGAAGATAAGTAACTCTTGCGCCGAGTTTCTCAATATGTTTGCAGGTATCCAGTACAGCCTTATGCTCGGTAACCGCTGTAATAACGTGGTTACCTTTATCCTTATACATCTCGAAAACGCCCTTTATAGCCAGGTTATCGCCTTCTGTCGCGCCCGAAGTGAAAATGATCTCCTTCTCGCTCGCACCGATCAGTTTGGCAACCTGTTCGCGCGCATAATCCACTGCCTCTTCAGCTATCCATCCGAAAGAGTGGTTGCGGCTGGCCGCATTGCCGAATTTTTGCGTGAAATAGGGCACCATTGCTTCAAGCACCCGTGGATCCATGGGTGTGGTAGCGTTATTATCCAGGTATATCGGAAGATTCATCTCGCTCTATGATTAAACAATGCAAAGATAAGTAAAGTTTTTATTTATAATCATTCAAAACAACGCCGAATAATCAGTTAAACGTAATTATTTGCCATATTTGGATATGAACAAAATAGAGCATATCGGCATTGCGGTAAAGGATATCCAGTCTGCCGGAAAGCTTTATGAAATACTATTAAATACGCCTGTTTATAAGACCGAGGAGGTTGAATCAGAAGGCGTTAAAACGGCTTTTTTACGTTCGGGGTCAAACAAAATTGAACTCCTGGAGGCTACATCAGCCGATAGTCCCGTCAGCAAATTCATTGAAAAAAGGGGCGAAGGTATCCATCATATCGCTTTTGATGTGGATGATATTGAATCAGAAATGGAACGCCTTAAAAATGAGGGGTTTATCCTGTTAAATGAGACGCCCAAGCCAGGAGCAGATAATAAGCTGGTTTGCTTTGTTCATCCTAAAAGCGCTAATGGCGTGCTGATAGAGTTGTGCCAGGATAAGAAATAGATATTCTATTGAATGACATTGATCTTTTCCGGCAGTTCCGCCTCGGTAAAATCGCTGATCTTGCTTAGATCGAGAACCAACCGCCCATCATCGTCCCTGTCGAAGGCAGGCTTAAAGCGCGCGCCCCATACGATATCATGATGCTGGTAAGATGTACGGGTATGCACCGTCTGCGAAAAAGTATCATCAAAAGCTTTTAGCAATATAGCAAAGCTGGCCTGTGTGCGCTGTAAATCGTCCTGCGTCATATCTCTCAACGGACTTTTTTCGTCCAGCGGATGCACAATAGTCCAATTCATGGTCAGTATGCTTACCTTTTTTCGTTCCAGTTCAAGTTGATAAAATCTTCGCAGGATCTTACCATTCACATCCTCATTAAAAGAGAAAATGATCTCGATCTCAAGGTCTATAAGCGTAGTACGACGAAGATTGGCTAAACGAAACATCAGCCCCCTGTTATTTTCAAGATAAGGAGATACCAGCAAATTTTTGCTGTAAACGATCTTGGCGGAAGGCCGCGAAAAACGGCCATATAACAAACCGGTTGCAAGGGCAAATGCCAATAAACCCATCATCGATTCCAGCGCGGCCACGCTATTGGTGGCCATTCCTTTAGGACTGATATGCCCGTAACCCACCGTGGATATGGTTTGCGCCGAAAAGAAGAACGCGTCCCAAAAATGCTCATAAAGAGTATGTCCTTCAGCGCCATTCAGGTTCTGAATGCCGATGCCCATATAGATAAAGGCGAACAAAACATTGATAACGCAATAGCATAACAGGATGAGCAGCCAGAACTTGCTCCAGCTCATCGTGATCAGCTTATGATAATTATCGTAAGGACGGAAAAAAGGCAATCCCCTTCGCCTGACGTTAATTGAACCATCGGGTTTGATCAGCGGCTGGCTTTTGATTACGGGCTGGTAACCCGCGCCCAGGTCATCTTCGGGATTGAATTTTCGCTTTTGGATGGACATAGTTGGTTTTATTACTTGTATTGGAACTGCAAAGCTAAATTAAACTAATACAACTATTTCAACCGTTACAACCAGTTCAACTGAATCAAAAATATTATTCCGCTTGCTTTTCGGAAAAACAATTTCCATATTTGTCAGCGAACAATGAGAACAACATTGAACAATAACTGGTGGTGGCTTAACGAGTGATCGTTTAGGCAGTCCTGTTTTTGTTTTAAAAAATATAAGTGAAGGGTTGCCATACGGCGGCCCTTTTTTGTTAACGTGGTTTGATAATGATATGAAGACTATACTTAACCATCTCTTTGAGAACAAGACATTTACCCGCGAGCAATCACGGGATATATTGACGCGCATTGCGCAGGGCGAGTTCAACAATTCGCAAATGGCGGCTTTTATGACGGCCTACTGTATGCGCAGTATTACCGTAGATGAGCTGGAAGGTTTCCGCGATGCGATGCTTGACCTGTGTCTTCAAGCGGAACTGGGCACACACGACCTGATCGACCTTTGCGGTACCGGCGGCGATGGGAAGGATACTTTTAATATCTCAACGCTGGCGTCATTTGTGGTGGCAGGGGCCGGGTATAAAGTAGCCAAACATGGTAATTATGGCGTATCATCGGGTTGCGGATCATCGAATGTGATGGAATTTTTAGGTTACAAATTCACCAATGACACAGATCACCTGAAAAGAAGCGTAGACACGGCCAATATTTGCTTTCTTCACGCTCCGTTATTTCACCCGGCGATGAAAACGGTAGCTCCAATTCGGCGCGAATTAGGTGTAAAGACCTTTTTCAATATGCTTGGCCCGATGGTGAACCCGGCCAAACCAAAGAACCAATTGGCGGGAGTATTCAGCCTGGAACTGGCACGGGTTTATGCTTACCTGTACCAAAAATCAGATGTGAAATACACGATCCTGCATGCCTTGGATGGATATGACGAGATTTCACTTACTGGCGATTTCAAAACTTTTTCTGCCGAAGGCGAAAAGATCAATACCATTGAGGACCTGGGTTTTGAAAGATTAAATCCGGATGAAATAACCGGTGGCAGCACGGTGAAAGATTCGGCCGACATCTTTGTGAATGTTTTGAGTAACAAGGCAACATCAGCCCAGGCTAATGTTGTTTTGTGCAACGCCGCGCTGGCAATCCGGACGATAAAACCGGAAAGTACCTTCAGCGATTGTTTTTATGAGGCTGAAGAGTCGTTGGCCAGCGGCAGGGCGCTGCAAAGCTTCAATACATTGATCAGCAGCAATTGAGCCATGAAAATAAAGGTTTGCGGTATGAAATATCCCGAAAATATAGACGCGGTTGCAGCACTGCAACCAGATTATATGGGATTTATTTTCTATCCGCAATCGCCGCGATATATTGGTGAGACCGAAAAAAACCTGGCCACCGAAAATGTGATCAGGACCGGTGTTTTTGTCAACGAGAGCGCCGACATAATTGAAGAGCTGATAGATAAGTATCGGTTGACCGCAATACAATTGCATGGCAATGAAAGTCCCGATTTTTGCGAGCTGTTTAAAGATAAGGTAACGGTAATTAAAGCATTCGGAATGAATGAGCGCTTTGATTTTGAGCAATTGGAACCCTATACTGATAAAGTTGATTATTTCCTATTCGATACCAAAACCAGCAAGCATGGCGGTTCAGGACTATCGTTTGATTGGACATTGTTGGATCAATACAAATTGGACGTACCGTTCTTTTTAAGCGGCGGCCTAAGCCCCGAAAATATCGCGGAAGTGAAAATGATCAAACACCCGCAATTTTATGGGGTCGATCTGAACAGCCGGTTTGAAATTGAACCCGGCTTAAAAGATATTGATAAGCTAAGCGAGGCGTTTAAAATATTAAGATAAACTCAGACTTAGGAAGTTTTTAAAACTTCGTAAGTCTCTATAGATAATAAGATGAAATACAGAGTAAACGAACAGGGCTATTACGGCGATTTCGGAGGAGCATATATCCCCGAAATGCTGTATCCGAACGTGGAGGAATTAAGGCAGCAATATTTGAACATCCTGCATGATCCGGAGTTCAAAGCGGAATTCGACCAGTTGTTGAAGGACTACGTCGGTCGTCCTTCGCCGCTTTACCATGCCAAAAGATATTCCGAAAAATATGGCGCGAACATCTTCTTTAAGCGTGAAGATCTGAATCACACCGGTTCGCACAAGATCAACAATGCCATCGGGCAGATATTGCTTGCTATCCGCCTGGGTAAAAAACGTATCATCGCTGAAACCGGCGCGGGGCAGCATGGTGTGGCTACGGCTACCGTGTGTGCGCTGAAAGGCATCGAGTGCGTGGTATATATGGGCGAAGTAGACATGGAACGCCAGGCGCCCAACGTAGCTCGTATGAAAATGCTTGGCGCTAAGGTAGTTCCCGCGACATCAGGAAGTAAAACTTTAAAAGACGCCACCAACGAAGCCATGCGCGATTGGATCAACAACCCGGTGGATACGCATTATATTATCGGCTCGGTAGTGGGGCCATATCCTTACCCTGAAATGGTGGCAACGTTCCAATCCATTATTTCACTGGAAGCAAAAAAGCAACTGAAAGAGCATACAGGCAAGGATCTGCCTGATTATGTAATGGCATGCGTAGGCGGCGGCAGCAATGCCATGGGGATGTTCTATCATTTCCTGGATGATGAATCGGTAAAACTGATCGCGGTTGAAGCAGCTGGACAAGGTGTGGACAGTGGTCATTCGGCAGCTACTACTTATCTCGGTCGCGAGGGTGTGTTGCACGGTAGCCGTACGATCCTCATGCAGACAGATGATGGCCAGGTGGTAGAACCATATTCTATCTCAGCGGGATTAGATTACCCGGGTATCGGTCCGCAGCATGCGCATTTATATAAGATCAAACGCGCGCAGTACGCGAACGCCACTGATGATGCGGCGCTGAAAGCCGGTTTACTTTGCTGCCAGCTAGAGGGTATAATTCCGGCAATAGAAACCGCTCATGCGCTGGCACACCTGGAAAAAATGCAATTCAAGAAAGATGATAATGTAGTGATCTGCATTTCGGGCAGGGGGGATAAGGATTTGAATACGTATATTAAGTACTTTGGATTTTAAGGGTTTATGTCGTTAGAAACAGTCAAATATCGGGATTGGTTTTTTGAAGTTGATAGATCAAAAACAGAATCTCTTTACGCTGAAATAAAACTTGCCAGTAGTGAAGAATGTGGTTGTGGTAACTGCAAATATTTCCGATCAATTATTGATTCAATATATCCTGAAGAGATAAAGACGCTTTTCAAAAAACTGGGCATCGACATAAATAAAGATTTTGAAACCACCGACTTTGGAGGCGAAGAAGATGGTCATATTTATGATGGATATTTTTATTTCTCTGGTCGAATCATACAGGGAAAAGATTGCTATGTTCCCCTTCCTCAGGGCGGGCACACTTCAGATTTGTTATACATAGATGATGTCTTTGAAGTTGGATTTACAGATAAAATATCAATTTCTTTTTTTGAAAATAAAAAGGATTTGGTACAGGTTCAGTTTATGACAAAAGTCGCCTGGGAATTAAGATAGTCAAGAAAATATCGATATATAAAATGAACCGTTTAAGCCGTCTTTTTCAAACTTCAAAGAGTAAATTACTTTCCATCTACTTTACCGCCGGCTACCCCGCGCTGAATACTACTGTCACCATTGCTGAAGCGCTGGAAAAAGCCGGTGTGGATTTCCTGGAGATCGGTTTCCCGTATTCTGACCCGGTTGCTGATGGGCCCACTGTGCAGCATAGCTCGCAAAAAGCGCTTGAAAACGGCATGACCGTAGCGAAATTGTTCGACGAATTAAAAGAGATGCGCAAAACAGTCAGTATTCCAATCCTGCTGATGGGCTATGTAAACCCTGTAGTGCAATATGGTGTTGAACGTTTCTGCAAAAAAGCAGCTGAAGTAGGCGTGGATGGCATCATTGTGCCCGACCTGCCCATGGATGAATATGAGCAGTTGTATTCAAGGTATTTTACAGAAAACGACCTGAGCAATATCTTCCTGGTCACCCCGCAAACTTCGGAAGAGCGCATCCGCAAGATCGACGGTCTGAGCAGCAGTTTTATATACCTGCTTTCGTCATCAACTATTACCGGCAAAGGTCTGCAGCTTTCTGATAGCATTGAAGCGTATTATAAACGAGTAAAAGATATGTACCTGGATCATCCGGCGATCATCGGTTTTGGCATTACCGGGCAGGAAACCTTCAATAAAGCCTGCGAATATGCCCGCGGAGCTATTGTGGGCAGCGCGTTTGTGAGGTTTTTGGGGACTGAAAATTACCTGGAGAAAATACCTGAATTTATTAAATCAATTCGAGGCTGATACCATCGGATTTTGCGTTCTCACAGTTTTAATAAATTGTTGTAAGGCCGTATTATCAGCGGGGTAGAAGAATAGTTCCTCTTCAATGCCGTTTTCCAGGTAGCTTATCTCCCATCTTTTTCTCAGTATGGCAGCATTTGATACCGGTTTTATGCCGGTAATGCTTTTGAGAGCGATGATTCTTTCGGTTTTTCTGTCAGTGATATAGGCTAATGAAGCATCAAACGCAATATTCAAGTGTGCCATGTAAATGGTATAAATACTGTACGGAAACAACATGAGCATCAACAAAAGCACCAGGATACTTATTATAACCGGCATTGCAGAAAAACTAAAAAACGTAATTACGGGTACTACGGCAATAATTATCTTTTCAGGAATAAGTTTGCTTGACAGCTGGCTTTGAAACATAAATATAAAATTACCAAAATCGCCCAAATGTACTGGCGGAACGGACGATCTGTGCATCCGAGTTCTTCTTTTGAACCAAGTCGGCAAAAGCATCGAGGTTACGATAAGATCCTGGATAGAAGTCAACCTCTTGTTCTATTTTATCATGCCAATAGATAATTTTCCATTTGATCTGGCTATTGGAAGTAGCCGTGGTGGTAATTGATAGCGTGGTAACACATTTAAGCTCGATAATATCCTCTGTGCCCCCGTCACGGATATACATGTTATCGTCGTCGAATTCAATAACTAGCCTTCGGGAAAATGCTATAATACCTATAGGGCCAACTATAATTGCACCAAAGAGCAAAACCCCGATAGCCCGGATATAAAAGATCCAGATAACAAGAACTGCTATAGCCAAAATAACCGTGGTAACTTTGTTCGCAATGGATTTGCTGGATAAGGTTTTCCTGTTCATTTGCGGTAGTTTTAGGTTCGTAATGTAATAATAAGCAATTTTTATCACAAATACATTTCCAATTCCCCCTTGCCTTCGCGCACAACCTCGAACTCGCCCGAGGTGCAATCAATCACGGTAGAAGGGATGTTCCCGCCATAACCGCCATCGATCACCATATCTACTTGCTCCTGGTACTTTTCATAGATCAGCTCCGGGTCTGTAGAATATTCGATTACTTCGTCGTCATCGTGGATAGAAGTGGAAAGGATGGGATTGCCTAAAACCCGTACGATCTCCCTGGCAATATTGTTATCCGGTACACGGATACCGACCGTCTTTTTGTTCGTGCTCAGCAGTTTGGGCACATTATGATTGGCATTAAAAATAAAAGTGAACGGTCCCGGCAATGCTTTTTTCAAAACTCGAAAAGTGGCGTTATCAATGGGTTTGATATAATCCGAAATATGGCTCAGATCATAGCATACGAATGAAAAATTGGCTTTGTCAGGCTTAATTCTCCTGATCTGCGCCACCCGTTCGATAGCTTTGTGATTGGTAATGTCGCAACCCAGACCATAAACCGTATCGGTAGGGTAGATGATGATGCCCCCCTTGCGCAATACATCGACCACCTGCTCTATGGTCTTGGGATTAGGATTTTCAGGATATATTTTGAGCAGCATAAATTTTTATTTCGGATTTCGGATTTTATGATTGCAAGATTCTTTAAAAATAGCCAATAAAACCAGATACCCATTCAATAAAAAAAGCCATTCCTAAACCGAATAGCTTTCTATAAAATAAATCCGAAATCGAAAATCCGAAATCCGATATTCCGTTACGCTTGTTTAGCCAACTGTATGCTGGCATGTAATTTAACGTCTTCGCCTACAACGATAGAACCTGCTTCAGTCACACCATCCCAGGTCAATCCGAATTCCTTGCGGTTGATCTTGCCTTCAATGTCAAAGCCTGCTTTGGTGTTGCCGTAAAAGTCGGTTGCGATACCGCCGTGCTCAACCTTCAGGGTTACTGGCTTAGTTATACCTTTTACAGTCAGGTTGCCAACCAGCTTGTAATTCTCATCGCCTTCTTTGGTAACTGAAGTCGATTCGAAAGTAATGTGCGGATATTTTTCAGCGTCAAAGAAGTCAGGTCCTTTCAGGTGACCATCACGCTGCTCCTGGTTGGTATCAACACTGGCTACATCTAATTTGAAATTGATCTTAGCGTCGCTGAAATCATCACCTTCGGTTTCTACTGTTCCTTCAAAATTCTGAAAAGAACCGGTTACGGTAGATATCACCAAGTGTTTTACCTTGAACTGAACTTCTGAATGCATTGGGTCTATAGACCACTTGGTTGCTGTTTGAGTTTCCATGTTTTTGATTGTTTTATTATAAATCTTAAACAAAGGTATAACATATATGTTTAAACATCTATTAAGATTTTACTAATTTACATTTAGTCGACAATTCTTATAGAGTTTAACCTTTAAGGAAATATTTTGTTCTGTGAAGAAAATAAAAAAGCCCCAAGTTACTCGGGGCTAAACACTTATATTTTCAAGGGCTTGTTTTATGCCAGCACTTCTTTTACGCGTTCTGCAGCTTCTTTGAGCAGGATAGCAGAGTAAACCTTCAGGCCTGAATGGTCTATCAATTCTTTAGCTTCTTCGGCATTGGTGCCCTGCAGGCGAACAATGATCGGCACCCGGATATCGCCCAATTCTTTATAAGCATCAATAACGCCCTGGGCTACACGGTCGCAGCGCACAATACCGCCGAAAATATTGATCAGGATCGCTTTCACGGTCGGGTCCTTCAGGATAATATTGAAAGCAGCTTTTACCGTTTCAGCGTTCGCGGTACCACCCACATCAAGGAAGTTGGCGGGCTCGCCACCGGCAAGCTTGATAATATCCATGGTCGCCATGGCCAAACCGGCGCCGTTTACCATACAGCCAACGTTGCCGTCGAGTTTCACATAGTTCAGGTTCGATTTGCTGGCTTCAACTTCGGTCGGGTCTTCCTCGTTCAGGTCGCGCAGCGCGGCAAAATCCGGGTGGCGGAACAGGCCGTTGTCGTCCAGGTTCACTTTGGCGTCAACGGCTAATATCTTATTGTCAGAAGTTTTCAGGACAGGGTTGATCTCGAACAGTGATGAATCGGTCGCATCGTAAGCTTTGTATAGCGCCGACACGAATTTCACCATATCCTTAAAAGCATCGCCTGAAAGACCCAGGTTGAAGGCAATCTTACGCGCCTGGAAAGGCTGAAGGCCTACTTTCGGGTCTATTTCTTCTTTAAATATCAAATGAGGGGTGTGTTCGGCAACATGCTCAATGTCCATACCGCCCTCGGTGGAATACATTACGATGTTACGTCCTTTTGCACGATCAAGCAATACGCTGATGTAGAATTCTTTAGTTTCACTTTCGCCCGGATAGTAAACATCCTGCGCAACCATCACCTTATGAACTTTTTTGCCTTCAGGTCCGGTCTGCGGGGTAATAAGCTGCATGCCAAGTATAGCGCCTGCCTTTTCACGAACCTCGTCCAGGTTTTTGGCCAGCTTTACGCCGCCGCCCTTACCGCGCCCGCCTGCATGTATCTGGGCCTTAATAACCACCCAGCTGGAATGGAAGTCTTCCTTCAATTTCTGTGCGGCTGCAACAGCTTGCTCAACGGTTTCGGCTACAATGCCTTCCTGTATGCGTACGCCAAAGCTTTTGAGGATAGCTTTGCCCTGGTATTCGTGAATATTCATATTGTGAGTAGAATTTGCGCCAAAGTTATGATTTTGTTGTAATGTTGTAAGGTTGTAAAGTTGAAATGTTGTAATAATTGAGCAGGATTGAAAAATTTACAATCTTCCGCAACAAAAAAATAACTTTACAACCTTCCAACTTTGCAACTTTCAAACAAGACAAATGCTCAAAGCACAATCCATCCATAAATCATACGGGCAGCTTACGATATTAAAGGGAGTTGATCTTGAAGTAAAGAAAGGTGAGATCGTTACTATCGTAGGGGCGTCAGGCGCGGGTAAGAGCACGTTGTTGAATATTCTCGGAACGCTGGATAAACCCGATTCGGGCACTGTGATCATCGATGGAACGGATGTGGGGCGGCTCAATCATTCTGATCTTAGTGTTTTCCGGAACCGGAAGATCGGCTTCGTATTTCAATTTCACCATCTGCTGGCTGAATTTAATGCGCTGGAAAATGTATGTATCCCGGCTTTGATCGCGGGTGAGACGCGCAGTCATGCTGAAAAGCGCGCGCAGCGACTGCTGGGACGGCTTAACCTTGGAAACAGGATGACTCATAAGCCGGCTGAATTATCCGGAGGTGAGCAGCAGCGCGTGGCCGTAGCCAGGGCGCTTGTTAATGAGCCCGCGCTAATTTTTGCGGATGAACCTTCTGGTAACCTGGATTCTACCAATGCCGATGAACTGCACTTGTTGTTCAAGGAGTTGAGAAGTGAATTTAACCAGACTTTCATCATAGTTACCCACAACGAGCACCTGGCCGAACTCGCCGACCGGAAAGTGCTGATGAAGGACGGTATGATAGTTCAATAACTAATGTACACCCTAATTACGGCGGCTAATTCGGCGCAGGCATACCATCTGAAAACCAGGCTTGGCGCCGATAATATAGTACTGGGTGATTATCTCGATCTGCCGGATATTATGGTGCGATCGGGCAAAATGCTGAGATTGCCTGATCCGCACAACCCAAGCTACACGCATCAAATGCTTGCTTTGTGCCTTGATAAGAACATTAACACAATATATGTTTTGCGGGAAGAAGAATCCGTGCAATTGCTTAATGCGAAAACTTTGTTTTCTGAATACGGTATCGGTATTTTAGCTGCCGATGATCCGCTATAGTGATTTGGACCCCCGGAAGGAAGCATTCATCTTCGAGCTGGATAACGTGCTTTATCCGGAAAAGGACTACCTGTACCAGGTTTATTACTTGTTTGCCGCATTTTTAGAATATACCGAACAGGTTGACGCCAAGGACGCAACCGATTTTATGGTTGCAACATACCTTGATAAGGGCAAGTATTTTGTTTTTGATGAACTGAGGCTCCGCTTTAGCCTCGAAGAAAAGTACGACGCCAATTTCGAACGGTTGAACAATACCGCTAAACTGCCATTAAAGCTTTTACTGTTTGAAGATATGCTGAAGCTGTTGCAGGAGATTGTGGTTGACAGGAAAAAGATATTTATAGTAACCAACGGCGATCCCGCGCAACAACTGAATAAAATAAAACAAACCGACTGGAACGGGCTGGAACCCTATCTTACGTGTTACTTTGCTAATGAGGCCAGGCCCAAGCCTGAGACCGATTGCGTAGATGTGCTGATCAAAGACCATAATCTGCAGCGGCGTAATTTGGTGATGATCGGCGCCGCTGACGAGGATGCGCAATGCGCTGAAGCTTCGGGAATAGACTTTATAAAACCCGACCGGGTAAACGTCTGATAGCTTGTGTATCAGATTATAACATAATTTCGTACATTTCGTTAAAAGAAAGTGTTTTAAACATGTAACCATTCTGTGATATGAGAAAAATATTTTACGCTCTTTTTTTACTGACCGTTGTTTTGTTAGGTGCCTGCAAAAAGGAAAAAAAGGTCATCATCACGCCTCCTCCGAATTCGTCCGACTCAACTTTGGCGAAGATCAAGGACTCG
Source organism: Mucilaginibacter sp. (assembly GCA_035551775.1). Taxonomy (GTDB): domain Bacteria; phylum Bacteroidota; class Bacteroidia; order Sphingobacteriales; family Sphingobacteriaceae; genus Mucilaginibacter. Next base: position 186,847 of record DASZMQ010000014.1, on the reverse strand, counting down.
GTTTTTCTATACGCTAAGGAAGATTACTTATGGTATTCTGCACTACCGACCTATGCCGCTTTCAATCCAAGAGCTGTAACAGGTGTCAATGACGCAGATGCTCTGACCAACGAGGTTAATAAAATATCCCAAATTGCCATAAACCCAACTACCGGCCAGCCGTATGAATATTATTCACCGAATCCGGGCGAAGCTAAATATTCTTTTATTGATAACGGCCAGACTTCGGCCGAGTTGAACGGCAACCGCGGTGATTTCGGGTTTAGACTGGATTGGTACACATTGAGCGATGTTAGAATAACGTATGTTTACGCCGGTTCTCCCGCAGCCAAAGCTGGCTTGAGACGGGGCTACAAGGTTATTAGTATCAATAATAATACTAATTTAACCTATGACAATGGCTCCTATGGCAACGGTACCAATTATAATTTTGTTGTTAATGCCTATTTCAATAGCAATACTATTTCCCTGGTGCTGCAAAAGCCTGATGGTTCGTCAATGACAGCCAATATCAGTGTCGCAAACTATAATATCAACCCGATACTAAAAGACACCACTTACAATTTAGGTAACGGAAGAGTGGTTGGCTACCTCGTTTTCAACAGCTTTGTTTCTGACGATGTTGCCGGTGTGTTGCTGGATGCAGCGTTCACCGATTTTGCTAATAAAGGGGTAACCGACCTGGTTATCGATCTGCGTTATAACGGCGGTGGATACGTTAATACCGCTATTCATTTGGACAATTTGATTGTGCCTACTGCAAAATCAGGAACATTGATGTTCAATACCTATTATAACGATATTCTGCAGAATGGCCAGGAGATGTTGTTAAAGAACCAATGGCGTTACGATGCACAACATAATCGGGATATTAATTATGGCCCGGATTATATCGATTATTCTGTGGCTGGCAATGTTCAACCATTCGCAAAAAAAGGAGTTTTGAATATTATCAATGTCTATTTCATTATGACCGGCTATACAGCTTCTGCCAGTGAGCTGACCATTAATAATTTGCGCCCGGAAATGAATGTGCAATTCATTGGCGAGACCAGCTATGGCAAGCCCGTTGGCTTTTTTGATATCAATATCAACCAGTACACCATGTATATTCCTGAATTTTATACCCAGAATTCGGCAAGCCAGGGAGGTTACTATAATGGTTTCACCCCGGGAACAGCTGATTACCCCGGCTACCAGGACGCGGATGATATGACCAGGGAGTTCGGCGACCCGCAGGAAGGGCTGCTTGCCGACGTACTCCGTTACGTTGGAACGGGAAAATACACCGCTTCTGCCGGGGGGCAGGCCATACAAAGTCTTAACAGCCGGCAGGAAAATCTCGCCTTCCATTTAAATAACCAGTTTACAAAGGAGCTGAACACCAAAAGGTTCACTGGAATGCTGATGAATCCGAAGAACATGAAACTGAAAAAGACAGTAAAAAGATAAATTGTCAATAGCATTGAAAGCCGAAAGACCGGGTATTGAGCTCAGCTTTCGGCTTTTTGTTTTCGGTTAGTCAGCCAATTCCCTCAGATCGACAGGCACCACACGCGATACACCCTGCTCGACCATAGTAACGCCATAGATCACATCAGTACTGGCGATAGTTCGTTTGTTGTGTGAAACGATTATGAATTGCGATTCGGATGAAAAATCGCGGATGATATTGTTGAACTTATCGATGTTGGTATCGTCAAGCGGGGCGTCCACCTCATCGAAAATACAAAAAGGGGCCGGTTTCAGCAGGTAAAGCGAAAACAGGATGGCCGTCGCTGTCAGCGTTTTTTCTCCACCCGAAAGTTGGTTGATCGACAGCGGGCGTTTGCCCTTTGGCCTGGCGATAATGTCGATGTCCGACTCCAGCGGATTATCGGGGTCTATCAGTATCAGGTCGCAGGAGTCACCTTCGTTAAACAAGGAGCGGAATACCTTGATGAAATTCTCCCGCACATTTTCAAAAGCCTGCATGAATTTATCACGCGCGGTATCGTCAATTTCTTTGATGGTGGTGAGGAGCGAGGCTTTCGCTTCGCTTAGGTCCTTTTTTTGCGCCTGGATGAACTCGTAGCGCTGGTTCATCTCGTTATAAGCTTCAACCGCCAAAGGATTGATCGGCCCGAAATCATCCAGCTGCCTTTTGATCTTTTCGGTTTTATCCCGCAAGTCGTGCTCATTCTCATCAGCCGGCGGTGCCGCATTCAGCAATTCTTCAATATCAATATTGAACTCAACTGAAAGGCGTTCCTTCAATGCATTCAGTTCGAGCTTAAGATTATTCTTTTGGTCCTTCAGCTCATTTTCTATTACCTCCGACTGTTCTTTCTTCCGGCGTAAAGCAGTTATGGTATCCTCGGTTTCGGTGATCTTGCCCCGCATCGCGTAATATTCCTGCTCAGCCTGCTGCGTGCCTTTTTCAAGCTGTTCCTTTTGCTTGTACATTTCAAGCAGGTCCTCGTCTGAATGACCGGTTTGCTCAATGTTCTCGCTAATGGCCTGTTTTACCTTCTCCAGCTCCGCGCTGTTTTGGTTGATCCTGGTTTCAAGGCTTTCCTTCTGCGTTTCGCGGTATTCCATGTCCTTCACCAGCCCATTCACTTTGTTTTGCTGCTGGTGAAACCGGATGTTTTCCTGGTTATAGGTATTGGATTGAACGGCGGTTTCCTCATTTAATTCATTGAAAATACGCTGCTTGTCAGTCAGCAGATCAGCCTGGACTTGTTTTTGTGTCTTCAGATCTACCAGTTCGGGTTGAGCCTTCAGGATATCTTCCTTAATGCTTTCAACTTTCCGGGCAATATCTTCCTTGCGGTTGCGGCTATTCTCAATGAAAGCCTGATATTGTTCCTGGCGTGTTTTTACGGTGACCAGCTCGGTGTTCAGCTGGTTCAAATCGTTTTGCAAGGCTGTAATATCTGCGCTTTTTCCGACCGATCGCAAGGCGACCAGCTTATTGTGCAGATCTTCGGACTGATTTTTCAGGTCGCCGATCTTGCTATCGAGTGACTTAAGTTCTTTGGCCAGGTTTTCCAGGTTTTTAGCGCGACCAATGCGTTTTCCTTCAAATAAACCTACTGAACCACCAGCCATGGTCAGTTTTGACTTGTTGAACTTACCGCTTTTCCCGATAACTACAACGCCTTCGGGCAGCGAAGCCCCATTCAGGTCTTTTTCTGTTGAATCGCTAACCAAATAAACATTCTTCAATAAATGGTCGCACAAATTTTGGTAGCGTGATTCAACTTCCACCACGCTGAGCGCGGGGACGCCGTCGATCCCGGCATCAATTGCTTTACTTTTGTCCTTGTAGTTACTCAGTACAAAAAACTGCGCCCGTCCCTGTGACGAGTTACTCAATAAATTGATAGCCGCAATAGCCTCATTATAATCCTCGACAACATAATAATTCATCAGCGGTTCGAGGTAGTTTTCGATGGCTACACGGTATTCCTCTTTACAAAACAGGATATCGCTGAAAAGCGGGGCGTTTTTGGCCCAACCTTGTGTTTTCTTTAGAAAGCGAATGGACTCAGGGAAACCTTCCAGGTTATCCACCATGCTTTTGGTAAGGTTATATTCGTTTTGCTTAGCATCGAGCTTCCGGCTTTCCCTGATGATCGATTCTTTCACCTCCCCGGATTGGCTCTCAGCATCCCTGATCTGCTTTTGCAGGTTTTCCTCGTATTTAACAAGTGTGTGCAAATCCTTTTCCATCGATCCGGCCTTATTTTCAAGGTCAGCGACGGCATCATTGAAATGCGATAGCTCGACTTCTTTGTTGACAGTATCCTCGATGTTGCGGTCGCTTTCCTGTTCCAGCGCCTGCTGCTGAATGCGCAAAATATCCAGGTCTTTTTCGGTCTTGTATATCTGGTTTTGCAGCGTGTTGTTGGCGCTGTTCAGCTCATTCAGCTCCGTTCTGGCTGTATTTTGACGTTCACGCAGGCTATCCACAGCAGTCTTTAATTCCTGAACCAATGCGCGGACGGTTTCCAGGTTTGCATCTTCCTGTGCTTTTTCCTCGTTGAGCCGTTTGATATTGTATAGTACGTGATTAAGCTGCCCGCGATCGCGTTCCAGTTCTTCTGCCAGGCGGGCTTCTTTATCCTGCTGGAATTTCAGCTGCTCGTTCTTGATCTTTTTCTCGTTCTCATAAGCCCTGATCTGCCCAACATAATCATTAGTAGCTTTCTGCTGAACGGAAAGATTCTTTTCCTTAACCAGGCTGTCAGCCTTTTGCTGTTGCAAGGCGGCTTCAGTGCCGTCGATCTGAGCGATGATGCACAGTTTTTCATCACGCTGTTTTTGTTCCTGTTGCTCTATCCGGGTCAGCGATTCGCTAAAGGTGACGATCCGGAACGAGGCCAGCATAATGCTCAAGCTCTTGTACTGTTCTTTCAGGCGATAGTAACGCTCGGTTTTTTTAGCCTGATTTTCCAGCGTTTTCAGGTTTTTCTCGATCTCGGCAAGCAGGTCCTCAACACGTTCCAGGTCAGCTTCGGTGTCTTTAAGCTTATTGAAAGTTTGCCTTTTGCGCAACTTGTATTTGGATATACCCGAGGCTTCTTCAAATAAGTTTCTGCGCGAACCTTCTTTGTTGGCAATGATCTCATCGATCATTTTCAATTCGATGATAGAGTAGGAGTCGGCGCCGATGCCGGTGTCGAGGAAAAGATCGGTAATATCCTTCAGCCGGCATTGCACATCGTTCATCCAGTACTCACTTTCGCCGGCACGGTATAATTTCCGCGTGATAGTAACCGTCGAAAACTCAGTTGGCAGAATATTCTTGGTATTATCGAAAGTAAGCGATACCTCGGCCAGGTTAGCAGCTTTCCGGCCTTTGGTGCCGTTAAAGATGATATTTTCCATCTTCTCGGAGCGAAGCATACGCGTGCTTTGCTCGCCGAGCACCCAGCGTATCGAGTCGACCACATTGGATTTTCCGCAGCCATTCGGTCCGACGATAGCGGTAACGCCTTTATTAAAGTTGATCGTTACTTTGTCGCCAAAGCTCTTAAAACCCTTGATCTCTAATTTGGTTAGCTGCATTTTTTAAGCTGAAAGCTTAAAGCACAAAGCTTAAAGCTTTTCTGATATCATATGTTAGGCTTTCGGCTTTTCGCCTTCGGCTTTCTGCTCAAACAAATATCTCTCCCTTTAAATACGTTATTACATTTCCGCTCATCAGTACGCGTTCTCCCTTCAGTTCGCACCAGAGCTCGCCTTTACGGGCCGAGAGCTGGTAGGCATGCAATTTGGATTTGCCCAATTTATCGGCCCAGTAGGGGATCAGGTTGCAATGCGCTGAACCCGTAACCGGATCCTCGGGAATGCCTGCGCCCGGCGCAAAGAATCGTGAAACAAAGTCGGAATTTTTGCCCTTTGCGGTTACAATAAATCCCACCGTATCAAATTTGGACAAAGCCGAAAAATCAGGCGCGATTTCTACTATGTCTTCTTCCGAACCATATACCAGGAAATAATCCCTTGATCGAAGTACCGCCTTAGGCGCTTTTCCACCGAAAGCTTCCACCAGACCGTTAGGCAATTCGATACCGATAGGTGGCCGGGAAGGGAAATCCATTGTATATTTATCGCCATCCTTAGTTACGGTCAGCACGCCGGCCTTTACGGTTTCAAAATGGATCGTATCTTTTGAATAGCCCAGTTCTGTGAAAATGATATGCGCCGATGCCAGCGTAGCATGCCCGCACAGGTCGATCTCAAACTCTGGTGTGAACCATCTCAGTTTAAATCCGTTATCGTTCGGTACAAAAAAGGCTGTTTCGGCCAGGTTGTTCTCGTTAGCTATTTTCTGCATGGTCTCGTCCGGCAGCCAATCGGTTAGCGGACAAACTGCAGCGGGATTTCCGCCAAATAGTTTATTGGTAAAGGCGTCAGCCTGGTAAATGGGGACGGTCATGTGGTAACTCAATTGTTGCCACTAAGATAATTATAAGTAACCAAATCGTTAACGCCTGTAACAGGTTTTGTACAGCCATTTGTCAAAAGAATTATCCTGCCGCTCACCTGCAAAACATTATCGTATTGATGATCAGTAACGATCACGCCCTTATCTTTAGCTACCTGCTTAATTACAGTTTTGAAATGGTCTGCCTGCACCGGGGTTACATGTGTAAATGGTTCATCCAGTAAAACAAAATCAGCCCTGCCGTAAAGCACCATCAGCATTTCCAATTGCCGCAATTCGCCGCCCGAAAGCTGGTCTGCGTTCTTTTGACGATGATCTTTATAAATGTTATAGGCCGAAAACTCATCCCAATAGACGGGTGCTACCAGCATTTTTGCAAGATTGCTGATCCTGATACCTTTTGGAAGATAATTATGCTGTGGTAAATAGGATATCCGGTTATTGAGATATCCGGCAGAGACTACTTTGCCGTCGATGCTGACGTATTTATGGGTAGGAGTGAGTGTACCGAAGATGATCTTAAGCAGCGAGGATTTACCGCTACCGTTGCGCCCAAGTAATCCAAGCACTTCGCCTTTCTTACAATCGAGGTAGATATCCTGCAATATTTTGCGGCCACCGAATTCAAGTTCTACGCTGTCGACCTGTAGTTTAGGCATTGGCCATAATAGTGCTTAGAAATACAATGAAACTATAAACCAGGATGTCCGGAAGAAACGTGGCTAAAGCTATCCAACGGGTCCTGTACCCTGCGTTTCGGAAATAATAGAAAGTTTGTTTTGAACTATAGCCGTAAAGGACAATTGCTACCGGCAGCCCCATTAATTTTGCACAAAGGAAACTAACCGCATTGATCGGCAGACGGCTCCACATCATCAGCAGAAGCACGATAAGTGTAAAAGCTATATTATAACCTAATAAAAGCCGGTAGAATTGGAGCGTGAGGATGCTTAGCCTTCTCAAACAATAAAGTGTATGTGCGATAAAACACTTTAAACGCGGAATTATTGTCAGAGCACAAAAAAAGCCTTCCGATTTGGAAGGCTTTCTATTTCTTAACCCAGGTATGATTTGAGTATCTTACTCCGGGATGTATGCCTCAATCGCTGTAAGGCTTTGTCTTTTATCTGGCGCACGCGTTCGCGGGTAAGGTTAAATTTTTCACCTATCTCTTCCAGCGAAAGCGGGTGGTTGGTACCTAACCCGAAGAACAATACGATAATCTCGCGCTCACGCTCTGTTAATGTCGATAGCGAACGTTTGATCTCTTCAGAAAGCGACTCGTTAATTAGTATCGAGTCGGTATTGGGCTCCTGGTTTTCCAGTACGTCCAGCAATGTATTTTCTTCACCCTGAACGAAAGGAGCGTCCATCGAAACATGACGGCCCGAATTGCTCAGTGTGTCAGATATCTTATCTACAGTAGTTTCCAGCATGTCGGCCAGCTCTTCAGGTGAAGGCTCGCGCTCATACTCTTGTTCCAGCTTTGAAAATGCCTTGCTGATCTTGCTCAGCGAACCAACCTGGTTCAGCGGCAAACGCACGATACGTGACTGCTCGGCAATAGCCTGCAATATGGATTGACGGATCCACCATACGGCGTAAGAAATGAATTTAAAGCCCTTGGTTTCGTCAAAGCGTTTTGCGGCTTTGATGAGTCCCAGGTTACCTTCGTTGATCAGGTCGCCTAAGGTAAGGCCCTGGTTTTGATATTGTTTTGCTACCGAAACAACAAAACGAAGATTTGTTTTGGTTAACCGCTCCAGTGCTGCCTGATCTCCCTCACGTATCTTTTGGGCTAATATTACTTCTTCTTCGGCTGTAATCAGGTCAACCTTACCAATTTCGTGAAGATATTTATCAAGTGATTGTGACTCACGATTGGTAATGGATTGGGTTATTTTGAGTTGTCTCATCTATTTTTATTACCTCGATTCTTTTACTTGAAAAAGGAACGGGCAAAGGTACAAATTTGTTATTAAAAAAGTAAAAGCAATTACAAGTTTACATTTAAATTATTAAATGTTGCTTTTTACGCAAATTAAGGGACTTTTGCCCCTGATTATAGCGTATCGAGCCGGAAAGTATCCTTCACCCTGATGCCTCTTTCCGTCCGTTGCAGCGTGCAGCATTCATTTACGGGGTCATGCTCAAAAAGCAATATGTAGTCATTCGCAACTGCCTCACCCAGAATAGCTTTCTTTTCGCTTATTGTTGTTAGCGGGAACATATCATAAGCCATTACGTAGGGGATAGGCACATGCCCGACGGATGGTACCAGGTCGGCAGTATATAGAATTTTCCTTCCTTTATAGGTCACCAGCGGCAGCATCATGGACTCGGTGTGGCCGGAAACAAATTTGATCTCAAAGCCTTCTGAAAATTTTGCCCCGTCAGCCTCATCAATAAACTTCAGCTGTCCGCTTTCCTGGATAGGCAAGATGTTTTCCTTCAGGAACGATGCTTTTTCGCGATCGTTCGGATTCAAGGCCCAATCCCAATGCTTCGGGTTGCTCCAGTAAGTCGCGTTCTTAAAAGCAGGCACCAATTTATCGCCTTCGCGTGCAATAGCGCCGCCCACATGGTCGAAATGTAGGTGGGTTAAAAAGACATCGGTTATATCATCACGGTGAAAGCCGTGTTTTGCCAGCGAGGAATCAATCGTCGCATCGCCATGCAGGTAATAATAGCTGAAAAATTTCTCGTCCTGCTTATTGCCGATGCCGGTGTCAACCAGGATAAGGCGCTTGCCATCTTCAATGAGCAGCAATCGCATGGCCCAGGAGCATAAATTATTTTCGTCAGCGGGGTTTATGCTGTTCCATATCACTTTCGGAACCACGCCAAACATAGCGCCGCCATCGAGTTTAAAGAAACCGGTATCGATCGTATAGAGGTTCATTTTGGTCAATAGACCATGGTCCATAGTCCATAGCCAAACCATCGACTATGGACTATCGACTATGGACTTAAATTATAAGTGTATACACTCCCCGTACGCCTCAGCCGCTGCTTCCATCACAGCTTCGCTCATGGTTGGGTGCGGGTGTACAGATTTGATGATCTCGTGGCCGGTAGTTTCCAGCTTGCGGGCGGTAACTACTTCGGCAATCATTTCGGTAACATTATAGCCTATCATATGCGCACCCAGGAACTCGCCGTATTTGGCATCGAAGATCACTTTTACGAAACCATCTTTCGCGCCCGCTGCTGCTGCTTTGCCGGAAGCAGAATAAGGGAATTTACCTACCTTGATCTCATATCCTGCTTCCTTAGCCGCTTTTTCGGTATAACCTACTGAAGCTATCTCAGGGCTGCAATAGGTACAGCCGGGAATATTGTTATAATTCAATGGTTCCGGATTTTGGCCCGCGATCTTTTCCACGCAGATAATGCCTTCAGCCGACGCAACGTGAGCCAGCGCCTGACCTTTTACGATGTCGCCGATGGCATAAACACCATCTACGTTTGTACGGTAAAAATCGTCAACCAAAACTTTGCCTTTATCAGTTTTAATGCCGCTCTCTTCAAGACCAATGCCCTCAAGGTTAGTGCTGATGCCTACAGCTGAAAGCACGATCTCAGCTTCTATATCTACCACGCCTGTCGGGGTCTTCACTTTCACTTTGCACAATTCGCCGGTGCTGTCAACCGATTCAACAGTAGAACTGTTCATGATATTCACGCCTTGTTTCTTCAAACTACGAAGCAATGTTTTGGACACTTCCTCGTCCTCAAGCGGCACGATATTGTCCATAAATTCAACCACAGTTACCTGTGTGCCCAGCGTGTTATAGAAATAAGCAAACTCGATGCCGATAGCACCCGAGCCAACTACGATCATTGACTTAGGTTGCTTAGGCAATACCATTGCCTGGCGGTAACCAACTACTTTCACGCCGTCCTGTTTGATGTTCGGTAGTTCGCGCGAACGGCCACCGGTTGCTATGATGATGTGTTTGGCAGTGTAATCCTTTGCAGCGCCATCAGTTGCGGTAACGGTTACTGTTCCCTTTGATTTCAGCTTGCCGGTACCCATCAGCACTTCGATCTTATTCTTTTTCATCAGGAAGGCAACGCCTTTACTCATGCCATCGGCAACGCCGCGACTTCTTTTGATCACCGAATCAAAGTCAACCTCGCCGCCCGATACTTTTATGCCGTAATCGGTTGAATGGTTAATATATTCGAATACCTGTGCGCTTTTTAGTAAGGCCTTGGTTGGGATACAGCCCCAATTAAGGCATATTCCGCCTAAAGATTCTCTTTCAACAATTGCTGTTTTGAGCCCAAGCTGTGAAGCGCGTATAGCGGCAACATAGCCTCCGGGGCCCGATCCTATAACTATTAAATCAAAGTCCATAGTTTATAAATAATGCTTTCTGAATTCGAGGCCAAAGCTAAGTAAAAAGGGCGAATTGAGAAACCACCCTAATGTCAGGATATTTCCAATTCAATCAGCTGAACTTCTGCTAATCTTAATATTAATTTAACGTCTTTAACAAACCCGTCACCTATCTTTACGCCACCATTGGTCATTCAAAATTTAGCTGAATAGAAGAAGTAATTAAGAATTCCCTTATCCCAATACCACGGAAGCCCGTTCGCCAGTTGGCGGATGGGCTTTTTTATTTTACCAGGCTCGTATCAATGATAAATGAAAGTGCCGAATTCAGAAGTGACGGTCACCTGTTTTTTTTCAGCTGCCTCAACGTAGCCAATGATCTGCGCGTCGACACCAAAGTTTTGCGATATTTTTATAAGATCGGCAGCAATACTTTCGGGCACGTAAAGTTCCATACGGTGACCCATATTGAACACCTTATACATTTCCTGCCAGCTTGTTTTGGATTCTTCGTGTATCAGCCTGAACAACGGCGGAACCGGGAACAGATTATCTTTTACCACGCGCAGGTTATCGATAAAATGCAGCACTTTAGTTTGAGCCCCTCCGCTGCAATGCACCAGGCCATGTATTTGCTTCCGATATCCGGAAAGGATGGTTTTGATGATCGGCGCATAAGTGCGGGTAGGGGAAAGTACCAATTTGCCGGCAGTTACGGATTCGCCATTGCCGATATCGATCTTATCAGTCAGGCTTTTGCTGCCTGAGAATACCAGGTCGTAAGGAACAGCATGGTCGTAGCTTTCCGGGTATTTTTTAGCAATACTTTTATTAAAGACATCGTGACGCGCCGATGTGAGACCATTCGATCCCATGCCGCCATTATACTCTTTTTCATAACTGGCTTTCCCGTATGATGCCAGGCCGACGATCACGTCGCCGGGTAGAATCCGGTCGTTCGAGATCACATCCTCGCGCTTCATGCGGCAGGTAACGGTCGAGTCAACGATAATGGTTCGCACCAGGTCGCCCACATCGGCCGTTTCGCCGCCGGTTGAATATATGCCGATCCCGGCGTTCCGTAGTTCTGCCAATATTTCTTCGGTGCCGTTAATTATGGCAGCGATCACCTCGCCGGGTATCAAATTCTTGTTACGGCCTATGGTCGACGAAAGCAGGATATTATCGATAGCCCCAACACAAAGCAAGTCGTCAAGATTCATAATGATCGCATCCTGCGCTATTCCGCGCCATACAGAAATATCGCCGGTTTCCTTCCAGTAGCTGTAAGCCAGCGAGGATTTGGTTCCCGCGCCATCGGCGTGCATGATATTGCAATAGTCGGGGTCGTTGTTCAGGATATCTGGTATGATCTTGCAAAAGGCTTTTGGAAATATGCCTTTGTCGATGTTTTTGATAGCATTGTGCACATCATCCTTAGAGGCCGATACGCCCCTCTGATCATACCGTTGCGAAGAAATCATGGGCAAATATAAATCTTAATAGGTGTTATAGCAGCAAAAGCCTTACTTTTGCCCAACCCCAGCTATCTTGTCTGATGATATCTAAAATACGTCTTCACCTAAAACATACTTTCGACAGGTTAAATAATGAACAGCTAAGACGAAATGTCCTGCAGGCTATCCCGTTTTGGATAGCTTCGATACTTACAGGTCTGATAGCTGTGCTTTACACCAGGCTATTTGCAAAAGCCGAAGATGTAACCGCTGCCATTTTTCACTGGCATGCTTGGATATTGTTTATTGTATCGCCGGTTTGTTTTATTTTGGCCTGGTGGCTGGTAAAACAATTTTCTCCATATGCAAGAGGCAGCGGCATTCCGCAGGTCATGGCAGCGATTGAAATCACCAGTCCAAAAAATGAAAAAGCAGTGGACAAACTGCTTAGCATTCGCATCATTATATTTAAGGTGTTATCGAGCCTCGTTATGGCTATCGGCGGCGGGGCCATTGGCCGCGAAGGCCCAACCATACAAATAGCTGCTTCCATTTATCGAAAGATCAACCAATTTTTACCGGCCTGGTGGCCAAAAGTAGCCAAACGCAATATGATCATCACCGGCGCGGCGGCTGGACTTGCGGCTGCGTTCAATACGCCATTAGGAGGTATTGTATTTGCCATAGAAGAGTTGACCAAAACGCATTTCAGCTATTTTAAAACCGCTATATTTTCGTCTGTAATCATCGCAGGATTAACCGCACAGGGAATTCTTGGGCCTTATCTGTATCTCGGGTATCCTAAAATGGGAGCGCTGTCGCTTTACATATTTTCAGGTGTTATCCTGGTTGCCATCATTTCAGGGCTATCCGGCAGTATCATTTCCAGGATCATACTCTCGATATTAAAATGGAAATCAACTTATAAATTCAGCTACCAGCATATAGCCTATGTGGTTTGCTGCTCACTGCTGCTGGTGGGCATGGCTTATTTTGTAAGTTACGACGCCATCGGTTCGGGTAAAGATATCATGCAGCGCGTGTTGTTTACTTCCGATAAGTATTCAGTATGGTACACGCCGCTTTTGCGTGTTGCCGGCACTATGCTGTCTTTCACAACGGGTGCGGCAGGCGGCATATTCGCGCCGGCGCTCGGAGCGGGTGCAAGTATAGGATCGGCGGTATCGGGCTGGTTTCATTTATCCGAAACCGACACCAACCTGCTTATCCTTGCCGGTATGGTTGGATTTTTAACTGGCGTTACCAGGTCGCCGTTCACGTCGGCAATCCTGGTGCTCGAAATGACCAACCGCAATAATGTGATATTCCATCTTATTTTAGCCGGAATGGTGGCCAGCTTAGTATCTATTCTTGTAGATAAACATTCGTTGTACGATCACCTGAAGGTTCAGTATATGGTCGACCTCAGGAACGAAGAAGGGGGCGAATTGGAGATCACTACCGTCCCACCGCCCGTCGCAGAAACAGATATAGACAGCGAACCCGCTTAAATGTGTTTTACTTAATAAACAGCAATTCCCTGAACTTCGGCAGCGGCCACAGCGAATCGTCTATCAGTTGCTCCAGCTTGTCCACATGGTACCTGATCGGCACGAAGAAGGCTTTTACCTTTTCATCGTAGTCAATAGCTTTCTGCCGTATATCTTCAATCCCATTGGCTTGCTTTCTTTCCGCAACCATATAACCCACGTTTGATTTGATGAAGTTCACATGTTCGGATATTTTGGTGATGATGTCCATCTGCGCAGCATAGGTCGAGCTGTCAAAGCCAAGGTCTTTCAGTCCCCTTACATTTTCTATCAGCTTGCTTTGATATGATATAGCAGTTGGAATGATCACGTTGGTCACCAACTCGCCGATAACCCGGGCTTCGATCTGCAGTTTTTTATAGAAGCTCTCCAATAATACCTCGTGGCGGGCGTGGGCTTCGCGCAGGCTGAACACATTCGATTCTTCAAAAAGTATGGTCGATTTTTCAGAAAGAAATGCATCCAAAGCCTTCGGCGTGGTTTTGAAATTGGATAACCCGCGTTCTTCGGCCTCTTTTTCCCACTCCAGGCTGTAGCCGTTGCCCTCGAAACGGATGTTCTTGGATTCCTTAATGTATTTTTTGATGACCATCAGTAAAGCGACATCCTTCTTCTCACCTTTACGAAGCAACCGGTCAACATCAAATTTGAACTTCTTGAGCTGTTCCGCCATGATCATATTTAATATGGTCATGGGGTAAGCTGAATTAGCAGAAGAACCCACGGCGCGCAGTTCGAACTTGTTGCCTGTAAAAGCAAACGGCGAAGTGCGGTTGCGGTCGGTATTGTCCTTTAATATTTGTGGTATTTTTGGAATACCCTGCCACAATAACGGATCGTCCTTGATCTTTTTGCTGATGCGCGAGGTTTCTATTTCATCCAGCACATCGCTCAGCTGGCTACCAAGGAAAATAGATATAATAGCAGGCGGAGCCTCATTCGCGCCTAAACGATGGTCGTTATTTACCGATGCTATTGACGCCCGCAGCAGATCAGCATGATCATACACCGCTTTGATCGTATTGACAAAGAATGTAAGGAACATCAGGTTGTTCTTAGGCGTCTTCCCGGGCGATAGCAGATTCCTGCCCGTATTCGTGATCATCGACCAATTGTTGTGCTTACCCGATCCGTTGATGCCTGCGTACGGCTTCTCGTGTAACAGCACCTTGAAATTATGGCGTTTGGCCACGCGGTCCATCAGGTCCATCAGCAGCTGGTTGTGATCAATGGCCAGGTTGATCTCTTCATATATAGGTGCGCATTCAAATTGGGAAGGCGCAACTTCATTGTGCCGTGTCTTTAATGGTATACCTAATTGTAAGGCCTCGGTTTCCAGGTCTTGCATATAAGCATATACACGCTCCGGGATCGAGCCAAAGTAGTGGTCTTCCAACTGCTGGTTCTTCGCCGACATGTGTCCGAAAAGCGTGCGGCCGGTAAGATACAGGTCGGGGCGCGCGTTGAATAAAGCGATGTCAACCAGGAAATACTCCTGCTCTATGCCTAATGATGCATTTACTTTTTCAATGCTTTTATCAAAGTAATGGCATACATCGACAGCAGCCTTATCCAAAGCATTCAACGCCTTTAATAATGGTACTTTATAGTCAAGCGCCTCGCCGGTGTAAGAAACGAATACCGTTGGGATACATAATGTGCGACCCATAATAAAAGCAGGAGAAGATGGGTCCCACGCGGTGTAGCCCCTTGCTTCAAAGGTATTACGCAAACCTCCGCTCGGGAAGCTCGATGCGTCGGGCTCTTGTTGAGCCAAAGCATCACCTGAAAATGTCTCGATAGCGCTGCCATCGGCAGTTGGTTCAAAAAAAGCATCATGTTTTTCAGCTGTGGTGCCGGTAAGCGGCTGAAACCAATGTGTATAATGCGTGGCACCTTTGGTAATAGCCCACGATTTCATGGCCGATGCCACCTGTTCGGCCATATCACGCGGTATGGGTTCGCTCTTTTCCACCGAATTAATGATCACCTGGTAAGCTTCTTTTGAAAGGAACTCCTTCATTTTTTGCTTATCAAACACATTTGAGTTAAAATAATCGGATATTTTGTTCGATGGAAGCTTTATTTCCGGAATCTCCCGGTTTAAAACCGCTTCCAATGCCTGAAATCTGAAATTTGACATGCTTTTTGTGGCTTATCTAGTAATAATGAACTTCAAATGTATAATTATATTAAAAAATCCATGCATGATTAATGAAAATAGCTGATGGCCCTGCAAACAGACAAGCTTTTCGATGGGAAGCGTATGTTAACGATCAGTTTCTTCACTTCTTTTCATGGTTAATCTTCTATTTTACGCTTTTGCTTTCAATTTTTCTCAGCGAATTGCGGAGGTTATTATAAAATTCATCAAATAGCGTCTATTTTTCTGAAATTTTGATGATTGTCATGTTGCTTAATTCTGTTTTGATTGAAAATAATATAAAATTTACATTTCAAATGCTTTGTTATTTACAATTTTCATAAAAATTTAAAATTGTGTGTAAATTTTACACCTATTTCCTTGTTTTTATTTTTATATATTCATATTTTCACTAAAATTTTTAATAAAAACATCCAAATTATTTAACATTTTATTAAAATTTATTATAAATTGTGAAGCTAAATAATGGAAATAGTTTCAATATTTTAAACTGTAGTAAAATCGTTCAATCAATCAAACTAAAAACTAACAAAAATGGAATTGAAACTAAAGAAAACGGATGTATGGAGCAGGTTGAGAAGCCTGACGCGGGAGAAATGGGCACTCGGGGCGACGATCATGACGGGAAAATTGATCGGGTTAGGCCTTGTGCTGCTGGCGATGCTTACGATACCGGGCTTGCTGCCGACGGCAGCCCATGCAGCTGCGGCTACAGCAAAAGATACCTCAGCTATTGAAAAATCGATATTGGCGCAAACCAAGTCTGCAATGGATTCGATCAATACCGTATGGACATTGGTTGCTGCATTCCTGGTGTTTGCCATGCAGGCCGGTTTCGTGATGCTGGAGGTAGGATTTGCCCGTAAACGCGAGACGGTGAACGTATTGATGGAGTGTATTTTCGATACCTGCCTTTGCGGTATTTTATTCTACGCTTGCGGTTACGCGTTCATGTTCAGCTATGGCAATGGGTTTATCGGTTACCATTGGTTTTTCTTGCAGGGGACCCCGGATACCTACCTGACGACTGGCGTTCCTGTGATCGCGCACTGGATATTCCAGTATGCTTTTGCCGATACCTGCTCCACTATAGTATCCGGCGCTATGATCGGCCGTACCGGTTTCCGTGGTGATATATTATATAGTATAGGTATTACCGGATTTATCTATCCGATCATCGGCCATTGGGCCTGGGGACCTGACGGCTGGTTAAATGTGATGGGTACTAAAGGTAATTTCTTTGAATCATTAGGCCAGGGCTTCCGCGACTTTGCAGGCTCGACCGTAGTACATACCATAGGCGGTATGGCCTCGCTTGCCGGAGCTATTGTTTTAGGGCCGCGTATCGGGCGAATTTTCGCACGGGATGGCGGAGGTATGCCACCGGGACACAATTTGCCAATGGCTGCAGTAGGTGGGTTCGTATTATGGTTTGGCTGGTATGGTTTTAACCCAGGCAGTACGCTTTCGGCCATGGATGCCATCGGGATAGGCCGTGTGGCCACCAACACCACATTGGCAGCCTGCGGCGGCGGATTTACTGCTATGATGGCCGCCTTATGGTGGGGTTCAACCAAAGGTAAATTTGATTTGGGCTTTACCGTTAACGGTTTCCTTGCAGGTTTAGTTGCTATCACCTGTCCGTGCTATTGGGTTAGCCCGCTTGGCGCTGTATTATTGGGCGGAGTAGCAGGTTTCGTAGTATTTGGCGGTGTTAAACTGCTTGAATATATGCGTATCGACGACCCAATTGGGGCTGTGCCTGTACACGGTATGGCTGGCATATGGGGGACGCTTTCACTGGGTTTATTTGCTACTGGCCAATTCGGTGCAACCGGTCCTTATGGCCCGGATAACTCAGCAGGCGCTGTTGTAAAAGGCCTGTTCTATGGCGGCGACTTTAGCGTACTGAAAGCGCAAGCCATCGGTACCTTTACAATTGCCATAGCTGTATTCAGCATAACATGGATTATGATGAAAGCCATAATGCTGATGCCACATCCATGGAAATTGCGTGTGGAAGGTCATGGCGAGACAGGTCCCGGTGGTCTGGACGCATTCGATCACGGAGCTTCAGCTTATGACCTGGAAGACGGCGAAGTTAGCCTGAGCGGTCTTTTTGAAAAAGAACCCAAAGTAACTGCTTAATACAATAGCAGTCCGCATATGCTTGTGCGGTTGGTAAGTGTTTCGATTTCTTACCGCCCGTGTAAAACCAGCCGCACAAGTTTTTCTTACTAACTGATCAAAAAACCTTTACTGAACAATACAGCAGCGAGCTAAAATTCGCTGCCCTGTAAAGGTTTGTGCCTTAAAAAAAGCACAAAATTTAATTAACTAACTAACAATCAACCAAATAATCAATCAATCAAACTGATCATGAAAAAAATACTTTTACTTTTATCGTTATCCATTATTGTATCCCTCTCGGCACAAGCCGCCACTATGCCTGCCGACACCGGCAAAGTAGGTACCGGCGCCGACCCCAAAGACCCGCCGCTGATCTTGTCAGGCTCGGTGGATACTTACTGGAAATATGACTTTTCAGGTCATGGCAATATTCCCACCAGCTTTGCTTCAGAACAGAACTCGGTTTCTATCGGTATGGTAGACCTGGGTGTTAAGAAGAAAGTGGGCAAAGCCGCTTTTGTAGGCGAACTGTCGTTCGGCCCCAGAAGCGACCAGTCCATCCCGACCTCAGGTTATCATATCCAAAACCTGTATGTGTCTTATGATGTGACCGACAAGTTCAATCTTTCTGCGGGTTATATGGCCACCTTCGTCGGCTATGAAGTGATCTCGCCGACCGGTAACTTTAACTACTCTACCTCGTACCTGTTCACCAACGGTCCTTTCCAGAACGCAGGCTTTAAGGCCACCTATGCCTTCTCGGATAAAGTGAGCCTGATGGCCGGTATTTTTAATAACTACTGGAATACCTATACCAGCTACAGGTTGGACGGCCAGGGAGCAGTCGCAGGTTCGGGCGACGTATCCACTTTTGGCGCACAGCTGACGGTTGTACCGGTAAAGAATTGGACCGCTTATATCAATTTTGCAACCGGTCCATATTCAGGCACCATTATCGATCTGACCACCGCCTATCAGATAACCGACGCCTTTAAGCTGGGGCTGAACGGCGCTGACTTCACCCCAACGCACGGCGGAGGCGGTTATGATGGTATCGCTCTGTATCCGCAGTTAGCCGTTTCCAAGGTAGTCACTTTTGGTTTAAGGGGCGAATACTTTGAATATAAGGCCGTCGGCAGCAGTCCGTCATCTAACGTTACAGCGATAACGGCAACAGCAAACATCAAAGCCGGAGCTATAACGCTAATACCTGAAGTAAGGCTGGATACCTTTGGCGGCAACGCAAAACCATTTACTGACAGCAACCTGGCGCCGACAAACAGCGCTGCCCAGTTCCTGATCGCTGCGGTGTATGCGTTCTAAACATCTCTCAGCAAATTATTACTCTGCGGGCCGCTCCTTGTAATGGGGAGCGGCCTTATATTTACAGTATGAAAAAGATCACCTTTTTGATTTTCGGTGTTTTGCTCATAAATGCTGCGTCTGCCCAGAAAAGCTTGCTGGCGCAGGACGAGCAAAATAAATACATTTATTACCAGGTGGTTGATCAGCCCAACGCAACTAAGGACAGTCTGGCCGATAAGGCTAAGGCCTATCTGAAGGCTGCGTTTAAAAAGGATAAGCCTGCGCAAACCGGTGATTCCTTAATCACTATAAAGGATAAATTCCTTACTTACAGTGCGTTTACTTTTGCGAAACATGAAAGCGGTGAGATCGATTTTGTGCTCAATATTGAATGCAAAGACAGTAAATACAGGTACTGGCTAACCGATTTTATATTCAGACCCTATCAAAAAGATCGCTACGGCATGTTTGTGCCTATAAACGGGATTTATATACCGCTTGAGAAAGCCTCCTCAAAATTGGATAAGAAAGAACTGGAGGGTTACCTTGACCAAACAGGAGCTTATTGCAAACAAATTGGCGATGGTCTTAAAGCATTTATGATCCAAAATCACCAATCTTCACCCAAAAATACCTCACCCGTTAAGACAATCGTTACGAAAAAGTGGTAAACGAATAAAATTTGGCGGTTTTTCGGTTTTTCGAAGCATAGTTCCGGCAATCGGGCATATATCGAAATTATACAACATATTATATTGTATAATCGTTATATGTAAAAATTAAATTCCTAAAACTATGCTCTCATCAAAATTAGATTTGTGCAAGTCCGAGTGGCTCGAACTTGTCTTTGACGACCGGAACACCAAATATGGTGCATACGATCTCAGGAAACATTATGCGGCAAACCTGGCAAAAGCATTAGGATTAACAATCCTGATAGTTGCTTCCCTATTTGAAGGTTATAATGTCTATTTGCAACATCAGCCTGTGTATAGAATAGTACCGGTAATCAATGATCCGCAAGTAATAAATCCACCTCCAGCTGTAAAATCTCCCGTTACGCCTCCGGCACATCACGAAGTACAGCCTCCTGCTAATAATACCACTATACGTTATATTCGGATGGTGCCGACTGACGACCTGAACGCATCTAACCCTCCGTCAGTTACTGAATTGGAAACTGAAGCTATCGGTCCGGCAGATCATGAAGGTGATCCAAATAATGGAGATATAAATATAACGCCTGCTTCGGGTGGAAACGGTACACTGGACAAACCTGACGAAAGTACCGAAGTAAAGGACATGCATTCCGTTGAGGTAATGCCACAGTTCCCAGGCGGTGAGGCGGCTTGGCAGAAGTTCCTGCAAAAGCATCTGCATTATCCTCCTCAGGCCATCGATGCAGGAATCGGCGGTAAGGTATTCATAAGCTTTATTGTAGAAACAGACGGGCATCTATCTGATATTACACTCGTTCGCGGAGTGGGCTATGGGTTAGATGACGAGGCGATAAGGGTAATGAATATAGCACCTAAATGGACGCCCGGGATACAAAACGGCCGGAAAGTACGTGTTCGTTACATGATGCCTTTCAACTTCCAGACCCCAACAGACAATAACTAAGCGCACAAATTAACTATTATACCATAGCGGCAAGTTTAAAACCTGCCGCTTTTATTGTTGTCACAGGTTACATTCTTTATGCTTTCAGCTTTCTGCTTTTCGCTCTTTTTCCTACCTTTGTGTTTCCTTTCAACAAACGATAATTGCCTTGGAGACCCTGGAATTAACCACCGTAGAAACAGCCAAAGATTTAGGTTTACTGCCCGAAGAATTCGACCGAATAAAAGAGATACTGGGGCGCGTACCCAACTTTACCGAACTATCCATTTTCTCGGTAATGTGGAGCGAGCATTGTTCCTATAAAAATTCGATCACCTGGCTGAAAACTTTGCCTAAGGATGGTCCGCGTATGCTGGCCAAAGCAGGCGAAGAGAACGCCGGTTTGGTTGACCTGGGCGATGGCATAGGTTGTGCTTTCAAAATCGAATCACATAACCACCCCTCGGCTTTGGAGCCGTACCAGGGCGCGGCTACGGGGGTGGGCGGTATTAACCGTGACATTTTTACGATGGGTGCGAGGCCTATCGCGCAGCTCAACTCGTTACGTTTTGGCGACTTGAGTCTTGACAGGACGAAATGGCTTATTAAAGGCGTGGTAAAAGGCATTGGCGACTATGGCAATGCTTTTGGTATCCCAACGGTTGGCGGCGAATTATTTTTTGATGACTGCTATAATGTGAACCCGCTGGTAAACGCCATGTCGGCGGGGATAGTGCAGGCTGGCGAAACGGTTTCGGCTATTTCGTACGGTGTCGGTAACCCGGTTTATATTGTGGGATCTGCTACAGGCAAGGATGGTATTCACGGGGCGGCATTCGCGTCAAAAGATATTACCGAAGATTCGGTGAACGACCTGCCCGCAGTGCAGGTAGGCGATCCGTTCCAGGAAAAACTGTTGCTGGAAGCTACGCTCGAGGTGATCAAAACCGGGGCCGTGGTGGGGATGCAGGATATGGGCGCTGCGGGGATCATCTGCTCGAACTCCGAAATGTCGGCCAAAGGCGAGCACGGCATGCGTATCGACCTGGATAAAGTGCCGATGCGCCAGGAAAACATGAAGCCTTACGAAGTATTACTTTCTGAATCGCAGGAGCGTATGCTAATCGTAGTTTATAAAGGTCGTGAGGCTGAAGTTGAAGCGGTTTTTGACAAGTGGGACCTGAATTGCGCTATCATTGGCGAAGTGACTGATGACCAACGCTTGAAATACTATATGCATGGCGAACTTGTAGCCGATGTGCCTGCAGATGACTTGGTTTTGGGCGGCGGAGCACCGGTTTACAAACGTGAATACCGCGAGCCTGCTTACTACCAGGAAAATCAGCAGTTCAAAATAGAAGACGTTAAAGAGCCTGCCGACCTGACGGAAGTGGCAGAGCATTTGATAGGTCATCCGAATATTGCCTCAAAGCGTTGGGTCACCAAACAATACGATTCGATGGTAGGCACATCGACTATGACCACCAACCGCCCGTGCGATGCGGCAATTGTTCATGTTCGTGGGACAGATAAAGCAATAGCCTTAACAGTAGATTGCAATTCTCGCTATGTTTATGCCGACCCACAAAAGGGTTGTGCCATTGCCGTAGCTGAGGCTGCGCGTAATATCACTTGTGCAGGCGGCGAACCGGTAGCTATTACCAATTGCCTTAATTTCGGAAATCCTTATAAACCTGAAGTTTACTGGCAGTTTGTGGGTGCGATAAAAGGAATGAGCGAGGCTTGCACCAAATTTGAAACTCCGGTTACTGGCGGGAATGTGAGTTTTTACAACCAGTCGTCGGATGAAGGTCCGGTGTTCCCAACGCCGACCATCGGCATGCTGGGTGTACTGGATGATGTTTCGACCATCATGACCTCTGATTTCAAACAGCCCGGTGACCTGGTTTATTTGATCGGTGAATCGGTTAATGATATTGCTTCTTCGCAATACCTGGCTTCGTATCATAAAGTTTCAAAGTCACCCGCACCCTATTTCGATTTGGATAAGGAATATGCTATGCACCAGGTGATCAAGCAACTGATCAAACATGAAGTGATCCAATCGGCGCATGATGTAGCTGACGGCGGTTTGTTCATCACCCTGGTTGAATCAGCCATGCCGAATGGACTGGGCTTCGAGATCGAATCAGATAGCTCAGTGCGCAAGGATGCTTTCCTGTTCGGAGAAGCACAGGGCAGGGTGGTAATAAGCGTATCGGCCGAAGACCAGGAACGTTTTGTGGAGCTGATGGCTACCAGCGAAGTTGAGTTCAGCCTTTTGGGAACCGTCAGCAACGGGTACATGACCGTAGATAGCGAATCCTTCGGGCATATCACTGATGTCAAATTGGTTTACGATAACGTATTGCACGCTATTTTAGGCGAATAATTCCTGTCGGTGAAAGTCAAAGAAATTATTAAGATTATTGAGGCTGATGGTTGGTATTTTTCCAGGCAAACGGGAAGCCACAGACAATTCAAACATCCTGAAAAGAAGGGAACCGTAACGATAGCAGGAAAGCCGAGCGACGACCTGAATAAAGGAACGCAAAAAAGTATATTAAAGCAGGCAGGATTAAATTAACGGTATATTCTTTAAATTTGTACTATGGAAAAATACCTGGTAGTCATTGAAAGAGCGAAAGATAACTATTCGGCATTTTCTCCCGATGTATGGGGATGCGTTGCTACCGGAAAGACGGTGGAGGAAACATTGCTGCAGATGAAAGAGGCTTTGCAGATACACCTGGAAGAAATGATTAATGATGGCCTTGAAGTTCCTAAACCCAAGGGGATTAGTCAGCATATATCGGATGGAGTATTTAAGGATGGGGAAATAGCTGAGGAATATTTTATAACTGAAGCAGAAATTGCTGTTCCCCAGCATGCTTAAGCTGAACCGCGTACATCATATCGCTATCATTTGCTCGGATTATCAGCGATCAAAAAATTTTTATACAGAAGTACTCGGTTTAAAAATCGTCCGCGAAGTTTTCTGCAAAGAAAGAAATTCCTATAAGCTCGACCTCGAGGTAAGTGGCTTATACCAGGTGGAGCTTTTTTCATTTCCAAACCCTCCGGCAAGAGCGTCAAGGCCTGAAGCTGCAGGTTTACGCCACCTGGCTTTTGAAGTGGATAATATTGATGATGCCATTGCAGAGGTTAATAAGCACGGCATTGAAACCGAAGTCGTAAGAGTAGATGAATACACCGGCAAGCGCTTTACCTTTTTTGCTGATCCGGATGGTTTACCTATCGAGTTTTATGAAAAATAAATCTTGCCGGGCTTAATCCAAGATTTTCTATTTTTATTTCACGAATCATAAACCATTCTGTCGTGAAAAAAATCGCAGTCATTTTATTCGTTTGTTTTCTTGTATTTCCAGGAGTGCTTAAAGCACAGGTACAGGACAGATACCAGGCGACCTGGGAATCCCTGTCAAAATACAAAACAGCGGAATGGTTCCGGGACGCCAAGTTTGGCATATTTATCCATTGGGGCGTTTATTCGGTGCCGGCTTTCGGATCGGAGTGGTACCCGCGGCAGATGTATCTTCCCGGCACGCCCGAATATAAGCACCACATAGAGACCTACGGGCCGCAGAGCAAGTTTGGCTATAAGGATTTCATACCGATGTTTAAGGCCGAAAAATTCGATCCTCATGCCTGGGTAGAATTGTTCAAAAAGGCAGGTGCTAAATATGTAGTGCCTGTTGCCGAACACCATGACGGGTTTGCGATGTACAAAACCTCGCTTTCTAAATGGAACGCTTATGATATGGGCCCTCATCGCGATGTGATAGGGGAACTGGCCGCCGAAGTAAAAAAGCAGGGGCTGATATTCGGGCTTTCATCTCATCGTATCGAACATTGGTGGTTCTTTAATGGTGGCAAAAAATTCGATTCGGATGTGCTCGATCCCAAGTACGACGCTTATTACGGTCCGGCTCACGAGGAAAACGAAACTATGTCGCCGGAATATATGAACGATTGGATGATGCGCGATATGGAACTGGTGAATAATTACCAGCCCCAATTAGTTTGGTTCGATTGGTGGATACAACAACCCGCTTTGACGCCTTACCGCAAATCATTTGCTGCTTTCTATTATAACAAGGCATTGGACTGGAATAAGGAGGTGGTGATCAATTATAAATATGATTCGTACCCCGATGGCGTTGCCGTGCTCGATCTCGAACGCGGAAAACTCGATTCGGTAAGGAAACAGCCCTGGCAAACAGACGATGCCTTAGGCAATGAATCATGGGGGTACACCAAAACCAATACATTTAAGGACGCACGCTATGTGATTACAAACCTTATCGATATCGTCAGTAAAAATGGCAACCTGCTATTGAATATTGGTCCGAAATCAGACGGCACAATAACCGACGAGGAAACTAAAGTTTTACTGGGTGTTGGCAAGTGGCTGGATGTTAATGGGGAAGCAATATATGCGACACGTCCATGGAAGATATATGGCGAAGGCCCGACTAAATCGGCCAGTGGTTCGTTCGCTGACCAAAAAGTGCCATTCACCTGGCAGGATGTTCGTTTTACAACAAAACATGATACGCTATACGTGATCGCTTTGGGTTTACCGAATAATAAACTGAGTATTAAATCCCTCTCTTTAAGTTCAGGGAGCGGTAAAATAGCATCGATAAAAATGCTCGGAAGTGATGAAAAGGTAAACTGGGTGCAAAGACAGGAGGCATTGATTATCAGCCCATCAAAAAGTTACCCCTCGGAGCATGCGGTGAGTTATGCGGTTACTTTTGTTCGTTGATCTTGATAGGACTTTATTACATTGATAAAAATCCTTCGGCTGAAAGATCTTCGTCCAACTCTTCCCAATGTATCCATCTTCCATTGCCTTTTATCTGGTAATTATTTATTTGGGTCTTTGTGCCCTTGCTGAGGTTAGGGAAATTGTTGATTGGTGTTTCTATGATCTTACCATCACTCATCTCAACAAGGATATTATTGTTTTTGAACCAAACTGATTTAATGGTAATCATAGCCTATTTTTTAAAATACTCATTCCACCTCTTCTCGATCAATTCTTCGTTTTCTTCAATGATACTTTCTGCAAGTTTAATGTCCTTATTTTTTATGCCAGTGTTACTAACAAGTCTTACAGGTTTGATCTCAAATTTTGCATCGCCGTCAGCATTTTCTATATGTACGTGGACGGGTAGGTGCTCATTACTAAAAAAGAAGAATCTGATTCCAAATAGTCTAAATAATTCAGGCATGTTATATGTTTACGCAAATTTACTAAATGTTTCGCTTCAAACAATTTGATGTCGACCAAACCGGCTGTGCCATGAAGATCAACACGGACGGCGTATTGCTTGGCGCTTTGGCTGATGCGAATCACCCCAAAACTATTCTCGATATTGGTACGGGAACAGGTGTTATCGCGCTGATGCTGGCTCAGCGTTTTCCTGGTGCACAGATCGATGCGGTTGAAATAGATGAACAGGCCGCGCAAACTGGTGCCCGAAATTTTACTGGTTCGCCTTTCGCAGAAAGATTAACGGTCTATCCGTCCAGTTTCGCGGATTTTTTTGACAAGTATCCCGGCAGGAAATATGACCTCATTGTTTCCAATCCGCCGTTTTATATCAATTCGCTCAAATCGCCGAAGAAAGGGAAAGAAATTGCTAAACATGCGGATAGGGGTTTTTTTGAAATGTTAATCCGGGATGCTTCGCTTCATTTGAGCGAAGACGGGGTATTTTGCCTGATCCTTCCCGTATATACTGCAGAACTGGTTTTAAAACTGGGTGATAAATACGGGTTGTTCCCTTCAAAGAAAGTCATGGTTCGCTCATTTGCAATTTCAGAACCACATAGAATGATCTTGTTTTTAGAATTAAAACAAATGAGCCTGCAAGAGGCCAGTCTAAGTATTTATAAAGCTGTCAATATATATTCGGAGGAATACGTTAAATTGCTTCAACCTTATTTTATCGCTTTTTGAAATGAAAAAACTGTCCATCATTTTATTAATTGTTCTGATATGTCCGATTATTCTATTAGCCCAGCAAGTTCATTCATATTATGATAACAATGGGCCGTTGCAGCATTTTGGTGTAAGGCCATATCTGATAAATGCAGTTGCTAAACCATATATCATTTGGTTGATTATATATATATAATAGCTTTTTTCGTTTCAATCTTTTTAAACTTTAAAAAGAAATATGCCGCCAATGTTGTAGCTATAGCTGTAATGATGGTCGTTTTTGTTCTAATGCCATTAATTATCAGGTTTATATGACCAGGATTGGCCTCCTTTCCGATACTCACGGCTACCTTGACGATGCCGTTTTCAAACATTTTGAAAACTGTGACGAGATTTGGCATGCCGGTGATTTTGGCTCAATAGAGCTTGCCGATAAGCTCGCCGCCTTTAAACCATTGCGCGGCGTTTATGGCAATATCGATGGGAAAGATGTCCGGCAAACATATCCCGAACACCTGCGTTTTATGTGCGAGGATGTGGACGTTTGGATGACGCATATAGGCGGTTATCCCGGTCGTTATAGCCCGTTAGTTAAGCGTGAAATTTACACTAAGCCCCCAAAAATGTTTATCTGCGGGCACTCTCATATTCTTAAAGTGATCTATGATCAAAAACTAAGTTTGTTACACTTAAATCCCGGAGCTGCAGGGAAACAAGGCTGGCATAAGATACGTACAATGCTTAGATTTTGCATTTCTGAGGAAAAAATTCATACCTTAGAGGCCATAGAATTGCAGAAATAATATTGTATTAAATACACTAAGTATATGAGGATAACCAAAACACTGGGCCAGTTTATTATTGAGAAGCAGGCAGACTTTCCGTACGCTAAGGGTGAACTCTCAAGGCTGCTGCGCGACATCGGTATCGCAGCAAAAATTGTGAACCGCGAGGTGAATAAAGCCGGCCTTGCAGACATACTTGGAGAGAACGGAACCACCAACATCCAGGGAGAAGGACAGAAGAAGCTTGACGTGTATGCCAATGAGCAATTTATCTCTGCACTGAAGCATGGCGGTGAATGCTGCATTGTCGCTTCGGAAGAAAATAAGGAGCTGATCTACCTCGATACTGATATTTCAAGAGACGCAAAATACATCGTCGCTATTGACCCGCTTGACGGTTCGTCCAATATCGATGTGAATGTGGGTATTGGCACGATCTTTTCGATTTATCGCCGCAAATCCACCAAAGGCCGGGCTACGGTGGAAGATGTTTTGCAGAAAGGCACCGAACAGGTAGCCGCCGGTTATGTGATCTACGGTTCATCAACGATGCTGGTTTATACCACCGGAAAAGGTGTGAATGGTTTTACCCTGGACCCGTCGATAGGTGAATTCTGCCTGTCGCATCCGGAAATGAAAATTCCAAAGGATGGGGTTATCTATTCCATTAACGAAGGCTATTATGCTCACTTCCCCGACGGCGTGAAGAAATACATCAAATATTGCCAGGTTGAAGATGACAAGACCAATCGCCCGTATACTTCCCGGTATATCGGCTCGATGGTTGCCGACCTGCACCGGAATATGATCAAGGGAGGCATTTTTATCTACCCGATCACTTCACAGGCGCCAAAAGGTAAATTAAGGCTGGTTTATGAATGTAACCCCATGGCATTTATTATCGAGCAGGCTGGTGGGCGTGCAAGTAATGGTTACGAGCGTGTTCTCGACCTGGAGGTAAAGGAACTGCATCAGCGCACAGCGATCTTTATCGGTTCGGAAAATATGGTATATAAAGCAGAAGAAATGATGGCCTTCTTTTCTCCGCAGGTTACCAGGAAGAATTTTGACGGGGAAATTTGTATTCAGTAGTCCGGAAGTCGGAAAGTCCGCGTAAGTCCGAAAGACGCATTCCGGAAATTTATAATAATTTTTCCTTTGCTGATTCTGCTTCAAATACGGAATCAATAAGCAAGTCTTTTTGTTTGTAGGCATTAACGGCCAGTTCATCGCAGCGTTCATTTTCGGGGTGACCGGCGTGACCGCGTACCCAGATGAATTTGACCCGGTGCAGCTTGTTGAGTTCGAGATAACGCAGCCAAAGATCTTTGTTTTTCTTCCCGGCGAATCCTTTTTTCACCCAACCCTGCAGCCAGCGTTTTTCGATGGAATCGATCACGTATTTGGAGTCGGAGTAGACCATAACGGTTTGGTTTATATTCTTTAACGCTTCCAGTCCTTTGATCACCGCCATTAGCTCCATACGGTTGTTAGTAGTTTTGCGGTAGCCCTGTGATAATTCCTTATAATGTTTACCGGAACGCAGGATAACGCCGTACCCGCCCGGGCCCGGGTTGCCGCTTGATGCGCCGTCGGTGAAGATCTCGATCATTCTTTTAGTCCATAGACCATGGTCAATGGTCCATGGCTAATGGTCAAAAATAGGATAAATATGCCTTACTATGGACTACGGTCTATCGACTATGGACTAAACAATCCGTTTGGCCTTCAGTCTCAGCGAATTACCGATCACTACGATATCGGAAAATGCCATCGCAAGTGCGCCGATCATCGGGCTGAGGAAGCCGAATGCGGCTATGGGAATAGCCACTATATTATAGGCAAATGCCCAGAACAGGTTTTGTTTGATCGTAATTAATGTGTGGCGGCTGATCTGCAAAAATTTGACCAGGGAGAAAAGGTCAGCGTTCAGCAGGATCACTTTCGCTGATTGGATAGCCACCTGGCTCGAATCGTTCATCGATACACCGACGTCGGCGCGGGTGAGGGCAGGGGCGTCGTTGATGCCGTCGCCAACCATAATGGTTTCTCCCTTTTTTCGGTAGATGTCGATCACATTGAGCTTTTCAGCAGGCAATTTCTCGCCATGAACCTCGTCAATGCCGATGGCTTTGGCTACCTTCTCACAACGGCCCTGCCTGTCGCCGCTGAGCAATACAGGTATAAGCCCCATTTTTTTCAGCTCTGCCACTAATGACGCGGCGTCCGGTTTTATCTCATCATCTATATCGATACGCGCTAAAAGTGCCTGATTTTTATAGAGCGATACATTAAACAGTGAACCATCATGTTTGTCTTTAGATGCCCCTAGAAAATAATGATTCCCCTCTACATCTTCGGCACGCATGCCCAGGCCTTTTTCTTCCGTAACCGATCTCAAAATAGTTTTCTGTTGCGGCAAATTCTTCAACCCGCTTACCAATGAACGTGCGATCGGGTGGTTAGAACGTTCTTCAATCGCGGCAATCACTCCGCGAACATGCTCAATTTCAGCGTCTTTAGGTACGTTAATAGCATTAATGCTGAACTTGCCTGTGGTGAGTGTTCCCGTCTTGTCAAAAACCACGTATTTGGCTTTGGTAACAGCCTCTACGGTGTCGCCACCTTTGATCAGTATGCCATTTTTAGCCGCTCTGCCCAGGCCAACCATCACTGCGGTCGGCGTAGCTAAACCCATAGCACAAGGACAGGAAATAACCAGTACCGCAACGGCATTCATCAGGGCATGTTGCAAACCGATATGCCCGGCAAAATATCCGATGGCAAAAGTTACCAGGGCGATAAGGATGACCGCAGGTACGAATATTGCCGCAACTTTGTCGCCGGTAGTTTGGATAGGAGGTTTGGCTGCCTGTGCCTTTTTCATCAGCTCGATGATTTGAGCGAGTACTGTATTGGAGCCGACTTTAGTGGCTATCATCGTGATGTTTCCATGTTCTGCAATAGTTCCCCCGATCAGCCGGTCATATTTCGCTTTTTCAACCGGTATGCTTTCGCCGGTAAGCATGGATTCATTCACAGAGGCATTACCTGACAACACATCCCCATCGACCGGTATTTTATCACCGGTATTAACCATCAGTGTGTCTCCCGGCCGGACTTCCCTGGCGCTGATCACTTCTATTTCGCCATTGACTACGCGATTGGCATTTACCTGCTGGATCTTCACCAAATCCTTTATTGCCGAAGTGGTTTGGGTGACGGAACGTTTTTCGAACAGGTTGCCCAGCAATACCAGCGTGATGATGGTGGCGGCAGTCTCATAGAACTGGTAGTTCATTCCCAGGTTTTCTATCGTCCCAACCAGGCTGTAAACGAATGCCGACGTTGAACCTATGAAGATCAGCACATCCATATTGGGCACACCAGCCCTGATCGAGTTCCAGGCGCTTTTGCCGAAATGCAGACAGCCAACGATAAAGACAGGCAGGCACAGGATCAATTGAACGACCGGCTCGTGTAAAAAATGCCATGGCAGGAGCATAGCCGAAAGCAGCGGAATGGTGAAAATAGTGCAGAAAATGACCTTATTTTCTATTTTTTCATAGAACTTTTCCTTATGTGACGCGGCATCTTCGATTACCTTATAACCCAGGCCTTCGATGCCTTTTATTGCTCCGGCGATAGCATCCTTGTCGGCCGTTGTGAATTTTACTTCTTCAGACGCGAAGTCGACCGATATGTCGTGAAAGCCTTTTTTCTCCAATAACCTGTGAACCGAAATGGCGCAATTATTACAGTGCATCCCCGTCACATTCAGCTCAATCAATTGCTCAGCCATAGTGATACAAAGAACGGCCAGGGCGCCATTTTATAGGTAAGTTGAATGTAATATTAAATATATACTTGATTATAGGGCGCAATTTTTTACATTTGTATCCTCAAAACGGTAGGCATAGCTCAGTTGGTTAGAGCACCAGATTGTGGTTCTGGGGGTCGTGGGTTCGAACCCCATTGCTTACCCTTAAAGCCTCTCACTTTTATGAGAGGTTTTTTTATTTGCTGATTTACGATGTCTCAATCAGAAGAGATGTAGTAAGTGCCGATAACTTGCGAATGAAAATGGAAATAATTTAAATTGCTGATTGTCGGTAAGTATGATTGCTTTGCCGGTTCAAGCACGATTATTATGCCTTTAAAATCACCCAACCTTAACCGGTGTCTGAAATGACTCTTGAATGTCCAATCGCTGCTTATTGATAGCAGGTAATATTCAAAAAAACATATTTGAATTTATTTTATAATTTTAGAAACTTGAAGATCACGCTCGCATCTTCGCATAACGAGTAACCGATTATAAACACTCAGACCCGGGACGTATCATCATCATGAAACGCATTTTTAGCTGCCTGTTTTTTTTATCGCTTTGCAGGGCTGCGTTAGGCAACCCTGTGTATGATAGTCTGCTCAACAAGCTTAATGCGACCCTTGATAAGAAAAAAGATTATGACGCGGCCAAGATCAAACGCATTGACAATCTGAAAAAGCTACTGAGTGATGATGACAGCCCCGACCTGAATATACGCTATGCTATTTACCAGAGCCTGTATAATGAATACAAATCTTTTGATTATAACGAGGCCTTCAGTTATATACAAAAGCTGCAGCAGGTTGGGCATCTGCTGAAAGACCCGGCAAAGGTGGCGGCTGCCAAAGTTAAGCTTGGCTTTATTTTGCTTTCGTCGGGCATGTTTAAGGAGACGTTCGACTCGTTGCGCACTGTGAATATCCGCTTGCTGGCCGATACCGAAAAAAGAGATTACTACTTTCTTACCGCCCGCACCTACTATGATCTGGCCGATTTTGATAAAGAGAATTACTATACACCTATATACAACGCACGTGCCGCCGCTTATATCGACTCGGGCATTAACATGTGTAAACCCAATTCCTTTGAGTATACCTATTATAATGGTCTTAAATACCTTAAGCAGGGCAAAATAGACAAAGCTATTGTCAACCTCAGGTCGCTTATTGGGCACTACCATTTAACCGACCATGAATACGCGGTCACTGCTTCTACGCTAAGTGATATTTATATTCGTGAAAGCCGCCCTGACAGCGCTATCATCCTTTTGGCGCCGGCCGCCATGGCCGATATACGCGCGTCGACCAAAGAGGCGGCTGCCATGCTGAACCTGGCGCAGTTGCTGAACAATCAGGGGGATGCCCGCAATGCTTACATATATATCCGCCAGGCCATGGACGATGCCATTTATTATGGTGCCCGCCAGCGCAAGCTGCAGGTAAGCGCCATATTGCCGATCATTGCCGGTGAACGCCTTAACTCGATCGAGGGACAACGCAAAGTACTATTTTTGTATGCCACAGCGCTTACCGTTCTGGCTTTGACCATCGTCATATTTATCGTGGTCATTTATAAACAGCTGCAAAAGCTGAGAAAAGCCGATAAGATCATTCTTGAAGCGAATCACAGCCTGCAGGACAGCCTCGACAGGCTGAATGAGGCCGATAAGATAAAAGAAGAATACATAGGCTATTACTTTAACCTGATATCCGAATACATCAGCAAGCTGGAAAAATTCAAACGCTCAGTAGATAATAAATTGACCACAAAACGCTTCGAAGACATCAGGATACTGGTAAACAATATCAATCTGACCAAGGAACGCGAAGAACTTTTTATTAATTTCGACAAAGCCTTTCTGAAAATATTTCCAAATTTCGTCTCTGAGTTTAACAAATTGTTCGACGACGAGCACCAGGTGAAGCTGCTGCCGGATCAGCTCCTGAATACCGACCTCCGCATATTCGCACTTATCCGCCTGGGCATACACGATACAGAAAAAATAGCCAACATCCTCGAGTACTCCGTAAACACCATTTACAACTACAAGGCCCGTATCAAAAGCAAATCGAAGATACCTAACGAAGGCTTCGAACAGGCTATCATGGGTATCAAAGCAATTTGACGCTCCGAAGGCGCTCATTTTTCTATTGTACAGCGTTTATATTTCTCCGACGTTCCAAAAAACTCAATGTTCTGATAATCAATTATCTGATATTTATATCAAACTCACCGCTATTTATATTTTGTCTTTGAAAATTGACGCCCCGGATTTTTACTCCTCACTTTGACATAGTGCTAAGGACAGCCTAAACGATACTTACTGCCAAAGCCTGATAAACCAATTATTTACTAATTCTTAAAGCTTATTGATATGTATCAGGGATATTTTTCTGATCTGACGCGGCCGTACAAATGCCGCTTGCTTTCGGGCTAGATCATCGATCTGGCTAAGCCTTCCATAACAAGTAAACCAATTTATGATCAATCAACCATATTAAATCTGAACATTATGTATAAAACACAATTACTAAAGCTTTTACTCTGTCCCATTTTTGTGCTGCTGTCGGTATGGGCGATGGCGCAGGGTGTCACAGTCAGCGGAAAGATCACCGACGATAAAGGACAGCCGCTTCCCGGCGCTACCGTTATTATCAGGGGGACGACGAAGGGTACCAATGCTGACCTCTCGGGCAAATACACCATTACTGCCAATAATGGCGATGTGCTCATTTTCTCAATGTTAGGCTATATACGCCAGGAGGTGAAAGTAGCCGGAACGGCCGTGGTTAACATTACACTCGTAGAGACACCACAATCATTGAACGAAGTGGTGGTTATCGGTTATGGCACCCAAAAGCGGAAGGACCTGACGGGCTCGGTTGCATCTGTTAAAGGCGATTCATTCAAAGATCAGCCCATAAGCGATCCTATATCTGCATTACAGGGCAGGGTCGCAGGTATCAACGTGATCGAGAACTCAAGCCAGCCCGGGGCCACACCCACCATTACTATTCGCGGTCTTGAATCGCTGAGCCAGCCGGCGCCGCTATACATCGTCGATGGAGTACGCGTACCGGATATTACCAACATTAACGTACAGGATATTGCCAGCATCGACGTTTTAAAAGACGCTGCAGCAGCTGCCATATATGGTTCTGCGGCCGCGGGCGGTGTCTTGCTGATCACTACCAAAAAGGGAAATGTCGGCCAACCCCCCGTGGTCAATTTTACCGCACGTTATGGGGTAACCAAACCTAAACTGATTCAACTGCTTGATCGCAATGATTATGTGCGCCTGCAAGATATTGTGAACCCATCGTTTTTCGGCGGCAAGACGCAAACGGACACTTTGCCTAATCAGAATTGGGTAGACGCCATCTACCACAATGCGACCGAGCAGAATTATAATCTGTCGATCACCGGCGCATCTGATAAGGTGAATTACCTGTTCTCTGCTTTCGATAACAATACCGAAGGGTCGTTTATCAAAAATTACTCAAATATCGTTGGCATACGCGCCAATGCCGATTACAAGCTGAGCAAATATATTACGGTGGGCGAACAGATCGGCCTGTCACAGCGCCGGACCGACCCGATCCTGGTCGACCTGCACAATGCGCCTTTCCGCAGCCAGCCGATCATACCGGAATTCAACCCGGACGGCTCTTACGGCAGTGATCCGCGGGGTTACAGTGTACAATTCAGCGGGCCTAATCCTTTCGGCGCTGTGAATACCCAAAACGCGCAGGATTATATAAACAATGTACAGGCTAACGTTTATGCCGATATTAAGCTGCCATTTCATCTCGATTTCAAAAGCACATGGGGCTATACCTATAACGTTTACACCCGCGATTACTTCCAGGATTCATACAATTTCGGCGCGGTAGCATTGGGTAACAATACGCTTTACCGTAATTATGTTGAATACAACCAGTTATTGGGTAATTACGTGCTGAGCTACAATCAAAGCTTCGGCAAGCATAACATCAGTGCGCTGGCGGGTTTCGAACAGATCACCGGTACGAACAATAGCCTGTACACCAGCATGGGTTCTATAGCACTGACGGGTTATACTTTCGTTCCGTCGTCTAATTCCGCCGGTCAAACGGCGCTTTCGGGAATTTACGACCCTAACAACCTGGTCAAATCATTTTTTGGACGCGTAAACTACAATTTCGGTGACCGTTACTACTTGTCAGGTTCTATCCGCCAAGACGCCAATTTCACGGAGTTCGGTCCGGGCAAGGTAAGGGGTGTATTTCCCGGAGCATCCGCAGGATGGAATATCAGCAACGAAGAGTTCTATAAACCTTTCCTTGGCGCTATCAATCTGCTCAAATTGCGGGCAAGCTACGGTTCGCTGGGTAACAGCGCAATACCACCGTACAGTTATGCGTCAAATTACAGCCAGAATCAGCTCACCAGCGGTATCTCCGGCGGTTCACAGGGTTTCGGTGTAGGACAACCCTTCCAGATAGCCAATACGCTGACCAAATTAGCTAACCCTAATGTGCATTGGGAGACTGTTACCGAAACCAATATCGGTTTGGACGGCGAAGCGCTGAACGGCCGCTTATATTTCACGTTGGAATGGTATAACAAAAATACCAGCGACATGCTTTACCCGCTGCCGCTGCCCACCAGCACCGGTTTTACCCAGCCTTACTATGCAAACGTAGGCAAGGTAAATAACCGCGGTTTCGATATCTCAGCAGGCTACCGTGATAAAGTTGGAAAACTGGGTTATGACATAAGCGTTACCGCAGGCTTTAACAAAAACAATGTTGTGAGTTTGAGCGGCACCGCAACAGGTATCCTGTACGACGGTTACAACTATTATAATAATGGTGATAATGCGTTCAACATTATGTCAAACCAAACGCTGACCATCACCAAAGCAGGCCTGCCGTTTGGCTCATTCTACGGTTATAAGGTGACTGGGATATTCCAGACCGACGCACAGGCATCACATCAGAAAGTTAATGGCAACGTTGCCCACGCGGGA
The DNA here is from genome assembly GCA_035551775.1 of Mucilaginibacter sp. Lineage (GTDB taxonomy): Bacteria > Bacteroidota > Bacteroidia > Sphingobacteriales > Sphingobacteriaceae > Mucilaginibacter. Next base: position 150,757 of record DASZMQ010000014.1, on the reverse strand, counting down.
GACCTTGAATACCAGGATACGAACGGCGATGGTGTTATCGACCAAAGCGACAGGCAGGTAATAGGCAATCCGAACCCTAAGCTTGTTTATGGTATCAATATTCACCTGAATTATCAAAGCTTCGATCTTGCCTTGCTGTTCAACGGTGTACAGGGCGTTCAGCTTTTCAACGGCGTGAAAGCTTATGAGCAATCGCTTTTCGCCGATGGCAACAGCACCAGCAAAGTTTTCGGCGATTCGTTCGTGGGCAGTAACGGTGTTACGTCGCAACCGCGCCTGGGTGTGGCCAATGGTAACGGCTTCACGCTCGATCCGAACCAGAATTACTCTTCAGTGAACAGTTATTTTGTTGAGAACGGCAGTTACCTGAAGCTGAAGAATGTACAGCTGGGCTATACGTTCGCACCGGGAATTTTGCAAAAGTTAAGTATTAAAAAAGCAAGGATTTTCGTGATGGCCAACAACGTATTTACCATCACCAAATATACCGGCCTCGATCCCGAATTGGGAAGTTCCTTCACGCCTACGGGCTATGGTGCTGTGACAGCGCAAGGCGTTGATGCGGTGACCAACTATCCGCAGGCTAAGATATACTCCGCGGGGCTTGATCTCACTTTTTAATATTCACTTTCAAAAACTAGCAAGATGTTAAAGAAAATATATATCATAGCATTGGCGGTTGTCGTAATAACCGGCTGTAAAAAGGACCCGAAAAACGTCGGGCCTACTAACTCGTTCAGTACGAGTACATATCCCAAAACTGTTTCCGATCTGCAAACCGTACTGGTATCGGCTTACGCCAACCTGCGCGACCCCGGCTTATACGGTTTCTGGTTCCTGCCAAAGGCGTTGTCAAACTCAATGCACACCGTAAACTCCGTTTATAACGGCGACCCGGCATGGAACGAGATGGCCAATACCAATCTCACCGCAGGCAACAATTATGCCGGGGCAGCGTGGGCAGCGTTATACACCGGCGTAAAAGACTGCAATGTAACCATTTATGCAGCAAATCAGTTAACCCAGCTCAATCCAAACCTGAGCGCAGCTGATAAGCAAACGGTAAATGCTATTCTCGGCCAGGCTTACTGTCTGCGCGGCTGGTACTATATGGAGCTGGAATGCCTTTATGGGGAAGCCTATATGGGCTCAGGCGGCGCCAATGGTGATAAAATGGGTGTGCCGATCTATAATGGCCTGCCCACCGATCTTTCGAGCACACAGGTAGCGCGCTCGTCGGTAAAAGATACCTGGGCATTAATCATCAACGATTTCAAACAGGCGCAAACCTTGCTGCATGGCCAGGCCTGGGATGCTTCAAATGCCGCTCGTGTAACAGAGTGGACCGCTGAAGGCCTCTTAGGTAAAGCTTATGTTTACACCCAGGATTGGGCCGATGCCAAGACTGCACTTAATGACGTGATCACCAAAAGTGGTAAAACGCTGATGCCTTTCAGCACCTATGCGAATGCCTTTAATGGTCAGAACAAATTCAATTCAGAATCATTATTTGAATTATATATCGACCCGGACACAAAAGGTGGTTACGGCGTGTATAGCGGCGCAGCGAATTCGGCTGCTATCAATGGGCTTATCTGGTCGCCGTTCACCTTCGGCGGTTATCATAGCGCAACTGCGCCATTCAATGGTACCGTGGGTGATATTCAACCATTGGGTTATGGTAATGAGTTTTTTCATGATAAGAATGTTACCCGTTTCGGTTACCCGCTCGGGAGCGCCTTTAATTTGGTGAACAATCCCAATTATAACCCCGCTATCGGCCCGACCTTCTACAATCAGCAGATGATCATGGATCCGAATTATAAACAACAGGCACTGGATGTTCGTACCAACAAAACAGCCGACCCGCGTCTTTACGTGAATGCCATGCAGCCATGGATTGACGAGGTAAAGTTTGATGGTACAACCTCGGCGCTTGTGGCTGAACCGGGGCAGTTTGCCGGCAACCCGAATGTTTATGGCTGGGCCGTTAGAAAATACGCGCCGATTGCCTATAATGAGGGCAACGGCCAGGGTAGTCCGGCAGGCGACGTGGCCGATGCATGGGATTATTACATCTTGCGTCTGGCCGATGTCTACCTTCTTTACGCCGAAGCGAGCATCGGTGGCGGAGATAATGTCACCGGCCTGGAATATCTGAATAAGGTAAAACGCCGGGCCTATGACCTTCCGGTTGATGCGCCTTCTGCTATCGATTATACATCGCTGACCGCTCAAACTTCTGCCATTAACGATCCGGTTCTGGGTCACAATCCGCTATATTATGAGCGTTGGGCCGAACTATTCAACGAAGGTTCGTGGTGGTTTGATGTGTGCCGCTGGCGGATAGGAAAATCCGAGGCCCAATTCTATGGCACAGCGGCCAATCTCAATGGCCCTATCAACTGGGATGACAGCAAATCGTATGTATGGCCGATCCCGCTTAGCGAAATGAACAGCAATGCCAAAATGAAGCAAAACCCGGGATACTGATAAATAGTTGATTAATTAAGTGTAAAGCAGGTGAGATGGCTTTACACTTTTTTTTATCCTGTATTTCAAATACTTACCTATCTTTCGGGTAAGTTTTAACGATCCACGCATGAAATTGATCTACACATTCTTATTATCCCTGGCTGTGCTGCATCTTGCGCAGGCCCAGGTTGGTAAAAAGCTAACAACAAGCATGGGCAGGGTGCGCCTTGAGTTCATGCTTGATTATGAAGGAAGGCCAAATTATTCGGTTTATTATGGTGATCAGACCGTGATCAAACCTTCGGCCATGGGCTTCACCCTGGCAAACGATAGCGCTTTTGATAAACACTTCGACATCCTTGGTTCCGAAATCATCGCTGTTGACGAAACCTGGAAACCGGTTTGGGGCGAGGTAAGCAGTATCCGCGATCATTATAACCAGGTCACGATCCACCTGAAACAAAAAAACAGTCCAAACAGGCTGATGAATATCATTTTCAGAGTTTTTGAGGACGGCGTAGGCTTCCGCTATGAATTCCCGTACCAACCTAACTTAAAATATTTCATCATATCCAATGAACTGACTTCGTTCGGCCTGGCAGGAGATCACAAAACTTTCTGGATACCGGGTGACTACGATAGCAATGAATACATGTACACCACTTCGAAGATCAGCGAGATCGATAACCGTAAGATGGTTGAATCATCCACCTCGATAGCAGTCCGGGTAGCACCCGACCCAAAGGCGGTGCAAACGCCGTTAATGATGAAATCGGCTAACGGATTGTACATCAATATTCACGAGGCGGCTTTGGTTGGGTTCCCGGCAATGCAACTGCATGTTGACAATAGTACTTACAACCTGACAGCCAGCCTTGTACCTGATGCGGTGGGAAATAAAGCCTATGTACACGCACCCTTCAAAACCCCATGGAGGACGATCATTGTAAGCGATAAGGCCACGGATATTCTCGCGTCCAAACTGTTATTGAACCTGAATGAACCCTCAAAGATCAAAGACACTTCCTGGATCAAGCCGATGAAATTTGTGGGCATATGGTGGCAAATGCAAACCGGCAATGGTACCTGGAGTTATTCCAACAATGCTGATACACTGGACGCGAACGGGCATCTGATCCCTAATGGCACGCACAGCGCCAATACCGCCAATGTAAAGCATTATATCGACTTTGCGGCGGCCAATGGTATACAAGGAGTCTTGGTTGAGGGTTGGAACGTGGGCTGGGAAGACTGGTTCGGCAACTGGAAGGAACACGTTTTCAGCTTTGTGACGCCTTACCCGGATTTTGATGTAGATGAGATCACTAAATATGCGGCATCCAAAGGCGTGAAAATGATCATGCATCATGAAACATCCGGCTCGGCAACCGATTATGAACGCCAGATGGATACTGCCTATCGGTTTATGAATAAGTATGGCTATACCTCGGTCAAGACCGGCTATGTAGGCAAGATCATTCCGCGTGGCGAACACCACGACGGGCAATGGATGGTGGATCATTATGTACGTGTCGCCCAAAAAACGGCTGATTACCATATCATGGTTGATATGCACGAGCCTGAGCGGCCAACGGGCATGCAACGGACCTACCCCAATTGGATGGCTTGCGAAGCCGGTCGCGGGAACGAGTACAACGCGTTTGCTGAAGGTAACCCGCCTGAGCACGAAACTATCATGCCTTTTACCCGCTTCATGGGCGGCCCGATGGACTATACGCCGGGCATATTTAAAATAAGGGGTTATTCCAATGTTCCCGGCCGGCAGGTGCATAGCACTTTGGCCAAACAACTGGCTTTGTATGTGGTGCTTTACAGCCCACTGCAAATGGCTGCTGATCTGCCTGAAAATTACGATAAGCATATGGACGCATTCCAGTTCATTAAAGATGTAGCGGTAGACTGGGATGATACTAAAATCCTGGCAGCCGAGCCGGGTGATTATATCACCACCGCCCGCAAAGCAAAAGGTACCGATAACTGGTTTTTAGGCGCTGTTACGGATGAGAATTCGCGCAGCAGCACCGTTTCGCTCGACTTCCTGGACAAAGGCAAAAAGTATGTTGCCACAATTTATGCAGATGCAAACAATGCCGACTGGAAGGATAACCCGGAGGCTTACCAGATCAACAGGTACATCGTGGATGCCAATACAAAGATCAACCTAAAGCTGGCTAAAGGTGGTGGCGCAGCGATAAGTTTTATGCCTGCTACTGATGCAGACAAAGGGCTGAAGCATTATAAATGATTTTCATTTCGTTTATGGCAGAAGGGGAGGCCCGCGAAGGGATCTCCCGCTGCCTTACTAAAGCATCGATCTGAATACTCCCGGAAAAGATGAACAAACTATTATCCATCATTACATTTTCAGTTTTGGTTGGCGGGTGCAAAAAAAGCGCCGTAAGCAGTTCAACTTCACCTGTCGTGAGAAATCCGGATACTACGGTCACAACCGGACCGCAGGCGGTTGCCAAAACCAATTCGCAAAAGGTGTACGTGCACTATATGTCGTGGTTCGAGACGCCGCAAACTTCCGGCACCGGCCAATGGGGACAGCATTGGACGATGGCCAACGAAAATCCGAATACGATTTTGCCGAATGGTCGCCGGCAGATCGCATCATGGTTTTATCCCATGATTGGCCCCTATGCGAGTTCGGATAGGGATGTATTGGATTACCATTTGCTTTTGATGAAATACGCGGGAATTGATGGCGTGATCGTCGACTGGTACGGAACGCATAATGTACTGGATTATTCACTGGTGAAACGCAATACCGATTCGCTCTTCAGCCGGGTGCCTGGTGCAGGGTTGCAGTTTGCCATTTGCTACGAAGACCAAACGCTGGGTCATGTAAAGTCATTGGCGAACATTGATACCATAATTGCTGCGCAACAGGATTTTACCTATTTGCAATCGGCCTATTTTAGCAGCAGCAGTTATATCAAAATAAATGGTCAGCCTTTGCTGCTTTGTTTTGGTCCCCAGGGCATGAAAAAGTCGGGCGACTGGCAGCAGGCGTTTTCCGGTTTAAGCACACAGCCGCGCTTACTGTCGCTTGAATACCAGGGCGGAATAACGGGAACTGCGGGCAGCGGGGAATTTGCCTGGGTGGAGGCTTCCAATCTAACCAATATGCAGGGCTTTTACCAAAGCCATGCGCCGCAATTGCCAACAGCTTTTGCAGGTGCATACCCCGGGTTCAAAGATTTTTATGCACAGGGCGGTTGGGGAAATACGCTTTTCCCAATTGATGTTAATACGACTACCCTGCAAAGCACGTTAGATGCTGCAAAAGGCAGCAATCTTAATTACCTGCAGCTCATCACGTGGAACGATTATGGCGAAGGAACCATGATCGAGCCAACCCTCGATTTCAATTTCAGCTTCTTACAGGCTATCCAGCAATATACCGGTGTAAAATATACGGTCACGGAACTGCAGCTTATTTATCATTGGTATCTGTTGCGAAAGAAATATGCAGGTAATGCATCGATAGAGCAAAAACTCACGCAAGCCTACAACAGCCTGGTTTCATTGGACGTTGCGACTGCAACGAAGATCATATCAGAAATTAATTAATGGCTACGATTAAACAATGGGTTTTAACCCTTTGCGATTATAAACCATAAGATGTACACCAAACCTCAATAAAAGCTACAAATTGGTTAAATTGGCACTATTGACCCTTCAAAAGCGAATGCCCCTCAAAAAGGGCTTTCGTCACAAATAACGGTCCGGTCCCGTCAAAAGTTTATACACATTTTCTTTACACTAAGTGCGGTTTGGTTGAGAAGAAACCCAAAAAGTGGCAAAAATTGGCGAAAAAACCGCACCATCACAGACGTATTCGTTCCGAAAGGCCAATTTTGTATGTACCTGGTTCGGTAGGTTAATTAATTGTATTTCAGAAAATTAGCATTTATCCGTTCACGAAAAAGGTAAAGTATATGCAATTTTAGGCCTTAGTGTAAATGATAAAATACTCATTATCACGGTTTTTAGTGGTCGAAAGTGGTTAATGGACGCGTGAATGTGAACACTTAGTGTAAAATGCCAGGTTATCTGTACCGGAAACTGGTCTTCAGAAAACAAAAAAGGATACACCAACGGCGTATCCTTTTTTAAATGAGAAAAATTAAAATTTTACTTATTCCTTGCAGTCCTGGTGCTGGCTACTATGAAGAAGCACAGGCCCACGAAAGTGGTCAGGATACCTATAAATAACGGCCATTCCGAAGTTTTAGCAACTGATGAACCGCCGATGGTCATAGTTTCGGAATCGACAACATTCAATGCCGGTTTGAAATAGGTGGTGCAAAATATGGTAATAGCCACACCAATAATGAGAAGAAATATGCTGGTAGCTTTCATTTTTTATAGTTTGACGCAAATGTAAAATATTTTTTCATTACGAATAACTTTAAACCGCAATAATGCTTTGTGTTAAATTTGACACATCAAAAATACCATCATGGAAAAGCACATCGTCAAAGTATTGGCCACACGGATGGTCACTCACAACGTAAAACAGTTTGATATTGAAAAGCCGAATGGATATAAATTTATCCCGGGCCAGGCTACCGATGTTTCGTTGAACCGGCCCGGATTGGAAGACGATCTGCATCCATTTACCTTCACCTCGCTTAATGACTGGGGTAATCTTCAATTCACTATCAAGATGTATACCGATCACGACGGGATGACAAGCAAATTGCAGGATATAAATACGGGTAATGAATTGATTCTCCATGAGGTCTTTGGAGCTATTAATTACAAAGGCCCGGGTCTGTTTGTTGCAGGCGGCGCCGGTGTGACACCTTTTATAGCCATCTTGAGGCAGGAATATAAAGACGGTAAGATAGGCGGCTCTAAATTGCTTTTCGCTAACAGATCAGTTGAGGACATCATTCTACACGACGAATTTGAAATGATGCTTGGTGACAATTTTATCAATATCACCGATAAGTCAGATGATCCGAAAGTGATGCAGGGGCATATTGATAAGCCTTTGCTGCAAAAGTATGTCAGTGACGATATGCAGTACTACTATGTTTGCGGACCCGATCAGTTCACCATCGATATGGTAGAATATCTGAAAGAGCTTGGAGTTCCCGAATCCAGTATCGTAACAGAACAATAATTTTAATTTGTGTTTTAGCAGGAGTGCAAACGAATCAGAGTTCTAAATTAGGCTCTGATTTTTTATGCCGGTATCCTTCGCCTATCTTATTGTAATTGTGCTGTTAACGCTTGGAGCATACTTCAGCATTAGGGAAAAGAAGCTGACCTTAGGCGGCGCCATTGCTGCTTTTTGCGTGGGCTTAACAGTTTTCGCGGGCGATGGCTTTCGCGGACTCATCATGCTGACGATTTTTTTCTTGCTGGGAACTCTGGCCACAAGCTGGGAAAAAGAAAAGAAAGATCAATTCAAATCCAAATCAGACCGGGCGACCGCCCGCAACTCGGGCCAGGTACTTGCTAATGGTGGCATTCCGGCTATCCTGGGGTTAATGGTAGTATGGTTTCCGCATCAGGCAGGGTATTTCAGGCTAATGATGGCTGGGGCTTTATCGTCGGCCACGGCTGATACTTTGTCATCCGAATTAGGAATGCTTTACGGTCGCTGGTTTTTCAATATCATTACCTTCAGGAAGGCGAGGAAAGGTCTTGATGGCGTGATCAGCATTTCAGGCCTGCTGATCGGTATCGCTGGCTCCGCTGTCATCGCGCTTATTTATTGTCTCGGTTCATTTGGAAGCAAAGGGTTCGGATTGATCATCCTGGCCGGTACAATAGGTAATTTGGCTGACTCCGTGCTCGGGGCTCTCTATGAGAGGAAAGGCATTATCGGGAATAATATGGTCAATTTCCTGAACACACTGGTGGCTGCACTATCGGTATGGTTTTGCAGTTTGTTGATCAGTTTGTGATCATTTCACCACCATTTGCGCGGTGTTGCGGCTGATCTGTTCCAGCAGAACAGTTTTATCAGCTATCAAGTCTCTTAAGGCGCCTAATTTATAATGACGCACGGTGATGAGACTGATCTCTTCATTATACTTCACCTTAAAATTAGGTGCCAAGCCCTTCAGCAGCTTTTCAAAACGTTCAGGCTTCAGATCAAAGCATACGCTGAAACTTAAAGCTGAAGTCTGCATAATATTGATCTTTACCTGGTTCTGCGCAAACAACCCGAATATTTCGCTCAGGTGATCTTCAGAGATAAAAGCATAATCTTTTGCCGAAATAGAAAGTAATACCTGGTTTTGCTTTACGATGATCACCGGTTTGCTGAAAACCATTTCAGCAATTTCCCGGATCACAGTTCCCGGCGCATTAGGATCGTTAAATGATTTCACCAACAGCGGTATTCTGGCATTCTGCAATGGCTTGATGGTTTTAGGATGTATCACGCTAGCGCCATAATAAGTCATCTCAATGGCCTCGGTATAAGTTAGTTCATCGAATTTGATAGTATCGCTGAATAGCTTAGGATCTGCGTTCAATATACCTGGAACATCCTTCCATGTCGTAGCCGATTCGGCCTGGAGGCATGATGCGAATATCGATGCGGTATAATCCGAGCCCTCGCGACCGAGCGTAGTGGTAAAGTTTTCGGAGGTTCCACCCAAAAAGCCCTGTGTCAGAACAATTCCTTTTTGCAAAAGCTTAGGTACATCACGGCTGATATTGGCGCGGGTTTTCTCCCAATCTACATTACCTTCCCGGTAATTATTGTCAGTATGGATATAGCTTCGTACATCCGTCCATTGCGTCTTTACACCGCAATGGTTCAGGTAAGCGGCAACGATGCGGGTAGAGACCATTTCGCCGACGGAAACGATCTGGTCATAGGCAAAATCGTAGTTATCGTGCGGCTCGTCTTCTATCATCCAGTCAATCTCAACAAAAGTATTCGAGACGTCATCGTAAACCGGGTGGCCCGGCTCGAAAAGTTCCCTGATAATATTGAAATGATAATTTTTGATCTCGCTGAATATTTCATTAATGTCATCGGAACCATCGGCATAGGCTTTGGTCAGTTTTTCAAGCGCATTGGTGGTTTTGCCCATTGCCGAAACTACAATGACCAATTGTTCACCGGCGAACTTTTTGACAATATTGGAAAGGTTGATGACTCCGGCTGCATCTTTAACCGATGCGCCCCCAAATTTGAAAACAAGCATTATTTTTTGATGTATTGGCTAATGACCGTGTTTGGCCGAAGTAAGGATTTGATCTGCGCGTAAGGTATTAATAATTCTGTACTTCCCTCCACGTACGGCTTAATTTCATACTCATTATATAAGAAGCGGATACCGACCGGGGTTACCAGGAAATTATCGTTTAGTGCGAATTTTTGATCTTTAAAGAAGTAATTTTTTAAAGAACTTGTATCACTCAGCTTTTCATCCTTGCGGAATATCTTTTCGGCGATCGAAGTAAGCTGCGATTCATAGCCTGATGCAAACAAATCATTTAACCCGATCTTCTTGCCCGACTTCGTGTTCCAATTAATAAACCCGGTATAAGTACTGCCATGGGCGCCGCCCGCATACAGGTAGCGGTCAATTTGTATCGTGGCCAGGCTTGAATCCTGCCTTAATACCGTTGCGCTCGACTCGAGCGTATAGACCATATCCGGATTACTTTTTCGCTGGTTGTCGTCCAGGTAAGCTTTGATAAAGTTTCTGGCCTGTGTATGCAGGTCGTTGTCCGGTTTTTCGCCAATGCGGTCAATCGTCAGCAATCGATTGACAATAGTGTCATTGATAGGATCTTGTGCAGTGAAAACGGGGTAGGTTATTTTTGCCATGCTGCAGGCAGTATCAGGTTTATTACCGCAGTCCGGGGCACGTTCCTCAATTTTTTGATAGACGTAAACAAGGGTATCTTTGGTGATAGCAGGTTTAGTATTGTTATGGGGTACTCCCCATTGACATGAAGCCAGCGTTGTCAGAATAATCGTCATCCCTATGATGATATGCTTTACGCCCATTGTCCAAATTTACTGATTAACAAACCCTTCTAAAAGCCGAATAGTTTTAAACCCCGAAATTTATAACCTGCTCTTTTGACAGCGATCCGTTAAGCCAGCCTGAACCTATCGACGCTTCGTATTTCTCATAAAACTTTATTGCCGGCTCGTTCCAGTCAAGTACTTGCCAGGTCATACCGTTCAGACCGAGCTCGTGGGCTTCTTCAATCATCTTTTCAAACAGTAGCTTACCAATGCCCTTGCCTCGCCACTCTTCGGTTACGATCAGGTCCTCAAGGTACAGTCGGCAACCCTTCCAGGTTGAATATCGAATGTAATATATAGCAAAGCCGACAATAAAATCGTCAACTTCGACTATGTAAGCTTTCCAAACCGGCTTGCTGCCAAAACCGGCATCGATAAACTCTTCCAGTGTTACGGTCACCTCCTGCGGCTCGCGCTCAAACAGTGCAAGTTCCTGCACCAGCTCAAGCAGGCGCGGGCAATCTTCTTTTGTGGCTATTCTTAATTTAGTCATTAGGTCATTAGGTCATCGAGTCATTCAGTATTGCCTCAATGTTTTTTAAGTCGTATTAGTCTATGAAATCCTTGAATCGTGTGCTAATTATTCTTCCAGTGTTTGATCACTCGCTGACCGAAGATAGTGCTGCCAAGGCGCACCATATTGCTGCCTTGTTCTATGGCGATCTTATAATCTGAGGACATGCCCATCGATAGCGTATCGAACGAACCTTCCTTCATGAAATAGCTTTGTTTAACGCCTTCAAAAAAGATCCTCAGCTCGTAAAACTCCTCTTTGATCTGTTTTTGGTTTTCGGTATTGGTCGCTATGCCCATGAAACCTCTGATCCGTAGATGTTTTAGTGACGCGAATTCCTCAGAACGCAGCAGTTCAATGACTTCGTCATAATCAAGCCCGAATTTGGTTTCTTCGTCGGCTATATGTATCTGCAGAAGGCAGTCGATCACGCGCTTGTTTTTTTCTGCATGCTTATCGATTTCCTTTAAAAGCTTCAGGCTATCCACTGATTCGATCATACTAATGAACGGTGCGATATACTTCACCTTATTGGTTTGCAAATGGCCAATGAGGTGCCATTGGATATCCTTTGGTAATTTTTCGTTCTTTTCAACCAGTTCCTGCACCATATTTTCGCCGAATATGCGTTGTCCTGCATTATAGGCCTCCATGATCTCGTCCGCCGACTTGGTCTTGGACACGGCAATAAGCGTTACGTTGATGGTGCCGGTTTCTTTTTTTAAGCTCCTGATATTATCCGCAATGCTCATTTATCCGTAATTTTGGCTGTTGATGCCGCAAAAATAAAGAATGCATAGATATAAAATCCTGTTTTTTTCGTTCTCGGTTTTCCTTTGCGCCTGTGGCGTCAAAACTATACCCGGCGATGTTATCCAGCCTGATAAAATGGTCAACCTGCTCACCGAGGTGCACATTGCAGATGGCGCCATGTACAATGTGATGCAGTTGCCCGACAGCTTGTACAAATACGGGACCGACAGGTATCTGCAAATATTCAGGCAATTTCATACGGACTCGGTTCAGTTCAGGAAGAGTATGAAATATTATTGCAACAACCCCGAAATGCTTGCGGATATGTACGATAAGGTGACAGACATTCTCAAGCAAAAATCAGATTCGCTGAATAAGATCAACCAGAAGGAGATGGCTATTGAAAGCAAAAGAAGGGAAGATTCGCTGAAAAAGCTTCCAAAGCAAGCATCCCCGTTGGCATCCCAAAGATCTGCAGTAACCCCGCCTCTGCAGCCTAAAAAAGTGAAATTTAACAATAAGCGGTACATACCTGATCCACATAAGAAGAATGCTATACCCAAATAATAGCAGCCACAAGCTTGGTTTTAACGAGATCAAAGAGCTGATCAAAGTGCACTGCCTGAGCGAAATGGGCCGCCAGATGGTGGACAGGATACAGGTGATGAACAACTACGACCAGGTGTTTAAATTTCTGAACCAGGCCAGTGAATTCAAGGACATATTGCAGAACGATGAGGCATTACCTATTCATCACTTCTTCGATATCAAATCCCTGGCGAACAAAGCGAAGCTGGAAGGGGCTTTTCTGAGCGAAGAGGAATTTTACCAGGTACACGCTTCGCTGGCTACCGTTTTTTCGGTAATAGGCTATTTTAATGAAAGGGAAGAGCAATACCCCAACCTGGAAGCCCTATTTGAGCATTTGCCCATCGAAAAAGCGATCATAAAAAAGATAGACGCCATAATCGATCAGAAAGGTAAGATCAGGCCGAATGCGTCGCGCGAGCTGGCGGACATTATTTCATCGATAGTCAAAGCCGAAAACGAAGCGAGAAGGAAGATAGACCAGATATTTAAGAATGCTTCGGCAAATGGTTGGACTGCTGACGGGTCGTTAACTATCCGTGATGGCCGCCTTTGCATTCCCTTATTGGCAGAGAACAAACGCAAGCTCAAAGGCTTTATTCACGACGAATCAGCTTCCGGGCAAACTGTTTATATCGAACCCGAAGAAGTATTCGCTCTGAACAATACGATTCGCGACCTGGAATTCGAATGGCGGCGTGAGATCGTGCGGATACTGACTGCCCTGACGGATGAATTACGTCCGTATGTCCCGTTATTGCTTTCTTATCATGGCCTGCTCACCAAAATGGATTTCGTTCGCGCCAAAGCCTTGTTCGCTATTGACATTGGCGCTGAGATGCCGGCAGTCGTAAACGAAGCGCGGTTGAAACTGCAAAATGCACGTCATCCATTGCTGTTCCTGAGCTTTAAAGCTGAAAGAAAAGCTGTTGTTCCGCTGAATATTGCTATTGATGAAGAAACCAGGATCATAGTTGTTTCGGGCCCGAACGCGGGCGGAAAGTCAGTTTGTATGAAGACCGTTGGACTGCTCCAGCTAATGGCCCAGGCAGGCTTACTTATACCTGCGGACGAAGTAAGTACGGTCGGCATCTTTAAGCAAATTTTTGTCGATATCGGGGATGATCAATCTATAGAAAGCGACCTGAGTACTTACAGCGCACATCTTTCCAAGATGAAAGAGTTTGTGGAAATGGCGAACGGAAAAACGCTGTTACTGATCGACGAATTTGGCACGGGTACTGACCCTCAATTTGGCGGGCCGATAGCCGAAGCGGTGCTTGAAACGCTGAACCATAAAAAGGTGAAGGGGGTGATAACCACACACTACTCCAACCTGAAAGTTTTTGCAGGAAATACGCCGGGTATTGAAAATGCCTCGATGTTGTTTGACAATGTTGAAATGCGACCGCTTTACATACTTGAAGTGGGAAAGCCCGGTAGCTCGTACGCTTTTGAGATCGCGCAGAAGATCGGTTTGCCCAAACAGGTGCTCGACCTGGCTAAGAATAAGGTCGGAGTGAATCAAAAAAAAGTGGACACGCTGCTGGTGGACCTGGAAAGAGAGAAAAAGGAAATATATGATACCCGTGTACAAATGGATAAGCAACAACGCCGGGTGGATAGCTTACTAAGCGAGAACGAGAAGCTGAAAAGCTACCTGGAGGAAAACAAGAAAGCACTGATTCGGGATGCAAAACAGGAAGCGAAGAATATTATCCTGAATGCTAACAAGCTGGTTGAGAATACGATCTCGGATATTAAGAAAAGTAATGCAGACAAAGAACGGACGCGCGAGCTGCGCGAAAATCTGAACCGCGAACTGGAAAAGAATACTATTAAGCAAGATCAGCCTAAAGCGCCTAAAGTTGAGGAAGAGCTGAAGCCCGGCGATTGGGTGAAGCTGACCGATTCGGAGACAACCGGCCAGGTAATGGAGATCGCAAGGGATAATGTGATCATCGCTATCGGCGACCTGCGAACCGTTGCGAAAAAGAACCGGGTGCAGAAAGTATCCAAAAAGGAAGTGCCAAAAGAGGTGAGGAGAGGGTTTAGCTCTCAAACCAGCGACCTGGCGAATTTCAGTCCCGAAATAGATGTACGCGGCAAACGGGGCGACGAGGCCTTGTATGAGATAGAAAAACTGCTGGACAGGGCGTTGATGATGAGCTTTAACAGCCTGAAGATCATCCATGGCAAGGGTGACGGGATTTTACGTAAATTGATACGCGATTATTTGAAGAAGTACGATGCCGTCGGCCGGATGGAAGATGAGCATGCGGACAGGGGCGGGGACGGGATAACTTATGTTTACCTGAAATAATGAAATATTTCTTGCAGGAGTATAATGATAACGATAAATTTAGTTATGTATATTTGAAATAAACCTGCTTACAATGAGACCTAAATACTTCTTAATTTTACTGTTATTATGCACCGCCTCGGTTGCCTGCGCACAAACCGTTGTCATCCGCAGTCACGACCCCCACATCAAATACATGGGCCGAATAGTAATGCAGGACGAGGCGGCTGAACTGGCATGGCCCGGCACTTCAGCCGACATTAATTTTTACGGCACGGGTGTGAAAGTGACCCTCAAAGATGAGCATGGCGAGAATTTTATCAATGTGATTATCGATGGTAAAGTTACTTCGGTGCTGCATCCCGACAGCACAAAAAGAGAATATACGCTCGCTTCGGGCTTGCCTGCAGGTAAGCACTCGCTCGAACTATTCAAACGCACGGAGTGGACAATGGGCAAGATGTGGCTTTATGAGTTCGCGTTGGATAAAGGTTCTTCGCTCTTAGCTCCGTCGCCTGTAAGCAAGCGCAAGATGGAATTCTTTGGCAATTCTATTACTTGCGCCTATGCTGTTATCGATTCTACGGGCCAGGACCGGGGAACGGCGCCTTATGAAAATGCCTGGCTCAGTTATGCAACTTTAACCGCCCAGCATTACAATGCCGAATTCAACCTGACAGCACGCAGTGGCATTGGCGTAATGGTAAGCTGGTTCCCGTTGATCATGCCGGAAATGTATGACCGGCTCGATCCGACCGATACCGAAAGTAAATGGGATTTTTCCAAATACCAGCCCGATGTAGTGGTGATCAATTTATTCCAGAACGATGCCTGGATAACCAAATTACCCACTAACGACCAGTTCAAAGCGCGTTTTGGCGACAAAGCGCCGACAGATGAGCAGATCATTAAAGCGTACAAAGATTTCGTTAAAAGCATAAGAGATAAATACCGCAAGGCGCAGATCATTTGTGTTTTAGGCAGCATGGATGCCACCAAAGAAGGCTCGCCATGGCCGGGTTATATCGAAAAAGCGGTGGCGCAGACAGGCGACAAGAATATATATACTCATTTCTTTCCTTATAAGAATACGCCGGGCCATCCGAACGTGAAAGAACAGCAAGCCATGGCTGATGATCTGATCGGGTTTATCGATCAGCATATTAAGTGGTAGAACACGATTTAGTGATTTAAAAGATTAACAGGATGCCGGCTGCGGGCAAACTAACCCTGGCTATCAATTTAATTCTGAAAATCGTGTTCAACCATCACGTCTCAATATGCTCTTTTTCCGGTTTTGAATAGCCGTCATTATCGGCCGTGCCTTCACGGTAAGGTTCCTGCGGGTGTGGATGGGTGACATTTTTACCTCCATCCTCATCTTGCCCAACTGCTTCAAAGTTCGAGTCTTCGGGATGTTCTTCGGCAGGCTGCCTGCGGGCGAAATAGGCATTGTCCTCGCCGGCGTTTTGCGGCGGATTAGCCGCATCATTGCCGGCAGGTGTCAAATTTTCATCCCCGAATTTTTGTCCGCCCATGCCTTGTCCTTCCATACCGGGATCAGTGGTGCTTTTCATTTTGCCTTCGCCGAAGAGGTAATGCGTCTTCAGGTCCTTCTCTTCAAGATTTTTATCGTCGTCCACGCGGTATGCATGAGGTTTTGACGAATTTTCCCCGCTTTTCACATCACGCTCCTCCTGTTCATGATGTGAAGTTTCGCCTTCTTTTAACATTTTTATAGCTATTGGTATATGATAGTAATTGCTGAAAATTTTAATTGTTTTAAAAATGTAGAGACGCATAATTATGCGTCTCTACGAAGGATTTTCTGTAGTTTTACCACAACCAATTGTTATGAGAACTTAGTGGACATCTGTCTTGCTAATCTCTTAAATCTTTAGATCGTGTTATGAATAAAGTTGTTGCCAATGCCGACGAGGCTGTCCGCGATATACAGGATGGAATGACCCTTATGCTTGGCGGTTTCGGATTGTCCGGTTTACCCGAAAATTGTATTGCCGCGCTGGTGCGCAAAGGCGTAAAAAACCTCACCTGTATTTCCAATAATGCCGGGGTGGATGATTTCGGTATCGGCCTGATGCTAAAACAGCGCCAGGTAAAGAAGATGATATCTTCCTATGTTGGTGAGAATGCGGAATTTGAACGGCAACTATTAAGCGGTGAATTGGAAGTGGAACTCATTCCGCAGGGAACCCTGGCCACGCGCTGTATGGCCGCCGGTTACGGCATGCCGGCTATTTTCACCCCAGCTGGTATAGGAACTGAAGTCGCAGAAGGCAAAGAGGTGCGCAATTTCAACGGTAAGGATTACCTGATGGAAATGGCCTTCGATGCTGACTTTGCCATTGTGAAAGCCTGGAAAGGCGATACGATGGGTAACCTGGTGTACCGGTACACTTCACGTAATTTCAACCCGGTAATGGCCATGGCGGGAAAAATCACCATTGCTGAAGTCGAGGAACTGGTGCAGCCCGGCGAGCTTGACCCGGATCATGTCCATACGCCGAGCATCTACGTGCACCGGATATTCCAGGGTATAAATTATGAGAAACGAATTGAACAACGTACGGTAAGAAAAAAATAGCCCACCTGTCATTGCGAGGAGCGGGGTGGTTGGCGCGTCAGAGCGACGAAGCAAACTCGTAACTGTGCACTCGACGAGGTTGCTTCGTCACCCCGCCCTATCGACCCGGCAGTTCCTCGCAATGACATAGCTTTTAAATTATGTTAGACAAAGAAGGTATCGCCAAAAGAATCGCGAAAGAGCTAAAAGATGGTTATTACGTCAATCTCGGCATCGGTATACCGACCCTGGTGGCTAATTATATCCCCGATGGGATAGACGTAGTGCTGCAATCGGAAAACGGGCTGCTCGGTATCGGGCCGTTCCCGTTTGAGGGCGACGAGGATCCGGATATGATCAACGCCGGGAAGCAAACCATAACCATTCTGCCTGGCTCTGCGATATTTGATTCAGCAATGAGCTTTGGGATGATCCGTGCCAAAAAGGTGAATCTTACCATTCTTGGCGCAATGGAGGTATCGGAGAACGGGGATATCGCCAGTTGGAAGATACCCGGCAAAATGGTGAAAGGTATGGGCGGCGCAATGGATCTGGTGGCCTCGGCTGAAAATATTATCGTCGCCATGCAGCATGTGAACAAAGCAGGCGAGTCCAAATTATTGCCAAAATGTACCTTGCCACTAACCGGTATTAATTGTGTAAAAAAGATCGTGACTGAAATGGCGGTATTGGATATATTGCCCGAAGGCGGATTTAAATTGCTGGAACGCGCGCCGGGCGTAACAATTGATCAGATCAAGAATGCGACTTCGGGTAAATTGATCGTTGAGGGCGAAATACCTGAAATGGTTCTATAGGTTAATCCCCTAACAGTTTTTCTCTCAATTCCTTTGAAATGACTTCGGTTACCGCGATAACCTCATCGGCCCGCTGGGTGTTGTTAACGATCACCTGGTGACATTCGTCCCGGTAGGGTAACAGGTATTCTTTGTAAGCGGGAATCACATGATTTATCCATTTATACATCGCATCGTCGCGTGAATAGCCGCGTTCTTCCAGGTCACGTTTTAAACGGCGTGACAATGCAATCTTTTCATCGGCCTCGATAAATATCTTCAGGTCAAGTTTCTCTGCAATCTCCGTGAAATGGAAAATAAAGAGGCCCTCCACGATCAGGATAGGGGCCGGTTTGATCTCGAGCATTTTTGGGACGATGTCCGGGTTGTTGAAGGTATATTCTTCTTTATAAACTGTCTCGCCATTGATCAGCTTATTGATATCAGCAATAAATTGTTCGCTGTTGATGGTTTTGGGCAGATCAAAATTGTACAGCTTATTTTCCTCCTTTGTCATGCCCGCAGCGACAGTATAATAATAGTCATCCTGCGAAACCAGGCAAACTTCTTCAGCCCTGAAATGCCGTAGAAAGCAATTTAAAAAGAAGGTCTTTCCCGATCCGCTTCCTCCTGCGATGCCTATAATGAACGGACGGTCGGCCATCACAATTATTGCTGGTTTGGAACGCCGTAGCTAAGACTCACCTGGAAACGTTTATCCAAAGCGCCCAGAGCTTCTGCTACATTTTTGGTCATCACGATGATCACGTCTTTGGTTTGCTCGTTATCAGTAAACCGGCCCACTACCTTGGCGAAAGTGGTGCGGTTGGTCATGATGTTCGTGATCTTGATCACTGTACCAATAGGCGCTGTGCGATGGAGAACCAGTTTCTTATTAGCGTCAAGGCCCTCGTCGTCCATCCAGGTGGCTACGCCTTTTTCGTCCTTCTCGTAAAGGCCAAACTTATTGGCGTTAGCATGATAATTAGCAATATTGGCACTGTCCTGTGGGGTTGCTACAATAGTCGAATCGCGTTTAGCTACGATGCTGTCCGAGGATGTATTCATGACAGCGGGCGCGGTCACAGGCGCCGGGGCAGCTGCATTTGCTTTAATATTCAATAGTTGGCCCGGGCTGATCGTATTCGACTTCAGACCGTTCAAAGCCATAATGTTATCAACTGTAGTATTGAAACGTTTGGCAATAGAATAAAGCGTTTCGCCCGCTGATACCTTATATTGAGTCGGAGGTGTATTATCCGGAGGCGGGGCTTGCTGCTGCGGTTGCTGTACAGGTGGTGGCTGAACCACTACTGCTTGTGGTTTTTCAGCAGGTTGCTCTTCGGGCTGCTCTTCTTCGGGCTTATCGTGTTTCTTTTTCTTCTTGTCGTTTTTAGCAATTGCCTTTTCGTGTTTCGGTTCAACGAACGGCTTGCCGGTAGGCACTTTGATGGTGTGACCGATAGTCATTTTGGCATTATCATTATAGCTCTGAAGTTCTTTCGGGTCTATATGATAACGGCGGGCTATAGCGTAGTAAGTATCTTTAGGCTTGATCTTATAAATGACAACCCTTTTGCCCTTATGATTTTCGACACCTACGGAGTCGGGTTTTGCAGCGGCAAATACGGTAGCGGAAAGTGTTAATAAACAGAACGTTAATAAAAATAATCTTAATCTCATCTCAATTTTTTAAACATTATTAAGGTTTAAAACTTTCAATTGCGATCGGTTCTTAAGGTATATTAACTCATGTTTATATAGCAGGAACGATTCGGGCTGCAACTTTTGTATATCGGTGTTCAGTAAATCTTCATAGATTATATCCGTATCCCGCACCAGGTACAAATGCTGCTGCAGCTTCCCCGCTGTAATCGCGTGCAAAGATACAATTCTCAAATTATAGTGCTCAAGATAATGGGCGCTATTTTGCAGCGGATTTAGCGGCAGTTGTAACGCGAGGACAAATTCATTGGTTTGTGCTTCAGGGACTGTGATGTTATTCGTCAATTCCAGGTCGATTGAAGGTTGATGCGGTCTTATCGTTCCACCTGTCTTGATATCAGCAAGAGAAAGCTTTTTAGGCTGAAAACGCACATCATAAAAAACAGGGCCGTTGATGGATAGGTAATCGAATGCCAGGTTAAAGTCGCCCCAAAGCGTTTCCCCGGTTTTTTCATCCAGCGCGATCAATCCCTTATGCACCGGGCTTGCCTCAGATTGATAATTGTGCAGAAGCAGCACACCGTCATAAGCAGCTTCAATCCCTGCAAGCCATCTTTCTTCGGTTTGCAAATTATCAAGGTATGCATCGCCGTTTTCAAGATCGATGGAGGCGAAATACACCTTCTTGTCAGCTGCATCCCTTATTTCGGCTACTATGATATCTTTCAGGCTGTCTATTTCGAAACGCCAGACCGGCGACCTGAATTGATGGATGATATGCGGCTCAATCATAATTATACAAATATGCATTTATAGCAAGCAAAGGCGGCCGGGTAAGGTTTAAATTTATAAATTTGGCGCCACGACAATTTGATTATATGAAAGGAATTATAAGTAAGGAAGAGGATTACTCACAATGGTATAACGATTTGGTGATCAAAGCCGACCTGGCGGAATATTCGCCTGTGCGCGGCTGTATGATCATCAAGCCCTACGGTTATTCCATTTGGGAGAAAATGCAGGCAGTACTCGACCGCATGTTTAAAGAAACCGGTCACTCGAATGCCTATTTCCCTCTTTTTATACCGAAATCCTTTTTCTCGAAAGAAGCCAGCCACGTGGAAGGCTTCGCCAAGGAATGCGCCGTAGTAACGCATTACCGCCTGAAAAATGACGAAAACGGTGATATTATTGTGGATCCGGAAGCGAAGCTCGAAGAGGAGCTGATCATCCGTCCGACATCGGAAACCATCATTTGGAACACTTATAAAGGCTGGATACAATCCTACCGCGACCTGCCTATCCTGGTAAATCAATGGGCTAACGTTGTTCGCTGGGAAATGCGTACGCGTATGTTTTTGCGCACGAGCGAATTCCTGTGGCAGGAAGGCCACACTGCTCATGCTACTGCAGAAGAAGCGATTGCCGAAACCGAGCAAATGCTCGAAGTTTATGCCGACTTTGCCGAGAACTGGCTGGCACTGCCTGTGATCCGCGGCCGCAAGACACCCAATGAGCGTTTTGCCGGCGCACTGGATACGTATTGTATCGAGGCTTTAATGCAGGACGGCAAAGCTTTGCAGGCTGGTACCTCGCACTTTTTAGGGCAGAACTTTGCGAAAGCGTTTGATGTGAAATTTACAAGCAAAGAAAATAAGCTGGATTACGTTTGGGCAACTTCCTGGGGAGTTTCAACGCGCTTGATCGGCGCGCTTATTATGTCACATTCGGATGATGCGGGTTTAGTACTGCCTCCGAAGCTGGCGCCTATACAGGTAGTTGTTGTGCCGATCTTTAAGCACGAAGAAGAGTTGGCGAATATCTCCGCTTATGTAAAGCAGCTGACCAAAGAGCTGAAAGCAAAAGGTATCACGGTGAAGTTCGATAACCGCGATACACATCGCCCTGGAGCGAAATTCGCTGAGTGGGAATTGAAAGGTGTGCCTGTGCGCATAGCTATCGGCAGCAGGGATATGCAGAATGGAACAGTGGAGTTGGCCCGACGGGATACTAAAGCAAAAGAGACTGTAGGCCAGGAAGGTTTGGCTGCTGGAATTGAACAATTACTTGAAGATATTCAGCAAAATGTTTACCGGAAGTCGTTAGACTTCCGTGAGGCAAATACGAAAGAGGCCAATGACTATGAAGAGTTTAAACGTCTCCTTGATGAAGAACCAGGATTTATTTCAGCCCATTGGGACGGCACCGCTGAAACCGAGCAACTGATCAAAGATGAAACCCGCGCCACCATACGCTGCATACCGCTGAACAACAAACAGGAAGAAGGCAAATGCATACGAACAGGCAAGCCTTCGAGCGAGAGAGTGCTGTTTGCACGAGCCTATTAGGCGCAGCATATAGTTCATGGTTCATAGATCATGGTTCATAGCCAAATCGATTAACCATGAACCATGATCTATGAACCATGAACTACGAGAAAATGAAATTCGCAACAAAAGCTATACACGCAGGGCAGGAGCCCGACCCAACCACCGGCGCCATCATGACGCCGATATACCAGACCTCAACCTACTGGCAAAAGGCGCCGGGCGATAATAAAGGGTACGAATATTCACGCGGAACCAATCCGACACGCAAGGCGCTGGAAAACTGCCTGGCGGCTTTAGAAAATGCTAAATACGGGCTCGCCTTTTCCAGCGGTATGGGTGCTACCGATGCCGTAATGAAGCTGCTGAAACCGGGTGACGAGGTGATCACAGGCAATGATCTGTATGGCGGTTCATACCGGATTTTTACTAAGGTATTCGCGAATTATGGTATCAAATTCCATTTCCTCGATCTGTCGAACGCTAATATTATCAATAATTACATTAACGAAAATACAAAGCTTGTTTGGATCGAAACGCCAACGAATCCAACCATGCAGGTCGTGGATATAGAGGCTATTGCTAAGATTGCCCAAGCGAAAGGTTTAATATTTGTGGTGGACAATACGTTTGCTTCGCCATACTTACAAAACCCGATGGACCTGGGGGCCGCTATTGTTATGCATTCGATCACCAAATACATTGGCGGCCACAGCGATGTGGTCATGGGCTCACTGATGCTGAATGACGAGGACCTTTACAAACGTCTTTGGTTTATTTACAATGCCTGCGGAGCCACACCCGGACCAATGGACAGCTTCCTGGTGTTGCGCGGTATCAAAACCTTGCATCTGCGCATGAAGGCGCATTGCGAAAATGGACGCAAAGTAGCAGAGTTTTTAAAGGCCCATCCCAAAGTCGACAAGATATACTGGCCGGGTTTTGAAGATCACCCCAATCACGACATTGCCAAAAAGCAAATGCGTGATTTTGGCGGGATGATCTCAATTACTCTCAAAGGCGCTGATCTGAAAGAAACCTTCAGGATAGCCTCGTCTTTCAAAGTATTTACATTGGCTGAATCATTAGGCGGGGTCGAATCACTAATTAATCACCCGGTAACCATGACGCATGCTTCCATTCCCAAAGAAGAACGCGAAAAAGCCGGCGTAGTGGATAACCTTTTGCGATTGAGCGTAGGAGTCGAGGATATTGATGACCTGATAGATGATTTAAAACAAGCTCTTGCTTGAGTGGCAGTCAAAAGTAGCAGTAGCAGTTTTAAGATTTTCTTCCTGCTACTGCCACTGCCACTGCTACCTGAGATAAAATGATCGAAAACCTCAAATCCTTCCTCGATTCCAAAGTTGCTCAATACAACCGGCCGCAGTTCATCAAAAATGACCCTGTGTCCATCCCGCATTTGTTCAGTAAAAAGCAGGACATCGAGATCATGGGTCTCTGGGCGGCGACGCTTGCCTGGGGGCAGCGGGTTACGATCATCAATAAGTGCAAGGAACTCATCAGCCTGATGGATGGCGCTCCTTACGACTTCATCATGAATCATGAAGAGCCTGACCTGAAAAAGCTTTTGAGGTTTAAGCACCGGACATTCAACGATATTGATACGTTGTATTTCATTTCATTTTTCAGGTATTATTATCAAAATCATGAGTCATTAGAGGATGGTTTTATATCAAATGGCCCCGTGATTGGGGTAGAGGAATCGCTCAATCATTTCAGAGAATATTTCTTTTCATTACCCGATCATCCCGGCCGTACTATGAAGCACGTTTCATCACCTTTACAAAAATCGACCTGTAAGCGGCTGAATATGTTCCTGCGCTGGATGGTGCGTAAGGATAATTGCGGCGTGGATTTCGGTATATGGAACAAACTAAAACCAGCAGATCTGATCTGCCCCTGTGATCTTCATGTCGACCGCGTAGCAAGAAAATTAAAACTCATCACCCGGAAACAAACCGACTGGCAAACGGCTGTTGAACTAACAGAGCGGTTAAGAGAATTCGACTCAAGCGACCCTGTTAAATATGATTTTGCGTTGTTTGGCCTGGGGATAGAAGAAAGATGGGGGAGCGGCGCGGTTTTACAGGACATGTTTTAACTTTATAGCATGCGCCAATACACTAACACCCCGGAAGAAGAAAGAGAGCTTCAGCAATTCCTTATCGGGAAGTCGGAACACACATTAGCCTTATTCGATCATTTTATTACCGAATTTCAGAAGATAGGCGCAGTGACCATCCATCCGGCTAAAACCATGATCGGCATCACCAATTCACATAAACGGATTGCTTATATCACTCAGTTGGGCAAAAACTTCATCCATGTTGTTTTCCCCTTTAAAGAGCGTTACGAGGATAACCTGTGTTTCCAGAAGATAGCTCAAGTCCCTGGCGATATCCAGCAGAATCATCATTTCAGGATGCTGCAGAAAGAGGATGTGAACGATGAGGTGCACAAATTTATGCGTATGGCTTATGAGAGTTAGCCCAGCATAGCGCCGCCTTTGGTTTCCTTGCCTATGCGCTTATCACCATGCGAGATCAATTCGCAAAGTTTGATGGCCGATTCTTCAAAGTCCTCATGACCGTCTTTCAAAAGCCGCCACTCCGAATCATGTATCTCGCCATTGTCCAGCACAAAATCTCCTAAAGCTGGAATGTCGTCCTGAAGGCTTTGATGGTGCTGCCTTGATGATGTTACCCAGATACCATTCATATTCAAGTTAGTGGCTGCTTTGCGCAGGATGAGCATCATTTTTTTGTTGAGATAGATATAGAACATACCAAAATTCGGCTTCACTACAATGCGGGCAGGCAGGTAATCCAGTATGAAATTGTACGGCATGGCTTTGGGCATAGACAAATTTACACGATAACCTTTTACATTTGCCCAATGATGAATGGCCAGGACACCATTGTTGCACTTGCTACTCCTGTCGGAATTGGCGCGATAGGCGTAACACGACTTTCCGGTCCAGATGCGATAACTATAGCCAATATGGTGTTCAGGGGAAAAGATCTAACCAAACAGGAATCACACACCATCCATTTCGGGCAGATCGTTGACGGCGATGTGGTATTGGACGAAGTGCTGGTTTCGCTGTTTATAGTTCCAAAGTCGTACACGCGCGAAAACGTAGTCGAGATTTCCTGCCACGGCTCTAACTTCATCATCGAATCCATTATTAAATTGCTGATCAAAAACGGCGCCCGCGCTGCAAAGCCCGGCGAGTTTACCTTAAGGGCATTTCTGAACGGAGCACTTGATCTTTCTCAGGCGGAAGCTGTTGCCGACCTGATCGCGTCCAATTCCAAAGCATCGCAGCAGATAGCGATGCAGCAATTGCGGGGTGGTTTCAGCAGTCAGCTGCAGGTTTTGCGTGAACAACTGGTGCAATTTGCTTCCCTGGTAGAACTGGAGCTTGATTTTTCTGAAGAAGATGTAGAATTTGCCAACCGGGGCCAACTGAAACAACTGATCGCCGATATATTAGGGATCATCGGACGCCTGGTTGAATCGTTCGAACTGGGCAATGCGATCAAGCAAGGTGTGAATACTGTGATAGCCGGGAGGCCAAATGCCGGTAAATCAACCCTTCTTAACGCTCTGCTAAATGAAGAACGCGCTATTGTAAGCCATATCCCCGGTACAACGCGTGATACGATAGAAGAGGTGCTGAATATCAACGGCATTAACTTCAGACTCATTGATACAGCCGGGATTCGTGAAGCGACCGACACTATTGAACAAATGGGTGTGCAGCGTACCATGGAAAAGATAAGCCAGTCTGCTTTGCTGATATACGTTTATGATGCAGCATCGATCACCATCGGGGAATTGAACAGCGATCTTGAGAACTTGCAAAAACCCGGTATAACGATGCTTGTGGTAGCCAATAAAGCCGATCTGCTTACCGAAGGACAATTAGTTGCTTTGCCGCATACGCAAAGCGCCATCATCATTTCCGCTAAACAAAAAACGCATATTGATGAGCTAAAGGACAAAATATATAGTTCGGCCATTAAATTTGAGCTGACAGGTAATGATATTTTGGTGACCAACGTGCGCCATCTTGAGGCTCTGCAAAGAACACAGGAAGCTCTGTCTCGTGTACTCACAGGCATCGACACACAGGTAACATCCGATTTTTTGGCGATGGATATCAAACAGGCATTGCATTATCTTGGGGAGATCACAGGCACGGTCACTACCGATGATCTTTTGGAAAATATTTTCTCGAAGTTTTGTATCGGCAAATAAAATCAATCGAATTCACAGCATCTCTTTCTTAAGCTTCGGCAGAATAGAATTTTTATATTGAGGATCAGCAAGATATGTGATTTAATTTATATCTTACCGTACTGATCCAACCTGATGCCTGCACAAACCCAAGAGGGCCTGAAACGCGTCATAGGCGCGCGGGGCCTGGCAGCTAATATTGTAAATATTACCGTTGGGGCGGGTATTTATGTGCTTCCCGCAATTGTAGCCATGCAGGTAGGCACCGCCAGCGTGCTTGTGTACCTGTTTTGCGCAGTAATGCTGATCTCCATCATGCTTTGTTATGCCGAAATAGGCAGCCGTATTACGTCAAGCGGCGGTTCTTATATTTATGTGGAGGCGGCGTTTGGACCTTTCGCCGGCTTTGTGGTAAACGGGCTCTTCGTTATTGGTTGGGGAAGTGCCGGAAGCGCTGCGCTGATGAATGTAGCGGCAGATTCGCTGGCGACTTTCTTTCCTGTTTTCTCGACGGCAGTACCCAGGGCGATATTTTTTTTCATACTGACAGCATTATTCATACTAGTCAACATACGAGGCGCTAAGCAAAGTATGCGCCTTGTGGAATTGATCACCTTGTTTAAGTTACTACCGCTTGCCGCCGTCATTATCCTTGGCTTAATGAACATGAAAGCAGGTAATTTGCATTGGCCTCAGCATTTACCACCGGTAAAAGCATTTGGCGAAACGGCGCTGGTATTATTTTTTGCGTTTGCAGGTTTCGAAACGGCGCTCAACTCCAGTGGCGAGATCGAAAATCCCAGGCGCATAATACCCCGCGGCATCCTGTTAGGAGGAGGACTTGTATTTGTTGCTTATATAATAATTCAAACGGTAACGCAAGGGGTACTGGGGGCGCAGATCAACGTATTTAAAGACGAGCCGCTTGCCGCCGTAGCTGAGAAGATATTCGGGCCAGCGGGTACTGTGGCTCTTCTCATCGCCGCGATAGTTTCAAGCCTTGGCGTGGTCGCAGGTGATATACTGGCCTCGCCGCGGCTGCTTTTTGCGGGTGCCAACGATAGCTTATTTCCTAAATTCCTCGGAAAAGTCCACCCAAAATTTGCAACACCTCATCTTGCGATCATTACATACGCATCGCTAATATTTATTTTTTCCATTTCGGGTGGATTTAAAGAACTGGCCATACTCTCCAGCGGCTCATTGTTGCTTATTTATTTGGGTGTGGTTTTGGCGACGATAAAACTGCGATTCAAGAAAGGCTCGGACACGATGCCAGGCTTCAAAGCGCCTGGAGGGCTAATGTTCCCGGTAATAGCCACACTCTCAATCATATGGTTACTATCACATTTGCCCGTGAACGAAATTGTGGATACCATAGGCTTTTTTGCGTTTATATGCCTCATCTATTTCTTAATGAAATTAGGACAACGGGTTTTATAAGTATCATTTACCAAAAACCCGGGTTGATCTTTCTTTTACCGGTTTTTATTTGCATACCGCATTAATTCCATTGACACTTAATAAAATATTCCCGGCAGCGTGTAGTTTGCTGCCGGGAATTTCCAGGAAACGAAAATTTGCCGGTTTCAATCTTCAGCCTGTTCATTGGCCGCCTGGTAGTTGACGTCGTGTTCTGCGATCTGTGTAAGCAAATGGTCGGCTTCTTTTTCTTCCGCTAATGTTTTTTGCATAATAGTAGCAGCATCTTCATGCCCCAATATCTGCGCCAGCGTTATCAGGCCACCATAAGTTGCAATTTCATAATGCTCCGCTTTTTGACCGGCAAATATCAATCCCACATCACGTTGTGCGGTGCCCTCGTCGGTATCATCGATAATATCTTCGCCTTCGTCCACAATGCCGGCCATCGCCTGGCATTTGCTTGAATCGACTTCTTCCCCGATCATACCGAATACCTGCTCCAGGCGCTCAACATGTCCTTCGGTTTGGGTAAGGTGATTGCCGAATGCGTCTCTCAATTGCTGCGTGGTAGCCGCGTCCTGCAATTTAGGCAATGTTTTCACCAGTTTCTTTTCCGCCCAATAAATGTCTTTCAACTGATCGATAAAAAATTCCTTCAGTTTTGAATCCTGCACTACTGTTTGTGTTGCCATAATTTTTAAATTTGATGTTAGTATAAAAGGTCTTTATAATGCTAACAGGAAATAATACTGGCGGTTTGCGTGTTAAATACGTGTTTCAGCACGCGCTAAATACCTGTTTTCGACGGCCGTTAGTCATAGATCAGATAGTATTACTAATTTCGCCATAGTTCAAAATATCCGCCCAATTGCCTATACTTAAGTGTTTAATATCCAGACACTTGATTTAATGTCGTTCCCCTGCATTGTTAGCCGGTGCTCGCGGGTAAAGGAATCATTATTAATATTGACATGCCTGTGAAAACTGGCAATAAAATTTTTTCAAATGAGCATACCTGAAGTCCAAGATAAGCGTATTAGTAAGCAAGGGGGTTTGGTCATGATCAGAATAATTCTGGCTGAGGACCATAACATCGTACGCAACGGGATCAAGAACCTGCTGGAGAGAATGCCAAATTTTGAGGTAGTCGGCGAAGCCACTAACGGGGTGGAAGCACTGCAGCTGATCAATAATGGCCTTGATGCGGATATCATCCTGGCTGATATGAATATGCCCGGTATGGGCGGCCTCGAACTGGCCGAAAAGTTACAGGGAACCATATCGAAGGCAAAAGTCGTCGTGCTTACGATGATCGATCACGAAAAATACGTGATCAAAGCTTTTAAAAGCGGCGTTACCGGTTATTTACTCAAAAGTATAAGCGCTGACGAGCTGGTATTTGCCATTAGCCATATCCATGGCGACGGCCATTATATTTGTACTGAGCTCGCGCTGCGTTTCATGAACAGGCTTGCGCAAATGCCCGACGCACCTGGCAACGAGGATACGTCTGACATTGAATTTACCAAACGCGAAATTGAAGTGCTGGCGCTGACCGCCGAAGGCTATACCAACCAGGAAATAGCCGATAAGCTATTTACCAGCAAACGTACCGTAGAGGGCCATCGGCAAAGTATGATCAACAAGACCGGCACACGCAATACTATCGCTCTCATTAAGTACGCGCTCAAGCACAGTATCATTAATTAATTCTTTCCTCTTTTCTTTTATCATAACAAGTTTAACATTTTTTTAAAATCAGGTATTTCCCGCAACTGAATTACAGGTAGATATACTTGCAGGGTATTTTTTTTATATATGAAATTGCTGAACATTTCCTATTAACGGAAGAGTTAATTGAGCCGAAACGTACCCGATGAAGCCGGTGCTTTATATACTACCTATACGTGACTAATTCTTGGGCTTAATTAATTAAAAACTAACATGAAAAAAGTGTTGTTGCTGGACAATGATGAGGACGTACTGGATGTAATGCAGGAAGCGCTGTCCTATGAAGGATTTGAGGTGAAATGTATTGGACAGACGAATGATATATTCCCCGAGATAGAAAGGTATCGTCCGGATGTTGTGATACTCGATTATATCCTGGACGGGGTCAATGGCGGCGAAATATGCCACCAGATCAAAGAGAACAAGAAAACATCAGATATGCCGGTAATCCTTGTATCGGCTTACCCAAAAGTATTATGGTCGCTTGGGGATTACGGATGCGATGATTTTATCCCCAAACCTTTCGACCTGGATGATTTTACAGGGCGGATATTGAAATTGATCGATTGCAAAAAAAAGAACAACTATTTACATGCCGAATAACGCAGGTGTCAACAGGGTTTTTCTGGTAGGAAGTGTTGAAAAAGAACCGGTTTGGGAAGTTATCAAAGGAGAACGCGCACTATGTTTTCGCCTAAAAACCACTGAAGAAATTAAAAAGGGGGATAATACCCTTGAGCATTTTGAATGGCACAATTTAAAGCTTCCGTTGGAAATGATGAAGGGGGGAATGGACATCAGGCAGGGCGACATTTTATATGCACAAGGGAAGATACAGACGCGTGCGATTTATGAAAACAATGTTAAACTTTACCGCTGCGAGATACTGGTGACTAATATTGAACACGTGAAAATATCCAGTGAGCACCTGGTTATTATTTGAATAGATAATTTGCCTGGAAATAACAAACCGGAACCCCGATCGGATGCACCGGTTTGTTTCCCGTTAAAGAATACCGTTAAACCGGAAAGCTGCCTTTGAGTAGTTCTTCCTGAGCAACTATCGATTCACCGTTTCCTCGTGGGTACGGTACAGAAAAACAGGCTTTTATCAAATGTTGTCCATAGTGGTCTGGATATCATCGCTTTTCAAAGCCTCATCCGTTTTTACCGGTTCAACAGGGCAAGGATAGCCGAACAAACAACGATCCTTAATCATTACAGCAACTTCCGGCGGGACAAATTCTTCCCAGCCTTGTGCGCCTTCCTTGATCAATTGCAAGACGTTATCCGTTTGCACATGCAGGTTCTTTTCGTTATAATGACTGATATCCTCGATCTTGTTATTGGATATCAGGTAACGGTACAGGTCGATGAGGTGCGGCGGCGGGTAAAAGCGAAGGCAGTTCATGATCATGCCGTCGCGCAAAGTGGGATAGATATACAGCTTTACATTCCGGCTGAAAAGCGTTGCGAACGATTCCAGGATGCCCCCGGGCAGATCTTTATAATGCTCTTCCGAGAAAATATACTCCAGGTTTGGATAACCCAGCACAACGCCCATCTTCAGCCTGGTGATGGTTGAAAGATAAGCCACCAGTTTATAATATTCGTGGAAGTTCGAGATCAATACCGTTTGCCCCAGCGAACATAGGATGTCAACACGGTCGAGAAAATCTTTCTCGTCTATTTCGCCTGTCTCAAGGGCATTTCTTTCCAGCAAAGCCTGCAAAGTAAGCTCGGTGATAACGATCACATTGTCCCTGTCAACATCTGGTTCCTGCAAAAACTGCTTGACGCCGGTTCTGAGCATATCCATGTGCACGTTGATCACAGGGCGGAACCGACCGCGTATCACAACCGCATGTTTTTTATGCAGAACTTCCGATGGCTGCTGGTTCTTGCCGTCAGGACCGAAAACGGCGGCGTTGGAGAAACCGTATTTCACCAGGTGCAGGCTCATTAGCCTGTTATCCACTTTGGCGAAGCTAGGCCCCTCGAAACGTATCATGTCGACCTGGAGGCGGTCCTTTGACAGGTCATCCATCAGCGAAAGCAGGAACACCAGCGGGTTATCGTTATAAAAAAAGCAGGCGTACATCAGGTTCACACCCAAAATACCCACAGCCTGCTGCTGAAGGTTATTATCATTATCCAGCAGCCTCACATGAAGCACCACATCGTTGTATGGTGTGTTCGGCTGCAACTGGAAACGAACGCCCATCCAGCCATGCCCCTCGTTGGTCTTGTGGTAATTGAGCGCCGACATCGTGTCTGAAAACACGAAGAAGTTGGTTGTGCTTCCGCGCTGCTCCGCCAGGCGCTCTATCAGCAGCCCGTATTCATGGTCAAGCATCGATATTAAACGCTGCTCGCTCACATAGCGTCTTACCTGCTGAGCACCATAGATCGCATCGGAAAAGGTCATGTCGTACGCCGACATGGTTTTGGCAATGGTACCCGATGCCCCGCCTGCCTTGAAGAAATTAGCCGCAACATCCTGGCCTGCGCCTATTTCGGCAAACGAACCGTAAATTTTAGGGTCGAGATTGATGGCAAGCGCTTTTTGTTTTGTTCCGATGTTGGAGTTCTGAACGGTGCTCATATACAATGATGGATAGTCCGGGCCGGCCGATTTAAGATAAGATAGCCTGCACAAAATTACGAAATGTTAGCCAATGATACGGCTGCAATAAAAACTTGTTGCGCCTGCAAAGCCCAAACAAATGTTAAAGGACGCAGATCTGCGTTCTCTATGCCAGCGACGCCGTTGCCATATTGTCGAATATCTCTTTCATCACCGGTTTTGAAATAAAGCTGGTGACAAAAGGATAGCTTTTTGAACGATCAACATCCCGCGGGTCGACCGAAGACGATACTACGTAAATATTGATGTTCTTTTTCAGTGATTGGTATATTTTCTGAAAACGGTTAAGGAAATCCCAGCCGCTAAAACGTGGCATATACAGGTCGATAAAAATATAGTCGGGCAGCGATTTGGCCTCAGCTTGTTTTTCTTCCAAATAATCCAGCACAACTTCCCCGTCATAGCTGTAAGTGGCCTGATGCGACAGCTCGCTATATTTTAGCGTCATCTGAACTATTTTGTGAAAAATAGGTTCATCGTCTATTAATACTAGCTTGCTCATTGTTCAGGTGTTAGTTCCCAATAGGATCCAGTGATCTGGTCTAATGAAGTGCTAATATAAGTAATTAACAGTCAATTAATTAAAATAATTTTACCAACACCCGGCACGATGTTAACATAAGTAATTTGACCCACAATAAATTGACGTGGTTATATAAAGTTCATCCGGGCTAAAATATTATTCCTTATTGCGATAATATTATACCAATTTCATATTTACCGGGTCCCAATGGATGACTTTATTCTGGAAATAGCTCTCATTGCAGCAAAGTGCCGGAGCTGCCGCTCTGAAACCGAATGTCGCATCTTCCACCACAGGTTTATCGGTGCGCATCGAGTCGAAGAAGTTCGCAAAATGATCGTGTGATGAGTCTGATCCCTCAGGCGCCTGGTAAGTGGTTGTCTCTTCTTTTGGAGATTGTTTGTCGGCATCGGAGTAGAGCTTGTTATAATCGTCCACTATGGCCTGCTGCATGGCTTTGGGATAGGTATCGAATGAATCCCAGCCACCATAGCCCGGCGCTACCGGCATTTTGCGTTTGTGAATGGTAAAACCGGTATCATCCGATATATCAATTACGCCCTCGGAACCAACCATGCGCGTGTAACCCACTTCACCCTCACCGCTGATGAAATTCACCTGCAGCGATACCTGGAAGGCAGGATGCTCCGGCGTTTCACCGTAATGGATGATCCCGGTCATCACATCAGGCACGTTGCGGCCGTCTTTCCAGTATACCAGGTCGCCTACGGAATATATCTTTTCCGGGCCCTTGGAATCGGTGATGAAGTGAATGCCGGTTAGCAGATGCACAAACAGGTCGCCGGCAACTCCGGTGCCATATTCACGGTAATTCCTCCAGCGAAAAAAGCGGTTACTGTCATAGGCATATTTGGTTTTTTCAGTTGCCTGGAAAGTGTTCCAGTCCACCGTATCCGTCGAGGCATCCAATGGAATGGTATACTGCCAGGCGCCAAGCGCACTTTGCCTGTTGAACGAGGCCTGGATGGAGTTCAATTTACCTATTGCCCCCGCTTTATATAGCTCTTTTGCTTTGGCGAATGCCAAACTGCTTACCCGCTGGCTGCCCACCTGGAAAACCGCTTTGGTTTCCTTTTGTACATGGATTTCGTTCAGCCCTTCGCTAATGTAATGCACCATCGGTTTTTCGCTGTAAACAGCTTTCCCTTTACGCATCGCGTCGATGGCGATGCGGCTGTGCCAGTTATCGCTTGTGGCGATGATCACGGCGTCAATGTCTTTACGGTCGAGTATTTCATGATAGTCGCGCGTGGTGAAGAGATCGTTGCCATACAATTCCTTCGTACGAGCAAGGCGGCCGCTGTACAGGTCGCAGGCTCCGGCGAGTTCAACTCCGGGTATTTGCAAAGCGCTGCGGGTGTCGTTAAAACCCATAATACCCGTGCCTATAGTGGCAATGCGTATTTTATCATTCGGCGCAATTCTTTTTTCGGCCTGGAGTATTCTTCTTTCCCGTTCTTCCTGTGCTGCCAGTGAAGTTAATGATGCCGAAGTGAGGATAATAGTACCGCCTAATTGTTTCAGGAATTTCCTGCGATCTGAAGCCATAATAGTAGATTTTAAATGAATTGGTTAAGCCCGGGCTTGAGGATGCAATATATAAAGAGGGCGAATTTTTTTTCCAATTTTATTAAAATTAATCTAAAGGCAAATAATTAAAAGCTTTTGTTAATTTCGAACACTAACCAATGAGAAGACGCAATTTTATTCAACTGGCAGCCGCTGGAACAACCGGGTTGCTCTTTAGCCGCATCACTTCCTTTGCCGCAGGCAATTACGTAATTACAAATATTCCCGAACATGTATGGATAAAACTGGGCGATCAATGGTATCCTGCGACGGCATCAAATGGCGCCTTCAGCTATAAAGATGTCCAGGTGCGATTTAAGCAGAACGGCGATGCCTTATCTGTATACGTAGTTTCGCCAACAATGCTGTTGAATGCAGTAAAGCTGCAATGGGAATTTAACATGCCCGCGGTTGGGAAAATGCTTGGGGACAAATGGGAGCGTTCTTATGGCGACCTCGAATGGGTACTTAACGACTCGGTGGCTAACCCTTGGTACGTATTGATCAATGACGGGCAATCAACGTCATGCTTCGGCGTAAAAACAGGTTGCAATACTTTCTGCAGTTGGGTAGTCACGGGTAAAGGCGTTGAAATGATAATGGATACTGCGTCGGGCGGGTCAGGCGTGCAATTGGGTCAGCGTGAATTGCATGGGGGCGACATCATCACTGCAAAAAGCGCCGATAATGAAACACCGTTCATTACCGCACAGCGTTTTTGCAAAATGATGTGCCCAAATCCAAGGCTGCCAAAACAACCGGTTTATGGCATTAATGACTGGTACTTTGCTTATGGAAATAATTCGGCTGAATTGATCAAACGGATCACGGGTCTGATGACTGTGCTTGCGCCGGATACCGATAATCGTCCTTTTTCAGTGATCGATGCAGGATGGGCGACCTATTCTCCCTTACTTCCTGGTGACGGCGGTTTTATGGATGATTTTTCAAGACCGAACGATAAGTTTAAAGATATGGCGGCCGTCGCTGCCGATGTTAAAAAGCTGGGCATGCGGCCGGGATTGTGGACCAGGCCGTTGTGCGCCAAACATGATGATAAACCTAGCTTGTTGCTGCCTAAAATACCGGGACGCGACGATCCAAAGGAACCAATACTTGACCCGACTATACCTGAAAATATTGAACGCATTAAGCACAACATTTCTTTATATAAGCAATGGGGTTATGAGCTGGTAAAGCATGACTATACCACTTACGACATTACCGGCAAATGGGGCATCCATATGAAGAACGGCGTGACCGCGCCGGGGTGGAGCTTTAACGATAAAACAAAAACCACTGCCGAGATCATTAACAATCTGTACCACGCAATCCGCGAGGCGGCAGGCGACATGTACCTGATCGGCTGCAACACGATGAGCCACTTGTCAGCTGGCGTATTTGAATTGAACCGTATCGGCGACGATACCAGCGGAAAGGAATGGCAGCGCACCGTTAAAATGGGCGTGAATACTTTAGGTTTCCGCATACCGCAGCATAACGCCTTCTATGCAACTGATGCGGATTGTGTGGGGCTCACTAATGATATTCCCTGGGAGAAAAATAAACAATGGATGCAGTTGCTGGCCGAAAGCGATACGCCATTATTTATCTCGCCTGACCCCGCCGCCCTCAATGACGAGAAGAAAGAGTTTATCAAAGAATGTTTTGCCAAAGCGGCTAAACCGCAACCTTTGGGCGAACCGTTGGACTGGATGAACAACCCTCAGCCCGCAAAATGGAAGCTGAATGGCAGGGAGGTAGATTTTGACTGGGGATGATTTTGATGTCAGAGGACGGAGTTCAGAAGTCAGAATCATCGGTATATGTATCTTTGATCGCTCATGGACAAGCATGCCAATCATCGGAAGATCATTCATATCGACATGGATGCATTTTACGCGTCGGTGGAGCAGCGCGATAACCCGGAATACCGCGGCAAGGCCATAGCTGTAGGCGGCTCACCTACAGCCAGGGGTGTGGTAATGACGGCCAGCTACGAAGCGCGGAAATTCGGTGTTCGATCGGCTATGCCGTCAAAACAAGCGCTCCAATTGTGCCCGGAGATCATTTTCGTCCCGGCGAGGTTTCCTGTATATAAAGAAGCATCCCAGAAAATTCGAGAGATATTCAGCCGTTATACCGACCTGATCGAACCATTGTCACTTGATGAAGCCTATCTTGATGTAACGGAAGATAAACAGTGGATAGGATCGGCCATAGAGGTCGCCAAACTGATCAAACTTGCCATCAGGGACGAATTGAATTTAACGGCTTCGGCAGGCGTATCCATTAATAAGTTTGTGGCTAAGATCGCTTCAGATATGAACAAGCCGGACGGACTGACCTTTATTGGCCCGTCATCGATTGAAACTTTCATGGAAAAGCTGCCCGTAGAGAAATTCTTCGGTGTGGGCAAAGTGACAGCGGCTAAAATGAAAGGCATGGGACTCCATACCGGTGCAGACCTGAAAACGCTGAGCGAGGAGGAAATGGTAAAACACTTCGGAAAGACGGGGAGATTCTATTACCAGATAGCTCGGGGAATTGACGACAGGGAAGTGCAGCCAAACCGCGAAACTAAATCGATAGGGGCGGAGGATACATTTCTATATGACCTGACCGAAACGGATGAAATGTTTGCAGAGCTGGATAAATTGAGTGAACTCGTTGCCCGAAGACTTCAGAATTATGAAATGAAGGGACGAACTGTGACCCTGAAGATTAAGTACAGCGATTTTAGGCAAATCACGCGGAATTATTCATATATGGAACCGATCGGTGATATTAATATCATCGCAGAAACCGCTAAGAAGCTGCTGTCTGGTACTGAACCGGAAGGTAAAAAGATCAGGCTCCTGGGTATCACATTATCGAATTTTGGCGAACTGCCGAAACCGGGAAAAGATGACCAGTCGGGCCAATTGCAATTGTTCAGGAAATAGGGAAAATTAAACTTTTCCACAGAATTGTAACAAAACCCTTGCAATTACACATTCTGTTTCATATTTTCACCCTTTAGTAACCAATTAATATAAGCTGTTCCTGAAAAAGATCGTTGCCATATTGCTGCTTAGCGCCCACCTTTTTAGTATTGGTGGATATATATTGGTATTCGATTATCTTATCGACAGGTCTGATGTACAGATCGTCAAGGAAATGTACACCGATGCCCAAAGTTCTGCCAAACTGATCCAGTTAAAAGTGCCTGTACATATGCCTACCATACAAGACTGGCCTGAGTTTGTGCATGTCACCGGTCAGATACAGCTGAACGATCGCTATTACAACTACACAGGCATCAAGATGACCAGGGACACAATGTACCTTATCTGTTTGCCGAATTATGTTAAAGATCAGCTGGTAAAGAATAATTTGATCGTGGCCAAAGGCCTTGCTGATGTACCATTGAATAAGAAAGGTACCGAGTCGGCAGCCAAAAAAGTATCGTTTGGTTACGACAATGTTTACCAGGTGGTAAAATGCGACTATAAGAAACTCGCAGATATTATTACACCAACAGCCTCAAAAGAATCTCAATACTCCGATCATCCTTATATTGACTCTCCGGGGAAACCACCAAATTTTTCCTGCTAAGCTATTTGCATTGTTGAGTGCTAGTCATGCAACGGTAATTTAGCCGTGGCCTGAGGCAATTGGTATTACGCCGATTGCTGATGCGATTTCCTCATCGATCATAGCTTCGACCCATGCAGTTGCCGCACATACAGATGATGTATGCGCAAGACTGTTCTCAACCCATTCAACTTATTGTCAATTAATTAAAGATGAAATGAAATCTCTGCATGCGCATTTATATAGATGTATCGTGATCATAGTCTGCACACTGGCGTCCTTTCATGCATCGGCCCAGATGGAAAACGATGGCATCATGATCCCTAAAAATTACCTCTGCCCGGGCATAATGTATGGCAATTCCAATTGGTCAAACTACTGGGAGGGCACTTACAAAAGAAATAACGGCAATATCGGCACGGTAAATACCGATATGTATAGCCTGATGGTGACCTATGGTATCGCCAATAACCTCATCGCGACGGTGAGCTTGCCCTACGTCACTACCCATACATCAGCCGGGACGCTTCACGACCAAAGCGGGCTCCAGGACCTGGCGCTGAACGTCAAATGGAAAGGTGTCCGGCTACAGGAAGGCAGCAGCAAATTTGCAGTGTTTGCCAGCATAACAGCCTCGATCCCCGTGAGTAATTACCAGGCCGATTATTTGCCTTTAGCGATCGGTAGCCATAGTAAAGATTTAACGGGGCGCCTGGTTGTGGACTATAACTATGGCAAATATTTCTTTACCGGCTCCGGCGCTTACATGGACCGTGGCAATATTGCGATCGACCGTAATACCTATTATACGACGGAACTGATCTACAGCAACCAGGTGGAATTACCAGCGATGAGCGACTATAATTTCCGCACCGGTTATCGCAGCAAATATCTTATCGTAGAGGGCGTTGCCGATATCAGCACGTCACTGGGAGGATTTGATATCCGGAAGAACGATATGCCTTTTCCGAGCAACAGGATGAATATGAGCACCGTGGGAGGTAACCTGCGGTTCAGGCCGAAAGCTTTATACGCCCTGGAATTTACGGCCGGAGACGACTACACCGTAGCTGGCAGGAATGTCGGCCAGGCTAACATGATACGCGGTGGCCTGAGCTACATCTTTGGCCTGAAGACCAAAAAAGTACAAGATAACTACTATAAAAATTAAGATGATGAAAAGACATTTACACCCAATTGGCATAGCGTTGTTATCTGTAGTAACATTGCTTTATTCATCCTGCCGGAAGGATATTGTGCAAACGAATATGCAATATCCGGCATTGGCTCCGTCAAACACCGACATCAACGCCGATTCGTGGAAAACGGTATTAGTAACAAATCCTACAGTGTTTACAGTAGCGGCGCCGCCTGCCACTAACTCGCCAGCTTATGTAGCTGACCTGAACGAAATTAAGGGTTACCAGCGCAATCTAACGAGCGACCAGCAGGCGCTGATCAAATACTGGAGCGCCGGGTCCGTCCTGCGCTGGAACGAGATCATGCGCGACCTGGTGGCCAAACATAACATTCCGCCATATCAAAATCTTGACGGAACTTATCCGGCGCCGAGTTCGGCCAACCCTTTTGCTTATCCGCAATTTCCATTTTCGAACCCCCCTTACGCTGCTCGCGCATATGCTTATGTCAGCGCAGCCGAATACGATGCATTAGTAACAGCTTATCATTTCAAGAAACAATATAACCGCGCAGCCCCTTACACGGTCGATACGGGTGTGCATGCCTTGATACCTAAATCGGCATTGCCTTCGTACCCCAGCGAAGATGCAGTAGTTGAAGGTGCCGCCGTGGAAATGATGAAACTGCTTTTCCCTACGGAAATCGCTTATATAGAGCAACAGGCGGCGAATGAAAGGCTTTATCGTATGGCGGCCGGTGCAAATACCCGCAATGAATTGGACGCAGGTGAGTCGCTTGGCAAACAGGTAGCTGATGTTTTTGCCGCACGTGCACGTACTGATAAGGCCGGAGCTGCTATCGGCACATCGACTTACTGGTCGCAACTCGCTACACAAACCATAGCAAAGGGCGAGACAGCATGGGTGAGCCTTGAAAGCCCGAAACGCCCCCCGATGCTGCCTTTGTTCAATAAAGTGATCCCATTCCTGTTCGATACTGCTACTGTTGTGCAGCTCAGGCCGGGCCCGCCGCATTCGACCGGTTCGCCTGAATTTGCGGCAGATCAAAAAGAGGTAATGTATTATAGCCAGCATGCAACCCGCGAAAATGAGGCGATAGTAGCTTTCTGGGCCGACGGCGTCGCCACTTACACGCCGGCGGGACATTGGAATGCTATTGCAGCCAATGAGTTTGTGAAGCAGAACTACAGCGAAGTACGCTGGGCACGTAATTTCGCACTACTGAACATGGCCGAAATGGATGCCGCCATCATTTGCTGGGATACCAAGTACGCTTATTTTAATCCACGGCCTTCTCAAATAAACGACCAGGTCAAAACGCTGACCGGTATACCCAATTTCCCATCCTACAGTTCCGGCCACTCCAACTTCAGCGCGGCTGCAGCAACAGTATTGACGTATTTATTGCCTGACAGGGGCACAAAATTTACTGATATGGCGCAGCAGGCGGCACTTTCAAGGCTTTACGGAGCTATTCATACCCGTCAGGATATTGAAGTGGGAACGCAAACCGGAGCCGCGGTAGGGCAGTATGCTGTGCAGTTTGGAAAAAGCGATGGAGCTGGTATCGGTCAATAGGATGATAAACGGTCAGATGAAGTAATAAATTATGTTAGCTAAAACACAAAATATCTACTACACGCTCCGTTTTGCCTCGGCAATGTGCTTTATAGGGCACGGCGCCTTTGGCATAATCGGGAAGAAAATATGGCTGAACTATTTCGCGGTATTCGGCATAGATCATGCCCTTGGTGCTCAACTGATGCCCATAATGGGAACCATCGACATACTGATGGGCATTTCGCTGTTGATCTATCCGACCAGGGCTATTCTTGGCTGGCTGGCTGCATGGGGAATTGTGACCGCCTTGTGCCGGCCGGTTTCAGGTGAACCTTTTGCAGAATTTATCGAACGTGCCGGGAATTATGGGGTGCCGATTACTTTGCTGGTACTTTGCGGACTCAACGGGCTAAATATCAAAGATTGGTTTAATAAGGTAGGTCCCAGCACCGAGCCTGGCGCTAAAAATTTAGCGAATGTGACTAATTGTCTCAGGGTCATCGTCTTTTTGCTGCTGGTTGGCCACGGCTGGTTAAACCTGATCGAAAAGAAGGGTTTGATGGACCAGTACAAATTGTTGGGTTTCACTGACCAGGTTGCTATCGCACATATCGCCGGCATTTTCGAGTGGACAGCAGGTGTCATCGTCCTTATCAGGCCGGTGCGCCCGCTTCTCGCCGTTCTCCTTATCTGGAAAATAGGCACCGAACTCTTTTATCCTCATTGGGAACTATTTGAATGGCTCGAGCGCGGAGGAAGCTATGGCGCCATATTGGGGCTATGGCTTGCCCTTCCGCAAACAAGAATATTATGGCATAAGACATTATCAACAATTAACAATCATTCATCAATCAATTAAAAGTATATCACAATCATTAACATCATGAAAACAACGCTACTTAAATTTTTATTCGTTTTTGCATTCTTTATTTTATTGAATTATTCCAATGTTTTCGGGCAGGGCTGTGTAGCTATCCGAAGCACCGGTGGCCTTTGCACCATGGATGAACATCCCGACAGCACGGTGAAGCAGGGGGCGTGGCTGTTCAATAGCAATACACGTTATTATAAGTCGTTCAGGCATTTCGTTGGCAGGCAGGAGCAGTTTCAGAGGATCAATCCT
This sequence comes from Mucilaginibacter sp., assembly GCA_035551775.1. Lineage (GTDB taxonomy): Bacteria > Bacteroidota > Bacteroidia > Sphingobacteriales > Sphingobacteriaceae > Mucilaginibacter. Next base: position 109,107 of record DASZMQ010000014.1, on the reverse strand, counting down.
CTACATAACAATGTGATCAATAAGGTTGTTACACAGGATTTTACGTTTACCCGTATGTTTAACGACCGCTGGGCATTGGCAGTAGACATTCCAGGGGCCGATAACAGCCGTTCACAATTAAACACTACCCCTGGTACCCGTTTCAGTACACATACTTTTGGCCTTGGTGATGTCCGGGCCACAGGATATTACTGGCTGTTCAACCCGGCTAAGATCCATAATTTTAATGTTCAGGTGGGGCTCGGTATTAAGTTTGCCACCGGCGCGGATGATCTGCAGGACTATTTTTTGCAGCCCAATGGAACTAAAGTATTGGGCCCTGTTGATCAGTCGATCCAATTGGGCGATGGTGGGACAGGTATAGCGTTAGAGGTAAACACATATTACAATCCCGTTAAGAACTTTGGCTTTTACGGTAACTTTTTCTACTTGTCCAATCCAAGAGATGTGAACAACACCTTCCGCTCCACAAGCTCTGCCACCAATGTTACGGCTATAGCTACAACCGGAAACGTAGAAAGCGTGCCCGATCAATACCTGGTTCGGATAGGTGGAAGTTACATGATCGATAAATTTGACTTTGCATTGGGCGTTCGTGATGATTGCCTGCCGGTACGCGACCTTTTCGGCGGCAGCGATGGTTTCCGCAGGCCTGGGTATATCCTCTCCGCTGAGCCGGCTATTACCTGGAGGGTGAAGAAAATGGCCATATACCTGGATGTACCCATTGCAATCCTTCGAGACCGTACGCAAAGCATTCCTGATATCCGCCAAACCGAGCTCACCCGGGTTTATACCCATGGAGATGCCGCTTTTGCCGATTACGTGGTAAACGTTGGACTTACTTACAAATTTTAACAAGACAGCATACTTGGGATTAATTTAGTTGGCGGCCGGGGGATGAGATCCCCGGCCTTTTTAATTTATTAATTCCCCGAATGATCAAAACTTTATAGTTTTATGCAATGAACACACCTGATGAAAATTTTGCGGCGCTTGGGTTGAAACTGCCGCCCGCGCCTAAGCCTCTCGGCGTTTATAAACCCTGTTTGATAGATGGTAACCACTTATATGTTTCAGGACATGGTACGGTTCAGGATGACGGCAGCCTAATTATCGGCCGCATAGGTGCTGACATTAGCCAGGAAGACGGTAAACTGGCGGCAAGACAGGTTGGTTTGGCGATCCTGTCGACTATCAAAACCAGCCTCGGCAGCTTGAACAAGGTAAAACGAGTGATCAAAGTGCTGGGCATGGTGAATTGCACGCCTGATTTTCAAAAACACCCGTATATCATCAACGGCTGTAGTGAATTGTTTGCTAAAGTTTGGGGAGAAGATAGTGGCATTGGTGTTCGCAGCGCGGTTGGTATGGGTTCATTGCCTGGTAATATACCGGTGGAGATCGAAGCTATGTTTGAATTAGTATAGTCGGGAAGTCCGGAAGTCCGCATAAGTCCGAAAGAAAAATCAACATAAAACCTATAACGGCCAACCCAAAGAATGACTGGAGAGAATTGGTACGCGATTGATGATATCGATCACCTCGATACACCTGCCTTGGTGATCTATCCCGAACGAGTGCGGCATAATATCACCCTGGCTAAGGATATGATCGGGAGTGCATCCCGATTGCGGCCGCATGTGAAAACGCATAAGTGTAAAGAAGCTGCGATGCTGATGCTGGAGGCAGGTATTACCAAATTCAAATGCGCAACCATTGCCGAGGCGGAAATGCTGGGGATGTGCAAAGCGGCGGATGTTTTACTGGCATACCAGCCCATTGGCCCGAAGTTGGAACGCTTCATCAAACTGATCAAAACTTACCATAATACCCAATACTCCTGCCTGGTGGATAATATCGCCGCGGCAAAGCATATTTCGGAAGAGGCACTTCAACAAAAGCTTCAGATAAAGGTGTACATTGATCTGAATGTTGGCCAGAACCGTACCGGGATAGCGCCGTTAGATGCGATGGGCCTATATCTTGCCTTGCGTGATTTACAAGGGTTGAAGGTTGAAGGTTTGCATGCCTATGATGGCCATTTGCATGATGCTGATCTTGCTGTTCGTACGCAAAAGTGCAATACCGCATTTGAACCGGTAGCGAGGCTTAAACAAGAGATCGTAGAGAGAGGGTATTCTGCACCTGTTATCATTGCCGGTGGTTCGCCAACGTTTCCCATTCATGCTAAAAGAGAGAACGTTGAATGCAGCCCGGGCACGTTTGTGTATTGGGACAGAGGGTATAGTTTGATGTGCGCGGAGCAGGGATTTTTGCCGGCGGCCGTTGTGGTATCGAGGGTAATATCACTGCCGGATGAAACTAAGGTTTGTTTCGATGTGGGGCATAAGTCGGTATCAGCTGAGAATGACATTGGTAAGCGTATCTATTTTATGAATGCGCCGGAGCTGATAATGGTTAACCAGAGTGAAGAACACCTTGTTTGCGAAACAGGTGAGGGGCATCGGTACCGGGTGGGCGATGTATTGTACGGTATGCCATATCACGTTTGCCCAACGATAGCCTTGTACGAACGGGCGATAACCATAGAAAACAATCAAATAAGCGGGGAGTGGATGAACGTGGCGAGAGACAGGAAAATTAATATTTAATCGTGGAGACACACAATTGTGCGTCTCCACAAATTATAAACTTATGTTTACAATCGACGCCCATCTTGATCTGAGCATGAATGCACTGGAATGGAACCGCGACCTTCGGAGGCCGGTATCTGATATCAATGCGCGCGAAAAGGGCCTTACGGATAAACCGGACCGCGGCAATTCCGTAGTTTCATTGCCCGAACTACGTAAAGGTAGAATAGGTTTAGTGGTGGCTACACAGATAGGCCGCTACGTTGCGCCAGATAACCCTTTGCCTGGCTGGCACTCTCCCGAGCAGGCCTGGGCGCAAACGCAGGGACAGTTGGCGTGGTACAAAGCCATGGTAGAAGATGGCGAGATGGTACAGATAACAGATCTTGCCGGAATTGATGACCATATTCGACTGTGGAATGATAACGATCAGGAAAAGAAGCCAATAGGTTATATCTTAAGCCTTGAAGGAGCCGATTCGTTAGTGACTGTCGGCCATCTCGAACGGGCTTACCAATATGGACTTAGAGCTATTGGTCCTGCACATTACGGGCCGGGACGATATGCTAACGGTACGGACGCCACAGGTAAAATGGGCCCGAAAGGCCTGGAATTACTTAAGGAGATCGAAAGGCTGAACATCATACTGGATGCCACGCATTTATGCGATGACGCTTTCTGGCAGGCCCTGGATAATTTTAATGGCCATGTCTGGGCCAGTCATAACAACTGCAGGGCTTTGGTGGACTATAACCGGCAATTCAGCGATGAGATGATCAAAGCACTCGTTGACCGCGGTGCGGTTATCGGCGCCGCTCTGGACGCCTGGATGATGGTGTCGAACTGGATCAGGTTCAAATCGACCCCAAAGGAAATGAATTGCAATTTGGAGGTAATGGTTGATCATATCGATCATATTTGCCAGGTGGCCGGAAATGCGCTCCATGTTGGCATCGGCTCTGACCTGGACGGCGGCTTTGGTCGCGAGCAGTGCCCTTATGACCTGGAAACCATTGCCGGCCTGCAGAAAGTACCTGATCTATTGCAAAAAAGGGGATATTCGGAAAAGGACATCGAAAATATGATGCACGGCAACTGGCTTAGATTTTTACGTAATGCATGGAAGCAATGAATGCTGAACAAACACGCCTGAAAGATAGCGACTGGAAAACCTGGGGCCCTTACGTGAGCGACCGCCAGTGGGGAACCGTACGCGAGGATTATAGCGCAAATGGCGACGCCTGGAACTTTATCACCCACGATATGGCCCGAAGTAAGGCTTATCGATGGAGTGAAGAGGGCATCGCCGGGATATGCGACGACCAGCAATATCTATGCTTCGCTATCGCCTTGTGGAATAAAAAAGATCCGATCATCAAGGAACGTTACTTCGGCTTATCTAACCCGGAAGGCAATCATGGGGAAGATGTAAAAGAACTATATTATTATCTCGACAGTACGCCCACGCATTCCTATATGAAAATGCTTTATAAATATCCGCAACAGGAATATCCTTATGGTTGGCTGCTCGATGAGAATAAACGCAGGGGCAGGAATGAGCGTGAGTTTGAGCTGATCGACACCGGAATTTTTAATGATGACAAATATTTCGATGTGTTCGTAGAGTATGCCAAGAATACACCATCGGATATCCTGGTAAAGATCACGGTTTGTAACAGGGGAAGCGATGATGCGTCACTCAACGTTCTCCCCACTGTTTGGTTTCGTAACACGTGGGCATGGGGCAATGATGATTATAAGCCCAGGCTGGAAGATGACTCTCACGGCGTGGTCGACATCTTTCGTCACGAATTGGGACAATTGTGGTTAAAAGCAGAAGGCGACCCTGAGTTGCTTTTCTGCGAAAATGAAAGCAATTCCGCCAAGCTATATGGCTACAGTGACGGGAAAACCTATTGCAAAGATGGTATCAATGATTATATCGTTCACGGCGCAGAAACCATCAATCCCAAGAAAATAGGTACCAAAGCAGCAGTGAATTATGATATTACTGTCCCGGCCAATGGTAGCGTCACGCTCAGGCTCAGGCTTATGGAAGACGCTAAAAAGGATTTCAGCGATTTTGACAAGATATTCCAGGCGCGGCAGTCGGAGGCTGATGATTTCTATGCTGATATCCAGGGCGATAAAAAAGGGACAGATCATGGAATGGTACAACGCCAGGCACTCGCCGGTATGCTTTGGAACAAGCAATTCTATCACTACGATATCCACAAATGGCTGAATGGCGACCCGGACATGCCGAAACCTCCCGCCGAACGGTTGAACGGCAGGAACTGTAAATGGCAGCATTTGAATTGCCGCGATATTATCTCGATGCCCGATAAATGGGAATATCCGTGGTTCGCGGCCTGGGACCTCGCTTTCCATTGCCTGGCGATAGCGAATGTGGATATAGATTTTGCCAAAAACCAGCTATTGCTGCTTACGCGCGACTGGTACATGCACCCCAACGGCCAGGTTCCTGCTTACGAATGGGATTTCGGCGATGCCAACCCGCCGGTATTGTCGATGGCTACATGGGTGCTTTATAATAAGGATAAAGAAGACAATAACGGTAAAGGCGACACGCACTTCCTGGAGCGCATTTTTCATAAACTGATGCTCTATTTCACGTGGTGGGTGAACAGGAAAGACGCGCAGGGAAATAACATCTTTGAGGGCGGATTTCTTGGTCTTGATAATATAGGTGTTTTTGACCGTAACACGCAATTACCCAACGGGCAGCAGCTGGAACAGGCAGACGGAACCAGCTGGATGGCCATGTCATCGTTGAATATGGTGCGCATCGCCGCAGAGCTGACCAACTATGATCCCGCCTACGCAGACATCGCCTCGAAATTCTTCGAGCACTTTATTTATATCGCGGGGGCCATAGATAACATGGGTAATAATAACGAGGGCCTATGGGATGAACAGGACGGTTTCTTTTATGATCAGTTGCGTTCCCCCGATGGTTCGACACAAAAGATGCGTATCCGGAGCGTTGTAGGCTTGATCCCGCTGTTTGCGACCGAGATATTGGACGACGACGATATTATGAAAAGCCCGATCTTCAGAAGCAGGATGCAATGGTTCGAAAAGAACCGGCCCGACCTGGCTTCGCTTGTTTCGCGCTGGAATCAGAAGAATGCGGAAGGTAAACATTTGCTAAGCCTGCTGCGCGGTTATCGCATGAAATCGCTGCTGCGCTATATGCTGGATGAAAATGAATTTCTGAGCCCGCATGGCATCAGGGCGTTGTCGAAATACCACCTGAATAATCCTTATGCGATCAGGATAGACGGGCACGAATTCAGTATAAAATATACACCCGCCGAAAGCGACAGTGGCCTTTTTGGGGGTAATAGCAATTGGCGGGGTCCTGTATGGATGCCAATGAATTATCTGATCATTGGCAGCCTTCATCGTTTTTACCGTTATTACGGGGATAGTTACAAGATTGAGTGCCCATCAAATTCGGGTTGCTTTATGAACCTGAAGGAGATAGCAGATGAACTATATATGCGCTTGCTGAAGTTATTCATGCGTGACGACAATGGCCGGCGTGCGGTATTTGGCGATTATGAAAAGTTTCAAAACGATCCGTATTTTAAAGATCATATCCTGTTCCATGAATACTTTGACGGCGACACAGGCCGTGGCCTGGGTGCATCGCACCAGACAGGCTGGACGGGATTGATCGCAAATTGTTTACTTTGAATTAAAAGATGGTAAACAGTTGCTATCTTTGCCCCGATTTAAATACCCAGTCCTAAAACAATGGAATCTAAAATAACCGCCATAGCAGTTTATACACCCGAAAAAAAGATTAATAACGCGTATTTCGAACAGTTTATAGAGACTAACGATGAATGGATCGTATCGAGAACAGGTATCAGGGAACGGCGGTTTGCATCAGAAAGGCAGTTTACCAGTGATCTATGTATAGAGGCAGTGCACAACCTGCTCGAAGAGAACAAGGACGTCACCCTCGACGGCGTAGACTTCATTATCGTAAGCACTACTACTGCCGACCAGGTAATGCCTAATACAGCCAGCCAGATACAAAACAGGTTCAATCTTGAGAACTGTGGTTGCCTGGATATTATGGCCGCATGCGCGGGTTTTGTTTATGGATTGGTGCTTGCGAAAGGCATGATAGCTGCCGGAACGCACAAGAAAATATTGGTTTTCGGGGCCGAAACGCTGTCAAAATTCACTGACTTTAAAGACCGCACTTCATGCATCTTATTTGGCGATGGGGCTGGATTAGCTTTGGTAGAGGCATCGGACAACAGCAAAATATTTAACGCGGTTACCGGCGCCGATGGAGGACACGGGAAAGATCTATACTTGTCACAGAACAATTCTATCGTCAACGGCGAACAGATCGAAACCAACGGTAAGATACACCAGAATGGAAAGGTTGTATTTAAATGGGCCATACAAACCGTCAGCACCAAGATCAATGAGCTTTTAGCTAAAAACTCAATGGCGCTGAGCGATCTGGACTGGATCATCCTGCACAGCGCCAATATGCGCATTATCGAAGGTGTTGCAGGCGAAATAAATTACCCGATAGAAAAAATGCTGAGCAGCATCGAATACTGCGGCAACACGTCATCGGCATCTATTCCGCTGGCTTGGGACATCGCCAAAAAAGCAGGGAAAATACAACCTGGGCAAAAAATACTGATGCTGGGTTTTGGCGGCGGATTAACTTTCGCCGGGGTGATCATTGAAGCCTGATCAATCCTGCAAATAAGACTGTACAAATTCGTCTTCGCCTATCGCTTTTGTAATCTCTCCTGCGGCTTCATATCGTGGCGATCGGTGATTACTTAAAGCCTCCGAAAAATGATCGAGCTCGAGCGAATAATCTACGGCTTGCTGTTCGTCATCAAATAACAATACTACATTGCCGTTTTCTTCCGAGTCGATGCCGTTCACCGGAACAGGTATTTCTAATTCTTTAAATTTTCTCAGATCGAGCTTTGCCGGCCCATCTGAAGGTATTTCGATGCGTAGCATATCTGATTTTCTTTGGTAGTATATACAACGGCTGCGAAAGACATAGGTTTGCCGGCAAATAATGTTCCGGGTAACAATTTGATAACGATAGCAGGCAATTATTTATTGGTCCGCCTGAAAATATAAAGGTTAGGCAGTGCTCTGAAGCTTTCCGCTGGAAATAACCGGAAATAGGGCTGAAGGGGATGCCGGTTCATTGAGCGCCTGACCTTCAGTCCTAAAAAATGATCAGTAAGTAGCTATCCTGTTTGACGGGAAGAGCGCTTCATGCGGCATAATGTAACCATGATATTGCAGCGGGCCATGGTCAGCTGTTGTTACCTTAACAACGGCATAACCCCCGGCTGTAATATGCATGGAAATATTTTTGATATTCCTGACGTCTTTCAGGTAGTTCTCATCAGGGACGATAGAAACATCATAACCGCCGTCGGAAGCCGGTGTCATGTTGTAGCTAAAGTGGATACAAGTGATGCCAGGAGCCTTTGCTGAAACGGCTCTGCCGGGAGCTTTACCGAGATCGGGCAGATAAGCGATCAGTGTATCCTTCGAAATATCCATAACGGCCCCATAGCTCACCGATGCGTTTTCATGCCTTAGGCGAACTCTTTCGTCCGAAAACATATACCATTTGCTGTTCACCAGTTTTTTTACCTCGGCGGCCTTTCTTGCTTCATCATCCTGCAATGAAGTTTGCGCGCTAACGGAATTCGCCCCCCAAACAAGCAGGGCAAGTGTCAAAAATTTGCTTAAGCTTTTCATAGTGTGGTCAATTTAACTGACGCCATGAATCGCGCAAATTCTATACCATAATTAACTGTAAGTTAGGTAAAAATCGTTAAAGTTATTGTTTCAGATACCCGTCGAAAGAAATAAAATCCCGGTTAACGCTGGTCACCGATAATGAAGCATAGCCGTCTGGGGAAACATACAGGATCAGCCGCTCCAGGTTTTTAACATCTTTAGGATTAATAGTGATCTCCCATCCCCCGTGTTTTTTGTTCACCGCCTGGTAATTAAATTTGGCCGTTGCGAACTTAATACCGCCCTCGGTCGAATTGTACGGAACGTCAAAATAGGCCCGGCCAAAATAGGGCAGAAAAGCGATCACGCTATCCGGTGTTATCCGCAGGTCATAAAGCGAGGTGAGCTGTCTTTGGCCGCCTCTCATCGGGATAGCATAGTCGGCTATAAAAGTGTAGTGCTTCGATTCGATGTTGTGTTTTACCGCGGCCACTTTAGTCGCCTTCTTGTCACTATTTGTAGTTTGTGCGTTTACCGTTACCGATCCGGCGCTAACCATTAGCACCATGATCATCATATATCTCAAAGTCTTCATAACACATTTAAGATGAATAAGGCCTAAATATTCCATAAAGTTACCTAAACTTTATACGAGAAAAAAGCCTGTTTTATTACAAACAGGCTTTGAATCTATAAGTTACGCTGATTGCTGAAAATAGGTGATATCAGCTTATATCAGGTTCACGCTCCGGTTCACAAATTCGGTCAGTTCAGCGCCGGTAAGCAATCCCTGCGATAGCAATGCCAGGTCGAAAGCTTGTTTAGCCAGTTGTGACTGATCTTCTTCGCCTTCCTGCTCCAGTATCTTGCTGATAAGCTTGTGGTTGGCATTTACCACCACCTTATAGTTATCAGGCATGCTGCCATAAAAGCCCATTCCGCCGCCCATAGCTGCCATTTCCTTCATGCGGCGCATAAACTCGTCCATGGTGACGGTCACCGGTAGTTCACCCGGGTTCATGCTTTCCAGTTCCACTTTGTACGTGGGTTTGTTAATCGCCTTTTCGAAGATGGTTTTCACCTGGGCCGACTGTTCGTCCGTAAGGACATGCGCAGGGGCATCTTCTTTTTTGATGAGTTTGTCGGCCACATCAGAATCCACGCGTTTTAGGGACGTTTTGTCCAGTTTTTGCTCCAGTCCGCTGATAAAGTGATTATCTATCGGCGAGTTCATCAGCAGTATGTCATACCCTTTTTTATTGGCCGACTGGATAAAGGCATCTTGTTTCTGAGGATCAGTTGTATACAAATACACTAAGCGGTCATCCTTATCAGTTTGCGCAGGAGCAACCTTTTCCTTATACTCAGCCAGGGTGAAGTTTTTCTTATCTGTATTGGTCAGTAAGGCAAAATCTTTTGCTTTATCATAGAATTTATCATCGCTGATCATTCCGTATTTCACGAATACGCCTATATCCGGCCATTTTTGCTCGAATGCCTCACGGTCGGCTTTGAACAGGTCTGCCAATTTATCAGCCACCTTTTTAGTAATGTAGGTATTGATCTTCTTCACGTTGCTATCGGCTTGCAGGAAACTGCGGGATACGTTCAGCGGGATATCCGGAGAATCGATGACGCCGTGAAGCAGCATCAGGAATTCAGGAACAATGTCCTTCACTTCATCAGTGATAAACACCTGGCGCGAGAAGAGCTTGATCTTATTACGCTGGAAATCAAAATCGTTCTTGACCTTCGGGAAATAAAGCACGCCCGTCAGGTTGAAAGGATAATCCACATTCAGGTGGATCCAGAACAGCGGGTCTTCCGAGAATGGATAAAGCTGCCTGTAGAATTCCAGGTAATCTTCCTCCTTCAGGTCGTTTGGCGACTTGGTCCATATCGGGTTAGTATCGTTAATGATATTTGGTACCTCAACCGACTTGTATTTTGGCTTGCCTTCTTCATCCTCGCCATCCGGCTCTTCTTCGGTGCGGGTACCGAATATGATCGGCACCGGCAGGAAACGGCAATATTTATCTAAAATTTCCTGGAGGCTGTGTTTACCCAGGAATTCTTCGTTTTCTTTGTTAATATGTAATGTGATCTCTGTGCCGCGCTCGGTCAGGCTGCCTTCGCTCAGCTCAAACTCGGTGCTGCCGTCGCAGGTCCAGCGAGCGGGTTCAGCGCCTTCCTGGTACGATAGGCTTTCGATATCAACCCTGTCGGCCACCATGAATGCGGAGTAGAAACCCAGGCCAAAACGACCGATGATCTCGTTGGCGTCCTTTGCTTCCTTGAATTTTTCCATGAACTCTTCAGCTCCGGAAAAAGCGATCTGGTTGATGTATTTCTTGATCTCTTCGGCCGTCATACCGATGCCATTATCAGAAATGGTGATGGTCTTTTTCTTTTCGTCGAAAGCCACCTCCACGCGCAGGTCGCCGATATCGCCCTTCACTTCGCCCAGCGAACTCAGGCGTTTCAGCTTTTGGGTAGCATCAACGGCATTGGATACCAGCTCACGAAGGAATATCTCGTGGTCAGAGTATAAGAATTTCTTGATGATCGGGAAAATGTTCTCGGTATGTATCGAGATCGTTCCTTTTTCTTGCATAATTTATATTGATTTTGGAGTTATTGAAAATTGTACAGATGCATCATATCAAGTGCTGTTCCAAAGGTCAATACATTGTCAAATTGGCAGGAGCCAAGTTGTAGTCTGTATTCGTCTTAGTTGTTACAATGATCCCAATAATGACTTTAGGACATTTTGTAATCTCTCCACTGTTTCGTTGTCGATAATATTACCGTTTGCATCAATTTTAGTCCGGACAAAAGGTATTAATAAGATGGTCTCCTGAGCCAATTTCGCGTCCAGCGCTCCCAAAATTTTGATCATCGCTTCGTGCACATTCTCACCTCCGGTAGAGGCGGTGATCAATGCAGTTGGTTTACCTGAAAGTGAACCGCTGGATACCGTCCAGTCTAACGCATTCTTTAAAGCGCCGGGAACGCCATAGGCATATTCGGGTGTACAAATGATTATAGCGTCTGCCTGGGCAACTTTGTCACGAAGATCGGAAACAGCGGCAGGCGGATCATTATTATCCAGGCCCGGATCGAAGGCGGGGATATTTGCTAAACCGTCGTATATGTTATAGTTAATGTTAGCAGGCATCAAACCGCCCAGGTATCGCAAAATGGCATGATTGGATGAGCCTGCGCGGAGGCTGCCGGAAATAGCAAAAATATTTTTCATCGCTTTATGCAAGCAATGATAGCCAATGAAAGGTTAACAGGATGTCATATCGCTTACGGATTTTCTACCGAAACATCCTGTGCCAGGCGCGCGTCATCAGCCGTTTTTGCCAGGTCGGTGTCAAGTGTGTACAACGCGTCTGAACCTGCGCTCGCGCCTCCTGAGATCTTTATTTTTGCTAACAGGTCAAGTGCCAGGGTTTCCTCCTCAGTTTGCTCTTTCACAAACCATTGCATAAAATTCCAGGTGGCCCAGTCTTTTTCTTCCATGCTCATGTTCACCAGGTCATAAATATTCCCGGTATTTTCCACTTCCGATTTAAATATTAGCTCAAAGCAATCGTTCACATTGGCCGGGTTTGGACCCGGGTCAGGAATTGCGCTCACCGTAACCTTTCCGCCGCGTTTTAGAATATATTCCAAGAATTTCATCATATGGTTACGCTCCTCGTTAGCGTGCCTGAAAAGAAAATTGGCGATTCCTTCGTAGCCTTCTCCATCTGCCCATGCACCATAGGCCAGGTAGATTTGGGCGTTGTGGGCCTCGTTGGTCATTTGTTGGTTCAAAGCCTGCTCGATTTTTTGTGACAACCTGTTCGTATTCATAACCTGCTTAACTGAAATTTTTTGGAATAGTTTTTAAAACACGGGAACTTGCGTAAGGTTTCATAACATCGCAAAAATCAAACGGCCAGATTTGCGAAGTTTCGAAAACTTCGTAAATCTTAAACACGGTTTCCTATTTTTACAGCCGTTTTTGTCCTGGTATGAAACTTAAGCCCGCTACACTTTTAGCTCTGTTTGCCCTTTCTTCATTGCTTTATTCCTGTGCTGCAACCAAACCGCTTGCACCAACGCCAACTGCTACAGATGTTCCAAAGATCGAACAACCGGTATCTAATGTGGATGTACCTGTGACGGTCGACCTGAAGAGCTATTTTGTACAGGCCGAAAATTCCGTCCCGACAAAATATACGGACAATCAACAGCCCTGCGAAGGCCTTCGGTACCAATATGTTTTCACGCGTACGCCATTCACCATTACAGGCAGTAATAACGTGGTTAACCTGAACTTCACAGGCAGCTATGGGTTTTCGGTTTCTTATTGCGCCAAGTGTATGACGTTGCCCGGTTCCGGGCAAACGCCAATTGTGCCCGTAGTGTCGGCGCAATGCGGTTGGGGCGATGAAGCGCCAAGAAGGATGCAGATATCCTACCAGTCGACCATCAGCGTGACGCCCGATTACCATCTCAAATCGAAAACTATCCTTTACCCAGCGCCGAAACCGCTTGACCGCTGCAACGTAGTGATGGGCGCCATTGATGTAACTGATCGTTTGATCCAATACATCACCGGGCCGCTGAACGATTTGGGTAAACAGGTTGACGCGCGCATAGCCGCTTACAATATCAAACCCATGGTGCAGCAGATATGGCAAAACCTGGCTACCGAAAGCAAAGCAGGCGATATGGGCTATGTTTACATCAACCCCGAATCGGTGCAGCTAAGCAATTTCAGTCTGAACGGTTCGTTGCTGAGCTTCTCGGTAGGCCTGTCGGCAAGGCCTGTCTTTACGACCGTGAGCAACCCGCAGCCTGTAAAGCAGATGCCTAATTTAACAACCTATTCGCCGTCGAAAGGCTTTAACGTCTATCTCGACCTGGTTGAAGGCTATGACCACCTGACCAAGATCATCAACCAGCAAGTGGTTGGTCAGAGCTCGGAAGTGGCAGGCAAGCAATTCGTTGTGAACAATACCAAAGTATGGGGCATAGGCAACCAGATCGTATTGCAGGTTGATTTCGACGGATCAAGCACAGGTACTATCTACCTGGTAGGTACACCGACTTATAACCCGGTCACGCATGAGCTGACTTTCCCCGACCTAACCTTCGACCTGCAAACCAAGGCCTGGATGCTGAAAACGGCAAAATGGTTATTCAACGGCAAGATCACCGATATGATACGCCAGCGCGCCACTTATAATTTTACTAAGCTACTGGCCGACAATAAAACTGAGCTGCAAAAAGAACTCAGCCGCGATATGGGCAATGGCATCCGCTCGGAGGTGACAATAAAAGACCTGGATATTCATGCCATTTACCCCACGCAGGATAAGCTGATCATCCGCACGTTATCTAATGGGCAGATCAAAGTAAAGGTGGTGAAGTGAGGGGAGTCCGGAAGTCCGCATAAGTCCGAAAGACACTCGGGATTTGGAAGCAAAAAGTGGAAAAGTATACCGCTACGGATTAAGATTATCCAAAGGATAGTTAACCCGGCACGCTGAAAAAGACGGTGTAAGGGTTCTTAGTTATCAGAATTTTTAGTCTGGATATGTGCATCTGCGATCAGGTCGTAAATGCTTTTATCAAACTTCTGTTGTTGATCGGTCGGGAGATCGAATTCTTTCGTCCAGTAAGAATCCTCATTAATAGCCTTGATCTCGATAACGGCGGTTTCGGCGTTTTGGGGCTGAGTTTTATTTTCCATGGCTGAGTTTCATAAGTTATTGTTAAAGTTACACCATCTAATGTTTAGACAAAGTGAACATATTGTTAATTTAATATTAACCAATAGGCGCCGTTCGCTTTGAATTAGAAGATTGTCAAAAGTTTACATAACTTTAAACATTGGCAACACGCGGCGCGTCTTATAACTAAATGGAAAAAAAACACCATAATTTTATCTTCGATGAGTTATTCGGGGCGAATAAAGGAGTATGGACCCTCATCGCGGTGCATCTTGCTATTCTTACCGCGCTGGTGACAATATTCCACGAGATTATCTCAAAGCTTGGGAGTTTTTGATGCTCCTTTATTCTCTGTCTTGATTCTTGCTCTGGATATTGGCACAAAAAGATCAGTTCGCGAATTGCAGTGCAAACGCCGAACCCACACCTTCCGAACTTTGCACCTGGATATTTCCTTTGTGAAGCAACATGATCTGTTTGCAAAGGCTCAAGCCGATACCACTGCCGGTTTTGCGCGTACTGAAAAACGGAATAAATATTTTGTCCATAAGTTCAGGCGCCATGCCCATGCCGTTGTCGCTGATCTTTACGATAGTGCGGTTGCCCGCAGTTTCAGCCGATAAGGTGATGCGCGGTTCTTCCCTGTCTTTAACCGCCTCAATGGCGTTTACTACGAGGTTGATCAGCACCTGTTCCACCAAATTAATGTCAGCTTCAATGGCCAGGGCGGGGTCGCGCAGTACGATGTCCAGCTCGATGTGTTTCTTTTCCATCGTGGGCGCCATCAGGCTGTTCAGGTTCTCAAACAGGTCTCGCACCAGTATCTTTTTCAGGTCGAGTTTGGTGATCTTATTGAGATTACGATAACTTTCGGTGAATTTGAGCAGTCCTTCACTACGGCGTTTGATCGTGTCGATGCCTAGCTCGAGGTCCTCCAGCTGACCATTCATCGCACCAACCATGTCCGGGCTTTGCAGCCTGTTTTTCAACGTATCGGCAAGCGAGGATATCGGCGCTACCGAATTCATGATCTCGTGCGTCATTACACTCAGCAGCTTCTGCCAGGCTTTTGATTCTGTTTCGTCCAGCGCTTCGCTCACATTCTGGAATGCCACCAGTTTATAAACCTGTTCGTCACTACGGAGTAAACTCGCAGAAACGAGTATTTTAACCAATTGCTGGTTCCGGGTCATCGTAATAACCTTGCTTTCGCCGGGTTTTAGTTTAACGATATCCTGGTACAATACTTCCTCGCGCTTTTCGAGTGAATGGATAGTTTTGAGATAGGGGATGCCCATGATCTTTTTGAAGGCTTCGTTCAGCCAGCCCGTCTCACCTGTTTCGATATCATAGGACATAATGCCGGTATCAACCAGCTCAAGTATCTTTTGCAGGTAATGATATTGCGTTTCGCGTTCGCGGCTGATCAGTTTAAAAGTGCTGTTGATCTCGTTGAAGCCTTTCCTCAGCGGTTTCAGCTCGGTAGGGGCGCGACGTACATCGAAATGGCGCGAAAAATCCCGGTAATGGATGGATTCAACAAACTGCGTTACCTCGTCCTGTGCCTTTTTCTGGAAACGGATCATTTCGATCAGCTCATACACCAGCGCCGGGCAGGTGATCACCATGTAGATGTAATAGGCCGGTCCCTTCACCGCCAAAACCGATGTGATCGTCAGGGTGATAAACAGGATCAGTACCCGCAGCAAAAGCCGCCACTCGTATCGTTTAAATATCATATTTGCTCAGTCTGCGGTATAAAGCGGTGCGCGTCAGCCCCAACTCTTTGGCGGCGCGGGTTATATTACCGTTATTTTTCTCGATCACCCTCAGGATAGCATTTTTTTCCAGGGTGCTCAGCGGTACGTTATCGTCGTCAATTGTGGTTTCAGCAGGCGTTTCCAGTATCGAAAATATCATGTCGTCAACCTTCAGCGTATTGCTGTCGGCCATAATTACGGCGCGTTCAATGGTGTATTGCAGCTCGCGTACGTTACCGGGATAATTATAGGTTTTGAGTTTTTGGACGGCCCCCGCATCAAAATCCATCGCCGGTTTCAGGTACTTCCCGGTGTACATCTTTGCAAAATGCCTGGCCAGCAAAACGATGTCTTCGGCGCGGCGGCGAAGCGGCGGCATATTGATCTCGACCGTATTGATACGGTAGATCAGATCCTTTCGAAAACGGTTCTCGTTAGCCAGTTCCGACAATGGTACGTTGGTAGCGCATATCAGCCTGATGTCTACATCAACGGGCTTGTTGGTGCCCAGACGGGTAACCTGCCGATTTTGCAGTACAGTAAGCAGTTTGGCTTGCTGCTGTAATGAGATATTGCCTATTTCGTCCAAAAACAACGTGCCGCCATGGGCATCTTCAAAACGGCCGGGGCGGTCCTCACGTGCATCGGTAAAGGCTCCTTTCTTATGACCGAACAATTCGCTTTCAAACAAGGTATCGGTCAATGCGCCGACGTCAACCTTAATGAATGGTTTATCTGCACGTAATGAACGTTCATGTATAGCCTTAGCCATCAGGTCCTTACCTGTACCATTTTCACCCAGGATCAGGATATTGGCATCGGTAGGGGCTATCTTGTTCACTTTGTGAAAAATATCCTGCATAGCCTCCGAGTCGCCCAGGATAGCGGTATTGCCCGATGTTTTAACAGAGGCTTTTGAGGTTTTCGGCCCTTCCTGTTTATCCAGGAGCTCCTTTATCGTAGCGATCAGTTTTTCATTGTGCCATGGTTTTACTACGAAGTCGTTCGCGCCTTCTTTGAGCGAGCGCACTGCCAGGTCGATATCGCCGTAGGCCGTGATCATGATCACGCAAACGGTCGGCTTCCACTCTTTGATCTTGCGCAGCCAGTAAAGACCCTCGTTACCTGTATTAATGGCGCTGTTGAAGTTCATATCCAGCAACACCAGGTCTACCTGGTTACGCTGCAGCAGCCAGTTCAGGTTTTCGGGGTTTTTTTCGGTGATCACCTCCTGTGCTTCGGTCTTCAGCAAAAGCTTCACCGCGGTAAGCACGTCGGTATCATCATCAACAACCAGTACAGTTGCTTTTTTTAATATCATGGTATAGTTATTAGTTGACTGGTTAATCAGTTATTAGTATTCACTAATGCACATTATTAATGTTATATTCTCCTAAATTAATAATAAAACACTTATTACCCGATGATGGACTGTTATCGGGCGATGCAATTTTTGTGCTAAAAAAGCACAATTTGTTTTATCCCCTGTAAATTATCACTAATCGCTGGTAACTAATTAACTAATCACTAACTTCATTGTATCAATACCGTACACTTGCTGTAACAGAAGCGTACGCCTTCAACTTTCATTTTGATATTAAGCTGCTGAAAAACAGTAGTTTAATTTGTGGCATGTCTTTTTGTAACACACTAACAAAATATATTTTATACCGTGGATAGAAAAATTGAAAAAAAGATTTGGAATACCAAACGCATCCTGATCATTGCGGGCATCGCTGCCTTCGTTGCATTTGTTGTGTTTGCCATTATTCCGCAAGTTACAGGCAAAAGCAAGTACAATGTGCCTGTTGACAGGATCACGATAAGTGAAATCACCAAAGGGCCGTTCCAGGAATACATCCCGGTGAATGGCATAGTAATGCCCCAGATCACCGAATACATTGATGCAGTGCAAGGCGGTACCGTAGAACACAGATTCGTGGAAGACGGCGCCAAACTGCACGCAGGCGATCCGGTTGTAAAATTGTCAAACACACAGGTAGAACTGAACCTGGCAAACAACGAAACGAATTTGTATAACCTGCAAACGCAGATGCAGATATCTAAAAACAACGCGGCGCAAAATACAGTAGGCAAATTACAGCAAATGGCCGATGTGGAAAGCGCCTATAAAGAAGCTGAACGCGTTTATAACCTGGACAAAAAGCTATATGAGCAAAAAGCTATTGGTTTACAGGAATACCAGATAGCTGAGAATGCATATAACTATCAGTTGAGAAAACGAAACCTGACCAGGGAAATATTAAAGCAGGATACCGCGCTGACCAAGGTGCAGAATGAACAAGCTGCAGAACAATATAAGCAAATGAAAAACGCTTTGGATCTTATGCGCAAGGAGGAATCTGACCTGACCGTAAAAGCTCCGATTGATGGACAAATTACCTCGCTGGATGCCGAAGTGGGTCAGAATAAGAATGTGGGTGATCACCTGGCGCAGATCGACGGCTTTGAAGGCATTAAAGTACAGGCGCTTATAGACGACCATTATATTTCCCGTGTGATACCTGGCCAGACCGCTTATTACCCAACCGATAATAAGAACTATAAAATGGTAGTGAAAAAGGTGTATGTACAGGTTACCAACGGCCAGTTTAAGGTAGATATGATGTTCGTAGGCGATACGCCTCCGGGATTGAGGAAGGGCCAGACGCTGCAGATTAGGCTGGTGTTCAGCGACGAAGTTCCGGCGATACTATTGCCCAAGGGCGGATTCTTCCAGCAAACCGGCGGCAACTGGATATTCAAGGTGAGCGACGATGGAAAGACCGCATACAGGGTAGATATCCAATTGAACCGCGCGAGCCCGGATTATTATGAAGTGATCAAAGGGTTGAAGCCGGGTGATAAGGTTATCACTTCCAGCTACGAAACCTACGGGGATATACAGGAACTTGTTTTAACGAAATAGCTTTGCCCCTCATTATAGCGAGGGGCTTAACGAGACAAAAAATAGAATAGCAACTAATTATTACTAAACATATAATAAAAAGAATCCCCGGAATGGGATTTAGGAGGCACAAATGATAAAGATTACTGATTTAGAAAAGTATTACCGCACTGAAGAGGTAGAAACCATTGCATTGAACAAACTATCAATGGAAGTGAAAAAAGGCGAGTTTGTAGCGATCATGGGCCCTTCGGGCTGTGGTAAATCAACGCTGCTTAACATTTTGGGCATGCTGGACGACCCGGATGGCGGCAGCTACGTTTTCAACGATGTTGAAGTGGCACACTTTAACGAGCGCAAACGCGCCGATCTGCGCAAGCACAACATTGGCTTCGTGTTTCAGAGCTTTAACCTGATCGACGAGCTGACCGTATTCGAAAACGTGGAATTGCCGCTGATCTATACCGGCGTACCGAGCGCAGAGCGTGTGAAAAGGGTGGAAGAAGTGCTGGACAAGATGCAGATCATGCACCGTCGTAACCACTATCCGCAGCAGTTATCAGGCGGTCAGCAGCAGCGTGTTGCTATTGCCCGCGCGGTTGTGAACAAACCGAAGCTTATACTTGCGGATGAGCCTACAGGTAACCTCGACAGCAGCAACGGTAACGAGGTAATGGAACTGCTCACTGATCTTAACGAGCAGGGTACAACCATCATCATGGTGACCCACTCTGAGCACGACGCCCGTTACAGCCACCGCATCATCCGGTTACTCGACGGTCAGACTGTGGTTGAAAATATAATGATCTGATAAACAGGTCGGTTCCCGGCCGTTTTTGTGATTAATACAGTTGATTAATGTGTCTCCCTAACCTCTTCCTGGCGACAGGAAGGGGTTAGCTTGAGAGATTTTTTCTAAAAAATTTAATCGTCATGATAAAAAACTATCTCAAAACGGCGTTTCGCTCCCTCAAAAAGAACCGGGCGTTTACTGCAATAAATATATTGGGATTGGCATTGGGCTTTACGGCCTCACTGCTTATCGTTTTTTATGTAACCGACGAATTAAGTTATGATAGGTATAACGTAAATGCGGATCGTATATACCGCGTAAATGAGGACTTGAAGCTGGGTGGGAACAAGGTGCAGTATGCGGTATGTATGCCACCTCTTGCCCAGGTGCTTAAAAGTGACTTCCCCGCTGTTGAAAATACCGTCAGAATAAAAAGAGGCGGCGGGATGCACGTCAGGAAAGGCAACGAAAACATCCTGGAATACGAGATGATCTTTGCCGATCCATCCCTGTTCGATGTGTTTACGCTGCCGATGTTGTATGGTGACAAAGCCACAGCGCTGAAAAACCCTAACACAGTTGTAATCTCTGAATCGACGGCAAAAAAATATTTTGGCCGTACGAATGTGCTAGGCGAGAGCCTGATCACCGACCAGGCCCAGCCTTTGAAAGTCACCGGCGTTATCAAAGATATTCCGACGCAATCCCATTTTACTGCGGATTTTATCATATCGATGTCGTCATTTCCCGACAGCAAATCCAATGAATGGCTAAGAAGCGACTATAACACCTATGTGCTGATGCGCAAGGGTGCCGATTATAAAAGACTGGAGGCACAATTTCCGCAATTGCTCCGCAAATACAGCGGTCAGCAAATGCAGGGCGAGCTTAAAATGAATTACGACCAGTTTGAGGAAAGCGGCAGCTATTTCAGGATGAATATGATCCCGCTTATGGATATACACCTGCACTCCAACCAAACCGGCGAGCTGGGCGCAAATACTACCGTCGAATACGTATATATATTTTCAGTTATTGCGGCATTTATATTACTGATCGCCTGCGTTAATTTCATGAACCTATCTACCGCCCGTTCGGCAAACCGTGCCCGCGAAGTGGGCGTGCGCAAAGTGCTCGGCTCGGCCCGCAAATATCTTATTGCCCAGTTCTTATCAGAATCGGTAATGGTTGCCCTTGCGGCTATGATCATCGGCGTTGTGGTTGCGGTGATGCTGCTTCCCGCGTTTGGTCACCTGGCAGATAAAAACCTGGCGATAACCGGCCACACTTTAGCTTGGTTGATACCCGGCGCCATGGGTCTTGTACTGATCGCAGGGTTTCTCGCTGGATTGTATCCTGCGTTCTTTTTATCTGCTTTTCAGCCCATTAACGTGCTTAAAGGCAAGATAGCTACGGGGTTCAAGGGTAGCGGCCTGCGCAGCTTCCTCGTAGTTTTGCAGTTTTCTATATCGATCTTTTTGATTGCCGGAACGTTGGTCGTTTATAACCAGTTACATTACATCCAAAACCGCGACCTTGGGTTTAAGCGCAGCCAGGTGCTGATCATTCACAATGCGTTCGAACTAGGTGATCATGCCAGAACTTTCAAACATGAAATAAAACAATTGCATGGTGTTCAGGATGCAACGCTAACAGGCTTTTTGCCTATTCAGTCAAATCGCAGCACAGGAATATTTTACAAAGAAGCAGTGTCTGACCCTAAAAGCTCATTATTCCCGCAGGTGTGGGCGGTAGATGAAGATTATATCGGAACTATGGGTATGAAGATAATTGATGGCCGCAACTTTTCCAGTCAGATGCCTTCCGATTCAAATGCGCTGGTTATTAATGAAACCGCTGCAAAATTACTTGGATTTAGCGACCCGGTGAATAAGGTTATTTTCAGATCATCCGGAGGACCTAACCCGGTTTTAAGGCCCTGTACTATTATCGGTGTAATCAAAGATTTTAATTTTAGTTCGCTGCGGCAAAATATCGACCCGGTGATCCTGCAATTGGGATATGATACCGGCGATGTAAGCATAAAGGTACAAACCACGGGATTGCCTGAATTACTTTCCAAAATCAAAACCGATTGGAAGGGTTTAGCCCAGGCGCCGTTCCAATATTCTTTTATGGAACAAGACTTTGACGCCATGTACCGGGCCGAGCAGCGCACCGGCACCATTGCGATGGTGCTTACTTCGCTGGCTGTTATTATCGCGTGCCTTGGGCTGTTTGGCCTGGCTGCCTATGCCGCTGAACAGCGTTCAAAGGAAATAGGCATACGAAAAGTGCTTGGCGCCAGCGTGAGCAATATCGCTGGTATGTTATCCAAAGATTTTATCAAGCTAGTTTTTATTGCCATTATCATATCATCGCCTATAGCATGGTATATCATGAACAAATGGCTCCAGGATTTTGCTTACCGTGTAAATTTTGAATGGTGGCTGCTAGCCATCGCAGGTGGCGCCGCTGTATTTATAGCGCTCGCAACTATCAGTTTTCAATCAATTACGGCTGCGGTGGCAAACCCGGTGGATAGTTTGAGGTCGGAATAATATCAGTCAATGGTCAATAGTCAATAAAAATTTAAAATTTGTGCTATGTTCAGGAGCTATTTTCTTATCGTATTCAGGAATATCAGGCGCAACTGGAGCTATACCTTCCTGAACATTTTCGGGTTGACCCTGGGGATCGCATCATGCCTGATCCTCTTTCTCGTTGTAAGGAACGAGCTCACTTTTGACAACTACGCCAAAGCCGACCGCATTTACCGCGTAACCTGGAACGCGATAGATTTTAATTCAAACATATCGCTGGCTGTCGCACCCAGGATGCGCGCTGAGTTTGCCGAGCTTAAAGTTTCGCAGGTCATGTACAACCAGGAGGCGATGATCAAGATCAATAACCAGCGTTTCAAGGAAAAGGATTTTGTTATTGCCGATGAATATCTTCCTCAAATATTTGATTTCCAATGGATATCAGGCAATCCTAAAACGGCTTTAAGCGAGCCGAATGCTATCGTGCTTACCGAGAGCATCGCCAAAAAATATTATGGTAATACCGACCCGATGGGCCAGGTGATCAACGTTGAAAACCAATTTAATGCAAAAGTTACCGGAGTTATCAAGGACCTGCCCGCAAACCGGAGTGTTCCCATACAAATATTGCTATCGTTCGAAACGATCAGGAACCAGGTAAAAGATGATATGAACAATATCTATAATATTAGCGGCGGTTTTTTTACATTCATGCTTTTACCGGAAAATTATTCTATAGAGCGCGTAAAAGCCCGCATCCCCGCATTCATTCATAAAAACTGGGATTTAAACCCGAAAGAGGTGAGGTTTCCGCTTCAACCGGTGCGTGACATTCACTTCGATCAGCGTTATATTAATAACGTAGTTACACCAACGTCAAAGGATACTTACTATGCGCTGTTTGGTGTGGCGTTGCTCATCATCATAACCGCCTGCATCAACTTCGTCAACCTGGCAACGGCCCAGGCCATCAAACGTGCAAAAGAAGTGGGAGTAAGAAAAGTATTAGGCGCCAACCGGAGCCAACTTATCGGACAGTTTTTGGGCGAAACTACCTTGCTCGTGATTTTCTCGCTTGTACTCGGTGTTTTATTGGCTTCGATGTTCCTGTCGGAGTCTGCTGCGTGGATCAATACCAAACTTGACCCTTCGCAGCTTGCACAGCCTGTAGTAATAGCTTATGTCGCTGCAATTACAATACTTGTTATCGTCATCGCGGGTCTCTATCCGGCTTTTGTTCAGTCGGCCTTCCAGCCGGTTGATTCGCTAAAAGATAAGGGCGGCAAATTTGTCAAAGGCTTTACATTGCGCAAAGGACTGGTTGTGGCGCAATTTGCCATTTCGCAAGTACTGATCGTCGGTACTTTGATCGTGGCGCGGCAGATGAACTTTTTTGAGAACCAGGACCTTGGTTTCAATAAGGACGCCGTCGTGTCATTTTACATACCTGATCATACCAAAATGGATGTATTGCACCAGCAACTGGTCAGTAACCCTGGCATTGAACAGGTCGCTTTTTCCAACGGCGCGCCATCTTACAATAATAACTTCAACGCCTTTACAGCGCCTAAGTTCGGGATAGCTAAGGATGATGTCACCGAAGTGAAGTTTATCGATGAAAATTATATCGATATGTTCGGCCTGAAAATGCTTGCCGGTCAAAAGGTTGAGAAAAAAGGACCTAAGGATACTTTACAAAACATTATCGTAAATGAAACGCTGATACACAAGCTGGGGATCATGGATCCCGCTAAAGCCATCGGCGAGCAGATCAACTGGAACGGACCCGCTACCATTACCGGTGTTATTCACGATTTTCAAAGTGAATCAAAACATAAACTACGCCGGGCATGCATACTGGTGTATAACAACAACAGGTTTTTTATGGCCAGCGTGAAACTGCGCGCCGGCGCCATCACCAAAACCATCGACCAGATCGGCAAATCATGGTCTGCATTATTCCCTGATAACCTTTTCGAGTACAAATTCTTGGACGATCATATCGCCTCTTTTTATGTGCAGGAACAAAAGGAATACACAGCCTTTAAAATATTCTCGATCATCGCCATTATTATCGGGTGCCTCGGACTGTATGGCCTGGTAATGTTTGCAGCTGCGCAACGTACCAAAGAAGTCGGTATCCGGAAAGTACTTGGCGCCCCGATCATGAGCATTATAGGGTTGTTCTCAAAGGAATTTGTGATGCTGATCATCGCAGCATTTGTTATCGCCGCGCCATTAGGATACTGGATGATGAATAACTGGCTGAACAACTATGCTTACCATATCAGCATCGGCGCCGGGACATTCACAATTGCGATAGCGACTTCGTTTGCAATTGCGGCGGTGACAATTGCTTACCAAACTATAAAAGCGGCAAGGGTAAATCCTGTCAAAAGCTTGAGGAGTGAATAATAATGGGACCAAAGCATCTTTCCGACTTTCGGACTTATGCGGTCCCGATAGCTATCGGGATTCGGACTAACAAAATGAACTAACGCCATGATAAAGAACTTCATCAAAACCGCCTGGCGCAATATTGCCGCCAACAAGCTTTTCGCAACGCTTAACATTGCCGGTTTAGCTATCGGTATCTGCGTTTGCCTCACATTGTTTGCCTGTGCATCCTATGAATTGAGTTTCGACCGAATGTTCAAAAACTCAAAAGACATTTACCGGGTCAACCTGCAATCCAGCGCGCAGTACAATTCCCAGGTTTGGGCACAACTACCAGGGATTGCAGGGCCCACATTTGTGAAGGACCTGCCGCAGGTGAAGGCAATGACCCGGCTGATAAAACACGATTTCGGAGCTATTATATCGCTTAAGACCGATGATAAGAATTTCAGCGAAAAAGGCCTATACCTGGCCGACGCAGGGGCTTTCAAAATGTTCGATATTAAGTTCATCGAAGGAAATGCCCAAACAGCTTTTGCACAACCTAAGTCGATCGTCCTTTCTGAGTCAGCAAAGAAAAGATTATATGGAGACGAACCTGCGACCGGTAAGATTATTTATGTCGAAAATCAGGATACGATGCACGTTTCAGGCGTTTACAAGGATTTGCCTGAAAACAGCACCATCGATTGTGACATGATCTATAACATCATGGATTCATGGATGGGTAAAGGTGCGTACTGGGGCAATTCAAGCTATGAGACCTACGTGCAACTACTGCCCGGCGCGGATGTAAAACAGGTGCAAAAAGAAGCTAGTGCGCTGGTTGATAAATACCTGAAAAAAGAGAACCAGTTTTTTACCGGGTTCATTTTTCAGCCACTGGCGGATATTCACCTGTATTCGGCTGATATAAGAGCTGGTTTTTCATCGCGGATGGGCAGTATCAGTACCGTAAACGCGTTATTGTTCCTGTCGCTTTTGGTGCTGGCCATAGCCTGCATCAATTATATGAACCTGGCTACAGCACGCTCTGAAAAGCGTGCAAAGGGAGTAGGGGTGAACAAGGTTTTGGGCGCGGACAGACGGCACCTGCTTGCGCTGTTCTATACCGAAACGGCAGTCCTTTCTTTAATAGCCATCGTCATTGGGTACGCAGCCTGCTTTATGCTGCAACCATTTTTTCAAAACATTACCGGCATCGGGTTGAAACCGGAAGCATTGTTAACAGGGCCGATCTTGATATGCTTACTGCTTACATGGATGGTAGTGACCCTTTTGGCGGGCAGCTACCCGGCTTTCTCCATGTCGCGTATTTCGCCGCTCGTTTTGATGAACAAGCTGAAGATCAAACATTCAGTTGCTGATTTTATTCGCAAGTCGCTGGTAGTGTTCCAGTTTGCTTCTTCCATTATCCTGATCATTTCGGTTATCGTGATCCTGCAGCAGATCAATTATATCCGCAATAAGGACCTCGGTTATAATCCGAAAGGGGTCGTTTCTGTATCTATCAAAGCTGCTCAGGACAAGCAGCAGGTTTCCGACCTGGTCAACGACCTGAAAGGCATGGCAAGCGTTGAAAGCGCTACGCCGGCGCAGTCTATCCCGGGAGACATCGAAAGCGGCAAAAGTATTAAGAAATTATTGACCGACAAAGAGGGTTACCCGGTAAGGACCTGCAATACAAATGGTTCCATCGTGAAAACCATGCAATTGAAATTGCTTGCCGGAACTACCATTCCGCAAACGCTTGCTGTGGGTGATACCAATTGCTACCTGTTAATTAATGAATCGGTAATGAAATTCCTGGGTTATAAATCACCGCAGGATGCAATTGGCAAATACATCGTGAGTGAAATGATGCCAAGATCCATCATTACAGGAGTAGTGAAAGACTTTAACTACCAGTCGCTTAAAAATGAGGTAGGCGGTTACATTTATTACACGATGAATAAGCCGCATGAATCATTAAACACCTTATTGATCAGGTATAACACCAATAACCTGGCAGGCTTTATGCAGCAGGTGCAGCACAAATTCAAAGCCGATCTGCCCAATTCCAGCTTCGATTACGAGTTTCTCGATACCCATATCCAAAGCCTGTACACATCAGAAGAGCATACGGCCAGTACGGCAAAGGTATTTTCATTGCTGGCCATATTCGTAGCCTGCCTGGGCCTGTTTGGATTAGCGGCGTCTATCGCGGAACGAAGAACAAAAGAAATCGGCATCCGCAAAGTGCTCGGCGCAAGCGTTTCGGGCATTGCCAGGTTATTAACCAGCGATTTTCTGCGGTTAGTGATCATTTCGATACTTATCGCCTCACCCATCGCCTGGTACGTGATGAATAAATGGCTTACAGCATTCAGCTACCGGATAAATGTGAACGCATGGGCATTTATTATCGCCGGCGCACTGGCGATCGTATTTGCCTTGCTGACCATCAGCTCGCATGCGATAAAAGCTGCGATGGCTAACCCGGTGAAAAGTTTACGATCAGAGTAGCAGTGGCAGTAGTAGTCAGATAAACCGATGGGCCACCAATAAACTAATGAACAATTGAACCAATGAACTAAAGTGTCATGATACGAAATTACATCAAAACCGCCTGGCGGAACCTTTGGAAGAACAAAGTCTTCTCGCTCATCAATATACTTGGTCTATCGTTAGGCATGGCGGCATGCCTGCTCATTTTACAATATGTGAATTTTGAGCTTAGCTATGATCATTTTAATAAAAATGCACCCGATCTGTATCGCGTGGTGAATGACCGTTATCAAAACGGTAAATTGATACAGCACGGCACGATAACTTATTCCGGCGTGGGCAAAGCAATGAAGGATGATTACCCGGAAGTGGTTGCCAACGCGAGGGTTCTTCAATTCGGAGAAGCCACTGTAACCTACAAAGACAAAAAGATAGACAAGAACCAGGAGTATTGCGTGGATAATTCCCTGTTAACCATGTTTACTTTCCCGGTTGTTGCCGGTGACAGCAAAACTGTTCTTTCCGAAGTAAATACTGTGGCGATCTCGGAAACCATGGCCCGTAAGATATTTGACGTCCGGGGAAATGATTTCCAGCCTTGCGTTGGGCAAATGATCAAAATGGGGACCGACACTTTCCCGACCAAGATCACGGCGGTACTTAAGGATATACCTAAAAACTCCATTTTCCAGTTCGACTGTTTGATATCTTATCAAACGCTTATTCATTCTTATGGCTATAAACAGGCCGATTATGATTTTCACGACTCAGACTTCTGGCATTATATCCAGTTAAAACCAGGAACAGATTACAAAGCATTTGATGCTAAAATGGCCGCATTCAGCCAGCGTCACTTTGACGGCAACAAGGTGTCAGGGAGTGTAGAGAAATTTTACCTGCAACCGCTGTTGAAAATTCATCTTTATTCTGACACGGAATATGAAAATATAGAAACGGCAAGTTCAAATGTAGTTTGGGGTTTGCTGATCATCGCCTTATTCATTATTGGCATTGCCTGGGTAAATTATATCAACCTGGCAACAGCCCGCGCATCCGAAAGAGCGCTTGAAGTAGGTGTGCGCAAAGTAGCCGGGGCAAACAAGGGCCAACTGATCAGGCAGTTTTTGACGGAGTCGCTGATTATCAACATAATGGCGCTGGCAATTGCTATTATTTTGGCAGTGATTTTCCAGCCTGTATTCAATACGCTTGTAAACCAGCAATTATCGCTTGCGTTTTTATTACAAAAAGGCTTAGGCGGCTATGCGATCACCATCGGGTTAGTTGCCATCGTATTGCTCGGCATCTTTATATCCGGATTCTACCCGGCGTTTGTGTTATCATCGTTTAGGCCTATCCTGGTATTAAAGGGGAAATACAGCAGTTCGAAAAAAGGAATTATTCTTCGCAAAGGCTTGGTTATCGGGCAGTTCGCTATAACCATCGTGCTGATAACCGGTGCATTCATCGTGTACCGGCAGATCAAATTCATGAGCAGCCAGAAGCTGGGGGTTAATATCGACCAGGTGGTAGCGATCAATGGCCCGCAGTTTACAACGCCTGATACAGCAGATACCCGGGCGAAGGCTTTTCTTGCCGAAGTGAAACAAATATCGACGGTAAAAAATGCGGCCACTTCTTTTTGGATACCTGGTAGTGAAACCGGGCGGAACTTTGACATCAGGTCTGCACATGGCGATCCCAATACGCATTATACCATGCGTTTCAATGGTGTAAGCACCGACTATATTACAACCTATGGCATGACATTGGTAGCCGGCAGGAACTTTTCGCCATCTGATTACGCCAAAAAATATGAAGACCTGCACAGCACGATCGTAAATGTAAATGCGACAAAGTTATTAGGCTTTTCGTCCCCGCAGGCTGCCATTGGGCAACTTATGATCAATAGTAAAAGCAGGTGGACCATCATCGGCGTGGTTGGCGATTCGCACCAAAAATCATTACGTTATGCGATCGAGCCTACATTCTTCAGGCCGCAGTTAAGTATAGGGTCGTGGATATCGGTGAAAATGAATACCTCTAATTCAACCCAAACTATCGCATCCATTAAAGCGGTGTACGACAAATTCTACCCGGGAAATATTTTCGATTATGCCTTTTTGGATCAACGCTATAATGAACAATATAAGAACGATGCACTGTTCGGGGAAGCTTTCGGCATATTTGGGGGTTTTGCCATTTTCATCGCGTCACTTGGTCTTTTAGGATTATCGCTTTTTGCAACGCTGCAGCGTACCAAAGAGATCGGCGTACGTAAAGTGCTTGGGGCATCCGTTTCCAACATCGTACTGCTATTATCTAAAGATTTTATAAAACTTGTTATTGTCGCCATCGTGATCGCAACACCGATAGCGTGGCTTGTCTTACATCACTGGCTGCAGGATTTTGCATACCATATCGGTATCAGTTGGTGGATATTCGTCCTATCCGGAATAGCGGCGATCGCTATTGCTTTAGCTACTATCAGCTTCCAGGCGATAAAAGCGGCGACAGTAAATCCGGTGAAGAGCCTTCGCTCAGAATGAGCTACGGCTCTCGAAGAGAGTTTGAGAAGTAAATAAATATTCAAAAAGCAATGAAAAAGAAAATCAATATACTATTAGCTGCCATTTTATTAGCCGGAGGCAATACCTTACTGGCGCAACAATCTGTCAAAAATTCAGGCGATTCACTGGCAACCATCGAACCCAGTGTTTCCGGTTTCAATACCCTAAAGGTCGAAGGCCCGGTGGATGTTGTTATGGTACAAGGGCAGACTGAATCCTTAAAGTTAACTGTTCCGGCTGAAGTGAGGGACCGGGTAATAGCAGAGGTTGACGGACATACGCTTCATATCCGCAACAAGCACGACAATTGGAGCCAGGGAGAAAAAAGCTGGTACGGCGATAAAAGCGTATGGCATAAAAAACATTACCGCATCACAGCCTACCTTACTTTCAAAAGTCTTGAAAAGATCAACCTGTCGGGCAGCGGTACGATGGCTTTTGAGCAGGGCATAAATTCGGAGCACTTATCGCTTACGGTAAGAGGCTCGGGTAGTATGCGCGGGAAAATTACCACTAAAGATTTGCTCAGTAAGGTATCCGGGTCAGGCTCAATTAATATTGCCGGTAATGCAGATCACTCGATGGTCAATGTAGCCGGCTCCGGAAATTTCATAGCCGCTAAGTTGGTTACTTCTGATTCGAACGTCAAAGTCTCAGGTTCGGGCGACGCCAAAGTAAATGCCAGCGAGCAATTATACGCCGCGGTTTCAGGCTCAGGCGTGGTAGGCTATACCGGTTCGGTGACAAAGATCAATTCTAATAAAAGCGGGAGCGGCCAGATTTCGAGGCTCTAAATTATTCTGATCATGATAAAGACATTCATCCGTACAGCCATCCGCAATCTTCAGAAGAACAAAGGCTTCAGTTTCCTGAACATTTTTGGCCTGGCGATAGGCATCACCTGTGCCGCGCTGATCTTTTTATGGGTTGAGAACGAGGTTAGCTACGACACTAATAATCTCAAGAAAGACCGGCTGTATCTTGTGAAGGAAAATCAGAAATACGACACTTACGTGTATACGCATTCTTCGACGCCCGGTATCATGGGACCTGAGGTAAAGGAAACATTGCCGGGAATAGCCAATACCTGCCGTACATCCGAAGGCGGGACAACCTATTTATTCTCACAGGGTGATAAGTCGGTCTACGCTACGGGCCAGTATGCTGATCCATCGATCTTCAGCATGTTCACGCTGCCTTTTGTGCAAGGAAACGCACAAACGGCTTTTAAACAGTACCATTCCATTGTGATCACTGAGCGGGCGGCTAAGAAATTTTTCGGGAACGAAAAGGATGTCATCGGTAAAAGCATCCGGGTTGATAATAAGCAGGATTATGTGGTTTCGGGCGTGATCAAAGACCTTCCGACCAACTCTACCCTTCAATTCGAATGGCTGATGCCCTTCCAGATCCATTGGGACGACAGCCCGTACATACATTATTGGGGTAATAACAATACCACAACTTACGTCGAATTGAAACAGGGTGCAAGCTATGCTACGGTTAATAGGCAGATGCTCAATTATATCCAGCGGCACGAGCTCAAAGACATCGCCCACATGCTGCTTTTCAGCATGAACGATTGGCACCTGCGCGATGATTTCAAAGATGGTAAACTGACCGGGGGTGGCCAGATATTCTACGTGCACCTTTTCAGCACCATAGCCTGGATCATCCTGTTCATAGCCTGTATCAACTTCATGAACCTGGCCACAGCCCGCAGCGAGAAACGCGCCCGCGAAGTAGGTGTACGTAAAGTATTGGGTGCTGGAAAGAGATCGCTTGTTGCCCAATTCATCGGCGAATCAGTATTTCTGGCGCTGTTAGCAGCGGTCATTGCGATCATTTTATTGATCATAGTATTGCCTGCATTTAACCTGCTGGTGCAAAAACAGCTTACCGTTGGTTTCGATGACCCCTATCATATCATTGCTTTAGTGCTGATAGCTGTGATTTGCGGCGTTGTGGCCGGTAGTTATCCGTCGCTGTACCTGTCGTCGTTCAGGCCGGTTGCTGTGCTGAAGGGCTTAAAATTAAAGGATAGCGGAGCTTCTTTCGTGCGAAAAGGTTTGGTGATCTTACAGTTTACCGCTTCCATTGTATTGATCATTAGTACGGTCATCATCTACCAACAAATACAGCATATAAAGGACCGCCCGCTCGGTTTCAACAGGAACAACCTGCTCAGGCTTCCGCTGCAGGGCGATATGGCAAAAAATTATTACCCGATAAGGCAGGAACTACTCAATTCAGGTTACTTCGCCGATGTGGCGCTCGCCGATCATGATATTATTTATGGCGGCAATAACACCGACGGCATGACCTGGCAGGGAAAGGACCCTTCTTCAAAAGTATTGATATCGCAGCGATATGTCACTCCGGATTACATGCGTACGGCCGGCCTGAAGATACTGGAAGGAAGGAATTTGACCGTAACAGACACGGGCAGGCCTGTGCGTATGGTGATCACAAAATCGCTGGAGAAGCTGTTAGGTAAGGGCAGTGCGCTGGGAAAAACCATGCATTATAATGGCGATACGACCATGGCTACGGTTGTCGGCGTAGTGAACGATTATGTATATGGTAACATGTACGGCAAGCCCGACCCGGTGATGTTCTTTACAGCCAGCCCTCAGTATAATACACTGATGTATGTACGCCTGCAGCCGCATGCCGATCTGCAAAAAGCGCTGGCAGGCGTACAAAGCGTCCTGAAAAAGTATAACCCGCGTTACCCCTTCGATTACCAGTTTGTGGACGACCAGTTCAACAACATGTTTTATACTGAAGGTTTGGCCAGCAAATTATCGAGATTGTTTGCCTCGCTGGCGATCCTGATTTCCTGCCTCGGCCTTTTCGGCCTGGCAGCATATACGGCCGAGCGCAGGACCAAAGAGATAGGCATCCGCAAAGTACTGGGCGCCAGCATTGCGAGCGTAACAACATTGCTCTCGAAGGACTTTTTGGTACTAGTCGGGCTGTCATGTATTGCAGCATTCCCGCTGGCATATTACGCTATGAGTAAATGGCTGAAAGGCTACGATTACCATATCGACATCCATTTGTGGGTATTTGCGGCGGCAGGCATAACGGCAGCGGTTATCGCATTAATAACGGTAAGCTACCAGGCCATAAAAGCGGCGCTGGCGAACCCGGTTAAAACCCTTAGGTCAGAGTAGCAATAGCAGTAGCAGTAGCAGTCGGACACCAATGAACTAATGAATAAGTGAACTAATGAACCAATAACATGATCAGGAATTACTTCAAAACCGCATTCAGAAATCTTTGGAGGAACAAAGCATTTTCTGTGATCAATATTGTCGGACTTAGCGTGGGGCTGGCCTGCTGCATGCTCATCTTCCTGTATGCGATGGATGAGGTGAGCTATGACAGGTTCAACGTTAATGCTCCCAATATTTACCACCTGGTAATTGACGATCAGAGCGCCGATGGCCAGGTGCATAAATTCTCAAGCACCGGCGATATGCCTGGCCCTAATTTTCAAAGGCAGCTGCCCGAAGTGCAGGATTTTGTCAGGATACAGGGCGCCGATTATACCATAAAACGGGGCACCGAAGTATTTGACCAGGATGCCTTATATGTCGACAGTAATTTCTTTTCGGTTTTCACCTTTCCGATGTTGTATGGTGCGTCCGAACATGCGCTCGATGACCCCCATTCCATTGTACTTTCGCAAGAAGTGGCGGAAAAATATTTTGGCAAGGGAAACCCGGTTGGTAAAACCCTCGACCTGAAAACGGATAGTACATTCCATCCATTTAAGGTGACCGCAGTAACCAAAAAATCGCCCCAGAATTCATCGATCAAGATCAAAATGCTGCTGGCCAAAAAGGTGAACCACATCGACAATCAATGGAACAATTTCTTCGAGAACACATTCCTTGTAATAAAGCCTGGCACCAACATCAAACAACTGGATGCTAAGATCAACAAGATATATCTTACCGATGCGGCAAGCCAGATCAAAGAAAATGCGGATAAGTACGGCGACAAAGATAAACGGTCGTTCAGCCTCCAGCCCTTACTGGCAATGCATACCAGTACGGACTACCCGGCTGATAATGGCTTGTCTGACGAAAGTAACCCAATGTATTCCTACATTCTGACCGGTATAGCATTATTTATTCTGAGTATTGCTTGTATCAATTTTGTAAATCTGACAGTCGCCCGTTCCCTTAAACGTGCCAAAGAGATCGGTATCCGTAAAGTGGTAGGCGGTCAGCGCAAACAATTGATCATGCAATTCCTGGGCGAGTCATTCATCCTCAGCTTTATCGCTTTTGTTTTGTCGATTGTTTTGGTAGTTGCAGTATTACCGTTCTTCAATACACTGGCCAATAAGGCGCTGGCTTTTTCGTACTTGTTGAGCTTTAAGCTGGTGGCGGGGTATATCGGCATCTTTTTGCTCACAGGCTTATTAGCCGGGTTCTACCCGGCTTTGGTGTTGTCCGGCTTCAACCCGGTGCAGTCACTATACAACCGTACACAATATGTTGGTAAGAACTACCTGTCAAAAGGTTTGGTAATTCTCCAGTTCACTTTGGCGACATTCCTTATCATATCTACCATTACCATCTATTCACAATTCAGCTACCTGATGAATTTCGACCTGGGCTATAATGACAAGGATGTAGTATCCATCAACGCCGGGTTCGGCGTCGACAAAGCTAAAATGATATTGTTCAAGGATGAATTATCGAAAGATCCATCTATTGCTGGCGTAACAGCTGACCAAAGCGGCCGATGGGGTACCATGGCTCATATCAACGGCTCGCAGCAGTTTGCATTTGATGAAAAGCATATCGACGAGGATTATTTGCCGCTGTTCCAGGTTTCGATGGCAAAGGGCCGCAATTTTTCGAAGGGCTTGGTTTCAGACAGCACAAACAGCGTATTGGTGAACGAAGAATTTGTAAAGCAGGCTGGTTGGAAAAAGCCGATAGGCGAAGTGGTTGATTTCTTTTATGCCAAAAAGAAATACAACGTGGTCGGCGTTGTAAAGAATTATAACTTCCTGCCGCTTACCGAGAAATTGTCGCCGATGTTGTACACGATGCAGCACAATTTACCGTGGGGGAATATTTTTGTCAAGATTGACGACAAGAATAAAGCGACTGCGTTGAATAAGATTCAAAAAGAATTCAAGGCACTATTCCCTTTTATTCCTTATCAATACAAATTCAGGGAAGCCGAAGTAGCCGAACAATATGACAAAGAGGCTAAATGGAAACAGATCGTCAGCTTTGGCGCTGTGCTTACTATATTTATTTCCTGCATCGGCTTGTTCGGCTTGGCAACATTATCAGCCGAACGCCGCAAGAAAGAGATAGGGATCCGTAAAGTACTTGGGGCGAGTATTGAAGGTATCGTGCGAAAACTATCAACTGATTTCGCGATACTGGTTTTGATCTCAGCCGTGATATCGGCGCCTGCAGCCTGGTGGGCCATGCATAAATGGCTTGAAAACTATCCCTACAAGATCGGTATCAATGCCTGGATATTCCTCGGTGCGGCAGTGTTTGTGTTGCTGATCGCGCTGGTGACCGTAAGTTTCCAAACCATCAAAGCGGCGGTGGCAAACCCTGTGAACAGCCTTAGGTCGGAGTAGCAGTAGCAATCGGACACCATGAACTAATGAACCAGTGAACTAATGAACTAACCCCATGATAAGGAATTACATCAAGATCGCGTTCCGGAACCTGAAGAAAGACAAGCAATTTACATTTCTGAATGTATTGGGATTGTCAGCCGGGATAGCCTGTACTTTGCTCATCTACCTGTGGGTGCATGATGAGTTAAGCTACGATAAGTTTTTTGACAACGACAACCGGATATACCAGGTGATGGAACACCGCGGAGGTAACGGCGGTCAAAACCTGACGGATGAATCATCTGGTCCGGTCAGCCAAACTATTGCGTTGATGTCGCCGGAAATTCAGTATGCCTCGCCCGTGGCGCCGACCGATTGGTTCCAGAAATCAACATTGACCGTTGGAGACAAGAACATTAAGGCATCTGTACAGTATGTCGGTAAGGATTACTTCAATATCTTTTCATTCAAGATGCTGCATGGTGATAAGTCACAGGTACTTGCGGCAAAAAATTCTATAGTTATATCCGATGACCTGGCGCAAAGGCTGTTTGGCACGACGGACGCGGTGGGTAAAACTATCCGTTTCCAGCATCAAAAGGATTTTGCGGTAACAGGCGTATTTGAGGAAGTGCCCGTTCATTCGTCGCAGCAATTTGATTTTGTCTTGTCTTTCGATTACCTGGCCGATGTGCAACCCTGGGTGAAAACATGGGGCAACAGCGGACCGCACAATTTTATTTTGGTAAAGCCCGGCGCCAATATCAACGCGCTCAACAGGACGATAGCCAACGTGGTGACCAAAAACTGCTCGGATACCAACCGCACGCTTTTCGTTGCGCCATTTGCCGGCAGCTACCTGGAAAATACCTTCAATCATGGCGCAAGAGTAGGCGGCCGGGCCGAATACGTGAAGCTGTTCTCGCTTGTAGCCGTATTCATATTGCTTATTGCCTGTATCAACTTCATGAATTTGTCGACCGCGAAAGCCGCCGGGAGGATGAAAGAAGTGGGAATAAAAAAGGTTGTCGGGGCCGGGCGCAGCCAATTGATCATACAGTTTTTCTCGGAATCGCTGCTGCTCGTGCTAATCACCACGGGCATCGCAATTGCTATCGCATGGTTGTTATTGCCGCAATTTAATTTGCTGACAGGCAAGGATATTCATTTGCAATTCGATCTGTCGATGATCCTAATGCTTATTGGCATTGTATTGTTCACGGGCCTGATATCCGGCAGTTACCCGGCGTTATACCTTTCAAAATTCAACCCGCTGGCCGTACTGAAAGGAAAGCTCAATACCTCTTTGTCTGAATTGCTTGCGCGAAAAGGCCTTGTGGTGTTCCAGTTCACGCTGTCTGTAATGCTGATCGTCGCCGTGCTGGTGGTTTACAAACAGATAAAATTCATTCAATCGACAGAGGTGGGATTCAACAAGGATAATGTGATCCGCATCAATACAGAAGGAAAAGTTTCGGGTACCGAAGAGGTTTTTGTTTCGGAGCTTAAGAAAATTCCCGGTGTGATCAATGCCACTTTCACGCAGCACAACATGATAGGCCGCAACTTTGGGACCGCCGCCCTGGACTGGGAGGGCAAAACACCTAAACAGGATGTGTATTTCGAAGGCTTTTTGGGTGGCTATGACTTCTTCCAGACCATGGGCATGCAAATGGCCCAGGGCCGTGGCTTTTCAAGAAGCTATGGCATGGACACTAACAAAGTCGTGGTAAATGAAACGGCAATAAAAGCCATGCATTTAAAGGATCCGGTAGGGAAGAACATAAAGATGTTTGGCAGCAGCTATCAAATAATTGGCATTGTAAAGGACTTTCATTTCGAATCACTGCATGAGCCCGTACGGCCTGTGTTTGTACTCTTAGCAAACTCCGGCGGCAGTCCGTTTTACAAGGTCATGGTCAGAATAAGCGGCCAGGACCAAAAGGAAACCATCAACCGGATACAGAATTTCTACAATTCTTATAATCCCGGCTTTCCTTTCGCTTTTGATTACCTTGATGCTGAGTATCAGAAACAATATGAAACCGAAACCCGCACCTCCACGCTTTCAATGTACTTTTCGTGCCTGGCCATCATTATTTCGTGCCTCGGCTTGTTTGGACTCGTGGCATTCACAGCGCAGAAACGCCAGAAGGAAATAGGCATTCGCAAAGTGATCGGCGCATCAGTGAATAGTATTATCGTCATGCTCACTAAAGACTTCCTCGTGCTGGTCACCGTCGCAGTGCTTATTGCATTCCCGTTATCCTATTACCTGATGAATCAGTGGCTCAACGGCTATGTTTACCGCATCAGCATCGGTCCGGTTGTGTTCCTGGTCGCTTGTGGGGCGGTAATTATGATCACTTTACTAACGGTAAGCTTCCAGGCGGTAAAAGCCGCTTTGGCGAATCCGGTAAGGAGCCTTCGCTCAGAATAAAGTTTGTAAACGACGGTCAATAGTCCAGGCCGGTCTCGGAAAACTATCGGCTATGGACTATTAACTATGGACTTATATTGTAAACTTGAATTCATACGCATTCCATACCAGTCTGTACGACCTGCTTTTTGTCGGGATGATGTTCACCGGGCTGAACTTTGCTCTGTTGTTGTGGTTTGGAAAAAGCGTCAACCGCTCCGCCAACCGGCCCCTGGCCCTGGCGCTGGTGGTAATGGTTTTATGGATGATGCGTATACTAGCTGTCGATATTCGGCTGGATACTTACCTGCCCGGCTGGGACCGCTTGCCAATGCAGTTTCTGCTGGCGCTTGGGCCGCTCATCTATTTTTATGTATTGAAAATAACGCGGCCGGCGTATCAATTCAGCCGTAAGGATCTTTTGCACTTCAGTCCATTGTTGCTCGAATTCAGCATCCAGGCATTAGAGATACGGGAGGGGATAACGACTGGCGCAGCTACTTATGCCACACAGGCCTTCAGGCTGCTAAACCCAGTATTACAACTGTTCATCTTTATTTCTATTATAATCTACCTGTTCCTTTCTCATAAACTCATTCGGAATTTTTACCGGCGCTTGCAACCGGTACTGATGGATCGCTCACTTTTGGAATTCCGCTGGCTGCGCCGCCTGCTTGCGGCCACTAGTTTTCTGTGGATACTTTGGATAGCATACGTGGCCGTAGATTATTTTGGGTATCGCGATCAATTGGGTATGCACGTTTATTACCCCTTTTATATCTTTTTCGCCGTCATCATTATATGGACCGCTGCTGCGGCTTTCCTAAAGCCGCAGGCCGGGATGATGGCACAACAATCTGTTACGCCAAGACAACCCCTGCCGTCCGGATTGAGGGAAAAAGGCGTCTGGCTCAAGAACGCCGTAGAGGCTAACCAGTACTATCGCGATGCAGACCTAAGTTTAGCGTCATTGGCCGGGAAGCTTGAACTGCCTGCCCGTGAATTATCACAGATAATTAATACAGGACTCAATAAAAGCTTTAGTGACTTTGTCAATGAATACCGCATCCGGTATGTGATCTCGAAAATGCACGACCCGGCTTATAAGCATATCACCTTGCTTGGCATTGCTTATGAGTCCGGTTTCAATTCGAAAGCCACTTTTAACCGGACCTTCAAACATATTACAGACAAAACTCCGCTAGCCTATAAAGTCGTCCTCGAAAAAGAAGTCTCATTTCACGACTTGAGACGACAACCCCAGTTTGCAGCGATAATTTCGAACCATGAAACCACTCCGGTGTGGTCTCAGGAGAAATTAAACCGCAATTATATGTTTAAAAATTATTTAAAAACCGCCATCCGCAGCCTAAAGAAGAACATTGGGTTTACGGCCATTAATGTGCTTGGGCTTTCAGTGGGCCTGGCTACCTGTTTGCTCATCGTATTTTATGTGGTCGATGAATTGAGCTACGATAAATACAATACCAATGCCGACAGAATTTATCGCATCTCAGATGAAGTCAGATTAAACGGACGGGAGGCATCATATGCGCCAAGCGGAGAGCCGTATATGGAAGTAATGAAGAGCTTTCCGGAAGTCGAGAAATTTACAAGGATGATCCCATTAGAATCATTGTTCATTTCGCCTAAAAAATATTTTGTTCGCAAAGGTAACCAGGATATCGAAGAGCATAACATTGTGTACACCGAGTCGAGCTTGTTTGGTGTGTTCACTTTACCTATGATCGATGGCAACCCGGCCGGGTCACTAAATGATCCGCATTCTGCTGTTATCACCGAAAGCACGGCAAATAAGTATTTCGGCAAGTCAGGCGTTGTGGGGCAGACTTTAACCATTAACGATACCACGGTATATAAGATAACCGGTGTTATCAAAGACATACCGTCTCAGTCGCATTTTCATTATGATTTCTTTTTGTCTTACTCATCTATTCCCGAAAGTCATCAGCATGGCTGGGGGTACAGCGGTGTACACAATTACGTGCTCCTGAAGCCGGGCACAGATGTGAAAAAACTGGGGGCAGAGATGACGAAGATCGAAATAAAGCAATCTTACGATCCCAAAGCCTGGACCACCGGCGGAAATTATCTGCGTGCCGGACTGAAACCACTTTTGGATATCCACCTTCGTTCACATTGTCAGGCCGAGCTTGAACCCGGCGGCAATATTGAATATGTATATATATTTTCAGCTATTGGGGCTTTCATATTGCTTATCGCTTGCGTTAATTTCATGAACCTGTCCACAGCCCGCTCATCCAACAGGGCTAAAGAAGTGGGTGTACGAAAAGTATTGGGCTCGGCGCGGACGAACCTTATTGCCCAATTCCTCACTGAATCCACGCTGATTACCCTGGTTTCTGCTTTCATTGCGATAGGGCTTGCTGCCTTTTTGCTGCCCTTGTTTAACCAGGTTTCCAGCAAGCATCTGGGCTTTACCGTTCAATCGTTAACCTGGCTTGTGCCATCATTTATATTCATTGTTTTGATAGTTGGTTTCCTGGCGGGATCATACCCGGCACTTTATCTTTCCGGCTTTAAACCGATCGAGGCATTAAAGGGAAAACTGGCAGCAGGATTCAAAAATAGCTTTTTGCGTAGTTCACTCGTGGTTTTTCAGTTCGGTATATCCATTGTACTTATCATTTCCACACTGGTGATCTATAACCAACTGAACTATATTCATAATAAGAAGCTAGGCTTTGACCGCGACCAGGTGCTTATTATTAAAAACACTAACAGCTTAGACAGGAAAGCTGCTAACCTGAACCAGGAACTGAAACAACTAGCTGGCGTAGTTAATACCACAATGACATCCTACCAGCCAACCGGCAAGGAGCGGAATCTAACCGGTCTCTTTCCGCAATTGCCTATTGACATCAAACAAGATGTGCTTTCTCAATTTTGGCCGGTTGATGAGAATTATATGAATACAATGGGTATCAAGTTGATAGCCGGGCGCAATTTCTCTAAACAAATGGCTTCCGATACTGCCGCTATGATCGTTAATGAAGCTTTCGTTGCTAAATTTGGATTCAAGGACCCGCTTGGTAAAACCGTTTATCGCGACAGCTACGGCGTACAACCTTACCACATTGTGGGCGTGATGAAGGATTTTAATTTTTCTTCCTTGCGCGATAAGATCGAGCCATGCGCATTGGTTTATGCCCCCGATTATGGCGCAATCAGTGTCAAGGTGAAAACTACCGATCTTTCCGGATTGATGTCACAGGTGGCGAATATGTGGAAGCAATTTTCGCCCAATCAGCAGTTTAGTTATTCCTTTATGGACCAGGATTTTGACGCTACATATCATTCGGAGCAGCGCCTGGGCACTCTATTTATATCGTTCAGTACACTGGCAATCCTGATCGCTTGCCTCGGTCTTTTTGGGCTGGCAGCTTATGCAGCTGAGCAGCGCACTAAGGAGATCGGTATCCGGAAAGTACTCGGCGCCAGTGTGTCAGGC
This sequence comes from Mucilaginibacter sp., assembly GCA_035551775.1. Taxonomy (GTDB): domain Bacteria; phylum Bacteroidota; class Bacteroidia; order Sphingobacteriales; family Sphingobacteriaceae; genus Mucilaginibacter. The sequence goes on along the minus strand of DASZMQ010000014.1, from coordinate 68,019 downwards.
ATCGTTGGCATGCTCTCGGTCGACTTCGTTAAGCTGGTAATGATTGCTATTCTGTTAGCATCGCCATTAGCGTGGTGGGGGATGGAGAAGCTGTTCCTGCAAAACTTTGCTTATCGTACAGAGTTCCATTGGTGGATACTGGCTATAGCGGGGATGGTTGCTATCCTGATCGCATTTGCGACTATCAGTTTCCAATCCATTAAAGCGGCTTTGGCGAACCCTGTGAAAAGCCTGCGTTCGGAGTGATTTTGTGAATGGTGAATAGCCAATGGTGAATTACGCGTGACGTTGATTATTCACCATTCACAATTGCCAAGCCAAAAGCGGACACCCCTCGTTCGCTTTTGTTACACTAATTCGATCGGCTGGCAGTATAACTTATTATCTGTTAGTGTTTTATATATTTGGAACAATGATTGAGCCAGCTCATTCACTTGAATCAATACGCATTCCATATTAACCTGAATAGCCTGTATAACCTGGCTTTAACCGGCGTGATTTTTACCGGGCTGAATTTTGCATTATTGTTAGGGTTCACAAAAAGGGTAAACCGATCCGCAAACAGGTTCCTGGCCCTGGCGCTGCTGGTAATGGTTTTGTGGATGATACACATTCCAGCTATCGGTATAACGCTGCCGCTGCAATTTTCGTTGGCGCTCGGTCCACTGATCTATTTTTATGTATTAAAGCTGACGCGGCCGGAGTATAAATTTCGCCGGAAGGACTGGCTGCACTTCATCCCCGTGCTGTTGGAGCAAGCCCCTTTGCCTGGGCAGATATTATGGCTGCTTACCTTTATTTCGGTCGTTATCTATCTGTATTTTTCCCAACGGCTGATAGAACGTTTCTATCTGCGTCAACAATTCAACGGGTGTGACCGGAACAGGTTCGAATTGCGGTGGTTACATCGCCTGCTGACGGGTTTTGCTTTTATATGGCTTTTATGGATACCGTTTACAGCTATAAACTATTATTATTTCAATTACCGGTTAAGTGTACAGGCTTATTACCTCTTTTATCTTCTTTTGTCGGGTATGCTGATCTGGATAGCTGCTGCGGCATATTTGAAGCCTAAAATTAGTGTGCCGGTAGCAGTGCCCTCGTCGCCAAAACCACCACCGCCCGCAGAATTGAAGCTAAAAGCGAAATGGCTAAAGCAAACCGTTAAAGAAAACCGCTATTACCAGGACCCGGGGTTGACTTTAAGTTCGCTGGCTGAAAAACTTGACCTCAGTTCCCATGAGTTATCCCGGATAATCAATACTACACTCAAAAAAGGCTTTAACGATTTCATTAATGAATACCGTGTCCAGGAAGTTATTGATAAAATGCAGGACCCTGCTTATGACCGGATAACGCTTTTGGGCATGGCATACGATGCCGGGTTTAACTCCAAACCAACCTTCTTTCGGGCTTTCAAGGAGTTAACAGGGAGAAATCCCTCAGCCTATAAGCGCGAACTTGAAAAAGAGGTTTCAATTGATAAATTGAACCCACACTATCAAATGAGACGGATAATTTTAGTTCCTGAAGTCCCTAAATGGTCTCATGAACAATCAAATTATCATATTATGTTTCGCAATTATTTCAAGATCGCTTTCCGTAATTTCTGGAGGCACAAGGTATTCACCTTCATCAACATCATCGGGCTTACGATCGGTATCAGCGCATCGCTGGTGATCTACCTGATCGTGCATTATGATCTCACGTTTGATAAATTTGAGAAGGACAGCGGGCGCATATATCGCGTGGTGAGCAATTTTAAATTCCAGGGCAATGTGAACCATAGCTATGGTGTCACCGCCCCAATGGCGGCCGGCATAAAGAACAATGTTACGGGGGTTGAAATTATAGCGCCCTTATATACATTGAACCCCGATGTAACGGTACTGGGCAAACACAACGAGCCCGTAAAGTTTAAGGGACAGGATCATATCACACTGGCCGACCAGAATTATTTTAAGATAATTCAGTATAAATGGCTCGCCGGGTCACCCACAACGGCATTGAATGAACCTTATCACGTAGTGCTTACCGATGAGAAAGCCAAGGCATATTTCCCTTCGCTTACTTACGAGCAGATGCTTGGCAAAACGGTGACTTACGATACGTTGAAAACCACGGTATCCGGCATCGTTCAAACCATAAAAGAGAACACCGATTTTTCGTGCCACGACTTTATATCCTACAGTTCGGCCATACGCAAAACCAGGCTCGGTAATGACGTGCAACCGGACAGTTGGGGAAGCACCAACTCTGCGTCCGAAATATTCATCAAGCTGTATCCCGGCATTTCCGCCGCTAAAATACAAGCGCAAATAAATGCGATGTTCCTAAAGAAGAATCCATTGTCCGCTGATGATATAAAAAACGGAAGGTCACAAACCTTTACTGTTCAGCCATTGCGCGATATCCATTTCAACCAGGATTATGGTACTTTTGATTTCAGCGGCCCGGCCAGCGAAACCAGGTCGTACTTGCTGCTGGCAGTTGCAGGCTTCCTCTTGCTGCTGGGCTGTATCAACTTCATCAACCTCACTACGGCACAGGCCACCAGGAGAGCAAAAGAGATTGGCATACGCAAAACCATGGGCAGCAACCGCAGTCAATTGATCACTCAATTTTTGAGCGAAACGTTCCTGATCACCTTGTTTGCAGTGATCATTTCGGTGGCGTTAGCACCCCTGATCTTAAGCCTGTTTTCGGATTTTATTACCCCCGGTGTTAAAGCAGATTACCTTCACCAGCCTAATATTTTCCTGTTCCTGTTGGCGCTGATCGTAGTGGTTAGCCTATTATCCGGTTTTTATCCGGCGCTTTTGCTGTCGGGCTACAAGCCGGTATTGGTGCTTAAGAACCAGGCGCAAAGCGGCAGCAGCAAAACACGCAACGCCTGGCTGCGCAAATCCCTTACGGTATCGCAGTTCGTCATCGCCCAGTTTTTTATTATGGCTACTTTGCTGGTGAGCAAGCAGGTGTACTATGCACTGCATAAGGATATGGGCTTTAAAAAGGATGCCATTGTTTTTGCCGAAACTCCTTATAAAACCCGTAAAGCGGCAACCAACAGGGTAATGGCAGACAAGTTGCGGGCGCTGCCGGGGGTGGAAATGGTTAGCGTGGGTTTTCCGCCGCCGTCTTCCAATTCAACGAATTCTACTAATGCAACCTACAAGGACGGAAAAAAAGAAATAGTAACCCCCGTGGAATTAAAATTTGGCGATGAGAATTATATCAAGCTGTATCATATCAAAATATTGGCCGGCCGCAATATTATGGCAAGTGATACCGGGCACGGGCTCGTAATTAATGAAAAGTATGCGAAGATACTTGGCTTTAAAAATCCGGGCGACGCCGTCGGTAAAGAGCTTGAAAAAATGAATGGTTCAAATAATATGCGTATCGTAGGCGTGGTCGGTGATTTTTATACGCATTCGCTTCAATCTCCAATAAGTCCGGTTTTAATACTTGCAGCCGGGGATAAAGATAGCTGGCAGAATGGTAATATCCACATTGCCCTGAAACCCGAAACTGCCGGTGGCGGCGATTGGGTAAAGACCATGGCAGCTATGACAAAAATATGGAAGGAGATGTACCCCGATGATGAAGCCAACTACAAGTTTTATGACAAATCGATAGCCGATTTTTACAACCAGGAAAAACAAACTTCAACTTTGCTCACCTGGGCCACAGGCCTTTCGGTATTCATCAGTTGCCTTGGGTTATTAGGTCTGGCCATTTATACCACCGGGCAACGCACTAAGGAAATTGGCGTACGCAAAGTACTGGGTGCATCCGTGTCACAAATAGTAACCTTGTTATCAAGAGAATTGGTATTGCTTATCCTGCTGGCATTCGTGATCGTTACTCCGCCGGCCTGGTTCGCTATGGACAAATGGATGGAAAACTATGCTGATAAGACGACCATCAGCTGGTGGATATTTATTGCGAGCGGCGCAGGCATGCTGCTGGTAGCTTTCGTAACGTCCTGCTTTCAGACAATTAAAGCTGCTATTGTGAACCCGGTGAAGAGCCTCAGAAGTGAATAAGTTTGCAGTTCACAGTGCGCAGTTTGCAGGGCTACTAATGAACTAATGAACAAGTGAACTAATGAACTAACTTGAATTCATACACATTCCATATTACCCTCTACGACCTGTTCTTCACAGGCATGATATTCACCGGGGTCAATTTTGCCCTGTTATTAGCCTTTGTCAAAAGCGTTAACCGCACGGCAAATCGGATCCTCGCCCTGGCATTGGTCGTGATGGTCTTATGGATGACACGGATATTGGCCATCGATATCCGTCTTGAAGACTACCTGCCCGGCTGGAACCGGCTGCCGATGCAATTCCTGCTGGCGCTGGGTCCGCTGATCTACTTTTATGTCCTGAAAATAACGCGCCCTCATTACAAATTCGGCTGGAAAAATTTATGGCATTTCAGTCCTTTATTGCTCGAATTGAGTATCCAGCTGTTGGAAATTAAATTATTGAACCCGGTATTACAACTGCTCATCTTTATTTCGATCATAACCTACCTGTACCGGTCTCATAGGCTCATTCAAAATTTTTACCGGCGATTGCAACCTGTCTTAATGGACCGGTCGCTTCTTGAATTCCGGTGGCTGCGCCGCCTGTTGGCCGCCACGGCTTTGTTGTGGCTGTTATGGATAGGTTATGCCGCTGTCGATTATTTTGGGTACAGGAATCAACTGGGAATACAAGTCTATTACCCCTTTTATATCGTTTTCGCGGTGATCATTATATGGACCGCGGCAGCAGCTTTTTTAAGGCCGCAGGCCGCATTGACCGTCAAAGCCCCTGTTGCGCCAAGATCGCTTCCGATAGAACTGCGGGAAAAGGGTATATGGCTGAAAAAGGCCATGGAAGCCAACCTGCATTACCAGGACCCGGAACTAAGTTTAAGCTCGCTGGCGGAAAAGCTTAACCTGACGACACACGAATTATCGCGGATCATCAATATAGCGCTGAAGAAAAACTTCAACGACTTCATCAACGAATACCGCATCCGCGATGTGGCGGCCAAAATGCAGGACCCGGCTTACGGCCGCATTACGCTTGTCGGTATGGCGTTCGATGCCGGGTTTAACTCCAAAGCCACTTTCATCCGGGCTTTTAAACAACAGACCGGTAAAAACCCGGCAGAATATAAACGCGAGCTGGAAAAAGAGGTTGCAACTTATCGTTTGCAACCTCGTTCCGGGTCGAGACAGATAATTTTAGTTCCTGAAGTACCTGTATGGTCTCATGGACAATTAAATTATAATTATATGTTTCGCAATTATCTTAAGATCGCCTGGCGCAATATCCTGAGGAACAAGTTTTATGCGCTGCTCAATATTATCGGCCTTACCGTGGGCCTCACGTTCGGTTTGCTCATCCTGCTTTGGGTGAACGACGAATTCAGCTTTGATGCCTTCAACACTAAAGCTGACCGGATATACAGGATCAATGCGCAGATCGGTACTGGTACCAGCAGGCAAACCTGGCCTGGCATACCCGGGCCAATAGGCATGCATGCTGTTAAAGACGTTCCTGAAGTTGAAAACAGCGTTCGCATTAATAATTATGGCTATTCGGTTTATCGTTACAAGGACAAACTACTCTCAGCGGGCGACCATGGTGCATATGTAGCAGATGCTTCGCTGTTTAAAGTGTTCGACTTTAAATTACTGAAGGGCAACATTAATAACCCTTTCCCCGACATTCATTCGATCATTATTACCGAAACTACTGCGAAGCGTTTTTTTGGTGATGAAGACCCTATAGGGAAGGTATTACTGGGTAATAGTAAGGACAATTATACAGTTACAGGCGTTCTAAAGGATTTCCCCGAGAACTCCAGTTTCAAGGCCGATATCCTCTTTTCCTTCGAACTCGCCAAAAAGAACTATCAGAGCGGCGGTTACTGGAAATCCCTTGAACAAGATTGGGGCGATTACTTTTATAATACTTATGTACTGATAAAACCCGGCACATCGGCTAAAGTGGTGGCTGATAAACTGACAGCGATCCATATCGCCAATCAAAAGGACGCAGGACAGGGTCACCTTCAATATGTGGCTCAGCCTTTGTTGCATACGCACTTGTACAATACCGACGGTACGCCTGCAGGTCTGCAAACTGCCAGGATATTTCTTATTGTGGCAGTTTTAATACTAATCATCGCCTGCATCAATTATGTCAATCTGTCGACCGCACGTGCTATGCTGCGCTCCAAAGAGGTGAGTGTGCGTAAGATAATAGGCGCCGAAAGGAAGCAGTTGTTCGGCCAGTTCATTATTGAAACAACCTTGTTCTTTGTCGTCGCTGTATTGCTTTCGTTGATCGCCGTAAAATCCCTGATGCCTGTTTATAATACCATCTCAGGGAAGGAAATGCAGTTCGATATGTTTGATGGTAGTATCTGGAAGGTGATCATCCTGACCGTGATCGGCTCGCTGGCTGCATCGAGCATCTATCCGGCACTGCTATTATCATCATTCAAGCCCATCAATGCACTTAAAGGAAAACTATCGCTGGGTATAGGTAATGTACTGTTTCGTAAGGGATTGGTTGTTACGCAATTTATATTCTCTATCGTTTTGATCATCGGCACGCTGATAATCAGGCAGCAGCTGAAATATATCCAGGAAAAGGACCTCGGGTATGATAAATCGCATGTTTTCGGAATGGACATGGGCGATATTTATGGCCATTATGATGCTGTCCGTGCAGAATTGATGAGCCGGTCAGGCGTAATTGACGTGACCCGGGCCGGCGACAATATTGTCAACATTAATAACAACACAGGAGATACCGACTGGGATGGCAAAGAAAGCAAACGCAGCTTCCTGATACATCCGCTGAATATCGATGACACCTACATTAATTTTTTTAAGCTGAAAATAGTTGCGGGCAGGGCGTTCAGGAGCGGTAAAGCAGATTCCACTAATTATATCCTGAATGAAACTGCGGTAAGGGAAGCCGGTATCAAAGACCCGATAGGCAAAAGATTTAAGCTTCATGATAAAAATGGCATGATCATCGGCGTGGTTAAGGATTTCCATTTCGCTTCATTGAAGCAAAAGATAGAGCCGGCTATCCTGGTTGATGCGCCGGAAAATTGCGGCACGATATTTATCAAAACAACCGGAAAAGGCGCTCAGCAAGCTATTAAAGCGGGGGAGAAGGCCTACAAAGCATATAACCCGGTATTGCCGTACAGCTACGAATTCCTGGATGCTGACTATGATAACCTTTACAAGTCTGATACCCGCTCGGGCACTTTGTTCAGCATTTTTGCCTGTATAGCCATATTCATCTCCTGCCTGGGTTTGCTTGGTTTGGCTACTTATACCGCGCAGGTAAAAGTGAAAGAGATCGGCATACGAAAAGTGCTCGGCGCAACTGTAACCAATATCACGTCCATGCTTTCCGTCGATTTCCTGAAGCTGGTTCTGCTATCGATTATCGTCGCAACCCCGATAGCCTGGTACGCGATGCATAAATGGCTGCAGGACTATGCTTACCCCGTTAAAATGCATTGGTGGGTGTTTGCGCTGGCAGGTGTATCAGCGCTTTTGATAGCCTTCATTACCATTAGTTTCCAGGCCGTCAAAGCGGCATTGGCAAACCCTGTGAAAAGTCTGCGGTCTGAGTGATCGGTTATCAGTTACCAGTTATTAGTTGTTTACGTAGCTGGCAATTAATAACTGTTAACCGACAACAAACTTCAGCGGGATCGTAAACTCAAAATAATTGGCGGTTCAGACAAATAATTTAAAAAACACTGCAACCTATGAGCAGCCCGCGGCGTCTGATGAATAACCATTTGTAAAAACCATGATCAGGAATTACATCAAAACCGCATTCAGGAATCTTTTGAAAAATAAAGGATTTACTGCTATTAACGTACTTGGACTGGCATTAGGGCTGGCAACATGCCTGCTTATCGTTTTTTATGTGTTCGACGAACTGAGTTATGACAAGTATAATATCAATGCCGATCGTATTTACCGGGTAAATAACGACATCAGGTTCGGCGGTAATGAAGGCTCGTACGCAGAGGTACCTGCACCGGCGGCGGCCGCGTTCAAAGCCGATTTCCCCCAAATTGAGCAGGTAACCAGGTTCAGGTATTATGGAGGTAACCAGGTTAAGAAGGGTACGCAAAACATTTCTGAAAATGCAATGATCTATGCCGATCCGACTGTATTTGACGTGTTTACCCTGCCGATGATCAGCGGCGATCCTAAAATCGCGCTGAAAGACCCTCATACAGTTGTCATTACGGAAAAAATAGCCGAAAAATATTTCAACAGCACCAATGTTGTGGGTAAGGTGCTCACTTTTAATGATACGTCTCTTTATAAAATAACGGGCGTAATTAAAAATGTCCCTTCCCAGTCGCATTTTCATTTCGATTTTTTCGTATCGATGCCAACCTTGGCTGAAAGCCGGGAAAACGCCTGGTTCAGTAATAACTTCAATACCTATCTCCTGTTAAGGCCGGATGCCGATGTTAATGCTTTAAAAGCCAAACTTCCTGAATTTATGGTCAGGCATGCCGGGCCGCAACTACTGGGTATTTTGCATTTAACTTTTAGCCAGCTTGAAAAAAGCGGTAATTATTTCAGGTTCAGCCTGACGCCGCTTACCAAATTACACTTGCAGTCGAACAGCCGCGACGAGCTTGAAGCCAACGGCAGCATACAAACGGTCTACATATTCTCAGCCATCGCGGTGCTGATATTGCTGATAGCCTGCGTTAATTTCATGAACCTTTCCACTGCGCGTTCAGCTAACCGCGCAAAAGAAGTTGGGGTGCGTAAAGTATTGGGCTCGGCGCGAAAATATTTGATCGCTCAATTTTTAACCGAGTCTATTATCGTGACGCTTGCCGGGGCCATCATTGCCGTATTCGCCGCGTGGGCGTTCCTGGGTATGTTTAATAATTTATCGGGTAAGGAGTTGGTGATAACACCGCATATCCTGTTATGGTTGCTGCCTTCACTACTTGTTTTTATCATAGTAATAGGCTGCCTCGCCGGATCATACCCCGCGTTATACCTTTCCAGTTTTCAGCCCATCGAGGTGCTTAAAGGCAAAATAGCTGCCGGGTTTAAAGGAAGCCTTTTACGGAACGTGCTGGTTGTCGGGCAATTTGTTATTTCAATAGGATTGATCATTGGTACGCTCGTCATTTACAACCAATTGAAATATATTGAAAACAAAGATATCGGGTTTGATCGCGAGCGCGTATTTACCGTTTGGAATACTGCGACATTGGGCAATAAAACCATGGCGTTTAAACAGGAAGTTAAACAATTGGCCGGCGTGCAGAGTGTTGCCATGAGCGGCTACCTGCCTACAAATGGCGCTAACAATAATTCATCGGTTTTTAAAGATCCCGTATTGGACCAAAAACGCGCCATACTCACTTCGACATGGTATGTTGATGACGGTTACGTGCCTACGCTGGGTATGAAAATAGTTTCCGGAAGAAATTTTTCGAGCCAAATGGGTACGGACTCAACCGCGGTAATTATCAATGAGTCGGCAGCAAAGTTGCTTAATTTCCCTAACCCATTGGATCAAAAGCTGTACGTTCCGCAGGATGAAATGGCTAAGGTTATGAAGCCTTATCATATCGTGGGCGTTATAAAAGATTTCAATTTTAAATCCCTCCGCGAAAATGTAACACCACTGATCCTCTTTAACGGCGATGACCGGAATGGCCTGAGCATCCGGGCGAAGTCTGGTGATATGAGAGCTTTACTTGACCAGGTGAAAGCCAAATGGACGGCATTTTCGCCCAACCAGCAGTTTGATTATTCCTTTATGGACAAGGACTTTGATAAGCTTTATCGTGCAGAACAACGTACCGGCCAGATCGCGGTCACTTTTACTTCCTTAGCAATTGTCATAGCTTGCCTGGGCTTGTTCGGACTCGCCGCGTATGCTGCGGAACAACGTACCAAGGAGATCGGTATCCGCAAAGTGCTTGGCGCAAACGTTTCCACAATTGTAGGCTTACTTTCAAAGGATTTTATAGCACTTGTAGGTATTGCGATTATCATTGCGGTCCCGGCGGCCTGGTATTTTATGCATCAATGGCTGCAGGGCTTTGCCTACCATCAGAATGTACAGTGGTGGATAGTTGCGGCAGCCGGCCTTGGGGCTATATTGATCGCCTTTGTCACCATCAGCTTTCAATCCATCAAAGCGGCGTTGACCAATCCGGTGAAAAGCCTGCGAAGCGAGTGATCAGTGATCGGTTAACCCGTTATCAGTCATTGCCGCCCCTGGTAACTAATAACTGGTTAACCGGTAACTAAACTCAACTGTATCATAACCGGACATACAACTGTTACACAAGCGGACAACTGTCCGCTTTTTGTTTTATGTAACTATTTAAATTTCAGTTGTTTGAATATTTGGTATCGATTTTTGGCAATGTTTGAAAATCTTCACTCCAATGATCAAAAACTACCTGAAAGTTGCCTGGCGCAACTTGTTTCGCAATAAATTTTTCTCAGCTCTAAATATTCTTGGCTTGGCCTTAGGTATGGCCTGCAGCATACTCATTTTATTGTGGGTGCAAAACGAGCTTAGCGTTGATGGCTATCATGTTAACGGGCCGAATTTGTACGCCATCATCGAGCGCCAATATTATGATAATAAGGTTGCCGGTCAGTATAACTTGCCGGGCGTGGTGGCGAACGAGATGAAAAAGGTGTTCCCGGAAGTAAAATATGCGACCGGTTTTGACGATGGTCAGCAGAATACATTCCAGGTGGGTGAAAAGATCCTGAAACTGGATGGCGGCGCGGCCGACAGCGATGTCTTCAAGATGTTCAGCTATAAGTTGCTGGAAGGAAACCCTCAGACCGCGCTGAACACGCCTTCCAGTATTGCAATATCCCGCAAAATGGCCGAAGACTTTTTTGGAAGTCCGCAGGCGGCGATAGGGAAGTCCATCAAGTACGAGAACAAGCAGAGCTTCAATATTACCGCTGTGTTTGAAAACCTGCCCGAAAATTCGTCCATAAAATTCGAATACCTGCTCAATTGGTTCCAGTACCTGAAAGAAAACGATTGGGCCAAAGACTGGGGCAACAATGGCCCCCTTGCTTATATACAACTGAGACCGGATGCCAATGCGGAAGCATTCGATAAAAAAATAACGCACTTTATCGACACTTACAACAAGCACCAAACCAAGGCATTCCGCGAACAGCTGGGCATACAAAAATTTACTGATGTTTATTTACATTCCGACCTGAAAGATGGCAAAGTTTCGGGCGGCCGCATTGAATATGTACATCTTTTCACCATTGTAGCGGTTTTTATCCTGCTCATTGCTTGTATCAATTTTATGAACCTTACTACTGCCCGGTCTGTTAAACGCTCCCGCGAAATAGGCATTCGTAAAGTTGTTGGCGCCGTACGGCCGTTGCTGATCAGGCAATTTATCGGGGAGGCGATGTTATTAACCTTACTTGCTGTGATAGTTGCCCTTGCGCTAGTGACCGTACTGCTGCCGACGTTCAACATCATTACGCAAAAGCAAATCGAATACCCCTTCCTGCATATTACCTTCTGGGTGTGGCTGATCGCACTCACTGTAATAACAGGAGCAATTGCCGGCAGCTATCCGGCGTTATTCCTCTCTTCGTTCAACCCGGTGACTGTATTGAAAGGTACGCTTAAATTGAGCTCAGGCTCGACCTGGTTCCGAAAAGGACTGGTTGTTTTCCAGTTCAGCATGTCGGTGGTGCTCATCATAGGTACTATTGTTATATCCAAACAGGTTGATTATATCCAGCACAAGAACCTGGGTTATGATCGCGAGAATTTGGTTTATGTGCCGATCGAAGGGGGGCTATCGGCAAAGTATCAGGTTTTTAAAAATCAGGCTTTAACCATGCCTGGTATCAAGGATGTAACCCTTATCACCAATACGCCTACCAATTTCGGAAGCAGTACCATAGGAGTTGAATGGGACGGCAAAGATCCCAACCTGAAGATCATGTTCACACAGGTAGGGGTGCGCTATGATTTTATTAAGACCCTGGGGCTAAAAATGACACAGGGGCGCGATTTTTCGCGCGACTATGCTACCGATACCAGCAATTATATCATTAATGAAACAGCACTGGCCAGGCTGGGTTATAAAAACCCAATTGGCAGAAACTTTACTATGTGGGGTAAAAAGGGGCATATTGTAGGTATTGTAAAGGATTTCCACTTTAACTCACTTCATAACCCGATAAATCCTTTGATCGTAAGGCTGCTGCCGGATACCGGCTTGTATGGAAATATACTGATACGCACCAAACCCGGCGAAACCAAGGCGGCAATTGCGACTATTGAAACGCTGTGCAAGCAGTTGAATCCCAGTTTTTCCGTTACCTATCAATTTTCAGACCTGCAATACCAGAAGCTTTACAGGAATGAGCAGGTGGTATCAAAGCTTTCCAACGCTTTTGCAGCATTGGGTATTTTCATTTCATGCCTTGGTTTATTGGGCCTGGCGATGTTTACAGCTGAACAGCGCACCAAAGAGATAGGCATTCGTAAAGTACTGGGAGCCAGTGTAGGGTCGTTGTTTACGCTTTTGTCGAAGGAATTTGTGATACTGGTTTGCATATCGCTGGTGATCGCATCTCCTATAGCATGGTGGGCGATGGCTACGTGGATAAACAATTACAACTATCATAGCGAAATTTCCTGGTGGTGGATATTTTTTCTTGCCGGTGTGGTAGCCATAGCGATCACGCTGATAACCGTTAGTTTTCAGTCGGTAAAAGCGGCGCTGATGAACCCGATCAAGAGTTTACGATCAGAATAAGAGTCCATAGACCATGGTCGATGGTCCATGGCAAATAAGGAAAAAAACTATGGACTATGGACTATGGTCTATCGACTATGGACAAGTAAATGAACCAATGAACTAAACACATGATAAAAAACTATCTCAAAGTCGCCTGGCGCAACCTGTGGAAGAATAAGGTTTTTTCAGCTATTAATATTATCGGTCTTGCCGTAGGTATGGCCGCGTGTATCGTCATTATGCTTTTTGTGCATTACGAAAAAAGCTTTGACAATTTTCAGCCCGGTCATATTTACCGCCTTAACGAGGTGCAAACCATAGGTAGCCAGGGCGCTACGCAGAAAGTTGCGCTATCCATGTTCCCCATGGGGCCGACGATACAGCAGGAATTTCCCGAGGTTAAGAGCTTCACCAGGGTCCATTGGACCGACAGGTACCAGATGACCCAAAAAGAAAAGAAAATATTCCTGACTCAGTCGTATTTCGTCGATACGGCCTTTCTGAAAATATTCAATTTCCCTGTAGTTAAAGGCGATAAACTAACTGGCTTGCTGAAACCTCACTCGGCTATGCTTACCGAAGAAACCGCTAAACGGCTTTTCGGCGATGAAAATCCGATAGGTAAAACCATTACGCATTACAGCGACGACACTACAAGTTTTGTGGTTACCGGTATCCTGGCCAATGTCCCTAAAAATTCACAGCTGCAGTTTGATGCTTTGTTCTCGTTCAATACGATCATCAACCCCAAAATGTATCAAAACTGGGGCGGCAACTGGCTGGATACTTATTTTGTGCTGGCGCCCGGCACCAACCAGGCGGCTATGGAAGCAAAATTCCCGGCATACCTGAAACGGCACTTAAAGGGAGATGGCTGGAAATTCTATAAGCTATTTTTATTGCCCTATCAAGATGTACATGCAGGTTCGGCCGATATCGGTTTGGATTATATTAATTTCCAGAAATTCGATAAAAACACCACGAACCTGTTTGCCATCATCGCACTCATCGTACTGGTGATCGCCTGCGTTAATTTCATCAATCTATCGACGGCGAAATCAGTAGAACGTGCGAAGGAAGTTGGCATACGCAAATCTATAGGTGCTTACCGTTTTCAGTTGGCCACACAGTTCCTTAGCGAAACCGTAATGATATCGCTTATTTCGCTCCTATTCGCGATCGTTTTGGTCGAATTGTCATTACCTTATATCAACGGCCTGAGCGAAAGGGATATCACGCTCAATGTATTCAATAATTTTGACGTGATAGCCGCTGTATTTGGAGGGACAATACTTGTGGGTATCATTTCGGGGATTTACCCGGCTATCTATTTATCTTCCTTCCAGGCAGTGCGGGTATTAAAAGGTTCGATACAGGTTGGTAAAAACAAAGGGTTTATGCGAAATGCACTCGTGGTAGTCCAGTTTTCGAGTGCGATTTTCCTCATGGTAGCCACAGTATTCGTGGTACGGCAGCTAAACTTCATGCAAAAACAGGACCCGGGTTATAATCGCGATCAGATAGTGAATGTAAAGCTGGATGGTGTTACTTACAAAAGATATGATCAGTTTAAAAACGCCTTGCTCGGTAATAGTTTGATAGAAGGGGTTACCGCATCGCAGGATATCCTCGGCAGCCATCTTGATCAAACCGGTGTAACCTTCAGGCCGCATGACGGGCCGGCGCAGAACCTGGGTACCACGCTCCTGGTAGTAGATACCAATTACCTGTCTTTGTATCATATGAAATTGCTTTACGGCAGCAATTTCTCAGGCGACACGGCGAAAGACGCACGGCAATATATTGTGAATGAGTCACTGGCGCATGAACTGCTAAAAGATCATCCGAATAGGCCGCTTTCTTCGCTTATCGGCGAACATTTCGGTTTCGACTCTTTGGGTACGATAGTCGCAGTCGCTAAAAACTTCAATTTCAACACGCTGCATTACAAGGTAGAGCCCTTGTTCATTATCAGCGCCCGCAAGTTCGGCTTCAGCAATGTATCCATCAAGATCAATGGCAGCCGGGCCAGTGAAGCGATCGCATTCATCAAATCGAAATGGAGCAGTGTCAATCCTGATAACCCTATCGAATACCTGTTCCTTGATGATCATTTCAATGAAATTTACCGCGCAGATCAGCAGAAAAGCCAGATCGTGGGGATACTTTCAGGTCTCGCCATATTCATTTCCTGCCTGGGCTTATTCGGCCTGGCTTCCTATTCAGCCGAAAAACGGGTAAAGGAGATCGGTGTCCGGAAAGTACTCGGCGCATCGGTTAAGCGGATCGTGTTATTACTGTCGATGAATTTCCTGGTGCTGGTTTTGATCGCCAACGCGATAGCTATTCCACTGGCCGGATTGGTTATGCACAAATGGCTGCAGGATTTTGCTTATCGTATCGACTTGTCATGGATCGTATTTATTGCTGTGCTTTTGGTTTCGGTGATCATTGCGCTTGTGACCATCAGTTTCCAGGCTATTAAGGCGGCGACGGCTAACCCGGTGAAAAGCCTTAGAAGTGAGTAAACAGTTGGCAGTAGCAGTTGGCAGTTTATGCCACCAATAAAATGACCATTGAACTAATGAAACAGTCTTATGATACGAAACTATTTGAAAACAGCCTGGCGGAATATCACTAACAACAGGTTTTATTCTGCCATTAATGTAATCGGACTTACCGTTGGGTTGGTTGTCGGCCTGTTTATACTGTTGTGGGTGCAGGACGAATTAAGCTTTGACCGGTTTAACAAGCAGGCTAAAAATATTTACAAAATAGGCATAGTCGGCGGAAGCGGGCCTACCAGGCAAATATTTAGCGGTATTATAGCCCCGGTCGCCACTTTTGCCAAAAATGAATTGCCTGCGGTTGTTAACGCGGTCCGTATCAAGCGTTTGGGCGAAGCGCCGTTAAGGTATAAAGACAATATATTTATTGAGGACCATATTGCTTTTACAGACCCATCGTATTTTTCTGTTTTCGATTTCAACCTGGTAAAAGGGGATGCAGCTAAACCATTCCCTGACAATAACTCCATCGTTATCGCCAGATCAGTAGCTGATAAGTTTTTTGGTAAAGAAGACCCGATAGGTAAGGCTGTAATTTTGGGTGACAACCAAAACTTTAGAGTAAGTGGCGTGATCAACGACACACCCGCCAATTCGAGCATCGATTATAAGATATTGCTGCCGCTAAGCCTGTACAATCAAATGAACTACGTGAAAAGTGCCACAAGCTATAACGGCACAGGCCGTATTCCGTCAATGGACGCAGATTGGATCAGCTTCAACTACGAGACTTTCCTGCTTTTAAGGCCCGGTACTGACGTTCGTCAGCTTGAAAAACAACTTCAGCGCATTCACGAAACGAATAAGCCCGACGACGCGCCTGTGCCCTATCTCGCACAGCCTATATTGAAAATGCACCTATATAAGCCCGATGGTGAAGACGGCGGCATCGGCACAGTAAAAACATTTGCTATTGTAGCAATGCTTATCCTCACCATTGCATGTATCAACTACGTTAATCTTTCTACCGCCAGGTCTATGCTTCGGGCAAAAGAGGTGAGCATGCGCAAAATAATAGGCGCAAGCAGGGTGCAGCTCTTCATCCAATTTATGGCGGAAACGGCGCTGTTGTATCTTATCGCTACTGTGCTGGCAATTACAGTGATGTATTTGCTGTTGCCGGCATATAATAGCTTTTCGGGCAAGCAACTGACGCTCAGTATAGCTAATTATTCCATCTGGATGTGGATACTGATCACCCTGGTAATAACATTGGCGGCCTCGAGCATTTATCCGGCGTTGCTTTTGTCTTCTTTCGAACCTTTGAAAGCGCTTAAAGGAAAGATCGCTGCCGGTTTTGGCACGGCATCGTTTCGCAAAATATTGGTTGTGGTGCAATTTGCGGCGTCCATAGTACTGATCATAGGTACCGTAATTATCGGCAGCCAGCTTGACTTTATCAGGAAGAAGAACCTGGGATACGACAAGCAGAACGTATTCACCTTCGGTATGCGCGATAGCATGAGAAAACATTACGATGCGGTGAAGGCCGAATTACTGAAGCAGCCCGGAGTATTGGCCGTAACCCGTTCGGGTGATGACATAATCGACTATAATAACTGGACAGGAGATAACGATTGGGACGGTAAGCCGGCAAACTCCAATTTGTTTTTTCATCCCATGCTGACGGATAAGGATTTTGTCAATTTCTTTAAGATAAAAATGGTGCTGGGTAAAGATTTTTCAGGTGATCCGGCTGATTACAAACACTTTATAGTCAATGAAGCGGCGGTGAAAGCGATGAATTTAAAAGATCCCATCGGAAAAAACATGCGAATATGGACGATACATGGCACCATAACAGGCGTGATGAAGGATTTTAACTTCACGTCTATGCATAAAAAAATAGAACCGGCAGTATTTATTTATGCACCTAAATCCAGCTGGCGTATTTATATTAAAACCACAGGCCAGGACGCGCACCAGGCTGTAGCAGCAGCGCAGAATATATGGGGACAATACAGCCATCAAATACCATTCAGTTATGCATTCCTGGACGAAACTTTTAATAACCTGTACAAGACAGAACAGCAAACAGGTTCCCTGTTCAACATATTTGCAGCTATAGCCATTTGTATATCCTGTCTGGGACTATTTGGTCTGGCTACGTACTCAGCACAAGTAAAGACAAGGGAAATAGGTATTCGTAAGGTGCTTGGCGCCAGCGTGATGGGCATCATCAGGCTTTTGGCGACAGAGTTTATGCTTTTGATCTTCGTGTCTATCTTCATTGCGGCACCGGTAGCGTGGTACGCAATGAACAGGTGGCTGCAGGATTTTGCTTATAAAACACAGATCAACTGGTGGGTATTTATAGCGGCCGGGGGCTTTGCAACCTTAATAGCTTTGGCTACTATTAGCGTTCAATCGGTCAAAGCCGCGTTGAGGAACCCGGTGAAAAGCCTTCGGTCTGAGTGATTGGTTAATTAGTTAACCAGTGATTAGTAACTGCTATCTGAAAATATTTTAAACGTATAACGTCTCACGTAAAACCTCATGCTAAAGAACTATTTCAAGATCGCTTTCCGTAACCTGCAGCGAAACAAGATGTATTCGCTCATCAACATCACCGGGCTTACGGTTGGCCTTACGGCCTGTTTATTGGTCGCGACAGTGGTACTGGATGACTTGTCATACGATCATCAATGGAAAAATGCCGACCGCATTTACCGCATTGTCAGTATAGATAGAAGCAGTAAGAATGCTATCCAGCAATTCCCGCAAAGTTTTACCGGTTTGGGTCCGACTTTCAAAAAAGACTATCCCGAAGTGGAAGAATATTGCCGTATGCATGTATCTAAACAGCGGTTTAAAATAGGTAGCGACAAGGATGGGATGCAAGTAGAGGCTATATCGGCCGAACCATCGGTATGGAAACTCTGGGATTTTGATGTGACCGAAGGTAATCCCAGGGCTTTCGTAAAGGGTTATAGCAATATGGTTATTACCGAAAAGCTAAAGAAGCAGTATTTCGCGAATGCCGACCCTATAGGTAAAGTGATCACAAGCATACCCGAATTTGGAAAACCTGTTGAATACCTGATCACCGGTGTCATCAAAGACATCCCTGCTAATACCACGTTACGTGCTGACATGCTTACCATCGGCGAGATGAGGCCGGATGACGACATTGTGCATCCCGAAGGTTATGGAAGTTTTGCCGAACAATATTTATTGCTCAACCCTGGGGCCTCTGCCAAAGCCCTAGAGGCCAAAGCCAATAAATGGTTTACCGGTTATATTACGAACAAGGAATTGCATTACTCATTTAGCTTCCAGCCAATGAAGGATATCTACCTCAGGTCGGCCGATCTGTCAGGAGGCAGTGATAACCGGGGCGATATCAGGAATGTTTATATTTTTTCGGGCGTGGCAATTTTTCTGTTGCTGATAGCATGTATCAACTTTGTAAATCTAACTACTGCCCGTGCTTTGAAACGTGTCCGTGAAGCAGGCATCCGCAAGGTGTTGGGAGCTGACAGGCGCGAGCTGATCGCACAATTTCTTTTTGAGTCGTTGCTGTTCTTTTGTATCTCCTTTGCCGCGGGGATGTTTCTGTATTCCGTATTCCTGAAGCCGGTAGAGACCTACATCGGTCACCCGCTTGCGGTAACCCTGCAAAGTAATATTGTTCTGTTCATGATCACTTGTGGTTTTATGTTGATCGTAAGTGTACTCACAGGCATTTATCCGGCTTTGCTCGTGTCGGCGCATAACCCGGTTTCGACATTGAAGGGAAAGATCAGCGAACATATCGGTAGTAATTTTTTAAGAAAGGCGCTGGTAGTGGCACAGTTCACTATTTCAATTGCTGTACTAACCGTTACCATCATCGTGCAAAAGCAGTTGCACTTTATGGATAACAAGGACCTGGGTTATGACAAGAATGGTTTGCTTCACTTAAGTGACATGGACTGGAATGGTAAGGGCGATGCATTTAAGCGCGAAGTACTAGCTATTCCCGGTGTTGAAAACGCGAGTTTAGCTACCTGGTACCCTGAAAGCGGGGGCGCGGGATATATGACCATGGCTGCAGACGATCCTAAACAAAAGGGCAACAAATTAAAGATATGGTATATTAAAGCTGATTTTGATTTTGTACGAACCATGAAGTTCCACTTGTTGAAGGGCCGTCTCCTCGATCCGAAGTACGGGGCAGATGCCATCAACACAGATTCTTTGATGGCCAAAGGAATGGATAAGTTGAATGAAGCGCAGAATCAACAGCCTATGCTGATGTCGGCATTCACTGCAAAAACATTTTCCATTAGTAAACTCGGTGAAAAGGTCAAAGGCATAATGGGTGTTCCGGTAGGCGTTATAAATGATTTTAATAATGAATCGTTAAAAACGGATATGAAGCCTGTGTTTATCCAGGCCTCCAGGAATGTACATTATGGAAGCCTGCTTGTACGCATTCAATCGGGTTCTGAAAAGCCTGTGCTGGCAAAACTGTACCAAACCTGGCAGCATTTCTTCCCGGATAAAGTATTCGAATACAGATGGACCGACGAGGAACTTAGCAAGCAATACCAGACCGAACACAAATTACAGCAACTCTTTACCACGTTCAGCTTCCTGATACTGGGATTGGCAGCGCTCGGCTTATTTGGGTTAACGACTTTCATCGCTGAGATAAGAATAAAAGAGATTGGCATTAGAAAAGTTTTAGGTGCTTCTGTATCAGTTATATCGGTTACACTTTCTAAAGATTTTGTTAAACTGGTTTTCATCGCGATCCTGGTTGCTTCGCCCGTCGCCTGGTATTTTGCGAACAAATGGCTGCAAAACTATGCTTACAAGATCACGCTGAGCTGGTGGCTGTTTGCCTTGTCGGGCCTGGGCGCGGTACTGGTCGCCATATTAACTATCAGTTACCAAACCATAAAAGCTGCGACGACTAACCCGGTGAAAAGCCTTCGTTCAGAATGAGCTTCGGCTTTCGAAGAAAGCCTTAGAAGTGAATAGTTTGCAGTATGCTGTTGGCAGTTGGCAGTCCACGTGACTCGTCCGGAAAAGCAGCTAAATTTATGGTTTACACTATTTTAGACATATCTGATATAATATATTGATAGTCAACTATTTATAGTTAAAATGGCTGAAAAAGTGTAAACCATGTAAACCATGTTTGCCGGGTTCGGACATGTTTCGAACAAATTAAAATGTACCGCTGTGCAACGTATTGCCTTGAATAACTGTCTCATAATAGAATCAACACTTAAAACAATGAAAACCATTCTTACATTATTGTTGGCCTGCGGCATAAGCACCCTCGCATTAGCCCAGGACGACAGGACACCTTATAGCACGCAGTCGCTGGCGAATGATGCAATCAGCAGCGTAAGGGTACTTACATCGGCGGGCGGGATATTGGTGAGTGGCGAAGCCGGTCAGCAGCCACGCATCGATGTTTATATCCGTGGTAACAATAACCGTGATTTGTCTAAGGATGAGATCAAAAGACGTCTGGACGAAAACTTCGACATGAGCATCACGGTTAACAACCGTGAGTTACAAGCCATTGTAAAGAACAAGCATGACCATATCGACTGGAACGAAGACGGGCTGAGCATTTCCTTCAAGATATATGTTCCGCAGGACGTTGCTACAGACTTGAAAACCAGCGGCGGCGGTATCCATCTTGACCACCTGAAAGGCAATGAACAATTCTCTACCAGCGGCGGCGGTCTTGAGATCAATACGGTTAATGGCACCATCCATGGAACAACTTCAGGCGGCGGCATCGACGTGAAAAACTCCGGCGACAATATCAACCTGGTTACCAGCGGCGGCGGCATCAGGGCCGAAAACTGCTCAGGTGACATAAGCCTCCGTACTTCAGGCGGCGGCCTGGAGCTGAACGATCTGAAAGGTACAATACATGCCACCACCAGCGGCGGCGGTATCAGGGGCGAAAATGTCGAAGGCGAGCTGATCACCAGCACCTCTGGCGGCGGTATCGACCTTAGGAATATGAACTGCAGCCTCGATGCACATTCCAGCGCAGGCAGTGTGAGCGTCCAGGTTAAACAAGTAGGCAAATACCTGAAACTGGATACCAGCGCCGGCAATATCGACCTGGAGCTTCCCCTAAAACAGGGTCTAAGTCTTAATATTACTGCTGACAGGATTAACCAGCATCCGTTTAATATCAGCGATTTTACCGGCGACTGGGATAAGAATCACATTAAAGGGACGGTAAATGGTGGTGGAGCACAAGTAGATGCTAACGCTAACAGCGGCCATATCGATGTACGATTCAACTAATAACAAATTACCAAATCAATAAACCATAGAGATCATGAAAGCATACATCATATTATTTGCGCTGTTATTGCAAGGTTTACTTGGATCGGCGCAGGACAACAAAACACCGTACATGACCAAATCGCTGGCTAATGCCGGAATCAAGAAGGTGTTCGCATCCACTTCGGGCGGCAGCATTACAGTGAGCGGCGCATCGGGCCAAGAACCTCGGGTTGACGTTTATATTACCGGTAACAATGGCATTACGCCTTCGAACGACGAGATCAAAAAACGCCTGGACGAAGATTATACTCTCGAAGTGAATGTGAGCAATGGCGAAGTACATGCTATGGCCAAAAGGAAGCACGATGGCGACTGGAACTGGCGCAGGCAACTGAGCATTGGGTTTAAAATATATGTGCCCGAGAACGTGGGCACTAACCTGGAAACCAGCGGCGGAAGTATTCATCTGGACAACCTGAACGGTGAAGAGAAATTTGAAACCAGCGGCGGCAGCCTGCATATTGATCGCCTGACGGGCAATATCCACGGCAGGACATCTGGCGGCAGCATTTCGGTATCAAATTCCAAAGATGACATCGACCTGGAAACCAGCGGCGGCAGCGTGCATGCTAACGACTGCTCGGGCACCATCAAATTGGGCACATCGGGCGGGTCATTGAATCTTGACGATCTTAATGGAAAGATCAATGCGGAGACCAGCGGCGGCAGTATACACGCGCACAATGTTAAAGGCGATCTGCATACCGGAACTTCGGGCGGCAGCATCGATATTTCGGGGATGGCCGGCAGCCTGGATACTTATACCAGCGGCGGCAGCATACATGTACAAATGAGCGAAGTTTCGAAATTTGTGAAGATAGACGCCAGCGGCGGTCATGTCGACCTGCAACTGCCGTCAAAACAAGGCTATGACCTGAATTTGCGCGCGGATAAAGTTACTGCTGATCTTGGCGGAAACTTTAACGGCACCAAAGAGAAAGATAGGGTGGAAGGCAAGTTGAATGGCGGCGGTGCAAGTATTGATGTGAACGGAAGCAACCATGTCAACCTGTCTTTGAATTAACATTTTGATACAGGAGGCCGGAGTGATGAATTCCGGCCTTATTATCAAGGGCTAACGTAGTGAACAGACTCGGGTCAGAGTGATGTAGTGAATGAACAATTAAAATGAAAAATCTGCCGGGAGCCACCAATGAACTAATGAACAAGTGAACCAATGAACTGATAACATGATAAAGAATTATCTAAAAGTAGCATGGAGAAACCTGAGAAGGAACAGTCTCTACAGCGTGATCAATATCGGCGGCCTTGCCATAGGAATGGCAGTGAGCTTTATGCTGTTCATTTACGCTTATAACGAGTTCAGCTTTGATAAATTCAATGTCAATAACGACCGGCTTTACCATGTTTTGCGCAACCAGCCCAGCAACGGTGAGCTATTTACAAATTCGGCTACACCGGTACCACTGGCCCCTGCCATGATCAGGGATTTTCCTGAGTTCGATAAGGTTGCCCGAGCAAATTGGACCTATCCCATTTTAGTGAATTACAAGAATAAGGCATTAAAAGTGAATACGATGTCGGCTGATCCGGCTATCCTGGATATGTTCACTTTCTATTTTGTCCATGGCGACAAAAAAATGGCTTTGGCCGATCCTTCATCAATAGTTCTTACGGAAGCGGCGGCAAAGGCCATATTCGGAGATGCGGACCCGATGGGCCAGGTGATCAAATTGGACAATCAGCATCTGATGAAAGTTAGCGCGGTAATAAAAGATAACCCGCAAAACTCGAGTTTTTCTTTTAATGCACTGATGTCATGGCAAGCCTTTGAAGCACAGAATAGCGGGATAAAAACTTCGGGCTGGGGTAGCTATAACTTCCAGACCTACGCGATGTTGAAGCCCAATGCTTCGCTGCCCGCTGTAAATGCCAAACTAAAAACCATTGTAGCCAAATATGACCCGGATAATAAGGAGAACACCATGTTCCTTTATCCATTCGCCCAGGAACACTTATACGGTCAATTCAAAAACGGTAAAAACATCGGCGGCGCAATTGAATCGGTACGCCTGTTCCTTTACCTGGCTATCGGCATATTGTTGATCGCCTGCATCAATTTCATGAACCTTTCGACCGCGCGTTCCGAACGCCGGGCAAGGGAGGTCGGCATCCGCAAGGCGGTCGGCTCGAGCAGGATGGCTTTGATCGCCCAGTTCATCGGCGAATCGGTCTTACTGGCCTTCTTCTCGTTCCTTGTGGCTGTTGGGTTGGTGTGGCTGCTTTCAGGTACCTTCAGCGCCCTGATCAATATCAATTTGCATGTGCCCTACGATAATGTTTTCGCATGGATATATGCGCTTGGTGTGACGTTAATAACGGGCATTGTGGCAGGCAGTTATCCGGCGCTTTTCCTGTCATCATTCAAACCGGTAAAGGTGCTGAAGGGACAGATAACGTCGGTGAAATCCATCGCGACACCGCGCAAGATACTCGTAGTAGCCCAGTTCACTTTTGCGGTGGCGCTGATATTGGTCAGCATATTTATTTATAAACAGATCAATTATATCAAAGACAGACCAGTAGGCTACGACCAGCGCGGACTGGTAGAAATGCCCTATGACGGTGCGATGGATAAGAAATTCGATAGCTTCCGCCGGGATATCATCAGCGCGGGCGCTGTAACGGATGCGGCTGTCACCGGAAATAGTTTATCTAACAATTACAGCAGCTCCTGGGGCATCACCTGGCAGGGTCAATTGCCCGGCGAGGATAAAATTCCTATCGACCAGATCGCCGTCACCTATCATTTTATAAACACCTACGGCCTGAAGCTGGTGGAAGGTCGTGACTTTTCAGAAGCTTATCCGGCTGATACCGCAGCGATCATCCTGAACCAGGCGGCAGTAAAAATGATGCGCTTTAAAGAACCATTGAACCAAATAGTAAAATACCAGGGCAAAAATTGCCGGGTAGTGGGTGTGGTGCAGAACTTTGTTTGGGGTTCGCCTTATGATCCTGTAAAACCTGCTATCATTGGTTTTATTAAAGGATGGACGGGAAACATTGGCTTGCGCTTGAACCCTGCAAGATCGGCAACAGCAGGCTTCGATATCATTCAAAATATTTATAAAAAATACAATCCCGAATATCCGTTCGAATACAAGTTCATCGACGATAAATTCGCCAACAAATTCAATAATGAAAAGCGACTGGGCAATATGGCGATCATTTTCACCAGCCTTACGATCATCATTTCGTGCCTCGGTTTGTTCGGTTTGGCTTCATTCTCTGCCGAGCAGCGCAAGAAAGAGATCGGCATACGTAAGGTGCTCGGCGCATCAATAAGCAGCCTGTGGCTCAACCTCTCGCAGGAGTTTGTGTGGCTGGTGCTGATCTCGTTCCCGATAGGTGCGGTTTTGAGTTGGTGGTACGTGCACGGCTGGATGTCAAAATACACTTACAAGACCGACTTAAGCTTTTGGGTGTTCGGTGTGACGCTGGTAACAAGCCTGGCAATTTGCCTGGCGACAGTAAGCTGGCAGGCCATCAAAGCGGCATGGGCTAACCCGGTCAAAAGCTTACGGTCAGAATAAAGCTTGTAGACCTAGACGATAGTCCATAGCCAATCCTGTAGAACTATGGACTATCGTCTATCGACTATGGACTTAAATTAACTTACTTGAATTCGTATACGTTCCATATTAGCCTGTATGGATTGGCCTTCCCCGGAACAATATTCACCGGGATGACCTTTGCGCTATTGTTATGGTTCGCAAAAAGCATTAACCGGGCCGCGAACCGGTTTTTGAGCCTGGCTTTGCTTATCATTGTTTTGCAAATAACCTGGTTGTTGTGCATTGACACCAGTCTGCAGGGTTATTTCCCCCATTGGAGCCGGCTGCCCCTGCAATTTTCATTGGCGCTTGGCCCGCTGATCTTTTTTTATGTGCGGAAGAAGATCAACCCGGAATATAATTTCCGCTGGAAGGACTTATTGCATTTCATTCCCCTGTTGTTGCAGTTGGGTATCTTTTTGTTGGCGATCGGGGAGAGTACCAGGACGGGCGCCGCTACTTATAACACTTCGGCTTTTCACCAGCTGAACCCCGTATTGCAGCTCATAACTTTTATTTCCGTTATAGTTTACCTGCACCTTTCGCAAAAACAAATAGATCATTTTTACGATGGTTTGAAATTTAATGACGGAGACCGCTACCGGCTCGAATTACGCTGGCTACGTCGTCTAATGACAGGCTTTGCTTTAACGTGGCTATTATGGATACCTTTTGCCTTGGTTGATTACTTTGGTTACCATTACCAGTTGGGCAGGGAGGCTTACTATCCATTGTACATTCTTTTGGCGGCAATGATGATCCGGATTGGTGCTATAGCATTTTTAAAGTTTGACGCCGGGGTGATCGCCGAAGCGCCGCAATTTTCAAAACCGTCACCTTCAACAGAGTTAAAGCAGAAAGGCGCCTGGCTGAAGAAAACGATGGAGGCCAACATGTTTCACCAGGATGCGGAACTAAGTCTAAGCGCCCTGGCTGAAAAACTTGGCATTCACCCGCACGAATTGTCACGGATCATCAACATAGCCCTGAAGAAAAATTTCAACGACTTTATTAATGAATACCGCATCCTCGACGTGGTGCAAAAAATGCAGGACCCAGCTTACGACCGGATCACCTTGTTAGGCATTGCTTACGACGCCGGATTCAATTCAAAAACAACCTTCATACGGGCTTTCAAACAATTGACGGGAAAAAGCCCTGCAGCTTATAAACGCGAACTTGAAAATGAGGCCCCAACTTATCATTTGAAACCTTATTTCCGATCTGTTGCGATAATTTCGGATCATGAAACCACGCCTAAGTGGTCTGAGGAAAAATTAAATCGCAATTATATGTTTCGTAGTTATTTGAGGATCGCATACCGCCGCCTGCAAAAAAGCCGGCTATACACCCTGATCAACTTGGTTGGTTTGACGGTAGGGATAACGAGTTGCTTGCTGATAGGTTTATTTATCATCAATGAACTAAGTTATGACCGCTTCCACGCCAAGGCAGACAGGATAGTTCGTATGACTATGGAATTCGGCCCCGGCGGCAGTCAAAAATGGGTGCCGACGGGCACTAAAGCAGGTCCTCAGCTAAAGCGCACTTTTCCACAGGTAGAGGAATTCGTAAGGACGATTAATTCCGATCCGGTAGTGAAGCATGGTACAGTGATGTTCAATGAAACGCGGTTTCTTTATGCCGATTCATCATTCTTTAAAATATTCTCATTCCGGTTGCTGCGCGGCGACCCGAATACGGTCCTGGACGCACCGCTTAAAGTGGTCATCACTGAGAATATGGCGAAAAAGTATTTCGGAAATGCCGACCCGATAGGTAAAACACTTAATGTAAACCGTTATAGCGCGCCAAAAGATTACGTGATAACCGGTATTGTACAGGACGCACCGGAAAGCTCGCAAGTCAAGTATAATTTCATCGCTTCTTTTATCTCGTTAGACGCCTCGAAAGGCGAGGAATGGTGGACAGCCAATTATACTACCTACCTGCTGCTGAAAAATAGGGACCAATTGCCCGGGTTTCAGCAACAACTGAATACCTATATGCGCGGAGTGAGCAAGAACGAACTAAAACTCGAGCCTGGCAGTCCGTTGCTGTATAATCTCGAACCTTTGCTGTGGGTACATCTGCATTCGCAGTTGACCGGACTTGAGCCTAATGGCAGCGCAACCATGGTATATATCCTGGGCGTCATAGCATTCCTGATCCTGTTGATCGCATGTATCAATTATACCAACCTGTCTACTGTGCAATCGAGCAGGAAAAGCACCGAGATCGGGATACGAAAAGTATTGGGCGCGCAGCGTCATCAGTTGTTCGGGCAATTTATGGGCGAATCGTTCCTGTTGACATTCGGGGGTTTACTGATGGGACTCTTGTTGACCCCCTTACTATTGCCTTATTTCAACCAGCTTACTGGAAAAGAGCTTTCTTTTGGTTCATTACTGCAGCCGTTGCCATTGATTACTTTGGTTATCCTGAGTATTCTTATCGCTTTTGCTTCAGGAGCCTACCCGGCATTCGTGCTTTCTAATGCAAAGCTGATCAGTATATTGAAATCGGGCCTGAAGCTGACCTCCTCGGGCGGAGTTTTCAGAAAAGCGCTGATCGTATTCCAGTTTACAGTGTCGGTTTGCCTTATTGCAGCGACGATCATTGTCGTGCAGCAACTGGATTTTATCCGCAAAAAAGATTTGGGTTATGACAGAGAACATATTATCGTCCTGTCTATGGACCACTACGCCCATCAAAATTATGAATCAATTAAGAATGCAATCAGTCTGCTTCCGAATGTGCTCAGCGTAAGCGGCGCTAACGCAACACCGACCTTTGTGCAATGGGGCGATAATATTACTGCCGATAACGGGCATGGCAAAGTGAACCTGAATATCACCGCGCTGCCTTCGGATGTGAATTTCATCAAAACGATGAATATGAAGATTATTGCCGGGACAGATTTCGTTTCTAACGACTTCAAGCTGATGGATACCGCCAATAAGTGGAAGAACTTCAGGTATTCATTCATTTTAAATGAAACCGCTGCCAGAGCTTTAGGCTGGACACCGGAACAAGCCATCGGTAAAACCATTATTAAACAAGCTCCCGGGACGATAAAAGCGGTGATCAGAGATTTTAATTTTGCCTCGCTGCATCAGCCCATCGGGCCGATGATGCTTTTCCTCGATACCATGTATACCAACTACTATTTTGTTAAGATAAGCGGTAACAAAATACCGGCTGCTATAGAATCGCTGCAAAAACTCTGGAAGGAGCGTGTGCCGACGATGCCTTTCCAGTATAGTTTTCTTGACGATAATTACAACAGTCTTTACAAGACCGAGCAAAAAACATCAGCTGTTTTTAGTACCTTCTCATCTCTGGCTATTTTATTGGCCTGCATGGGATTGTTTGCTTTGTCGGCCTTTACTACTGTCCAGCGAACAAAGGAAATAGGCATACGCAAAGTGCTTGGTGCCAGGGTGACTAATATCATATTACTGATAGCCAAAGATTTTCTGAAACTGACGATACTCGCTGTCCTTATCGCCACACCATTGGCCTGGTACTTCATGCACAAATGGCTGCAGGATTTTGCCTATCACATACGTGTAGAATGGTGGGTGTTTATTGTTGCCGGTGGCGCCTCTGTTCTGATCGCCTTTGTTACAGTCAGTGTCCAATCGATCAAAGCAGCATTAACAAATCCGGCCAATAGCTTACGGTCGGAGTAAGCAAAATTGTATCGAGGCCGAACATACATCGTTTGTTTACGAACAGTTTCGTGCATTTGGATTTTTACAACAGTTTCACAATAAGCCAGATGCAAATTTGGCACGCAATTGATGGTATCTAAATAAAACTCATGTTATGATCCGGAACTATATCAAAACAGCCTGGCGGAATCTTGTTAAGAACAGGGTATTCTCCTTCATCAATGTATTTGGTTTGGCAGTAGGGCTCACCTGCTGCATGCTCATTGCAGCATATCTCTATTCGGAGCTTACCTACGATACGTATTCGGTAAATTCCAAACAGCTTTATCGCGTTGGCCTGACCGCGCTGGGTAACGGGAGCGCAACCGATTTTCCAATGGTGGATGTCGCGGTTGGCCCGGGAATGAAAAGTGTTTACCCCGAGGTGCTGGCTGAAACGCGTTTAATGCGGCGGGGACCTGTGTTTGTGAGCTACCGGGAAAAACAGTTCAAGGAGCAGAAGGTTGCAATGGCTGATTCTAACTTTTTGAAATTATTTTCAATCCCCCTGGTGCAGGGCGATAATAAGACGGCGCTCGTTGAACCTAAAAGTATTGTGATCGATCACGACCTGGCCGTGAAATATTTCGGGAATGAACCGCCGGTAGGAAAAATGCTGAAAATAGGCAGCGACCTGATGAAAGTTACAGGGGTAATAGACAAAGTGCCCGACAATTCGCATTTCCATTTTGATGCATTCATCAGCATGACGACTTTTCCTGAAGGGCGCCAAA
The DNA here is from genome assembly GCA_035551775.1 of Mucilaginibacter sp. Lineage (GTDB taxonomy): Bacteria > Bacteroidota > Bacteroidia > Sphingobacteriales > Sphingobacteriaceae > Mucilaginibacter. Next base: position 38,275 of record DASZMQ010000014.1, on the reverse strand, counting down.
CCTGGAGCAATGTAGGACATTATACTTATTTGCTGCTGGATAAACATGCCGATCCGAAAAAATTGGAAGCACAATTCCCAAAACTGGTAGCCGAGCACGTTGTTCCGGAAATACAGCACGACATGGGTGTAAGTTTGGCCGAAGCGCAAAAAGCTGTGAATACCTTTGTTTTCTACCTAAAGCCGATAACTGACATCCACCTGCGCACCTCTACCAAATTTGATTTGGAACCAAACGGAGATATCAGCTATGTTTACATTTTCGGTGCGCTTGCCGTATTCATTTTACTGCTGGCCTGCATCAATTTCACCAACCTTTCTACCGCAAGCTCCGCACGCCGCTCCAAGGAGGTTGGTATCCGCAAAGTGATGGGTTCACTTAAGGAATGGCTGGTTATTCAATTTTTACTGGAATCGGTAATGTTGACGGTATGCGCTATGTTGCTGGCGCTGGGCATGGTTTATTTGCTGCTGCCTTATTTTAACGATCTCGCGGGAAAACATATCACCCTCGGTTTCTTCCTGAATTATAAGGCTTTATTGATAGGTACGGGTTTGACATTGCTTGTTGGCCTCCTGGCGGGACTTTATCCGGCTTTCTTCCTCTCCTCCTTCCGGATCATCAACGTTTTGAAAGGAAATACCGGCTCCGCCGAGCCCGCAAAAAAGAACTTCCTGCAAAGCAGCCTGGTGGTTTTCCAATTCACCGTATCGACTGCTTTGATCATATGTACATTCGTTGTTTACCAGCAACTGCACTTTATGCAGAACAAGAAGCTGGGATACGATAAGGATCAGCTATTAGTTTTGAATGATACTTATACGCTTGGAAACAATGAATATGCTTTTAAAGATCAATTGATGCGCGACCACCGGATCGTGAATGCTACGGTAACTTACAATATTCCGGGTAACAATAATATGGACGGTACCGAGATCTATGCCAAAGAACGCCAGGGGGATGAAACCAAGAACGAGATACATTGCAATATTTACCGGGCCGATGCGAATTACCTGCCAACACTGGGCATTAAGCTGATCGAAGGGCGTAACATTTCGCCTGATTTTCCGGGCGATAGCTCAGCCGTGATCATCAACCAGGCAGCGCAACGCGAATTAGGCTGGAGCAATACCGACCCGCTCGGGAAAACCATTGTCCGGTCGGGGAGAAAAGAATTTACAGTTGTCGGTCTTGTAGGCGATTTCAATTATGCGTCGGTAAAAGATAAAGTAGCTCCGCTAATGATCCTGGCCAATCATAGTCATGGTTCCATTGTGCTGAAAATAAAAACAACAGATGTGAGCGGTTTGCTGAGCAGTATCAAAAATCAATGGAATGATTATAAGGCAACAGGACCGTTTAGCTATTATTTCGTCGACGATCAATTTGCATCACTTTATTCATCTGAGCAGAGGACAGGGAAGATATTCACCTCCTTCGCAGTGATTGCCGTTATCATTGCAGGCCTGGGCCTATTCGGGCTGGCTGCTTACATGATCAAGCAAAGGGTGCGCGAGATTGGCATACGTAAGGTGCTGGGCGCATCATCGGTAAACATCACAACAATGCTTTCGGCCGAATTTCTGAAATTGGTTTTGATCGCTATATTGATCGCATTCCCGCTCACCTGGTTTGCGATGCACAAATGGCTGCAGGCTTTTGCTTACCGTGTCGATATGCAATGGTGGGTGTTTTTGCTGGCAGGCATAACAGCTATGCTGATCGCGATCGTTACCATAAGCTTTCAGTCGATCAAAGCGGCGCTGGCGAACCCGGTGAAGAGCCTTCGCTCTGAGTGATCTTAATTAGTTAACCAGTGATTAGTTGCTCCCTTTTCCTGGTTAACTGATCACCTTAACAAATCACTGCAAACATGTAACGTTTTTCTTTACCGGGCGGTCTTATAAATAATTCACCAGTTAATCTTAACCAGTATGTTCAGGAATTATCTCAGGAGCGCATGGCGCAATATCACCCGGCATAAGTTTATTTCGTTCATCAACATTTTTGGTTTGACTGTCGGTCTTACCTGCTGCCTGCTCATTATCACTTACCTGATCAATGAGTTAAGTTATGACAGGTACAATGCCAATGCCGACCGAACGTACCGCGTAACGCGTATATTTTACTCGAGAAATGGTGAGGCAAACCTGCACCTGAGCTCAATAGCTCCGCCTTTTGGTCCGCTATTGCAGCTGGCTTTTCCGGATATCGAAAAAGTAACCCGGGTGCTACCCAATGGCACAACGGTGTTCCGCTATAAGGAAAAACTTTTCAATGAGCAGAACGGCTTTTTTGCGGATGAAAATTTCTTTAAAGTATTCAGCGTAAATGTGACCGATGGTGACAGGAAAACCGCGCTGAACGAACCTTACAGTGTAATGGTGACTCCTGAGATCGCCAGGAAATACTTTGGTAATGAAGATCCGATCAACAAGACTGTTATTCTTGACAATACGAAACACGAATTTAAGATAACGGGGGTTTTTGAACCGTTCCCGGCCAATGCGCACATGCATCCCCAGATATTGATGTCGTTCAATACATTAAAGGATCCTGCGTTGGGAACGGGTGGAGAAAAAGATTTGGAAACCGATTTTGGTAATAATTCCTTTTATACCTACCTGCTGATGCCGAAAGGCTACAATATGAATATGATCACCAGGCAATTGGATGCTTTTATCGATAAATACTATCCTGCAAAGGGTTTACCACTAACTATAAAACCACATCAGACGACTAAACTTACGATACAAAAGCTGACCGATATCCACCTGCAATCGCACCTCGATGATGAGATAGAACCCAATGGTGATATCAAGAGGGTTTATATATTTTCGGTTATAGCGTTGTTCATATTGCTTATTGCCTGTATCAATTATATGAACCTGTCCACCGCCCGCTCGGCATTGCGAGCCAAAGAGATTGGCATACGTAAAGTAATAGGCGCACAGCGTAAAGAGATCATCCGGCAGTTCCTCGGCGAATCGGTGCTGGTCACCTGGGTGGCGTTAATACTCGCCGGATTATTCACCTGGATATTGCTTCCCTATATCAATTCTATATCCCATTTGTCGCTTTCATTCAGCAACCTCTTCCGCTGGAATATATTGATCGGCGTACTGCTGCTCCCATTTTTTGTTGGACTGCTCAGTGGCATTTACCCGGCAATATTTATGTCGTCATTCCGCCCTGTACAAGTGTTGAAGGGTTTGTTAAAAGTTGGTTCGGGTAACGTTTCTTTCCGCCAGGTGCTGGTGGTAGTGCAGTTCTCTATTTCCATCATACTCATCGTCGCCACCACAGTCGTGTTCCAGCAATTACGTTATATTGAAAATAAGTCGCTTGGCTTTAACAAAGATTTTATTCTAACCATGGCTTATCCAGGTTCAATAACCAAGCAGTACGAATCATTCAGGAACGAACTATTGAACAATCCCGCCGTGAAGGATGTCGGCCGTTCGTCGCGTATCCCTTCGGGGCGTTTATTAGATGACCAGGGCGCACAGGTGATCGAAGGCGGCAAAGCTGTGCCGACCCAGGTCGAATTGAAATATATCACCACCGATTACGGCTTTATGGATACCTATGGGATGCAACTTGCTGCCGGCCGCAATTTTTCGCGGCAGTACCTGACGGATACTGCCAACTATGTTATCAACGAAACTGCCGTACAGCAATTAGGCTGGAAAACCCCTCAGAACGCCATCAATAAGGACCTGATCTATGGCAACACCAAAGGAAAAGTGATCGGAGTAGTGAAAGATTTTCATTTTGAATCGCTGCATCAGCCGATCATTCCGATAATATTTTTACTTCCCCCGGCCAGCAGTGGTTACTATGGCCGTATATCGGTCAAGGTCGACGGGCATAACATTCAATCGGCTGTAAACACGATAGGGGAAACCTGGCGCAAATATGTGCCCGACCAACCTTTCGACTTTACCTTTTTGGATCTGAAATTCCGGCAGTTATACGATGCCGAGCAGCAGGAGAGCCAGTTGTTCACCATATTCTCCGGCCTGGCCATATTTATAGCATGCCTGGGTTTGTTCGGCCTGTCGGCGTTCACCATATCACAGCGGGTGAAAGAGATCGGCATTCGCAAAGTTCTGGGCGCCAATATTCCGCAGATCGTTGTCGAGTTGTCGCGCAGTTTCATGGTTCTGGTTATAATAGCGGTTGTGATAGCTCTGCCAACAGCCGGCTGGGGGATAAATAAATGGTTTTTACAAGATTTCGCTTCGCGGGTTGATCTGAGTTGGTGGGTATTCTTATTAGCTGGTGTTGCTGCTTTTGTTATCGCATTTGTAACTATAAGTTTCCAGGCGGTAAAGGCCGCGGCGGCAAATCCGGTGAAGAGCCTTCGCTCAGAATGAGCTACGGCTCTCGAAGAGAGCCTGAGGAGCGAGTGAGTCGGGTCCGCAAGTCCGAAAGATAAAATCATGTATATCTTTCGGACTTTCCGACTTAAGCGGACTTTCGGACTAAAATGTATCATAACCGTACACTCCATGTTCGCAAGCGGACAACGGGTGTACGGATTTTTTATTTTAAAGTGTTTGTTTTCAGCGCGTTGACTTCTTGGTACAGGTTTTTGTAATGAACTTACATTAACCATCCGGCCATGTTCAAAAACTACTTAAAAACTGCCTTCCGCGGTTTCAGGCGTCACAAGCTGTTTACCTTCATTAATATTATCGGTTTATCCATCGGCATCAGCGCCGCACTGGTGATATTTCTGATCGTTTACCACGATTTTACCTTTGATAAATTTCACAAAGATAGCAACAGGATATATCGCGTGGTAAGTGACTATAATTACGCGAACGAGCCATTTTATAATTCCGGCGTTACAGGGCCGTTGCCGGAAGCTATCAGAAATGAAGTAACCGGCGTACAGCTCGTTGCACCGTATTATACCCAGGACTATAAAGTCCTGATCCCCGGTAAAACGCAGACTAAATTTAAAGACGAGGAGAATATCATTTATGCCAATGAACGGTTTTTCGGGCTCCTTTCATTTAAATGGCTTGCCGGGTCGGCTAAACAAATGAGTGAGCCGGACAAGGTAATACTTTCGTCTGAACAAGCCAATAAGTATTTCCCATCATTATCATACGACCAGGTATTGGGTCAGCAGGTGGTTTATGGAGATTCGATCAGAACTACCGTAGCCGGTGTTATTGAAGCATATAAAGAAAACAGTGATTTTAAGTTTACCGACTATATTTCATTTTCAACCATAGACCACGTTAAAGATGTAAAAAGCCAGGTAGCGAAGTGGGGCAATACTAACGGAGCATCACAATGCCTTATAAAATTATCGTCTGGAACTACCGTGCCCAATATTGAAAAGCAATTAGCACGTATCTTGTTAAAATATGAACCTGACCGGTCCAAAAACGCTTACAAGTTGACTTACCGTTTGCAGCCGCTGAGTGACATCCATTTTAACGATCATTATGGCGCGGTTAATAATCCAACAGCCAATAAAAGTACGCTTTATGGGCTGATAGCTATTGCCTCGTTTCTTTTGTTGTTAGGATGCATCAATTTCGTTAATCTGACAACAGCGCAGGCTTCGCAGCGGGCAAAAGAAATAGGTATTCGTAAAACCATGGGAAGCAGTCGCTTTCAGTTGGTGGGACAATTTTTGAGCGAAACATTTTTGATCACGCTGCTGGCTGTGATCATCTCGCTTGTAATGGCTCCGTTCATCCTGAAGCTGTTCTCCGATTTCATTTCAAAAGACATAAAATTCGACTTGTTCAGCCATCCTTCAGCTGTTACTTTCATTTTATTGCTTGTGCTGATAGTAGGCTTCTTTTCGGGTTTTTACCCGGCAATGATACTGTCCAAATACAAGCCGGTACTGGTGCTCAAGAACCAGGCGTTTAGCGGCACCACTAAAACACGCAATGCCTGGCTTCGCAAAACTTTAACGGTTAGCCAGTTTGTTATCGCCCAGTTTTTTATTATGGCTACCATATTGGTAAGCAAGCAGGTATACTACGCGCTGCATAAGGACCTGGGATTTAAGAAGGACGCCATCATTTATATCAATACTCCATGGAGATCAAAGAACCCGGCACTTAAACAAGTGCTGGTAAACAAAATAAAAGCGCTGCCCCAGGTTGAAATACTGAGCCTCGGCGGGGATGTTCCGTCATCCAACGGCTGGAGTTCTAATGATGTTAGTTATACGGATGGCAAAAAGGAGATCAAATCAGAACTCTATCACAAATCAGGCGACGAGAATTATATCAGGGTGTATCAAATAAAGCTGCTCGCCGGCAGGAATATCAGGCAGAGCGACACGACGACTGCCATGCTGATCAACAATACTTATGCGCATGACCTTGGTTTCCGGAATGTTGCAGATGTGATAGGTAAAACGATCTCGTTTGGAAAAACCCAGAAACGCCAGATCGTTGGTGTCGTTGGTGATTTTCACCAGGCATCATTACATGCACCTATTAAACCTATGGGCATTTGGCCGGATGATCCCAAATGGCTGAGTACAATCCATATCGCGCTGAAGCCGCAAACGGCCAATGGTGATGAATGGAAGACGGCTATTGCATCCATCCAAAAAGACTGGAAGGAACTTTACCCGGACAACGATTTTGAATACCACTTTTTTGATGATTCCATAGCCAAAATGTACGAAAAGGAACAACATACCTCGCAACTGCTTACCTGGGCTACAGGATTGTCGATATTTATCAGCTGCCTTGGGTTACTGGGCCTGGCCATGTTCACGACAAACCTACGCACCAAAGAAATAGGGGTAAGGAAGGTATTGGGAGCATCAGTTCGCCAAATTGTCACTTTACTATCAACCGAATTGGTAATACTCGTATTGCTGGCCTTCGTTATTGTAACGCCTTTAGCTTTCTGGGCCATGAACAAATGGATGCAAAACTTTGCCGATCATACTTCGCTTAGTTGGTGGGTGTTTGTGTTAAGCGGCGCCGGGATGCTGTTGACAGCACTAATCACGCTAAGTTCGCAAACCATCCGGGCGGGGATAGCTAACCCGGTAAAAAGCCTGCGTTCAGAGTGATTAGAGATTAGTTAATTGGTGATTAGGCAAAAAAACGTACTACGTACAACTTAAAACGTACAACCCATGTTGAGAAATTACTTAAAAACCGCCTGGCGCAATTTGCTGAAGAACAAGTTTTATTCAGTGATCAATATTGCGGGATTGACATTAGGTTTAGCCATCGGCATACTGATATTGCTGTGGGTGCAGGATGAGCTGAGCTTTAATGCGTTCCACAAGAACGCGAAGAACATTTACCGCCTGGACATACAGGGCGGTACCGGCGCAACAAAGCAAATATTCGAATTCGGTGTAGCGCCGATAGCGCAATTGGCTAAACAGGAACTGCCGGAAGTAACCAACGCGGCGAGATTGTGTTATGACGTCAATTTTTCGATGTACAAATACCAGGATAAGGTTTTTGCTGATGAATCAGTAGCTTATGCCGATCCTTCTTTATTCTCCATGTTCGATTTTCCGCTGATCCAGGGAAATACTGCGAAGCCTTTTGCGGACGATAATTCAGTGGTAATCACGCAAACAACCGCTAAAAAATTCTTTGGCGATGCCGACCCTATAGGAAAAGTGATCGTAGCTGATGATAAGCAGAACTTTACGGTAAGCGGAGTGATCAATGACATGCCTAAGAATTCGGATATCCAGTTGGATATTATCCTGCCTTTAAGTTATAACATTAAATTCATGCTGGCCCAGGGACAGGATCTGAGCAATAACTTTGGCCTGCTGGATTATGTGGCATTTTTATCGGTTAAACAGGGAGCTTCGATCAAAGATCTTGAGGCTAAAATACTCAAGATACACCTGAAGCATAAGCCAGACGATACAGATGCATCGTATCTTATGGAACCACTAACCAAAATGCACTTGTACAATGCCGACCTCAGCGACAGGGGTATCGGTACGGTGCGCATATTTATTGCCATTGCGTTATTGATATTGGTTATCGCTTGCATCAACTACGTCAATCTCTCAACCGCCCGTTCGATGCTGCGTTCCAAGGAGATCAGTATGCGGAAAATCGTAGGCGCGGCAAAGTTTCATTTGTTCCTCCAATTTATCATCGAAACCGCCGTACTGTTTACCATAGCGGCCTTATTGGCCATAGGAGTGGCTTACACCTTAATGCCTGTCTTTAACAATATCTCCGGCAAGCAAATGGCGCTTGATCTGTCCGACTTTCACATCTGGCTGGTGATCCTTTGCACTATCGCAGGCACATTGATCGCGTCGAGTATTTACCCGGCCTTGTTGCTTTCGTCGTTTGAACCGCTTAAAGCGCTCAAGGGAAAAATATCAACCGGAATCGGCGATGCCTTGTTCAGAAAAATACTGGTGGTAGGGCAGTTCTCATTCTCCATCATCCTGATCATTGGCACCATTGTGATAACCGGCCAATTGAGATATATCCACAACAAAGATCTGGGTTACAATAAAGAACACGTCTTTAGTGTATGGATGCGTGATGCATCTCCGCACTATGAAGCGGTGAAGGCCGAACTACTGAAGCAGCCCGGTATCGCTGATGTAACGCGTTCAAATCAAAACATCGTGCGATTCGGTGGTTTTACCGGCAGCGCCGATTGGGATGGCAAAGATCCTAAACAAAACCTCATCATGCATGAAATTTCGGTCGACAAAAATTTTATTTCGTTTTTTAAGATGAATATGCAGGCGGGCACATCGTTTGCCGGCGCACCTAATGATACGGCGCATTTTATACTGAATGAAGCTGCAATAAAAGAAACAGGAATAAAGGACCCGATAGGCAAACGCTTCAGTATGAACGGTGTCAAAGGAACTATCATAGGCGTGGTAAAGGATTTCCATTACGCTTCCATGCGTGAAAAGATAACCCCGGCGGCATTTTACTATCACCCGCAATATTTCAACAGGATGTATATCCGGGTTGCAGGCAAAGATCCTTCTGAAGCTATTGCCGCGGCTGAAAAGCAGTTTAAACGTTACAATGGCCAATATCCTTTCGGCTATGCTTTCCTCGATGAAACCTTTGATAGCATTTATAAGGGTGAAAGCAGGCAGGCTACGTTGTTCGATTATTTTTCTGGTATTGCCATATTCATTTCATGTCTTGGCCTGCTTGGCTTGGCTACTTACACGGCACAGGTTCGCGTTCGGGAAATAGGCGTTCGCAAAGTGCTTGGAGCTAGCGTTGCCAATATCGCTGGTATGCTTTCGATGGATTTCCTGAAACTGGTAACCATCGCCATACTAATCGCAACCCCAGCGGCCTGGTACCTGATGAACAAGTGGTTGCAGGATTTTGCTTACCGGATCAATATGCAGTGGTGGATGTTTGTTGCGGCCGGATTATTGGCTATATTGATTGCTTTTGCGACGATAAGCTACCAGGCTGTAAAAGCCGCACTGATGAACCCGGTGAAGAGCCTTCGCTCAGAATGAGCTACGGCTCTCGAAGAGAGCTTGCGGAGTGAGTGATTTGTTTATTTGTGATTGGTTAACAGTAGATTTATAACCGTTTGATGAGAAAAGCCTGTGTATTAGTAGTTTTATTGTTTACACGATTAGCGGCCTATAGCCAGTCGGCCGATACGTCCATCTTTAAGCTCAAGGTGCTGGACGAAAACCTTGCACCGCTTCCGGGTGCCAATGTGCAATTGCTTCAGAACGCAAAACAGGTAAAGGCTGCCGTGTCGGATGTCAAAGGCGTGGCCTTATTTCAAAACATCCCTAAAGGAGACTATGTTTTCCGGTTGAGCAGTACAGGCTATCAAAAACGCGTTACACGTACTTATTATTTTCCTTCGGCAATCAGCAGTGATACTGTTCACTTGAAAGCGGCCACAAATGCTTTGCAGGAAGTAAGTATAAAAGCCCGAAGATCGTACATCCAGCAAAAGCAAGGCAAAACTGTGATCAACGTAGATGCATCGCCAACTAATGCAGGTTCAACTGTGCTTGAAGTTTTGGAGAAATCGCCAGGGGTGACCGTAGACAAGAGTGGTAATATTTCGCTGAAAGGAAAATCGAGCGTACTGGTAATGATTGATGATAAGCCGACGTACCTCAGTCCGGGAGACCTGAACAACCTGCTGAGCAGTATGAGTTCAGCACAGGTTGACCAGATAGAGCTGATGCCCAACCCGCCAGCAAAATACGATGCCAGCGGCAATGCAGGTATCATCAATATCAAAACGAAAAAGAACAACCAGAAAGGTTTTAATGGCTCGTTCACTGCGTCAGTCGGGCATGGTATTCATCCCAAAAATGGCGAGAACCTCACGATGAACTATCGCAACGGCAAGATCAATACTTTTTTCAATTATAACCTGAATTATATAGAATACATCACCGACCTATATGCATTAAGGAAATACTATGATCCCAATACCGGCCAGTTAACCTCAATGCTAAGCCAGCCATCGAATTTTACCGGGAATTACCTGAATAATACGATGAAGACAGGGTTGGATTACTATGTAAACCCTAAGACCACAATAGGCATCATTGTTGGCGCAACTGCTATTCATCGCGCGGGGAACAACTATGGGAATGCTACCTGGCAGGAGCCTTCGGGCGTGACCGATTCAACCATTATTACTACAAATAAAGACGTCACAACCTATAAAAACGCCACTTTAAATCTTAATGCAAAGCACACTATCTCAGACAAACAGGATATTTCGGCAGACTTCGATGTACTTCATTATCGTCTTAACACATCCGATGATTTTGCTAACCAACTACTTGCGCCTGGGGGATATGATCTGCTGTCACGGGGCAGTATACCGACGGCCATCAATATTACATCCGGCAAAATAGATTACTCGCTCAAAATAGGCAGTAAAGCCAATTTCCAGGCAGGGGTCAAGACATCACACAGTGCTACGGATAACCTTGCATCGTATCAAAACCTGGAGAATGGTATTTGGGTGGATGATAACACCAAGAACAACCATTTTTTATATAGCGAGAATATTCACGCGGTTTACAGCAGTATTGATGGCAAATACGGAAAGGTGAATATGCAGGCCGGTATCCGTTATGAAAATACCGGTTACCACGCCGATCAATTGGGTAACGCCGTTCAAAAGGATTCTGCCTTCTCACGTAATTACGGGGGATTCTTTCCATCGGGTAATATCACTTACCAGGCTGATTCATCCAACAGTTTTACAGTGACGGCCGGCCGGCGCATCGACCGGCCCGTATACCAAACGCTGAACCCATTTTATTTTATCATCAATAAATACACCTACCAAACTGGCAACCCGTTCCTGCTGCCGCAGTATAGTTGGAATTTTGAACTGAGCCATCAATATAAAGAGCTGCTCACCACAACGGTTTCCTATAGCGTCATTAATAATTACTTTTCACAGCTGTTTTTAGCCGATACTGCGAGGGGTGTTTTGCTGTATTCACAAGGAAATGTTGGCCGCACGAATATATTCGGCCTTTCGTCCGCTTTGTCATGGGCGCCAGTCAATTGGTGGCAATTCAATTTCCAGGCAACTTATAATCATAAACAACTGGTTGGGTTCAACGGTAATAATTACACATCGCAGATCGACCAGCTGAGTCTCAATTCGTCCAGCCAGTTCACTATAGCTAAGATATATACGGCGGAGATATCAGGTTTTTACATCACCAAAGCCAAACAGGATATACAGGAGTTGCAGTATCCGACAGGACAACTTTCTCTCGGCATATCGAGACCCATACTGAAAAAGAAAGCCACACTGAAATTGACGGCAAGAGACATTCTATATACCGGAGCATTTTCCGGTTTTACCAACTTCCCCAATGCAACAGAGTACTTTAAGATCACTCGTGATACCCGGGTAGTGACACTTGCGTTCACCTACCGCTTTGGAAAGGCATTCAAAACAGTGAACAAATCCGAAGGCAGTGCGGCGGATGAAGCAGGCCGGGTGGGAAATAGTTGAGGAAGTAAGCTATTAATGAACTAGTGAGCAAGTGAACCAATGAACTAACAAACTAATAAACTAAACCATGTTAAAAACCAACTTAAAACTCGCATTCAGGAATATGTTCCGAAACAAGTTGTACACGGCAATCAATATTACCTGTTTAAGTGTTGCCAGCGCTTTCTGCGTGCTCGTTTACCTCTACGTAAAGAATGAACGTTCCTTCGATAATTTTCATAAGGATGGGGACAGGCTATATCGGGTAGAGGAAACCGATGTGTTTGCCGGCCTAAGATCTGAGAAGCCTTCAAAAAATTTCTTCTCTTTCATGATGAAGGATGCCGAGCAAAAGAATATGGTTCAAACGCCTACAGCATTGGGCGTCGATCTGAAAGACAATTTTCCTGAGATAGAACATGCTATCCGTTTTGAGGGGATGGGCGAGGAGACCATAAAAGCGGGCAATACAAGTTATAAGGAAACGGATAATTTGAGCTTTGTTGATGCGGATTTTTTCAAAGTATTTAATTATCCATTGATCTCGGGCAACCCGGAAACCGTGATATCCGAGCTTAATCATGCTGCGATCAGTGAAAAACTGGCTCATAAATATTTTGGCAACGAAAACCCTGTCGGCAAGACATTAACCATGCCCAATGAGTCAACACAGCCGCCTATAATTATTTCAGGTGTTTTTAAGGATTTTCCTTCCAATTCAAGTTTCCAGTTCGACTTGCTGATGAGTATGGAATCTAATGCGGATTACAAAAATAATATGGCCAGGGGAGTGAATTCATTTAGCAACCCATTGATCATTAAACTGAGGCAAGGCGCTGATCCGGTTGCATTGAAAGCGAAATTTGATGCATTCGCCGTAAACTATTTTAAACCGTTTTATGATAATGAAAGGAAGTACGATCCGAAGTCAAAGATCGTCCAGTTTCATTTCTTCCTGAGGCGTTTTTCCGAAGCGCACTACAACCAGGCCTGGTGGTTCCATTACACCGATCTGAAGAATATTTACCAGCTCGTATGTCTCACCATAGTTATCCTGCTTATTGCCTGCCTGAATTATATCCTCATCACGCTCACCAATACTTTTTCGCGCTCGCAGGATGTCGGCATTCGTAAAACTATTGGTGCAAGGCGTTTGCAGGTGATTTTTCAATATTATACAGAAACCCAATTGATCGCCTTTATAGCCGTAATTGTAGGTTTTTTACTTGCATTGACATTTCTGCCCATGTTTGGAAGACTGACCAATGCACCCATCGATATTGGCAATATTCCTTTTACCGGCATTGCATTGTTTCTGACATTGCTAGCGGTTCTGCTTGGCATCATGGCAGGCGTTTACCCTGCGCTTGCCATGTCGGGCCTGAAACCGCTTAGTATTATGAAGAGCTTTTCCGCTTACAAGATCAATCCCGTGTTGTCGCGCCTGCTTATCGTGGTTCAATTTACTATTTGCGTAGTGCTCATCATTTCGTCGCTGGTGATCAACAAACAAATGCATTTCATCAATAACGCGGATATGGGTTTTGATAAAGACCAGGTAATGATCATCAATTCGCCTTACAATTGGATGGATAAGCAAGATATTACCACACTAAAGCAAAGAATGTATAATTATGGAGCGAAGGAACCGGGCATCAAAGACGTTACGACAGCATCAGGTGACTTTGGCGGCGGAAACCACAACGCTTACCAGATAAACGGCGAAAAAGTGATGCTGGAAGAGTTGAACGTCGATTTTAACTTCTTTTCTTTTTTGAAAATACCCATAATTAAAGGGCGCTCTTTTTCCCGTGCGATTGCGAGCGACAGCATCAACACGCCTGTGGCAGGCGAACATAAGTTCAATACGGCAAGGCATAATGTGGTGGTGAACGAAAGTCTGTACAACCTGCTTGGAAAGCCTGAAGTAGGTTTATATAACGATCAAATGGGTGGAGTAATCATAGGCGTTTGTAAAGACTATCATACCCAGGACCTGACGCAAAAGATAGAGCCCGGCTACTTTGTTGTTAACAAACAGCCCACCGGCAAGATATGGGTGCGACTGGCCTCTGGGCAGAATATCCCCGAAGAAATAGCACGGATAAAAACCGAATGGGACAAGCTGACAGGTAACCTGCCTTTCGTTTTCACTTTTTTGGACCAGGACGTGGCCAAAAGTTATGACGAATATACACGCTGGATGGCAACTATCAATGTTGCTTGTGGTGTGGCCATATTCCTGGCTTGCTTAGGCCTGTTTGGCTTGTCGGGCTTAACTACCATTAATCGTACCAAAGAGATTGGTATACGAAAAGTATTAGGCGCGACGGTAACCAACTTGTTCATGCTGATGAACCGTGAAACAATCATCCTGGCCATTGTGGCATTTGTTATCGCGGCGCCGATAGCAACCTGGTTCATGCGCCAGTGGCTCGACAATTTTGCTTATCGTGTTCATACCGGCTGGATGTTGTTTGCAATAGCAGGATTAATATCAGTTTTGACGGCAATTGTAGCGGTAAGTTACCATGCCATTCAAGCAGCTATGGCAAACCCGGTGAAGAGCCTTCGCTCGGAATGAGCTTTGGCTCTCGAAGAAGCTTGCGTTCGGAATGAAATTTATATACCATATTCATAACCAATCTCAAAAACTATGAACTATGGTCTATCGACCATGGACTTATATTTGCTTACTTGAATCCATATACATTCCATATCAGCCTGTATGACCTGGCTTTCCTGGGAGTGCTATTTGTCGGACTGACTCTTAGCCTGTTATTATGGTTCAAAAAAACGACCAACTGCACAGCGAACAGGTTTCTAAGTGCTGCATTATGCATTGTCGTTTTGTGGATGTTCCGGGTATTAGCCATTAACGTTCAACTGGAAACCTATTTCCCGCACTGGGGTTGGCTGCCATTGCAATTTTCACTCGCGCTTGGCCCGTTGTTGTTCTTTTATGTGCTTAAAATTACCCGTCCGGACTATAAATTCCAGCGAAGGTATCTGCTTCATTTCAGTCCATTGCTATTGCAGGTAATAGCCTGGGTGCTGGAAGTCAGCGATAGTGTAAAAACCGGAGTGGCTACTTATAATACAGCAGCATTTCATCAGTTAAACCCAGTTTTACAATTAGCGGCGTTTATTTCAGTAAGTACCTATCTGTATTTATCATACATGCTGATCGAACGGTTTTACAAGCAACTCGAGTTTACCGGGGGCGACCGTTACCGGTTTGAATTACGGTGGTTGCATAATTTGCTCAAAGCATTTGGCCTGGTGTGGCTGTTATGGATACCTTTTGCTTTCATCAATTATTGGGGGCATGGTTATCATGCCTTTTATCCTATGTATCTTCTTACAGGAGTGATGATGATCTGGATAGCGGGCGCTGCTCATTTAAGATCAGAAACTGCTGCGCAGGCAGAAACACCTTCGTTTCTTAAACCATTGCCTCCTTCAGAGCTGAAGCAAAAAGGTAACTGGCTAAAGAAAGCTGTTAAAGAAAATCGCTATTACCAGGACCCGGAATTGAGCCTGGGCTCGCTTGCCGAAAAGCTCGGCCTGCATACGCACGAGTTGTCACGGATACTCAACACGGCGCTCAAAAAAAGCTTCAGTGATCTCATTAATGAATGCCGTGTTCAGGAGGTGATCCGCAAAATGCAGGACCCGGCTTTTGATCATATTACTCTACTGGGCATTGCGTATGAATCGGGTTTCAATTCGCAAAGTACCTTTAGCCGTATTTTCAAACAGACAACCGGGAAAAGTCCGGCAGAATTTAAAAATGAACTGAAAAAAGATTACCCAACTTATAATTTGAGAAGTTACGACCGGTTTGCAACGGCAATTTTGCCTATGAAATCAAATCGGTACGGCATGTTTAAAAATTATTTGAAGATCGCCTGGCGCAACCTCTTGCGTCAACGGCTTTACAGCGCTATCAATATCTCGGGCCTGGCTGTGGGTTTGGCTGTTTGTATGCTCATCATGCTTTATGTAGCACATGAGCATAGCTATGATAAGTTTCACAAGAATGGTGATAGGATTTATACACTTCACGCCAGTATTAAGATCGGTGGCCAGGCCTTGAATATGACCTATATGAGCTATGGCACAGGGCCTATCGTCAAGCAAAATCAGCCCAAAGTGGAGGATTACATGCGTACAATGGATTATGACAAACAGGTAATTGTTTATAGCCCCGCGTCACCGGATGTGAAATTTGCCGAAAATAAAATGCTGTATGCAGATGCCGGTTTTTTCAAATTCTTCTCGTTCAGGCTTGAGTCAGGCGACCCGTCAAGCGTTTTGAATAAGCCGTTCTCGATAGTCATTTCTAAGGATATGGCAAAAAAATATTTTGGTGACGAAGACCCGATCGGCAAAACACTTACCATAAAGAAGGACAGTGCTTATACCTACCAGGTAACCGGTGTAGCCGAAAATGCACCGTCAAACTCATCTATCGATTTCAATTTTGTAGCATCCGCCGCCAGCCTGCTTTCCATGAAGGATATGAGCAACCGGGTTGGCGAACAGCAACGCATTGGTCCCGGTTCATTTAACGTTTTCCTGCTACTTAAGGATAAACGGGATACAGCCGAAGTGAAACGGGTCATGCAGTCGATTATCAAGGGGGATAAACGGGCTTACGACGATGAAAAATTCTCGCTTTTACCACTCGCGATAACGCATTTAGAAAATAATTATGCCGACACAAGCAATGTTAAATACCTGAAGATATTTCCAATCGTGGCCGTTTTGGTATTGCTGCTCGCGCTGGTAAACTATATGAGCTTGTCAACAGCCAGGGCAACGTTAAGAGCGAAGGAAGTGGGAGTGCGGAAAGTAAATGGCGCGAGCCGAAAGAATATCGCCAAACAGTTTTATGTGGAATCGGCACTATACGCCTTTATTTCATTCGTGCTGGGGTACTTCCTTTGCTACATTTTTAAACCGTTATTTCTCAACGCATTGAAGCTCAATATCGATAATTCATTTTTGTATAGCCCAGTAGTTTTAATGCTAATGGCAGGTCTGTTAGTCGTGACCATTGTTGTAGCAGGAAGCTATCCTTCATTGGTGTTATCGTCTTTTAATCCTGTTGCCACACTGAAGGGCAAAATGAGCAACCAATCAGGGGGTGTGACGGTAAGGAAGATATTTACGACCTTACAATTTGCTATCTCGGTTGGATTGATCATCTGCGGTATTGTGATTGACCGGCAGCTTTATTACATGCGCCATGCTGAAACAGGCATCAACAGAGAAAATGTGGTGATGATACCAGCAGGGTCGGCTTTTGGCGGTCATTATGCTGCTTTCAGCCACGATATAAAAAACCTGGCGGGAATAAATGAGGTAGCTACCTCACACTACAATATGTTCCAGGGTTATGATATGTATATGGTCGGCAACAATCCAAAAGAACAAAGCGTGCTTCCGGCAATGACTATCGACCAAAATTTTATAAGTGTCCTGGGTTTAAAATGGAAGTTCCCGCCTCTTCCGAATACAACACTTACAGGCGCACACAAAGTAGTAATCAATGAGGAGGCTATCGCTAAGCTGCATCTTGAGCCGAACCCCGTAGGTTCTTACTTAAAATCCGGAAATGACAATCTCCAGATCATGGGTGTGGTAAAGGACTTTAATTACAGTTCAATGGAAGAGCCTATCAAGCCCCTGGGCTTATTTATAGCTCCGGATACCGCTAAGCTCTGGGGTAAATATAACTGTAGCCTTTTTGCCAGGATCAAACCAAAAACGAACCTCCCGACACTGCTGGAAGCAATAAAAGGCGTTTATAAAAAATATGATAGCGATACGCCTTTCAGCTACACTTTCATGGACGACGCATTTAATGCGCAATATGAAGCAGAAGACAGGCTGGCTTCGATGTTCAGCATATTTACAGTCATCACTATTGTTTTGGCCACCATGGGCCTGTTCGGCCTGGCTGCCTTCACCATCGAGCAACGTACCAAAGAGATAGGCATCCGCAAAGTATTGGGTGCGAGCATAGCGTCCATCAACGGATTATTGTCGAAAGATTTCCTGAAGCTGGTCTTGCTTTCGATACTGGTTGGCTCCCCTGTAGCCTGGTGGTTCATGCATAAATGGCTGCAGGGATTTGCCTATCATATACGTATCGCGTGGTGGATGTTCGTCGGGGCAGGGTTATTGGCAGTTGTAGTTGCGATTATAACGGTAAGCTACCATGCTGTCCGTGCAGCTATAGCCAACCCTGTGGAAAGTCTGCGATCAGAATAACTAAGCCCGAAAGATGAACCTCTATATCTTTCGGACTTTCCGACTTACGCGGACCGATAGCTATCGGGATCCGGACTAATTGTATCAAAACCGTACACCCGGTGTACACTTACGAACAGGTTCGTAACCGATATTTTCAATAATTGACTGCAAATCAGCACGTTTAATAATTGGTACGTCCTTTATCGTACCTTTTTAAACGCTAATCTTATGCTGAAAAGCTACTTCAAGATCGCCTGGCGCAATATCGTCCGCCATAAAGCCTACGCAGCCATTAATATTTCAGGGCTTACCGTTGGCATCGCAGCATGCCTGCTCATCTTCATGGTTATTCAATTTGAAACCAGCTTCGATACCTTCAGGCCGAATTATAAGAATATTTACCATGTCGTATCTATAGAAAAAAGGGAGAGCGGTCAATCCTACAATCCTGGGGTTCCTTTCCCGGTTACGGCAGCGCTTCGTCTTGATTTTCCGCAAGCAAAAGTGGCCGCTATAAACACTAATTACGGCAGTCAGATCACTGTTCCCCGTGACGGATCAGTTGTAACTGCCAGCGATAAAAAATTTACCGAAAACATGGGTGTGATGTTCATGGAACCCCAGTTCTTCGACATTTTCAAGGCTGACTGGCTCGCCGGAGCGCCGTCAGCCCTGGCACAACCTAATATGGTGGTGATCGATAAGAGCAGCGCGGTCAAATATTTCGGTGACTGGAAAAACGCCATGGGAAGATCGTTGCAAATGGATAACGTGGTCGACCTTAAAGTTGCGGGTGTGATCGATGACGCCAGGCCCAACACCGATTTCCCTCTAAAAGTACTGATATCCTTTGGCACCTGGAAGAAATATGCTAAAGACTATAATTTCAACGATACATGGCATAGGCTGAGCAGCAATCACCAGGTATTTATGCTGTTGCCGGCCAATGAATCAGCCGACCGGATCAATGCGCAGTTTAAAACATTTTATTATCGGCATACCGGGACCAAAGGAAGAAATACCCTGGAGCAATTTCTTCAGCCGTTGGCCGATATGCATTTTGATAAGCGTTTCGGCAACGTGCTCGGCGACCATCAGACGGACAGGGCCACCTTGCGCACACTTTCATTTATAGGTGTTCTGATCATCCTGATGGCATCGATCAATTTCATCAACCTTTCGACAGCTCAGTCCGTGGGACGTTCGAAAGAGGTTGGTATCCGTAAGGTGATGGGCAGCAGCCGCCGTCAACTGATAGCCCAGGTGATGGGCGAAACAACCATTATTGTCGTCGGAGCGGTATTATTATCGGTTTTGGTCGCAAAAATGCTGTTGCCATATCTAAAAAATGTAGCCAGCGTACCTGATTCTATGAGCTTGCTCAATACGGGAACCCTTTTATTCCTGGGCGGCGTCACTATCGCCGTTGTGTTATTGGCGGGCATCTACCCGGCGCTGGTCGTATCAGGATTTAAACCCGTGCTTGCGCTAAAAAATAAGATCACTTCTGCCTCAATCGGCGGAATACCGTTGCGCAGGGCTCTCGTTGTTTTACAATTTGCTATCTCTCAATTCCTTATTATCGGTACCATGATAGCAGTAAGGCAAATGAATTTTGTGAGTAAAGCTGACCTGGGTTTTGATAAAGAAGCAGTGCTCGTGATACCGGGCTATACCGATAGTATCAGCCTGGCGAAAATGAATGCTTACAAGCAGGCAGTGCTGCAGAACCCGGACGTTAGATCGGCGACTTTTGCATCTGATGTACCCTCATCAGATAATAATTGGGCGACGAATTTCTATTTTAACAATTCGCGTAAAGAAAATGGGCTCACCACCTGGCTGAAATATGGCGACGCCGATTATTTTAGAGCCTTCGGTTTGAGATTTGTAGCCGGTAAGGCCTATGTACAAAGCGACACAGCCCGCGAGGCGGTCGTAAATGAAACCTTTATACGCAAGGCCGGCCTGACAAACCCGGCGGATGCGATCGGTAAAACGGTAAGCATCAACGGTGGAAGCACATGGCTTCCCATAGTGGGTGTAGTAAAGGATTTCAAGACGAACTCATTGCGGGAAGAGATCAAGCCGACGGTGATATCCGCGGTGAAAGCCAATGAATCGGAAATAGCTATCAAGATACATACTAAAAACCTCGCAAAAACGGTTGCCACGTTGCAGAGGCAATGGGAAAATACCTATCCCGAGTATGCTTATAACGGATTTTTTGTTGATGACACTATTGCGCAATTCTACAAGCAGGAAACCCAGATGGAACTGATCTACAAGATATTTTCCGGCATAGCCATTTTCATATCCTGCCTGGGTTTATATGGCCTGGTATCGTTTATGGTAGTGCAGCGGACAAAGGAAGTGGGCGTCCGCAAAGTATTGGGTGCATCGGTTGGAAATATCGTGCTGCTGCTTTCAAAAGAGTTTATGCTGCTTATCACCCTGGCATTTGCAATAGCCGTGCCCGTAGGATGGTACATGATGAAAGGCTGGCTGCAAAGCTTTGTCTACCGGATATCCATCGGCGCTGATGTGTTTATTATCGCGATTGCTGCCTCATTGCTGCTGGCATGGTTTACAGTAGGCTATAAAGCAATCAGGGCAGCGCTTACAAACCCGGTGAACAGCCTTCGCTCGGAATGAGTTCCGGCTGTCGAAGAGAGCCTGAGAACTGAATAATTTGCAGTTGACAGTGCGCGGTTTGCATTTACCAATGCATTAATAAACAAATGAACCATTGAACCAATAGCCATGATAAAAAATTACCTCAAAACCACATTTCGAAGCTTGTTGAAGAACAAGTCGTACAGCTTCCTGAACATTGCCGGCCTTGCCGTAGGCATTGCCTGCGCTTCGCTGATCTTCCTATGGGTGCAGGATGAAATGACCTTCAACCACAATTTCAGCAAGCGTGACCACCTGTACACGATCTATGAGAACCAGGTTTACAATGCCAAAACAAGTACGTTTCGCGCCACGCCGGGCCCGATGGCTAAAGCTATTACCGCGGAGATTCCCGGTATAAAGACTGCCGCCCGTACCAGCGGCGAAGGGCCGGAGCTGTTCGCGCTGGGGGATAAGGCTATCAATGAAAATGGCAGTTATGCGGATAAAAGCCTGCTGTCGATCCTTGACCTGGAATTCGTCCGCGGAGATGCGGCTCACGCGCTGGAACAGGTGAACGAAGTGATCATCAATGAAACGATGGCGAAGAAATTCTTCGGCGACAGCGATCCTGTAGGTAAGACACTGAAGTTCGATAATACGGAAGATCTGACGGTGACGGGTGTTTTTAAAGATCTGCCCAAAAACTCGTCTTTACAGTTCCATTGGCTGGTGCCGATGGCGCATGTTGAACACAAACAGCCGTGGCAGCAGTTGTGGGGAGCCAATTGGGCCCGTACCTATGTGGAACTGGAGCCATCGGCAAACCTGGCATCGATCAATGCGAAACTGAAGCATTACCTGAATGTGAAGACCGGCAATAAGGATGGTCAAACCACTTGCTTCCTGTTTGCGATGAACGACTGGAACCTGCACAATAATTTCGTGGATGGCAAAATGGAAGGCGGCCGTATTACCTACGTCAGGTTGTTTTCGTTCATTGCCTGGATCATCTTGCTGATCGCCTGTATCAATTTCATGAACCTGTCAACGGCCCGTTCAGAACAACGCGCCAAAGAAGTGGGCGTGCGCAAAGTAATGGGAGCGGGTAAAGGGAAGCTGATAGGCCAGTTTATTGTCGAGGCGGTACTGATGTCGTTTGTTTCCGTTCTAATCGCTATCGGATTAATTTATGCCACGTTGCCGTCATTTAATACACTGGTCGAAAAAGAATTAACTATTAATATCTTGCAACCCATACACTTAATTTATTTGTTGAGTATAGGATTGGTAACAGGCATATTAGCAGGAAGTTATCCTGCATTCTATCTGTCCTCATTTAATCCGATATCGGTTTTGAAAAACATCAGGATCAAAACAAGCAGTAGTTCGGGATTGATCCGCCAGAGTTTGGTTGTTATACAGTTCGCTGCATCTATCATTCTCATTATAGCAACGGTTATCATCTACCAGCAGATACAGCATGTAAAGGAGAGGAGCCTCGGCTTCAATAAGAACAGCCTGGTTTATGTCAGCACACAAGGTAAAGTGGTGGATCACTTCAACAGTATTTATAATGATCTTAAGCGAAGCGGCCTGGTTGAGAACGCGTCGCTGAGCGATTATCCTGCTTTGCAGATATGGAACAACACGGATAACTATTCGTGGCAGGGTAAGGATGTTACCAAAAACCCGCTGATCACATGGGAGGGTATCAGCTCGCAATTTATTCCGACCATGGGGATGAAGATGGCGGCAGGGAGAAATTTTTATGATGATCCGAAGCAGGACAGTACTAACGTGATCATCAACGAAGAGTTTGCCAGGGAAATGGGCAGCGAGGGGCGTATTGGCGGTATTGTCCGCGACGGCGGTAAGAAGGCTTTCACTATTGTTGGTATTGTAAAGGATTTCCTTTACAACGATATGTATGCTTCGGCGGCACCGCTTCTGCTTTACAATCATCAGTCAGGAACTAACTACCTGACCGTAAAGCTTAAAGATAAGGTTAATGTAACTGATGCTTTAAGCAGTGTAGGCACAATCATTAAGAGCGATAACCCCGGCTACCCGGTGGATTACACTTTTGTAGATGACGATTTCAACCAGCTTTTCAAAACCGAAACACTGACCGGTAAGCTGGCTGGGGTATTTGCCGTGCTTGCCATTTTTATCTCATGCCTTGGCCTGTTCGGATTAGCGGCCTATACGGCTGAGCGGCGGATCAAAGAGATCGGTATCCGCAAGGTACTGGGAGCTTCAGTGTCAGGCCTGGCGGGATTGCTATCAAAAGATTTCCTGAAGCTGGTGGGCATCGCATGCGTTGTCGCGTTCCCGCTTGCCTGGTGGTTTATCCATATGTGGCTTAATGGTTATCAGTATAGAATTGATATGAGCTGGTTGGTTTTTATACTTGCCGGCTTTGGCGCGATGTTCATCGCCCTGGCTACTGTTAGCTTCCAGGCGGTAAAAGCGGCGCTGATGAATCCTGTACGAAGTTTACGCTCTGAGTAAAAAAGAGTCCATAGACCATAGTCGATGGTCCATAGCATATGCCGCAAAACTATGGACTATGGTCTATTGACCATGGACTAACAAATGAACCAATAAATCGATGAACCTATGAACGTTCTCAAAACAGCTTTCCGTAATATCCGGAGCAACAAAGTTTATAGTGCGCTTAATATCGCCGGTTTGGCAATAGGTATTGCCTGTGCTGGGTTGATATTTCTTTGGGTGGCAAACGAAGTGTCGTATGACAATTTCAATGTCAAAAAAGACAGACTGTATAATGTCATGATCAACGCCGATTTTGGCGGTAATAAGTTTGTGATGGGCTCTACACCTCGTGTGATGGGCAAAACCATTAAGGCCGAAATTCCTGGCATAGCGAATGTTTGCCGGGTATCTGATGAAGATATAAAAGCGTTATTTAGAGCGGGCGATAAATCATTGTATGCCGTTGGGCGATATGCTGATCCTGCATTATTTAGCATGTTCACCCTGCCATTTGTACAAGGCAATGCCGAAAGTGCTTTTGGCCGGTTACGTTCAGTCGTTCTGACAGAAAAGACAGCCCAACGGTTTTTTGGCGGCGATATGAATGTGCTCGGAAAAACGATCCGCATGAATAATAAACAGGATTATGTGGTGACGGGCATTTTGAAGAATATACCCGAAAATTCGACCCTGCAGGCTGATTGGTTTATTCCCTATGCTGCGTTGTCGGCAGATGTTAACATGCAGGCAGGTAACAATACCGAAGACCAGGTATGGGATAGTTACGGACCCTTTACTTATGTTGAACTGGAACCCAACGCTGACGTAACGACGGTAAATAGAAGACTCCACAATTTCATTCACCAGGAAGATGCTACGCAAACGAACACCGCTTTTTTATACCCCATGCCCCGCTGGCATTTATATGACCAGTTTACCGATGGCAAAGAGAACGGCAGCGGGCGCATCAGCCAGGTGCGATTGCTTTCTGTTATCGCCTGGGTTATATTGCTTATTGCCTGCATCAACTTCATGAACCTGGCCACAGCGCGCAGCGAAAAACGCGCGAAAGAGATAGGGGTACGTAAAGTATTGGGTTCGGGAAGAAGGAGATTGGTATTGCAATTTATTAGCGAGTCACTTGTCATGTCGGCATTAGCCACTATAGCGGCTGTCGGCCTCATTACATTTGCGTTGCCGGCATTTAATACGCTGGTAGAAAAAGATCTGACCATTGGCCTGAATAACCCAGCTCATCTTTTAGCACTGTTGCTGATCACCCTTATTTGCGGTTTACTGGCAGGCAGTTATCCGTCGCTTTATTTATCGTCGTTCGATCCGGTAAAAGTGTTAAAAGGATTGAAGATCAAAAATGGCAGTGCAGCCACGATCCGCAAGGGCCTCGTAGTGCTTCAATTCACTGTTTCGGTGGTGTTTATCATTAGCACCATTGTTATTTACCAGCAAATCCAGCACGTAAAGTCGCGAGACCTTGGATTTAATAAGGATAACCTGGTCGAGATCGATATGCAACATCCCATTGGCCGGACCTTTTCCGTGATCAGGCAGCAATTGATGAGTACCGGCGTGGTTTCCAACGCTGCAATGACTGACCATGTCGCTATATATGGTGGTAATACGAACAATAGCTTCAACTGGGATGGCAAAGGGCCAAATGACAAGTTCGATATTGCCTTTCGCAACGTGACACCCGAATTTATGTCGACGGCGGGGATGCACGTTGTTGAAGGCAGGGATTTCCGGGATGAGGCAGCAGACACTGCAAGCGCCATTGTTACGCAATCATTAGCCAATAAGATCGACAAAAACGGCGTGATCGGCAAGATCATCCAGTCGCCCCGCGGTAGGAAACAGGGCGAATTTAAAAATCTGAGGATTGTCGGTGTAGTTCAGGATTATGTATTAGGAAATATCTACAACCGTACAGGCGCACCGGTGATATTCCTTTGTCATGCATCATCAAATTTTGACAGTAACCTTTCGCAATTTGACGGTCACTTTTTGTATGTACGGATAAAAGACAATAAAGCATCGCAGCAAACTTTAGCCGCAATAGCATCGGTAATTCAAAAGAACAATCCTGAATTCCCTTTCCAATACCGGTTCGTGGACGATCAGTTCAATGAACAGTTTAAAAGTGAAGTGCAAACCAGCAGTCTGTCGGGCATTTTTGCAACGCTGGCTATAGTTATTTCCTGCCTTGGTTTGTTCAGCCTGGCCGCCTATACTGCCGAAAGAAGGATCAAAGAGGTCGGTATCCGTAAAGTGCTTGGGGCTTCAGTGGCAGGGTTAGCAGGGTTACTATCAAATGACTTTTTGAAACTGGTAGGCATCTCATGCCTCATAGCATTCCCCGTGGCTTGGTATATTATGCATGGCTGGCTGCAGAACTATGATTATCGGATCAGCATACACTGGTGGATATTCGCTGCCCCGGGTGTTTCGGCAATGGTGATTGCCCTGGCAACGGTAAGCTTCCAGGCCATTAAAGCTGCGTTGACGAACCCGGTGAAGAGCTTACGTTCCGAGTAAGGTAAAAGTTAAAGGTTTTTAAAATTGAGGATTTAGAGTTTAGGATTTAGAATTTAAAAAGATGATACGAAACTATTTCAAAACCGCATGGCGCAGTTTAATGCGTAATAAAAGCTACGCAGTTATCAATATTACCGGTTTAGCCATTGGAATCGCAGCGTGCCTGCTGATATTCCTGGTTGTTCAATATGAAACGAGTTTTGATACGTTTCATTCCAAACGTGACCAGATTTACCGGGTCATAACTGTTTTTCATACACCCGATGGTGTATTTCCGTCAAGCGGATCGCCATTGCCATTATCGGATGGGCTGCGATTGGATTTTTCGCAACTGAAAACGGTTGCTACCATCATGCAGAACGATGGAAGCCATTATTCTGTCGGAAATGGCAACCAGGGCGGTACCGTAAAAAAATTTAAAGAAGACCTGGCCTATTTTGCTGATCCGCAATTCTTTCAAATCTTTGATTTTAAATGGCTTGCAGGAGATAAGAAGACAGCATTAGCCGAGCCCAACGCAGTGGTACTCTCGCGTGATGAAGCGGACAAATTCTTTGGCGACTGGCACCATGCCATGGGAAAAACAGTAAAATATGAGAACAAAAGGGACCTGAAAGTTACCGGGATACTTGAAAATACGCCTGTTAATACCGATTTCCCGATCAACCTGGTGGTTTCCTGGATAACCGTGATCAGCAAAGGCGGCGATCTGAACGGCAATGCCAATGATTGGGTGAGCACATTCGGCGATCATAATACTTATATTCTTTTGCCTTCGAATATGAGTGTCGCTCAATTTAATGGGGACCTTAAAGCCTTTGTAAAGAAACACAAGCCGGCTCAATATAACAAAGATGGGTTACAATTGCAGCCCTTGGCCGATATGCACTACAACACCCAAATTGGGGTATTTAGCGGCCACCCGTTCAGCAAGCAATTGATTGATGTGATCAGCCTGATAGGCCTGTTCCTGATCATCATCGCTTGTGTTAACTTCATCAATTTAGCCACGGCACAGGCAGTTAATCGGTCCAAAGAGGTGGGAATTCGTAAAGTGCTTGGTAGCAACCGTAACCAGTTGGTGCTGCAATTTATCAGTGAAACGTTGATCATTACCCTATTTGCCGTTGTACTGGCCGCCGGCGTAGCAGAGATCGTTTTGCCGATGCTGAACAATCTCCTGGAAATCCATTTAAGCAGCGGTTTCATAGCCGATCCGGTATTGCTGCTGTTTTTATTATGCGTTACGCTCGGCGTAACCTTATTGGCAGGATTTTATCCGGCTTTGGTTCTTTCAGGTTTTAATCCCATCGAAGCGCTGAAGAACAAGATCAAGGCTGGCCGTTCGAGTGGCATATCCCTGCGTAGAGTGTTAGTAGTAACGCAGTTCTGCATTGCTCAAGTGCTGGTAATAGGTACATTGGTGTTGATATACCAGATGAATTATTTTAACAGTAAGTCGCTCGGATTTACTAAAGACGCTGTGATCACTGTCCCGTTTCCGGGCGATAGCATCAGTCGTACACATATCAATGCGTTAAAAGATCAGTTACTACAGCAACCAGGTATCAGCGATGTGAGCTTCAGTTTCGCCAGTCCATCAGATAACAACGGCTGGGGCAGCGATTTTAAGTTCAATAATTCACCCAAGCAAACCGACTTTAACGCCCAGCTAAAATGGGCTGACCCGGAGTATTTTAGACTATATAATTTGCGATTTTTGGCTGGAGGCCCTTACAATAAAACAGATACCGTAAGCGGTTACGTGGTGAACGAAGTGCTCATGAATAAACTTGGTATTCATAATCCGAAAGATATCATTGGAAAATACATAAAGCTATGGGACGACAATAAGAAATACGCCCGGGTTACTGGTGTAGTTAAAGACTTCAATATTGGCTCGCTTCGTAATCCGATACCCCCTGTCCTGATGGCGCCGTGGAAAGATGTCTACCAGAAACTAAACATTAAAATTCAGCCTGCCAACGCAAAGCAGACCCTGGCCACAGTTGAAAAATTATGGAACAGTACTTTCCCGGCGGGCGTGTATGAATACCAGTTTCTGGATGATAAGATTGCCAATTTCTACAAAAGTGAGAACGAGTTATCGGCTTTGTACAAGATATTTGCAGGTATCGCGATATTTATTTCGTGCCTTGGCTTATACGGGTTAGTGTCATTCATGGCTGTCCAAAGGGTAAAGGAAGTCGGTATACGCAAAACCCTGGGCGCTTCAGCGGTCAATATCGTCTATCTCTTTTCAAAAGAATTCACGCTGCTGATCATCGTAGCATTTGTTATTTCGGGACCTGTAGGCTATTATTTCATGCATAAATGGCTACAGGATTTTACGTACAAGATCACCATCGGACCGGATATATTCATTTTGGCAATATTGGCATCGGTGGTCATAGCCTGGACGAGTGTAGGATATAAAGCCCTTAAAGCCGCGCTGGCAAACCCGGTGAAGAGTTTGAGAAGCGAGTGATGAACGGGTATTCCGCATAAACATCTTTCGGACTTATGCGGACTTCCGCAGACTTTCGGACTTAAAAGATTGTATCATAACCGAACGCCCCATGTCACATAAGCGGACACCAACAAAAAGTATTTCCTTTGTAACATGCTGATAGATAATATGTTAAAACTTTGGTATGCTATTAACTATTGAATGCCAAAATGAATTAGTATAATTAAATCAACAAACCAGCTAATTCATTCACTTAACACCCAAACAAATGCTATCGTTACAACATATATCAAAGTATTACCAGGTAGGTGGAAATAAAAATGTTATCCTGAATAATATAAGCCTCGAAGTTGACGAAGGCGAATTTATATCGATCATGGGCCCTTCAGGCTCAGGCAAATCAACTTTACTGAACATTATTGGCATGCTGGATGATCCCAATGAAGGCTATCATTATTTCATGGGGCAGGCGGTTCATCAATTGAAGGAAAAACAGCGTTCGGCCCTGTATAAAAAATATATTGGTTTTGTGTTCCAGGCTTATCATTTGATCGATGAGCTTACAGTTTATGAAAATATTGAAACTCCACTTATCTACCAGGATGTGAAGAGTTCGGAACGCAAAGCCATGGTTGCCGATATGCTCGACCGTTTCCAGATCGTAGGTAAAAAAGACCTTTTCCCGGCGCAGTTATCCGGCGGTCAGCAGCAGCTGGTAGGCGTTGCCCGCGCGCTTATCGCAAGTCCCAGGCTGATATTAGCCGATGAGCCTACAGGTAACCTGAATTCGAAACAGGGAGAGGATATCATGGAACTTTTCAGAAAACTGAACAAAGAGGACGGGGTGACTATCATCCAGGTTACTCACTCCGAAAAAAATGCCGAATACGGAACGAGGATCATCGATTTATTAGACGGTAAGATAGAATCCTCGCGCAAATTCTGATATACAATTACAAAATGATAATGACACGAATAACCAAATACTTTCTAACGTTTATCCTGCTGGCAGGCAGTGCCATTGCATATGGCCAAAAGACAGATACTGTACTTACTTTACAACAGTGCCTTGATATTGCTATAAGGAACAATTTGACTGTCAAACAAGACTCTGTCACAGCCGAACTGGCGCGCGTCAGCTATACACAGGCGAAGGATAATCTTATTCCTAATATAACAGGAGGCGCCAGCCGCAATCTTTCCTCGGGCAGGGCAGTAAACCCGGTTACCAATACGTATGTGACACAATCAGTAACTTCTGATAATTACAATTTAAACGGAACAGTGACTTTGTTTAATGGACTTGCCCTTCAAAGTGCGATCAAACAA
This sequence comes from Mucilaginibacter sp., assembly GCA_035551775.1. GTDB lineage: Bacteria > Bacteroidota > Bacteroidia > Sphingobacteriales > Sphingobacteriaceae > Mucilaginibacter. Next base: position 8,568 of record DASZMQ010000014.1, on the reverse strand, counting down.
ACTTCGTTAGCATACCAATCCGGTAAAATGGCTTTTAAAGCCGCAAAGGATGTGGTTGTTGTAAATGTAATAACTAACTATTTGCAAGTGCTGGATGCCCAGGAGATATTGGGACAAAGCAAAAGTCAGCTTGCTGTGGCCAAAGAAAATTTAGACATAGCTACAACTAAGGAAAAATATGGGGCAAATCTGACCGCTTCAACCTTAACAGATTTCCAGGGGGCTTATGCAAGCAGCAAGGTTGGCGTTGTTCAGGCACAAAATTCATTAAACCTGGCAAAGCTTAGCTTATTTCAGTTAATGAATATTCCGTATAATAAATATGCTAAACTGCAGCCATTAAACGCCCAGGATTTACAGGGCCAATATGGAGCTAATCCTGACTCGGTTTATAACACGGCCCTTCAGCAACTGGCACAGGTTAAAGCAGCCACGTTGATGCGCCAAAGCGCCGAAAAAGGTGTAAAATATGCAAAAGGCGGTTTGTTCCCTCAGTTGGTACTTGGGGGCGGTATAGGTACAAACTATTCTAATTTAAATACGCAGAGCTATTACAGCCAGTTCAGGAATAATTACGGCACATACGTTCAACTGGGTCTGAATATTCCAATATTTACGAATCATATCCGAAAGAATGCCGTAGCCAATGCCAAACTCAATCTGTTGAATTATGAGTATATCGAAGATAATGTTAAAATACAGCTGAAGCAGAGCGTGGAGACGGCCTATTACAATATGACGAACGCGTATGACAGGTACCGTGCCTTGGATACCGCGGCAAAAGCATATGCTGAAAGTTATCGCGTACAAAAAATACGCCTTGATGCCGGTGTCATAACTTCTGATTTATTTTTACTTACAAAAAACAACCTGGATGCAGCTAACTTAAATCTGATAAGCGCGCGTTTTGACTATTACATTTACAGCAAGATACTCGACTACTACCAGGGCAAATTGTCCTCATTCTGAGCACTTTGTTTTTTATAAATAATTCCTGAAATTTATACAGGAACAGAATAATATCCGGCAAATGCGTTTACCATTTTGGTATGCTATCTGCCGGATATTTCAGTATCAACCGTTTTAAACTATTCACTAATCCATGATCGAATATGAAAAAGCTTTTACTTTCTCTTTTTGTTACTGCAATAGCGTTTACTGCTCGGGCGCAGGTGCTCCCAAATTTCCAGTTTGGCCTGAAGGGTGGTGTAAACCTGGCGAGCATATCTTCTGATAACAGCGCGACGTTTAGCGCGAATAATCAAGCCGGGTTCCTGGCTGGTGCGTGGGCAAGATTCGGTGCACTGGGTTTTAATTTTCAGCCGGAGCTATATTTCACCCAAAAGAGCGCCGATTTGACGTCAAACGGTGGCGAAACCAAAGGGAACTTTACCAGTATTGATGTGCCGCTGCTTTTTGGCGTAAAAGTAGGAGCATTGGGTATTGGCGCTCGATTTTATACCGGACCGGTGGTTTCCTTTGCCATTAATAAAAACCAAAGCTTTGGACAAGTTGTATCCATAGCCGAGAACCAGCCCCTGACCTATAAAGATCAAAACTTTGCATGGCAGCTTGGCGCGGGGCTCGACCTGAAAGCGCTTTCATTTGACTTACGGTATGAGGCGGGTCTTACCTCGATGAGTTATGGCAACACTTCTACGCATATCAACTTATTCAGTCTTTCTGTCGCATATCGCCTGATAAAGATATAATCAAGGTTCTACCTGCGTTATAATAATGGGTTTTGATATTATTTTGCCGGCTGTTATTCCCGTTGACGTACTTTTTGCATTAAATTTAAGGACCAATTAATGCTAATGTTTAAAAGGCTCTTTATTTTTTTTGTTGTCTTTCTGATCCTGGCAACCGCTATATGCTATGGTCAGGCTGATGACGGCATACAGAAAATACGGCTGAACCAGGTTGGTTTTTACCCTGATGGCCCAAAGATAGCTATCGTACTCTCTGCCAAAGCGAGTTCTTTTTCGGTGCAAACCACTGCCGGTAAGGTAGTATTTAGAGGAGCGCTTAAAAAGTCGCTTCAGCCCGATTTTGCTGGCAATTATACCCGAATAGCTGATTTTACATCATTCAGAACACCGGGGAAATACGTACTGAACGTCCCGGGAATAAACAGTTCATACCCCTTTGAGATCAGTGAGTCGGTGCATAATCAATTGGCAAATGCGTCTCTCAAAGCATATTATTTTATGCGGGCCTCGATACCGATAGAAAAGAAATATGCAGGCAAGTGGGCCAGGCCGAAGGGCCATCCCGATGAGATGGTACTGATCCATTCATCGGCGGCAACATCACAGCGGCCTGAAGGCACACTCATCTCATCGCCGGGAGGATGGTACGATGCGGGTGACTACAATAAATATATCGTCAACAGCGGTATTTCGGTTTATACGTTGTTGTCGCTCTACGAGGATTTTCCGGAGCACATGAAAACCGTAAAGCTGAATATTCCCGAAAGCGGCAACGGCCTGCCTGATTTGTTGAATGAAACCCTCTGGAATATCCGCTGGATGCTTACCATGCAGGACGATGACGGGGGCGTTTATCATAAACTGACCAATACAGAATTTGACGGGATGATCATGCCCGACAAAGCAACCAAACCGCGCTACGTTGTCATGAAAAGTACCGCTGCCACCCTGGATTTTGCCGCTGTAATGGCACAATCGGCAAGAATATTCAGGAATTTTCCAACCCAGTTACCAGGCCTCGCCGACACATGCCTGAGGGTTGCAAAAAAAGCATTTGCGTGGGCGCGGGCAAACCCCAGGGAGCTTTATAACCGCTACACCATGAATGCCAGGTTCAGCCCCAAAATTACGACAGGAGATTATGGCGACAATAACGTTGGCGACGAATTCATATGGGCCGCTTCTGAATTGTACGTCACTACCGGCAATGTGCAATATACGAAGGACGTGAACCTGATCCCCAACGATAAAATGCCGCTGCCATCCTGGAGCCAGGTACGGTTATTGGGATATTATTCCATTTTGAGGCATTCCGAACAATTAAGAGCGCACTATCCCGATTTTCAGAAATTGCAAAAGCAATTCTTCGAGTTTGCTGAGGCTATGATCGCGGGAACAGATAGCACAGCCTACAAGGATGTAATACAGAAAAAACGGAGCAATTTTGTCTGGGGCAGTAATTCGATAGCTGGTAATCAGGGGATGGCCCTGATTCTCGCCTACAAGCTTTCGGGTAATAAAAAGTTTCTCAAATATGCTTTAAGCAATCTTGATTATTTGCTTGGCCGGAATGGAACAGGTTATTGCTATGTCACAAGCTATGGCAGCAAATCGCCCATGCATCCGCATCACCGGCCTTCGATCGCCGATACAGTTGCTGATCCCGTGCCTGGATTAGTGGTAGGAGGGGCACAACCCGAGATGCAGGATCATATAAGGGTACCGTCGACAGTGCCGGATGAGGCTTATATCGACGACGATAAGGCTTACGCAACCAACGAGGTCGCCATCAATTGGAATGCGCCGCTGGCTTACCTGGTAAATGCGATCGAGGCTTTGCAAGGACAACTTCAGTAATAAATGTTAATCAAACATTTTATTTCTCGTCACGGCAATTTATATTTGTATAAAGCCCTTCGGCTTTGCCAATTATAACTATGCAACTGAAAAATGTGATGTGGTGTCTGACAGGCGTTTTGTTTTTAACAATATCGTGCTCGTCGAATAAGAACACAAATCCAACCCCGACTCCAAAGGATACTTATACACCGCCTTCGGTATCAACTACCTTTGCTAAAGGCGCCGATATCAGCTGGGTAACACAGATGGAATCGCAAGGCGTGAAATTTTATGATAAAAGCGGTCAACAACAGGATATTTTCGCCTTGATGAAAAGCCTGGGCTTTAATTCGATCAGGCTTCGGGCCTGGGTAAATCCTTCGGACGGCTGGTGCAATACCGCTGATTTATTAAAGAAGGCCTTACGCGCACAAAACGCCGGCATGAAGATCATGGTCGACTTCCACTATGCCGATAGCTGGGCCGATCCCGGCAAGCAACCGAAGCCAGCAGCTTGGGTTCCGCTTTCGTTTAACTCATTAGTAAGCACATTACACGATTACACTGTGCATGTAATGGATACTTTAAAAACTAACGGCATCACGCCGGATTGGGTGCAGGTGGGCAACGAGGTGGACGACGGGATGCTTTGGGAAGATGGGCGGGCATCAACCCACATGGCTAATTTCGCTGCATTAGTGGAAGCCGGGTATGAGGCAGTTAAATCTGTCAGCAACACCACGAAAGTTATTGTTCACGTATCGAACGGTTATGATAATACGCATTTTCGATGGTTGTTTGATGGATTAAAAGCAAATAACGCGCATTGGGATATAGTGGGCATGTCGTTATACCCGTCTGCCACAAATTATAAGACCTACGACACCGAGTGCCTGGCCAATATGCAGGATATGATAACACGTTATGGCACACCCGTTATGATCTGCGAAGTGGGAATGAGCGCGTCGGACCCAACCGACAGCCGCGATTTCCTGGCAGATATCATCACAAAAAATAATTCGCTGGCAAGTGGCAACGGCCTTGGTGTGTTTTACTGGGAACCTGAAGCCTATAATTGGCAAGGTTATGGTCTTGGTGCTTTCGACAATACCGGAAAGCCGACCATTGCATTGGACGCATTCCGCGGAAATTAGCTACACATGCTGAATAGCGTGTTTCACCGCACTATTGTGTTTATAGCGAAATACGAATGGGAAAATACAAGCGATCGCCAAGGCATAAGCGGCAAAGCTGAGCCAGATGCCCTGCCAGTTCTTGGTATGATCGGGCAGCGTAAAGAATTTGTCAATAATGATCCCGCTGATCGAGCTGCCGAACAAGGCGCCGAATCCGTTTACCATCATCATAAATACTCCCTGTGCGCTACCGCGTATTTCAGGTGCGGTTTGTGTTTCGACAAAAAGAGATCCTGAAATATTAAAGAAGTCGAATGCCATGCCGTAAACGACGCAGGACAATATGATCATCCACAAACCGCCATCAGGGTTGCCGAAAGCAAATAAACCGAACCGAAGCACCCAGGCCAGCATGCTGAACAGCATGACATATTTGATGCCGAATTTTCGCAGGAAAAATGGTATGGCCAGTATAAACAGCGTTTCAGATACCTGCGATATGGACATGATAATTGCCGGGTATTTTACCGTTACCATGCCTTTGTATTGGGGTACATTCTCAAAATCATGCAGGAAGGTATCCCCATAAGCATTGGTCAGCTGTAAGGCCGCACCTAAAAGCATAGCGAAACCGAAGAAAACAGCAAAGCGGGGCGTTTTGAAGAGCGTGAAAGCTTTCAGGCCGAACAGGTCAATAAATGATTTGCTGTTTCCGGTCTTCATTAACGGTGGACATTTGGGCAGGCTGAATGCATATAAACCCAATACTATCGCCACGGCCGAGGCAATATAGAACTGATTGGCAGAAATTTCATTGTGCGTCAGGCTGACCACCCATAACGCAACTATAAAGCCGACAGTGCCCCAGGTACGGATAGGAGGATACTCCTTTACCACGTCAATATTTTCTTTCTTCAGGGCCGAATAGGCGACAGTAATGGATAACGATATCGTTGGCATGTAGAACACCATATTCAGCAGCATCACCCAGAAAAATGCGATCGGATTGTTGATCATTGGAAGCGTGATCAACGATAATCCCCCCAGGATATGCATTATGCCATACAGCTTTTCTGCATTGATCCATTTATCGACAATGATACCCGTGAGTGCCGGCATAAAAATGGCCGAAATGCCCATTGTTGAGAATATAGCCCCAAATTCAGCCCCCGACCAGTGCTTGTTTTGAAACCAGTATGCGCCAATAGTTAAAAGCCACGAACCCCACACAAAATATTGCATAAAATTCATGAGTGTAAGGCGCAGTTTGATGCTCATAGAGAATAGGAAGATGTGAGATTTGAGATATGAGATTTGAGAAAGAAAAAAAGAGGTTGCGGAGTGATGTGAAGATTCACAATAAATATGTTTATCTCAAATCTCATATCTCACGTCTCATATCTAAGAAGCTTTACGTTTATTCAGCTCATCGCGTATTTTGGCGGCTTTTTCGTAGGCCTCTTCAGTAAGGGCTTCCTGCAACTTGGTTTTCAGTTCATCATTGCTGAGCGAGGCATAACTGCTGCCGGTTGCTGCGGTGACAGTTTTTTCTTCCGTAGCATCGGCCATGTTCTCGAGGTAAACAAAATCATTGCCTTCGATCACGATACCCGCGCTTGAGAGGATAAATTCATAGGTATATATAGCACAATCGAACCGAACGGCCATGGCGATAGCATCGGAAGTGCGGGCATCGATCTCAATATTCTTTTTGCCGTCAGAACAGATCAGTTTGGCGTAGAAAATACCGTCAACAAGGTTATAGATGATGATCTCCTGGATGGTAATGCTGAACGCCTGGGCGAAATTCTTGAACAGATCATGCGTAAGCGGCCTGCTGGGCGTCATTTTCTCGATCTCGATAGCGATCGCCTGCGCTTCAAAGCTCCCGATAATGATCGGCAGCCTGCGCCGGCCATTCACTTCGCCCAAAACCAACGCGTAAGCACCGGATTGCGTCTGGCTGTAGGAGAGCCCGACGATATCCAGCTTTATTTTTTTCATGTTATTGCCCATCGCTGCAAATCTTTATGCTGAAGCTTTGTATTCTTTTACGGCTGCAATCAATTTTGGCACCACTTCGAAAGCATCGCCGACAATGCCGTAGTCGGCTACTTTGAAAAACGGCGCTTCAGGGTCTTTGTTGATGACAACGATAACTTTTGACGAACTTACGCCGGCCAAATGCTGTATAGCCCCTGAAATTCCGATTGCAATATACAAATTTGGACTGACAGCTATACCGGTTTGTCCAACGTGTTCTTCGTGCGGGCGCCAGCCGGCATCGGAAACAGGCTTGGAGCAAGCAGTAGCCGCACCCAAAAGATTCGCCAATTCTTCGATCATACCCCAGTTTTCAGGCCCCTTCAATCCGCGACCGCCAGAAACGACGATCTCCGCATCGGGCAGGGAAACCTTATCGGTCGACTGGATAATATCCTTTACAAGTGCTTTAAAGTCGGAGTCTTTAACTTCAGGGCTGAAATCTTCTATAGTTCCTGCGCCCTGTTTTTCAATTACTTTATAAGAATTCGGCACCAGGGCGATCACTTTATTGGCTGATGTAAGCTGAACAGTAGCAAAAGCCTTGCCCGAGAAAGCTGTTTTCTTTACAGTGAACTTGTCACCTGAAATCTCAGGAAGCGCAACGGCGCCATCGGCAACACCTGCGTCTAGTTTTACACCAATGCGCGGCGCAAGCCCTCGACCTGAAAAGGAGTTAGACAGCACAACGATGTTGGCGTCCTCTTTTTTGGCAGCGTCTGCTATCACCGAAGCATAGGCTTGATTGACAAAACTTTTCAGTTGAGCGCTCGAAACGTTCAACACTTTATCAGCGCCGTATTTTCCGAGTGAAGCTAAATCTCCGGCGTCAACGTCGCCTATCGATATGGCCGTAAGCGTGGTATTGGTGTGGTCGGCGATGGCCCTGGCATAGGAAACCGCTTCAAAAGTGGACTTTTTGAACTTACCGGCGGCATTTTCGGCATATATTAAGATTGACATATATGGTCTTCTTCTTTGGTCAGTAATTGGGTTATATCACACGCGCTTCGGTATGCAACAAGTCGATCAGTTTGGCGCTGTCGTCGGCCGGCACGAGTTTCACCTGGCTGCGGGGCGCGGGGGTTTCGTAGCTCAATACCTCCAGGTTAGTTTTCACTTCAACCGGCTCAACCACGTTTAACGGTTTGGTGCGTGCCGACATAATGCCCCGCATATTCGGTATCTTTGGCTCGGTAACACCTTCGGCGGTTCCCGCAATAAAAGGGAAGGGAATAACCAGTACTTCCTTGCCGCCTTCAATTTCGCGCTCAACAGTGCCTTTATCGCCTTCGATATCCAGTTTTTTGATGATGGAAACCGATGGGATATTCAGTAATTCACCAATCATACCTGCGACTTTCGAGCCATTATAATCGATTGACTCACGACCGGTTAGTATTAAGTCAAACGGATTCTTTTTGATGTAATCAGCGATCTGGTAAGCTACAAACCAGGCATCGTGCGGTTTGGCGTTGATGCGCACTGCATCGTCGGCCCCGATCGCCAATGCTTTACGGATAGTAGCCTCGGTATTGGCTTCGCCAACGTTGATCACGGTAATCGTTCCTTTACCGCCTTCTGTAAGCTCGATGGCACGCGCCAGGGCGATCTCATCATAAGGATTAAGGATGAATTGTACCCCGTTTGTATTAAATTGCGTGTTGTTATCAGTAAAAGTTATTTTTGTCGTTGTATCAGGGACATTACTGATGCATACCAGTATTTTCATTTAGCTTGTATTTTAATTGGTGTTGACTCCGTCATGCATTAAGTTTATGAATATATACCTTAACACAGGTGACCGTTTAATGAAATCAGGTTGCGCAAATTTAGTT
>DASZMQ010000013.1:0-71632 GCA_035551775.1 Mucilaginibacter sp. | reverse complement strand
GCACCTGTCTTCTCTACAGTATTACTATCCCTTCGTTAAAATTGACAGTGCTGTCTCCTGAAATCTTTACCGCTAACCTCCGTTTCTCAACTAAGGTCAGCAGTCTCCGCCTTCTTCCTTCAGTCTTCCGACCTCCGACTCATGACTTCCGACTTCTCTCTAACAGCCCCGCTGCGCTGTTGATTATCTCTTTATTTTAAAGAACTTATCTCTTCACCTCTCGGCTCCGATTATTTAGTATCGCACTTAAACGATAACTTTTCAATTTTGGATACCAAAAATCGCTTCTGGTATTTGGCCCGTGAAAGGCCTGTTTTTGATTTGGGACTGCAAAGGTACAACCTTTTTCTTCGCCTGCAAAACTTATTTACTTTTCGTTTAAATTTTGCTTTCAGTATCCGTCAGAACAACCCGCTTCTTCGTTTGCGGGCTGCAAAGGTAAGCAGATTTTTCACCCCACCAAATCCTTTTTCAGAAAAAGGCCAAAGTGTACAGACAACACGCTGCCAGTCAGTGCGAAAAAAATTATTAATTCATAGTTGCCATTTGCTAATTAATCATCCTCGCCCAGGTCATCCATAATCTGCTTTAGTTCTTCAATGTATTTGCCATAGGTCAAACGTACGCTTAAGCTGATAAGGAAATAGGTAATTACATAGGACACCGATATCGTCAGGCAGATCCATAGCATAAGATTTGCAGGTATACCATTACCGTGTGCAAAGATGTTTGGCAGATGGATAATGTTCAATTTACCGGCAATAAAAGCCCCGGCCGTCAATATGGACAAAGGCATGGCCGAAAAACTGTAAGTTTTGTATATTTCAGTATTAAGTTCAAGCTCATATACAATCTTACGCAGGCTGCTTTTCATATTGACATCGTACCGTCCCATGGCCTTATAAAAAATATAAAACCTGGAATAGTAAAAACCATTCAATAACAATACACTGAAAAGCAATATTTTAATCATATCGGTAAAGACAGATGACTGATATCCGCTAAATAGAAATCCAATCATTATCGCATAACAAACCACCAGAGCTATAAATTCGGTCCGCATCTTTTTCCTGATATTCGCAACAGCAGACGTTGTTTTGCCAAGCATTTCTGTATCCATCGGTAATTTCATGCCTCCGGGCTCATCCTGACTCCAGGCATCTTTTAATTCATCAATATTCATAATTCATTTTTTTAATTACCTCTTTCAATTTGTTTTTTATCCGGTTCAGCCGCACTCTTACATTTAATTCCGTTATTCCCAGATGCGATGCTATTTCTGCATAAGGCTGATTCTCCATATACAGGTATATCAATGCTTTTTCCACCTTGGTTAGGTGCTTTACAGCTTTATAAAATATTGCCAGTTGCTCCTCTTTTTCCATTACTCCTGATGATTCTTCAGGCATATCCATATCGTAAGTCAGCGATCGATCATCCAGCCGGCGTTTTTGCTTTTTGAAAAACACAATAGCTGTATTGAGCGCCACCCGGTACATCCAGGTACTGAATTTGCTTTCGCCTCTGTATGAGTCGAAGGCCAGCCATAGTTGTGCGGTCATTTCCTGCAAAAGATCGTTACGATCATCCGTGGTGTCCTGGTATATCTTGCAAATTTTGAATAGGATACCCTTATTCTCTCCTATCAATTGCAGAAATTTTGCTTCCCTGGTATCCACTTTAAACGCACTGTTATTATGTTCAGAAAATAGGTAAGAAACTTTTAGAATTTGTTACAAAAAATAAATATCCGCACTAAACCGTTAAAAGATGTTAAATACTTTACCGGGTGCGGAAGCCGCTCTATATTAGCTCCCTGATAAATAATTAATTGACCGATTTATTTTATTACCGTATCTTTGCAAAATGTTTCAAAAACAATTTCGTCTTATTTCCGGGCTTTTGATTGTACTGCTGATAGCTGTTGCAGGCTGCAAAAGCAAGTTTGAGAAGCTAAAGGCCAGCAATGATAATGCTAAAAAATACCAGGCGGCTATAGCGCTGTATAATAAAAAGGAATATAGCAAAGCGCTGGAGCTTTTTGAAACATTGGTTCAGCGTTACCGCGGCCAGGCACAAGCCGAAGACTTATATTATTACTACGCTTATTGCAACTACAGGCTGAAGGACTATACTTCTGCAAGCTATCACTTCAAACAATTTGCGGATACATACCCTGCCAGCCAGCGTGCGGAGGAGTGTAACTTCATGAGCGCTTATTGCTATTATCTGGATTCGCCGGCTTATTCGCTCGACCAGGAGAATACCACCAAGGCAATCGATAAGCTGCAGCTATTCATCAACTTGTATCCAAAAAGCGAACGGGTAACCGAAGCTTCAAAACTGATACAAAACCTGCGCGACAAACTGGAACGTAAAGCGTATGAAAATGCCAAATTATACTTAACTATTGGCGACTACCAGTCCGCCGTGATAGACTTTGGCAATGTGCTGCGTGATTATCCGGACACCAGGTACGCCGAGGAAATGGAATTTTTGACCATCAAGGCGCAATATATGTACGCGGAACATAGCAACGTTTTCAAACAGGAAGACCGCTACAACCAGGCGCTCAATTTTGAAACGCAGTTCGTGGATAAATATCCGCAAAGCAAGTACATGGCTGACGCTGTTTCGCTGAAAAAGGACAGCGAGAGCGGCATCAGGGAAACTAAAAACGTTCTGGCACGCATCGCGAGCGATGTAAAATATGCACGCCGTTTTGAAACGGCAAAAGATACAGTGACCGGTGGACAACCGGGATCGGAAAAAGTAAAAACAACAGGAATACCGCTCAATAAAAATTGATATGAACAATACTGCAAATAAACCCGCTGTGGCAAGCAGCACCATTACCAGGGATTTGCGCGACCTGGATGTAAAGACAGGTAACGTCTATGAGTCGATCGTGATCATGTCGAAACGCGCCAACCAGATATCGAACAACGTGAAGGAAGAATTGCATCAGAAGCTTTCTGAATTCGCTTCATCGAACGATAACCTGGAAGAAGTATTTGAGAACCGCGAGCAGATCGAGATCTCCAAGCATTACGAAAAGCTGCCCAAGCCTTCGCTGGTAGCTGTTCAGGAGTTTTTGGAAGATAAGATCTATTATCGCAATCCGACCAAGGAATAATTGTCTGAACCAGTCAGCCAGCTGGCGGATCAGAATTAAAGAACTTACAGAATCATTATGAATACCAGCATTGAAAACAGTGCTGGTATTTTTTATTGTCTAATGTGTATTTTTGGCTAAATGCTTGAGGGCAAAAAGATCATCCTTGGTATCTGCGGCAGTATAGCCGCTTATAAGTCCGCTACTTTGGCGCGGCTACTGGTTAAAGCCGGCGCCGACGTGAAAGTAGTGATGACCCCTGATGCAACCAATTTCATTACCCCGCTTACACTCTCAACGCTTTCCAAGAACCCAGTATTTGTTGAATATTCCGTTCCTGAAACCGGCGAATGGAATAATCATGTGGAGCTTGGACTTTGGGGCGATCTTTTCCTGGTAGCGCCTGCGAGCGCCAATACCATGGCGAAAATGGCTAGAGGACAAAGCGATAACCTACTTACGGCGGTTTATCTTTCTGCCAAATGCCCGGTTTATTTCGCGCCAGCGATGGATCTGGACATGTGGCAGCATAAAGCCACGCAAGATAATATCGCCAAGCTGCAATCTTTTGGAAATATATTAATATCACCGGGCACCGGCGAGCTGGCCAGCGGCTTATATGGCGAGGGGCGTATGGCTGAACCGGAGGAGATCATCGCATTCCTTGAGGCAGACATTAAAAAGAAGCTGCCGCTCGTCAGCCAAAAAATATTGGTTACCGCCGGGCCGACTTACGAAGCGATAGACCCTGTGCGTTTTGTTGGGAACCACTCCTCCGGCAAGATGGGATTTGCAATTGCTGACCAATTAGCCGCTTTAGGGGCCGATGTGGTCTTAATATCCGGACCAACCGCGCAGCAAAGCCGCTTTAAAAATATCAAACGCATCGATGTGATTTCAGCAGCGGAAATGCTGGATGCATGTCTGAGAGATTATCATGAGTGCAAAGCATGTGTGATGTGCGCGGCCGTGGCCGATTACACGCCGGTGACGGTGTCGGCGCAAAAGATCAAAAAGCATGAAAAGGGTTTGACTATCGAACTGAAAAAGACCGCCGATATATTGAAAACTTTAGGTCAGCATAAAGCTGCCGGCCAGATATTAGTCGGTTTCGCCCTGGAAACCAATGACGAGGAAAAGAACGCTATAGAAAAATTGCAAAAGAAAAACCTGGATTTTATCGTGCTGAATTCGCTGAAAGACCAGGGAGCCGGCTTCAAAACCAACACGAATAAGATCACCATCATAGACCATAAATTGCAGAAAACGACGTTCAAGCTAAAAGAGAAAGAAGACGTCGCCGCCGATATTTGCCAGAAACTTGTAGAATTGATACGTGAAAAGAATTAGCCTGTACATATTGCTGATCTTCCTGGGCTATTCAGCCTCGGCGCAGGACCTGAACGCGCAAGTGAAGGTGATCTCGGGGAAGATACAAACCTCCAACCGGCATATCTTTCAATCGCTCGAAACGTCAATGAAGGATTTCCTGAATGGCCGCAAATGGTGCGCCGACCAGGTATTGCCTGCGGAACGGTTCGACTGCAATTTTGTGATCACACTAAATACCTGGGACGGCAGCAGCAACTTCAGCGGGGAACTGCAAGTGCAATCATCACGACCTGTGTATAATTCGGCTTATATGTCGCCGCTGCTGAATGTGAACGACAAAGATTTCGATTTCACTTATACGGAAGGGGCCACCTTGGATTACTCGGATCAAACTTTCACTACCAACCTGGCGTCGGTGATGGCCTTCTACGCTTACGTTATTATAGGTATGGACTATGACAGCTTCTCGCCGCTTGGGGGGACGCAGTATTTCCAGGCAGCGCAAAACGTGGTGTCGAACGCCGGCGCAAACGGATCATACAAGGGCTGGAAGGCTTTTGACGGCAATACGAACCGCTACTGGTTATCCGAAAACCTGAACAACAAGGCCTATAACAACCTGCGCAGCTTTATGTACACCTACCATCGCATGGGGCTTGACCAAATGGCCGACAACGCCGCCAAGGGCCGGAAAGCTATTGATGAGGTGCTGCCCGATCTTTCCAAAGTCGACCGCACCCGCCTGGGCGCTATGTTCCCATTGGTCTTCTTCACTGCCAAAAGCGGCGAGCTGGTATCCATCTACAGCAAAGCTGATCCCCGTGAGCGTACCGATGCGGTGAATATCCTAAGCCAGGTGGATCCTGCGAATGGCAATAAATACCAGGGGATCGGGAAGAATTAGTTGGCGCTGGTTGTAATAGTTGATCCCTGGCTTCTTCTTTCGGGCTTACGCGGACTTCCGGACCAAATAATCAACTTTTTTCAAAAAATCTGTAACACTTCCAAATCCCCCGCGTCTTTTATCTACGAAACAAATCGTAAATAATTTGAAAAATATTTGCATTTACGAAATTCGTCGTAGATATTTGTACGAAGCGATTCGTAAATTAGGAGCATGAACATGGAAATTAAACCGACAGAAAGCGAATTAGAGATATTGCAGGTACTGTGGAAGATGGGCAGCGCAACCGTCCGCGACGTGCACGAGGAACTGGCAAAAACCAAAGGCGCCGGTTACACCACTACCCTTAAGCTGATGCAGATCATGGACGAGAAGGGCTTGGTTGAACGCGATACGACTGCCAAGACGCATATATATAAGGCAGTATACACCCAGGAAAAAGCGCAGACAAATGCGCTCGACAGGATATTGTCAACCGTATTTGAAGGTTCAACATCTGACCTGGTCATCCAGGCATTGGGCCATCATAGGGCATCGAAGAGTGAAATAGATGCTATTAAAAAATATTTAGACCAATTCGGAGGAAAGTAATTAGTTAACCTGTGACTGGTTAACCAGTCAACAAATCACTAAAATATGGAAACCATACTCTATAACATCAGCCAGGTAGTCGGCGTAGCTATTATCCACTCTATGTGGCAGGGGCTTTTCATTTACCTGTTTTTGCGGCTTATGCTGCTGTCATTTCATTCGATGTCGGCGAAATACAAGCATAATCTTGCAATGCTGTCCATGTTCGGTGTTACGGTATGGTTCATTTATACCCTCGTTGGCGAAGTGCAGGTATACCAATGGGTGCAGATCAAAACCAGCGGGCATTACGATATACTGCCTGCTATCATGGGCATGCCTCTACACATCCCGCACCAGACTTTGTACAGCAACCGGTATTTCTATACCATCGAAGGATTTTTACCTTATGTTACCTTAATATACCTATGCGGCGTCATCTTCAATACCACCAAGCTGGTATTGACCCGCAAAAAACTCGGCGAGATCAAGCAAACCGTAAGCATCGATATCCCGATGCTGCGCCGGATGGTCGAATTCGCCGAAATGCTCGATATCGAAGAACGGATAAGCTTCGGATTGAGTAACCTGGTCGATGTACCTTGTGTGTTCGGCTATGTAAAACCTTTTATCCTGCTGCCGGCTTCCATTGCTACTAGTCTTTCGACCGAAGAGATCGAGGCGGTCATTTTGCACGAGCTGGCGCACATTAAACGCAACGACTACATGATGAACCTGCTACAGCAGGCCATGCAGATCTTGCTTTTCTTTAATCCATTTGCACAATTAATCGGCCGCATTGCCAACCGCGAACGCGAGAACGCCTGCGACGATATTGTAATAGAGTCGACTCAGAAACCGATAGTGTATGCGCATGCACTATTGAAGTTAGAAGAATCCCGCACGCAGCAGTGGCAGATCGCATTGGCAGCCACGGGCAAAAAATACCATTTATTAAATCGGATCGAACGAATCATGAAAACAAAAAAACCAATTGGCAATGTACGCCATATATTACTTGCTATCGTAGTGCTCTCGGCGAGCATTACCGGCGTGGCCTGGTTGAACCCAACCATCGCCCACGGCAAATTATCCTTCAATAAGATAAAGCCCGCTATTATCACCGAGTTATTGGCTGATACTACGCACAAAAAGGCCGCGACAAAAACAACGCATAAAGTTCATACTACTGCTAAAAATCGCGTAAAGGTTACCAGGAACCTTGGTGACGACGATTACTACTACAGCGATGATCCCAAGATGAAAGAGTTTTCGGATAAGATGAGCAAATGGGGCGAGGAAATGAACAAATATTATAACAGCGAGGCCTGGAAAAAATACGAGAAAGAACTGGACGAGGACGGCAAGAAACTCAATGACTATTACAACAGCGAAAGCTGGAAAAAATACCAGCAGGAACTGGATGAGGACGGCAAAAAGCTGAATGATTATTACAACAGCGATGCCTGGAAAAAGTATGAGCAGCAACTGAACGAGGACAGCAAAAAGATAGAAGATTATTACAACAGTCCGCAGTGGAAGGAACTGACCGAAAAGCAGGAGAAATTATCAGAAAGCTTCTCGAAGAACTGGGGCGAAACCGCTGAGACCAAAGAATGGAGCCAGAAGATGGAGAAGATGGGCAAGGACCTGGAGCATTACTACAACACACCAGAATTTAAAGCACTTGACCAGCGCCTGAGGAAGAAATACAATATTCCTGCTGACCGGAACTATGGCTGGAACGAGGATGACATGAAGGATGAAAACTACCGTAAATACCAGGACGAGCTGCAGGCCAACGTGCCCGCTGACATCAAAAATGAAACCGCACAGCTAAAGGATTTGGGCAAAAAGATGCGCGATCATTTCCGTTCGCCCGAAATGCGCAAAGAGCGGGAAGAGTTAAGGCTGCTTGGCGACAGTATGCGCAATATGTCGCATAATGGCTCACTGAAGGAAACGCAGGAACAGATGCGCCAGATCAGCCAGGCAATGAGAGATTACCAGAATAACCCCGAACTGAAGCAGATACAAGAGAATATGCGCAAAGCAAGCGCCGGTATGCGGGAATATCAAAACAATCCCGAGCTGAAACAATTGCAGGAAAACATGCGCAAAGCCAGCGCAGCTATGCGGACCTATCAAGGTAGCGCAGAGATGAAGCAATTAAAGGAAAACATGCGCAAGACCCAGGAAGCAATGCGCGAGTATATGAATTCACCGGCATTTAAAGTGCATATGGAAGTGCTGAGGAACATGAATCACAATTTTAATTTTAACTACAACGACGACGAAAAGCCGGAGAAGCCGGAAAAACCTGAAAAGCCGGAAAAGGACGAGAAACCGGAAAAGCCGGAGAAACCAGACACAACAGGTAATCGGTGATTGTTACCAGTTGATCAGTGAATAGTTTGAGGAAAGCGATGGGTTGAAACCCGTCGCTTTTTTTATGGACATGTACTAAACGTCATAACTGGAATTTCAAATTAACAGCCACAGGCATGAGATGCTTCGTAAAATATGACGAATAAGTCAGCATTGGCGATCATTTTGTTACAATATATCTTATCGCCATTTCTAATATTCACTTAAATTTGGTTATACCCTTCGGCGAAAGGAACACTTTCAAACTATTGATTTTGCCTACTTGCACTTATCAAAAAATATATAAGCCTTATGAAAATAGACAAATTTAAGTATCTGATCACAGCGGTTCTGCCAATGACGACCTTAGCCGGTCCGGTTCACGCGCAGCAAACCACTGCCCCAGCTATCGTTAGCACCAAAACGACCCCGGTTGATGGCGATGATGAGACAAACCACCCCAATGCCTACCAGCTTTTCGGTCACGGCGATCCCAAACTGGATAGCCTGAATAAACAGGTAGATCATTACAGCAAATTGATGTACAATTATGATCACAGTAAAACCTACGAAACTTTAAATGCCAAAGCAAAAGGATTCAGCGGTACCGCAACGACGTTTTACGACAATGATACTTTGAGGAATATTATGGCGGGCATTACTAAAATATCCAAAGGTTTCAATGCGTCTGAGAGTCGCAGCCTTGAGTTAGAAAAGGACTCGCTTGGACATTTGGTTGGCGATTACTTTAAAACGGAAAAATTCAGGGAGTTCAACTCAAAACTTCAAAAAAAGTATCGTATCGATCCTGCAAAAAAATATTCTCTGGATAACGCAGATTACACCCAGTACCACGATGAATTATTTAAAAAGATGCCGCAAGAAATAAAGAATGATCTTCAGCAATTAAAAGATTTAAGTGCAAAATTTCGCAATATGCTTCAAACACCTGAATTCGTGGCTGACATCAAACAGCTGCGTATACTAATAGACAGCATGAAGAACTATTATAAAAAGCCACATACAGCTCAGTACACTTATGCCAGCTATGAGGCTACCATGGATATACCTGCGGAAGAAAGACGAAAAGCACAAAATGAACTTTACAATTATATGGAAAGGCCGGAATTTCACCAGTATTCCGAAATGCTGAACGGATATACAAAACAGATGCGCGATTATTTTCAAAATTCGCCTACGGTAAAAGCGCATGAGGAAGCCTGGAAAAACGAGTTAAGGGCCATTCTTGCAGATGACTATGACATCATATTGCATCCTGGCCGCGGGTTGGAACATTTATACAGTAACTAATTTTAGCCTCAGCCAAACGGCCAAACCTAATCAACTTAAGCAACTAAAACGTACTTTAGTGTCCTCCATTTGAGAGGACATTTTTTATGCTTCAAAAGCTCGCAATAAGCAATTACGCACTGATAGATAACCTCGAGATCAGCTTTGATAAAGGGCTGAACATCATGACCGGAGAGACCGGCGCGGGTAAGTCGATCATACTGGGGGCGTTGTCGCTGATCCTGGGGCAGCGGGCTGAAAGCCGTTACTTTTTTAATCAGCAAAAGAAATGCGTGATCGAGGGAATGTTCCTGATCAATGGGTTCCACCTGAAAAACTTTTTCGAAGAGAACGACCTGGACCACGAAGCTGAAACCATATTGAGGCGCGAGATCACTGCCGATGGTAAATCCAGGGCCTTTGTGAACGATACGCCCGTCAATCTGAATATATTGAAGCAATTGGGTGAAAAGCTGATCGATATCCATTCGCAGCATGCGACC
Source organism: Mucilaginibacter sp. (assembly GCA_035551775.1). Classification (GTDB taxonomy): domain Bacteria; phylum Bacteroidota; class Bacteroidia; order Sphingobacteriales; family Sphingobacteriaceae; genus Mucilaginibacter. Next base: position 61,551 of record DASZMQ010000013.1, on the reverse strand, counting down.
TTGGAGATCAACGATCCCGATTTTCAACTATTGGTGGTAGACTCAGTCGCCGGGCATGCTGAGCTTTTGAGCGACTATCGAACCAAATTCAAAACATATAAAAAGGATTCCGCCAAACTGCAACAACTGATCGCCGACAGCGATAAAGCCAAAGCTGACCTGGATTACTACCAGTTCCAGTTTGATGAGCTCGAGAATGCCAAACTGGATAGCGGCGAGCAGGAAAAGCTGGAACAGGAACTTTATGCGCTGAACAATGCCGAAGAGATCAAACGCAGCCTGCTGGGCGCTTACTACCTGATGCAGGACGGGGAAACCGCTGCCTTATTGCAGTTGCGCGAAGCAGCTCACCATCTGTCAACCTTAGAAAAATTTAACCCTGATATAGCCGATCTGCATGAACGGCTGAAAAGCGTGGTGATCGAGCTGAAAGATATCGCGGCCGAAGTGGAGAATATTGAACAGCGCACGCATACCGATGAAGCGCGAACAACTGAAATAAACGACCGCCTGAACCTGGTCTACACTTTGCAAAAGAAGCACCGTTTGAGCAGGATTGCCGAATTATTGGATTTGCAGAATGAGCTTTCCATGAAAATAGAACAAGCCGTTCATGGCGATGAGGAAATAGAAAAGCTGCAAAAACAGACTGCTGCTGAAAAAAAGGAATTGGAGCAATTGGCAGGACAACTGTCTGCCAATCGTTCAAAGGCCATTCCTGCTATTGAGAAACAGGTAGTACAATCCTTATCGGAAATGGGCATGAATAGTTCGACCCTAAAAATTGATCTGATATCCATACAAACACTCGGTGCTGACGGCATTGACGCTGTTCGTTTCCTATTCTCAGCGAATAAGGGTCACGCCTTAGCCGAAATGAGCAAAGTAGCTTCAGGGGGTGAACTTTCGCGATTGATGCTCTCGATCAAATCGTTGATTGCTAGCCATACCGCCTTACCAACTATCATATTTGATGAGATCGATGCAGGTGTATCGGGCGAGGTAGCGAATAAGGTGGGCGTCATCATGGAGCGTCTGGCTCAAAACCTGCAAGTGATCGCTATAACACACCTTCCGCAGATTGCCAGTAAAGATGGCAATCATTATTTTGTTTATAAAGATAATTCGTCTGCTGCCACCTATACCCGTATTAAGCAGTTGAGCGAGCAGGAACGAATAGTAGAAATTGCCAAAATGTTAAGCGGCGATAAGCCGGGGGAAAGCGCGCTGCAGAATGCACGTGAATTATTGAGTTTACAATAGCAATCGGCTATTTCGGCTGAAGCCCGTTTACTATTCTATTTGTCCGTTGGCTGAAGCCAACGGCAATCAATTAATAGACTAACTGGCTATTCATTGCCGTCCCTTTTAAGGGACGGATAACAGCTAAGCACGAACAGGCTTTAGCCAAATTAATTGCCGCTTGTGCGCTGAACCTGCTCACTATAAACTGCAAACTAATTTTCTAACTTTGTTTCCCAATAAAACATACAACTTATGGCTTATAATCTGTTAAAAGGGAAAAAAGGTATAATATTCGGTGCGCTGAATGAGCAATCCATTGCCTGGAAAGTGGCCCGGCGTTGCCACCAGGAGGGTGCACAGATCGTCCTTTCCAATTCGCCGCTGGCGTTGCGCATGGGCGAGCTGAATAACCTGGCAGCCGAGTGCAACGCGCCGGTTATCGGCGCTGACGTGACCAGCAATGAGGACCTCGAAAACCTGTTCGCCAAAACCAAGGAGCATTTCGGCGGCGGCGTGGATTTTATACTGCACTCTATCGGCATGAGCGTGAATGTGCGCAAGAACATCCCTTACTACGAGAATAACTACGAATTCACCCACAAGGGTTTTGATATATCCGCATTGAGCCTGCACCGCATGCTGCAGATCGCCATGAAGCACGACGCGATCAACGAATGGGGTTCGGTAGTAGCACTAACCTACATCGCTGCGCAGCGCTGCTTCCCGGATTATAACGATATGGCTGATAACAAAGCCGTACTCGAAAGCATTGCCCGCAACTTCGGTTATTATTATGGGCTAAAGAAGAAGGTGCGTATCAATACGGTATCTCAATCCCCTACCCGTACCACCGCCGGTTCGGGCGTAAAAGGCTTTGAAGGCTTTATAAGTTATGCGGAAAAAATGAGCCCGCTCGGCAATGCCGATGCCGACCAGTGCGCCGACTACTGCGTTAGTCTTTTCTCTGACCTCACCAAAATGGTAACTATGCAGAACCTGTTCCACGATGGTGGCTTTTCGTTCACTGGGGTTACGCAGGCAGTGATAGAACAGATGGAGAAGTAAAAAATATCGAATAACAAACGCCGAAGTCAATTGATATTCATTATTCGGTATTCAAATAAAAAAGGTGCGCTGAAATTCAGTGCACCTTTTGCTTAATGCAATTTCCTTTAATTCGTCGCTATCAGCGTGATCTTCACTTTAAGCGTCTGCGTCGGTGCAACAGGAGTATTGCCGTCGGGCGATTGCGCGAAGACAGTCACATTCCCGTCGTTATAGGTGTAACTGAACGATGTACCGTTGTATACCTCCGGTATTTGTTCGTATACGCCATCTGAATAGGAGATCGCGACAATAACGGCGCCTGTATTGGCAAAATTCCTGTCGATATCGGCTACATTGATAGATGCCATGTACGACTTGTTGTCCGTCGTGTAGAGCGTCCAGTCGGTCGGGGCTATGGTGGCGTAAACGCTTTCGGTGTTGTTGGGTGTAACGTACTGCTTGGTGCACGAAGAAATTGTGAATAGTACCATTACGCAGCTAACGATAGTCAAAATTCTTTTCATAGTAATGCGGTTGTTTATATTAAGAGCAAAAAAAGTTAAAAAGGTTTAAACCGGGGAACAAAAATTATTTAACTGGAAGATCAGTTTATCTATAAACGGGCTCCGGGTAACATTAGTATAGAAATACAGATTTATTGTCTTATTCGTCAGGATTTTTGCGGGCCGGTAATTTCGTTTTTCATGCCGCCGCTTAAATAATATTTATTGACTGACCAAAATCATTTATCTTTATCTTGTGACCCGGCTAGCCTTAACACTATTGACCTTTATCCTGCTGCCTTTTGCCTGCTTCGCACAATTCGCTGTTTCAGGCAGAGTGATCAATGCTGATACCGAAAAACCCGTTGCAGGCGCAAGTATCTTTTTCAACAACGCAACGTTCGGCGACGCGTCTGCCGGAGACGGTTCTTTCCGCATCGGCAATATTAAAAGCGGGCAATACCAGCTTGTTGTAACTGCAGTGGGATATGAAACCTACGTAAAAGCGCTGCTGGTGAATGATGACCTAAAACTTGACGACATTCACCTGAAACAAAAGATGATCGGCCTGAAAGAAGTGAAAATACACGCGAACTTCGACCGCGAGAAATATTACGAAATATTCAAAAAACAACTACTCGGCTCGTCCGAAAATGCAAAAGAATGCAAGATACTTAATCCCGATGTGCTTTACATCGATTATGACGACCATGTACTTACCGTAAACTCCGACCAGCTCCTCGAGATCGAGAATAAGGCCCTGGGTTATAAGATCAAATACCTCTTGCAAAACTTTGTGCTCGACGGCAATGAAGGAACGTTGTATTATTTTGGTTATGTGTCCTTCGAAAACCTGCCCGGGAGCAAATCAGCACAAAAACGCTGGGAGAAGAACAGGTTAAAGGTATACCTGGGGTCAGAAATGCATTTTTTCAGGTCGTTGATGGGAAACCAACTGAATGACGACGGGTTCAAAGTGCTGAAACTGGTAAGGACGCCAATTAAAAAACCATACAGCGATAGTGTGATCAGGGGCAAGATCAGGCACTACCGTGCATTGTCAGCGAAAAACTCTAAGATGGCCGATACCATGTTCCGGTGGGTCGAAATGCTGCAGTTACCGAAATACTCGCAAAAGCTGATCGATACACCCGTGCTCGGACCAGGCGATATGCTGAAAAGGACCGATCAGAAAATTCTATTTGCACTCAGCAATCCAGACTGCCTTTATGTGATGTACACTAAAAGGAGTGATTACTACGACAATAGCATCTTTCATCCCTATAAAATTCCGAATCACCCGATAACCATCGTCAGCTTCCGTTCTGACTACGTGCTGTTCGATATCAACGGCGCAGTAGTGACCCCTGATGCCGCCCTGCTTGAGGGCTACTGGGGCGGAAAGCGCGTAGCCGATTCGCTACCGGTTGATTACGAGATAGGCGAGGCTGATAAAGCGGCCGATCCGGCAGGGCAATAATTACCTCGCGCTTCCATTGCAACGTTGCTTAGCGTGCATGCGACCTGTTATAATAAAAGGTATTATGAGCTGCCGCAGAAATGATTCCCATCAACCAATATTTTAAGTAATATTCTTTTATTTTTACGTCTCATCTCTTATTTATGAGAAAAGCTGCACTAATCCTTATCTTCTCACTTACCTCAGGATTTGCATTTTGCCAGGATACAAAGAGTTATGGCATTTTTATAGGCCTGAATGAAACCAGCGTTCCGATGTTCTATCTCGGGAAGACTTTTGCCAATATCACGCAGGGCGGATTCAGTATTGGCGGTGTCGCTGATATTCACCTCGGGAAATTCTTTTCATTCCAGCCGGGGCTATATTATACCAGGAAAGGCGGGGCGACTTTGCATGATACGATAGAACTAAACACAGGCGTCCCTAAAAACACCGGAAGTGAAAAGCTGGATATTTATTACGGCGAGATCCCTTTAAACCTGGTTTTTAATGTTTCGGTTGCGGGCGCCAGTTTTTTCACAGGAGGCGGACCTTATCTGGCGGCAAGGTTCGGCTCTAAGTTTTTATTCAAGATCGACAATGATGTTTACAATGAAACTTCTTATTATGGTTTTCAACTGAGCAGCACTGACCTTGGCTATAACATTATAGGTGGCATCCGCTTTGCAAAAGGGTTCACGTTGAGGGCTGCCTATGAAAAATCACTTGTATCGGTTTATGCGGGGCAGCCTGGTGCAAAAAACCAAGGGTTTAACTTCTCAGCCGGCTATTTTTTTAAATGACGTAGCATTGTTTGGAAGCAAGCGTAATTGTAGACTATGAAAACCTTCAAACTCTATATGAAAAAAACCTTATTATTCCTTGTCTTTACTTTTATTTCGACATTCACCTTTTGCCAGGACACCAAACCTTTTGGCATTTTTATCGGCTTGAATGCAACCAACGCCACTATGCCGGCTGGATACACACAAGATTATAGTGCGCTAAAGGTCGGTTACAGTATTGGCGGCGTAGCAGACATTCGACTTGGGAAGTTTTTATCCTTTCAGCCGGGTTTGTATTATACCATGAAGGGAGGATCTACCGAAGATGATAATGTAGAAGTGTCTATCGGCTTACCAAACTCCTCCGGTACGACGAAATTGATCATAGATTATATTGAAGTGCCTTTCAACGTGATTTTTAACACGAAGGGCGAAGGGACGACTTTTTTCGCAGGCGGCGGTCCTTATGCTGCGGTCAAGCTAAGTAGTGTGTTAAAATTCAATGATGGTAACGAAACAGATATCTTTGGGAGCCCAGACCTTAATACCGCTGATATCGGCTACAACATAATGTGCGGTGTCAGGTTTGCCAAAGGATTTGCATTAAGAATCGCTTACGGAAGATCTTTAACGTCCATCTATAGGGAACAGCCGGGCATGAAAAATGGGGGCATTAATTTTTCAGCCGGCTACTTTTTCAAGTAGGCCCGGAAACAACAACGCCTCGTTCTCACGAGGCGTTGTTTTGCGTTTATTTTAGCGGAATTACTTCTGTTCTTCTTCCTTCGGCGTTTTATCTTCACCCTGCCGATGTTTGGCAGCCACCTTGATCTGGTCGCCCTCCTTATCATAGTCCACTTCCATGGTGTCGCCTTCAACCAGTTCGCCTTTGAGTATCTCTTCAGCGATCGGGTCTTCCAGGTATTTCTGGATAGCGCGTTTCAGCGGACGTGCGCCAAACTGCGCGTCGAAGCCTTTGTCGGCGATGAACTCTTTGGCATTATCGGTTAACTCGATCTTATAGCCTAAGGTATTGACCCTGCCGAACAGGTGACCCAACTCTATATCGATGATCTTGAATATTTCTTCCTTGCCAAGTGAGTTGAACACGATCACATCGTCGATACGGTTCAGGAACTCGGGAGCAAAAGCACGTTTTAAAGCGTTCTCGATCACACCGCGAGAGTGAGCATCGGCCTGGTTAGTTTTGGCAGTGGTGGTGAAACCTACTCCCTGGCCAAAATCTTTCAACTGGCGTGCTCCGATATTCGAAGTCATGATGATGATCGTATTCCTGAAATCAACCTTGCGGCCAAGCGAATCGGTTAATTGACCTTCATCCAAAACCTGCAGCAAAATATTGAACACGTCCGGGTGAGCTTTTTCGATCTCGTCCAGCAGGATAACGGCATAAGGCTTGCGGCGAACCTTTTCTGTCAGCTGACCGCCTTCTTCGTAACCTACATATCCCGGAGGCGCACCTACTAAGCGTGATACGGCGAATTTCTCCATGTACTCGCTCATGTCGATCTGGATCAAAGCGTCCTCAGTATCGAACATGAACCTTGCCAGTTCTTTAGCCAACTCTGTTTTACCAACACCTGTCGGGCCGAGGAATATGAATGAGCCTATAGGCTTCTTCGGGTCCTTCAGACCGGCGCGGGTACGCTGGATAGCGCGGGTCAGCTTTTTGATGGCTTCTTCCTGACCGATGATCTTGCTCGAAATGGTTTCGGCCATGTTCAGCAATTTCTGGCTGTCGGCCTGGCCCACGCGCTGTACCGGTATACCGGTCATCATGGCTACCACCTCGGCAACGTTCTCTTCGGTTACGGTATAGCGTTTGGACTTGGTTTCGGCTTCCCAAAGGGCTTTAGCCTGCTCCAATTCCTCTAACAAATGCTTTTCAGTGTCACGCAGCTTGGCTGCCTCCTCATATTTCTGGCTGCGAACCACTTTGTTCTTTTCGATCTTGATCTGTTCGATCTTGGCCTCAACATCCAGTATGTTCTGCGGAACATGGATATTGGTGAGGTGCACACGCGAACCTGATTCATCCAAAGCATCTATAGCTTTGTCCGGCAGGAACCTGTCGGTAATATACCTTGCGGTGAGCGATACGCATGCCAAAATTGCTTCGGGCGTATAGGTCACCCCGTGGTGATCTTCGTATTTATCTTTGATACGGGTAAGTATCTCGATCGTCTCATCCGGGGTAGCCGGCTCAACCATTACCTTTTGGAAACGCCGGTCGAGCGCGCCATCCTTTTCAATATACTGGCGGTATTCGTCTAATGTCGTCGCGCCGATGCACTGGATCTCTCCTCGTGCTAAGGCCGGTTTGAACATATTCGAAGCATCAAGCGAGCCTGAAGCGCCGCCTGCGCCAACAATGGTATGAATTTCGTCGATAAATAAAATTACGTCAGGTGATTTTTCCAGTTCGTTCATCACAGCCTTCATGCGCTCTTCAAACTGGCCGCGGTATTTGGTGCCGGCAACCAATGAAGCCAGGTCTAAAGTCACCACGCGTTTGTTGAACAATACGCGTGAAACTTTACGCTGAACAATGCGCAGGGCCAAACCTTCGGCAATAGCCGATTTACCCACACCAGGTTCACCGATCAATATCGGGTTATTCTTCTTACGGCGTGACAGTATCTGAGATACGCGCTCGATCTCTTTTTCACGACCAACGATCGGGTCCAAACGGCCCTCTTCGGCGGCCTTGGTCAGGTCACGGCCGAAGTTATCGAGTACCGGGGTTTTAGACTTGATGTCGGATACCTTTTTAGGCTGGCTGAAGGAGTCGTCTTCTTTGAATTCGTCTTCGCCGCCAGTAGGTGAACCCGGCATTTCGTCGGTCACGTCGTTTTTATGCGATTCTACTTCAGATTTGAATATTTCGTAAGTAACGCTGAATTGCGACAATATCTGCGAAGCGATATTGTCCTCGTCGCGCAGGATAGAGAGCAGCAGGTGCTCGGTGCCTATCACGTCGCTCTTAAATATTTTAGCTTCTAAGTAAGTGATCTTAAGTACTTTTTCCGCTTGTTTAGTGAGCGGGATGCTGCCGATGTTTACGTTGGTACCGATAGTACCTTTGACAGCATCTTCTATAGCGCGGCGCAGTTTGGCGGTATCAACGCTCAAGCCTTTCAGGAGCTTGATGGCGATACCATCGCCGTCGCGGATGAGCCCCAGGAGCAGATGTTCGGTACCGATATAGTCATGGCCGAGACGTAACGCCTCTTCCCTGCTGTATTGTATCACATCCTTTACCCGCGGCGAAAATTTAGCTTCCATATAATACCTTTCAAAATTATGTACGTCTCTGCATATCATTTAGTTTGCCAGATCGTATAGAAAACATCTGCAACAATACTGCCAAGTTTTTCGGCGCCCCGAAAACAGACATTCTTGTGATGCGCAATCTATTAAAGATAAACTTTATACAAAGAAAATAATGAACAAAAACCCTTTAAAAAACTACAACAATTTGTAAATGGCTGAAATTTACTTATTTGACCTTCTCATAACGCAAAAGTTTAACCCTTGTTGCGCGGTTCAGCCCCGTTTAGTTGTTATAACAGGTAATTTCGTCACTACTTATGACATTACGGCATTATTAAAAGAACTTCAACAGGTTGTACGTTCTTTTATACGCAAATGAATTAAAAATGATCGGAAATCCGTCAAATAGTTATCAAGATTTCCACAGGAAAATTGTCAGCATTACTATCGCGCTATCAATCAGCCTGTTGATTTACCTGCTAATTTAGTTTTTCTTCTATAAATAGGACGAAAATATTAGTGTAAATGTTACAGTTTGGAGTCCGAAAGTCCGGAGTCCGGAAGTCCGGAAGACAGATCGCGGAAAGTTTTAAAAAGATGACTTTGGCACATAAAAGACCTATCCAAAAATCATTCTTTCGGACTTACGGACTTTCGGACTAAAACCTATATTTGCTACCTCCCTAATCAATAAATCCAGAAAACAACAACTGACATGTCTGACGAAAAGATCATATTTTCAATGGCGGGGGTGAATAAAATTTACCCGCCGCAGAAACAAGTTTTAAAGAATATATACCTGTCCTTCTTTTATGGGGCGAAGATCGGTGTGATCGGTCTGAACGGCTCGGGTAAATCATCGCTGCTGAAGATCATCGCCGGGCTGGATAAATCACACCAGGGCGAGGTGGTTTTTTCCCCGGGTTATTCGGTTGGCATGTTAGCCCAGGAGCCTGAACTCGACCCCAGCAAAACAGTTAGAGAAGTGGTGGAAGAAGGCGTTTCGGAGATCACAGCGATTCTGAAAGAATACGAAGAGATCAACGAGAAATTTGGGCTTGAAGAAGTTTACAGCGACCCGGACGCTATGGACAAGCTAATGGCGCGCCAGGGTGAACTGCAGGACAAAATAGACGCGGTGAACGCCTGGGAACTGGACAGCAAACTGGAGCGTGCAATGGATGCTTTACGCTGCCCTGAGCCGGACATCAAAATATCGGTGCTCTCTGGTGGCGAACGCCGCCGCGTGGCGATGTGCCGCCTGCTTTTGCAGGAACCGGATGTGCTGCTGCTCGACGAGCCTACCAACCACTTAGATGCCGAGTCGATCGATTGGCTGGAGCAGCATTTGAAGCAATATAAAGGAACTGTGATCGCCGTTACGCACGACCGTTATTTCCTGGATAATGTGGCTGGCTGGATACTGGAGCTCGACCGTGGGGAAGGGATTCCATGGAAGGGAAATTATTCCTCATGGTTGGATCAGAAAGCCAAGCGATTAGCTCAGGAAGAGAAGACTGAAAGCAAGCGCCAGAAGACTTTAGAGCGCGAGCTGGAGTGGGTGCGCATGGCGCCGAAAGCAAGGCAAGCCAAGGGGAAGGCACGCTTAGCAAACTACGAAAAACTCGCCTCCGAAGAAACGAAAGAACGCGAAGATAAACTGGAGCTGTTTATCCCGCCCGGCCCGCGCCTGGGTAACGTAGTGATAGAAGCCAATGGCGTCACGAAAGCCTACGGTGACAAGGTACTTTTCGAGAACCTGAGCTTTTCATTGCCGCCCGCCGGCATCGTGGGTATCATCGGCCCGAACGGCGCGGGTAAGACGACCTTATTCCGCCTGATCACCGGTCAGGATAAGCCCGATGCGGGTACTTTCCGCGTAGGAGAAACCGTCGCATTGGGCTATGTGGACCAGATGCACGATGATCTCGACCCGAACAAATCGGTTTGGGAAAACATCACCGGCGGATTGGACAATATCATGGTTGGCCACAAGGCGCTCAATTCGCGCGCTTATGTTTCCAAATTCAACTTTAACGGAGCCGATCAGCAAAAGAAAGTGGGTGTATTATCCGGCGGTGAACGTAACCGGGTGCACCTCGCCATTACGCTGACCAGAGGATCGAACGTACTGCTGCTCGACGAGCCAACCAACGATATCGACGTGAATACCTTGCGTTCTCTGGAAGAAGCCTTAGAAAACTTCGGCGGCTGCGCGGTGATCATCAGCCATGACCGCTGGTTCTTAGACCGTGTGTGTACGCATATACTGGCGTTTGAAGGCAACTCGCAGGTTTACTTCTTTGAAGGCGACTACACCGCTTATGAAGAAAATAAAAAGAAGCGCCTGGGTGATGTGACGCCGCATAGGATGAAGTATAAGAAGCTGGTGGGATGAGTTACCAACATTTGGCTCCTATGGAGCCATTCCAAACATGATTGCAGAACCATCCCGTAGGGATGAGATGTTGGTAACAAAAAAAGAATACAATTCGTGCCGTAGGCACGAAATTAACTTATATTGCATAACCGAAATCTTATTATATCATGTCCAACACCTACACCCAAATTCACATCCAATGCGTAATGGCCGTAAAATACCGGCAATCGCTTATTCAGCCTGAATGGAAAGCGCAACTGCATAAATACATTACCGGCATCGTTCAAAACCACGACCATAAAATGCTTGCGATAAACAGCATGCCAGATCATCTGCACCTGTTTATCGGTTTCAGGCCCAGACAACCGCTATCCGACCTGATGCGGCTGGTAAAAGGGGAATCGTCGGAATGGATAAACCTGCAGCAATTTACACCAGCAGTTTTCAGATGGCAGGAAGGCTATGGCGCGTTCTCCTATTCGCGTTCGCACGTGCAAAGGGTCATCAATTATGTGTTGAACCAGGAGACGCATCATCGCAAGCAAACCTTTTTGGAAGAATACCGGCAATTTTTGGATCAATTTGAGGTTGACTATGATGAGCGGTACATCTTCAAAGAACCGGAATAAATAGCGGGCTATGTATTGCCCCTACGGGGCAAAAAATGATCTTTTTATCGTTTTCTACCAATATTTGGCTCCGATGGAGCCGTTAGCGACAAAATTGTCTGTACAATCCCGTAGGGATCAAATATCGGTAGCCAATAAAATGAAAACGAATGCCGCGCCGTAGGTACGGAACCCCGCCAGGCGACACGCCATGCCACGGATTCCGGACATTGCGCGTCAAAACCTTTCGCCTCAAATCACCACACCTTCACCATATCCTTCTCATCACGGTACATCTTATCGCCCGGCTTCACGCCAAAGGCCTTATAAAATGCCGGCGTATTGGATAATGGCCCGTTCACGCGGTAAGTCTCCGGCGAATGCGGATCGAGGTTGATGCGCATGCGCATGATCTCATCGGTATTCTTCACTCTCCATATCTGGGCGAAGGACATGAAGAAACGCTGATCGGGCGTCAAGCCGTCGATCTTCTCATCGCTCTTGCCTTCAGGCGTATTCTTGAATGCCTGGTAAGCAATGGCCAAACCGCCAATATCCGCCAGGTTCTCGCCCTGGGTCAGCTGACCGTTCACATGCAGGCCGTTCAACACAGTGTATTGGTTATATTCGTCGATCATTACCTGTATCCTCTTCTTGAATTTGTCGGCATCATCCTTGGTCCACCAATCCTTCAGGTTGCCGTCTTTGTCATATTGACGGCCCTCATCATCAAAACCGTGAGTCATCTCATGACCGATCACAGCGCCTATCCCGCCGTAGTTTATAGCGTCATCGGCATCGTTATCAAAGAAGGGAAATTGCAGGATACCTGCCGGAAACACGATCTCGTTTTTCGTCGCATTGTAATAGGCGTTCACTGTGGGCGGCGTCATGCCCCACTCGCTGCGGTCGACGGGCTTACCCATCTTAGCGATCATCCTGGCATAATCGTGTTTGGCTATTGATTGCTCGTTAACGAAAAATGAGTCGGCAGTGATGTGCACATCACTGTAATCTTTCCATTTATCCGGGTAGCCGATCTTTTTGGTGAAGGCAGCGAGTTTTGCCAGCGCCTGCTTCTTAGTATCGGGGCTCATCCAGTCCAGCTTTTCGATACGGTCATGATAAACGCCTATCAGGTTATTTACCAGGTCGAGCATGCGTTTTTTAGCATCGGCCGTAAAATATTTTTCCACATAAAGCTGGCCTAGCAGCTCGCCCAGACCACCGTCAACGGTTTGCGACATGATCTTCCAGCGGGGCTTCTGCGCTTTTTCTCCGTACAGCGTTTTGTTCCAGAACTCAAAATGCGCATCGCGGAAACGCTTGCTCAGGATGCCCGCCGAACCGTCGATCTCATTAAAGCAGGCCTTATCCTTCCAAACATCAATTGGCGTTGACTTCAGCAAACCATCTAATGCAGCATAATATTTAGGCTGACCAACCAGAACGGTGTCTGTCTTCAAACCCATACGCATGAAAGCATCTTTGAGGTCGACATCAGGTACCTGCTTTTGAAAATCAGCCAAAGCGAACTTGTTGTAGTTTTTCACCGGGTCGCGCAATTCAACCGGTGTCAAATGCGACGCCGCAATATCTGTTTCCAGTTTCAGGATGGCGTCGGCTTTTTTAGCGGCAGTTGCGGCGTCCGTTCCGGTCATGGTGAACAGCTTGGCGATGTATTTCACAAATTCATCGCGTATTTTTTTGGATGCCGAATCCGTCTTGAAATAATAATCCCTCTCAGGCAGACTGAGGCCGGTTTGGTCAAAGTGGGCGGCGTTCATGCTACTCCTGCGGTCATCCGCCGAAACATAGAAACCGAACAAAAAGCCGTCTCCAGTTTTAAAGCCATCGGCAGCAAGTGAAACAAGGCCCTTATAATCTTTCACTGCGCTGATCTTCGCAAGAGTTGGTTTTATTGGGTTAAAATCCAACTTATCGAGCGCAGCAGTATCCATGCCGCTTTTATACAGGTCGCCCACTTTTTGTTCCTTGCTGTCGGCGGCATTGCTTTGTTTCGATATGTCCTCCAGTATCTCGTGCAGATGTTTCGTATTATCGTCGTCAACGGTATAAAACGATCCCCAGCCGTTCTCTGTCGGTGGTATCTTCACGGTTTTGAACCATTTGCCATTGGCATATTCAAAAAAGTTGTCGCAGGGTTTTGCGGCAGTGTCCATGCCGGCTTTGTCGAGGAACGAAGTGCGCTTCGTCGCATCGGTTTTGTGCTTACAGGCCGTCAGCATTAAAGCAGGCATTGCCAGCCAGGCCAATCTGGTTAATTTCATGAGTATGTGTTCTTTTGTTAATTGTTTGAGGTTGTACTATAATGGTAGCGTAAAGCTATCTATAAAAACTTTTCTTAACAAATTGCTATTCATGCAATAATAAAGCGATCTCTTGCAAATCATCAAACTGTTAATAAGGCGGAAACTGTTAACAAATAAATCACATTGGCTTGACGTTTATATGCAAGCATATCGCTTAATTTTATAGACCTGAAAATCGGGTCACTTAAAATTAACCTAAAAAAATTTTATGACCTGGAGAAAATTTAGCGGAGAGATCATTCATGCGCCCATCCTCGAAGAGGTTGAAAAAGCAATTGAACGGGAAACTTTACTGGGTAACAAACTGAAGGTTTGCATCGGAACCGACTCGCAGGTAAAGGGCAATGTCACCGATTTTGCAACGGTGATCGTGTTCCTGCGCGAGAAACGCGGCGGCTTTATGTACATTCACCAGGAACGTACCAGTCAAAAGATGAGTATCAAGGAGCGTATGCTGACCGAGGTGCAGAAATCCATCGACATTGCTTACAAACTGTGCGACCTGCTCGACCTGTACGACGTGGACCTGGAAGTTCACGCAGACATCAACACTAACCCGATGTTCAAATCGAACCAGGCTCTTCACGAAGCTATGGGTTATATCCTGAGCATGGGTTTTGTATTCAAAGCCAAACCAGAGGCCTTTGCCAGCTCTTATTGCGCCAATAAAATAGTGCAATAATTTGAGCCGAAAGTCGTAAGCTCTGAGTCCTGAGTCACCGGGACAGTGACTTCAGACTTATGACCAATGACTCTTATCTTTATGGGCAGATAAAAAGCTGCCAGTGAAAATCTACCCTCCTGTTGTACCGACATCCCGCTTTCATCTCCGTTGATTATCTTAGCTAAAAATCCAGGCTGATGAACCCGATTGTTATCCGAACAGCAACATTAAACGATTTTGACATCCTGCTTGATTTTGAAAGAGGCATCATGGAGTTTGAGCGGCCGATGGATTCCACAATAAAAGAAGATGACGCGCATTACTATGACCTGGCAACGTTGATCGAATCGGCAGATGCGGAGGTTGTCGTGGCTGAGCAGGGTGGCGAACTTATCGGAAGCGGTTACGCACATATCATAGATTCCAAGAGCTATTTGAAACATCAAAGACACGCCCACCTCGGTTTTATGTATGTAAAACCCGATCATCGTGGAAAAGGTGTTAACCAAATGATCATCGACGTACTGCAGCGTTGGGCGCTGTCTAAAAACATTAATGAATTCAGGCTGGAAGTATATCATAACAATCCCAGTGCAATTCGCGCTTATGAAAAGGCTGGTTTTATGCCCTGCTGTTGGAAATGCGTATGGAGGTGCCACAGAAAAGATCGTAATGAAAACCTATTTTCTTACACGCGAAACCTTTATCCCTACCACGCTTGACATGACGTGGGACTTCTTCACTTCACCTCTAAACCTCGTAAAGATCACGCCGCCGGAAATGAATTTTGTGGTGAACTCGAACTTTAAAGAGGGTTCGAAGGTTTACCCGGGCATGATCATCAGCTATAAAATATCGCCGCTATTCGGCATCAAGCTCAGCTGGATGACGGAGATTACCCACATGAAGGAAAAGGAATATTTTGTTGACGATCAGCGCTTTGGGCCGTATGCGCTATGGCACCATCAGCATCATTTCAGGCAGGTGGATGGCGGCGTAGAGATGAAGGATATAGTGAACTATGCCATCGGTTATGGTTTTATCGGGCGGATAGCCAATAGCTTGATCGTGAAGAAAAAGCTGGATGAGGTGTTTGAGTTTAGGGAGAAGGCTATTGGGGAGATTTTTGGTTATCGGTAATATTAACAAACCTGTCATTGCGAGGCACAGGGTGGTGGCTGGCGCATTGCGTGCCGAAGCAATCTCGTCGTCATACATTGCGGTTTACCTGTCAGCGACGTGTTTGCTTCGCTATCGCTCGCAATGACAGATTTTTATTTGCAATACTTCTTCAAATCCTCCTGCGCCGCTTTTGAGCCGAGGCCGGCGGCGGTGTTCAGGTCGGCGCAGGCACTTTTGTCATTCAGGTGCAGCTTGGCTAATGCTCTTTGGTAATACGTTTCAGGATTTTTTGGTTCGACTTTTTCGGCATACTTAAAGTCGGCGTTCATCCGCTCTTTTTCATCCGGGAGGAAACTTTCCGCGTACCCACGGCGAGCATATACATCCGTATTTGCAAGGTTGATATATAAAACACTGTTATAATCGTCTACAGCGCCCTGGTAATTTTTCATCATCAGACGAACTTTCGCACGGATATAATAAGCGCCGGCATCATCTTCCTTCAGGTCTATCGCTTTACTAATATCCTTCATGGCCCCACTGGTATCGTTCATGGTCAGTTTTGCATCGGCGAGATTGTCATAAGCCTCGTATGATTTCGGGTCGAGCTGGATAGCGGTGTTATAATCATGCATCGCATCCTGTACCTTACCTATGTTCTGCAGGGCTATGCCGTGCTGAACATAATTATCGCCGACCTTCGGGTTATTTTTGATCTGCCTGTCGAGAAACGCCAAGGCTTCGCTATAAAATCCGGCGCCGTTCATGGCCTTACCCACTTCAAACATTAGACTTACCCTTTTTGGATTGATCTCCATAATGCGGTTGAAATCAGCTATCGCACCTTGCCTGTCCCCGGTTTTAATGCGGGCCTTCAGACGGCGGAAATAATTTTCAGCATAACCGCCATTCAATTCAACGGCTTTGTCGTAATCTTTTAGCGCATCAGTATAATCAGCCTTAACGCTTTTCAGGTCGCCGCGAATGGCATAGGCATAATCATTTTTCGAGCCAACCTCAATGGCTTTGTTCAATTCTTTCAGCGCCCCAATAGTATCGTTCAGCCCAAACTTTGCGCGGCCTTTGGTGATATAGGCATAGCTATTCTGGGGGTCGAGTTTGATGGCAGTATCCGCATCCAGTTCCGCATTGTGATAGTCTTTAAAACCCAAACGAGCATCGCCCCTGCTTTGGTAGGTATCAGAATTTTTCGGATCAAGCGAGATCGACTTGTTGAACTCTTCAATGGCCTCCTGCTTGCGGTTCATGTTGCTTTTCACCAGGCCATCGTACAGGTACAGTTCCGCGTTGTTTGGATCTCTTTTGATCTGGTCGCCAAAGTAAGACAATGCTCCTTCTTCATCGTCGTCGTTTGCTAAAGCGTGCGCCAGGTATTTGTACACGTTCGGCACGTGCGGATTCATTTGAATGGTCCGCTTAAAATCGGCCACAGCGGCTTTGTATTCGCCGACATTAGCTTCGGCATTCGCCTTGTAAAACACCGCCTCTACGTTATTTGGCTTGAGGCGGAGCGAGCGGTCAAAATCCTCTATCGCGCCCCGGTAATCGCCGATATTCGCTTTGGAATTGGCGCGGTAATAGATCAGGTCAGCGTTGTTGGGGTCGTGCTTTACGGCGATATCATAATCGGCGATAGCTCCCTTGTCGTTGTGCATATTGGCTTTGGTAACGCCGCGATATTCATACAACTCCGGGTTATTGGGCGACAGTTTTATCGCCTGGTCAAAATCATCGATCGCGCCCTGGTAGTCGCCCAGGTTGGATTTGGCATTGGCGCGGTAATGGTACATATCCGGGTTAGTATGCACCATGGAGATCGCTTTGTCAAAGTCGGCAATGGCTTCTTTATATTGTTTTAACTCGTTGTAAGCGTTGGCGCGGTAGAACCAAGCATTGGTGTTGGAGGGGTCAAGCTCTAATGTTTTGGTAAAATCCTTTACCGCAGCCTGCTCGTCTTTCATATTACCCTCTGCATTGGCGCGATAGAAATATGCTTTGGCCAGGCCACCGTTCAGTTCGATGGCTTTAGTAAAATCGGCAATAGCTTCTTTATATTGCTTTTTGCCCGATTCTTCATTACCCTTTTGCAGGTATACGTCGGCCGTTTGCCCCAGGCAATAAAAGGGTAACAGGAAAAAAACGATCAATAGCCTGCTCATTTCTCTATAAAGTTTTAATCACCAGCCCGAACGACACGCTTGAACCGTCGCCTGTATTTCGCCCGTTGATAAATTTACTTCCCCCAACGAACACCGAAAACTGCCTGCTGAACGAATGCCCGTAGCTCAGCGACACCTGGTTGAAGGCAAAATCCTTGTCGAGCGCCGGGTTTACTACGAATTTCTTGAAGTTACTGGTCGAATATATCCCGCCCAGCGATAGCGATATCTGGTTGTGGAATCCCTTGTCCAACGTGATACCATAAGAACCATTATACCGGTCCTGTATGGGCCCGTTGCTGCCGAAATACTGGCGCACGCCGTTCTCCAGCGAAAAATAGCTCGGCAGCCCGAACAAGTGCCCGCTTCCGGCGAACGACAGGCGCAATTCCGCCCCCGTCAAACCGTACCCTAAATTGGGATTGGTATATAAAGGTGTGATCACCGTGCCTTGCAGCATGATATAGTATTTATAGCTGATATTAGCCAGGTAATAACGCAGGCCTGTTTCCAGGTCGGTGAAGCCCTGGTTGACGGTGTTGACCCCGCCCTGGGTATAAGTATTGGTTGTATAGGGCAGCAGGGCGACTAAGTACCACCTGCGGCTGATGCCATATTCGGCGAACAATGACATGGTAAGCGCTGTAAATTTCCCGTTCTGCGGGAAGGGCTGTAACCTGCGCACCGAGTCCCAATATTTGGTTGCGACAAAATAGCTTATCGACGGATTGATCACCAAAGTTTTAGGCCGGACAGGGAAACCATCGGCCAGCACATGCTGCTGCATTACCGCTATCAGCGACAGAGTTGCAATTAGGTATTTGAGTCGGGGCGTGATGGTTCTCATAGTTTAAAACAGTGCAAACGTATCGCGCATCCAGCGCCCTTCGTATTCCTTATATTTCGTGTCGATCTCATGCGCCAGGTTCTTGAACACCATGATGTGCTTTTTACCCGGGATGAGGTTGTAAGTAGCGAATTCGTTGTTTGGCGGTGCAAACGGGTCGAGCAAACCGATACCTATCAGCGAGGGGCAATTAATGTTCGGCGCGAAGTTTCTCCCATCATAATAATCCAGGTTGCTCAGCACTTTCTCCATTGTGAGGCCGGGCTGCGTAGCTACGTATTTCTTAAAGGCGCTCATCGGCCAGTCTGTTTCACCTACAAGCCCACGAACATCACATAAGATCGGGTTCTGTGCCGAGCATAGGTTCACGCGCTTATCCACCCCAGCCACGGCCAGCGCCAGGTATCCGCCCATGCTGCCGCCGGTCACCAGTATATTGTCATGCTTCAGGTTCGGACGCGAATAGATAAAATCGATGCAACGCACACAATCCATGATCACGCCGCGCATCACGTATTTATTGCGATCCTCTATGCGATACGAAATATATTCATCGCGGCGGGTATTGATCGCGTCGCGGCTGGCGCCCTGCCCGCGCACATCCAGCGTGATGATAGCCAGGTCGTCGTCCAAACCCAGCATCGGATCCACGCTCACCTGGTAACCGGGTAAGCCCAGCAATACCGAAAATTTGCGGCTCTTGTTCTTAGTTTTAGGAATCGTCAAATATCCGCGCACGGTATAGTTGTCCAGCGACTGAAATTGTATTTGGTATACCTCGCGGTTGTCCTTATCTTTTTTGGGCTGGGGTATGATCTTGAAATTCGGCGCCACTTTCGCCAGTTCGGCTTTGGTATTTTCCCAGAACTGGTCGAAATCTGCCGGCTTAGTGGTCTCGGGGCGAATCTCATGCGGACGGATGCCGAAAGCGCGGCGCGTGGTATCGTCGTAATCCGATACGTTGACCATAAAATTGATCTTGTAAAAGCCGGGCTTCATTTCGGGCAGGCGGAAGTCGTAATTTTCGTTGGAATTCTCGCTGATCTTCACATTTTGCACCTTGTCCGCCACTTTGTCGCCTTTTTCGGTTGTCACTAAGTAGCTTACAGTACCCGTCTGGACTTTGTTAGTAGGATTATTGACTGAGAAAGTAAAAGAAGCCGAGCCGCTGAAAATGGCATCCCTGTCGTGCGCGACTACTTCGGTGCTGATGTCGCCGTTGTTCTTGGCTTTATCCTGAGCAGAAACCTGGTCCAGGCCAAAAAGGCATAAAATAAAGAATAGCCCAAAAACCTTGCAGGAGTTTATAAAATTGCCGAATTCAGGTTGATCGAACATAAGCGGGTCTATAGCTTTGGTTTCGCCTTTACCAGGAAATCCGATTTACGGATAAAATGGTTTAAAGGTTCCTCGATAAATTTAAATAAAATTACAGACACCACGTTGAGCAGCGCAAAAGCATAAATAATATTCAACCAGTCGTACTCGAACGGCGATCGCCAATCGACCCCCCATTGGTCATACAGCACAAAAGTTTTATCATTCAGCCAGTTAACGCCTTTATAGATAAGCAGGTACATAAAACCCAGGTGGATGAGGTAAAATATGTATGAGCTTTTACCCAGCAGTTCAACAAAACGGGTGGCCAGTATCTTCCTCATTACCGTTGTCTCGGTGATCAGGCCATAGAAGAAGATAGCGATGGAGATCGCCAGCAAGTAGTTGTTAATGATAATTCCCAGCGGGTGGTGCAGCCCGGCCGACCATCCCGGCGGAATAGGCAGCAGCGACATCAGCCATACGCAAAAGAAAATCATGAAAAACCCGATGTAGGTGACCTTTAACTTGTTCTTTCGCCCCAGACCATTTTTGCGGATCATCAGAGCCAGTCGTATGCCCACGAAAAACTCGAAGCACCGGCCGAAAAAAGTGTAGAGCATCATGAAGGTAAAATCGCTGAAAAAGCCATACCAGTTGACATTCCGGAAAAGCAATACCATTAAAAACCCAAAGCCTGTGAGTGACAATATCTGCAGGTAATATTTACGGTATTTGATGATGATGAAAAAAATGATCGGCGCTGAAAAGTAAAAACATTCCTCAACAGTCAGCGACCAGCCCTGCGCGACCCCGGTAAAAACCAACTGGTGAAAAAACCCGCGCACAAAGGTGATGTGCATAAAGAAGAGTCCGACCGCGCTTGGAAAGCCATCGACGACAGAAGGATCGCGCGTAAAGCCATATGCGACAAAAGCCGCCGTCGTTATCAGGAAATACATGGGATAAATACGGGCAACGCGGTTCTTGAGATATTGCCTGAACCATTCGCCGGTCAAGTGGAAATTATCATAATACCTGAAAGCAATAAGGAACCCGGACAGCACAAAAAATATCGTCACACCAATATGGAATTCGAGGAAAAAACGCTGTAGTGCATGTGGGAAACTTTTATCAAAGGCGTACTCGTAATGCGAAATGAATACCAGGTAGGCCGCCAGCGCGCGCACCCCCGTCAGGGCCGGTATGTAATTTTGCTGTTCCCGCTGTGACAAAACTTCGATGTTGGCGCTTTGTACGCCGTTTAGTGGTATTAAGTTGAAATTTAAACAATAATAAAAAAATTATCGCAAAAGTAACCGGAAGCCGGAGCGAGTCGTTGATAAGTTGAAAGATTATAAACTATCGCGGGGTTATTTTAAATTTGCAGAGCCAATTTGCCGTAACCCTAAAATACCCTTGTAAACTAACATGGATAAAGATTGCGTTGTCCGGATGCTGCTGAATATCAGGGACAACAAATACCTTGGCCCGAAAACCGATGATTCACCGATCGGCGAGCTTGTGGCTTATGCGCTTGAAAAACGCCTTATCAACCGCTCGGACACGGGAAACCTTATTTTGACTGACAAGGGCTGCGATTTGCTGGAGGAGAAGGTTAGTTGGGAGAATTTGTAAGCTTTGCTTGCCGCCCGCTTCAAGTGACGGACGGAACGGGTGCGTTATTGACAAGACCTTTATACCGGTCCAGGTCCCTCCGGCTGCTTACCTCGAGCTTTGCATAGATATTATTTACATGGGTTTTAACGGTACTCAATTCAATGCTGAGCGCCATAGCTACTTCCTTATTAGATTTGCCTGACAAAATAAGGCCAACAATATCCATTTCCCGCTGACTTAGTTCACGCCATATTTTTAAGATGGTCCGTCGTTTATAAAAATGGTATCCATATACCGACAATGCAACAATAAGCAAGATGACGACTGCGAGGTATAACTTCCAATAATTCAAATCCCTATATTCCTGGAAGATATGAGTTCCATAAGCGTTATGGTGGTCATAACGGGCGAGTATATCATGCACTTTCTCCTTTTGCACATTATTCAACCCATCCGTCCGGCTAATCGCCAGCAAAGCTACCAGTTGCGAAGTTGACTTGGTCGCTATAGAAATAAGGGCACTATTGCCGGTTGCATCTTCGTCCGACAACTCCAGCAAAGCGTTCAACTCATCATTTGATTTGCTGCCATTGATACCCGATTGGCGGATCGGCTGACCAGCTCCTTTTTTAAAATCTATATGATCATTTTGCTTCGCGATGAAAAACACATGATTTACCTCCCGGCTGCCGATGATAAGTGTTGCAGCCGGGTCGCCGTTTCGGATAAAATGCAGACGATATAAGGACTCATCATTCGTTGCCGGAAAGTTGATTGAAAAATTCCCAGCCGTATCAATACCACCTTCTGCTATGATCAGGGCGCTATAAGTGGTGAACATATAATCGAACCCGGGCATGCGGCAAACATAAAACCTGCGTGTCCAGCCCGTGTCCAGACACACCTTACCCGATAAATTCGCCTGTTGACCAAAACCGAAAGCGGGCACTAGCAGCAACCATCCTAAAAACAACCAGTAACGTCTCAAGGCTTTTTTATTTCAATTTGATAATTAATTCGCCCGGTAACATTTTCTGCCCTGATATTGAATTTCCAAGTCCCTGGGATTTTCGGCTTTAGGTCATCAGATAATTCGCCTTCTGAGGGTCCGTAGCCTCCGTTGTTTGTCTTTGTGCCTAAAGTAACGTTTAATGATTTTTTATCGTTGGGGTCGGTTAACGTTACTGTAACCTCACCGGCAGCCGCGAAAACTTTTATAATATACTTCACCGAATTGGTTCCGGCCGTCACTTCAAAGGGGATGGTCCGGTTAAAGGTACTATCCTTCACACCCATAAAACCTTTAATATTAATATCCTGCGCCTTTGTCTTCGCCGCAGCCAGGATCAGCAAGAGAAATAATAGCTTTTTCATGTTTTTTAAATTTCCGGTAAAGTTTCAATATACCGTACACAGAAAACGAATTTTACCGGGTGGATAATGGGTGGAGTGGGGATGGATTTGTGAAAATGACCTTGACAGCTTACAGCGCCGAACCCTGAATGATCCCTCTATCCGCAATAGTCTTATCAATATAATGTTGTATTTCCGATTTTTTTAGGCCCCAGTTCGGCGCGATAAGCAGGTCCATATCTGACAGGCCGAAGAGGCGCTGTATCACCACATCCGGGCGGACGAGCGGCAGCAGTTCGCATAAAAAGTTTGTGTATTCCTGGAGACTGAACAGCTTGAACGGTTCGCGTTTATATTTCACCCCCATCACCGAACCTTCTACAATATGGAGGTGATGGAACTTGACGAATTTAATCTGCGGGAAACGGTTGATCTCTCCGGCATATTTCAGCATCATTTCCTTTGTCTCCCATGGGAAGCCGAAGATGGTATGCACGCATATTTCCAGCGGGCTGTTTTGTGCGAGGTTTAATGCGTTTACCAGGTCGCCGTGCAGGCATCCGCGGTTGATCTGTTTCAGCGTTTCGTCATAGATCGACTCCATACCCATTTCCAGGTCGACATCGAAGCGGTCGGTATAACTTTCCAGCAGGGCGATCTTTTCTGCATCGATACAATCGGGGCGCGTACCTACGGAAAGGCCGACAATGTTTTCGGTGTTAATGCTCAGCGCCTCATCATAAAGCATTTTGAGGTAATGTGCCGGAGCATAAGTGTTGGTGTTCGGCTGAAAATAAATGATGAACTTATCAGCCTTGTTACCCTTTACCGCACGCTCCATACCTTTGATCACCTGCTCGCGTAGGTTGGGCTCCTGGCGGGAAACCGAAGGAGTAAAAGAATCTACATTACAATAGGTACAACCGCCATAGCCTTTAGAGCCGTCGCGGTTGGGGCAGGTGAAGCCGCCGTCCACAATTACCTTAAACACGCGCTGACCATTGTATTTTTCGCGCAGCCACGCCCCATAGTTATTGTAGCCCTTGATGCCTTGTTGTAGTAATGATTCCACCAGTTATTATATGATTCCAGCGATGTTTCTGTGATTGCACCGATGGGGTAAAGATACGAATAATGGATTACACCAATTATCAGCATGATCGCTCAGACTTGAATTATGTGGTTTTTACGTTCCAAATACCGTTAAAACACTGGCCTGTCTATCAATTATTTAGTCCAACTTTGACCGTACTTTTAACCTAAATTCAAAAAACTATGGCATCTTTCACAGCACGACTTGAGCTCGTTAACGCCGACCCGGGCGATTATACCCTCCTTCACCAGGAAATGCGCGACCGGCAATTTTATATCGCTATCCACTCATGCGGTATCTGGTACGACCTTCCGACCGGCGTGTATAACCGCGATTCGACGGCCCAGCTGGGGATCGTTTATGACGACGCAGCGGTAGCCGCCCAGGTGGTGATCAATAACAAACCGAATAACAATAATCAGCAACCCAAAAGCTATTTGCTGTTAGTGACCAATGATTCAGACATGGCCATCGTGTTGCCCAAAACCACGGATATATCTCATTTGCCGCCGGGCGCCTCTCTTTAACAAAGAGAAATTAATTTAATTTTAAATTAATAAACTATCCGACAGCGATTTATGAAAAGTGCCCGAAAATGAGCAAACAAGGGCACTTTTTGCAGGTTAAACAGGTAATTAACCAAATGTTTAACCAGTAAATTCAAAAGTTATGCCTACCACAAAGCAATCGGGTAATAGCACCCGTGAAAATGACCAGGGAAGAAAAATGGGGTCGCAACAATCCTCATCTTCCCAAAGCGGCCGTAACAAGGAAAACCGCAATATGGGCAGCAATAGCGGCCGTCAAAGCGGGAACTCCTCAAGGACGACGCATAAGTAGGATGACAGCGCCCGTCAGAAATTCGGGCAAAAAAGACGGATAAACATTTCCGAAACGGGACCTATAATTCGATAGATCCCGTTTTTTATTTCATCTCACTCCCTTCAATGCACAAGGAGCTGCATCGCCCTAAAACCTTTTTTCAACTTCGGCGTTCTGAAAACGGCATTACCCCTATTTCTATTTTCTATGAAAAGGAACTTTACATTAAAACTTGTGACAATGCTGTTACCGCTGTTGGCGGTATCATGCAAAGGTTCGGGATCAGCTACGACCGCCGATTCAACCACACTTTATACCGGTTCTCTGTCCAAACTGGACTCAGCCAAAAGGAGAGATAGTAACAAAAGTGACAGCATTAATATAGGTCCCGACAGCTTTCACGCGGACAGTGTGAAAAAGGCTGCTCACAAAAGGCAATAGCAAACATTTTTAAAATGGTGTGGTTTTTTTATAGTATACCAAATATCAACACTATGAAAACTAACATTCGCATACCACTGCTCGCGCTGTCGCTAACCTTCTCGCTTGCGGCGTGCAAAGGAACCGGGTCTGGCAGCAGTTCCGATTCATCTAAAGTGGATTCCAGTTCGACCAAGAAAGTCGATTCGACAGTGAAGGTGGATACTTCTAAGAAAGATAGCGCAAAGGTCGATACAGTGACGAGCAGTAAAAAAACGACCGAAGTGAAGAAATCGGCCAAGAAAAAAGACTAACGGTTACTCTCGCAGATTTCCGGAACGGGGCCTGGTTTAATGCCGGATCCCGTTTTTTTGTTGGTTCACCGGTTCATTAGTTCAGTGGTGATTTGTTGGCGAGCGATACTAATTAACTAATGAACTATTGAGCCAATAAACTACAATGTTATGCAAGCATAGCATTGCAACATTTTGCTTAGTTTTGTGATAGAAATACCGCCAATGGAAACCATCGCTCCGTATCATACCAAAAACAAGGTTCGTTTTGTAACGGCAGCCTCGCTGTTCGACGGGCATGATGCGACCATTAATATCATGCGGCGCATACTGCAGGCATCGGGCGCCGAGGTGATACACCTGGGGCACAACCGCTCGGTGGACGAGGTTGTGAATTGCGCGATACAGGAAGACGTGCAGGGCATCGCGCTCACATCATACCAGGGCGGTCACCTGGAATACTTTAAATACATGTACGACCTGCTGCGCGAACGCGGCGCGGGGCACATCAAAATATTCGGCGGGGGTGGCGGCGTGATCTTGCCGCAGGAGATAAAAGAATTGCAGGATTACGGCATCGCGCGCATTTATTCACCAGACGACGGCCGAACTATGGGCCTGCAGGGTATGATCAACGACATGTTGCAGCAATGTGATTTTGCAACCGTGACCAAACTGAACGGCGAGCTGAAGCATTTGCCCGAGAAAAATCAAAAAGCGATAGCATCGTTGATAACGTTGGCTGAGAACGATCCGGAGCAGTTTGGCAAGGCGCAAGGCGCAGGGCGCGAGGCGGTTGCAGATATCCCGGTTCTGGGCATTACAGGTACGGGCGGTGCAGGCAAATCGTCATTAGTAGATGAGTTTGTGCGACGGTTTTTGATGGAGACGGATAAAACGCTGGCCATTATTTCAGTCGATCCTTCTAAAAGAAAAACGGGCGGAGCTTTACTCGGTGACCGTATCCGGATGAACTCGATCAATAGCCCGCGGGTGTATATGCGCTCGCTGGCGACAAGACAGGCTAACCTGGCGCTGTCGAAATATGTGCAGGAGTCGATCGATATCTGCAAAGCGGCGGGGTACGACCTGATCGTTGTTGAAACTTCCGGCATCGGCCAGTCGGATACCATGATCACTGACTACTGTGATGTTTCGCTGTATGTAATGACACCGGAATTTGGTGCGGCGACGCAGCTCGAAAAGATCGACATGCTGGACTTCGCCGACCTGGTAGCTTTGAACAAGTTCGACAAACGCGGCGCGCAAGATGCTTTGCGCGACGTACGCAAGCAATATAAACGCAATCATCAGCTATTCTCGGCCAAAGACGAAGACTTACCCATTTTCGGCACCATGGCTTCGCAATTCAATGACCCTGGCATGAATAATTTATTCGAGGCCATTATGCGGACCATCAATGCAAAAACCGGGGTGAACTTTGTAGGCAAGCAATACGACGAAGCCAAGCTGCACTGGGGCGAATCGGAAAAGATATTCATCATTCCACCCGACCGGGTGCGTTACCTGGCCGAAATAGCCGAAAGCAGCCAGGGTTATAACGAGTGGGTGAATGAACAGTGCGGGCTGGCGCAGAAGATGTATAATGTGCAAGGCGCGATTGATGCGCTGAAAGAACAAAATACCGTAGAGACGCATAATTATGGGTCTCTACAAGACCTTTACAAACATCTTGAAGAACAACTGCACCCCGATTGCAGGCGGCTATTAAAGGAATGGCCACAAACTGTGAAGAAGTATAAAGCGGATAATTTTATTTACAAAGTTCGCGATAAAGAGATCAAGCAGCCGCTGTTTTATACTTCGTTGTCGCAACTGAAGGTGCCGAAGATTGCTTTACCGCGATACGAAGCCTGGGGCGATATTTTGCGCTGGCTGCTGACCGAAAATGTCCCGGGTGAATTCCCCTACGCTGCAGGCGTGTTCCCGTTGAAACGCGAGGGCGAGGATCCGACGCGTATGTTCGCCGGCGAGGGCGGTCCGGAGCGGACGAATAAGCGTTTTCATTACGTATCGCTGGGGCAAGCGGCGCATCGTTTATCGACTGCTTTTGACTCGGTAACGCTTTACGGTGAGGATCCGCATACCCGTCCGGATATTTATGGCAAGATCGGCAACTCGGGCGTGAGCATCGCCACGCTGGATGATGCTAAGAAATTGTATTCCGGCTTTGACCTGTGCGACCCGGCGACTTCCGTTTCTATGACCATCAATGGCCCTGCGCCGATGCTGCTGGGCTATTTCATGAATGCGGTCATCGATCAGCAGTGCGAGCGGTATATTAAGGAAAACAAGTTGGAGCATTTGGTAGAGGTGAAGTTTAGACAAGTCTACGGTGATAAAGGCTTGCCGCCACCGCACTATAGTGGGAAATTGCCAAAAGGAAATCAAGGTCTCGGTTTAATGCTTTTGGGCCTTACCGGCGACCAGATATTGCCCCCTGATGTTTATAAAAAACTCAAAGCAAAAGCCATTTCAACCGTTCGCGGGACAGTACAAGCGGATATATTGAAAGAGGACCAGGCGCAAAATACCTGTATCTTCTCCACCGAATTCGCTTTACGGATGATGGGCGATGTACAGCAGTATTTCATTGACCAGAAGGTTAGGAATTTTTATTCGGTATCTATTTCGGGTTATCATATCGCCGAAGCAGGGGCTAATCCTATCTCACAATTGGCATTTACGTTATCGAACGGGTTTACTTATGTAGAATATTACCTGAGCCGCGGCATGCACATAGACGACTTCGCGCCGAATTTGTCATTCTTCTTCTCGAACGGCGTCGACCCGGAATATTCGGTGATCGGCCGCGTTGCGCGCAGGATATGGGCCAAGGCCATCAAGAATAAATACAAGGGCAATGACCGTTCGCAAAAGCTCAAATATCATATCCAAACCAGCGGCCGTTCGCTGCACGCTCAGGAGATCGACTTTAATGATATCCGTACCACGCTGCAGGCGCTATATGCTATTTACGATAACTGCAATTCGCTGCATACCAATGCCTACGACGAAGCGATCACTACCCCGACCGAGGAATCCGTTCGCCGGGCTATGGCCATACAACTGATCATTAATCGCGAATTGGGCCTGGCCAAGAACGAGAACCCGCTGCAGGGCTCCTTCATTATTGAAGAACTAACCGACCTGGTGGAGGAAGCCGTGCTGACCGAATTCAAACGCATCAACGACCGCGGCGGTGTGCTGGGAGCCATGGAAACGATGTACCAGCGCGGCAAGATACAGGAAGAGTCGCTCTACTATGAGACGCTCAAACACAACGGCGAATATCCCCTGGTAGGCGTCAATACCTTCCTCAATAAAAAAGGCTCGCCAACCATAATCCCGTCGGAAGTGATCCGGGCAACGGAAGACGAAAAGCAGTTCCAGATCGCAGCGCTCGAAGCGTTCCAAAAACGCAATGCCGATAAAGCCCCTGCCCTGTTGAAACAATTACAACAAGCCGCCATCGCAGGCAAAAACATTTTCGAATCGCTGATGGAGGCGTGCAAATACTGCTCACTTGGGCAGATATCGCATGCGCTGTATGAGGTTGGCGGGCAGTATAGGCGGAATATGTGATTAGTTAATTAGTTTGGATTTTTGTTTAACTTAGATTCAGCTAATCACAATTACGCCTTGTCTCCAGTATGGAAATAGAATACCAATATACCCGGGAAGATTTTATTCAATTCAACAAATCTTATTGCGCCTACGGCTTGAGAAAACGGATACTATTTATACTTGTGTTCTCAACTTTAATCCCGTTGTTTTCTGTTAATGGCAAATCACTTAATATCGTCCGGTCTATTGTTTTGGGGATTATTATTCTGGGTGTTCTTTTAATTGTTTACTACATCGTTCCCTTTGTACTGGGCAGGATAAGGATCAATAAAATCTTTGAAAATGAAGCTGGTATTTCCGAGCATAAAAAACTTACCGTCATTAACGAAGGCTTGCTTATCGACTCTGAAAGCACAACGACTACCCGGCTTTGGGAAAGCATGAAATCCGCCATTGCTGTCAATGGTTTTATCTACATACAATTGGCAGATAAGAGCGTCATTGTTTTCCCAGACCGTTTTTTTACGTCGCATGCCGAAAAAGTAAATTTCCTTGGGCTTATTCAAAACAAAATAGGACCCGCAAAACCGGCATCGTGGAAGCCATCCCATCTCAACCAAAGAAAAAATCCGTCTATTTCCTGGGTTATTGCGTGCTTAATCCCTATAGTCGGAGCAATCATGAGTATCGTAATTCTGGCAGACGGCGCTTCCCGGTATAAAGAAAAATGGTATATCTTACTTGGCATTGGTGGGATTTTATTTACCGTGTTTACCGCTTTTCTGTTGCTAAAACCGATTAACGGCTTCTTAAAAGAGCAAACTGCGCCTTTTGCGCAAATGAACGTGAATACGTTAATGAAAGACGTGGAATTTTATAAGATGAAGCATGGTGCTTACCCTGATAGCTTGAAACAACTTGACGATCCATCAGCACCAATATATGATGCTATTATTTCATCACAGCTTAATGGAAATAAAACCGTGCAATACAATTATAAAAGAGTCGGCAATCATTATTATTTATTTTCTTCAGGACCTGACGGAATTCCTGGCACAACAGATGACATTTACCCTCAAATTTCCGTATCTGATTCCAGCAAATTTGGGTTACTTCACAAATAGAAGGTCTTTAATTATTCCTGCAAAGTTCCCAATTCTTCGTAGTTTAGGTTAACCAAATCACCCTGCTATGAGATCATTATTTACCCTTTGCCTACTGGCAGCGGCATTGCCTGCATTTTCGCAATCGGCCCAATGGCCGGTACTGAAGCATTATGAGAAGGAACAAACTTACCGCATCGCCATGCCCATCGGCGGCATCGGCACGGGCGATATTTCGATAGGCGGCAACGGCCAATGGCGCGATGTGGAAATGATGAACAAACCAGGCATCGGTTTTTATGGCTCGGTCACTTCACAGCAGGCGCCCTGCTTTACGGTGTTCGTGCAGGACGGGAATGGTAAAAACTATGCCAAGGCGCTGATGGGGCCAATCCCGCCCGATCAGTACGCCGGTGAACAGGGCAGCATCGCCCCCAATCATGGGATGCCGCGCTTTAAGTCGGCAACGTTTGATGCGGCTTATCCCTTTGCCACGGTCAATCTTGAGGATGACGAAATGCCGGTGTCCGTGAAGGCTAAAGTTTTTAACCCATATATCCCCTGCGACGCGGATGCCAGTGGTATCCCGGTAGCGGTGATCCGGTACGTGGTGACGAACAAAACCAACCAGAAAATGCAGGTCGCCGTCGCCGGGTCGATGGATAACTTCATCGGCATGGATGGCTATAAGCTCGAGTTTAACGGGTTCGACCGCTCGCTGAACCCCGTGGGCACGAAAAGCAATCGCAATACTTATCGTACGAGCGACCATCTCGCCGGGATCTATATGACCTCGGACAGCGTGGACCACGATGCTTCGACCTGGGGCAATATTGCGCTGACAACATCGAATGTCGGTGCAGGATATAAAATATCTTATCGTACCCAGTTCAACCCAAAAGGCTGGAACTCGAACATGACAGACATGTGGGACGATTTTTCGGACGATGGCCAATTCGAGAACAAAACCTTTGACCAGAAAGTGAACGATCCGAGAGCGGCATTGTCCGTAAAGCTGGAACTGGGCCCGAACGAAACCCGGGAAGTTCAATTTTTCCTCACCTGGGATTTCCCCAACCGGAAGGACTGGGACGACAAGCAAACCATCGGCAACTACTATTCTACCCAATATAAGGATGCCTGGGATGTGGCCGAAAAAACACTGGCCCAATTGCCCGCGCTCGAAAGCAAAACACTGGAATTTGTGAATACTTTCCTCGCCAGCAATTACCCTAACGTCGTAAAGGAAGCGGCGCTTTTTAATAGCAGCACCTTGCGTTCGCAAACCACCTTCCGCGACAGGGAAGGCCGGTTTTTCGGATGGGAAGGCGTTTTCAATACCACAGGTTCGTGTTATGGCAATTGCACACACGTGTGGAACTATGAATTTGCGTCGCCGTTCCTGTTTGGCTCTCTCGCCAAAAGCATGCGGCAAACTGAGTACACTTATAGCTTGTGGGACAGCGGCCTGATGAGCTTCCGCGTTTCGCTTCCGCTGCAAAAGGGGCATAACTGGAAAGTTGCAGCGGCCGACGGGCAGATGGGCACTATTATGCGCGTCTATCGCGAATGGCAATTAAGCGGTGACGACGAGTTCCTGAAAAACACCTACCCGGGCATCAAGAAGGCACTTGCGTTTGCCTGGATACCCGGCGGCTGGGATGCGAACAAAGACGGTGTGATGGAAGGTTGCCAGCACAACACCATGGATATCGAGTATTACGGTCCGAGCCCCGAGATCGAATTCTGGTACCTGGGTGCGCTGAAAGCGGCCGCAGCCATGGCGCACCGGATGAAGGACGGTGATTTTGAAAATACCTGCCGCAAGTTACTCGATAGCGGCAGCAAATGGACAGACGAAAACCTGTTCAATGGCGAGTACTACATCCAGAAAATAACACCGGTGAAGGACATAGCTCCCGGGCTTTCTGCAGGGATGGGGTCGAAAGACACAAACCATCCCGATTTCCAGATCGGCGAAGGATGCCTGATAGACCAGCTGGTGGGGCAAAATATGGCCTTTGTATGCGGCCTGGGTTATTTGGCGAAGCCGGAAAATATACGCTCGGCGCTGAAAAGCATTGTCAAATACAACTCGGTGAATTCATTCACTGATATTTATAATAATATGCGCTCCTATGCACTGGACAACGAAGCCGGTCTGCTGGTGACCGCCTATCCTGACCCTTCCAAAAGACCGGAGATACCGCTCTCCTACCACGCTGAAACCTGGACAGGAGTGGAATACACCGCAGCCACCGGCATGCTCTATATGGGCATGGACGATGAAGGGTTGAAGGTGATCAAAAATGTGCGCGACCGCTACGACGGCTATAAGCGCAACCCTTTCAACGAGGAAGAATGCGGCAACCACTATGCGCGGGCCATGGCGAGCTGGTCGGCTATCATCGCTCTGAGCGGGTTCCATTACTCTGCACCCGAGGCCAGCATGGCGATCACTTCAAAACCGGGCAATTATTTTTGGTCGGACGGGTATGCCTGGGGGAACGTGAAAGTTGACGGGAATTCCGTCACCGTAAAAGTGGATTGTGGCAGCCTCAAGCTGGAGCATCTGAAGGTCGGCGATAGCAAGGAACTGAAGCTGAAAAACGGGAATGTTTTGAACGCAGGAGATGAGCGGAGCTTTAATCTTTGAACACGATTTTCAGGATGAAAAAGATTGACAGGATTTAATCGTCTGGTTTTAACTGCTAATTTTACTCCATGCCCGCATCTATCCAGGAAGACCAAACGTTTACCAAGATTAGCGCCGCTGACGCGGCGTTCACTAGTCGGCAGTTTGAGTATTGTAAATTTGTGAACTGCGATCTTTCGGGTGCCGACCTTAGCAATATCCTCTTTGTTGAATGTGTTTTTGAAGATTGCAACCTTTCGCTGGCGAACATGAGCGGGACGGGGCTACAGCATATCCATTTCAAAAGCTGCAAGCTAAGCGGCCTGAACTTCAGCCGCAGCCTTGATTTTTTGATGGAAATGCATTTTGAGAACTGCATTTTAGATAATGCCGTGTTTTATAAGAAGAAAAATAAGAAGACTGTATTTAAAGACTGCTCAATGATCGAAACCGATCTGACCGAAGCTGATCTGTCGGATTGCAAGTTCGAAAACTGCAACCTGCACCGGGCCACATTTGACCAAACCGTCCTGAAAAACGCCGACTTAAGTACATCCTATAATTTTACTATTGACCCGGATAATAACGACATCAAAAAGGCGAAGTTTTCGGTGCATGGGTTGGCCGGGTTACTCACAAAGTATGGGATTGAAGTCAAAGGTTGATCAAATGAAAAGATTCGCCGCAATTATAGTTTTCGGCTCCGTATGTGCCGGGATGTTTTCTTTCAGGCAGGGAGACGATATTCCGCCTGATGCGCAAAAGCTGCTAAAATATTATCCTCATGCAATCGCGGGATTTTCGAACAACTACATCCTATTTAACGACGGCAGCAAAGTATTATGGGACGACGGCACCAAAAACAAATCCTATCAATGGTTACTGAATGATCCCGACCTGAAGGACATGTTCAGCCAACAATATCAAACTGGTCAGCTTAAAGAACCCCCAACTAAAAACTTTGATCCCGGAAGGATAAGATACGAACCGTTTTTTGAAACGATTTACGGCAGTACCAAAGCGAAAGTTGAAAAGAACCTGGTGACGATCACCTGGTGCCCGAAACTGATCGGTCAGAAGATCAGGGTGACCAAAGTGAACGGGGTGGACAAAAAACTCATCGAAATATCAAAAGAACTGGATGAGCATCCTGAACTAAAAAAATACTTAACTAATATAGGTGGCACTTTCGCCTGGCGGGATATAGCCGGTACGCATCGCCATAGCATGCACAGCTTCGGGATGACCATTGACCTGAACACGCAGTATTCCGATTACTGGCAGTGGACCTGTAAATGCACCAACGAAAATGCGAACCTGAAATACCAAAACCGGATTCCGCAAGTTATAGTGGATATATTTGAGCGGCACGGTTTTATATGGGGCGGTAAGTGGTATCACTATGATACCATGCACTTTGAATACCGGCCCGAACTGATCAATTGAAATGAAAACTTTAGCCTTTATCCTTACCCTTCTGCTTTTCGTTCCGGCGGATAACGTGCTGACCCGCTTCCGAACACCGGCAGGATTTCACCAGGCGGCCGTTCAGCCGGGCAGTTTTGGGGCTTATTTGCAAAGCCTTCCTTTGAAACCCACGGGTACACATACATTGACCTATAAGGGTGTTATTGCGGCTACCGACGTGGAAACTGCGGCGGTGGTAGATATCAGCGTGGGGCACGAAGACCTGCAACAATGCGCTGACGCTGTGATGCGCCTGCGCGGGGGATATCTTTGGCATGCCGGGCGTTATAAAGAGATCGCTTTTCATTTTGTAAGCGGGTTCAAATGCGATTATGTGCATTATGCCGATGGGTATCGTTATCACAGTGATCATTGGGTGCTGAAGGCGAAGAAAGATTATGGTTATAATACCTTTATGCAATATATGCAGCTTGTATTTGCCTATGCGGGGACGTTATCGCTGGAAAAGGAATTGAAACCCGTTACCAATCCGAATGAATTAAAAGCCGGCGATATTTTTATTCATGGCGGCTCGCCGGGGCATTGCTTTATCGTGATGGATGTGGTGGAAAACGATAAACACGAAAAGCAATTCCTGTTAGCCCAAAGCTTTATGCCCGCACAGAACATACAGGTGCTGCAGAACGCACCGGGCTATTACTGGTTCAGCATGGATAAGATACCGAGTATATGGTATGGGGAACTAGTAAAACCACAATACCTTAGACGGTTTGAACAGGATTAAGCGGAACAACCGTCTTTATATTCCAAACCCAGCCTTTGCTATTACGCACGATATCATGCCTAAGTGTTTTGAAATGGGCATCGATGTTTTTCCATATTTGAGTGTTGCGGCCGCCCGGGTCTTCGCACATTGATAGCAGCATTACGCCATCCGGATGAAGATTATCGGCGGCAGCTTTTTGCAGCGTTTTTATGGGCTTAATGAAATAATACAGCACCTCGTTGAAGATGATCAGCTTGAATTTGCCGTCGACACGTTCATAGTCAAAATCACACACCTTAAAGTCAATGCCGGTATGTTTTTCCTTGCCTTTGCGGATCGCGGTTTCTGAGATATCTATGCCATGATAAATGAAAGGCACTTTCAGCGAACGCGTCATATAATCATACAACACGCCCTCCCCGCAGCCGATGTCCAGCAGGTCGCCGATGTCGCCGAGCTGTCCGATCTGTTTGATCAGCCCGTCATAATGTGCTTGCTCATCTTCCGAAAAAAGAAAATCCCAGCTGGTTCCGCTGTATTCCTTTTCCCAGACATCTTTACCTACGCGGCCGCCGAAACCGAGGCGAAATAAAACAGTTTTGTAAAACGCAGCGTAAAGCTTGGTTTTAAGGTAAGAAACAGGATAGCTCATCAGGTGGCGTAATTGATGGCCTGAGCATCAATCAAGAACCTTCAACAGCAAAGCATTTACATTTGTTTCACCCTGTGCATGTCCAAATCCTGGAAATCGTAACTGAAATCAGTTGCCGGGGATATAGGTTTCATTTTGAAACCATCGGGTTTCCCGTCCTGGTCCAACGAAAATATGACAAATGCGTCGGCATCCATGCTGCGGATCGTCCATTTCACTACGAAGGTATTTGCCTTGTAGGGCAGTATCTCGCCATTCAGTTTGGGCGAACGTTTAGCCTGGAAAAACAGCCGGCCATCTTTTTCGGTGAGCATAATATCGCCGAGCCAGTCATCGTGATAAGTACCGGCATATTGACTATAATCTATTTTCTGACCATCGTGCATTCGGACATCCACCTGCTTCCAGGCCGCATCGGTCACCTTTTTGGCATCGCCACCGCGCGATTTCACCTGGTCGGCATAGAACTGCACCCAGTCGCGACCGCTTAAGCCAAGGTAGGTATCCTTGATCTGGTTGGTCACGGAGCTGAATGCCGCGCCGGATTGTTGATTGGTCAGTACAATGATCGCCAGTTTCAGTTCGGGAATAAGATCGACTTTGGTCACCATACCGTCGATACCGCCCGTGTGACTTACTTCTTTATAGCCTTTGATATCGTTCAGGAACCAGCCCAGGCCGTATGCGCCAAAATGTGTGCTGTAGTAACCGGGCGCCGCACCTACCGGAATTATGGTTTGCGGCGTCCACATTTGCGCGTGGATCGCTTCGCTGAACAGTTGCTTGCCATCGCCATATTTGCCATTATCCATCTGCATGATCGCCCATTTGCACAGTTCATGCACGCTGGAATAAATGCCGCCCGCCGCATCGCCGGTGACCGTCTTGTAACGCTCGATAGTTTTAATCGGCCCGTCAACAGGGGCATGCGCATCGACATAATTGGTATTGCCGCTGAGCCGCTGGAAGGCAGCACGGCTTTGAGTCATGCCAAGCGGCTGCATAATACGTTTCTCAATAAACTCTTCCCATGGCATCCCGGAAACCCGTGCGATCACTTCACCCGCTACCTTGTACAATTGGTTATCATAAGCATAAGCGCTGCGGAAACTGGTAACTGGCTTAAAATAACGCAGGTTATGTATCACATCGGCCATGGTGAAATCCGTTGAATCGGGGAAATCCATCAGGTCGCCGGCGCCAAGGCCGAGGCCGCTGCGATGGGTAAGCAGGTCGCGTATGGTGAATTCAGAAGTCACCCAGGGATCGTATAACCTGAATTCGGGGATGTAATCGGTCACTTTATCATCCAGGTGCAGCTTGCCTTCGTCGCACAAAATCCCGATGGCCGCAGTTGTAAAGGCTTTGCTGTTGGATGCGATGCCGAACAGGGTGTTCTCGTCCACTTTGCCGCCTCTCGCCAATGATCGTACGCCGTAGCCTTTTTCAAAGACGACCTTGTCATCCTTCACAACCGCCACTGCCATGCCGGGCACATCGAAGGTTTTGAGCGCGCGTTCCACGAGTTTGTCTATGTCTGCCGGAGCCATTTGGGCTTTGGACAACGTTGGGACAAAGAACAATAATGCCAATAGAGCGACAGTAAGTTTGGACTTGAAGGTTTGCATAAGAGAATGATTTGAGCTAAAGATAAGAGGATTTAAGGATTTACACACCCCGGCCCCTCTCAAGGGGCAACAACGTACAAATCAACGCCGGATTTAGAGTGTGTAGGAAAATTGCCAGCCAGTCCACATGCGCGGTACAGTTCCTCAACTACCTGCTAAAGAAGATGTCACAATAAGTACCGTTAGTTCTGAATTAATATCCCCTTTCAATGGTAATACTTTTTCTCTTTTAAACGGTTTACCACTTCGTCGACGATTTGCGGCATATTTTCATCTCTGTACTCATCATTTTCGCCCAATGGTGAAAAAAGCACTGTACTACAGACGTGCGAATAAGGCAGCAGAAGGTGTTTGAATAAGTCTATCTTATCGTCTTCTATCGAAACTCCATTGTTTTCAATATCATAGTTATACTCACCTACATATTTCAAAATCCGGTGGTCGTTATTCTTGCCGTAAAGTATTATAGTAATGGTTGTTTCCAGCCTGAAACTTCCACCCGTATTAATTACGTTGCAGACTATTTTTCTTAGGATTGTATTTGTGCCTTTTAATAATTCGCCAGCGTAATTTGAATTATATTCATATTCCTTTTTTACAAGTTTTCCGTTTTTGAATAGCATACCCAAAGCTACCGATTTAGTGTAAACTAAGTCTTAAAAATGGTAGTTTTGAGTATGACAGAACTTACCCCTGCTCAAAAACTCGACTTGGTCCTAAGGGCGCTAAAAACCGAAACTAAAAACGTAGAACCGCTATATCAATATTTATATAAAAATGAAGGTATTAATATAGACTTTGAAGAATTAAGAAGAATAGCGAGAAAATTAGAGAAAGACGGCTACATCAATATTGTTACTACAATAGGATATGTCATCACTTTTGATGGCATATTATTCATAGATGCGGGCGGATACGAAACTAAGATTTTAGCCGAGAACGCCGCCGCCGAGAAACAGCAGCTTGAGATAGATCGATTAAAGTCTTTTGATGTTTCAAATGATCAGAACCAAAAGACGTTAAATAAATTGACGCATCGGCTTTCGGTGGCAACGTGGTTTGCTGGGGCTGCTGCTGCTTTATTATTGGTTTGGCAGATTGTACAGTACTTTCTCGACCATAATTTCGTCTGGCAAAAATAGATTTGGTGTAAGCAGGTATATTGGTGCCCTCAAGAGGGGAGCCCGTCGCATTTCCAAAAAAGAATCTTTCGGACTTGCGGACTTATGCGGACTTTCGGACTAACTTCTCTTCTCTACCCTATCATAAAACCCACCGAAAGTATTCATTTTAACAGCATCTTCCCTGAAGAAATCGCCGGGGAAGCCAAGCTCGATAGCGCTTACTTCATCGAGGCGTTTGAGGTGATCACCGCTAAGGGTGACATCAACAGTTTTCAAATTATCATGCAGTTGCTCCAGTTTGGTGGCGCCGACAATAGGGATGCAATGGAAACCCTGCTGCATCGTCCATTTCAGGGCGACGTTGCCGGGGGAAACGCCAAGCTCATGGGCGATGGCCATTACCACTTTGGTTATTTCGACGGCTTTATCATTGCGGCGTTTGCTGTCGGGCTTCACGCGGCCCTGTTCGCCGCGAAGGTATTTGCCGGTAAGCGCGCCGCCGCCCAGCGGGGCCCAGGGCGTCACCGTCATGCCGAAATGTTTGGCCATGGGTATCAGCTCGCGTTCGGCTGTGCGGGCGATCAGGCTGTATTCGATCTGTAAGGCGATCAGCGGGCTCCAGCCCATCAGTTCGGCTAAAGTATTGCCTTTGGCAACTATCCAGGCGGGGGTATCGCTTATAGCGACATAATTCACCTTGCCCTGGCGGACGAGGTCGTCCATACCGCGTAGTACTTCGTCGATCGGGGTTATATCGTCCCAGATATGCAAATACAGCAAATCGATGAAGTCCGTCTTAAGGCGTTTCAGGCTTTCTTCTACGCTGCGCATCATATTCTTGCGGTTATTGCCGGACGCATTGGGGTTGGTTACATTATCCTTCAGACTGTATTTGGTGGCCACCACGAAATAGTCGCGGTCGTGGTTGCCCAGGTATTCGCCGATGATCTTCTCGCTGGTATTGACTTTATAGAGGTTGGCGGTGTCGAGGAAATTACCACCTGCTTCTGCATAAGCATCCATTATGGCGAAACTGACATCTTTATCCGCGCCCCAGCCGTTCTCGGTACCGAAGCCCATGGTGCCCAAACATAATTCAGAAACTTTGAGGCCCGAACGGCCGAGGAGTTTGTAGTTCATAATTTAAAAACTAATTGCACGAATTTAGGCGAATTACACGAATTTCTATCCGGCTATTTGCCGGAAACTAATTCAAAACCAATATAAGGATTGATAGTTCTTATTATCATGAAGATCATCACACTGCACACCCGGGTTGATCCCGATGCGCTGCGCGATCATATCCGGCAAAATTTGGACAGAATGTTTGCCGAGCAGCGGCGTGAAAATATACACTTTGACGTAACCGGCGAAGGAAATATTATCGAGGTTTCGGAACCCACGCTGTACGGGTTTTTATATAAGATCGAGTTGAACGGTTCCGAATTGTATATGACGAGATCGGAACATTGGACCGATGACGTAAACTCGCTTACCGTCGAATCGATACTGAATGAGTTGCTTGCGTCGGGGAAGTATGGATCGGATCTGTTACAAGAGGGTTGATTGAGTTGATTGGGTTAAGCGGTTGATTGAGTTAACCGATTCTTAACTTAATCAACTCATTCAACTTAATCTAACACAATCAACTCAACCCGCTATCCAGCTAAACTTATACTCCAGCATCGGATTTTTCATCCGGTCGGCCACGCGGAGCAGGCGGGCAGGCAAAGTCACCAGGTAATCGCGTGCTTTTTCACCGGCTTCGTTCAGTTCTTTAGCGCTTTCTATATGCCATTCGTCGAGCAGGCTTTTCAGGATATCCACATAATCGGTAGCGGTATAAATACCCAGTCGCTGGGCGGCATCGGTAAAATGGCCAAAGGTTTGGCCCACCTTTAATCCTATTTCGCGCAGGAAATGTGCCGGCATCACGATCTTTTTCCGCATCATATCTTCAAAAGCGATCATCGCTTCATTTGGATCGATCTCAAATATTTTCGAAATAAAATACTTATAGGCCTTGGCATGGCGCGCCTCGTCGCCGGCAATTACGCCGCACATTTTTGACAGCAAAACGTCACCATACTTTTTCGCCTGCGATGCCACGCGGCGGTGCGAAATATTGGTAGCTATTTCCTGGAAGGATGTGTAAATAAAGTTTCGGTAAGGGTCGGTACCGGTACCGATGTCAAAGCCATCCGAGATCAGGTACTGGGTAGAAACCTCCATCATGCGCATGTTCACACGGCCCGAAAGGTATAAATATTTGTTCAGCAGGTCGCCATGACGGTTTTCCTCGGCGCTCCAGTGGCGGGTCCAGGTCATCCAGCCGCCATGTTCTTCTTTGGATACGCCTTCAACCATGGTCAGCCACGACTCATAAGTGGGCAGCGCCTCTTCGGTAATGGTATCACCAATGAGTACTGCGATCAGGTCGTAGGACAAACCAGCTGCGCTTTCCTGCAATTCCTTGATCTCGGAAAAGAAGGTGCTGCGCGTCGAGTCGGGTAACAAATCGGACGGCTGCCAAATAGTATCTACGGGCTTCAGGAACTCATTCATCTTCTCGAGCATATATTTTTCAATATGCTTCATTACCTCGCGCCTCTTTTCTTCGAAAAACTTCATAATTAACGGAGTGTAAAGGTACAATTTAAAACCAGTAATTCGTTTGCTTTAATTTTTTACTTTTTTGGGGTTATAAATTCCCGTCCCT
Organism: Mucilaginibacter sp.; assembly: GCA_035551775.1. GTDB lineage: Bacteria > Bacteroidota > Bacteroidia > Sphingobacteriales > Sphingobacteriaceae > Mucilaginibacter. The sequence continues at coordinate 20,523 of DASZMQ010000013.1, read as the reverse complement.
GGGTACGTTAAAACACCTGCAATGACGAAAAATATGTCCCCTGGGATCGTTTTTTTTATTTATTTCAAATTAATTTCAATAAAATTCCAGTCCAAAATGTGTAGCTAAAAGCAAACGGCTAAACCAACAGTAAAAACCGGCTAAACGCCTTAATTTATGGCGTTTACCGAAATAAATTTATTTGTAAAAGCATTACTCATTGACTTTCAGCGGAATAATTACCATTGCCTAAAGTTCCTGAAAAGTAACTAAATGCGGGCAGGCCACGTATAATTTGCACGATTTTTGACGAACAAAGTCAGAATTCACTAAGCAGAACTAATTTTAGCCCGTAATAACTATAAAGCAAACCTTCGGTTAAGCGGTTGATACAGGCTGATTTAAACTATTTTTAGACCCGGAACTTTGATTACAGTTTTACCAGATAAGTGTGAGGGCCGCCAGGCATTAACCCCATTGCCCGTTTTGCAGCGGCCAGGCAAAGCTTCCGGTACATTTTTTAAGGCTGAAAGGCCCGGAGTAATTATTAACAGATGCGCCCATTTGTTAATAACCATTGTTGAAAACGTCGTTTTTAGCAGCTACTTTTACTTTAGCTGCTACAAAATTAACGGCTGGTTTAATATTTTATAAACTAAGAAACGCCTGATGCTTGTTCAAATAGACAAAGAGGAGTTCACCAAAGAAGTCAACAAAAAAGCCTGGCACCAGACCAATAACATCATCTGGACCATTATCCTGCTGTTCTGGCTTTTCTTTATTCCCGATTTCCTTTACCTCAAGGATATCTGGATGCAGGTGTTTATAGGCCGCATTATTATTTCGCTGCTGTTATATATGTTTTATAACTTCCTTCACAGCAAAAATTACAATTATCGCATTGTGCTGCATATCGCTTTCTTCCTGCTATCAGCAACATCGGCACTACTGTGTACATTGGTAAGCGCCAGCGACCTGAATATTTATTTCATGTTGTATTCGGTTGTCGTTTTGTTCTTCAATATGCAGGTATTCTGGGAGCCGGTCAATTCCATTATCCAGGCGCTTATTTCGCTGCTTTTGCTCGCCGTCTTTTTCAACTTTTTTGCCGATTACAACATTGACATCTTCATCAGCAACGGCGGCCAATATTTTTTCATTATACTGGCTATTTCCTGTTTGATACCAAACGCAAGGCATAAGGTGATCCTGCGCGAGGTGCATTCGCAGATCGTGATAGAAAAATCGAATGAAACGCTAAAGGCACAAAATCGCGACATCAGCGAAAAGAATCACATTATCGACATGCAGTACGAGCGTTTACGCAAGCTCGACGAACAAAAGAACAGTTTTATCAATATTGCCGGCCACGACCTGAAAAACCTGGTGGGATCCATCATCATGAGCAATAACATGCTGAAGGATGAGGAAGAGAACCTGACGGCCGATCAGAAAGAATTTGTTGGCTACATCGGCGAATCGGCTGATAAGATGCAATACATGCTGAGCAAACTGATGGACGTGCGCGAGATCGAATCGCCGGAGATCCATTTCAACATGGAAATATTCGATATTAACTCCGAAGTCCAGCATGTGTACAGGGGTTTGCTGGAGACCGCACATATGAAGAATATTACGCTGGTGGACAACATCCTGAAGCTGCCGCTGAATGTAAAGCTCGACAGGGTATTCACGGGGCAGATATTTCAGAACCTGCTATCGAACATTATTAAGTTTTCGCAAACGAACAACAGCATAAACGTAGTGACCAGCCTGCAGCGCCAGCGGTTTGTATTTGAAATTATTGACGGCGGCATTGCCATAGGCGAGGATGAACTGGATATGATGTTCAATAAACTGAAGGACCTTAACGATGCCTCGGCGCACGTAGAAAGCCGCCTGGGGCTGGGACTGTCCATAGCCAAGCTGATGACCCAGGAAATGGGCGGGGAACTGAGCTACCGCAGCGACGAAGGCGGTAATTATTTTAGAGTAGAATTCAACGTGATCAATTAAACATAGCCAGATGAATAAATTTTTTAGCCTTTTAGCTCTTGCATTACTTTTAAGTACGGCATCTGTAGCACAAAGCATTGTATCATTCAAAGCGATGGGGCATGATGACGAGCCGATATACGGCATGATCGGCGCTACCTCGTTTTATCTGAAGATCAGCCCGCTGGTGGAAGCGAAAGGGAGTAAGCTGGTGTTGTACATTGAGCCTTCACAGGCCCTGATCAAGGATCACTCGTTCGTGAACGTAGTTCTGAACGACAGGCCGGCATACAGCGCGCGCCTGACAAAGGACTCGGTTGAAAAAATAACTATTGAGCTTACGCCAACGGATATTTCGGCAGATAAATTCCTGAAACTGGAAATCAAGACCCTGCTTACCGTTTCGGACGATAAATGTAAGGACCTGGATAACCCTGCATTGTGGGTGAAGGTGAAAGATTATTCTTACCTGTCGCTGGTAAAGACCAACGGAAACTTCTTTACCAATGTGAACATCAGCAACTGTTTCGAATCCAAGCGTGCCATTGTTTATCCTGTAAACCCTTCGCTGCACGATCTAAAGGCTGTAGCCTGGGCCTATGCGCGTTTGAAAAAGACGCTTAACAGGGACATCAAAGTTTATCGTGAAGACGAACTGCCTGATAGCGTTAAAAACTATATCATGGTGGGCAACTGGAACAGTCTGCAGGCTCCTAAAAAAGCGCTGATCAATATTACTCCACAGTCGGGCGAGGGCTTGCTGTATCTCAAAAAGCAACTGGTTACTTATACGGATTCAGTCGCTGAAGGCAAATCGAAAAAAGCGGCCGATGTGACCGTTCCGGGCGAAATATTATTCGTTACCGGGGGCGATGATCCCGGCTATGAAAAAACAATCACCTCGCTGGGTAATATGAACATCCTCAACTCGTCCTTCGGTGAGTATTTGCTGATAGCCAATGCGCAGAATAACTTCTTCAGGAGCATTGAAGAGAACCGGAACAGGCTTACGCTGCGCCAGATAGGCGGCGCCCCGAACTTTATGTCGGGTATCGGTTCGCTGGTGAATGTTTACAGCTTTAAAAACAGCGACTTCAGCTTTACGCCGAAAGAAGTGGAAATACATTTTGTGGCCAACTACAGCAGCTTGACACCTGGTGACCGCGGCTATTTCAACATTTACCTGAACGGTATGCTGATCAGCAGCGAAAGGCTGGATCAGACGGGCAAGCTGAACACGTCCGTCACCATAAACCGTTACCAGCACCATAAGTACAATACGGTACAGGCCGAATTCAGGATATACCCCAGCAGCGGGAACTGTATAAACTCGTTCACCAACTTCTTCGCCGAAGTTGATGTAGACAAATCATACCTGGAATCGAAGAACCCGTTCATCACAAACGACCTGAGCTTTTACCAGTACCCTGAAGCATTCAACACCGGTAGTACGATGATAGTGCTGACAAAGGAATTCGCCGGTTTTTCCGCGGCTGCGTTGGGCGAGATCGTTTATGAGCTGAATAACAACATCAATTCCAATAATTTCCCCGAATTCAAATATTCGAATGATGTATCTGAATCTGATCTGAAGAAATACAATATCGTGGCCCTGCTGTCGCAGAACGATCAGTTTATGGATAAGCTGCCCGATGCGCCGATCAAATTCAATAAAAAGTTCAGGATATATAATAACGAGAACAACAAGGAGGTTTACCGCATATCCGACTCGGTATCCAACGGTTTGGCGCAAATATTCTATGGCCGCAGCAATAACGCCGTACTGGTGCTGACCGCTACCGGAACCGATAAACCCGGTGCGTTCCTGGCTGCTTCAAAATCGATCACCGAACAGTTATCGACCCTGTCGAGCAATATGTGTATCTCGGATGTGAACGGCAACAAGTACCTGTTCAATATCAATAAATCGAGCGAGAACCTGGAGTATTTTGACACCAAGAGCGCGCTGACTCGTTTCTGGGAGACATACAACCTGTACATCCTGTTAGGCATCCTGGTGCTGATATTGATGTCGTTCCTGTATGTACGCTCGAGAGTGCAGAAATCGCAGGAGTTGTTTAATGATTGATCCTAAGTCGAAAGTCCTGAGTCAAAAGACAAATACTAACCTTGACTTAGGACTTTCGACTAACGACTTGAGACTTAAGGCACTAATATAAAATATATGGACATCCCCGTTCCCGAACTTTTGGTAAAAGACGGCTTCCTGTCACCAACCGACCGGGGACATATTGAGGCATTCGCCGAAAAACACGACTTATCCTTCCTGAAAGTAGCGCTGAGCTACGGTTATATTTCGCGCAAGAATTATGCCCGCTCGATGAACCATGCGGGCCATGAATACCACGATATCCGTGAACTGCCACATGACCAGGACATCCTGAAAGAGATAGACCTGAATTTTGCACAGGCGCACCTGGCAGTACCGTTATATATCAAAAACAACAAGGTGGTAACGGTGATGGCCGATCCTTCCGATCGCCTTGTCATCGATTTTGTCCGGCTAACCTATAACAAAGAGCCGGAGATCATTTTTGCAGAGGACCTCGAGATCACCTGGCTGAGCCATAAACTGCTGGGCGATGGCCTCGTCAAATCATCGGTTTTCGATTTGCTCAACAACGATCCAAGCAGTTCAGCCCTGACTACTTTTACCACGCCCCAGCTGGTATCGATCTTCCTTGTATTTGGGTTACTTGCCGTTGGGCTCGTGGAAAACTTCAGGGGTGTGATGATATGGATCAACATTGTCCTTAGCGTATTCTTCCTGGTGGCTATTGTCTTCAAGTTATTCTTGTCGCTGGTTGGATCGAAGTTTGAACTGTACCAAGCCGTAACCCACCACGAGCTGCAGCATCTGCGCAACGACGATCTGCCTATCTACACCATCCTGCTGCCGGTTTACAAGGAAGACAAGCTGATCAAAAAGCTGATCTGGAACCTGCAGGCGCTGGATTACCCGCGCGAAAAACTCGACGTAAAACTATTGATAGAGGAAGACGACGAGAAAACACTTCATGCCGTGCGCGACCTTGATTTCCCCGCGGTATTCGAGGTGATCATTGTTCCTTTCCATGCACCGAAGACCAAACCCAAGGCCTGCAACTACGGCCTGCACTTCGCCCGCGGCAAATACCTGACGATTTACGACGCTGAAGATATCCCGGATAGCGACCAGCTGAAAAAGGTGGTGACACTGTTCAACAAGCTGCCAGAAAAATACATCTGTGTGCAGAGCGCGCTGAACTATTTTAACAGGAACGAAAACTTTTTGACCCGCATGTTCACCCTGGAATATTCCTTCTGGTTCGATTACATGCTGCCGGGGCTTGATACGCTGGATATCCCGATCCCGCTGGGCGGAACGAGCAATCACTTCAAAATAGATGCCCTGCTTGAGCTTGGCGCCTGGGACCCGTTCAACGTTACTGAAGATGCTGACCTGGGTGTTCGCGCCTATGCCAAAGGTTACAAGATTGCCATTGTAAACTCCACTACTTACGAGGAAGCTAATAATGAGCCCATCAACTGGATACGCCAGCGTTCGCGGTGGATCAAGGGGTACATGCAAACCTACCTGGTACACATGCGAAATCCCTTTAAGCTCATCAAAAAGATCGGTTTACGCGGTTTTATCGGGTTTAACTTTTTCGTCGGGGCAACGCCTATTACTTTTTTGGTTTATCCGATACTGCTCTTCATCTTCCTTGCATACGTGGTATTCAGCATATCCTACGTCAAGCTGCTTTTCCCCGACTGGGTATTGTTCATTTCCATTTTCAACCTGATGGTGGGCAATATCCTGATGATCTACGTGAACATGATCGCCGTATTCAAGCGCCGCTTTTACGAATTGATCCTGTTCGCCATAGCCAACCCCATCTACTGGCTGCTGCACTCGGCTGCGGCATACAAAGGACTGTACCAGCTGGTGACGAAGCCGTTCTACTGGGAAAAGACCAACCACGGTCTCAGCAAGGTTAACAGCGGGACAAACGTTATCAAATAATGCATAAACGAACGCTATATCTCATTATACTTGCGGTACTGCTTGCGGTATACTACGTGTTTATGGCGGTTTACCTTCATGGTCTGCATTATCACAACCTCGAGGCGCTGTTCTACAGCGAAAAGTGCAAGCTGCTGTTCGAAGGCGTAGGGAACCGGCTGAAAGTGATGGGCCTTACGTCGCCCATATTGCCGTTTTATGGTGCTATTGCCTTCACTTTTGGCAAGTTTTACCTTTTAGGGCCCGTCCTCGCATCGGCGATAGGCACAGCGATATTGTTCTACATCATGGCCAATACGCTCGTCAGGCGCAGTCATGATGATTACTATTTTTTGCTGCTGCTCATCACCTTTGTATTTCACCCCAGCATCCTGTTCAGCGCATGTTCGGGAAAAGCAGTGTACCTGGTGCTCATCTTCCTGTTCCTGTTCTTTTACCACATCCTGCGCTACTATAAGTCGAACACTACCTTTCACGTATCCATTTCCAGCATCTGTTTGGTGGTGCTGGTGTTCTGCGATTATAAATTCATCTGGCTCACGCTGTTCTTTATCCCGCTGGTGCTGTTTATCGCCACGCGCAGCCTGAACCTCAGCGAAACCGAAACCGTGTTCCGCCTGGTGCAAAGCTTCAACACGCCGGCGCTGCGCCGAAAGCTCATCAACAAGATATTCGCCATCTATATCATCCTGTTCCTGTTCCCGCTGGCCGCCGTGCTCATCTTCAAAATGCTGAACCTGACGCACGCCAACGACCTCGACTATTTCCTCGACAGTCCCTACGCCACCTGGACCGTGCTGGCCGACCGCCTGGGCTTCGAGCAGGCTACCAGCTTTTCGCATTACCATGTGTCGCAGATATCGCCGCTGGTTACCGCCAGCATCGTGCTCTATTGCCCTATGATAGGCATAGCGATTTACCTGTTCCGCCACAACACCTACCAGATACTCACCGTTGCCGCGCCTTTCGCGTTCGTCGAGTTTTTGCAGATCAAATACGACAAGATATTCCTGGCGCATGAATATTTCATCATCTTCCTGGTGCTGGCCCTGCTGTGCATTGTGTTCCGGGGACACAAGCACGAAAACCAGCGGCTAATGAAAACCATGCTTACCATCACGACGGTGTTCCAACTGTTCACCGGCTTTTTCTTCCTTAAAAACTCATTCATCCCCGAAGAGCGCGACTTTGTGAATGCCCTTTTCCATCTCTCGCCCGACGACACGCAGGATGAAAGCCGTGAAATGGCAAACTACCTGAACACGCTCCCTGATAACGACCAGGTACTGGCCGACGACGCCGTGGCTTACCCCGTCATCGCTTTTATGCACCACGTTGGCCGCGTTACGTTGCCCTACCAGGAAAGCTACCTGAGCGCCAGCGAGGCCCCCGAACGCTATGTGAACTACATCCTCGTCGCCACCGACCGCAATCCGCTTGTCGGCTATACCCAGCTGAACTACAAATACCTCCCGGCCATCAAAAAATCCGACAGCAACCTCAATTTGCAGAAGATATATGAGACGGATAACTGGATTTTGTATAAGGTTCTGTAGTTCGGAAATTAGAATTGCCGAAGAAAATCCGCAGGTGTTAATATTAATATATTTTGGAAAGGATGTAAAATAAGCAGGTCTTTATCGCCCGTGATTATACATGCAGCATTCGCTTCAAAAGCTAATTCAAGATATTTATCATCCTTCGGATCGCGGCAAGCCTGTATTTTGTTAGTTACGGGCACAAATGTTGTAACATTCTTTATGTCCTCAATAATTGCAAAACGTTTGTCTGAAAGCAGGTAACGATCAAATTTTGGGCGTATAAAAACATCGCTGAATTCATTAAATGTGTCTTCTGACAGGATGATTTCGCCTTGTTCCCTCGCTTTATAGTAGGCTTTTGCGGCAACAGAATTGGCCGAAAGCAAAAATGCGCTTATAAGCGCATTCGTGTCTAAGACGAAGATGTCAGTTTTCTTCATTGAGCAATTTATCCAGAATTTCTTCTGTCAGCCCGTTTGCAGCAGCCTCTTGCCTGGCATCGCGTAATAGCAATTCAAAATTAGCTTCCTGAATCTTACTTAACGAAGCATTCAGCAATTGCTCCACATTTTTACCTATCTCGCTACGTAGCTTAGGCGAAGTATTACGCCATGCTTTTGCCGTTTCATCGCCTACTTCTAACACAATGCGTTCCATACTAATGCGCTTATACACAAACTTACAAATTTTAATCCAATAGTTTTTTAAAGTATACCTACCATCAAAAACACCCCATGGTAACCCAGCTTGTGGATGATATGTTAGACGGATAATTAGATATTTAAGGTGTTGTAGGGCCTAAAATTTAAACATCTCTCTATTGCGCCGCTTTAAATCGCTAACAAGTTTCTTAGTAAATAATTGCGAGCCCGTTCTATTTAAATGTTCGGAATTATAGAAATAAGCCTTTTTATAGCTCATGGTGTCTGTGGTGTAATCGTAAAGCGGGATACTATATTTTTTACTGAATTGATGGATAATATCAAAAAGCTGTTCCCGGTTCCTGATGTAATGCTGCCCGTCGATATACTCGGGGGCATAAACAAATATCACCTTAATACTATCTTTTTGGCATTCGCGCAGGTATTGATCAAACAGGGCGAGGCTTGGTTTGTCAAATTCAATTTCGTACTTATGCTTAGTAACCATGTCGGCGAAAACGGTGAATGATTGCGCTGTGCTGGGGCCATAACCTTTAGCCGTGTCGGGTGCATCGGGCGTTTTACCGGCAAATATTGATAAAGCCGTATGAATATATCTCGCCTGGCCGTAATATCTTACCATAGGAATTTCATAATCGTAAATATTATACCCCTTATAGCCTATGGTATATTTTTCTATCAGCGTATCATAAAGCATATAAGGCAAAAACTGGCCCGGATCGAACAGATCCGCTCGTTTTTGAAAGGTCAGAAAATCAAGCGAATAGACAATCACCTTTGGCTTTTTATTATACTTTAAAAGTAAACGGTGCCGCAAATATTGCAGCCAAAAATTGTGGGCGTATATCCCCAGGTTATAAGTTGGATGTTGTAAACTGTCGGCAAATATCCTCGGATCAAACTGTTCAGTTGCCCTCGACGACCCATAGATCACGATATCGGAGTTAACAGTGCCATTAAAAATAGCCTTCCAGGCAGGATTGGCGCCGGAGCTTGATTTCGCCAGGTTCTTTGAGATAAAAACATCCAGGCCATACGATAGTATGATAACGGGCAAGAAAAAAACCAGCAGCTTCAATAAGAATTTCTTCATCTAAAATTGAAAATATATGAATTGCTGACTGGACCCTGCAAATAAAAAGATCAGCGTTAAAAGGCCGTAATAAAATGGCCACCGTATTATTGAGGGCCATTTGGCGCCGACACCGGCAAGCGCGTATTGCCCGTCTTTCCCCACCCATTCAATAGCCATAAAAAAAAGTATAAAGATGAAGGTATGTACCACCAGGCTATTATTTTCAAAAACGGGGGCATAAAAAAGGCTTTTTGACAAAATGGTTTTGTAAACATTGAAAGCCTGGGGAATGCTGTCGCTCCGGAATATGACGAACGTCAGCATAACCAATATAAAGGTGCCTGTAATATTTCTGAATTCAGTAAATGAGGGGAAGAGCCGACCTTTCTGCAGCTTTTTCCTTTTGTTTAAAGTGCCGCGTACTATCAGCGGAATATAATAACAACCGTGTAAAAAGCCGAATAAAACAAAGGTCCAGTTGGGCCCGTGCCAAATGCCGATAAGCGTAAAATTTATAAGAATGGCCATAATTAAACCGGCTTTCCCATAGTCCCTGAACGCAATGCTCAGTGGGGTAAACACATAATCGGTCAGCCACGATGTTAGCGATATATGCCATTTCCGCCAAAATTCGGCGATGTTTTGGGCGAAAAACGGAAAGTCGAAATTGCGTGTAATATTTAAACCCAGCAGGCGCGCAATGCCGATGGCCATATCAGAATAACCAGAGAAATCGGCGTACACCTGGATGGTGTATAAAAATGCACCGATCAAAAGCGTACTTGCCGGCGAGCTGTGATAGTGATCGAAAATTGGATTGGTGATGGAGGAACAGTTATCGGCTATTACCGTTTTCTTAAACAGACCCCACAATATTTGCCGCAATCCGTCGGTGCCCTCGTCATTGCTGAATTTCCGCTTTTTCTCCAATTGCGGCATCAGCAGCGCGGCTTTATCGATCGGGCCGGATATCAGGCAAGGGAAAAACGCCACGAAGGTGAGGTACGCCACGCCGTCGGTAGTGGGTTTTATTTTGCCCCTGTTGATGTCAAAAAGGTAACCCAGGTTTCTGAAAGTAAAAAAACTAATGCCGAGGGGCAGTATGATACCGAGGGTATGTACGTCGGCGCTGACGTGGAACCGGGCCAGCAGCGTTATAAATGAAGTGATAAAAAAGTTGGCATATTTAAAATAGGCCAGCGATCCCAGCGAAGTAATAATACCGATATTAAGCAGCATCCTCTTAGTTTTCGGGCGGGCAGTTTTACCCATGTAATAACCCAAGATGTAGTTTAAAACTGACGACAATATTAACAGGCCCAGGAACCGCCCGTCCCAAAAAGCGTAAAATAAGTAGCTGCTTGCTAATAAAAGTATGTTTTGGAGTTTGGCGCTGCGGTTAAAGACCGACCAGTAAAGAATGAATACAGCAACAAAAAAAACAACAAACGCCAGGGAATTAAAAAGCATAAGGAAAGAAACAAAAAACAGCTTAGTTTTACTAAATTTTAAATGAATATTTTTATCGGGCAGATTCACCGTATGCTGCATTAACACCGGGAAAATTCAGGTATGAAGATCTTTTCGCAGCTTAAAAAAAACCTTAAAAACGACTTTTCAAATTTACCCCCCATTAAAACGGCAATATTGGGTGACACCGCAACCCAGTTTTTAACCCAGGCCATACGGGGCGCCGGTTACGACGCAGGTTTCGATCTGCAGGTATGGGAAGCCGATTTTAACCAGGTTGAACGGCAGATTTTTGATCCCGGATCCGAACTCTATGCATTCGCCCCGCAGGTTGTTATCGTCTATCAGTCGTCGCATAAGCTGCTCGAAAAATACAATAAGCTAAACCCTGGTGATCACGGCACCTTGGCCGAAAGGGAGCTGCAGCAAATCAAAGACTTATGCGCCGCTCTCAATGCAAGGCTGAATGCAAAAATTATTTACTACAACTATGCTGAAATAAACGATGCCATATTTGGCAGCTATGCCGGTAAAATTGCATCGTCGTTTGTATTTCAACTGCGAAAGCTGAATTACGAGCTGATGGTGTATGCCGCAGGCCAGGCTGACTTTTATATTTGCGACCTTTCCGCCATCCAGAACCAGCTTGGCAAAGCGGCACTCTTTCAACCTTCGATATACGTCAATACCGAAATGGTATTGAGCATTGATGTTTTGCCTGTTGTGGCCCTGCGCACCGTAGAGCTTATCGGCGTCCTGTTTGGGAAACTTAAAAAGTGTTTGATACTCGACCTGGACAACACCTTATGGGGCGGCGTTATCGGCGACGATGGTTTAGAAAACATCCAGCTGGGCGCTTTAGGCATCGGGAAAGCATTTACAGAGTTTCAATACTGGATAAAAAAGCTGAAAAACCGGGGGATCATATTGGCTGTGTGCAGTAAAAATACTGAATCGGTTGCTAAGGAACCCTTTGAGCAGCATGCCGAAATGGTGCTCCGCCTGGAAGATATTGCCGTTTTTATAGCAAACTGGGATAATAAGGTCGACAACATCCGCCACATTCAGAGCATATTAAATATTGGTTTCGATTCGATGGTATTTTTGGACGATAACCCCTTCGAAAGAAATATGGTAAGGGAAAATATTCCCGGGATCACCGTCCCCGAGTTACCGGAAGACCCTGCCGAATACCTGGAATATTTGTACACGTTAAACCTGTTCGAAACCTCATCATTCTCAAATGAGGACCGTGAAAGGACCGGTCAGTACCAAACCGAAGCCAGGCGCATGACCGAGCTTAAAAGCTTTGTCAACGAAGACGACTTCCTGCAAAGCCTCGGCATGGTTTCGGTGGTAGAGGCTTTCAATAAGTTCAATACGCCCAGGGTTGCGCAATTGTCGCAGCGGTCGAACCAGTTTAACCTGCGCACCATAAGGTACACCGAAGCCGATATTGAAAAGCTGAGCCGGTCAAAAAACTATGAGTCGTTTTCTTTTACTTTAGAAGATAAATTTGGCAACAACGGCATTATTTGCGTGGTGATCTTACAAAAGGAAGACGCACATACCTTGTTTATCGATTCCTGGTTTATGAGCTGCCGGGTTTTAAAAAGGGGAATGGAAAACTTTACGCTGAATACTATCGCAGGTTTCGCAAAGGCAAATGACTTTAAATATTTAAAGGGCGAATATTTACCGACCTCAAAAAACGAAATGGTAAAAAGCCATTTTGCAAACCTGGGCTTCGAAGAAAAAGCCGGCTATTGGCTGCTGGATGCCGACCATTACGAAAACCGGAAATCATTTATTGAAAAGAAATAATACCCATGGAACGTTCCAAAATTCTGGAAAAAGTAAACGATGTTTTTATCGATACATTGGATAATGAAGATATAGTGTTAACTTATGAAACAACTGCCAACGATGTTGACGATTGGGATTCGCTAAACCATATCCAGTTGGTTGTGGCTATTGAAAAACAATTCAAAATAAGGTTTACCTCGCAGGAAATACAAAGCTGGAATAACGTCGGCGAAATGATTGACAGTATCGTAAAAAAAGGTGTATGATGTTTAAGACCGGTGATAAATTTGAGCGGAGCTTTATAGTTTCCGAATCAGTCTATAATGGATTTATAAAAACATTTGGCGACAACAACCCGCTGCACACCGACGACCGATACGCCAAATACTACGGTTTTACGGAAAAAGTGATGCACGGCAATTTGCTGAACGGCTTCTTATCCTTTTTTATAGGCGAATGCCTGCCCGTAAAAAATGTGGTTATCCACACGCAGGATATCCAGTTTAAAAATCCCGTATATTTAAATGATACGCTGTTGTTCCAGGCTGTGGTCAGCGATGTCTCTGAGGCCGTAAACATGGTTGAATTTAAATTCAGTTTCAAAAACAGAGATGCAAAAGTGGTATCGAAAGGCAAAATTCAAATAGGGATACTGACATGAATATTTTGGTTACCGGCGGAGCTTCCGGTTTAGGTGAAGCCATAACGCGGAGGATAGCGCAGGACGCTGATCGTAAGGTGTATTTTACGTACAATCAGTCCGAAGCCAATGCAAAAAAAATAGAGAGCGATTTCCCCAATTGCGCTGCAATCAAATGCGATTTTAAGGATGAAGCCGAAGTAAATGCCCTTACGGATATCATCCCCGAGCTTGATATCGATGTATTGATCAACAATGCATACACGGGCAGCTTTATCAGTACCTATTTTCACAAAACCCCGGCCGATAACTTTTTAACCGAATTTAAGGATAATATCATACCCGCTATCGCCATCACCCAGGCGTGCATCAGTTTGTTCCGGGAAAAAAAGCAGGGCAAAATTATCACTATTTTAACATCGGCTTTAGGTAATACCCCGCCGCTCGGCGCTTCGGTTTATGTAGCCAACAAAGCCTACCTGCAACAACTGGCTCAGGTTTGGGCCACCGAAAATGTAAAATATAATATTACCTCGAACGCCATTTCGCCTTCGTTTATGCTCACGGGCTTTACCGCAGCAATGGATGAGCGCATCATCGAACAAATAACAAACAACCACCCGCTCAACAAGCTGCTCACCACGGATGAAGTTGCCGCTGCTGTAATCCCTTTTTTAAACGCAACGGCACAAATCAATGGGATTAACCTGGTTATAAATGCGGGGAGTGGTGGGCAATAAATTATTTGATTTTGTATAAGGTGCTTTGATTGATTTGGCAATGGCTGTAGGCAATTGGCAGTACCTTTCTGCTAACTGGCAACTAATAACTGCAAACTGAGAAAAGGGTGTCATGGTGAGGCACTCGAACCATGAGCTTGGGCCGCTGGTTTTACGTTGGGCGTTTTACATTTTTAGAGTTTGATCTGAACTTTTCATAAATTTGATATTATGATACGCACGATATTAAAATCTGATAAAAATAGCCTGACGCTTAAATTGCCGGATGACCTGGTTGGAAAGATGATAGAGGTGATTGCTTTTTCCATTGAAGATACCAAAGTCTACGTGAAAGATTCATCTACAAAAGAGACAAGAGTAAGGCTTCTGAAAAACAGGCTTAAAAATTTCACTTTTAATAGTGGCGGGTACAAGTTCGACCGGGACGACGCGAACAATTAGTAAAATTGCCGCGCGCAAACAATGAGGGCAAGGCCTTAGCATCCTGATTTTTTTGTTCAAAACTTTTTCCGAAAAATTACTAATACTTTTAGCTTTAAATTTTATTTTTGGAGATAGATTAGCCATAAACTTTATCTCACAAATTAAAGCTTTACTATGCCATCACTTCAATTCAAGGGGAAAACATTTGTTCAAAACCATCATTTAGCGGTAAAATATCACCAGCTTATCCCCCGGAAAGAATTGAGCCTTACTGATAAAGTAAGTTTACATGATAATCTTATCATTCAAGGCGACAACCTCAAAGCTTTAAAAGCTCTTTTGCCAACTTATTCAGGCAAGGTAAAGTGCATTTATATTGATCCGCCATACAATACCGGGAAAGAGGGTTGGGTTTACAATGACAATGTTAATAGTCCAATGTTGCAAGACTGGTTTAGGAGTAATCTGCCTGTTGACAAAGAAGATATGACCAGGCACGATAAATGGCTTTGCATGATCATGCCTAGATTAAAACTATTACGGGAACTTCTGGCTGAAGATGGCGTTATTTTTATTTCAATTGACGATAATGAGTTATACAGTTTAAAAATTCTACTTGATGAAATTTTCACTGAAACAAATTGGGTTGGTACAATAATTTGGAAAAATGTAACTGATAATAATCCAAGTAATATTGCAATTGAACATGAGTACATAATTTGCTACGCTAAAAACAAAGAAATACTTGATCCTATTTGGAAATCGAAAATCTCAGATGCAAAAGAACAGTTAATAGAAATCGGCAAAAGGCTTAATGTTGACTATGAAAATCAAGACGATCTCCAAGCTGCATATACAAAATGGTTTCGTGAAAACAAGATGTTCTTAGGACAACTTGATAGATATAAATATATAGACTGTGGTGGAGTATATACAGGTAGTCAAAGTGTTCATAACCCTGGCAGAGAGGGGTATAGATATGACGTAATTCATCCAATAACAAAACAAGCTACTAAGCAACCTTTGATGGGCTATCGGTTTCCCGAAGCGACATTAAACGATTTGCTCGAATCGGGAAAAATTCTTTTTGGTGAGGACGAAAATAAAATAATTGAATTGAAAGTTTATGCAGAGGAATATGAAGATAAATTAGCTAGTGTTGTTCAATTGGATGGAAGATTAGGCTCATATGATTTAAAAGAAATTTTCCCAGAGAGTAAAAAATCATTTGATAACCCTAAACCGGTTCAGCTGATCCAACAAATATTATCTTATTTAACCAATAATGATGACATTATCCTTGATAGCTTTTCTGGTTCAGGCACAACTGCACACGCTGTCTTAGAATTAAATAAAGAAGATGGCGGTAATCGAAAGTTTATTTTGATAGAACAAATGGATTATGCGGATACCACTACCGCAGAACGTGTGCGCAGAGTAATTAAAGGTATTGAGACTTCTAAAAATGAAAGTTTGAAAGAAGGATTAGGCGGCACATTCAGCTATTTTGAACTAGGTGAACCGATAGAAATGGAAAGCATTTTACGCGGAGAAAACCTGCCGACCTATAACGAGTTTGCACGTTTTATTTATTACACAGCTACAGGTGAAGAGTTTGACGAAAGCGTTGTTAATGAAGCTATAAATTATATCGGTGAAACTAAAAACTGCGAAGTTTATATGTTTTATAAACCCGATATTGAATGGCTTAAACGCAATGCGCTGACATTGGATGATATAGGCGCTTTACCCAAATACAAGGGTAAACAAAGGGTAATATTTGCACCCGCCAAATATGTGGATGATAACACCTGCCTTGAAAACAGGATTGATTTTTGCCAGTTACCATACGAGATATACCGGATACAGCAATAGTCTTGAACTATGATTTCGATGATTAAATGAAAGCTATGATTGTTTAATCGCTACAATGGAGCCGATAGCCTATTATTATGACACTGTTAACCGCAGCGCTATCGTGGTGAAGCCGAGGCAGCCTTTGTTCGACTGGATAAATTCGATTTATCCCGATAGTCCGGTCGAAGCGACGAATGAAGGAACGGTATATTTGGTAAAGGAAAGAAACAGCGTTGAAGAATTAGAAAAATGGCTGAAACACAATTACGACGATATTTTTATAAACGAACTGAACGATTGGCACACGGATGAAAACGATTGGCCTCAAAAAAGGACGTATCAACAATTTAAAGTTTGGTTTGATGTTGAGGTCCAACCGGTAGTTTTAGATTTAGAAGAATCGGAAATAAGGAAGTACTGATATACAATACGACTCTACAAGAATAGTCCATCAAAAAATCGATAAGGTCATAGCCCAGGCAACAAAAGGGACAAACAATGAAGTTAAAGCAATACCAGGAAAAAGTTCTCGATACGCTTAAAGAGTATTTAAGTGCACTGGCCGACTTTAAATCCAAATATCAAAGCGCACTGGCTTTTGACCCTGATATTGCGAGAGATTATAATTTCCCCCAAAGGGCATTTGCCAAAACTACGAACAGGTCAAACTATCATACCAAAGCAAATGGCATTCATGAGCCGCTACCAGATGTTTATTTAAAAGTACCTACTGGCGGTGGTAAAACCTTATTAGCGTGCCATAGCATTGATTTGATACAAAAGCAATATTTGCAAAGGCAAACCGGGTTAGTGCTTTGGATAGTTCCGTCAACACAAATATACCGGCAAACTATTTTAGCCCTAAAAGACCGTTACCACCCTTACCGGCAGATATTGGACATATCAAGCGGCGGGCGAACATTGATTAAAGAAAAAACAGAAATATTTAACGCGCTTGACATTTCTGAAAATTTGGCCGTTTTAATGCTGATGTTGCCATCGGCCAACCGGCAAAATAAAGAGACGCTAAAGGTTTTCCGGGACGCCGGTGGCTTTACCGATTTTTTCCCGGCGGAAGACAATTATCCTGGTCAGAGAGAACTGTTAAAGCAAATTCCGAACCTGGATTGCTTTGGTTCTGAAGGCGAAGTTTTTGAAACGCAAATTAAAACCTCATTAGGCAATACCTTAAAATTGCTTAAGCCACTTGTCGTAATAGATGAGGGGCACAAGGCTTATGGTGATAATGCCCGCAGAACTATACAGGATTTTAACCCTTCATTCATTCTTGAACTTTCAGCAACACCGCCACCCAACAGTAATGAGTTGGTGAAAATTACTGGGCGTGAGTTGCACGAGGAAGAAATGATCAAACTGGATATCCATTTGGTGAATAAAACGAGCCTGGAATGGCACGACACTATTTTGGCTACTTTAGAAAAATTAGATGATCTGGAGAATAAAGCCAAAACGTATGAAGCCAATACAGGTAAATATATACGCCCTTCAGCACTCATACAGGTAGAGCGCACGGGAAAAGATCAACGCGATAATAAGTTCATTCACGCCGAAGACGTTAAGGAATATTTAATACAAAAATGCAATGTTCCCGCTAATCAAATCGCTATAAAGAGTAGTGAAAAGGACGACATTGAAGGGATTGATCTGTTTGCAAATGATTGCGAAATACGCTTTATCATAACCAAGCAGGCATTGCAGGAGGGCTGGGATTTTTCATTCGCTTATATATTGACAATCCTTACAAATCCAAGTTCCGCAACCGGCATTACGCAACTGGTAGGTCGTATCCTGAGGCAACCTTTTGGGAAAAAGACAGGAATAAAAGCTTTAGACGAATGCTACGTTTATACTTTTAAGCAAAATGCGTCGAAGCTTGTACGAGAAATTAAGGTCGGCCTGGAAAGTGAGGGATTAGGTGATATTGCGGGCAGAATTGTAAGCGATGATGTTAATGCGGGAGATGGCCTGTTTAAAACTGTTGAAGCCAATTACCGACCCAATTTTAAGAAATTTGAAGGAAAAATATTTCTGCCAAGATTTGCGATACAGGAAGAAAGATCGTGGCGCGATATCAATTTTGAAGCCGATATTCTAAGTGCAATTGATTTTGAACAAGTAGATCTGACCGAGCTTAATAATATCGTATTGAACCCTAACCAAACCATGGGCGAGATAGATTTGTCCATTGGCTACCCTGAAGAAAATTGGAACGAGATCATTCAGCGGGGTGTGGTACTGAATAAAGGAACATTAAAAATTGATGAAGCTTTTCTTGCCCGGCAAATCGGGGATCTAATCCCGAACCCGTGGATTGCCTATGCTAAAGGCGATGAAGCCATAAAACTGATCAGGGAAAAATATAAAGACCACGAGAACACGCTGATTGTTGAATCAAACTTTGTTTTTATTATTGAATACCTCAAAAAAATCATTGAGAAGCAAACAAACAAATTGGCTGAGGCGGTATTTAAAGGCCTGATTGACAGCAATAGACTATGCTTTTTTTTAACTGAAGAAAGCGGGCATCATGTATTACCATCACGTATTAAAATAAAAGGTAATAAACAACTTGTAAGGGATGACAACTCGCCTATTCAAAAATCACTATTTGACCAGGTGTTTGAAGAAGAGTTCAATGAAACTGAACAAAGCGTAGCCATATATTTAGACAGGCAGGAAAAGCTACTATGGTGGTATAGAAACCGTTCGCGCCAGGATTATCACATACAAGGGTGGAGAAAAAATAAAATTTATCCGGACTTTATAACAGCCGACGTCAATTCCACGAACGACACCGACTATGATAAAGTTTTTGTTTTAGAAACCAAAGGTGTCCATCTGAAGGCTAACGAGGATACCCGATATAAAGAAAACGTATTCGAATTATGTAATCAACTTGGCGCCCGGAAACCCTGGAAAGATCTATTTAACGAATTCCCCGACCATAATTTCGAATTCCAGGTTGTTTTCGAAGATGAGTGGCAGAATGAAATAAACAGGCTGATTAATTAGCAACCACCTATTTTTCTTCCATTTCTCCTGAATTTTCCGTATATTCTAAATAGAATCTGGTCACGCATACTGCTTATAGGTATCTCCCCCTAACCTGAGTATGACGAACCGGGTCACGCGCAAATGCTTCTTATGCCTCCCAAAATTCTTCCGATGCTGAATATGCAAATGCAGAACTGATGTGTATTTTGTAGATTTTGTTTAGCGATATTGGGATATAATTTAAGTAAATTTGTATATGCCGCAGATTGATTACAAAAATTATATAGAAGTTAATCCGGACGTCAGGTTTGGGAAACCGGTTATCAAAGGCACGCGAATCACAGTTTATGATGTATTGCAATGGCTTGCATCCGGCATGTCTCACAACCAGATCATTGAGGATTTTCCACAATTAAGTGAAGAGCAAATATTAGCTTGGCTCGCTTATGCCGCAAATAAGGAGCGGGTGATAAAAGTAGCATGAAGGTCCGTGTAATAAAACCGGGCCACGCGCAAATGCTTCTTGTACCTTAGTGTACCCAACCACAAACCACACCCAAAAAGTTTATCAAGAGTTCGTGTACACTAAGGCAGTTCCAGGCGATATATTTCGTCCAAAGCTGCTAAAAGTGGTAAAAACTGGTTTTTTGCAGACTTTTTCGTCAGGATGGGCCTGTTTGGTGTGTATATGCTTTGGTGACCTAACCGGTTGTTTTGCAGCGGGTTGGGTACCGTCCGTTCACGAAAACAGCCGAGTTTATCAAAAAACAGGGCATAGTGTAAACCTCAAAACACTCGCAATGAGCCTGGTAAATGGTAAAAAGTGGCCGGAAGTGGCGTGAGCGTGAACGGTTGGTGTGGGTTGGTGAATAGTGAATGGTGAATAGTGAATGTTTCTGATTGACTATTGACCATTCACTATTGACTAAAACGAAGAAAGCCGGTGAGCGTTGCTCACCGGCTTTCGAGTAAAATTTGGCACCGACCTACTCTCCCATCCGCCGGTAGGCGGACACTCGTACCATCGGCTCTGGCGGGCTTCCGCCGATAGTCGGGCACGTATCCGCCAGCTGGCGGATCGGAATGGGAAGAGGTGGACACCGCCGATTAAAAACAAGAAACCCCTCATCATTCGATGAAGGGTTCTTATAAAATTTGGCACCGACCTACTCTCCCACATGTTACTGCAGTACCATCGGCTCTGGCGGGCTTAACTTCTCTGTTCGGAATGGGAAGAGGTGGACACCGCCGATATAGGCACCTGAATATCTTTAATGTTGTAAAGTTGAA
>DASZMQ010000012.1:0-443385 GCA_035551775.1 Mucilaginibacter sp. | reverse complement strand
GCACCTGTCTTCTCTACAGTATTACTATCCCTTCGTTAAAATTGACAGTGCTGTCTCCTGAAATCTTTACCGCTAACCTCCGTTTCTCAACTAAGGTCAGCAGTCTCCGCCTTCTTCCTTCAGTCTTCCGACCTCCGACTCCTGACTTCTCTCTAACAGCCCCGCTGCGCTGTTGATTATCTCTTTATTTTAAAGAACTTTTATTGTTCACTGTCGCAGTGAACTTTATTTTAAAATCCCGCAGGATTCTAATTTTTTTAACTATTCGCCTCGTTACCGAAGCGGCTGCAAAGATGGGGATAATTTCATATACCTGTCAAGTGATATTTTCACTTTTTTAAAATATATTTTTTAGCCCCAAAATTTCAAAAATTACCCCCTTCATCGCAAAGGGGAGACAAATGTAAGGAGAAAACCCCGGCCCGCCAAAAGAAATGTTAAATTATTATTTAACCAATTGTAAACTAAGGTTATGAACAATTGGTGGAAAGCCTGCCAGTACAAGCCGCAGCTTCGTATGTTTGGACATCGTTATGAGTACCGTCAGTTTCCCACGTAATTTTTTGCGAGACATCTCGCGCTCGCCGGGCTTTGACAACAAGAGTTTTGTCGAAGCGCACGAAAAAAAGGAAGCGCCAACCTCCATCCGGCTTAATCCATTTAAGCCATCGGTTACCGAATATGGCCGCCAGGTGCCCTGGTGCGAATGGGGTTACTACCTGGATAGCCGTCCCTCGTTCACCTTCGATCCACTGTTTCATGCCGGGTGCTATTATGTGCAGGAAGCATCGTCCATGTTTACTGAATATATATTAAACTATATCAAACCTGATGAAAACATTAAGGTGCTCGATCTGTGCGCGGCGCCGGGTGGAAAAAGCACGCTTATCAGTTCCTTATTAAACAGCGATGATCTGCTTGTCGCGAACGAGATCATAAAAACACGTGTACCAGTATTGTGTGACAACCTAACCCGGTGGGGGCCTTCCAATACCATCGTCACCAATAACGACCCAAAATCTTTCGCCGGGCTGAAAGGTTTCTTCGATATCATAGTGGTGGATGCGCCCTGTTCCGGCTCAGGCATGTTTCGCAAAGATCTGGATGCGATGAGCGAATGGAGCGAGGCCAATGTAAATCTTTGCCAGCAACGGCAGGAACGTATTTTAGCCGATATTTACCCTGCCTTAAAAGAAGACGGATATCTTATATATAGTACCTGCTCCTATTCGATTGAGGAAAATGAGCAAATACTCGATTGGCTGCGCAGTGAATTTGAACTGGAAAGCATCCGAATACCTATTGAGCAGGCATGGGGTGTCGTCGAAAGCCAGTCTGATAAGCATAAGGCATGGGGTTACCGTTTTTATCCCGGCAAAGTTGAAGGTGAGGGCTTATTTGCTGCCTGCCTGAAGAAAAAGGAAAATACCGGCGAGCTGCCGAACACGAAATATAAAGAAAGTCAAAAAGCCAATTTCAAAGATATAGACCTGGTAAAACCTTACATAATTGAGCCGGACAGTTATTATTATTTTAAAGTGAATGACGACTGGCTGGCCATTGGTCGCGAACATAAGGAAGACCTTTCCCTGTTAGAGCGCAATCTTTATATCAAAAAATCTGGCGTACGCATCGGCAAGCTGGCGGGCAGGGATTTGATTCCTGACCATGAACTGGGTTTGAGCCTTATTATCAATAAGGACGCCTTCCTGCAAACTGAGCTGACCAAAGAACAGGCTATTCAATACTTACAACGTGCCGAAATCTCCGACCTGGAAACCGAAGCTAAAGGCTGGAGCCTGATGACTTATGAGGAACACGCATTAGGCTGGGCGAAATTGCTGCCGAATAGAATCAATAATTATTATCCGAAGGAAATCAGGATATTTTCTCAACAACCCATGTAGAGACGCGATGCATCGCGTCTCTACATTAATATTGCCCAATAGAAAGCAACACCAGCGTACAAGCATACTCCGTCTCAATACCTTTTTCCTCGGCCATGCGACGCAACTCGGAGTTTTCGGTACCGGGATTGAAGATAATACGTCGTGGGTGGGTTTTCAGTATATAATCGTACAGGCCGGTTTGATTGTGCGGCCCCACGTACAGCGTAATAGTATCTATATCTTTATGTATCTTTTCCGGCTTTTCGATGGGCACACCCGCCACCTCGCCGGTTCTTAGTCCCACATTCACTATCGGGTGCCCGCTGCGTACCAACCGGTTGGCGGCCAGGTTGGCATATCTGCTTTCGTTGGGCGTTGCACCCAGCACTAAGGTTTTTTTATTATCCATTAATTATTCTATTCAAAATCGCTATTTGCCCCGCATGATATATATGATGCTGTATCAAACCGCTTATCAGTCCTTTATAAGTAACACCTGTTCCTAAAGAAGGTTCTCGCTCACCTCTGACCTGTTCATTCCACTGCTCTTCGGGAAAGTTTCCGATGGCAGCCAACAAATTTACGTTCACCAGCTTCAGATCATTGACATAGTTCTGCCATTTTTCCTCATCCGGCAAACCGGTGTCTGGCCAATCTCCGCTCAGGGGCAGACTTGGCGCTTTGCCGTTCAGCCTGTCCAATACTTCTTCCGTCCAGCTGAGCATGTGTAATACGATCCCTGCGATAGTATGCGCCGCACCGGGTGGTTTCTCAAAAGCGGCCTCGAAAGTCACTTGTTCAATGATGGAATAAACGTTGTTGCCGTACCATGGGTCGCCGGAGAGGACGTTTTGCAATTCGTATTGTAGTTTTTCGGAGGTTGCCATAACCCTGTCTGTAATTACTCTGTGTACTTTGTGAACTTCTCTGTGCTCTTTGTGGTTATCCAATTAACCATAGAGGTCACGAAGATTTGCACAGAGAGCACAGAGTTTTTTTTCTTTAAATACTATTGAAGTGATCTTACTGCAGCTGCGGCGCAATTAATACCATCTATCGCGGCAGAAATAATCCCTCCCGCATATCCTGCGCCTTCACCACATGGAAACAAACCTGTAACTTGTGGGTGCTGCAAACTTTCCTTATCCCTTGGTATCTTAACCGGGGAAGATGTCCTCGATTCCACACCTACCAATATTGCCTCGTTGGTATAATAGCCTTTGATCTTCTGCCCAAAAACTGGTAATGCCTTTTTCAGTCGCCCTCCGATCCATCCCGGAAGAACCTCATCCAAATTTACGCTTTTGGTTCCCGGCAGGTATGAGTTTTTTGGTAAATCGGCTGACATTCTGCTCTCCACAAAATCAACCATCCTTTGTGCCGGAGCGACCAGGTTGCCTCCACCCGAAGTAAAGGCCATCTGTTCAATTTCTTGTTGAAAACGCAATAGTTTAAAAGGATCATTGTCATCGCCCTTGACATCTTCCAGATTGATCTGAACAACCGTCCCTGAATTGGCATAAGGATTATTTCGTTTCGAAGGGCTCCAGCCGTTCACCACGATCTCTTTATCCTCCGTCGCACAAGGTGCAATAATGCCGCCCGGGCACATGCAGAAGGAGAACACACCGCGACCGTCCACCTGCTCCACCAGGCTATAATAAGATGGCGGGAGGAATTCACCGCGATCATCGCAATGGTATTGCGCACGGTCGATAATTTCCTGCGGGTGTTCTATGCGAACACCCAGGGCAAAGGGCTTGGCCTCGATTAGGATGTTTTGGCGGTGCAGCATTTCAAAAATGTCCCGTGCGGAATGACCCGTCGACAGGATAACGGCATCTGCTTTCCAGCTTTCGCCGTCAGCAGTCTTTACACCTTTGATCTTGCCGCCATCGACAATAAGACTGGTTACTTTCGTATCAAAATGCACCTCGCCCCCGGCGTTCTGAATCGTTTCGCGGATAGCGGTAATAATGCCCGGCAACTTGTTGGTGCCGATATGCGGCCTTGCATCGATCAGTATATCTTTCGAGGCCCCGTGCGCCACGAATATTTTCAACACCTGGTTCACATCGCCGCGTTTGGTGGAACGGGTGTATAATTTGCCGTCTGAGTAAGTACCTGCGCCGCCCTCGCCGAAACAGTAATTGGATTCGGGGTTGACAAGGCCTTCCTTATTGATATTAGCCAGGTCGCGGCGGCGCTGTTTTACATCCTTACCGCGTTCAAGTATGATGGGCTTTAATCCCAATTCGATGCATTGTAACGCGGCAAACAACCCTGCGGGACCTGCGCCTATGATAATAACCGGTTTAGCTTCTTTAACGCTTGGATAATTAACCGTATAGCTTTCCGGGGAATATGGCTCATTGATATAAGCCTGTACCTGCATACGATAAACCACGCGCCGGCCACGTGCATCGATGGAGCGTTTCAGGATTTTTAAGCCTTTTATGTGATTTGCCGGTATATTGAGCGCGGATGCGGCAAGCCTTTTCAGAATGGATTCATCCTCATGCTGCCCCGGCTGGCAGACAACTTCGGTTTCTTTGATCATAAAGTGCCCGGTTTTTATCCGGGATTGGGCAAAGGTACGAAAACCACACTTGGTTAAACAAAAAAGCCCCCTTTCGGAGGCTGAATGTTTTTATCAAATGTTTTGGCTATCAGGACATCCCCGCGCCGTGGCAGTTCTTGTATTTTTTACCGCTTCCGCAAGGGCATGGATCATTGCGGCCAACCTTCTGTTCTACGCGCACCGGCATCGGCTTTTGCAGTTCGCGGGTATCTTCCATTGGCATGCCGCTGCTGCTTTCGCTAACGAGCTCTGGTTTCGAGGTACGCAGCTTCTTCAGGTCCATTTTGGGCTGAGGCCGTGCTTCACGTACTTCCTCCGGCTCCTGTACCGGGATACCTCCCCTGAACAGAAAGCTTACCACTTCCTTATTCACATTGGTCAGCATGCCGCGGAACAGTTCGAATGCTTCGAATTTGTACACCAGCAACGGATCCTTCTGCTCGTAAACGGCGTTCTGAACCGACTGCTTCAATTCGTCCATTTCGCGAAGGTGCTCTTTCCAGGCGTCGTCTATCAGGTAAAGCACCACGTTCTTTTCAAATGATTTGAATACTTCGGCACCCTTATTTTCAACCGCTTTTTTCAACGGCACGGCCACCTGTATGCCATGGATGCCGTCGGTGAATGGCACTACGATATTTTCAATGTACTCGCCGCGTGTGGTGTACACGTCCTTCAAAACCGGCAATGCTTGCTGTGCAACACCGGCAGCTTTGCGTTTATAAAAATCGTTTACCTCATGGAACACTTTGTCGGCGAGAGCGTTCAGGTGCGTCGATTCAAATTCGTCCTGCGAGATCGAAGTATCTACCGAGAATATGCGGATGATCTCCAATTGGAAACCTTCATAGTTGTTCGATTCTTTAAATTCCGTAACTACATCGGTCACCACGTCGAAAATTGTGTTGTTGATGTCCACTTCGAGGCGGTCGCCAAACAATGCGTTCTTACGTTTCGAATACACAACAGTACGCTGTGAGTTCATCACATCGTCGTACTCCAAAAGGCGCTTACGGATACCAAAGTTATTCTCTTCCACTTTCCTTTGTGCGCGCTCAATAGACTTGGTGATCATTGAGTGCTGGATCACCTCGCCTTCCTCGATGCCCATGCGCACCATCAGGTTAGAAATTCTTTCCGAACCGAACAAACGCATCAGGTTATCCTCCAGCGATACGAAGAACTGGCTCGAGCCCGGGTCACCCTGGCGACCTGAACGTCCGCGCAACTGGCGGTCAACACGGCGCGATTCGTGTCGTTCCGTACCCACGATCGCTAAACCTCCGGCGTCTTTCACACCCGGCCCCAGCTTGATGTCGGTACCACGACCGGCCATGTTGGTTGCAATGGTCACCGTACCTGCCTGGCCGGCTTCGGCCACAATGTCGGCTTCTTTCTGGTGCAGCTTGGCGTTCAGTACGTTATGTTTAATGCCGCGGAGTTTCAGCATACGGCTTAGCAATTCCGATATATCAACCGAAGTGGTACCCACCAGCACCGGGCGACCGGCCTGAGTCAGCTTCGTGATTTCGTCGGCTACGGCGTTGAACTTTTCACGAACGGTGCGGTAAACAAAATCCTGCCTGTCGTCGCGGATCACTTTGGTATTGGTTGGTATTTCAACCACGTCCAGCTTGTATATTTCCCAAAATTCGCCTGCTTCTGTTACGGCCGTACCGGTCATACCGCAAAGTTTGTGGTACATCCTGAAATAGTTCTGCAGGGTAATGGTAGCAAAGGTTTGCGTAGCATCCTCAACCTTTACATTTTCTTTGGCTTCGATAGCCTGGTGCAAACCGTCAGAATAACGTCGACCGTCCAAAATACGGCCGGTTTGCTCATCAACGATCTTTACCTTACCTTCATCGATAATATATTCAGTATCTTTTTCAAATAAGGTGTACGCTTTTAATAGCTGATTTACCGAATGGATGCGCTCTGATTTAATTGAAAAGTCGCGCATCAGCTGATCTTTCCTGGCTACCTTTTCTTCATTGCTCGCGTGCGATTTCTCGATCTCGGCAATTTCGGTGCCGACATCAGGCATCACGAAGAAACTCGTGTCTTCACCGGAAGCGGTAATCAGCTCGATGCCTTTTTCGCTAAGCTCAACCTGGTTGTTTTTTTCATCGATCACGAAGAACAGCTCTGAGTCGACCTTAGGCATTTCCTTGCTCTGGTCCTGCAGATAATGGTTCTCGGTCTTCAGCAATACCGTTTTATTACCGCCTTCGCTCAAATATTTGATCAGGGCTTTACTTTTGGGCAATCCCCGGTGTGCGCGCAACAATGCTAAACCGCCTTCATCCGGACCTGTTTTGCCTTCGGCGATGGCTTTTTTGGCCTCATTCAGCACAGTATTGATGTATGCTTTCTGCGCGTTCACCAAACGCTCGATGCGTGGTTTCAATTCATAAAACTCATGCTCGTCGCCTCGCGGGATAGGACCAGAAATGATCAATGGCGTACGGGCATCGTCGATCAAAACAGAGTCAACCTCATCCACCATAGCATAGTGCAGCTTACGCTGTACCAGTTCTTCAGGGCTGCGTGTCATATTGTCACGCAGGTAATCAAAACCAAATTCGTTGTTGGTGCCGAAAGTGATGTCAGCAAGGTAAGCATTGCGGCGCTCTTCAGAGTTCGGCTCATGCCTATCGATACAGTCTACCGAAAGTCCGTGGAATTCGTACAGCGGGCCCATCCATTCCGAGTCGCGTCGTGCCAGGTAGTCGTTCACTGTTACGATATGTACGCCTTGTCCTGCAAGTGCGTTAAGGTACGCAGGTAGCGTGGCCACCAGCGTTTTACCTTCACCTGTTGCCATCTCCGCTATCTTGCCCTGGTGCAGTACAACGCCGCCTATCAGCTGAACATCGTAGTGAACCATATCCCAGGTCACTTCGTTGCCGGCAGCTAGCCACGTGTTGTGGTGGATGGCCTTGTCGCCTTTGATCAATACGTTCGGTTTACGAGTTGCCAAATCCCTATCGAACTGGGTGGCAGTTACTTCCAATGTCTTGTTTTCCTTCAGCCTGCGCGCAGTTTCCTTCACCACAGCAAATGCTTCGGGCAGTATGTCCATCAAAACAACCTCAAGTTCTTTATCACGATCTTTTCCCAGTTTGTCGATATCCCGGTACAGCTCGACCTTTTCAGCCATATCCATGTCCGGGTTGCTCTCAGCTTTATCTTTAAGCTCCTGGAGATCAGCATCAACACCTGTTAACCGCTCGGCAATGGTTGCTTTGAAAGCAATGGTTCTCGCGCGCAATTCATCATTACTTATGCCTTCAAGCTTAGCATATTCAGCTCTGATCTGCTCAACTATCGGCTCTATACTTTTTACGTCGCGTTCCGACTTGTTGCCGAAAAGCTTGCTAATAAAACTCAACATAATAATTCGTATCTATCACCATTCCTCAACAATTGAGCCATGCCAAAGTTGAGGCCATAATGGCAGGCAAAGGTACGGTTTTTGTTGTTGAAAAGTTGGAAGGTTGGAAAGTTGGAAGGTTATTTTTTCTTTTTATCGGCTTCGAATTTCTTAAGGTAATCTATGAGATTTTTAGTCTTTCCCGAAAAGTCCAGACTCATGGAATATAGCTTTTTAAATACTTCGTCGGAAATTTTTCCGGCCTGGTTCAAAATAGTCAGCTTATTTCTGAACTCTCCTGAGGACCCCTTAGCGTAGTATAAAAACCTAATAAAATCGGGATTGTTATTATACTCGAATCCTTCCGCAATATTATCAGACATCGAACAAACTGCCCGCCTGATCTGGTCCTTCATCCCCCAATCTGACTTCAGAGGCTCAGTGTCACATAATAAATATATCTCAACCGCAATGGCAACCGCTATCTTCCATATTTCCAGTTCCTCGAACTTTTCTATCTTACTCATAGGCAGCTTTACAACATTTCAACTTTACAACTTTACAACAATTTATTCGAATTCATTATTTTACATTTGCCCGCATGAATGTCCTGCTCCTCGGTTCGGGCGGAAGGGAAAGCGCCTTCGCCTGGAAAATTGCGCAAAGCCCAAAATGCAGTCGGCTGTTTATCGCACCCGGCAATGCCGGAACGCTGCAATATGGACAGAACGTAAATATAAAGGCAACTGATTTTGAGGCGATCGGGAAATTCGTGCTTGACAACGCGGTCGACCTGGTTTTGGTTGGACCGGAGGAGCCATTGGTAAAAGGCATCCATGATTTTTTCCTCGCGGATGATCACCTGAAAAACATCCCGGTCATTGGCCCGCAAAAGGAAGGTGCCCAGTTGGAAGGCAGCAAGGATTTTTCAAAAGCTTTTATGCAGCGGCATCATATCCCTGCCGCGGCTTCTAAAACTTTTACCCGGGAAACTTTGCAGGAAGGATTTACCTACCTGGCCGACGCCGGTTTACCTGTTGTATTGAAGGCTGACGGCCTGGCTGCTGGTAAAGGGGTATTGATCTGCACAACACTCGAAGAAGCGCAACTGGAACTGACCGAAATGCTTACGCAGGCCAAATTCGGCGACGCCAGTTCAAAGGTCGTGGTTGAACAGTTTTTACAGGGTATTGAACTGTCGGTTTTTGTCATGACCGACAGCGAGCATTATAAAACATTGCCGGAAGCGAAAGATTACAAACGCATAGGCGAAGGCGATACTGGTTTGAATACCGGCGGCATGGGTTCTGTTTCGCCGGTGCCTTTTGCCGACGAGGCTTTTATGAAGAAGGTGGAGGAGCGCGTGACGATCCCAACGATTGAAGGATTAAAGAAGGAAGGCATTCCCTATAAGGGTTTTATTTTCATAGGGTTGATGAACTGCGATGGCGAGCCTTACGTGATCGAATACAACTGCCGCATGGGCGACCCTGAAACAGAAAGCGTCATGCTGCGGATCGAGTCGGATTTTGTCGATCTGCTGCAAGGCGTTGCTGAAGGTAATTTGAACGAAAAAGAGTTAATTATTTCCAATAAAACTGCTGCAACCGTTTTCATGGTTTCCGGTGGGTATCCGGGCGATTATTTAAAGAATAAAGTGATAACAGGAACAGAAAACGTACACGAATCAAAAGTATTTCACGCAGGAACTTCCTTTCAGGGCGAGGATGTGATCACTACCGGTGGCCGTGTTCTGGCCATATCGACTTTGCAGGATAACTTATTCAACGCTTTGCAACAAGCAACGGCTGATGCGGCCCGAATCTATTTCGACGGCATGTATTTTAGGAAGGATATAGGTTTTGATTTGTTGTAGTAGTCCGGAAGTCGGAAAGTCCGCGTAAGTCCGAAAGACTGATTCCGCTTTTTTCTTTCGGACTTTCGGACTTATGCGGACTTTCGGACTAATTTATTTACTTCCGCTTGGCATAGCATCACCTTTACCCAGCAATTCAGTCAACTTATCCTGCAGATCATAACCCATCAGGTTATGACCAATAATTTTGCCGTTGGGATCAATAAGGAAGTTCTGCGGGATAGCGCGCACGCCGTAAAGGTCGGCTTCCTTGCTTTTCCAGAACTTCAGGTCGGAAACATGGTTCCAGGTCAACCCGTCTTTGTGGATAGCAGCAAGCCATTTGTTCTTGGCATTTGGCTGGTCTAAGGATACGCCAAGGATGGTGAAGTTCTTGTTTTTGAACATATTATAAGTGCGCACCACGTTCGGATTTTCCCGGCGGCATGGGCCGCACCACGATGCCCAAAAATCAACCAAAACATATTTGCCCCTGAATGATGAAAGGCTCATCATTTTGCCTGCTGTATCAGCTTCGGTAAATTCCGGCGCCTGGGCGCCAATCGCCACGGCTTTCATTTTCGGCATCCTTTCACCAAATGCCTTGCCCGCTTCGGTTTGCTTCAACCTGTCGGTCAAACCGTTGTATAATGGTTCGATAGCCGCGTAATCGGAATAGTAGGAGAACATTTCCAGTGCCTGGAGGCTGATGTACGAGTCGGGATTTTCAGAAATAAATTTCTTCTCGGCGGCTACTTCTTGTTTTTCGGCGTCTTTTTCTGTCTTGAACTGGGTTTTCCGGAACTCTTCGGAGTTCTTTTGTTCGTCAGTAGCATTGCGATTCCTGGTATCTACCTCTTCTTCCACCTTATTTATCGGGTCCATTACAGCACCATATCTTTCGTTGTCTTCGTTGGTTTTAGTGCCGGTTACTTTGGCTTTGGATACGGAATCAGCGCTATTGACATTGATCGTACCTTTTTCCAGGTAGATCGATTTGTAGTCCTTATAAACAACGCCGGTCCCCCGTTGGTTAAGCACTACTATCGCGCCGGAAGGCTCTGCCGCGGAAACCATGCCGCTGAATTTGAAAGTACCGTTATTCAGCACCGCCGAATCGGTAACGGTTTTACCTTTAACTATGTATCTGAGGTACATTTTGGCCGGCGCGCTATAATTACCCACCTTGCCCTGCACGGTAAAAGGCGCGTCCTGCGCGATTGCAGCGAATGGCAGAAGCGCCATAGCTGCGAAGATCAATTTCTTCATAATCAGTTATTGAGAACCCAATATTAGTAATTTGATTTCGAATATCGAATGTTCAATTTCGAATTTAGACTATTTACTGATGCCGAAGTACTTCACTCAGACTTCTGACGTCGGTCCACCGACTTCTATTTCCCCAGCACCTTTTCCAATTCCGAATCGAGGTCGCCACCGCGTAAGTCCTCGGCGATGATCTTACCTGTAGGGTCAATCAAAAAGTTTTTCGGGATACTTTGAACGAAATAGAGCTGGGCCACCGCATTGTGCCAGTATTTGAGGTCCGAAAGCTGCGTCCAGGTCAAATGATCACCGCGAATAGCATTCAGCCAGGCGAAAGCCCCATCGTGGTTATCCAACGAGACACCTACTATAGTGAAGTTCTTATCTTTAAACCTGCTATAGGCCCGAACCAGGTTGGGGCTTTCCTCGCGACAGGGCTTGCACCATGATGCCCAGAAATCAAGCAGCACGTATTTGCCCCTGAATGATGATAACTTTACCGGGTGACCCAGTGTATCCGCCTGTTCAAAATCAGGTGCCATAGCCCCTATTGAAATACTTTTCAGGCTCTCAAGCGCATTCCTCAGGTTGCGGGCTGTTTCGGTCTCCTGCAGATCCTTTGACAATCCGTCTAAAAGCGGAAGCAGCTCGTTCGGATCAGGCGACGGGCCACCCAAAGTACCAATAGAAAGCAGGCTCAAATAGCTCGTTGGGTTTTGTTTGATAAAATCCTTAAGAGAGGTATGATAGCCGTCCTGTATTACCTTAAGCGCTCCCTGCATTTGGTTTTGCCTGTCCACGGCCGAAAGCGTCGAGTCACCTGCCGACCGTAACGCAGCAGCCATCATCCTGTTGGTTTTGGCCTGCGCATCGTCCATAATAGCTCGTAAAATTTTGTACTGGTCGTTTATTGGTGAGCCAATGATCTGGGCATTATGCACAGAATCGGCGCTTTTGATATTAATTGTGCCTTTATCTAAATAAAAAACCAGTGCATCGCCGGTTTTCGAATCAATTTTGGCCGCGCCAACATTTTTGTAATCGGCTATCATGAAGGCTAACGACGGATAGATCAGGTCGCCTTTGAATTCAAAACTGCCGTTCACACATTGCGCCGAATCCAGCACATGGTTGGAGCCCAATTGATAGGCTATGTATAACTTGGTATTTAGCGTACCTAATTTGCCGGTTACGGTAAAGGGCTGTGGAGTTTGGGCCAGCGCAAACACAGGGGTCGCAAGCAGAAAGCCTAAAATCAATTTTCTAATCATCACTTAATCAAATATTGCTCTTGTTAACGCACAATTATACAACTAATTGCCGTCAGTTCAATTTTTGGAAGGTACGCCACCACAGATCAGGCATTTCGCCGGCGACGGCGGTCTTGTAATCCTCATAGAGACAAGGCACCAAATGGAAGCGTTCGTTCTTTGAGCCATTGTCTGGATAAGGCACCTGCAGCCACCAGCGGTCGGACTTCTTGCTTTTCACGAAGATCACTTCATGGTCATCGTGCTTCAGGCTGGTCTTGTAAACGAGGTACTGCGACTTCGGGTTCATCGGGAAGTCCTTTTTGCGGTTGTAGAAACCGTCGATGAAATACCATATCATCTGCGCAAGCAGGGTCGCCGTTTGACCGTTGCTGTCATAGGCCGGATTAAATTCATAAAACCCTATTGAGCTTAATTTATCATTGAACCCGGCATAGCGGGCTATCTGGCATGCCTCTTCGCCATAAAAGCCATTCGGCGTGGCGTTGGCATTGCCCATCGCGTCAGACGAACGAATGGCGCCAATATCGATACTCATCATGCTGGCATTACGGATTATCGGCTCGGCCACTCCCACCTGCCCGCTGATCTCCCCCAGGCGGTGGACGTCAAAATATAGCTTATCCATCACCCTCAGGCTTTCCTGCCCGGCAAAGTAGGTTTGATAACCCATGTTACTGAAGTTGAACAGGTAATTAGGCTCGTGCAGGAATATTTTGTTCAGATAGGAATTTGATGTGGTCTCCGTGCTGTCGATATCACCATCGTCATCCAGGTCGAAGCGCGGATCGACGATCACCAGGTCTACCTTCTGCTCCAGGTCCTCGTAAGCCATGTATTGAGCATAGGTAATATCTTGTCCTCCTCCGATGATAACGGGCACGGTACCTTTTTTTATCAGCTCGTTCACCACCGCTTTAACCGCAAAATAGGTATCGGATATGGTTGCACCCTGGCGGATATTGCCCAGGTCGGCTATTTTGGTTTTATAAGGGCCTTCAAAAAGCTGGTATAATTTCTCGCGCACGTGATCGGGTCCCAATGCACAGCCCAGGTTGTTAACGGCATTGCGATCGTCCTGTACTCCGATAATGGTTATGTCGGTTTTCTGGTCCAGGTCAGGAAATGAGTTGGAAAAATGGGCGATCTTTTCACCCAAATGACTACTGTAAAAGCCATTTTTAGGGGTGATCTGCTTTAGTTCTACCGGCGTGAAAAAATCGGATAATGACATATCAATGTGCAAATATGCGGATGTGCGAATATGAGGATTGATGTGCAGATGTGCAAATGTGCGGATGTGCAGATGCCTAAAGAGTTTTTAACATCCCGGGCATATAACCGGAACTATGGCTTTAAAATATTTGCATATTTGCACATCTGCACATTAACAAAATGATACTGGTTACAGGCGCAACGGGTTTCCTGGGTTCGGAAGTGGCGAAACAGCTGGTAGAACAGGGAAACGATATTCGTTGCACCCTGCGCAAAACTTCTGTCATTCCGAAACTTCTGCTTCCTTTTGCCGAACGTATCGAGTGGGTTGAAGCTGATCTGCTGGATATTTTCGCCCTTGAGGATGCGCTTGAGGGCATAACGCAGGTTTATAACTGCGCGGCTTGGGTTTCCTTGAAGCAGGGGGATAAGAAGCCGATGATCTATACCAACGTGACCGGCACCGCGAACCTGGTGAATTTATGCCTGGAAAAACATTGCCGTTTGCTGCATGTCAGCTCGGTGGCGGCTGTTGGTTTGGCGAAACCCGGCGAACTAATTAACGAAAAAAACCAATTGGACCACGATACTGAAACCGATGGCTACGCCATTTCCAAACTCGAAAGCGAGATGGAGGTATGGCGGGGCATTGCAGAGGGGTTGGATGCTCTAATTGTGAATCCTTCAATTATAATAGGGCCCAATGCAGGCACTTTGGGCAGCGGACAATTATTTGAGACCGTGCGGAAAGGGTTGAAATTTTATACCGCCGGCGGGATGGGTTTTGTGGATGTTGAGGATGTGGCCAAATGCATGATCGCATTAATGAACAGTCAAATTAGCGAGGAACGTTTCATCATCAATGCTGAAAACTGGGATTACAAAAAAATGGTGTCTGCTATTGCCGGGCATTTCGACAGGAAAGCGCCCTCCATACTGGCCAAACCATGGATGATGGAGGTAGCCTGGCGGGCCGCAAAATTTACAGCGACGCTCATAGGCAAAGCCCCGGCTATCGATAAAACACCCGCACGGGTATCCAGTGACATGCGCGAGTTTGACAACAGCAAGGTTAAAAAAGCTACGGGTATTCAATTCAAACCGATGGAGCAATCAGTGAAAGAGGTATGCGAGGCATTGAAAGTTTATTAATTTTGGGTAACTAACACCCATGAAGAAATACCTGTTACTGGCATTGCTGGTTTGCGGCTGCATGTACAGTGCACAAAAACAACGTGCACACCATGCGGCCGAGCAATATATCAAAGACTTTCTCAACCCTCACGGGCTTGAAACCGTGTCTTTCAGCGAGCTGGAAAAACTACGCCGCGTTACCCCGCTTGATTCTTCACTGAACTATGCCCACATCAATCCGGAAGACAGCGACAAAGTAAAAAAATACGTGGACAGTGAGAACTTTCAGCGTCCTGACCGTGCAGCAGCCAATATCCGCGAGGCTGACAGCATAGCTAAAGGAAAGCTGTTCTATTATACCCTTACTTATGTTTTCAAGGTGGATTCAGCCGGGAATAAACGCCTGATGCGCTATAAATTCGAACTTGATACCGCTTTTAATGTATTGAAAGCAGTAGATGTGACGAATGATCATAATAGAGAGTTTTGAAGCCTGAGGTCAGATGTCCGAGGTCGGACTATGTTTAATTCTTTCTGAGGCTGCACTCTTTGCCTAATCACTAATCACAGGTAACTGATAACTATCCGGATTATAATTTTTTGAAAAATAACCCCACCATTTTTCCATAATCGCAAATGTGTAGGCAGTACAGTCAAAATCTGCGAAAAGGAAAATCAAATTTCGCACATTTGCAATGCTTACTCCCGGTAGCCACCGGGATGATGATTGTACCTGAATGGACCAGTATTTTATTATCGATTTCGACAGCACTTTTACGCAGGTAGAGGCGCTGGACGAGCTTGCACGTATCTCGTTGCGCAAACATCCCGACCGAGAAAATATCTACAAACAGATCGAAGATTATACCAATGCCGCCATGGAGGGCAAACTATCCTTCAGCGAAAGCCTGGCTGCACGCGTGAAACTCGTACAGGCCAACCGCGATCACCTTAAGCAATTGATAACACACCTGAAAAAGAAGGTTTCCACCTCATTCTCACGCAATAGCAATTTCTTTAAAGAGCACCAGGATAATGTTTATATCGTTTCAGGCGGTTTTAAGGAGTTCATTACGCCCGTAGTGACTGACTATTTCATCAAAAAGGAAAATATCTACGCCAACACGTTCGTATTTGATGAGAATGATAACATCGTTGGCTACGACACTGAAAACCCTCTCTCCCAGGAAGGTGGTAAGGTAAAGCTACTCAAGCAAATGAACCTGCAGGGCGAAATATTTGGCATTGGCGACGGTTATTCGGATTTCCAGCTGAAGGAGTCGGGATTGATCAAGAAATTCTTCGCTTTCACCGAAAATATTGAACGCAAATCGGTTGCTGAAAAGGCGGATTATGTTACGCCGAGCTTTGATGAATTCCTTTATATCAACAAATTCCCCAGGGCTATTTCCTATCCCAAAAACCGCATCAAATGCCTGGTTGTGGGCGATGTGGGCCAGGAAGCGCTGGAGCAAATGGAAAAAGAAGGCTATGACATCCGGAAAAAAGACACCATCGAGGAAAAGTATCTCGAGGAAACCGGTGTGCTGCTATGCGACGAGAACAATCAGCCCACTCCCGAACAGCTGGAAAACGCCGAACGTTTAAAAGTAATCGGCTGCTTTGGCCGCGTAGCCAGCCGCAACCTTGCCGAGGTGGCTTGCGAGAATGGCATTATAATTTTTGACGATCCGAGATATAATCCCCGTAACGAGGATTTTATTCCGAAACGTGTGATATCGTTCATG
The DNA here is from genome assembly GCA_035551775.1 of Mucilaginibacter sp. Lineage (GTDB taxonomy): Bacteria > Bacteroidota > Bacteroidia > Sphingobacteriales > Sphingobacteriaceae > Mucilaginibacter. The sequence goes on along the minus strand of DASZMQ010000012.1, from coordinate 427,050 downwards.
AATGAAGGCAAAACGCATATGAGCTGCAACTTCCCGGAACTGCAGCCCCCGCGAAACGATAATACCCACCGCATCATCCACATTCATACAAACGTTCCGGGTATCCTGGCGCAGATCAACGATGTATTTGCCAGGCATAATATTAACATCATCGGCGAATTCCTGGTAACAAATTCCCAGATCGGTTATGTGCTAACGGACATCCATGCCGGTTACAGTAAGCAGGTGATCAGTGAGTTGAAGAAGATCGACCATACGATCAAGTTGCGATTGCTTTATTAGCGTAGTCCATGGACCATGGTCGATAGTCCATAGCCAATCCAGAAAAACCACGGACTATGGACTATAAACTTTGGACGCTAAATCAATTATCTTCCTTAAACGGAATAACCAGAACCGGCACCTTCGAATGCCGGACAACGTGTTCCGCAACACTACCCATTAAAAGACGGTCGAGACCGGTGCGTGCGTGAGTGCCGATGACGATCAGGTCGGCGTTGAATTGCGCGCTGCAATCGAGTATACCATCCGTAGAGTTTCCGAATTCGCTGAACTGGGTGACTTTCAGGTCGCCGGCAAATTGCTTTATCATGTTTTCGATCAGGTTTTCTGAAACCTCTTTTTGAATATTCACTAATTCGGGATCAGAAGCTACAACCGGGTCAAATATCGAACCCGAGATCATGTCCGGCGACTGGGCTGAGCTAATCATCGGCTCGACGATATTTGCCAGGCCAACATCGGCCTTATACAAATGAGCCAGTTCAAAACCATATTGGGCCGCGTGCTCGGCACATTTGCTGTTATCGACAGCAATTAATATCCTCTGGATCTTCATGATAACAAAGTTAACGCTAATTATACTCATTTGTTCAAGCGATAGTGGTTTTGTTACCTTTGCTGAACCACTATGAGCATCACCCCCGAAATAGAAAAACGCCTTGCGCTTTTGCAGGAAAAATACGAGGCCATGGGCCAGGATATGATATCTTACCTGGACGGCCTGCTGCATGCCGACTTCCTTACCTACTGGGATTACATTCACCTGGATACGCTGCTAAGCCTGCAAAGTCCGAAGACGCCATTTCCCGATGAGGAGATATTCATCATGTATCACCAAATTACGGAGCTGTATTTCAAACTGGTGCTGCATGAATGTAAACAGATCAGTGAAAATGAATCGCTTACGACTGAATTTTTCACCGCAAGGATAGGCCGTATCAACCGCTATTTCGAAGCACTGATCAAATCGTTCGATATCATGGTCGACGGGATGGAAAAGGACCAGTTCCTGCAGTTCCGTATGTCGCTGCTGCCGGCCAGCGGTTTCCAGAGCGGGCAATACCGGATGATCGAGATCTATGCGACTGATTTTATCAACCTTGTCGCCCGCGATAAACGGGAGGAATTGGCGAATGCACCTATCGAAGAACAATTTGAATTCCTGTACTGGAAATTCGGCGCTACTGAGCTGTCTACCGGGAAAAAGACGCTTACCCTAAAACAGTTCGAGAAGAAATACCACAAAACCTTTATCGAATTGGCGAAAGCCAATGTTCAGCATAATTTTAATGCCTTACTGCAGCTGATGCAATATGAAGGTCAATCAACCACGGCCCTTGAAAACGAACTGCGCCAGTTAGATGTAAATGTGAATGTGAATTGGCCGCTGGTGCACTATAAATCCGCCGTCCGTTACCTGGACCGTAAACCCGACGAGATCAAAGCCACCGGCGGTACTAATTGGCAGAAATACCTGCCGCCGCGTTTTCAAAAGCTGATTTTTTACCCTTCGTTATGGACAGCTGAGCAAGAAGAGAACTGGGGTAGAAGTTGGGTGGAAAGTGTGCTGGGGGAACAATAATAAAAATTCTTTACCGCCATGACACCTATCGTCCGGAACGTTCGTCTACAAAATGACAACGTTACTGATATGAAAACACATAAAATTTACTTTACGATACTGCTTGTAAGTATTGCAACTGCCTCTTGTTCCATAATAAACTATACAAAAAATTGGCAGGGGAGCGACCCGCCGGGACATATTTATGCCTCATTTGACAGATTTAATGGCAAACAGGATTTTAACGCAAGGTCATTTAGCAACGGGCATATGGAAGTGAAGTACACTACGGAGCTAACAGAAGGGGAACTGCGCCTGGAAATAAAGTGTAATTCGAAAATTGTCTTAAATCGCGATGTGTCCTGTGCAATCCATGGTTCGCTGATAATTGATAACCCTGGCAACAAACCTGTTCAATTCATTTTCAAAGCCAGGCAGGCCGTTGGAAAATTCGATCTTACATACTAAATTTCCATGCAGCCGATTGCCGGGCCAACCTTAGTCATAACTCATGCGGATTTTTAGTCATAAACAGGTCATTCTCACCTATCTTCGGCGATCTATGAACCATCAACTATGAACAATCGTACAAAACCCGTACCTTGCGGCGTTACATTATCAATACACTAAGGCCATGACTGAGACGCTGGACATCAAGATCACGAAGACAAAACATTCCCGCCTTGCGGAGACCGATTTTAGCAACCTGCCCTTCGGCAAGCATTTTACCGACCACATGCTCGTGGCCGATTATGCTGATGGCGAATGGAAGAATTTTGAGATCGTCCCTTACGGTGAAATTGGTTTCAGCCCGGCTATTTCCGCATTGCACTATGGCCAGGCATTTTTTGAAGGCTTAAAAGCATACAAACATGCCGACGGTACGGTTTCCGTATTCCGTCCCGATAAGAACGCAGTGCGTTTTAACCGCTCGGCCGATCGCCTGTGCATGCCGCAGCTGCCGGAAGATATTTTTGTGCAGAGCATAGCGGCCCTGGTTGACCTTGACCGCGACTGGATACCTACAGCGCCTAATCATTCGTTGTACATCAGGCCGGTGATGTTCGCAACTGATCCATACCTGGGTGTGGCTGCATCAACAACCTACAAATATGTGATTTTGACCTGCCCGGTGGGGCCTTACTTCGCTAAAGTGCTGCATGTTAAGATCGAAGATCAGTTTACCCGTGCTGCTGAAGGCGGTTTCGGTTTTGCCAAAGCGGCAGGCAATTACGGCGGCGCCATGCTTCCGGCTAAAAGAGCCGTTGAGGAAGGCTTTGACCAACTGATCTGGACAGACGGTAAAGAACATAAATACATTGAAGAGATGGGCGCTGCCAACGTGATGTTCGTACTAGATGGCAAATTGATCACCCCGTCTCTTGATCTGAATACAATTCTTGACGGAGTTACCCGCAATACCGTGATCACGCTGGCCCGCGACTGGGGCTACCCGGTTGAAGAGAGGCGCGTATCAGTAGCCGAGATCATCGCGGGTGCTAAGAATGGCAAACTAACCGATGCTTTCGGCGCCGGAACTGCCGCGACGATCGCACCGGTTGGTACGATTCATTACCAGGGCGAAGATTATACCCTGAGCGATCCAAAAACCCGCGAGTTCTCGCAAAAGGTACTCAACACACTGGATAATATTCGTTATGGCCACGTTGCAGATACGCACGGCTGGAACTATATTGTTTGAGTCAAAAGTCCTGAGCCTAAAGTCTAAAGTCTTTAACTGACTTAGGACTTTTGGCTTTAGACTTAAGACTATTCTCAATTCACTTTCAGGGAGACCGTAGAAGATTTACCGAAAACTATCTTTTGATCCGGTTCCGATGGCCTGGTATTCCACAGGCATTCGCGGACAGTAAGTGTTTGAGTTTTCGGATCGAGCGAGATGAGTTGGAATGATAACAAAGTTTCATCCTTGCGGGAATAGTCGCCTTTCATCGGAGAATCAACCCTGAAGGTATTCAGATTTACATCTTTATCCGGCCCATGGTAAACATAAAACTGGTTCCAGTTGCTGTTGCCGTGGAAATAGGCTTTGATATTCGAGTGCGCCTTTAGAAATTTCACAAGACCGCGTTGCTCTATTGCGGTTGCGCCGTCATTGGCAGCGGCGATTGCGCCCTCCTTGTAATGCTCTTCCGTTAGGTTTTCGAATTTATTCTCCGGCGTCATGTTGTGCGGCGGTAAGGGATTGGTAAAATGCTTTGATTCGCATTCCGGCTGATCGTGAGTAACGATGACCACCGGGGTCTTCGGCGATATCGTATCCAGGTCCTTCTGCATCCAGATGCGTTCGGCCGAATCGGCCCAAAGCGTAATGAACATGAAGTGTATGCCTTTGATGTTCCGCGAATAATTGATTTTGTCTTTATGGTAATCATAATCTGCATTAGTCAATGGCTTTGCTGGTTTTAGCATCAGGTTATAAATACTCACCATCGAAGAAGGATCAGTGGCGGGTTTCATCGCCCGCGGGTAACCTACGGCGTTGGAAATGTCATGATTTCCCGGGACCATCAGCAACTTAAGCGGGCGGCCGTCATGCCCTTTCAGATCCAGCTGGTGCATATATTCCTGCTCAAATTGCGCCCATGACTCTGCAGCCGTTTGCGCGGGTGGTTCCATGCGGTTGGCAATATCACCGCCTTCGATCAAATAGTCTACCGCTCCGACTTTTTGGTTCGCGCCTATGCCGTTGTCAGCAGGCAATATGATTCCTGGCAAAGTATTCATCTGCCTGACCATGGCATCGTTTACCTTTTGGCTTATTACGTTACTATCGCCTCTGAACTTAGGCCTTGTAATACCAAAATGAGCATCGGATGTGAAAATAATATTGACTGTTTCCTGTGCATAACTGCTCTGAAAAAACAGCGCCAGCACTGCTATCAAGATCCAAATGTGTGATATTTTATTTCTGCTCATAGCGGTAAAGTTAATTTCTTTTATAAAAAGATATGGTCGCCAGCTTGCCGGGATAGCCTTTTATTTCGGTATCGGTATAGTATCCTGAACCATCAGCAGCAAAACCAATGCCTTCACCCTGGGGCTCGTTGTTCGAGTAGGGCGCAACTTCCGGCGCCATCATCAGGCCCTGCGAGATACTTGTTCCGGCAGGAAGCTTCCAGTACCAAATCAGTTCGTTGCTCCTTAACAGGATTTCAGTTCCATCCGGAGAAATATCGCCTCCCGTTGCCTTATTAAAATATAATTGGACCACCGGAGTCATCACTGTAGCGGTAGTCGTGCTCTGTGGGTAATGTGCAACGTATATATTGGAAAGATTACTTGTCTTGCTGGCAATATAGATATCTTTGGTTAACGGATCAACCATTAATGTTTCCGCATTTCTGGGGCCGTCAGGATATTTCAACTGGATCGTATCGACTTTAGCGATACTAACCGTGACGGGTAAAGTTTGACCTGTAAGATCAGGTTCTTCAAAGCGATAAATAAATACTGAAGGATAAATGGAATTATTATCGCCAATATCGCCCAGGTAGATATAATTTTTGCCTGCAACAGGGCCAGGGCCAACTGCTATATCTTCCCAATCCCGGTTGGGCTCGGGAATGTTTAGTGTCCCTTTATTGGCGCCTGTAGCGTCGACCATATAAACCTGGTTGGGGTTTCCGCTGTCATTATGGATATACAATATGCCGGGGTTGATCCGGCTTGCCGCTACTCCGGATATTTCCAAAAGATCCTTTCGCTCCAGGTTATTAACCACAGGTACCGTTGCAAAAGTTTTTGTTGTATCCAGGCCGGACGGATTATAAGATGGTTTAGGGAAGTTGACTACTACGGGAGTCGTAGTTGTATCTTTTTTTGCGGTAACCGGCAATGCCGATTTTTTGCAGGAAAAGGCAAAAAGAACAAAAAAACACAACAACCCGCATTTAATATTGCTATTAAAACGGGTTGTCATGTCAGAAATAATATACTTCATTAATTATATCTCATTAAAGAATTAGTGCTGGTTACCTGAGCCATCGCGCTGGTAGCAGCCCATATCTTTTCCGGGACCGGTGATACCGCTTGAACCAAAGTTAGGGTCGAGAGGAATATTGCCTGTTATAGGCGCGATCTTGGTTGCGTCTTGAGTGCCTTTACCAACAGCTGGTGAACCGGCCTGCAGATGGAAATCATAACCATCAACAGAGCATTGTGTAATCCAGGCATTGGAAGCCTGGGGCAGTGGGAAATTCGCAAACATCGGGTTGTTTTGACCAACGAGGGAGCTGCCGTCGTAAGTTTGACCGAATGTGTAACCGGCACCAAGGAATTGCGCCATGTTTGGTATATCGGTTGCTTGCGGATGTGTTACAACCGGTTGCGCCACATCTGTAGGTACGATCTGATCAGCCTGTTCAGCATCATCTACATAGTTGAAGTTGTAACCGTAAGCTGTTTGCTTAATTACTTTTGACGAATCAAAAGTAGTGTCGGCCAGGTAAACTTTAGCACCACCCGGGCCGGCGGCAATACGAACACCAAATTCGCAGTCAACTATCAAATTGTTGTAAACCAATGCTCTCGAATTGTTCTCGATCTCAACGGAGCCGCTGCGCGCACCAAATACGCCATTGTTCCTGTAACCATCGTTGATGTAAGTGTTGTTGTACATGGTAAACTGGCATTCGCCCGCTGTAGTACCGTCACTTGCCGATTTGGTACCGTTAGTAGCGCCGCCGATAACCAGGTTATAAGCCATATTGCCTACAGCGCTGCCTTTTGCGTTAAAACCGTCGCCGCCTGCGCTGCCGCATTTCTCCATGGTGTTGCGCATAATATTGTAATAACCGCCGTAGAACCGGGTTGCATCATCAGGCGAGCCATAGATCCATGAATCTTCCATAATGAAAACGCCGGTCGGGTTTTCGAAATAAAGGATGAACTGCGCACCTACTTTCAGGGAGTTTGCATTAGAAAACGGCAAGGTTTGCAGTGCTGCACCACCGAAATCAAGGTGAGTCCATTTCAATACCTCTAATTTACAGGTGTTGCTGGCATAAATACCACCCCAGCCGCCAACGTAAGCCGAATCCTGGCCCAGGACAGATGCACCTGTTGTTTTGTGGAATTTCGGATAGGTGATCGTTACCGGCGCGTCCTTTGTGCCGAGGCTCACCAGGTCACCGTTAACAAGGATATTGGCCCCTTTGGCCATATTCAGTGTAACGCCTTTCTGGATCAGCAAAGTATCACCCGCGTTAATGGTAATATCGCCGCCGATGCTGTAAGTCTGGCCAGCAAGGAAAGTGCCTTTGTAGCTTCCGGCAGGCAAAGTACCGGTATTCGGGATACCCTGGCCGACCTTGATCTGCGCTTGTGAAATGGTTGTTTTGTCGGTCTTCTTGCTGCAGGCTGCAAGCGCTAAAAGCGACAGCGCGAAAGAGATGATTCTTAATTGTTTCATAATGATGAAAATGGATTAATTGTTACTTTTATTGGTTTCTGTGCATTATTAAAAATTGTATTTAACGCCAAGGGCATAGCGCGCATAAAACTGGCTATACTCTACCGTTGTATAATTCGGGCTCTCCTGGTGCGGATATTTCAGCAAGCCGGCATAATTACCCTGGTTATCCTGTTTAATAAATAGCTCGTAAGGTGTATTCAGCAGGTTATTTGCTTTGCAAAAAATGATAAAATGCCTGCCGATCTTTTTCTGTGCCGAAAAATCAAGATAAGTCGACGGTTTTTCCCAGGTATCCAGGCCATAATAATTGGATACAGCAGCCAGGCGTTCGCCTGTGTAGGCAACTGACAATTGGGTCTCGATACCCAGTTTCTGGTCTTTATAGAGTAAAGAAGCGTTGCCAATATTAGCGGCCTGGCCTTGCAATGGCCTTGTTTGATCGCGATAGCTGATCTGGCCCTGGACGTTGATACTTTTCGGGGTGGTGATCTGTGAATTAGTGTATGTGTAATTGATCGAGAAACCGACGTTACCAAAATATTTCGTGGCAACGAGTTCGCCTCCAAAATTCTGGGCGGAAGCGCTTGGATTATTTGGTATAAATAGCAGCGTTGCCCCGCCACCTGGAGCCTGTTGCAGAGACGTCTCGATGGGGTCCGTTATATATTTATAAAAACCACCCACCATAAACTCGTCAAATACGCCCGGAAAAAACTCGTACCGCAGATCGTAGTTATCGATCGCTGTATGCTGCAGAAAAGGGTTTCCCTCGTGATCGTAAAAGGCATCATCCTGTGAATTATCCTGCCCCGGTACCAGGTCGTAAAATGACGGCCTGAGTACCGATTTGTAGTAAGCTGCTCTTAAAGCCTGCTCATCGGTAAGAGCGTATTTGATATTAATGCTGGGTAAAAGATCGTTATAAGAGATAGTGCCTGATTTACCGGCAAATGTGGCCGGCTGATTGGTATCAAAAGACTGATTCGTAGTTTCCTGCCGTAACCCGAATATTACATCCAGTTTGTTGCTGAGATAATATTTGACCATGGCATAAATTCCGCTTACATTCTCGGTGAAGGTATAATCAAGCGCGCTGGTAGCATAGGTACCGTTAGGGTCCTCGGTATTTGCGAAATAAAATGTGGAGGCCGGTATTGATGTGTATAACTCGGGGTTAGCCGTTCCTGATATAAATGTATTGCTAAGCTTATAGGCGTCGCTGAAGTTATCCCTTGTTTTGTGCCTGTACATGCCACCTATCGAAAATTCCGCTTTACGGTTAAAAATGTTATCGCTTTTATAATGAAGATTTAAGTAACCGGCGAGATCTTTGTCGGTATTGCTCATCCATTGTCTCGATTCGTTTCCCACCTGCACAGGTGTATTTTGAATACCTGTTGCTACTGAAGCAAGAGGCTCATATGGATTGCCTGTCGGTTGATTTGGACTACCCGGCGCTATAACCGGAGCCGTATTATAATTGGTGTCAAACTCGGCCATATCAGGCAGCTTGTGAGTAGCTTGTGACGAAGCTGCGGTCCAATCCATCGAGAAGCCCTTGAATAGATTTTCCAATAAATTATTATGCCTGCCGCTTAGCGTAACGTTGTAAATATTCTGCTGGTCGGTGCGTGTTTGTGTTTGGTCGTCGATAGAAAATGAACCCCTGTAACCCTGATAAGAATAGCCGCCGTAAGTATCGGCCTCGGTTTCGCGGACACGGTAGTCGTCTAATTGCGCGTAAGTACCGAACAATTTGACAACGTTGTCGGGATCGAACTTATAGTCGATAGACGCAATAGCACCCAGGCGATCGAGCTGCGACGAGTACTTGCGATTGTCCGCGCTCTGGAAAGCGGTTTCCTGGTTCGGCGTATTGATGTTTGGCGATTCGCCGACGGTGTTTTCCTGTACGACAATAAAGCTGTTATTGCCCTGGTATAAATTCTGGTAAGTACCTGCGAATATGATGCCTAACTTATTGTTCAAAAAACGGTCGCCGATCGTTAAACTCGCCGTTTTATTGATAGGAGCATTTTCTTTAGTGGTGATCAGATTTTGATACGGGAACTCGCTTATCGCTGCCGGCTGGCCCGGATGGATCTGGCCGGGGGATTGGCTATTTACCGTGCTGCGGTCAAATGTTTCAAAACTGCGGTCGAAAAATAGCTGGCTATACCCTGTTCCGACCTCTCCGTTTACAACCAGTTTATCCGGCGCAGATTTCATCACCATGTTCACCACGCCACCCGAAGCATCGGCTTCCATATCCGGCGTCAGTGTCTTATAAACCTCCAGCCGGTCGACGAGCCCGGCAGGAAAAATATCGAGTGGAACGTAGCGGTTTTTATCATCAGGACTTGGTATTTTGATGCCATTGATAAGCGTTGTATTATATTGCTTATCCATCCCGCGGATGATCACGTGCTGCGCATCGCCGGTATTACTCCTGTCTATGGAGATACCCGGTACCCGGGCTACTACGTTCGATATCAGCACATCGGGCGAGATGGCGATAGATTGCGCCGAAACCGCGTTCAGCGTCATATTCGAGTTTTTTTCCGCGCCCCGTGCTGCGGCATCAGTTTCACGGCTCACATGCTCGGTAACAGCAACCTCGTTCAGTGCCTGTGCACTCGGAACCATAGCCACATTCAGTATAGCCGTGCCGCCGGTGGTGGCCTCTACATCATACTCTTTGGTAGTATTGTAGCCGATAAACCTTACCTGCAATTTATAAGTGCCTGCTGCTACGTTCTTAAAAATATAGATACCATCGAGCTTAACGGTAGTGCTTTCTTTAAAGTCGCCTTTCTGAATTTGCACTGTGGCGCCGAATAGTATGTCGCCGGTCTTAGCGTCCTTTACACTACCCTTAATGGTTTGTGCATGTACAATGCCGCAAAAACATGCAAACATTGTGGTTATTAAAAGCAGACGTGATAAGCGTAGTAAAGTTGATTTCATCAATGGTTAAGCAATTAAGATCAGCAAACAATAAGTGACTTTATACCGTGGATACGGTATTTATTTCGCGCAAACTATATAATAGGTATCCCTGCTTTGCGATAGTAAAAGGCCTCTTTTTGGCAAAGAGCTTTACTTGCCGCGCCATAGCTTTTTAGCGGCAGAACGATACGGTTATTAACACTTGAAAAGACGGTGTAAAAGGGTGGTCGTTGTTGCATGGAGTCTGGCATTTTGCGCAAAGTCCCACCTGAAACTTGGAGAAATTCTGAATTTTTAGCCTTTAAAAAAATCCTTAACAGAATAATTTCATTGAGTTAACATTAGTGCGTATTTTGTACACTAAGGTCACGCTCCGATAACATTAAATTCACTCAACGGTAACAGTAAGACCTTCCTGCTGGAGGATTTTGCGATAGATCTCCATCTCGGTGAACGAGCCTTCCAGCACAGCGCATTTGCCTTCGTTGTGCACCTTCCAGGCGATCTTTTCAGACTGTGATTCAGAGTAGTCGAGGTATCTCATCATGCAGAAGATCACATGGTCGAAGGTGTTGATATCGTCGTTCCAGAGGATCAAACGATGAATTTCCTTGAGGTCGGCGAGTATGTCCTCAAGCGTTAAGGTCTCTTCCTGCGTTTGTGTCGGCATAATGTAACCACAAAATTACCGAAATCCCCGCAATAAAGTAAGCCAATCCGTGTTAACTTCACACTATTTAGATCGCTCATGAATACCCCTGTCATTCGCGCGTGCATTATCGGCGCCCTGCAGTTCTTCACAATTACCCTATACGCACAAAATAAACCGGCGCAAAACATCTTGCAGCCACCGCCTTCCGGCATTACGGTCGACGGCGACCTGAAAGACTGGGGCGACAGCCTGCGGTATTACAACGAGGATAAAAAATTATACTATAGCCTGGCCAACACCAAAGACACGCTGTATATGGCCATCCGCATTAACGACCGCAGTGAGCAAACGCGCATCCTCCATGCAGGGCTAACATTGAGTATTGACCCAAAAGGACGAAAAAAAGAAACGTTCACCGTTACCTTCCCTTTGAGCGCTACAAATGCCAATACCTACAAAGCGCTGGCCATGCAGGAAGATACAGGCAAATTCACCGAAGATGCCCGGGACGAGGAGATGAAGGCTAAACTGACCAAATTAAGCCAGGTAAAAGTTACCGGCTTTAAAGACGTGGAAAGTGATATGATCACGACTTCGAACACTTATGGTTTTAAAAATGCAATAGATTTTGACCATGACGGCAATATGGTTTATGAACTGGCCATTCCAATATCGCTATTCCACGCCGACGATCTATATAAAAATGAATGGGCTTTCAATTTTAAGATTAACGGTATCACCAGGCCTGGTTCAGAACGTGCCGATCCTAAAAACGAGGGCTTGTCGGAAGGCGGCCCCGGAGGAATGGGCAGAGGCGGACGCGGCGGCGGTATGGGAGGTGGTCGCGGCGGACACGGCGGGCATGGCGGTCAGCAATACAATAGCGGCCAGGGCTCAGATCACAGCGAGCTGTCCAAATCAGTTGATTTTTGGGGAAAGTTCTTTTTGGCGAGGTGACCCGGTTTGCAGTTGGCTGTGCGCAGTTGGCAGAGACCGTGCAGCGTTTTTGCAAACTGCCAACTCATAACGCCAACTGTTATTGGACCGTGTATCGGAAAACCGCCCTGCCTATTTTCCCGTTCTCATCAATTCCTTCGACAATCAGCCGGTAAGTGCCTTTGGTATCGCCGTTATAATATTCAAATGAGGCTTTTCCGTCCTTGTCAGTAACAACATTGGGGTTCCAGTAAACGGTGCTTCGTTGGTCCGGTTGTTCGGTATCAGTTTTAGGATGGTCATACTTCGGCGAGTAGAATACAAGGGCTTTATGGTAACCATTGATCGTGTATGACGCAATATTTGTGGCTTCAGAACCACCATAGTTTCCTTTTTTTGTATTGATCAATATCAGCCCGTTATAGCCCTCCCACCCATACATAGATGTATAATTAGAGCTTCGTAATACTTCAACGCTTTCGACGATCTCCGGAGGTAGCGTATTTAAAATTTCAGCCTTCATTTCTACCCCGTCAACCATGATCTTTGGGATCACTATATTCCCGTTTTGATACATGCACGGATACAATATCCATTTTTGGGGGTCCCATCTAAAAAAAATACCCGTCAGTCTACCCACCAGGCGGCTTGCTATATCACCACCAGCCTGATTCAGGTCCTTTTCTAAAAGCACTTGGTCGGCATTGCCGGAGCCATTCAGGTTGGATGAGTTTTTTAACAAAGGCTTTTCCGCTTTTATAACTACCTCCTTTAAAAGTTTGGAGTGCCCATTTGCCGGTATTTTGCTTTGCTGGACGCTTGATGTTTGCTTAACAGGCAAACGGGCCGGCATAAGGCTATCGTTTGTTAAGGCCACTTCATAATGCTGCAATTGCGGCGGGGAATCATCGATAGTAACAACCACGTTTTTGCTATCCTTTGTTGTACGTGCCTGTATCTTACATGCAAGGCTGTCGACGACCATCAGCCGGTCAAAAACAAAGCGCCCTTGCTGATCGGTTACGGTATCCAGCAGCATATAACCACCGCGGGTACTCAATAGTGACACTTTTGCTTTTACGACCGGTTTTCCGCCCGGCGTTCTTACATGACCGGATACGCTTAGCGTCTTTTCGGGCATGTATTTTACGGCTTCCTGCCCACCGTTCAGCATCTTTTTCCATTCAAAATGGCGGTAGCCTTGGGTCAGCATCAGCACGTCGAGATCGGCACGGGCATTTTCGTTATTGCTGAAATAATAGCCGGGTTTTTCGATATATCCCTTTAAGTCGGATGTCAGCAGCAAATGACTGAAAATTGTAGGGCCGGCTTCAGCATCACCGGGTAAAAACGATTCATTTACCACCGCCGCTGAAAAGCTTCCCGTGGCAGGTTTCCCGGCACTATAGAGTGAATTAATATTGATCCTGATTTTCCCTCTTGAGGTATAACCGTTCGCCTTATCAGGAGCTAAATTCAATGAGAGCTGATCATGCCATTCTATAAAAGCTATCCGTTCGTTCAACGGCTCGCCTTTAGCAGAGAAGAGCGTGAACTGAACAATGCCTGACGGAAACTTGCTTTTCGGTATAACCGCAACCAGCGGTGCAGAGGTTACTTTACTTTTGGCGGTATAATAAACCTTGCCGCCTGCCTGGGCTATCAAATTGATCTCGCCATACTGTTGCGGATCATCTAATGCGCTTTTACTTGCGGTAACGGTTACACGGATAAAGCTTGTGTCGGAGTTATTAATGTTCATCACAAAACCTTTATCCACAGCGACAGGCAGGCTAATCACACATTGTGTGCCATCCGCAAACTCCACCGAAGCCTTATAGCTTTTGCCAGGTTCGGGCGTCAGGTAAAATAAACCCATTCCCAAATGCTCGCTTTTAAACATCGTGATCTGCTGACCTGAATCGTCCGTCACAACACCGCTGGCATCCATACTCAGCCCGTTTTCCCCGGTTGCTTTAAACGCGACCTTCGACCGGATACCATTGACCAGGCTGCCACTTTCAGGGAAGAACTGGATGTCAGCTTTGTTCGCTTCCTTTCTTTTTCGTATAACGATTTTCCGGGGCCGGACCCCGATCGGGCCTTGTAAATCCGGGGCGGTATTAATGATCGTTACCGGATGGTCAAAGAAATATTCAGGCCCGGCGTTACGCATCCAGTTGGTATATGCTATGATACGATAGCGGCCCGGGCGCAAGGTGTCTGCCAGCAACATATCACTCCAGACAAGCCCACTGACCAGTGGCAGCCTGATCATTTGAACGATCGAGTCCCTGCTATCGGCCAAAGCTACATTGAGTACATTGCTAATACCCGATAGCTCGTGCGCAGGCCCTGCTGTAACGTAGGCTTTAAACCAAATGGTATCTCCCGGTGAATAATAAGATCTGTCGAGATGGAGGTACGCTTTTTCCTGCACTGCCTGCGCGGCAGCTATACCGGCGGCCCGCGACAAAAACGTGGTATCCTGCGCAGAAGCCGCCAGGCTGAAGATCATCAACTGCAATAAAATCAGTTTCCGAAGCATTGATCCAAGTAAGGTTAGTTAAACTTACAAAAATTTCATGTAATCAATAGTCAATAGTGAGCAGTGAATATTCGATTCACTATTGACTATTCACCTATTCACTAATCTACCTTATACCGGTATACCACCCTGCCTATCTTCCCGTTCTCGTCAATCCCTTCAATCACTACACGATAGATACCTTTAGTATCGGCGTTGTAATATTCGAATGAGGCTTTGCCGTCTTTATCAGTAATGATGTTAGGGTTCCAATAAATCGCTGAACGCGGATCGAAGCGATCATCATCTGTTTTGGGATGATCATATTTAGGCGAATAAAATACCCTCGCCACATGAAATCCCTTAAATGGATAAGTGATCAGCCCGGCCGGAGCGGTGCTGGTGACATACTTGGAATTACTGCCTCGGCGGGTGGTGATGATGATAGCTCCGCCTGGCGCTGAATATCCATAGACTGCCAGGTACGCCCCGCTGCGCAATACTTCGACGCTATAAATATCACCGGGACTGACATCGTCAATATGTGATCCGTCCAATATAACGCCGTCTATGATCACAGTCATTGGAGACACTCCCCCTAATTTATTCTGTGCGCGTTGCAGATAAGGTTTGCCTGACTGGATGTAAACTCCTGCAAGTCTTCCGTTTAAACAGTCCGACAAGTTGATGCATTCATTACCCAGGGCATCCCCCATGAGCACCTGATCTGCATGGCCTGGCCCATTGAGGTTAGAGGAAAACTGGAGGTTTGGCTTCGATTTCGCCTTTTTCGCATTGACGGTCACCGTTTTCAGTCTTATGGCGGATGCAGTATCTGTCTTATATCTGGGGTCGGCTCCGCGCTTTGTAGTAATAACCAAGGCCCCGCCGCCCTCAATGCTGTGCCCATATATGTTGACCGCAAATGAAGTTCTAAGCACCTCGATGCTATAAACATCACTTGCGGCAATGTCATTAATATGAGTATGATCCAATATAGCACCATCTATTATTACAGACAGATATCCGTTCCTCTGCATCCTTGTATTGATCGGATAACCTCTATTGTCAAAAGTTACGAAGTTTACTTTGCCTGTCAGCCGGTCAGAAAGATTCGGCCCGTCACCCATCTCATCATACATGATCACCTGGTCAGCATTTCCGCCGCCGTGGAGATTTGAGGAAAACGACATGTCAGGTTTGGGCTTGTCCTTCCTGGCATTGATGGTCACGGTTTTCAATTTTACTGTCGCCATTGTATCCGTACCGGCGTAACGTTTCGAAATGATGACGAGCGTCGCAGGTTCGAGATTGGTAGTATGAACCAGCCTGATACTTTCGATCTCGTTCGGCGAATAAGTATCAATATCAGCTTGTGGCTGCTCAAAGCCATCGACGATTACGCGCACACTGGTCGTATCATGCTCGTATATAAGCTTCGACTTACTATTCTTCATATATACATAATGCAATCCCGGTATCAATGTAGTGACCCCATCCTTTACCGTAATAAACTCCTCATTGAAAATTTTCATGTTTATCAGGTCTTCAGGCACAGTGCCGTAATGGTTATACTGATCCGGCTTCGCGGTCCTTTTGCCGTGTATCACAACCTCTTTCAGTTTGGTTGATGTGGTATCCGTACCCGCATACCGCCTTGTCGTGAGCACCAGGGTATAGGGATCGATCCCTATCATACGCACACTCTCCAATTCCTTTACTGATAAAAAGTCAATCGCATTTTGGTTTCTCGCAAACCCGTCAATAATTACTTTGCTGACCGGCTTTTCATGATAATAAAATCCTTTTTCCACGCTGTATGTGAGGCCGGGTATTACGTTGGTAAAGGCCCGGCTTGTAACAATCTGCTCCTGCGCCAGTTTTTTCATATCGGCATCGTATTCCATAGTAGCGCCGTAATTATTGTATTGATCGGGCTTGGGCAGCTTTTTAGCGCTGATGGTCACCTCGTTTAAGATCCGGCCAGTCTTCAACGAATCATTTACCTGCTCCTGCCGGTAACCCGCGATAGCGGCTTTAATATCTTCTGCCGCCGGCATTAAAGTCTCGGAGCTGATTCCATCGCCTGTCACCGCGGGATATTCAGGCTGTTTCACATAAATATTTACGTTGCTGCCATTATTTTCTTTCCTGGCTCTAAGGACGATCTTTGACGTATCTGAAATATCCAACCCTTCGAACCTGAAGTTGCCTTCTGCGTCTGTAACCGTGTCCATCACGACTTCTTCCCTGGTGGAAACCAGCATCACCTTTCCTTTTGGCACAGGCTTACCGGATGGAGTCTTCAGTGTGCCTTCCAGTTGCAGCGCTTTTTCAGACGCATAGGCAGGAGAAGCGGGCGCCCCGGCTAATATTTTCTGCCACTCAAACCGGGTATATCCCTGCGTGAGCATCAGCACGTCAAGGTCCGTAACTTTTTGATCGTTCACATCTGTAAAGTAATAATTGGGCTGCTCGATGTATCCTTTCAGGTCGGAGGTAAGCAATAAGTTGTTTAGGATAGTACTTTCCCCGTTTTCATTGAAAGGCACCCGGCTCTCGTTGATCACAGATACGGATAAGCTGCTCAATGTGTCCGTGGCCAAATTGATCTTTACCTTTTGTCTCGGGGCGTATGCCGTCTCCGTCCCATTGATGCTTAATTTCATACCGTCATCGTTCCGGACAAATATTGCCCGCTCATTTACCGGCCGGCCATCAGTCGAAAATAAAGTGAACTGCACAATACCCGAGGGGAACCGTGATCGCTCTACACGCGCCATGAACACCGGGTCGGTAAGCCGACCTTGCGTGGCATAATATACCCTGCCGCCTGATTGCGCGACCAGGTAAAATTTGCTCCCCTCGGCAGTCCCGAACAGTTTGTCGTTAGCCGCTATCCTGACGTAAATGCTGTCCTTCTCGCGGTTATCAACCGATAGTGTAAATCCTTCAGCAACCGCTTTGGGAAGATCAACGCTGAAGGAGTCCTCGCCGGTAACAACTATTTTGGCATGATATGTTTTGCCCGGCTGAGGCGTGATGGCAAATACGCCCATCCCGAGATGCTGCGAAGAGAAGTCGGCCATTACGTTGCCATCATTGTCGACTATCGTTCCGCTGACATCCACGCCCAGCCCGTTGCTGCCGACAGCCTTGAAAGCCACCCTCGACCGCAAGCCGACCACCAGGCTGCCGCCTTCGGGTAAAAACTGGATATCCGGGTGTTCATCCGGTTTTTTGCCGCTTACCTGCCGGGCAGGCACGGACAACCGTGCGTCCGCCAACCCTGGACCAAGTACCATGATACGCTGGTTAAAGAAATAACTTGCATCTGTATTGCGCATCCAGTTGGTATAGGCGCGCACATGATAAATGCCCGCCCTGCGTGGCAACGCGAATTCGCCCCAGGCAATACCTGCAACCAGCTTCAGCGTTTGCCTTGAGATCACAGAATCTTTCGGGCCGATCAATTCGGCATACAGAACGCCGCTTAGCGGAGAAAGGCGATGGCCGCTGCTTGTTACCGTATAAGCCTTGTACCATATCGTATCGCCGGCGTAATAGGTCGGTTTGTTAAGGTGGAGGTATACTTTCTCCTGCACAGGCTGCACCGCCGCGCTGCTTACCACGCGGGATAAAAAAGTACTGTCCTGAGCGTAAACATTCAGGCTGCAAACCATCAATACCAAAAAAAAGACTTTGCGGGTCATAGGTTTAATAAGGTTAAATAAAGATAGAATTTTATTTGTGCAAATAGCATGGTTATGCTATGATGCAATATTGTTGACGATTCCATATGCTGGACTGAATTTTTTTTCGTCCGGTTGGGAGCCGGAAAATGCGGAAGCCTAAAAGAGTGTCACACTGAGTTATAAAATCCTGGGACTCACCCGGGTCATTCAGGAAAACCATTTAAATTTATGGTTTACACTATTTTAGCTGTTTTTGAGTTAACAAATTGATTATCAACTATTTAATTGAGTAAAAACGCGAAGAACTGTAAACCATGTAAACCCCTCCCGGACGCGTACTTGGTGTAACGATCCTACCCGTATCAATTAACTTTGTAAGTATATACTGTCCTTCCTATATTACCTTTACCATCCATTCCTTCTATGATAACACGGTAATTGCCAGTACCATCGGCATTGTAAAAAGACAAAGAAGCATTACCATCTTTATCAGTTGTTAGCTCCGGCTGCCAGTAAATAGTACTGCGCAGGTCTTTGTGGTTCAGGTTATCGTTTGGATGCTCATATTTTGGTGCGTAAAATTGCCGGGCCTTGTAAAAGCCCATGACTGTGATTGGCAGAACGCCGGTTGAAGCGATATCTTTTGGTTCCCGGCCCGTACCCTGTTTGGTTGTTATAAATATATAGCCGGTACCGGGAGTTGAGAAACTAAAAACTTCTACCGTCTCAACATCGTTAGGATTAATTTCATTTAAACTTTTAACCTTAATATTATCGACTACTACCGCCATAGCAAACTTGCCTGCGTAATAAGGAACGCCGTTGAAGATAGTTACCCCACGTACCATTCCATTTAACTTGTCACCAAGCTGGCCGCCTAGTTTGTCTAATTCTTCAGCATGTAATACCTGGTTTGCTGGTGCCTGGCTAAAAATATTGGAGGTGCGGTATTGTTCATTTTTATGTATCACCTCTTTGATTTTCACTTCCCTTAACAGCCTTCCACTGGGCAAACCATATTTGGCATACTGGTCCCACTCCTCCTTATGGTTCTGCAAGTAAGGCTGCATGTGGCTGCCCGTATCCGAGGCGCTTCGCAACCGGGGTATCACCGACGGCTCGTCTTGCTGCCTGTTATAGCTGATAACAGTGGAAATCTTACCCTTGCTGGTAGCAGCCTGAAGGATAAATTTAGCCGTATCGGTGAAGAGCATATTACCGAACTTAAAATTGCCTTTATCATCCGTCACCTGGCTCAATACCGGGCCGCCCATACTGGTGATGAGCGAAACAGTTCCCTTAGCTACCGGTTTTCCTAAAACAGACTTAATTGTCCCGCTGATCAATAAGTCTTGTTCCGGCTGATAGGTAACAGGCGGTTGATTGCCATTCAATACTTCCTTCCACTCAAACCTGCGGTAACCGTGCGTGAGCATTACCAGGTCGAGATTTTTGGCCGTGGTGTCGTTGATATGATTGAAGTAATAATTCGGCTGTTCGATGTACCCTTTCAGGTCTGAGGTTAAAAGCAGATCGGTAAGGATTGTTGTTTCATGATTTTCATCCTCCGGAACTTTGCCTTCATCGGTGACTGCAACGGAAAAATGCCCTATCGCCGCTGAATCCGACCGGGTTTTGGCGTTGAGTTTTAAGGTAACTTTCTCCCTCGGCGCATATTGATCCTTGTCGGTTGTGATCTTGAGGCTTAATTGATCATGGTTTTGGATGAAGATTACCCTTTCGCACAGCGGTTGGTCATCCGGCGAAAACAGCGTGATCGTAGCAACCCCGGTAAATAGTTTCCGTTTTAGAATATACAATACTGTAACCGTACTGTCCAAAGTGCACGAGGCCGTTGTAGCAACGCCGCCAGAATTAATTAGCAGGGTAAATATCTTCCCTTTGTTTGCCGCGAGATAAGCAAGGGTTGCCGTTATCCTGGCTTTGGCTATAGGAATGGAATCATTATCGACAGATAAGGCGATACCCTGTCCATCCGCCGCGGGCAGAGGAAGTGTTTGCGTTGTTCCGTCCGCAAAAGTGAGTTTGGCCTGGTAAGTTTCGCCTGGCTCGGGTGTCAGCTCAAAGCTGCCCATGCCAAGGTGCGCTGATGCGAAAGAGGCGACCTCCTTATTCTCATTGTCGGTTACAACACCCTTTACCGCCATACCCAAGCCATTCGGTCCGATAGCTTTGAAAGCGATGCGAGACTTTATCCCTGTTACCAATGTCCCGCCTTCAGGAAAGAATTGTATATCAGCTTTGCTATGTGCCGCTTTGCTTCCGGTCGCCTTACCGTTTTGCAGCGAACCGACGGGTATCACTTTTTCAAAAAAGTTGCCGGGATCATTTCGCATCCATTCCGACCAGGCCCTTACCCGGTAATTGCCTTTGGGTAGGCTATCAGGCAAAGCAAAATCGCCCCAGGAAACACCATCGGCCAATTGTAATTTGATGCTTTGGTCGATCTTGTTTTTGGTATTGATTAGGTCCACATGAAGCACACCGCTGATGCGCGAAAGCACATGCCTTTCACCCATAGTCACATAGGCTTTGAAATAGATAGTGTCGCCTGCGGCATAATAGGACTTATCAAAATGCAGGTAGGCTTTTTCAACGGGGCGGGTTTGATTAAAGGCCTTTAGCTTATTGAGCAATACGGAATCGCCCTGGCAAAAAGCCGCTAATCCAAAAAGACATAAGGCTAAGATCAATATGAAAGGTTTGCGAACGCGCATCTTCAGGCTAATTTAAGCTTAAGACAGGTTAGAAAGGCGCAACAGGTAAGTGTATTGAAAATTTTTCCATCCGTCCGGGATGCCAAAGGGCTGTATCAAAAAAGGAAACCACCTTAAGGGAAATTTCTCTTTTTCACGAGAATATTTCATTGCCACTTTGTAACGTTTTGCCTATAACAATTGTCTGTAAATTTGACACCCTGAGCGACAAACGAGTAGTTATACCCGTTAACTTCATAGATTATCTCCCGCATAATTAAAAAGATAAACCCAAATGAAAAAGAAACTATTACTATCCGGCCTCGCACTTTGCTTATGTGCAGCCGCTTTTGCGCAAAGGCAGCAATCGATGCTGTATAGCAATGATTCCCAATTGGCTAAAAACAAAAAGCTCGTGTACGATTTTTGGCGTTCCGTAATAGAGGGTGGTCACCTGGAGCTTGTGCCGCAGTACATGCAGGAAGGTTTTATCCAGCACAATCCGAATGTGCCAACGGGCAGGCAAGGGTTCCTGGATTTCTTTTCAAAATTCGCAAAACCACATCCCATTGCCGATACGATTAAAGGCCGCCTGATCGCTATAGTTGCGGAAGGCGACCATGTTGTGCTTAGTTTCAAACGAGGGCACGTCGATCCAAAAGACGCGACAAAATATTATATAACAACTGAGTTTGATATGTTCCGTATCGAAGACGGAAAGATAGCGGAGCATTGGGATGCCGACCTCAAGGAATGATTTTTAAGCTTAAAACATAAAGCTTTAAGCTTTCTGCTTCTTTAAAATTTATTCTTCCACATCATACTCTCTACCGGGCGGGTAGTCGGATTGTTGTATTTGGCGTTTGATTTGGTGTTGTACAGGGTTTCGATCTCGCCTTCAACCACGAAGTAGATCAGCTGACCGATAGGCATACCGGCATAAACACGCACGGGTTGCGCGACGGATATTTCCAGTGTCCAGGTATTGCAAAAGCCAACATCGCCTTTACCGGCGGTGGCGTGGATGTCGATACCGAGGCGGCCCGTACTCGATTTACCTTCCAGGAAGGGCACGTGCCTGTGCGTTTCGGTGTATTCCATTGTCACGCCCAGGTACAGGGTATTGGGCTGCAGCATAAAGCCTTCCTTGGCGATCTCGAAAGCGTCGATCTCGTTATGCACCTTCGCATCAAGCACGCGGCTCCGGTAGGTGGCCAGGTGCTTGCCCAGGTGCACATCGTACGAATTGGTGCCCAGGCATTCGCGCCTAAAAGGTTCGATAATGATGCTCCCCGCGTCAATTTCTTCGAGGATTCTCTTGTCAGATAGGATCATATTTGTGCTGCGATGAACCGCCTAAATTAGAATTATTTGACATAAGTTTGCCATGCTTTTTGCAATTTTACTTTTATGGCGATAGCATACAAAAAGCAGGTCGATAGCGATACCGAATTTGCTCTTTGGAAGATAGAAGAGAAGGACGAAGACCTGTACAAACAGCTTCAGCTGGATGAGGCCGAGAAGGCCTACGTGGAGAAGCTGAGCCTCGGAAAGCGCCACCTGCACTGGCTGGCCGTGAGGGTGCTGCTGCGCACCATGCTGAATACCAGCGAGTTCATCGACTGCAAGATAGATGCTCACGGCAAACCTTACTTAGTGAAGTTGCCCTACCATATCTCGCTCAGCCACTCGTTCGACTACGCCGCGGTGATGATGAGCCGCAGCGGCCCGGTGGGTATCGACATCGAGCAGATACGTGAGAAGGTAGAACGCATTGCGTACAAGTTTTTGAAGCCGGACGAACTGACTTTCATCAGCGAGGCGGAGCCGGTGAAGCACCTGTATGCCGCCTGGTGCGCCAAAGAAGCGGTTTATAAGTGTTTCGGGCAGAAAGAGGTGTCATTTGCCGATAACATTTCGCTGAAACCGTTTAACTTTGTGTTGCCGGGAGCGGTGAATGCCCATCTCGATAAGGGCGACGTCCACAAAGAGTACCAGGTGCATTACCTGCAATACGAAGATTACATGATAGGCTACGTAAAGGGATAAGGATATGAAGAACAAGCAAGTACAATTCCAGGATTGGGGCCTCATCGACTACAAGGAGGCATGGGACCACCAGGAGGCCCTTTTTGCCAAAACCGTCGACCAGAAAACACGCATCCGCAATATGAAGATGGCCACCGAAGGCGACGAGTACGAGGAAGACGAACAGACGCCCAATTATCTTGTCTTTTGTGAGCATCCGCACGTATATACGCTTGGCAAGAGCGGCAAGCCAGAACACCTGTTATTAGACGAGCAGGGCCTGAAGGAAAAGAAGGCGTCCTACTACCCCATCAACCGGGGCGGGGACATTACCTACCACGGGCCGGGGCAGATCGTCGGCTACCCGATACTTGATTTGGATAATTTTTTTACCGATATACACCTGTATCTGCGCACTTTGGAAGAAGCGGTGATCATCACCCTTGCCGATTACGGCCTCGAAGCAGGCCGTTACGCCGGCTATACCGGCGTTTGGTTCGATGCAGATAACGACAAGGCCCGCAAGATATGCGCCCTGGGTGTGCGCTGCAGCCGCTGGGTGACCATGCACGGCTTTGCCTTCAACGTGAACACCGACCTCGATTACTTCAAAAACATCGTTCCCTGCGGGATTGATGACAAGGATGTAACCTCCATGCAGCACGAATTGGGCCGTAAAGTGAATGAAGAAGAAGTGAAGCACCTGCTCAAAGGGCATATTGCGGCGTTGTTTGGAATGGAACTTGTTTAGATTCAAGAGCCAGGACAGATCAAGGAAAAATTGTTAAATTTGTTATTATGACCATACAGGTATTTCCATATAACGAGCAGGAGGAAAAGGCGCTTTTGGATTTTCTCAAGAGCCGTCATTATCATTTCAAGCCGGCCGATGAAAATGAAATCGTGGACGCAGCATTTTTGGATCAATACAATAAGGAATTGGATGAAGCCGAATCACAGATCGACTCCGGCGATTACCTGACCCATGACCAGGTAAAGCAATACTTCGCAGATAAGAAAAAGCGCAACAGTGGAAGTTAAATGGTCGAAACCTGCGCTTGACCAATTGGATAAAGCCTTAGATTTTATTATTGAACAAGGTTATCCTTCCTATGCCGCTGAACTCGAAGAAAAGATAGTTTCAAGAGTAGAAAATCTTATCAAAAACTACGATATATATCCCATCGATAAGTACAAAAAAGACAATGATGGCTCATACCATGCATTCGAAATTGACGAATATCGCGTGTCATACAGGGTTAAAGACCCGGTAATAAAGATAATTCGCGTACGACATACCAGTAGAAAAACACGACCCTATTGATGTCGAACACCACCCACTCTGTTTCCATATCCTAATGCCGATACGATAAAACTTCTCTGCTCAATTATCCTTACTATTGCTGCGTTGCATATGGAAACTGCTGCTCAAACCCAACCCCTAACCTACCTCGCCCTCGGCGATTCCTACACTATCGGCGAGGCGGTACAACGGGAAGAATCGCTCCCGTACCAATTGGCCGCTAAGCTGAATCAACAGGGCCTCAAGGTTAGCGAACCTACCATTATCGCCACCACAGGCTGGACGGTGGATAACCTCATCAATGCTATTACCAAAAGCGGGCTGGAAGGCAAACACTACGACTTCGTTACCCTGCTTATCGGGGTGAACGACCAGTACCAGGGTCTAAGCCGGGATAACTATAAAGTGAAGTTCCAACAGGTATTGCAAACCGCCATCCAATTTGCAGGGGGCGACAGGAACCGCGTGTTCGTACTCTCCATACCCGACTGGGGAGTAACCCATTTCGCGCAGGGCAGGGCGGCGGAGATCGGGCCACAGATAGACCGGTTCAACGCCATCAATAAAAGCATAAGCCTGGCCGCCGGGGTGCATTACTTAGATATCACGCCTATATCCCGTAGAGCAGCCGAAGACCCCTCACTCATTGCTGGCGACGGGCTGCATCCGTCGGGGAAGATGTATGGGGAGTGGGTGGGGGAATTGGCACTGATGATCGCGCAATGAGTCCATGGTCGATGGTCCATAGTCCATAGTTGTGTAGGATTTGCTATGGTCTATCGACTATGGTCTATGGACTAAACACCAACCGTTCACATTCACACCACTTCCGACCACTTTCTGCCACAAAACGCCCTGAAACCGAAGATTTTACCACTTACACTATGCCCACAAATTTGATAAGCTTGCCCCTTTTCGTGAACGGCGAAAACCCAAACCACTGCAAAACAGCCGATTAGTATCCAAAAGCATATACCAAAAAAAATCGCGATCCTGACGAATAAGTTAGTGAAAAACCATTATTCGGCCACTTCCAACCACTTTTTGCATAGTTTACCCGGCCGGAACGGGCTTAGTGTAGGTTGGGCCTTGATGAACTTTTGGGGTGGATTTGTGAGTTGGACACACTAAGGGGGTTTTGGAAGTCAGAAGTCCGAAGTCTGAAGTCAGTGATCGGAACCATTCGACTTAAGACTTTAGACTTAGAATGCGGCTGGCTGTGGGCGGAAAGGTGGGTGGGCGATGGGATTGGACGGACTATTGTTGAACTCAAGCGCTATGATCAAAAGACTTCCGCTATCCTGCCCACTGCCAACTTCAAACTGCCAACTAAATCTTGATAATCCCGCCGGCAAAAGCTATCTTGCATCATCAATCGCCAAGCCTTATGGTAAAAAACTTAACCATCGCCGCCGCCGCACTGTTGTGCCTTGTTATCGTCTCCGGTTGCTCAAAGAAGAACGGGAGCCCAAATTCTGTTAAGATCAATGGCACCGAATACGCCACTGTCGTCATCGGCAGTCAAACCTGGACGTCGGTGAATTATAATGGCCCGGGCGGCCTGAACTACAATAACAGCACCACGAACGACCCTGTTTACGGCAAGCTTTATAGCTATACGGAGGCTGAAGCCATTTCGCTGCCGTCCGGCTGGCGCCTGCCAACCGAGGCCGATTTCAACAAGCTGATCTATACGCTGGATCCCGTAGCAGCCAGCCAGGAATTTTCCACTTTAGCCGACAGTACAGGCCGTAAGCTGATGTCTGCCACGACCTGGACCGTGGACGAGATCGGCACCAATAAAACAGGCTTTAACGCTGTAGGAGCAGGATTCCAGGAAAATGGGGCGTTTAGCGATCTTGGCCAGTTCGATAACATACTCACGTCATCAAAGTTTGGTAACGGGAACGACATGAGTCTTGCGATATATGATTATTACGGCGGCGCTTTAGTCAACCTCAATTCAGTAATTCCATATGACACCGACCGCGGTTCGGTTCGGTTTGTAAAGGATAATTAGCGGAAATCGAAGGTTTGAACCCAAAGTCGAGGGTCAAAAAAATGACTTAATGACCCAATGACCCAATGACAAAAAAGCCTCAAGACTTAATATACCTCGTCTTTATCCGCACATCCCCATTTTCAAACGGCCCCTCCCCGTATTTATAGAGCTTCAAAACCGGTTTGTTGCCCACAGCCATCACATAGGAGGCATTAAAATCCTGGTTTATTTTGGCGAGGCATCCGAAGAATTCATCGGTTAAGGACAAATTATCGTCAAAAATATCCGTACCGGTGTTTTCCAGCAGTTCAAGTGAAACTACCAGTTGCTTATCCGACCGGTCGTCCTCTGTCGTTTCCAAATAAAAAGAATTGGTATGACCGGCGAGCTTCGGTATCATAAAAACCACTTCCTGTATGTCCGTGGGGCTTATGTTCGAGCCAAAAAATGAAACGGTCATATCCGCTCTTCCGAAATGAAACAGCAAAGGCAGGTCGGTTTTCGGCGGACTTACCTGGTCGTATAAACCAAATCGCTTTAATGTCTTTATGGCCTCAGCCATCAGCACCACATAACCCTTGTCATAAATATTATACCTGATCTTCGGCGCGATATAGCCCGGCCTGCTTATAGTAAATATCAATTCGCCCTGCTCGTTCGAGTCGATCCAGAAGTCGGCGGGATTAAACTGAAAGATCATCGGCAAGGCGCCAGGGTATTTGACAAGCTCGTTTTTCAGACCTGCATTTTGGCGCACGAGCCTGCGCAGGCTTATGGTAAAATCATTTTCGTTGGCGATGTTCAGCTCCAGGTCGGATGCCCCGAACGAGCTGTATATACTTTTAATGCCTTTGTTCAGCAAATAATCGCGCATACCCTCCGTCATCGATTCCCCGCCAAAAATTAAGGTGATATGGTATTGACGCCAGTCCACATCGCTGCTGTCGATCAATCGTTTTAAAAACGGCGGGTAACCCATGATCACGTAATGGTGACCCGCGCCAAAGTGCTTCAGCGTATTGATTATTTTGACCGCGTCGGGCCCGGTCGACTTAATTTTAGAGAACTTCAGGCAGCTTATCGTGATGTTCATCCCGGTTGCCCAGGCCCCCAGCGCAAAAGTGTTGATCACAAATACGGGCGCCGTACCCAGCAAATTGTGCAGCCCGAATTTGATCAGCCTGTGATTGATCTTCGTTTCCTTTTTACCCCGCACCCAATTGGTCGGCATGCCGCTGCTGCCCGACGATTCATCAATGATAACACCCTCATCGGGCAGCCTGCCATTGATACAGCGCTGGTCTATTTCAAAAGCATTCACATAATTGGCTTTATTGGTTACCGGCACTTCGCTCATATCGGGCAATAAGCCCTTGAAAGGTATGGCTGAAAAATTCCCGCGAAGTAAAAATTGCCTGTACGCCGGCACTTTTTTACAGGCAAGCAAAAACTGCGCACCGGCCCGCGCCCTGGCATTAAAAAGCCTTAACCTGTTAAAGCCGGGCAAATATCTCAATTTTAAGGTGGTATCCGAAACCATCGATAACCTGGTGATCAGATCCATAAGGTTTACATAAAATATGAGCAGGGCCTTTTTCATGGATCAGATCAATAGGTCTTTCAGATCAAGCCGGTAACTGCGGGCGGGCTCCTTACTATGGCCCATCCTGAATATCATCCATAGTTTTTTATCCCCTGTTATATTCAGCTTGTCGTTCATCATTTTATAGGCGTCGGCGTTGGTGATCAGCGAGCCGAAAGGCTGGATATAGATATTGCGGCTGGTTAAAAACAGCCAGTTGCGCGCCAGCATACGGCCGGCGTTCACCCATTGCGCCGTATTGCCAAAATCGCCGGTAAACCAGCCCAGGGTAGCCGTCCCGTGAAATGATGCCTTGTAAAAGTCTTTGATCAGGGTTTTCTTTAGCCCATGATCCCATTTTTCATGATGCTGGAAAACCGAACGCATCAGCCATCCCGGGAAATTCATGCAGGCCGACCATAAGCCATCTTTTTTGGTCCCGGCCTCTTCGCGGTCGTACCGGAACAGTCCGTTCAATTCGCCGCGCACCGCGCCCGACTCCAGGTCCTCGAATAAGGTTTTTTGATTTTGGTCGATGATAAAACTTACCAATTCTTGATCATCGGTGGCGTAAAGATGGTGGTTGAAAGCAGCTGCCTCATTTTGAAGGGAGCTTATAATATCGCTGCTCACGGGACTGCCGTCATAGTGCAGGCGCGATGTTCTCCGCTGCATGATCAGATCGCGGTTCAAAGTTTCTTTTTCGGCGGATGGCGCCAGTTTCAGCCGCGCGAAAGCAACCACGCCTTTGTCGGCCAGGGTAATATCATGCAGCAGTTCAAAATCTACCTTATTGTTGTAGAAACCGGCAGCGATAGAGAGGTGCTCGATAAAAATGCCTAAAGCCACCGTAACGAATTTACATTCCGGATCTTCAACGGGTAAAAGCCTCGACGTATCGCAGTAAAGCACCGCCTCGTCTGCCGATAATATCTTCACCCGGTGAGGCTGCATATTATGCACCGTTGGGCACCAGCGCGCGTAATCGACAATTTCGGGCCAGGTATTGCTTGCCGGGAAGATCTTTTTTAACAGCGCCGCCTTAGCCACGAGCGGCCTTCCCATCACCGAAACCGTCAATAAACCAAGCGCTTTAATAAAGGTTCTTCGCTGATTACCGGGAGGGGTTTCCATAAGGCCAGGTTTGCGCGTGGGTTTAAATACCTTACGTGGGCTGGTGAGGGTTTGCTACAGGGCACATCAATTAATCAAGGCATGACACACGCGGCACGCGTGCGCCAGCAGTTGACCCTGATCATCCCGTCTTTATGGTCAGCATCCGAAGCATAATCGACATAATGTCGATTTATGAAGTGTGCCATATTGCGGTTAAAGCCGTAGCCCAACCACATTTTATTATCCTTTATTAATTTGAAAACTTCTTTATAAGTTATCGCATTTTGGTTTCCTACAATAATGAATTTTTTATCATACTCCATTAATTGGGCGACATATTCTCTGAATAAAGAAAAGGGCGGATTTGTAACTACAATATCGGATTGTTTCAAAAGCTCAATGCACTCCCTGCTACGAAAATCACCGTCGCCTTTTAAGTGTATTATTCCGATCTCTTCCGGATTGGGAACACTGTCTCCATTTTTATCGCCAGTGTATTCCAACGATATTGCTTTTTCAGATTTGTTTTCGGTAAACAGGTCGGCATTTTGATTTTTATAACAAGTTGCAATTAGCTTTTTCAGCCCTAACTGCTCAAAATTGTAGGAGAAATAATGGAAGAAGTTACTTATACGTGGATCGTCGCAGTTGCAGAAAATAACCTTGTCCTTGAAGTGCGGCTTATAATGTCGAAGTTCCTTTTCAATATCAGACAGTTGCGTATAAAATTCGTCATTCTTCTGTTTGTTCGCTTTCTGTAAATGCCTGTTTGAAAATTTACTATCCATTATATATGTTTAGGTTGCTCTGATTACGTAAAAGTAAATAAACTTCTGATAATTTTCTTGAGCCTGCCATCGCAAATGTCGCTTGTGGTGTTCCACCCTGCATTGTTACACCTGTAACGGACGGAACAAAATACCCCGTTCAACCAAGTTGTAAATGACGAGGCTTAGTTATTTATGTAGATTCTTACAATAATTTAACAAAAGTTCAGCATTGGTTTCAGGTTCGATGTCGTTCCATTGAACAATTAAGAATGTATTAGTCTTTGTTACATTCCCATCTTTTCGGTCTGTGTATGACTTATAGCCGTATTGTTTCGCGTCAAGAGCGATAGCCATGTGAATATCAGTTTGTTCGTGGTAAGTGCCATTGGAAAAATTACTGAAGGTCTTGGCCCAACACAAACAAACATTTTTTTGAACATCGAAGTAATTTAAAAACTCTATCGTTTGAGTGTCAACATAGGTTTTCGTCTTGGTCGTCTTATCTTCAAATAGTAACTTCCAACGATCGCTCAGGGGTGTTTGCGAGTGTGCAAACATTGGTAAAAGCAGGAGGGCTAATGCTAATTTTTTCATTGCTTTAAGGTTTGCGCGAAGCTATCAATTTCCTTAACCAATTGCAAGGTACCACGTATCCATTGTTCCACCCCGCATTGTTACACCTGTAACGGACGGAACAATATAAGCTACTTTCTGCTGTGCTCTTTTAACAATTCATCAAACAGCGTTTCATGCACCAGGTAAAAACCGTGTACTCTATACTGAGGTATCGGCTTCCCTTTATTGTATTCTTTTCTTGATTCGTCAATAGCATGCCTTTGTTTATTGTTGCATACCTCCAGGGCGTACGACTTGTCCCTGTAAACGATATTTGTAATGATCTTGTCAAACACAAGACTGTCCTGACAAATGATATGAACGAGTCGAAACCTGTATCGTTTTGGCATTAGACAAAGTAAATAAATACTAAAATAATTAGCAAATACATTTTGATATTTGTCCCGGTCTGACGGTAACAAAATAACGGCCGGAACAAACCCTAATCCTAGCGCGAGTATGCAGTGCAGGCCACGTTCGGCGTACTCGTGCCATCTTCGAAACCTTTCTTTATCATTGCCCGTATTCAACCTCCAAACCCTTTACCAATTATGAGAAATCTCTGCTTCCTGTTATCAGGCCTTTTTCTGCTTACATCCCCGACGCTGGCGCACGCGTGTCGCGTGTGCTTTGTTTGTTACACTTGTGACGGACGGAACAAAATATAAGAAAGAACCTGACAAGGAGGGCGCGCGACAACGAGATCACCAGCACCGGAAGATGGATTTATGGAGTAGGTTCTTGTTACTTGTAAATAACTTGTCAATAACTTATCAATAACTTGTCTGACAAAATTTTGGTTTGATATCAAATTAATAGCATTTTTGATATATCAAAAATGACAGTTCAATTCGCCGAACATAATTGAATAAATAAAAAACCCTCATTGCGGGAACAACGAGGGTCAAACTTTATCCAATGATTTTGCTTATCAGAGTTGGGTTTATTTTTTTAATCATCAAGCATTTATTAAATTCTAAGGGCACTTGCGGGTGCTCTTTTTCTTTTATCAAAGATAGCGTAGGGTAAAGTAAATCAGGGTATTAAATTCATAAATTCGCCAACAATTTATGGAAGTTTTCCACACCGAAAGCAAGGTGGTCATCACCTGCTGAAACCCCGTTCAGCTCACCCCTGCTGGCGCACGCGTGCCGCGTGTGCTTTCACAACCTGGTGCGAGTATCCACACCGCCCCTACAGGTATCCGGACCTGAACGCATCCCCTCAAGCAAAAAATTCCCCCAACTGTCGCAATCTTCACCACAATGTTCGTAATATGCATTAATGAAAAACCTTATACTCACCACAGCGGTTTTGCTGCTGCTATGCGGCTGTTACAGCAAATATGACGATACACGTGCTTCGGTAACACTGCAGGTGCCGCCTTATACCGAAACGGGCGCCCAAACTTTCGGCTGCCTGGTGAACGGGAAGGTATGGGCCAATTTCGGCGCCACCATTATTCACCCGGCCGAGGGCATCGGTTCGCGTGCGGATACCAATAAAGTACGGGTTACTATCCAGTGGCCCGAGCAGGGGATAAGCAACGATACGGCGTTCAGTGTATCGGCCACCTACAGCCTGATTAAAAAAGGGAAAACCGAGCGGCAGGAATACATGTCATTCACCATCCCCAAAAACGGCAGCCTGGTTGGTACTTACCGGCTTGGGGACAGCGCCAGGGTATTCAGGTACCAACCCGGGGTATTATATCCCGGTTATAGCAGCAATGCACGCAACCCCTTTGTGCTCATGATCAATAAAGACTCGCCGGTACAGGGCGGTTCGTATCACATTGTCTCTGGCAGGTTTTACGGAACACTATACAATTATGAGCTCACCGATTCCGTAAACATAGCCGCCGGCGTTTTTGATGTAAAAACAGGGGATTGATGGCCACGCCCGGCTTACTCGTGACTTACCTGCCTCAATTATTGATCTACCCTAACTTTCATCGGACCTGCTCCTTGCTGGCGCACGCGTGCCGCGTGTGATTCACCCCCTACACCTGCCCTTTCTTCGAAACCTTTATTTATAATTGCCCGTATTCAACCTCCAAACCCTTTACCAATTATGAGAGATCTCTGCTTCCTGTTATCAGGCCTTTTTTTGCTTACATCATGCAGTCCCCACTTCGTCACCAGGGGAATAAAAGATAAAACCTCAAACTATGTAATTACCAGCGACGGCAAAAAGATAACCGCCAGATCGCTGAGTTTTGATAATAACGCCGCAAGGGCGGATTCAACCACGTTCCGGCTAAAAAGCATCAGCGGCATAAAAGACGGACAAGCCTATTTCGGGGTAAAAAACGGCGTCATTTACGATGGTGTATATTATGGCAAACTGATCATATTGCAGCGTTATATGGGTTATACCATCAATTATAGCCCAACCAACCATAGCCAAACGCCCAACTATTCCTACTATATCCAAAAGGAGGGGC
Organism: Mucilaginibacter sp.; assembly: GCA_035551775.1. Taxonomy (GTDB): domain Bacteria; phylum Bacteroidota; class Bacteroidia; order Sphingobacteriales; family Sphingobacteriaceae; genus Mucilaginibacter. Next base: position 394,432 of record DASZMQ010000012.1, on the reverse strand, counting down.
AACCGGAAATACTGGATTTCACCGGCAAAAACCTGGTAGAAAGCGTGCGCGACAATCCGCTGGCGCTGCGCAAAGCGCGGTCGGCGCGTATTTTTAGCACCATTTCCATCACCACCGCCGCTACAACCATAGTCGGCCTGGGATGCGTGTTTTTACCCTACAGCAGTAAGATACGGGACCCCGCGGTAACTATAGGCTTGTATTCACTGCCAACGTTCCTGATAACTTTGCCTATTGCCGCGCATAAGAAATATAAGACGGTGATTGTTTACGATCGGTAAGATCGTCCCAATCTGGAAACTAATCTCATTTATACCTGTTAATTACCAAAACTAATATTTTTGTAATAGTGGCATAAAATACCGCCATTCCGTTTCAGCAACAAAGACGCTGTTTTAATTATGTATTTAGTAAAGGAAATAAAACCGGAAACGCTAAAAGAGATAGCGGAGATGCTGGATATGGGTATGGTCTGCTTTTATCATAAGCCTTCCGGAGAAATGGATTACTATCCGGACGAACTCAAAAACCCCGGCTTCGACGAAGAACCGTGGGCAGAAACCATAAGTAAAATAGAAGAAAATTCCGACGATTACATCAGGTTTGAGGGCATGAGCAGTCATGAAGCGTTCAGGGTGATGGAGGATTTTATAGCCGGCATAGACCATACCCCCACTCATAATAGGTTTATTGATGCCATATCGCAAAAAAAGCCATTCCGGAATTTTGACGACCTGTTAGGATACTATCCCGATCTGAGACAGCAATGGTTCACCTATAAATCAGAGCGATATATCGCTTATGTGAAAGCGCAGGTTTGAATTTTAAATCCTCCCCATGCGGCGCAAGCGTGCTGAGTGGCCTCCGTCATGCATGTTGTATAAGATGCTCACTATGTTACCCCTGACAAGTTGCGCGCTGGCTGTCACCCTGAGGTACTCGAAGGGTGTGCGGTGGCCTATACATGCATACGTCTGGCCTTTGCGCGCGGATGCTTCGAGAACCTCAGCATGACAACGCTCTTTGTTACTTTACCCAGGATTTTATAACGCACCATGACAAATTTATTGAGACGAATTGACCATTCACTATTCACCCACTCACCCCGGCAACCTAACCGTCAACACCGCCCCCTCGCCTTCCACCGATTCGGCCGAGAGCTCGCCGCCGTGAGCGCGGATAATGTCGTAGCTTAATGAGAGTCCCAGGCCGGTGCCTTCGCCGGTGGGCTTGGTGGTAAAAAAGGGCTGGAATATTTTTTGAAGACTTTTTCCCGCTATGCCCGCCCCGTTATCGCTGACGATGATGAGGACATGACCATCATCTGTTTTGGTGCTAACCGAAACCACGGGTTCGTAGCTTTCGCCCCGCACTTTCTTTTTCTCCTTAACCGAATAAAAAGCATTGTTGCACAGGTTGATGAGCACCCGTTTCACCGCCTGCGGCACAACGGGGATGTGCGGCAGACTTTCGTCAAAAAGCGTTTGGCACGATGCGGTAAAGGTACTGTCGCGCGCGCAGATACTGTTGTAGCTCAGCTTCAGGCTTTCGGCGGCGAGCTTGTTGATGTCGGTCGGCTCCTTTTTGCCGGTATCCACTTTGGAGTGTTCCAGCATGCCCTTGACGATATTATCCGCGCGCTTGCCGTGGTGGTTTATTTTCTCCAGGCTTTCGCGGATGCTGTCGGCAAGGGCCATCGCTTCTTCGGGGTCGTTGTTTTTTAGTTCCTCGTACAGTTCGGCCACCAGCTCGATGGTGACGTCGGAAAAATTATTGACAAAATTCAGCGGGTTCTGTATCTCGTGCGCTATACCGGCCGTCAGCTCGCCCAGCGAGGCCATCTTTTCCTTCTGTATCAGCTGTGACTGGGCGGAATTCAATTCCTGCAACGACTTCTGCAGCTCATTCTTTTGAAACACCAGCTCGGCGGTGCGCTCTTCCACACGCTGCTCCAAAAGCACGTTTTGTTGGGTTAATATCCGTTCCTGCTCCTCGTGCATTGCATGCAGGTCCTTATGATACTGCAGCTTTTTCCGCTGGCTCACCACGAATACGACGAGGAACGCAGTAAACAACAGCACCATGCCCGAAATACCGATGATGACCCTGGACTCTAAACTGATCTCAAGCAAGTACATATTTGGGGGTGGCCAGGTAAAAGGCTCTTGTTATAAAAATACATAAAATAATGTATGCCGTATTATGGGCGTTCCACATACGATCCGTTAACACCATATCCTGCGTGATCATCGGTACATAAAACAAAAACACGAAGAAGTTGATCACCACATAGATGCTCAACCCTGTTGTGACCCAGAAAACCGGCCCTTTAAAAGCGGTGTCATCTTCGCTCAGCAAAACTTCGAGGTAATATAGCATGCAATAGATCAGCAGCAGGTAAGCCTCGGCCGACAACAGGTTGCCGCTTAAATGATTGAAGTAGAAGAAATTTTCAAAAAACCCGAAGTCGACAATAAAAAAGAGGGCGAATAACCCGGCGATGATCTTCTTGAACGTTTTATAATGTGTCTGCGGCAGCGAGATAAAAAAGTAGCTGAAGCAGGCGAACCGCACCAGGGAGTGCAAATTATACAAAGGATTATTGCTTTGCAGCCAGTGGGGAAAATGGAGGGCCCTTTTAAGCTCACCGATGATATCTCCAAAAATATTCAGGGCAAGCGCAAGCCATAAATAAACAACGACCGGTTTTAATAATGCAGGCTGCTTATGCCGGAACAGAAAAACCAAAGGTATGAGCAGCGCCCACACCTCCGACCAGTCAAATATCGTTTGAAAGATTTTAGTCATATCAATAGGATGCCAGGCAATTGATCACTTACCGGGCATGGTGTGCTGTATTTAATGTGGCGGCGAGGGGTTGAGGTCCACGGTACCTCCCGCAGCGGTGTCACCATCCGTGGAAGCAGTGTAGTACACGTATTCAGTCCCGTTGTATGAGTTCACGGCGGTCAATGCCATATCCACCGTCACACCCGGGGGATACAAAATAGCAAGCCCGTCCTGTTCAAGCTTCATATTAGCAAATTGAGCGCCTGCCGGAGCTTTATAGGGTTTGCCGGTCCTCTTTTGCGGTCCCAAAGTGATCAGTACCGGCGTGATTCCTGATATAGCAGTAAAGACGGCATAGGCGCATAACCCGTAACTATTATCGGAATTACCGGAGTCAGGCAATGTCTGCTGGAATACAAAATGGTCAAAGTTCGGATTTTTTGCGTTGATCGGGTAGTAGGTGACAACGTCACCATAGTACATGACAGCACCGTTGAATGTGTTTTTTGGCATGGCTTTAAGGTTTAATGTAGTTAAGCGATTGTTAATTAAGGTATTATTAGGTAAGGTAAAACTTGTTTTTGGCATTTCAAAGCTTTTTTGGTAGAAATGTTTGGTGAAAGGGGTTGATTTTGAATTAGATATGCTAGCCCCCTGCACGGCCTTTTGAGAGTCAAGAACCAAGAGTCAAGATTGAACTGGTAAAGAGTCTTGGCTCTTGATTCTTGGTTCTTGACTCTTAGTTCCCTAACTTTACTCATCATGACCAACCGCCGCAAATTCATCACCCAGGCCGCTGCATTAGCCGGTGCCTTCTCCGCATCCAGTTTGTTCAACCAACTGCACGCCGCCGACTTCAGCCGTGCCGCCAGCCGCATCAGCGGACTTACGCCGGCGCAGGCCGCCGAAGACGAAGATTTTTGGATGAGCATCCAGCAGGCCTATACCGTCAGCACCGAGATCATCAACCTGAACAACGGCGGAGTATCGCCCTCGCCGCGAGTGGTGCAGCAGGCCGTGGCAAAATACAATGATATGGCCAACATGGGCCCCAGCTACTGGATGTGGCGCGTGATGGACCAGGGCCGCGAACCCCTGCGCGAAAAGCTGGCGGACCTGGCCGGAACCAGTCCCGAAGAGATCGCCGTGAACCGCAACGCCACCGAGGCGCTCAATACCATCATTTACGGCATCCCCCTGCAAGCCGGCGACGAAGTGATTGGCACCAAACAGGATTACCCGCACATGATACAGGCCTACCACAAACGGGCCCTGCGCGAGGGTATCGTGTACAAACAGATCAGCTTTGACTTTCCTATCGAGAATGACGAGGAGATTGTAAAAGCCTACGAAGCAGCCATCACGCCCAAAACCAAACTGATACACGTAACCCACATGATCAACTGGGTGGGACAAACTATGCCCGTGCGCAAAATAGCCGATATGGCCCACGCCAAAGGCATCGAGGTGTTATGCGACGGCGCCCATAGCTTCGGCCTCATGGACTTCAAAATCCCCGAGCTGCATTGCGACTACTTCGGCACCAGCCTGCACAAATTCCTGTCGGCCCCTATCGGCAGCGGCATGTTGTGGATGCGCAAGGAACTCATCCCAAAAGTATGGCCCATGGTATGCGGCGATAAGCCCAACGACCCGGACATCCGCAAGTTCGAGGACCTGGGCACGCGCAGCTTCCCCATCGAGCAGGGCATCGGCGAGGCCATCAACTTTCACGAGGGCATAGGCCCCAAACGCAAGGAAGAGCGCATCCGTTACCTCAAAAACTACTGGGCGAGCAAGGTAAAGGACATCCCAAAAGTACGCCTGCACACCTCCCTCAAACCCGAATATTCCTGCGCCATCTGCGGCGTCAGCATCGACGGGATGACACCCGGCGAACTCGATAACGAACTGTTCAGCAAACACAAGATACACACCGTCGGCATCGTCTGGGAAAACATCAGCTGCGTACGCATCACCCCGCATGTTTATACGAGGACGAAGGATCTGGATACGCTGGTTAGCGCCATTGAACAAATAGCTGCAAAAGCAAAACCACAAGGCTCGAAATAAATCCGCAAAGCCAGGAACCAGGAGTCAAGAGGGTTACGCCGTTCGTCTGATTTGATTATTATTATAATTGACCATGCGCCATACCGCGTAATCAAATGAATCAAACAAGCGGTTCAGACGCCCGAATAAATAATACACCCCAACCCTGCAACGAACAGCAGGAACATCGCGGTCAGGTAGCCGTTCACGCCTTTCGTTTGCGCGAATTCGCGCCAGATAAATACGCCCCACAGGGCTGCCACCAATGTCGCGCCCTGGCCGAGGCCGTAGGAAATGGCCGGTCCGGCTTTGCCGGCGGCGATGAGGTTCAGCGAATTGCCCAGGCCCCAGATCAGTCCGCCCAATATGCCTACCAGGTGTATGGAAAAACGGTTAGAAAAATATTGGCGGTAAGTTACCGGCGCCCCGTCCACGGGCTTGCGCATCAGGATGGTATTGAACAGGAAGTTCGACACAAAAATGCCGACCGAAAAAATGAACACAGCGGTATAAGGCGTCATCTTTCCGGCTGCGGGGTTCACGAAATTCTGCAGGTCCATCGAAGCGGCGATGAAACGGTAAAAGAACGACATCAGCAGACCCGCTATAAGTGAGATGATGATACCCTTAGCAGAAGCTTTCGCTTCGCCGCGACTCTTGCGCAGGTGAGCCAGCGCATTCAGGATAATGGCCAGCGTAATGAACGCCACGCCAAGGAATAAGGTCACCGGGTCGCCTTTTTGCGCTTCGAAATAATTGATCAGCACACCGAGAATAAGCGCCAGTCCGATACCCACCGGAAAAGCCACCGCCATACCCGCAATGGCTATTGCCGCGGAGAATAGGATATTGGCCGCGTTGAACACAATCCCGCCGATAAACGCGCTGAGGATGTTGGACGACGAAGCCTGGTGGAGGTCAGCTGTAAAGCTGCGGCCTTCGCTGCCCATACTGCCCAGCGTTAAGGCCGATATGAGGGAGAACAGCAAAATGCCGATGACATAGTCCCAGTAAAACAACTCGAAACGCAGGGTTTTACCGGCCAGCTTCTGTGTGTTGGCCCATGAACCCCAGCAAAGCATGGTAACCACGCAAAGAAGGACGGCGACAGGATAAGTGTGAACGATGAACATATAAAGATCAGGTAAGTTTAATTTCATGCCGGTAAGGCGCCGCGGCCTGTGCGCCAAGCCGGGTAACACTAATAGCCGCCGCACGGCAACCAAAATCAACGGCTTCAGGCAAAGAACATCCTTCCGCCAAAGCCACGGCCAGCGCGCCATTAAACACATCACCGGCGGCTGTGGTATCTACAGCTTCCACAACCTGGGCAGGAACCAGTAACTCCATTTCTGAATTACTGATAAATGCCCCTTTGGCACCCAGCGTAATGATCACCGTTCCCACGCCGGCTTCTCTCATGGCCAACGCCGCGGCCCGGGCGCTATCCATATCGGTGATGCAGATGCCCGTCAGCATTTCGGCTTCCGTTTCGTTAGGTGTGATGATGCTGATATGCTGCAATAATTCACCCGGCAGCGGGCAGGCCGGTGCGGGATTCAAAATAACCCTGCGCCCGTTTGCCGCTGCAAGTCCGGCAGCATAACTGACCGTGCTCAACGGTATTTCGAGCTGCATCAAAACAAACGCGGCATTTTGGATGACATTTGCCGCCCCGGCAAGATCGTCAGGCAACAGATGTGCATTAGCGCCCGACGCCACCACAATAGTATTCTCAGCTTTTTGGTCGACCGTAATCAGCGCCACTCCGGAGGGATGAATTGGATCGGTGAGCATATGACCCGTATTAATGCCTTCCTCGCGGAACAGTCGTATTGCACCTTCACCGAACATATCGTTGCCTACTTTGGCAATGAAGATAACGTCGCCGCCAAGCCTCCTTGCGGCTACGGCCTGGTTTGCGCCCTTACCACCGGGGTTCATAAAAAAGCTGCCGCCAAGGATGGTTTCGCCGGGCGAAGGCAGGTGATCGGACTGGATCACCATATCGGTATTACTGCTGCCAATAACAACAATGGATGGATGGTTCATTTGGATAAATGTAGCGAAAACACTTAGTTTTAGCACATGAAGAAAAATAAAACGGCACGGCGCGATTTCCTGAAACTGTCGGCGATCGCCCTGGGCGGAATAGCTTTAGCTCCTGCTATCGCGGAAGCAAAGCAGAAATCGGGCATACTGCAAATTCCCTTTGACGACAAAAAGCTCAACATCCTATGCCTCGGTGCGCATCCCGGCGATCCGGAGTTCGGCTGCGGGGGCACGATGGCGAAGTATAGCGATACCGGGCATCATGTCACCTTCCTGTACATCACCCGCGGCGAAGCCAGCGACCCGAACAAAACTTATGACCAAATGGCCGCCCTGCGTACCGCCGAAGCGCAAACCTCCTGCAAAATATTGAATGCGACGCCGCAATTCTTCGGACAGATCGACGGCAATACGGTGTTGAACAAAGCCGAAAATGATAAAATGTACAAAATCATACAGGATATAAAACCTGACCTGCTGTTCACCCAATGGCCCGTTGACGGTCACCCCGACCACCAGGTTACGGGTATGCTTGCCTTAACAGCCTGGAGCGCGCCAACCGTGCTTTTCACCTCTACTTTTATGAAGTGAACACCGGTGTTGAAACTATGGGCTTCGTACCAACCGATTATGTGGACATCACCGCTACCCGCGATCGAAAAAAACAAGCCATGTTCGCCCATAAAACACAGGACCCTGTGAAAACCTATGACGATTATTTTAAGCCACTCGAAGATTTCAGGGGACTGGAAGCCGGCATATCTGCCGCCGAAGCGTTTATTCATTTTAAGCCAACTAAGGAAAGAACAGTAATTATGGGGTTACGCTAAACTTGCAGAGCCAAGAATCAATCCCGCACGTGCGGGATTGGCTCTTGGCTCTAAAATCCCTATTTTTCAAAACTTTTTTGCTTTAGGCTGTTATTCGTGCAGCTGTCTATATGAGAAAATATCTACTACTATTGTCGCTATTGGGGTTCGTGCTGCCTGTTTCGGCGCAGGTGTATACGCTTACAGGCCGGGTAACCGACAATAATAATAAAGCGCTTGCATTCGCTTCCGTTTACATCCGAAACTCTACTTATGGCACCGTCGCGAATGAACAGGGGCGTTACAAGCTGAGGCTCACCCCGGGCGATTATAATATCGTTTACCGCGAACCAGGCTACAAAGAGCAGGTAGAGAAGATAACCATAGGCAGCGCAAATGCTCAGCACGATGTGAAAATGATAGATGAGACGTATGTACTAAAGAAAATAACGGACGCTACCGGGCATCCGGTGGATTCGGCTGCAGGTATCATACAACAGGTTATCAGCCGGCGTAAATACTTTTTACAACAGGTACATGCTTATACCTGTGTTGAATACATTAAAGGCCTGCAAAAATTGATTAAGGCGCCAATCGCTTTAATGAGCCCCAGCGTAGCAAACGCCCTGAGTATTGACAGCACCGGGAAAGGCGTACTTTTTCAAACAGAATCATTATCGAACTTTAGCTTCGAACAGCCCGATAAGAAAAAAGAGGAAATGATAGCCACGATATCGGCGGGCCAGAATGCCGCGTTCAGCTACAATAAAGCCTCGGACCTGGCGGCCAACTTTTACCAGGACTTTTTCTTTGTACAGGGACTGAGCAGCCGCTCTTTCATATCTCCATTAGGAAGTTACGGGCCCCAGTTCTATAATTATTACCTGGTGGGATCCAAAGTTGAAAGCGGTATTATCGTCCATAAAATACAGGTAACGCCCAAGCGCTCTTATGATCCAGCTTTTACAGGATATGTTTATATCGCCGACGGATATTGGAGCATCTACGGTATCGACCTCATGCTAACGGGTAAGTCCAATGCCTTGAACCTGATCGACACCATGCGCGTCAGCCAGGAATACGTGCCTATCCATGATAGTGTTTGGATGCCGCTGTCCGTTCAGTACAACTTCAATGGAAAAGTACTGGGCTTCCAGTTCGAGGGCTATTACCTGGGCATTTATAATGATTACAAGACAGATATAACATTTGCACCGGGACATTTTAATGGCCAGCGCCTTAAGATCGACACCACGTCGTTAAGCCACAGTCTGGCCTACTGGCAAAACGTGCGTCCCGTGCCTTTAACCGCCCAGGAAAGCCGCGATTATGCCAACAAAGCCGATATGGCGGCAATGAAAGAAGCGATGGCAAACAGCGGAGTTATCAACGAGGGGAAGAATCGCTTCCTGGTATTACCTTTTATCCCTTTTGGTTATAAAGCGGCATACAATCACCATCACGATTCACTGTACGTCCAGCCGCTAATACAGACACTTTTCTACAATACTGTCCAGGGAGGCGGCATTAATCTAAAAGGGAGCTGGGTACATTATATGGATACTGTCCATTCCTACAGCATTACGCCCAACATACGCTACGGTTTTTCAGACAATCTAACCACAGCGAACCTGCTGGCCATTTATAATTATGATCCGCTTAAACGCGGGAAGTTCATCCTCAATTTCGGGAGCGATGTACTGGACCTGAGCAACGTAGGTACGCGTTCACTCTATTTCAACACGCTGAGTACCCTGCTGAGCGAGCAGAACTATGTGAAATACTACAGATCATCGTTCGTCAGCGGAGGGTTTGAACACAACCTGGGCATTAATATACTGTGGAAGGTGGGTCTCGCGTATGCTGACCGTACGCAGCTTTACAACACCTCTCTTTATGCCATCAACACTTATGCGGGAAGACACCTGACATCCAACAATCCGTTAATGCCCGACGCTCCCGCCAACGACCATTCTTTATTATTCCCTGACAACCAGGCGCTCACGTTCTCGACCAACTTCACTTATACCTTCAGCCAGGAATATGCCGATGGTCCCGCCGGGCGCGATTACCTGCCTTCGGAGTACCCGCAGATCAGGCTGAACTACCGGAAGGCTATTAGCGGCGTGTCAGGTTCGGATGCGGATTATGATTTTGCCTCATTGGAAGTATTCAAGGAAAATATGAAAAATGGCCTGTTTGGCTTTTCTTCGTTCAAGTTTGTGGCGGGTGATTTTTTCAACCATAACAAGGTGTATTTTATGGACTACAACCATTTCCAGGGCAACGAGGGCACCACTTTCGACCCGACACCCGGCAGCTTCCACTTCCTGCCATTTTACACCTACAGCACCGACGGGCCGTTCCTGGAGGCACATTACGAGCATAATTTTTCGGGTTTCCTGTTCAGTAAAGTACCTTTCCTGCGCGGGGCCAAACTGGACGAGATCGTCGGCGTCAACTACCTAACCACCAACCAAAACCGCAGCTATTCTGAGTATTACATCGGTATTCAGCGGTTTATTTTCAGGGTGGATTATGGTGTATCCTTCGAGGGCAATAAAAAATATCTGCAAGGGTTCAGGATATTCTACGGTATTAGGTAGTCCGGAAGTCCGCATAAGTCCGCGTAAGTCCGAAAGTTGGCATTGCGACTGTTATTCTTAAATTTGTCTTTATAATAAAAACCTTATCATGAGTTTCAAATTTGAAAAGCTTAAAGTATGGCAGAAATCAGTTGATTTGGCTGCTGAGGTCCATTAGTTGACTAAATCTTTTCCGAAAGAGGAGTTGTTTGTTCTTACTGCGCAAATCAAAAGAGCCGCCGATTCAGTTTCATTGAATATTGCTGAAGGGTCAACAGGGCAATCCAACCCAGAATTCAAAAAGTTTCTTGGTTACGCTATTCGTTCTGATATAGAAGTCGTCGGATGCTTGTATTTGGGCCAACGAAGAAATCTTATTATCCAAACCGATTTCGACAAAATATACAAGGCTTGCGAAGAAATATTAGTAATGGCGAATGCTTTAAGAAATTCCCTGGATTAATCTTTCGGACTTACGCGGACTTTCGGACTTCCGGACTAAAATCGTAGATTTGCAAAATCATTAAACGCCGTTTGCAGCGGTATCAATGTTTTATGGCAAAGTACAATACACTACTCTATTATTGCTATTCGGCAATAGCGGATGCGGAGCAATTTGCTGCCGATCATCTCAAATTCTGTAAATCACTTGGACTGGTCGGTCGTATCATCGTAGCTGAGGAAGGCCTCAACGGTACTGTCTCGGGCAAAGCTGAGGCTTGTAAAACTTACATGGATACGGTTTTGGCCGATCCATGTTTTGCCGGTATCGATTTTAAGATCGATGAGGTTGATGAACCTTCGTTCATCAAAATGCATGTACGCTACAAAAGTGAGATCGTGCACTCGGGCCTGCGCAACCCGAAGATCATCGACCCGAACCAAAAGACGGGTAAGCACCTGGAACCAAAGGATTTCATGGAAATGAAGGATCGGGACGATGTAGTGATCCTGGATGTGCGCTCTAATTACGAGCATAACCTGGGCAAATTCAAAAATGCGGTTACCCTGGATATCGGGAATTTTCGCGATTTCCCGGCGAAGATCAATGAACTGGCGCAGTATAAGGATAAGAAAATACTGACCTATTGCACCGGCGGCATCAAGTGCGAAAAAGCTTCGGCCTTATTGCTGCATGAAGGCTTTACCGATGTTTACCAGCTTCATGGCGGCATCATCAAATACGGCAAGGAAGCCGGCGGTAAGGATTTTGAGGGCAAATGTTATGTGTTTGACAACCGCCTTTCGGTGGACGTAAATTCGGTGAACCCGGTAATAGTTTCTGCCTGCTTCAACTGCGGCAAACCGACCGATAAAATGATCAATTGCGCCAACCCCGAGTGTAACGAGCACTTTACCCAATGCGATGAATGCGGTAACTTGATGGAAGGCTGCTGCAGCGACGCCTGCATGGCTCACCCGCGCAAAAGGGAATATGACGGCACGGGTTATTATGTAAAAGTGCCCCAGCCGGTGAATACAGCCAAACGGGGCAAAGTACCGCTGGAAGAATAAAATCACATATTTTCGTTAGAATTGTACTTTAACATTTACATGATAGCGAAAAAGACATTATTAAAGGGAATAACCGGGTTGAGCTTGTTGTTCCCTTTTTTTGTTCGGGCGCAGGATAATTACTCGTTCGACAGGGGCCGTTACGCGGATAAGAACGATACCATCCCCTACCGTTTCCTGTTCCCCAAAAATTTCAATCCAAAACAGAAATACGCAGTCATATTTGTGCTGCACGGCACCGGTGAACGCGGCAACGATAACGAGTCGCAGTTGAAATACGGCCCTAAGCTTTTCCTGAATGATTCGCTGCGCGAAAAATATCCGGCCATAGTGATTTTCCCGCAATGCCCGAAGGGCGGCTGGTGGAGCAATACCGATGTGAAGCACGATTCGGCAGGCAAGTACACTTTTCGTTTTAAAGAAGGCGGCGACCCAACACCTGCCATGCGCGGCTTACTCGGGCTGATCTCTGAGTTCCTTGAAAAGCCTTATGTAGACAAGCACCGAGTCTACGCGGGCGGCTTGTCAATGGGCGGCATGGGAACTTACGAACTCTTGCGCCGCAGGCCCGATGTGTTCGCGGCGGCCTTCGCCATTTGCGGCGGCGACAATGGTTTGAACGCAAAAGTTTACGCTAAGAAGGTGCCGTTATGGATATTCCACGGCGGAAAGGATAATGTGGTATCGCCGGATTATTCGATCGCAATAGTGAATGCTATCAAAGCCGATGGCGGAGATCCAAAGTTCACTATATACCCCAACGACGAGCACAACAGTTGGGATGATGCCTTTGCCGAGCCTGGCCTGTTGCCCTGGCTGTTTGAGCATAAGAAGTGACATTTTTTCAGAGTGTCTTGTTTTTACAATTTCGACAGCGGTCATCTGCCCAACTTTGATAAAAAATTCAACGGTTATGAAAAATGTAAAAATCCCCGAAGGCTACCAGCAGGTGATGCCTTATTTGATAGTTGAGGACGCAGCGGCATTCTTCAACTTCGCCAAAAATGTATTCGGCGCTGAAGAAAAGCATAAAGCGATGCGTACGGAAACACTCATCATGCATGCTGAGATCAGGATCGGTGAAAGCATGATTATGTTCGCCGATGCGACACCCGGGCACACGCGGCAAAATGCCGGAATGTTTATTTATGTGGACGATTGCGATGCGGTTTACCAAAAGGCGCTGGATAACGGCGCAACGACAGCTGCGCCCCCTGCCGACCAAAGCTACGGCCGCAGCGCGGGCGTCAAAGACCCGTTCGGCAATACCTGGTGGCTAACATCCTGATTTACGATTTTAGATTTGGCAACAAGGTTATTCCTGACCCGAAAAATAAATCCGAAATCGTAAATCCGAAATCCGAAATAAACTTGACATAGCTTTAACACTAATGTGTTTTTTTGCTGTTAAACTTGCACCAGTGAAACTATCACAGGCGTCCCGGTCCGTAACGGCCGCATGTGGTAGTTTCATTACCATAACCAGAGAAAGATCGCTTGATGAAGATCGGCATAGTTTGTTACCCCACCTTCGGCGGCAGCGGTGTAGTTGCCACCGAGTTAGGCAAAGCTTTGGCCGACCATGGCCATCAGGTTCATTTCGTAACCTACAACCAGCCGGCAAGGCTCGACTTTTTTTCAGAAAACCTGTTTTACCACGAGGTTGCTGTTTCCAAATATCCGTTGTTCGACTACCCGCCGTATGAGCTGGCGCTGGCAAGCCGCCTGGTTGACGTAGTGCGTTTCGAAAAGCTGGACATTTTGCACGTGCATTACGCCATCCCGCATGCTTCGGCTGCATTTATGGCGAAGCAGATATTGCTAACCTACGGCATTTATATCCCGGTTGTGACTACGTTGCACGGCACCGATATTACCCTTGTGGGTAAAGATCGCACCTATAGCCCCGTAGTAACCTTCTCGATCAATAAGTCGGACGGCGTTACAGCCGTGTCTGAACACCTGAAGCAGGACACCTACGAGTTTTTCGATATCGAGAACGAGATCAGGGTGATCCCCAATTTTATCGACCTGACCCGTTTCAGCCTGAAGGCAAAGGATCATTTCAAAAAAGCCATCGCACCGTCGGGCGAAAAAATACTGATCCACACCTCCAACTTCCGCAAAGTAAAACGCACGCTGGACGTGATCCGCATATTTGCCGAAGTGGTGCACAAAATCCCTTCCAAGCTGCTGATGGTGGGCGACGGTGAGCAACGCCCGGAATGCGAGCAACTGGCACGCGACCTGGGTATCAGCGATAATGTGCGCTTCTTGGGTAAGCAAGACGCCATTGAAGAAATACTTTCCGTATCCGACCTGTTCCTGATGCCCTCACAATCGGAAAGTTTCGGTTTGGCTGCTTTGGAGGCGATGGCCTGCAAGGTGCCCGTTATTAGTTCCAATGCCGGCGGCTTGCCCGAATTGAACATTGATGGTGTTACCGGCTTCCTGAAAGATGTAGGCGATATACAGGGTATGGCCGAAAGCGCTGTTTATATTCTTGAGGACGAAGACCGCCTCAAAACATTCAAGGAAAACTCACTCAAACGGGCTAAAGAATTCGATCTGTCCCTTATTCTTCCCAAATACGAGAACTACTATATCGAGGTGATCGAGAAGAGTAAAGCGCTTTTGTGAGCTGAAAGACTAAAGCAGAAAGCTTTTTTTGTATTACTTGCACTGCTACGTAATCAGTACTGTACTCCCGCAAGATTGTAGAATATTAATTATGTTCTAAAATATCCTCAAATTCCCACTCTAATTTTTTTTGCTTGCCATTTTTCTTCAAGGACTTGATTAAATCTTTAAGTAGTTTATTTGATAAGTCTCTATTTAAAAAATAACTGATCTCTGATCCATCTTCATTTACGGTTATTTTAAAGTTTCCCCGATAATCGTTTTCGATATGGTTTCTTGGATTGCTATTGATAACAATATCTTTTAGTGTGTTGTAATATTTATCCTTTACAACAATTATATCAAAATTGTAGAACTCCTCAATATAAGTTGAATCTTTGCATACAAGCGTTGACGGCGACGACTTGTCAGAATTACCAAAAGGCTCAAAAGATATATAATTCTTTTTTTTAGAAGTATTAAACCACAAAAGAACGATAGCGACTATGGTTAAACTTTTCATATTTATACATGATGATAGCTTTCCGCTTTAGTCTTTCAGCTTTCTGCTCACTCCGCTGCCGTAAACTTCAAGCAAACCGGGTTGCCGATTTGAATATTGATACCGGTAGTACTCAATGATCCTGTTCCCGGATTGATACTGAACACCATAATATTATCGCTGTCCTGGTTGGCTACCAGCAGCCACTTGCCGGTTGGATCGATGGCGAAATCACGCGGGTTTTTGCCGGTGTTGTGACGCTCCATGAAGGTTAGCTTGCCATCCTGCGGGTTAATGGCATAAACCAGTATCGAGCTGGCGTCGAGGCGGTCGGTAGCATAAAGGAAATGCCCGTCGGGTGCGATCTTGATCGCGGCAGCGCCATTGGTACCTTTAAATTGAGGCTGTTTCATCGAAACGGTTTGCAATTCCTTCAATTTTCCGCCGCCATATGAATAAACATTAATGGCGCTTCCCATTTCCTGCAGCAGGTACAGGTATTTATGATCGGGCGAGAACACCATGTGGCGGGGACCATTGCCGGGTTTTACGCTTACTGAGCCTTCCGGCGTCAGCGGCCTGGCAGCCGAGGCATGGTAACGGGTTATATTCACTTTATCGGTGCCGAGGTCCGTATAGAGCAAATACTTCTCGTCAGGTGAGAAATAAGCGGTATGGACATGCGGACCTTCCTGGCGCGAGGCATCGGGGCCTTTGCCCTCGTCCTGTATCACCTGCGAAGCCGGCGCCAGCGACCCATCCTTATTTACAGGCAGCACTGCCAGGCTACCGCTGGAATAATTCGCCACAAAAACGTTCTTCCTGTCCTCATCCACCGAAATATAGCACGGGTCGGCGCCTTTGGACGATTCCCTGTTCAGCAGCTTCATCGTTCCCACGTTCGGTTCAAACGTAAATGAGCTCACGCCGCCGTCTTTGCCGTCCTCGTTTACCGAATAAATGAAATGATTGTCTTTTGATATGCACAGGTAAGAAGGGTTGCTCACACCATCTGCCTGGCTCAGGTAAGCAAGCTTACCGGTTTCCGAATAAAAGCGGTACACATAGATCCCTTTGCTGGCGCCTTTGGTATAGGTGCCGATCACAAGATCGTAGCTGGTGGGCGCTTTCTTTTGCGCGAAGCCCTGCGCCGAGATCAGCAGCGCAGCTATTAGGAGCAGTCTTTTCATTTTAGATTTGGTTAACAAGCGCAAGTTAACAATCACAGGGCAAAGGTGAAAGGTGAAAGGTCAGTATCTGAAAATTAAAAACCTTTCACCTTTATCCTTTCACCTTCTAAATCAAATGCTTCAACTGGATAACCTCTTTCTCATCCAAATAGCGCCAGCGGCCGCGCGGCAGGTCCTTCTTGGTCAAATTCGCATAAACCGAACGGTCGAGTTTCACTACGTCATAGCCCAAATGCTCAAATATGCGGCGTACGATGCGGTTTTTGCCGCTGTGTATCTGTATGCCGATATCGCGTTTGGTGCCGCCCGAAACATACGAGATCATATCCGGTTTGACGGGACCATCTTCCAGTTCGAGACCGAAAGCGATCTTGTTCAGATCGCCCTGGGTAAGGCTTTTGTCCAGTTCGGCCTGGTATATTTTGGTAATGTTATTCTTGGGATGTGATAATTTATCTGCCAGGTCGCCGTCGTTCGTAAGCAATAAAAGGCCGGTCGTATTTCGGTCGAGGCGGCCAACCGGGTAAATGCGTTCCCTGCTGGCTTTCTCAACCAGGTGCATCACGGTGCGGCGTTCCTGCGGATCGTCGGTAGTCGTAATATAATCTTTGGGCTTGTTCAGCAGTACATAAACGTTTTTCTCGCGCTTCAGCGTTTCGCCGTTGTAACGGATCATGTCTTTGGCGGGATCGACCTTGTGCCCCAGTTCCGAAATCACCTCGCCGTTAACGGAAATTACGCCCGCTGCGATCAGCTCATCAGCCTTACGGCGCGAACAGATACCCGCGTTAGATATATAACGATTCAGGCGTATAAGGCCCGAATCATCGCTTTCTGGTTTCCTCCTGCTGCGCATTACCCGCTCTTCGGGACTGCGCTCGGGTTTTGGTTTATTATAGGATGAATTTTCTGATTTACGGAAAGGTGTGCTCCCTGAATCGTCGCCGCGCTTTTTAAATCCGCCACGTTCGCCCTCACGCGAGCCGCCCCGATAGCTGTCGGGGTTCCTTTTAGGTCTGTCTCCACTTTCAGAGCGAGTGCCATATGGCGCGCTTTTACCTGAACCGTAGCTGCGTTTCTCGCCGGATTGCTCACGGTTAGAACTTCTTTTGGGCCTGTCGTCACCTTCGGGACGACTGCCATAAGGTGCGCTTTTGCGTGAAGCGTAACTACGTTTTTCGCCGGACGAATCGCGGTCGTCATTTCTCCTGGGACGATCATCTCCGTCAGAACGGGTGCCATATGGGGCGCTTTTCCTTGGACCGTAACTCGGTTTCTCACCTGATGATTCACGATCATAGGTTCTTTTAGGACGGTCATCACCCCCGGAACGGCTCCCATATGGTGCACTTTTCCCCGAACCGTAGCCTTTTTTCCCCCCAGAAGATTCTTTGTTAAAACTTTTTTTCGGACGATCGTCACTTGCAGAGCGAGTGCCATACGGCGCGCTTTTCCGTGGACCATAGCTGCGTTTTTCACCGGTTGACTCACGGTCGAAGTTGCGCTTTGGGCGATCATCGCTTTCAGGGCGGCCGCTATAAGGTTTGCGCTTCCCACCGAACGGTTTCTTATCGCCGCCTGTTTCCGATAAACTCCTGTAGGGCTTATCACCCTGTTGTTTATCTCCGGAAAAAGATGATCTTGTGTTGCGGGAACCGGCCGGTCTCCCTCCTTTGTCGTCACCTTTAAAGTCGCCTTTTGGTGATCGTGCGGACCTGTCATCCCGACGGTTCCCTGGTCTTTTAAATACCATATTTTGTGCGTTGCGCTAACCCCTGAAAGAGGGCAAAATTAACAGTTAATATCCACAATGTTGGAAAAAAGTTACAACTATTTTGATCGGTTCAAAAACTGCGTTTAAAACAATTTAAACGGCGATTTGTTGTTAATTTTTGGTGAGCGATTTCAACCGTGGCTTTATAACTATTTGATAGTCTGAACCATATATCGTACATTTGCAGCCCGTACTATTGGCATAGTATTTGGAATATCCGTTAAACTAAAACAAAAAGGAATGATCAAAAAACACCTGATTACGTGCTCCGTGATATGTGCGCTGGCCTTCATTTCAGGGCTTTTTATCTGTGGTAAAACGGATAATACAAAGTCGAAAAAACACAAAGCTGAATACAAATTTATCTACCCTAAAGACGACCCTTCTACCGAGTTTAGCTTTGCTGATGAGGCCGTACCTTTGAACGATAAGAGTATAAACCGCAAGATGCGCGGTTCATTACGCAAAAGCAGTTACACGAACATTCAATCGTATATTCTGCACAAGGAGGCAACCCAGTTGTTCCCTGTTATTGAGCCGATATTAGCGGCTTATGGTATCCCGGATGATTTTAAATACGTCCCGCTTGTTGAGGCTGGTCTAAAAGACGGCGTGTCCAAAACGGGCGCCGCCGGCTGGTGGCAGTTTATGCCCGGTACCGCGCGTACCTACGGCCTGAAAGTAGGCAATGGCCGCGACGAGCGTTACAACGTCCGCAAATCGACCATCGCTGCCTGCAAATACATTAAAGAGCTTTACGGCGAATTCAACAGTTGGACGCTTGCAGCCGCAGCCTATAATAACGGCGAGATAAAATTGGCCCGGGCTATTCGTAACCAGAGCGAGGATAACTATTTCCGCTTGCACCTGAACTCGGAAACGGGGCATTATATCTATAACATCATCGCGATGAAGCAGGTGATCGAACGCCCTGAGCTTTACGGTTACCAGAAATACAAAGTCGCATACAATACACAGCCGACTGAGTTGGTAGCACTGAACTAAAAACAACCATTTTACGGAGCAATTCGAGGCCGGACCGCTGATAAGTAGTCCGGCCTTTTTTTCGTATCTTTGCAGCCTCAAATAAAGGCTGCCAGCCATAGGGCAACTATCCTGTCGCTTAAACCTTTATTTCCAATGTCCTGTTATTTAAAAATTGACATTCATTTTAATAAAATACTAATTATTTTAGCATAATTTAGCTGCAATCAGCTATCCGAAATATGATCGAAAAACCTGTTGACCTGGGCGAGCAAAGCGAAGTGGAGGTGTACGGCGCCAGGGTACATAACTTAAAGAATATTGATGTTTCCTTCCCGCGCAACCAGTTGGTGGTGGTAACGGGATTGAGCGGCAGCGGCAAATCGTCGCTGGCATTTGATACTATTTACGCTGAAGGGCAGCGCCGCTATATGGAAACCTTTTCGGCCTATTCGCGCCAGTTCATGGGCGGTATGGAACGGCCGGACGTGGATAAGGTTTCGGGACTGAGCCCGGTGATCGCCATCGAGCAAAAGACCACCAGCAAAAACCCGCGTTCGACGGTTGGCACTATCACCGAGATATACGACTTTATGCGACTGCTTTATGCCCGCGCCGGGGAAGCTTACAGCTACGTGACGGGAGAAAGGATGGAGCGCATGTCCGAGGACCAGATCCTGAAAACCATCTCGACCAAATTCGACGGGCAGCCCGTGAATATCCTGGCACCGGTAGTTAAAGGCAGGAAAGGACATTATCGCGAATTATTTGAGCAGATACGCAAACAGGGTTACCTGAAAGTTTGGGTGGATGGTGAGATCATGGATGTAGTTCCCAAAATGCAGCTGGACCGTTATAAGATACACGATATCGATACGGTGGTCGACAGGCTGGTGATCAGCGAAAAGGATAGCAAACGGCTACATACTTCCATTCAAACCGCATTAAAGATCGCCAAAGGCATTATTCGTATCGCCGATAAGGATAACAACGTATTCTATTACAGTAAATACCTGATGGACCCGGTTTCGGGCATATCGTATGATGAGCCGCAGCCGAATACCTTTTCGTTCAACTCGCCTTATGGCGCCTGCGAAAAATGTGATGGGTTGGGATACATCTTTGAGGTAGACGAGAATTCGGTCATCCCAAATCCTAAGCTCAGCATATTGAACGGCGGTTTGGCGCCCCTGGAGGAATACCGCGAGACCTGGATATTCCAGGTGCTGAAGGCTTTGGCTAAGAAATATGAGTTCTCGTTGTCAACTCCGATAGAAAAATTGCCACGCGAGGCCCTGGACATCATCCTGAACGGAACACCCGATATGGTGACCGTCGCCGTAGAGTATAACAAATGGAACGTACAAAGCTACCAGATCAATTTCGATGGCATCGTGCGCATGCTGGAAGAGCAGCAGGAGCGCCGCAATGACGACGATATGGGGGATATGGAAAATTACCGCGTGCTGAAAACCTGCCCTGTTTGTGAAGGTGCGAGATTAAAAAAAGAATCGCTGCATTTTAAGATCGACCAAAAAAACATCTTTGAGCTGGCCTGCATGGACATTAATACCCTGCAGCAATGGTTCGAAAAGCTGGAAGACCGGTTGAATGACCGTCAGAACGTGATCGCCCGCGAGATATTGAAAGAAATACGCGCACGGATAACGTTTTTGCTTGACGTTGGCCTGGGTTACCTCACGCTTGACCGTACAGCCCGCACGCTGTCGGGCGGCGAGGCCCAGCGTATCCGCCTGGCGACGCAGATCGGCTCACAGCTGATGAACGTGATGTATATTCTCGATGAACCCAGCATCGGCTTGCACCAACGGGATAACGAGCGCCTGATCCATGCGTTGAAAAACCTCCGCGATTTGGGCAATACCGTGCTGGTGGTGGAGCATGATAAAGAAATGATCCTCGAAGCCGATCATGTGATCGATATGGGGCCGGCAGCCGGCATGCATGGCGGCGAAATCGTGGCTCAAGGGACTCCACAAGAGCTGATGAGTGCGCACACGCTCACTACATCCTATCTCAACGGCGAAAAATTTATTGAGGTACCTAAGAAACGTCGTGAGGGCAACGGCAAGGTATTGTCGTTGAAGAAAGCCACCGGCCACAATTTGAAAAACGTTTCGGTTAATTTTCCTTTGGGAAAACTGATAGGCATCACCGGAGTTTCAGGCAGCGGTAAATCGAGCCTGATCACCGAAACGCTGTATCCCATCTTAAATCATTACTTCTTCCGGGCGAAGAAGCAGCCTCTGCCCTATGCTTCTATCGAAGGGCTGGATAACGTTGACAAAGTGATCGAGATCGACCAGACGCCTATCGGACGTACGCCACGCTCAAACCCGGCTACGTATACCGGTGTGTTTTCCGATATCCGTAACCTGTTTGTGCAATTGCCTGAATCCAAAATACGCGGCTATAAACCGGGGCGTTTTTCGTTCAACGTAAAAGGCGGCCGCTGCGAAACCTGCCAGGGAGCGGGCATGAAGGTCATTGAAATGAACTTCCTGCCTGATGTACAAGTTCCATGCGAGGAATGCGGCGGCAGGCGCTATAATCGTGAGACGCTGGAAGTTCGCTACCGCGGCAAATCCATAAGCGATGTGCTGGACATGAGCATCGAGCATGCATGCGAGTTCTTCGAGCATATCCCCTCCATCTACCGCAAGATCAAGACGTTGTTTGATGTAGGGCTTGGCTACATCACCTTGGGCCAGGCATCCACAACCCTATCCGGCGGCGAGGCGCAACGTGTGAAGCTGGCTACTGAGCTATCAAAAAAGGACACCGGCAATACCTTCTATATCCTTGATGAGCCGACTACGGGTCTGCATTTTGAAGATATCAATGTACTGCTCGGCGTATTGAACCAACTTGTCGACAAAGGCAATACCGTCCTTGTCATCGAACACAACCTGGATGTGATCAAAGTAGTCGATCATGTCATCGACCTGGGGCCGGAAGGCGGCTCGGGCGGCGGTAAGATATTGTTCAGCGGAACACCGGAGGCCTTGTGCAAAGTGAAGGAAAGCTTTACAGCGAGGTTTTTGAGGAAGGAGATGGGGTTGTAAGCAGGTTTTTGTATATTTGATCAAATACCATTAGCTATAACGACGCTAACGAATAGATATTTTTATTTGACTATGGAAGCCCAGGAATTAATATCCGGTTCTTTAAATGAACAGCAGTTACTGATGTTACGGTTGTTAAAAAACCCCATGCCAGAGGGTGATTTTATACAGATCAGGCGACTGGCGGTGAAATTACTTTCCAAACAATTGGATGAAAGTATTGAAGAATGGGAAGTCAAAAATAATATTTCGCCGGAAAGCTATGAGCAGTTAAGCAAAAAGCACTTTCGCAGCGCTTCTGCCAAATCCAAATGAAAATTGTATTGGATTCCAATGTATTGCTCGTTGCTCTCGGAAAAAGAAGCAATTACAGACAGATTGGGATGCTTTTATCGATGGGAAATTCCAATTAGTTGTTTCAGAGGATGTTATTTTTGAGTACACGGAGATATTGCAACGCTGTTCAGTTCCTGGAATAGCTGAAATCGTAATGGGAATATTTCTTGAATCACCGGATATTATATTTCAGCAGGTTTATTATAACTGGAATGCAATTCAGGCAGACCCTGATGATAATAAGTTTTTCGATATAGCTGTTGCCGCAAATGTCGATTATTTAGTAACTAATGATGCTCATTTTAATATAGTAAAAAATTTAAATTTCCCGTCCGTTAAAATATTGTCTGCCAAAGAATTCCTGGACATACTCAAATAATACTCCTCTTAAGAAATTCCCAAACAAATCCCATAATTCCTAACTTTAGGCATTATGCTGCCACTACTTGTCTCATCCCAAATTCGCGAAGCTGACGCTTATACCATCGCTCATGAGCCCATTGCTTCCATCAACCTGATGGAGCGGGCGTCCAAAACGTTTGTCGGATGGTTCGTCAATCATTTTCCGGAAAGAAACAAAAGTATCTCAGTTTACTGCGGCACCGGAAATAATGGCGGCGACGGGCTGGCTATAGCGCGCATGCTCGACCAACATGGCTATCAAAAGCTGACGGTGAAGATTGCAAGGTTTTCCGATAAATCGACAGATAATTTCAATACCAGCCTGGAGCGTTTGCGGGCGACATCTGTGCCTGTTTCCGAGATCAAACCCGGTGAAGAATTCGGGGAGGAAAAAGCGGAGATCATCATTGGGGCCTTATTAGGCACCGGCTTAAATAAACCTTTATCGGGCGACTTCGAACGACTGGTTACCTATCTTAATGATCTTAACAAGAAAGTAGTTTCCGTCGATGTGCCTGCCGGCTTGTTTTCGGACGGCGAAATGCCTAAGGATGCAGTCGCACTGAGATCCGACCTGGTGATCACCTTCCAGCAACCCAAGATCAACTTTCTTTTGCCCGAATCAGGCCCCTATATCAACTGCTGGGAAGCGGTAAATATCGGCATTAATGAAAAGTTCATTCATTCGCTCAATTCGCCCTACCAATTGGTGAAAGAGAAAGACATTCGGGCCAGGCTAAAACCGCGCCAGCGATTTAGCAATAAAGGCACTTATGGCCACGCACTGATCATTGCCGGTCAGCCTGAAACCATGGGTGCGGCTTTATTGGCGGCATCGGCCTGCGCATACGCCGGAGCCGGGCTGACCACGGCCTGCATCCCGGAAAGTGGCCTCACGGCGCTCAATAGTTACCATCCGGAAGTCATGGCTATTATTCGTAAAGAGCATGAGCTTCCTTACGTTGAATGGACTAAATACAGTACAATCGCTATCGGTCCTGGCCTCGGAAAGGACAGTGATTCGGTCGATTTTCTTTCGGATGTACTCGAGAATTACTTACAGCCTATGGTGCTCGACGCCGATGCGCTGAACATGCTTGCAGAATATCCGGTGCTTTGGAATCGTGTGCCTAAAGGGTCGATCGTTACCCCGCATGTGAAGGAATTCGACCGGCTTTTCGGCGATCATGACAACTGGTGGCAACGCCTGCAGACAGGCCGGGCGAAGGCCAGGGAACGCGATGTATACATCGTCTTAAAAAACGATTATACCATCACTACTACACCAGATGACAAACTTTATTTCAATTCCACAAGCAACGCCGCAATGGCCAGCGGAGGTATGGGAGATGCGCTTACGGGCATAATAGCGGCGTTACTGGCCCAAAAATACTCCCCCGAGGATGCCTGTATTATCGGTAACTACATCCATGGGAAGGCGGGTGACGAACTGGCGGTTCCCAACCGGATGTATGCTGTTTTGCCGGGCAGGCTGATCACACAGCTACCCATTACAATGGCCAAGCTGCTGGCATAAAAAAGGCGGCCGTAGTATTATCCGGCCGCCTTTTTAATTAATATTAACTGATCTTATAAAGAACGAAATACTCTCAATTGTGTGTTGTTTAGAAGACGTGCATACGGTGTATTTGTTACATCGTAGCGGCGGATTGAACGCTTATTTAACAAAAATTAACAATTCAACTACACAATGTGTGCCAAAATCACTTTTTAAGGCAGGAAAAAGCCCCGGAAACATGTGTAACCGGGACTTTTTCCAAATAGTATATCTTGCTGGTTATTTACCCATTACCATTACGTCGTCCAGGTGAGGTGTCGGGCTTCCGCCGCGCTTTTCGAGAGTAACTGCAAAGGCATCAGCATATTCGATCGGCTTCATTTCTTTCATTTCCTTTGACGTCGTATCGGCATCAAATACGCCAAGGTCAACAGGCTTGCCTTTGACCAGTGCCCAAAGCTGGTACTGATGATCCTTGTCATTCGCCGGCATATTGGCGTCGCCCATATCGATCATTACTTTCTTTTCCGACGGGCTAAAGGCCACCATCAGCGATGAAGAAGGCGATTTTTTCATACCCTTCAGCTTAACCATTTTGAATGTCGAATCGCGGAACACGCCCAACTCATGATCCTTCAGGCTAACGGTACTGGCAAACCGGTTATTTTGCGATTGTAGTGCCGCGATCTGGTTGTTCGACTGATCGATCTGCCTGTAGGCATTGATCAATGCGACCACACTTACGACCAATAACACAAAACAGGCAGCAAAGGCGTATTTATAGATGGTCGCGCGACGATCACTTTGTATTGGAATGACCTTTACCCCGGGTTTCTCTTCTGTTTTTTTGTCAAATATTCTGTCATCGCCCAAATTCGTAACCAGGCTATTCAGCACTTTATTCCTTAAATCTTCAGCAGGCTCAACAGCATTGGTTTCGGCATATAATCGCAGTGACTTTTCTATCGCATCCAGTTCGGCCTTTACGGCGGGGTGCTTCGCAGCCATTGCCTCCACGTCGAGCTTTTCCTCGCGCGAGACATCCCCCAGAACATAAAGTTCGAGAATTCCGGATTCAATATATGCCTTTATATCTTCCAATTCAATTAAAGTATTTCCTCAACTGCACTATGGCCATTCGTAAGCGCGTCTTAATAGTACCCAATGGCACGCCAAGTTCGTCGGCTGCTTCCACATGGGTGTAACCTTTAAAATATACCAGGTCGAGTATCGACTTTTGCTCCGGTTTCAGGGTTTCAACCAGGTCTTTCAGGCCCAAAAGCTCGGGCTTATACACAGAATTCCTTCGCTCGTCGATGAAATCTACGTTATTCTCAAGTTCCTGGTTTTTGCCCTGGTTCTTAAAGTCTTTCGACCGGATCTTATCAATGGCTAAATTACGGGCAATGTTGACCATCCAGGTAAACAGCCGGCCTTTTTCGGCGCTGTAGCTGGAGAAGGAATTCCATATTTTCACAAAAGTATCCTGCAGCACGTCCTCGGCAAGGGCAGTATCGACTACGATGCGTGAGATCACACCATAAAGAGAGGCCGAATACATATCGTACAAGGCTTCCGCGGCTATCTTTTCACGACTGCGCAGGGCACGTATCAATTCCTCTTCGGACAACGATATTTTGTGCTTTTTGGCCAAACCTGGGTGAAGATAAAAACCTTTCCTCAGATTTCAAACAGATGCTTTTCAGCGTGATAGGACGAACGCACCAACGGCCCGCTTTCTACATAACGGAAGCCCATATCGAGGCCTATATGCTTGTATTTGGCAAACTGGTCGGGATGTATCCAGTCGATCACCGGGTGGTGATTACGTGTCGGTTGTAAATATTGACCCAATGTGAGAATATGAACGCCGGCGTCGAGCAAGTCAGCCATTGCTTCCAGTACATCCTCTTCGGCTTCACCCAAACCAAGCATAACGCCTGATTTGGTTCGCAGGCCGGCTTGTGAAATACGCCTTAAACAATCGAGGCTTCTGTCATATTTGGCCTGGATACGTACTTCTTTGGTCAGGCGGCGAACGGTTTCTAAATTATGAGATACTACTTCAGGGCGAACTTCCAGCACACGTTCCAAATTCTCCCATACACCTTTAAAATCCGGAATAAGGGTCTCCAGCGTGGTTTCCGGGCTTTCCCTGCGGATAGCGTTGATAGTTTCGGCCCAAATGATGGAACCGCCGTCTTTTAAGTCATCCCGGTCAACCGAAGTGATCACGCAATGCTTTACCTGCATCAGCTTTACTGAATTAGCCACGCGATTGGGTTCGTCCCAATCAACAGCATGAGGCCTTCCTGTAGCAACCGCGCAGAAAGAGCAGGAACGGGTGCAGATATTGCCCAGGATCATGAAGGTAGCCGTACCCGCTCCCCAGCATTCGCCCATATTGGGGCAATTACCGCTTTCGCAGATGGTATGTAGTTTATGCGTGTCAACCAAACTGCGCACGTGGGCGTACTCTTTACCCACCGGCAGCCTCACACGAAGCCAGTCGGGTTTGCGCTGTACTTGATTGGCGGGAATTACCGGCAATTCGATCATGGGTGCAAATTTAGTTAAAAAGGTTGTAATGGTTATAGTAGTTGTAGCGATGGGTGTCAGATGAGTGTTAAATTGATTTTTCGAGCCCAGGCATTGAATCTGTGAAAGTTTAACGGTAACTTTGAATAGTTCCAATAGAACATCTACAACTAATTCAATCAACTATGGCAACTATAGAAACCACCTACCTGGGCGACTTGAGAACTGAAAACATCCATGTTCAATCAGGCTCCAAACTTATAACTGATGCGCCGACCGATAACCAGGGCAAGGGTGAGTCTTTCTCACCAACCGACCTGCTTGGCGTAGCGCTTGGCACTTGCATGCTGACCACTATCGGGATCAAAACGCGCAATGAAGGTATCAATATTGTTGGCGCAAAATGTTCCGTTACTAAGATCATGACATCCAGCCCGCCCCGTAAGGTAGCCGAGCTGCAGATCAAACTCAAGTTTCCGCATCAATATACCGAGCAGCAGCAAAAACTGCTTGAAGATATCTGTTTAACTTGCCCGGTATATCTTAGCCTGCACTCGGATATGGCGAAGACGGTTGATTTTGGATGGGAAGTGCTTGCCTGATGATTCGAATATCGAACATCGAATACTGAATATCGAATGATGAAGTACTTCGAAATTCGGCGTTCGATATTGGTTATTCGATATTAATTAACTACTGATAATGCCTCATCCATCGAGATATGTCCGTGCGACTGGTCGAGTATGCACTCGCCATCTTTAATGACCAATAACTGGGGCGATTCGTGATGAACCTGGAAATCTTCAGCGATCATATTGGAAATATCGCGATAGCGGATCAGGTCAAGAAAATAAGCGGGGATTTCGTTGGGAAGGGTTTCTTTGTCCATTTCCAGCCTTCTTTTGGCCATCAGGCTGGTTGAACAGCGGATGCTGTGCTTGAAAACAATGCTGTAGCCTTGTCGTTGTTTAATCTCATTCACCTGCTCCGCAGACTCCAACGGTATCCAATTCATATCGATAAAATTAAAATGGCTGCAAAAATAATGCTACAGACCCACATTAGTTTCACCGAAGAGTAAAAAAGACTAACGACTTTTTTTGGGGTAAGAGTTGTAGGCCGCGCAAAGTTTACTGGAGCATGATGCCACGCTCAGTGCTATTAAAGCAAACAGGGTTATGTAAATTATCTTTTTCATCGTTCTATCGGGTATTTAAACGGAAATCAATTACTCAATGTTTCAGCAAGATAAGCCATTTTTATTGCAGTTATAGCGGCTTCGTCACCTTTATTTCCGTGCTTGCCCCCTGCCCTGTCAATCGCCTGCTGCTGATTGTTTGTTGTCAGCACACCAAATATAACAGGTTTCGAATGCTTTATAGCAACATTACTGATGCCGTTTGCTACGGCGTTGCAAATGAAGTCAAAATGCCTTGTTTCGCCTTGTATCACGCAGCCCAGGCAGATCACAGCATCGAGATGTAGATTACTTAGCAGCATATCCGCGCCTGCTGTTAGCTCAAAACTCCCCGGGACACTGTAATTGAAGATATTATCGGGCAAGGCGCCATTATTGATCAGGCTCTGCCATGCCCCCTGGTATAGGGCATTGGTTATCTCAGCATTCCATTCGGCCACAACAATGCCAAAACGGTAAGGCGCCGCCGAAGGTATCTCGGTATTGGAAAAATCGGAGAGGTTTTTCAGTTGGGTAGCCATGGTTGATTTCGGATTTCGGATTTTCGATTTCGGATTTTTCGCCCTTGATTGATTTTCATCGGAGCTCAAGAAAGCTTTGCCGTTTCGATTTCGAAATTAATGAATAGAACAGGAATTATTAAATAAATCCCAAATCGAAAATCCGAAATCCGAAGTCCTTACAGCTGCGCATCCACCCGCGCAATGTAAGCATCGATGCTTTGCGCCTCGTTGCTTTCGGGGTAGTCGGTTTTGATCCTTTTGTAAGCGTCCGAAGCGTCTTTGTAGTTTTTCTGGGCTTCGTACACCAGGCCAAGCTTTTTCAGGTAAAATGGCGACAGGAATTTGTCACCGGCCTTATCAGCAGCTTTTTTGAAGTAGGTGATGGCCTTATCGTAATCTTTCAATTCGGTATAAGCATCTCCGGTTCCGCCCAAAGCTTCGGCAGCAATCAGGTTGTCGTCGGCGCGGTAGTTGGTCAGGTTATCAATGGCTTTATGAAAATCGCCTTTATTCAGGTATGCTATGCCTAAATAGTAATAAGCCAGGTTTGCGGCCTTGGTATTGCTGTAGTCTGCAATGATCTTCTCAAAACCCGGGTAACCGGCATCGCCTTTAATGGCTTTATCCCATTCTTTTTTCTGCCACCAGTCCTGTGCCTGGTACATTTGGTTATTGGCCTTATCCTGGCGCGGTGCCAGGTATAGATTCTGGTAACCCAAGTATAGCAACACCATCAGTATAATGGCGCCGCCAATAAAAATTAAGCTCTTCTGGTTCTCGCGTACAAATTTGCCGGTTTGCCCGAAATCATTGTTGGCAACCGGAGTGCTGTTCGCCTGCGTTTTCGACATTTATTCAAAAATTAAGTGTGCAAAAATACGGTTTTCAATTTTGTTAGCAATAGGGAGGTGTAATTATTTAGTTATCAGTTAACAGGTATCAGGTACCAGTCCCTGATTAACAACTGATAACTGGTAACTAACCATTACCTTTGAAACCAATGTATCTCCAGCATCTCTCCGTCATCAACTTCAAAAACTACGCTTCGGCCGAGCTTGATCTTAGCGAAGGTGTGAACGCTTTTACAGGCGATAACGGTGCGGGTAAAACCAACCTGCTGGATGCGATACATTATCTTTCGCTTTGCAAAAGCTATTTCAACCCCATCGACAGCCAGCAGATCAGACAGGGCACGGATTTTTTTGTGATCAACGGGCTTTTTATTAAGGATGGGAAGCAGGAATCGGTTTCCTGCGGGGTGAAACGCAACCAGAAGAAGCAGTTCAAGCGCAATAAAAAGGACTACCAGCGCCTGGCCGATCATATCGGCTTATTCCCGCTGGTAATGGTATCGCCTTATGATATCAGTATCATCATTGAAGGCAGTGAAGAACGCCGGAAGTTTATCGATAACGTGATCTCGCAGACGGACAAT
The DNA here is from genome assembly GCA_035551775.1 of Mucilaginibacter sp. Lineage (GTDB taxonomy): Bacteria > Bacteroidota > Bacteroidia > Sphingobacteriales > Sphingobacteriaceae > Mucilaginibacter. The sequence goes on along the minus strand of DASZMQ010000012.1, from coordinate 364,543 downwards.
CAATACCTGGACGAACTGATCGTATATAATAAGGTGTTGATCAACCGTAATGCGCTGCTGAAACAGATAGCCGATACCGGCCGCTATGATCCTGAGCTGCTTGCTGTATTTGATGAGCAACTGATCGCCTCAGGAAGCCGTATTTTTGAAAAGCGTAAAGCTTTTATGGAAAGCTTTACTGAAATATTCAATAGGCACTACCAGTTTGTGAGTGAGGATGCTGAGCGGGTAGACTTGGTTTACGAATCGCAGCTGTTGCAGGACGATTTCGCATCGCTGCTTAAAAAGAATGTGGAAAAAGACCGGGCCCTGGAACGAACGACGTCCGGTATTCACCGCGACGAGCTGCAATTTGCCATACATGGCATGCCAATGAAAAAGTTCGGCTCGCAGGGGCAGCAGAAATCATTCCTGATCGCTCTGAAGCTGGCGCAGTACACTTACCTGTACCGGCAAAAAGGTTTTAAACCTTTATTGCTGCTGGATGATATTTTTGATAAATTGGACGACAAGCGCGTGACCAAATTGATGCAAATGGTATCGAACCACGATTTCGGCCAGGTATTCATTACCGACACCAGCAAGGAAAAGGTTGCTGCTATTTTTAGACGGATCGGCGTCGATATCAAATTATTTGAAGTGAAAGGGGGAGCGATAGATGCGTAAAGCCAATGACAAAACGCTGAAAGAAGCTATCGAACAGATGCTGCAGGTCTACAAGATCAAGCGTCGTTACGACGAGACCGGCATTATAACTGCATGGCCTGGACTGGTGGGCAAATCCGTCGCTAACCGTACCAAAGAAATATTCATCCGCGACAAAAAGTTATTTCTGCGGATAGAATCCTCGGTGATCAAGAATGAATTGCTGATGATACGTTCACAGATCATTGAAAAGATAAACAATGACGCAAATTCGGTGGTAATAGACGAGATTATCTTCCTCTAACCCAGCGCGAACGGTGGCGGGACGGGTTCCTTTTCCTGACGTCGTCATAGATCAGCGCATAGCCAAGGATAATGAATCCGGGTGTAATAAACACCAGTTGTACTTCGGGCGGGCGGTGCAAGAAGAACAAAGAATTGATGACGATCACCCCACAGATGATACCCAGGTATATAAATGCTCTGCCTAATAATTTCATAAAATAGTGTATTAACGCATTTATCCTATTTGCAATTACCCTGCCAACACTAATGCCGACCGTAACCTGCACATTTACAATGACTAAAAATATCTAATTAAATCCGGAAATACAAATGCGGCGGGGAAATTATTCCCGGTAAACGGAAATTATGTCAGCGCTTACCGGGAATGAATATCAGAATTTCTCGAATGATGAGAAGAAGAAATCTCCTTCGATCTTAGCGTTTTCGTTTGAATCCGAACCGTGTATCGCGTTAGCTTCTATTGATTTTGCGAACAGGTTACGGATAGTGCCTGCCTCAGCTTTTGCCGGGTCGGTAGCGCCTATCAGCTTACGGAAATCCTCAACGGCGTTGTCCTTCTCCAATATCGCGGCTACGATCGGACCCGAAGTCATGAAACCTACTAAATCCTTGAAAAAAGGGCGCTCCCTGTGGATCGCGTAAAACTGACCTGCTTTCTCAGGAGTAAGCCAGGTATATTTCATCGCAACGACCTTGAACCCGCCTCTGATGATCTGGTCAAGTATCGCGCCGATGTGCCCGTTGTTCACCGCATCGGGCTTTATCATTGTGAATGTTTTATTGGTTTCCATCACGTGCTTTAAATTTGGCGCAAAAATAGACTTTTGATGTTAATTAATTAAACGTTTTTTACTTTATGAGATTGGCCTAACCCCGTCGGGGTTAAACGTTGGTAGAAAAGCAGCCATATCAAATTCCCGTGCAGTAGGTACGGAACATGATTTGCATACCTACGGCATGCAAATCCCCCGTTATTAATATTCTACCTATCTTTTGCGCCGGCGGCGCAGCACCGCTGGATTAGCTTTCATTTCCATACCCCGTATTTGATTAATTTCCTTAGCTTTGCTGCCTGTTTTAAAAAAATGATAACCGACAAGGCAAAGCTCAAAGCCCTACTGGCACAGCCCCGCAGGATAGTGATCACCACGCATCACAAACCTGATGGCGACGCTATAGGTTCATCCCTTGGGTTATACAATTACCTGATTCAACAAGGCCATCATGCGACCGTTATCACACCAACGGATTATCCGGACTATTTTGCCTGGCTGCCCGGTAACGGCGATGTGATCGTTTATACCGAAAACAAGGAGCTATCAAATAAACTTGCCGACGAAGCCGACATCATTTTTTGTCTCGATTTCAACAACCTGGGCCGTATTTATGACTTCGGCAACGCCGTTCGCGCCTCCAAAGCTATAAAGGTGATGATCGACCATCACCTTGAGCCTGAAGATTTTGACGACTACCGCCATTGGGATATCAACGCCTGCGCTACGGCACAATTAGTATACGATTTTATCGTTAATAAGCTCGGTCATAAAGAACTGATCAATAAAGACGTGGCCACATGCCTGTACACCGGCATCATGACTGATTCTGCTTCGTTCTCTTTACCGAATACAAACGCCCAGGTTCACCGGGTAACGGCCGACCTGATAGATTTCGGCGCTGTTAACTGGCACATTTATGAGCAGGTTTACAGTAATCAACCGGAATCGCGGCTGAAATTCCTCGGTCACTGCCTGAAAGATAAGCTGGAAATACTTAGGGAATACAACACGGCCCTTATTTCAGTAAGTAAGCAGGAACTGGAGACTTACAATATAGCGACCGGAGATACGGAAGGCATCGTCAATTATGGCTTGTCCGTTGAGGGTGTCCACCTGGCTGCGTTCATTGTTGAACGTACGGATATGATAAAACTTTCGTTAAGATCGAAGGGTGATTTCCCGGCTAATGAAATATGCAAAAAGTACTTTGATGGCGGCGGGCATCGCAATGCGGCCGGGGGCGTCTCGAACGATACGCTGGAGGCCGTTGTAAAGAAATTCAAATCAATTTTACCCGAATATAAAAAACTATTAGTACAATAAAAATGAAGAAAAACTTAATGTTTCTGGCTCTTGCAACCATAGGTTTGGCAAGTTGCAATAGCGGATATAAACAGGCCCCGGGAGGTATGTTGTATAACATCCGTGTCGATAAAGGCGGTCCGAAGATAAAAACAGGCGATTTTATGGCTGTTAACGTGGTGGCCAAGACCGATGCTGACTCTGTATTGTTCAGCAGCTATCAGCAGGGACAACCTACCTTTCAAATAGTGCCAAAGGGTAACCCTGGCGACGTAATGAGCGTTTTCCCTTATTTAGCTGAAGGCGATAGCGTTACCGTGAAAACCAATATGGACTCGATCTTCAAAAAAGGCACGCGCCGCCCGCCGATCAAAGGCAAATATATCGTATATGAGATCAAAGTGGAAAAAGTGATCGCTAAAGGCACAGGCAAGGGCGCCGACACTGTTTGGAACGCGCAGATAAAGAAATACTATGACGGCCAGGTAGCGCTGATGAAAAAGGCTGAAGGCGTTAAGTTCAAAAAATATATTGACGACAATAAGCTGGTAGGCGTTACTACACCGGACGGGTTGTTTTATACCATTACCAAACCCGGTACGGGCGATAAGCCTAATGTTGGCGATACCGTGGAAGTTTTTTACGTTGGAAAATTTACCACCGGTAAAATATTTGAAACCAATGTGAAGGAAATCGCACAGAAAAACAATAATTATAATCCGGGCCTGGAATATAAAGCCACAAAAGTTCCGGTTGGCGTCAAGCACGTTATCCCGGGCTGGGACGAGGGCCTGATGCAACTGAACAAAGGCGCAAAAGCTACGTTGGTTATTCCTTCGAAACTTGCTTACGGCGACCGGGGCTATGGTGCTGCTATACCTCCGTTTGCGCCGCTGGTTTTTGATATCGAAGTGGTAAATATTACCCATCCGAACCCGAACGCGCCGAAACCGGCTCCGCCGGCATTACAGCCGACCGTTCAAATAAAACCGGTAGGACCTGCAAAAAAATAATTCCAAATACACCCCGGCTTGCCGGGGTATTTTATTTGTATTGATGAAAAAGATCGCTTTAATAATTGTATTGTTCGCGGCTGTTGCTGTGAAAGTACAGGCACAGGATGATTTTGTGAAGACGCCAAAGGGCGCGCTGGTGAAAAAGGTAACCAACAACCCCGGCGATAAGATAAAAGTTGACGATGTGATCACCTTTGATGTGATCCAGAAAACGGACAAGGATTCCGTCCTGTTCAGTACTTACGCCATCGGTCACACGGCTAAGACGAAAGTGATACCCAGCCAAAATATCAGCGATATTATGGAGGTTTTTCCGATGCTTGCCGCACAGGACAGCGCTTATATAAAGGTGCCTAGCGATAGCATATTCGTAAGAGAGCATGCAGGCGAAAGGCCGCCGTTCCTGCCAAAGGGAAGCTTCCTGATCTATACGGTAAAGATCCGCCGCGTGCAATCGCTGAACGATGCCATTGCCGAACGCAACAAGGGGCTTGACAGCCTGCGCAATGCCGAAAGCGTAAACGCAGCCAAATATATTGCCGACAACAAGTTGGTTTTAACGACCACGCCATCGGGTTTGAAATATGCGATCACTCAGCCATCAACGAAACGAAAGCCGTTGAAAGGCGATACTCTGTTTGTAAATTATACAGGCAAAACGCTGGATGGAAAGGTATTCGACTCGAGTATTGCCGAAGAAGCAAAAAAGGCCGGCCTTGACCAACCAGGTCGCACCTATGAGCCGTTAAAATTTGTCATAGGTACCGACCCGATCATAGAAGGATGGAACGAGGGTCTGCTGCTAATGCCTGAAGGTTCTAAAGCTATACTGGTAATACCTTCCGGTTTGGCCTACAAGGATCAGGGCGGCGGTGATGCGATACCACCGTTCAGCACATTGGTATTCAATGTGGAACTGGTAAAGGTAAAGCCGATAAAGCATGCGGTTGCCGCCAAACCCGCGGCAAAGAAACCGGTCGCAAAAAAGCATACGATCACTATAACAAAAAAGAGCAACTAATATAGACCCCCGAAATCCGGGGGTTTTTTATTTTTGCAAAATGTTGCTTACGGACACGCATACCCACCAATACTATGAGACCGACCCGGCTAAAAGGCAGGCACTGATGCAGCGCTGCCTGGACAATGGCGTCGAACGTTTGTTTTTGCCGAATGTGGATTCATCGTCCATAGAAAAAGTCTTCGCTTTGGTGGATGCATACCCGCAAAACTGCTTCCCGATGCTCGGCCTGCATCCCTGCGATGTAAAGGAAAACTGGCGTGAAGAATTGGATACCATATATAAAACCATACCTCAACGTAAAATCTACGCTATCGGCGAGATCGGCATCGACTTGTACTGGGATAAAACTACGCTGGACATACAGGTCGAAGCTTTTAAAATACAGATCGGCTGGGCCAAGGAAATGAAGCTGCCGATCGTTATTCATTGCCGCAACTCGTACAACGAAGTTTTTGAAGTGCTTGAACAGGAGTATGACGAAAACCTGCGCGGTATCCTGCATTGCTTCACCGGCACATTTGATCAGGCGCAAAAGCTGATCGATATGGGCTTTTACCTTGGTGTCGGTGGTGTGGTTACCTATAAAAATTCTGGTTTGGATAAGGTAGTGGAACAGTTAGATCTGAAACATATTGTCCTCGAAACCGACTCGCCTTATCTTGCACCAGTTCCATTTCGTGGTAAGCCTAATGAAAGCTCGTACATTACCTATGTGGCGCAAAACGTTGCTGATCTGAAACAGACTTCCATAGAAAATATCGCTGAGATCACTACGGCAAATTCCAGGGAGATTTTTGGGGTATAATTTGTGCAAGCTATACTTGCGCAATTCATAAGGTATCAAATTCGTTACATTTTTTTTCATTCCCCTAATAAATTTCTACCTTAGTTTATTCTCAATTATAAACCGGGATTTGTATTTATTTTATTAGAATGCGTCTAAGAGCATTTTGTATATTGCTATTTGTGGCGGGGGTATTGACGGGCATAGGTGCATGCCATAGTTCATCCGAGAAATCGATAGCGACGGAGGATATCCCCGATGTTGTCAGCTACAATTATAACATTCGGCCAATTCTCTCCGATAAGTGTTTCAAATGCCACGGGCCCGATGCCAATAAACGCAAGGCCAATCTGCGTTTGGACATTCCTGAAAGCGCCTATGCGGCTTTGCAGGATGACCCATCAGCGCATGCCCTTGTTCCCGGCGATCCGGGAGCGTCAGAACTATACCGCCGCATTACCTCCACCGACTCGAACGAAATGATGCCGGAGCCAAAATCCAACCTGAAACGGCTCTCGCCCTATGAAATTGCGTTGATCAAAAAGTGGATCAAACAGGGCGCTAAATACGAAAAACACTGGGCCTTTGTGCCGCCAAAACCGCAGCCGGTTCCCGACGTCCAGGACAAAACCTGGCCGAAGAACGAGATCGACCATTTCGTGCTGAACAAAATGGAGCAAAAAGGCTTCACTCCCAATCCGGAAGCTGATAAGGAGCGCTTGTTGAAAAGGCTTTGCTTCGACCTGAATGGTCTTCCACCTGATATAGCCACGATGGATAAGTTTTTGGCCGACAAGAGCCCGAATGCTTATGAAAAGATGGTGGATGAGCTGATGGCACGCCCCCAATATGGCGAAAAAATGGCGCTGCATTGGATGGATGTTGCCCGCTTCGCTGATTCGCACGGCTACCAGGATGATAATTACCGCACCCAATGGCCCTGGCGCGATTGGGTGATCCACGCTTATAATGAGAATTTGCCTTACAAGGATTTCATCACCTGGCAGCTTGCCGGCGACCTGATACCAAATCATACCGAGGAACAATTGCTGGCGACCGGGTTCAACCGCAACCATAAAATAACCGAAGAAGGCGGCGTAATCGACGAGGAATACCGCGTGGCCTATGTGACCGATCGTACAAACACCTTTGGCAAAGCAATGCTGGGTATTACCCTGGAGTGCGCCCACTGTCACGACCACAAATTCGATCCTTTCTCGCAGAAAGAATACTACAGCGTATTCTCGTTCTTCAATAGCGTAAAGGAAGCAGGTTTGCAGTCGACTGTCGGCGGGCCGGAAACCTACGCCAAGCGCCCGATGATGCAGATCAGCAATAGCGACGTGAAGAACATCCTGAAGTTCGTCAATAAACAAGATACAGGTAAGCTGATCGTATCCGTGATGGGCGACAGCGAAGTTTATCGACGTACCTATGTTTTAAAGCGCGGTAACTATGATACCCATGGCGACGAGGTATTCCCGGGAACGCCAAAAGCAATTTTACCGTTCGATCCAAAATACCCGAAAAACAGGCTGGGACTGGCCGAATGGGTATTCGACGATAAAAATCCGCTTACCGCAAGAGTTTTTGTCAATCAAATGTGGGAGCAGTTTTTCGGCAGGGGAATAGTAAAGACTTTGGGCGATTTTGGCTCACAGGGCGAGCTTCCCTCAAATCAGCCGCTGCTGGATTGGCTGGCGATCGACTTTAAAACACATGGCTGGGACATGAAACGAATAGTAAAAGAGATCGTCATGTCGGCAACCTACAGGCAATCAGCGGTTATTTCTCCCGATAAGCTAAAGAACGACCCTGACAACGTCCTGCTTTCACGCGGGCCGCGCAACCGTTTACCCGCCGAATTCGTCCGCGATATGGTATTGGCAAGCAGTGGCTTGCTGAACAAGACTATCGGCGGGCCGAGCGTGAACCCATACCAGCCGCCGGGCTTGTGGGAAAGCACCACTTCGGGGCGCGGACAGTTGGCCAGCTACCGACAGGTTCACGGACCGAATCTATACCGAAGAGGCATGTACACGCTGATCAAACGTACCTCGCCGCCGGTTGAGATGGCCATTTTTGACGCCAGCAACCGCGACCAATGCGAAGTGCAGCGCCTGAAAACGAACACACCATTACAGGCCCTGGAAATGGAAAATGATCCGACTATGCTCGAGGCTGCGCGTGTTTTAGCGGCTAAAGTTGTACTGGAAAACAATCAGCCTAAGGATAAAATAGTCGAAGCTTTCAGGCGGATCATTTGCCGCAAACCGACAGAAAAGGAAATGGCGATACTGATGAGCTATTACCAGGATCAGCTGCACACAATGACCGAAAAGAATGCCGATAAGCTGATCAGCGTGGGCGAATATCCAAACCCACCCGGCATAGATAAAATTACACAGGCTGCTATAATGAAAGTGATCGATACGATATATAACTTAGAGGAAGCTATCACTAAAACCTGATGCCATGGATAAGGATTTTTTAGAACACGCGCTGAGCATCAACAGGCGTAAATTTTTATCCAAACTAAGTTTGGGTATAGGCAGCGTTGCGCTTGGTTCATTATTGATCCCCGATCTGTTGTCGGGTATTGGCGGTGATAGCGCAGGCGATTTTATACCTGGCATTCCCAACTTCGCCCCAAAAGCAAAACGGGTGATCTATCTATTCCAGGATGGTGCCCCGTCGCAGCTGGAATCGTTCGATTATAAACCTAAGCTGCGCGAAATGATGGGCCAGGAATTGCCGGCATCCGTTCGCGGCAATCAAATACTGACCGGGATGACGGCTTTGCAAAAGTCGTACCCCCTGGCAGGTTCATTTTATGATTTCAAGCAATACGGCCGTTCAAAGGCGTGGGTAAGCGACCTGTTCCCCTACATCGGGGGTATAGCCGATGATATCTGTATCATCAAAACCATTTACACCGAAGCAATCAACCACGATCCGGCACTGACTTTCTTCCAAACCGGCGCGCAGCAGGGCAACCGCCCGAGCATGGGCTCGTGGGTGAGTTACGGCCTGGGCAGCGAGAATAAAAATTTACCTGCTTTTTGCGTACTGCTATCCAAAGGCAAAGGAAATGGGCAGGGTGTCTATTCAAAGTTGTGGAGCAACGGCTTCCTCGATTCCATTCACCAGGGCGTATTGTTCAGCAGCAGCGAGAACCCTGTACTATACCTCAATAACCCCGAGGGTCTCGATAAAAAGGAACGCCGCAAAATGCTGGATAAGTTGGCCGAATTGAATGATATTTCCGCCAAAGAATTCCACGATCCTGAGATCACAACCAAAGTTCAGCAATATGAAATGGCCTTCCGGATGCAGACAGCAGTGCCGGATATTATGGATGTGTCTAAGGAATCTGATGATATTGTGAAGCTCTACGGTCCGGAATGCCTGGTTCCGGGAACCTATGCAGCCAACTGTTTGCTGGCAAGAAAGCTTTCGGAAAACGGCGTACGTTTTGTCCAATTGTATCACCAGGGTTGGGATCAGCACTCCAACCTGCCCAAAGAAATGGCGGGCCAGGCGAAGGATGTAGACCAGGCATCTGCTGCCTTAGTGACCGACCTGAAACAACGCGGCCTGCTGGATGAAACGCTGGTGATTTGGGGCGGCGAATTCGGCCGGACGAACTACAGTCAGGGCAAACTGCTGAAAGACAATTATGGCCGCGACCATCACCCGCGCTGCTTCTGCATCTGGATGGCAGGCGGCGGCATCAAACCGGGTATGGTTTATGGCGAAACCGATGATTTCGGCTATAACATTGCGAGCAACCCGGTGCATGTGCACGATTTTCACGCCACGGTGCTGAACCAATTGGGCATCGATCATACCAAACTCACCTTCAAAAGTCTGGGCCGCCGCTACAGGCTGACGGATGTAGCCGGTAACGTGGTACACGATATTATTTCCTAATGAATTGAGCTATGGAAAGAAGAAGTTTTATTAAGCAGACAGCGCTGGCATCAGCCGCCACCTTTTTTATCACAAAAGATCTGTTTGCAAAGAGCGATGATACAATTTACGGACATGGCAACATGCGCTACCGCATGGATAACAAGTGGGCCAAGGCCGATCCGAACATCAACCCGGTGAACGATTGCCACGAGTTTGTGCAGGACAAAAAGGGGCGCGTTATGCTGCTGACCAATGAGACCAAAAACAATGTGCTCATCTTTGACAAATCGGGCAAGTTGCTGGATACCTGGGGGCATGAATTCCCGGGTGCGCATGGTTTCACACGGTTCGATGAAAATGGCACCGAGGTTTTGTTCATTACCGATACAGTAAAACACCAGGTTTATAAAGCGACCATCGACGGGAAGATATTAATGACCATCGATGTTCCGTTGGAAACCGGCGTCTATAAAAAGGCCGAAGAATTCGTACCAACCGAAACCACGGTGGATACTAATGGCGATTTCTTTATTGCCGACGGCTATGGCGCACAATATGTGACGCATTACGACAAGAACGGCAAGTTATTGAATTATTTCGGCGGACGAGGCGACGGCGACGAGCACCTGGACAACTGCCATGGCATTTTAATCGATCGCCGACAATTTACTCCTACCCTTTTGGTGACCGATCGTACCCGGAATTGCTTCAAACGCTTCAGCATGGATGGTAAGCTGATGGAGGTGATCAAGCTGCCCGGCGCTTGTGTATGTCGCCCGGTGATCAAAGGTAACCACCTGTACGCTGCTGTATTGCGTTCTCCCGATCTGAATGCCGCAGACTCAGGTTTTGTGACCATCCTGGACAAACACGATAAGGTAGTTTCTAACATCGGTGGCAGTGAACCGATCTACAAAGATGGCGTTCTGCAACCCATGTCACAGGCCGAAAAAATATTCCGGAACCCTCATGATGTTTTGGTGGACGACGACGAGAACCTCTACGTGGCACAATGGGCATCGGGCAAAGTGTATCCGTATAAATTTACCCGCGTTTAATTGCCAATGATCAAAAGCAACCACAAAGCTTTTGCAGATAATACTTTATTTGCGCTCAATATCTTCATCATTGTTCTGCTGCTCGCCGGCGATCACCTGGTAATTCCCCGCTGGTTGCAACCGGTCGGTCGCATGCACCCGCTGATCCTGCATTTTCCGATCGTGCTGCTCATCCTGGCCATGTTGATGGAGTTTTTCCGCTTCCGGTCAGCATTTTCAGGCGAAAAGCTCTACCAGGATTTCACCACGCTGCTATTACTGCTCGGCGCATTGTTTTCGGGCATTACGGCTATCATGGGCCTCTTCCTGGCACGTGAACCTGGTTATGAGGGCAGCGACGTGGAGTGGCATAAATGGTTTGGGGTAAGCATTGTCTTTATCTCGTCATTCATCTACTGGGCGCGGTCGAAGCCCTGGTACAATTTAAGTGTGGCTCGATCAGGCTCCGTTGCTACTGTAGGCTTTTTATTCATTGCCGGTCATTATGGCGCCAATTTAACACATGGCGACGATTTCCTGTTGGCACCGGTGATGAGGAACAGCCGCCCGCTTGTCCCAATCGATCAGGCGCTGGTTTACCGCGATGTCGTTCAACCTATTTTCGATACCAAATGTATCGCCTGTCATAATGATAGCAAGCTCAAAGGCGGCCTGATGCTGATCGACGAAAAATCAATACTTAAAGGCGGAAAAGACGGCAAGTTGATCGTTCCGGGCCAGCCGCAGGTTAGCCTGTTGCTGCAGCGCATCCATTTGCCCGAAGAAGAAAAGAAACACATGCCCCCAGCGGGCAAACCACAGCTGACACAGGCTGAAATGGCGGTGCTTTATCAATGGGTAAAGGAAAATGCCAACTTCAAAGAAAAAGTAACCGATCTGCCTCTGACCGATTCCCTGCGTTTAGCTTCAGCCTCATTCCTGAAACCTGCGGACGAAAGCGACGAGCAGTATAATTTTGCGGCAGCGGATGAAAAGACCATCAAAAAATTAGGCAACAATTACCGTGTGATCAACCAGCTGGCCCAGGGTTCACCTGCGCTGTCGGTTGACATTTATAACAAGGCGGCATATAATCCAAAGGTTTTGGAAGACCTGGCGCCGATAAAAAAGCAGGTCGTTTCGCTCAACGTGGATAAGATGCCAGTGAAAGATGTAGAGTTGAAAACCATTGCTCAATTCGAGAACCTGAGAAGCTTGAACCTTGATTTCACCGAGATAACAGGCAGCGCGCTGAATACTCTGGCTTCGCTCAAATATCTGCGCTCGTTATCGCTTGCAGGCGATAAATTGAGCCCGCAAGCTCTTACTTCGCTGCATTCTTTTAAAAGCCTGAAGGAAGTGACTATTTGGAATACAGCGCTAAATACCGCGGACATTGCGAAGCTGCAAAGTGCCAATAAAAACGTTGACTTCATCCAGGGCTTTAAGGATAACGGTAAGCCGATGAAACTGATCCCGCCGCAGGTGAAAAATACCGCTTTTGTATTTAAAAAGCCGGTTGAACTGGAGATCAGCAATCCGATCAAAGGCACCGATATCCGCTATACTACCGATGGCAAAGATCCTGATAGCGTCAATTCGCCTGTGTATAAGTCCGGGATCATCATTAGCAACAACATCACCATCAAGACCCGGTCATACAAACCCGGGTGGTATGGCAGCGATGTGGTGACTAACTCGTTTTATAAGGACAGCCTCTGGCCCGACAGCGTTTCGCTCGTCAAGCCGGTCAATGAACGCTTTAGTGCCGACGGGGCCCATACCATCATTGACGGTGAACTTGGTGGTACGAACTTCGGCAACAACAAGTGGCTGGGCACTCAACAGGACATGGAATTTATGCTGTACTTTAAAAATCCCGTAACGCCGCATATGCTTACGCTGAATTGCCTGAAAATGATCGGCGCCCAGATATTTCTCCCCACCGAAATACAGGTTTGGGGCGGGACAGACGCACAGCACATGCGCCCGATGGGCAGCCTGACAACTACCCTGCAGAAAAAAGGTGAGGCGGATGTCGCCCTCGGTCTTGACTGCAAGCTCCGCTCAGGCACGCCCGTTACTTGTCTCAGAGTAGTCGCAAAGCCTATCTATAAATTACCCGACTGGCACCCGGCCAAAGGAAAACCGTCGTGGGTATTTGTGGACGAAGTATTGGTTAATTAAAGTTTGGTACGGGCATTTGCGGCGTACCATTTTCATAATTCTCCAGCATCTTATTGATCTTCGGCTGCAATATCCAGACACCTATGAAATGGAACCAAACAAGGAAGAATTCGGCTATATAATCGCTAAAGGTGACGTTGCGTTGCAATTCTGCCGTTTTGATCGTTTTTGCAACAAAATTGATGGTGTAGAACATGCAAAACATCGCGAAAAGATGTAATGGGAAAATGACCGCGAACCCTATAAAAAATGCTATCGGCGGAGCCCCGCCCGCTTGCATGTGCAAGAATGACCCGAAGGTGAATATGATGAACATGCAAAACAAAAGGAGATATACCAGCGGGAAGAAAAAGAATATTTTAAATGGGGTCGTCTTCATTTTTATTTCCGGAGGAAGCATTTTCTGAAGGCCCGTTGCTATCGAAAACATCCAGCCAAACAGGGCAGCGGAGGATACCAGTATCAGGGTCGGGAAAATTTTGAAAAACGAAAAAAGAGCCTCGAAATCAGGAGTAGAATTGTTTGATGCCGCGGTCAGGATATTTCCCATCATGTTGGCAATCATAATGATCTCGATCAGCAAAGGCAAGCCGAAAGTAAAAATGAATATTTGCCAGTGTTTTGCGCGCAGGAATAGGTTCATTGTTTTTAAATTGGCTGTGAATTAAAAGTTCAGGCTGATGAACTATAGGCAATATAACATTTCAAGATCACAAAATCAAATATCATGAATACTGACGACCTTAAAAACTTACAGGCCCCCCTGAAAGAAAAATACAAAGCCGACCCTGATTCGGCACTGATCACCCTGAAAGCCGAAGGCAACCTTGGCGATGGTATTTCGTGCAAGATCGAAACCGGCAAGGCGTTGGTTGAGGCCGGGTTACATCCGGCGACCGGCGGTACAGGTATGCTTGCTTGCTCGGGCGATATGCTGTTAGAAGCGCTGGTGGCCTGTGCGGGTGTGACGCTAAGCGCTGTGTCTACGGCTATCGGACTTGAGATACGTGGCGGAACCATTAAGGCCGAAGGCGACCTGGATTTTCGCGGGACCCTAGGGGTTTCAAAAGAGGCACCGGTAGGTTTTCGGCAGATCAGGTTAAGTTTTGATCTTGATACCGATGCAAGCGAAGAACAGATAGCCAGCCTCGAAAAACTGACAGAACGTTATTGCGTGGTCTATCAGACGCTTTGCAACGGCGTTAGCGTCGAGACCGCATATCATCTGCAATAGTATGGATATTGTCTACCGCGCCGCGCAAACCGATGCTGACTTTGAACAGATATTATCCTTGCAGCGAACGAACCACTATACGGCGATAAGCCAGGAAATACTGGATAGAGAGGGGTTTGTTTATGCTGAACATACTTTGGAGCAGCTAAAAACAATGGCGGAGCATTCGCCGCAGATCATAGCTCTCGCAGGTGAAAAGGTGGTTGGCTATACGCTATCCATGACATCGGCTATGAAAGATCATATATCCAGCCTGACGCCGATGTTCGAACAATTCGACGAATGCATTTATAAGGGCAAACCGCTGCACGACCATCCTTTTGTCGTAGGCGGCCAGGTTTGTGTAGCCGAAGGCTTCAGGGGAATGGGTGTATTTGCGGGCTTATACCATGCGCTGGCAGAGCAGGTGAATGACAAATATCGAATTTGCGTAACCGAGATCGCCAGACGAAACCCGAGGTCGCTGAGGGCGCATCAAAAAATGGGATTCGAAGTGATAAGAATCTATTCCGTCCAGGGAGAAACCTGGGACATCGTTGCCTGGGATATAACGCAGCGATAATCCTGACCTCTGGCTAACAAAATACCTGACTTTAGGTTAAACTTTTGGGATGAATGTTCATCCAACATTCGTCGAGCATGAAGGACTTTTATTACATCCTGGGAACCCGGGGCAACGCCAGCGCTGCTGAGATCGAAGCAGCCTATCAAAAGCTTGCGCGTAAATTCGCGGATGAGGAAGATGCATTCATGGACGCTCATTTCCGCGAGATCTCTGAGGCTTACGACACTTTGCGCGACGATCGCCGCCGCCGCAAATACGACGCCGCGCTACGTCGAAGTCAACGGTGGTATCTTGCCACTTTTCGGCTAAAATACCTCAACATCGCGCTTACCCTGACATTCCTGGTTGTGACTGCACTATTCGCCTGGTACGTAGTGCGCAGCATACAGGGTCACCCTCAAAAGATCGCTCCGAAACCCGTTGTGCAACCTGCTGCCGTGGTGGCTACGCCTGCGCATATCAAAAAGCAACATAAAATTGTATCAGCACGGAAACCTGGCACCGTCCCAGCCGCCAATGCTGAAATCAAGCCCTCAACACCAGTTCCTGCACCTCACACTGAAGTCGCGCAGTCTGCGCCTCGCAAAAACCCCGATTCTACCTACACCGCTACGCTCCATGCCAATGTTACGGGCATTGTCTACCTGCATCAATCGGCCGACTACGGTTCCGCCGTGCTGGCTAAACTTCCCGATGCCACCCAAGTGCGCGTATTGCAAAAAGGAGATTTATGGTATAAGGTAAGTTATAACGGACAGGAAGGTTATGTGATCAAAAGTGCGGTGGGGCGGTAATGCCCGTAATTGACTATCTTTCGGTAATTATAAACCGTCACCGCTATTTACTTTATGAAAAGGTACTTCCTTTGGGCTATTCTTTTGACCATATCGTGCGCGGCCAAAAGCGCCGATACCCTATCCGTTTTTTCGCCATCGGGGAAAATATCCGTAAAAGTATGGTTAGATAAGGATATCAAATACGCCGTTTATGAGCGTGGCACACTCATCCTGCAGCCATCGGAAGCGGATATATTACTGGAAAATGGCCGCGGTTTTTCTGCCGGCAACCGGATCAGGTCGTCTGCAAAGCAGTCGGTCAGCAGTGTGATCATATCGCCGGTGCCCGAAAAACGCAAAAAGATCACAGATAACTACAAC
The DNA here is from genome assembly GCA_035551775.1 of Mucilaginibacter sp. Lineage (GTDB taxonomy): Bacteria > Bacteroidota > Bacteroidia > Sphingobacteriales > Sphingobacteriaceae > Mucilaginibacter. The sequence goes on along the minus strand of DASZMQ010000012.1, from coordinate 348,595 downwards.
ATACTTACTATCACCTTCAGCAAGCCTTACAAGGTGGAATTCCGTGCTTATGACGATGGAGTTGCCTACCGTTTTCTGACCTCGTTCAAAGATTCGATCATGGTACAGAACGAAGTTGCGAAATTTCATTTCCTCAACGCCTCTGCCGCATGGTTTCCGGCGGTTCATAAACGGGATGACGCAGATGTTTTTCATACCAGCTATGAGGAACAGTATCCTCTAACAAAGCTTGATTCTATTGCCCCGGGGACCATCGGTTACCTACCCGTGCTGGTAAACCAGTCGATGGGTCCGAAGATCGCCGTAGTGGAATCCGATCTTGAAGACTATCCCGGCATGTTCCTCGGGGGAACCGGTTCGTCCGAACTCGATGCAAAATTCGCGCCATACCCGCTCGAAGAAAAAATGACCGGCGGCGAATACCCGGAATCGATCGTCACAAAGAGGGCGAACTATATCGCCAAAACCAAAGGCGCCCGATCCTTCCCCTGGCGGGTGCTGATGATAGCCGACGAGGATAAAGATTTACCGTCCAATGACCTGGTGTATCGCCTGGCTTCACCTTCGCGAATCGGCAATGCTGCTTGGGTGAAACCGGGCAAAGCGACAGACGAATGGATCGTAAACGTCAACCTATTCAATGTACCGTTCAGGTCGGGGGTGAACACCGCCAGTTATAAATATTACATCGATTTTGCCAAACGTTTTGGGTTCGACCGCATTATGATGGACGCCGGCTGGAGCGAAGCCACTGACCTATTCAAAATGAACCCCAATATCAATATGGATACGCTGGTGGCTTATGCCAAAAAGAAGGGAATCAAGCTTAGCATGTGGACGCTTTCATACGCGCTCAACAGGCAATTGGACAGCGCGCTCGACCGTTTCAACAAGTGGGGTATAGATTTTATCATGACCGACTTCATTGACCGGGATGACCAGAAAACAGTCAACTTTTACCATCGCATTGCCAAAGCCTGTGCCGACCATCATATTATGATCATGTACCATGGCGCTTACCCGCCTAAGGGGTTCAATCGTACTTATCCCAACAACATTACACGCGAAGGGGTGATGGGCTCCGAGTACAATATCTGGAGTGACAAGGTAACTCCGATGCACGACGTAACGCTGCCTTTCACCCGTATGCTGGCCGGATCATTCGATTATGAGCCGGGTATATTGAACAATGCCACCCAAAAAAGCTTCAGGACGATCGAAGGCGCGCCCATGAGCCAGGGCACACGCTGCCACCAGTTGGCCATGTTCGTGGTGTATGATAACCCGATGCAAATATTCGCCGGGAACCCTTCACAAGCCTGGCTCGAACCGGCCTTTACCGAACTGCTGGGCAGCCTCCCCACGGTATGGGACCAAACCAATATATTGGATGGCAAAGTTGGCGAATACATCGTCACCGCCCGGCAGAATGGAGATAACTGGTATGTCGGCGGCATGAGCAACTGGACATCGCGCGAGATCGAATTAAAATTTGACTTCCTCGATGACAACGCAAACTACGCCGCTACTATCTCCAAAGACGGTGTGAACGCCGACCGCTACCCGGCTGATTACTTGATCAGTGAAAGCACCGTCAAAAAAGGCGACTTGCTAAAAATTAAACTGGCTCCCGGCGGCGGATTTTTGATCAGGCTGCTGAAGAAATAAGATGCCGTAAGACTAAAAACAAAAAAGGACGCCGGATCACTCCGTCGTCCTTCGTCCCTCTATCTATATTGTTTCCTTTTTGGGCTTGATTTATATGTCTTGAAATCTTTCTTCTTGACTCTTGGCTCTAAATCGTTACCAGCTATACCTCAGCGTGTTGATCTGGAAGGTATCTCCGCCAATGGTCACATTCGCTGTATGGTTGCCGATGAAGACCAGCGTACCCGACACGTGCCATCCTTCGCCATAGGCCGTAAAGGTTGCCGTACCGCTCAGGATATCCTTCTTGCAAACATCGATGGTCAGGTTGTTCAGCACGAAATTGCAGTTTTGGATAGTGATCACCTTTTCACCGCAGCCGCAGGTCACCTGGTTGTACTCGTAAAAGTAATTGTCGCCGTTCACGCCGATAAACTGGTGCTTGTCATCCAGGCATTTGATGGTATAAGCCTGCTTCACATAAAATTGGTCGTACCAACTATGCGCCTGGCGGGTAGTTGCCAGCGAATCATAAGCAATATAACCGCTCGGCTTACCATTGTCGCAATTGAAGTAGAAGGTCAGGTTGCCGCCGGTGTGCGAGGTTGTATCACCCTGTTTGTTGCTGAAGTTTACCAATGAATCGGTAAACAAGCCGCAAAGCGCCGGACTTTCAAAGTCGTTATGCGGACCAAGATGGCTGGCCAATGACAGCGAATCGACACCGGTTGTCAGGTTCACACCGCCGTAAGCACCACCTATTGAATGTGCAAGATTAATTGCTATCGCCTTGCTCAGATCCGAATTGGTGGGTGTTGTGGTCGAATTGGTTTGTGCCGTTTTGTTTACCGGCGCCGGAGCGTTCTCGTTTTTACGGCACGAGCTATATAACATCACTGCACATGCTAGCATGGGCAGTGCCAGTTTGGTGAATGTTTTGGTTACGTTTTGTTTTTTAGGTTTCTGTTCCATCGTCTTTTTACATAATCAGGGTATCACAGGTAAGCCAATTATTATACCACGTGCGCGGGGTAGCTGTAAAGCCACCTCTGTTTAAAAAAATTGAGCTTTAGTTAATTAGGATACAGCGCAGAATCACAGCATATTGTGAAATACAATACCAAGTGGTAGTTAAATCTTAATTAATTATTAGGCATAAATAGTTATAGTTCGCGCAAATGGGATTCGGGGGAATTGTTTCCCCAATAAAGGGAAGAAAAGTGATTTCGTTTTGTACAATTCGGGTAAATGATCACACCACTTTTTTCAGCCTCGCTGTAATGCGATACTGTTTTATCGCCCGGCCGATCTTCAGCGAGGCAAATGTGAGGAGCCCCGTGATAATGCCTGCCGTAATGGCCAGCGTAATACTGCCATAAAGGTATTGCCGCAAATTGTTGCCCAGGTGGGTTAAATTGAATGTAATGTTTGTCGCGGGCTTATCCAGCCACAAACCGCCTGTCTTAAAACTCAGCAGGACCACGAGCGGGAATACCGGCGGGAAACTCACGTGCGAAAACAGGAACACCAAAGGCTTATTCAGCTTAAATATAACCGCAAGAGATATTGCCGCCAGCGTCTGAAACCCCCAAATCGGCATGATAGCCAGGAATATTCCTAAAGCTGCGGAAAAAGACTTCAATTCGTCGCTTTGATTAGGATCAAGCAGGAGCTCAATGACTTTGTTTAAATTTTTTTGAGAAAAGATACTCTTAAGAAATTTCAGAGGTTTTGTGTATGTGAAGGCCTCTACCGCCTTAAGATATCGCCGCATAAGGTGTTATTGTGCAAAAATAGCAATGCAAATGCGATATGCAATTTATCAGAGTATTAAACTTTTGTTAATAACTGGCTTTAGTCCTGTTTGAACTGAGGATGCCGGACGATCTGCGCGGCGATGCTTTGCAGGTCTTGGCCGCTAAAAGCGCCGGGGCCCTCGAATTCGAACTTCCCCTCATCGTGAACGGTGATAATGCCGAGCAAGCCGTCTCCCGGCAGGTCGACCGAACGCTGCACCCCGCGGTCAAGCCGGTCCTGCTCTTTATCGGCCGCGTATATCTTAAATGTGTTGGCTTCCTCCTGCGGAACGAACCGCAGCAAACGTTGAGTCTGGCCAACCGGTATCTCGAATGTTCTCATGGTATGCTTTTTATAAAAAACAGGAACGGCCGCAGACTGCTTTATACCGCATTGGGATTAACGAGCCTTCATCAGCATCATCGCTATGTTATCCCGAACCGGCGTGCCTATATCAGCATTTTTGGTTCTTCAGCCGCCTCCTGATCCCTTCTGGAACGCCTGATCGCGCCCATTGATATGCTTTTTTGCAGAAAACGGCCTGAAATGGCTCTAAACGCAAAAAAGCCTACTTTTCAGTAAGGCTTTTGCTTTTTTTGCGGAATGGACGGGACTCGAACCCGCGACCCCATGCGTGACAGGCATGTATTCTAACCAGCTGAACTACCACTCCGTTGGGGCTGCAAATATAGCTACGCGTTTTTTATTACACAAGATTTTTTTGAAAGTTAATTTAATACTTTGTAAACGAATAGTTTACCTGTGCGAAACGATCAGCAGGTCGAGGTCTTTGCTGGGGATATTGAACCGGTCGCTGATGTGTTTGTTGGTCAAATGCCCCTCATAAATATACACTGCGTTGCGTACGCCGGTCTTTTGCCAGATCACGTTTTTCAGGCCGCCATGTTCGCCGATGTCGAGCAAAATGGGGGTAAAAATATTCGTTAAGGCATAGGTTGCGGTGCGTGCGACGCGGGATGCGATATTCGGCACACAATAATGGATCACATCGTATTTCCGGAAAACCGGGTGCGTATGGTTTGTCACTTCGGAAGTCTCAAAACAGCCGCCCTGGTCGATGCTCACGTCAATGATCACTGCGTTAGGCTTCATACGGCTCACGGTGGCTTCGGATACTATGCAGGGGCTGCGGCCGTCCTCGGCACGCATGGCGCCAATAGCAACGTCACAAGTTGTGATAGCCTTTTCCAATACGATTGGCTGTATCACTGAAGTGAAAACCCGTGTACCGATGTTGTTCTGGAGTCGTCGTAATTTATAAATGGATGGGTCGAAAACCTTTACCTCGGCGCCCAATGCTATGGCCGTGCGTGCGGCATATTCGCCTACGGTTCCCGCGCCAAGGATCACGATCTCAGTTGGTGGGACACCTGTGATGCCGCCCAACATCAGGCCCTTGCCGTCGAAAATATTGCTCAGGTATTCCGCCGCGATCAGGATAGAAGTCGCACCCACGATCTCGCTCATAGCTCGTACCACGCTCAGTGAACCGCCTTCATCGCGCAGGTGCTCGAAGGAAAGTGCCGTGATCTTTTTCTGGATCAGCGCATGCATATACTCAGCCTTGATCGTGGATATCTGCAGCGTCGAGATCAGTATCTGGTGCGGCCTCATCAGCTCGATCTCCTGCATGGTCGGCGGAGCGATCTTGATGATAATATTCGCTTCATAAACCGATTTAGGCTCATACACGATCTTCGCGCCTTGGTCGCTATAGTCCTTGTCGGAAAAATTGGCGGCTTGTCCGGCATTGCTTTCGAGCATGACATCATGCCCGTTATTGATCAGCGCCGCCACCGAAAGCGGCGTTAAAGCAATGCGATTCTCCTGGAACGAAGTTTCTTTAGGTATCCCGATATAAAGCTTGTTTTTCCTGGTCTTCACCTCCAGCATCGACTCCTGGGGCTGCATCATCGCCTGCTTGGCTACGTCAGAAAAGCCACTATATAATTCTGAACCCATATATACCTATTTGCGGATGATGAAGATAGGCAAAATTTCAGAGATGTTAAACCTAAATCTTCCTAAAAGTTAATTTTCGCTCCGTATCGCTTAATACCTGGATATCAACGCGGATATAATGTTCAGGCAACAGGTCGGGGATCTTTTCGGGCCACTCAATAAAGCAATAGCTGCCCGAATAAAAATATTCTTCGTAGCCCATATCCAGTGCTTCTTCCTGTTTTTTCAGCCGGTAGAAGTCGAAATGATAGAGTTTGCCGCTTGTTCCGGTGTATTCATTTACAATGGAAAACGTCGGGCTGGTCACGGGTTCATGCACCCCAAGTGCTGTGCACAGCGACTGTATGAACGTGGTTTTACCTGCGCCCATATCGCCATAAAAGAGGAATATCTTTTCGGTGCCGGCAAAGGCAATGAGCGTTTCAGCTGTTTGTCTAAGTTCTGAGGTGTCTTTGACCGGCACATTCATGCGGCAAAGGTAATATTTATGTGCTTTTACTGTATGCAGGTAGCCGAACCCTATTTGTCGCAACGGCCGACTTCGATATAATTCAATTATTTTTTTATATCTAAATGTGGATTCCAATATATAACTCCGTTTACCTCATGGCATATCTCAACCGAGCCCATGCCGTAGTTATAAGCGAGATTAAATTTGATAGTTTTACCTGTGATAAAATTTTTGAGTTCAATGGAAGATCCGTCGATGATAGAGCGCGATTCCGTTTTTAAGGAATTCAGTTCATCTAAAACTTTTTTTTCTGTCATATCTTCTGTCCCGCGAGCTTTCGACTGCCCGGTGACATAAATAGTATTCTCATCAAGAACTCCAATTACTAAATCCCCAAGTTTACGACTCTCACCAACTTCCAAATAATTCATTTCTACTCCCTATTTAACGCTACTAATTAGACTTGCCGGAATATCGTGATTAAATATACATTCGGTGCCACCTGAACCTGGAAAAGTCTGCTCATCGCTCCCTACGTAGTTGGATTTAAACCAGATACATCAACTTTTAAACGACGCCAGGTAACTCCTAGCTGGCAAAGCTAACTTAAATTTTGCTTCCATGGGAGACAAAGTACCGTCATCCGTCAAAAACCTGCGGGGCGCATTTTAAATATGTCAAACACGGAAATGATTTACGTAATAACCGTTATCCAATATTTTAGCATCGTGTGCTATGGAACAGCCAACACTAATCAAAACAAGAAGTGCCGTAAATAAAACCTCAGTTTTGGCATTGACCGGATATACCGTGAAAAGCTGGTTTTCAGAATTTATTTGGGCCCGTAATTAATTATCGGTATGATCATTTCCTCCATCGATATACCCCCATGCTGGAACGTTTCGTTATAAAAGTTAACGAAGTGGTTGTAATTGTTCGGGTACACGAAATAATTGTCGCTTTTGGCAAACACAAAACTTGAGCTCACATGCAGCTTCGGCAGCATAATATCATGCGGATTTTTCACGTGAAATACATCCTTACCCACAAAATTCAGATTCTTGCCTTGTTTGTAGCGCAGGTTAGTGTTCGTATTGCGGTCGCCTATGATCTTGCTTGGGTTCTTCACGCAAATAGTGCCATGGTCGGTAGTCAATACCATGCGGACTTGTTTCTGAGCGAGAAACTTCATTAGATCAAATAACGGTGAATGTTCAAACCATGATAATGTGAGCGAACGGTACGCCGCATCGTCACTGGCCAGTTCGCGGATCATCTGCATATCGGTGCGGGCATGGGATAGCATGTCAACAAAGTTGTAGATCACTACGTTCAGATCGTTGCCCATCAGGTTGTTGATCGAATCGTTCAGCGCGCGGCCCTCGTCGATATTGAGGATCTTGTTGTATGAAAATTTAATATCCTTGCGCAGCACACGTTTGATCTGGTCAGCCAGGAATTGCTCTTCAAACAGGTTCTTACCGCCCTCGTCCTCATCATTCTGCCACATGCCGGGGAAGCGTTTTTCCATATCGAGCGGCATTAGCCCGGAGAAAATGGAATTACGCGCATACTGCGTCGCGGTAGGCAGGATACTATAGTATGTCTCCTCTTCCTCCAGCCTGAAATAGTCTGATATCAGCGGGTTGATGATCTTAAATTGGTCATAACGCAGGTTATCGATCAGAACGAAGAAAACCGGCCCCTTGCCGTCCAGTTTCGGGAATACCTTCTTTTTGAACAGCTGCGCTGATGTTACCGGTCCTGAATCAGGATTTTGTATCCAGTTGGTATAATTCTTTTCGATGAACTTACTGAACTGCACATTCGCCTCAGCCTTTTGCAGCGTCAGTATCTCGTGCATGCCTTCATCTTCCAGTTGTTCCAATTCGAGTTCCCAGTAGATCAGTTTTTTGTAAACGTCGACCCATTCCTGGTAACTCAGCCGGTCGTTCAGTGTCATACCCAGCGTTCGGAAATCCTGCTGGTAGGCCATGGTAGTTTTCTCGTTCACCAGGCGCTTGTTTTCAGTAAGCTTTTTTATGGTAAGCAGTATCTGCTTGGGGTTCACAGGCTTGATCAGGTAATCATCGATCTTTGAGCCGATGGCGTCCTCCATCAGGTATTCTTCCTCGTTCTTGGTGATCAGCACAACAGGCACGTCATTATTGATGCTTTTGATCTCGAAAAGCGTTTCCAAGCCTGTCAAGCCCGGCATATTCTCATCCAGGAAGATCAAATCGAAATAATTATTTTTGAAGGCGTCAACAGCGTCGTTGCCGTTGGTTACCGTCTTTACATCATATCCCTTCTCTTTCAAAAAAAGCACATGCGGCTTCAACAGATCTATTTCATCGTCAGCCCATAATATGGTAGTGTCCTGCATAATTTTATTTCGTAAACAAAGATAACCCCTGAATAACCCTTTTGTTATCGGTAACTGAACGTATTAACAAAAATTAACAAATAGCGGTGCTTTATTGCTATAATTTGACATTTTTGCAAAGCATAATCCTTTGAAGAAAAATAAGATCATAAATGACCCGGTCTACGGCTTTATCAGCATCCCTTCGGGGCTGGTTTTCGAGCTGATTGAACACCCGTGGTTCCAGCGATTGCGGTACATCAAGCAGTTGGGGATGACGCACCTTGTATATCCCGGCGCGCTGCATACCCGTTTTCACCATGCACTTGGCGCGATGCACCTGATGTGCATGGCTATCGAAACGCTGCGCAATAAGGGCCATGAGATCAGCGAAGAAGAGGAAGAAGCGGTCATTGTCGCTATCCTGCTGCATGACATCGGTCACGGGCCGTTCTCGCACGCACTGGAGCGCACCATTGTTGAGGGTATTTCGCACGAAGATATATCAACTTTGATGATGAGCCGCCTGAACGAGCAGTTCGGTAACAGGCTGTCCACTGCTATCGAGATTTTCAATGGTACCTATCACCGCAAGTTCCTGCACGAGTTGGTATCCGGCCAGTTGGATATGGACCGCATGGATTACCTCAATCGGGATAGCTTTTTTACAGGTGTATCAGAGGGCGTTATCAGTTTCGATCGCATCATCAAGATGCTGAATGTAGTGGCCGATCATATCGCGGTGGAGGAAAAAGGCATCTATTCCATAGAAAAGTTTCTCATCGCACGGCGCCTGATGTACTGGCAGGTGTACCTGCATAAAACCGTAGTATCGGCCGAGCAACTTTTGTCCAAAATACTCAAACGCGCCCGCGGGCTTGCGCTTAATGGCGAAACGTTGTTCGCCACACCGGCTTTCAGTCATTTTTTTGTAAACACGATCAGTAAACAAGAATTCTTTAGCGGCGATGGGCATGTGGGTATATTCGCTTCGCTGGATGATAACGATGTTATGTCGGCTGTTAAAGTTTGGGCCGGCCACGACGACTTTATATTATCGCGCCTCTGCCGGATGCTGATGCAGCGCCATCTTTATCACGTCGACATCACCAATGAAGCGCCGGACATTAAGCTTGTGCGGCGTTTAACTAATAAAGCTGCCGAGATATACCCAGTTTCGGAAGAAGAACTCAGCTATTTCGTTTTTTCGGATACCATCACCAACAGCGCTTACAAGCCTGGCAGCGGCAGTATTCGCATCCTGATGAAAAACGGGCAGGTGCAGGATATTGCTCGTGCCAGTGATACGGAAAGCCTTGAAGCGCTTTCCACTACCGTAAAGAAATATATCCTCTGCCATACTAAAAATTTGTTTTGAGTGTTGAGTAGTGAGTTTTAAGTATAAGTTTTATGCCTTTCACTGATAACTCATCACTCATAACTGGCAACTATTTTCCAGTTTGTGGCTTTGATATTTACACGTAAATTTGCCCGATGCAATTTACCGCGCAGGAAATAGCTTTTATGCTAAACGGGACTATCGAGGGAAACCCTAAAGTTGCCGCCGATAAGTTAGCCAAGATCGAAGAAGCTGCTGCCGGCTCGTTGTCGTTCCTGGCTAATCCCAAATACGAACAGTTCATTTATACAACCGAAGCCTCGATCGTTATTATCAATCATGATCTCGTGCTTTCCGCGGCCGTGAAGGCAACGCTCATCCGGGTTGATGACGCTTACAGCGCATTTTCTGTCTTGCTCGAAAGATACAATACTGTTAAGTTAAACAAATCCGGTATCGAACAGCCGAGTTTTGTACACGAATCGGCCAAGATTGGTCAGAATTGCTATATCGGCGCATTCGCTTATGTCGGACCTGGCGCCAAAGTTGGTAACAACTGTAAACTATATCCGAATACTTATATCGCCGATAATGTTACGCTTGGCGATAATGTGACGCTGTTTCCCGGTGTGATCGTTTATTTTGATTGCGTGATCGGCAACAACGTTATTATTCATTCTGGCGCGATTATCGGCAGCGATGGTTTCGGGTTCGCTCCTCAGCCTAATGGGACTTACAACAAGATCGCCCAAATAGGGAACGTGATGATCGAGGATGACGTTGAGATCGGCTCGAACACTACTATCGATCGCGCCACTATGGGTTCGACCATCATCCGCAAAGGGGTTAAATTGGATAACCTGATACAGATCGCACATAATGTCGAGATCGGCACAAATACGGTAATTGCTGCTCAAACCGGGATATCGGGGAGCACCAAAATTGGCGAAAATGTCATTATGGGTGGCCAGGTTGGCATTGTGGGACATATTTCCATAGCAAAAGGAACCCAGGTTCAGGCGCAGTCGGGCGTAAGCCGCACCATTACCGAGGAAAATAAAAAATGGATGGGATCGCCGGCCACAGGTTACAGCGACCATATGCGTTCGCAGGTGGTTATTATGCGATTGCCTGAAGTAGAAAAAAGAATAGCCGAACTCGAAAAAACAATAGCAGAGCTCACTAAAATACACGATAAACTCTAAAGAATCCCATGGAGGGATTTCAGGGGGGCTTATAAATACGATGAATGTAAAACAAAAAACAATCAAGTCGCCGGTTACGGTATCAGGTACCGGGTTACATACCGGTGAAAAGGTGACGATGACATTTAATCCCGCGCCTGAAAATCATGGGTTTAAATTCCGGAGGATCGATGTTGAGGGCTCACCTGTAATTGACGCTGATGTAGACAATGTAACCGATACTTCGCGCGGTACCACTATCTCGCAGGGCGGCGCCAGCGTAAGCACTATAGAGCATGTCCTTGCTGCTTTGGTGGGACTTGAAGTGGACAACGTGCTGATCGACCTTGACGGCCCTGAAACTCCGATCATGGACGGCAGCTCGATCCAGTTTGTTGATGCCATATCCGATGTGGGTTTTACCGAACAGGAGGCCGACCGCGAATATTACCACATACCTTACAATATCCATTATTCCGAACCCGACCGCAAGGTGGAAATGGTGGCCATGCCGCTCGACGATTATCGTTTTACCTGCATGGTCGATTACAACTCGCAGGTTTTGGGCAGCCAGCACGCCAGCATATCAACTATTTCCGAATTTAATACCGAGATCGCTTCCTGCCGGACGTTTTGTTTCCTGCACGAACTGGAAATGCTGCTGCAGCATAACCTGATCAAAGGCGGCGACCTGAATAATGCTATTGTGGTTGTCGACAAAAATGTAGACGACGAGGAGCTGGCCCACCTGGCACGCATCTTTAACCGCAAGGATATTAAAGTCGCACCGCAAGGCATACTAAACAATATTGAACTGCGTCATCAGAACGAACCGGCACGCCACAAACTGCTGGATATGATAGGCGACCTGGCACTGGTAGGCGTTCCACTGCGCGGACATATTATGGCAGCGCGTCCAGGGCATGCCGCTAACGTGGCTTTCGCCAAAAAGATCAAGACACTGATCAAAAAAGAGCGCAGCCGCAAACATATTAAAATATACGACCCCAATGCCAAACCGGTGTATGACACGGTAGATATTATGAATATCCTTCCGCACCGTCAGCCTATGCTTATGGTGGATAAGATATTGGAGATCAGCAAGAGTCACGTGGTTGGTTTGAAGAACGTAACCATGAACGAGGACCTGTTCGCAGGCCACTTCCCAGGCCAGCCGCTGTTCCCGGGCGTGCTGCAGATCGAAGCTATGGCGCAGACCGGAGGCATCCTGGTGCTGAATACGGTTCCTGATCCTGAAAATTATATCACATTATTCCTGAAGATCGAAAATGCAAGATTCAAGGACAAGGTGGTTCCGGGCGATACGATCATATTTTATTGCAACCTCGTTGCGCCGATACGCCGCGGTATAGCACAAATGAAAGGTACCGGTATGGTTGGATCGCGCATTGTGGTTGAAGCCGAATTGATGGCGCAGATAGTTAGAAAAACCAAAGAAGAAAAAGAAGAGAAAGAAGTATGATACAACCCCTGGCATACATTCACCCGCAGGCCCGCATCGCTGATAACGTGGTGATCGAGCCGTTCGTGACTATACATAAGGACGTTGAGATAGGCGAAGGCACCTGGGTTGGCTCCAATGCCACCATTATGGATGGCGCGCGCATCGGCAAAAACTGTCGAATTTTCCCCGGAGCGGTTGTATCCGCCCCGCCGCAGGACCTTAAATACCGCGGCGAGCCCAGTACCGTAACCATCGGCGATAACACTACCATCCGCGAATGCGTAACCCTGAACCGCGGTACGGCTCTCGATAAAAATACCACTACCATTGGCAACAATTGCCTGCTGATGGCCTACGTGCACGTGGCGCACGACTGCGTGATAGGCGATAATGTGATCATCGCCAATTCGGTACAATTAGCCGGCCACATCAATATCTATGAGTATGCTTTCATAGGCGGAACGTCGGCCGTACATCAGTTTGTTGAGATCGGTGCGCATAGTATGATATCGGGCGGTTCGCTGGTGCGCAAGGACGTCCCGCCGTATACCAAAGCCGGCCGCGAGCCGCTATCCTATATTGGCATCAATTCGGTAGGCTTGCGCCGCAGGGGATATTCAGCCCAAACCATCAACGAGATACAGGAGATTTATCGCATTATCTTCCTGAAAAAATACAACGTGACTAAGGCGATGGATATCATCGAAGCTGAGTTCAACCCGACAGTAGAGCGCGATGAAATCATTAATTTTGTATCCAATTCTCAGCGTGGTATCATGAAGGGTTTTGGAAATACCTAAGTCAGCAGTTAAGAGTTAGCAGTCGGCATATGATACAACCTTTGGCATATATACATCCCCAAGCTAAAATAGCCGAAAATGTTACCATCGAACCGTTTGCAATTATTCACAAAGATGTCGAGATATGCGAAGGTACCTGGGTCGGCTCAAATGCTACCATCATGGATGGGGCGCGCATTGGCAAAAATTGCCGTATTTTTCCTGGAGCGGTTGTGTCCGCGCCACCGCAAGACCTTAAATACCGTGGTGAGCCGAGTACCGTTACTATTGGTGATAATACCACCATCCGCGAGTGCGTAACACTGAATCGCGGAACAGCGCTTGATAAAAACACCACAACAATCGGGAATAATTGCCTGCTAATGGCTTACGTACATGTAGCACACGATTGCGTAATAGGCGATAATGTAATTATTGCCAATGCTGTGCAGTTGGCCGGACATATCAGGGTTCATAACTACGCTTATATCGGCGGCACTTCCGCGGTTCATCAGTTCGTTGAAATCGGTTCGCATAGCATGATATCAGGGGGATCACTTGTGCGCAAGGATGTTACCCCCTATGCCAAGGCTGGTCGCGAACCATTATCTTATATCGGCATCAATTCAGTTGGCTTAAGACGCAGCGGTTATTCGGCAAATACGATTAATGAAATACAGGAAATTTACCGGATAATTTTTCTGAAAAAATACAATGTGACCAAAGCACTTGATATTATAGAAACCGAATTCGCCCCAACCGTTGAACGCGATGAGATCATAAATTTCGTATCGAATTCTCAGCGCGGTATTATGAAAGGGTTCGGGAATAATTAAGTTTGTTGTTTGCTGCAAACAGTGGGCAGTAATTGGCTGACTGGCAACTGCAACAGCACACTGACAACTGAACATGCAGATCATCCTCGAAAACATAGGCCGACGTTTCAACCGCGACTGGATATTCAGGGGCATCGATTATACTTTTGATCAGGGCGACACCTATGCTATCTTGGGGCCGAACGGCTCAGGAAAATCGACTTTGCTGAGCGTCCTCAATGGTAGTCTCTCGCCTTCGATCGGCAGCATCAAATACACGAATGGAGAAATGCCCGTCGAAGTTGAAACAGTTTACAAACAACTGAGCCTCGCCGCGCCTTACCTGGAGTTGATCGAAGAATTCACTTTGGCTGAAATGATCGATCTGCATTTCAAATTCAAAACTTATCGAAACGGAATGGACAACGCTGCGGTGATCGGTCTGCTGAATATGCGCGCCAGCCGCAATAAAGCCATCCGCTATTTTTCATCAGGTATGAAACAGCGCCTGAAACTTGCCCTGGCTTTCTGTTCCGATACCCCGATGCTGATGCTCGACGAGCCTACTTCCAACCTCGACAAGCAGGGTGTGCAATGGTACCTGGACCTCGTGCAGCAATTTGCCAAAGACCGGCTGACGATTATCTGCTCGAACCAAGAGCATGAGTACAGCTTCTGCAACCATCGACTGGATATTTCCGATTACAAGAAATAATCGCACTAACTACCTAATAATTATAAAATTATATCCGAAAAACGTAACGTTTTCCTGGTCAGTCTCGTAAATTATATACGTTCGCAAAAAGGATTATGAAAACCGCCGCGCTTTTTGTTGTTTATGCCCTTCTAATTGTCTTGCAATCCTGCGTTAAGGATACCTCTTTGCCTGCGTCAGACCTGCCTAACGGCGATTTTGAAGGATGGTCTAGCAGCGACGAATTACAGGGATGGACTACTAACAGCTGCCCGGAATGCGTCCCAGACTACAACAGCTACGTCGTGCAAAAAACCACCGAGGCCTATCACGGGCAGTATGCGGCGAAAATACTTTACAACGGTGTTTACACTACAGTTGCCAGCAATGGCTTTGCTGTAACCTCGCATCCGAAGGAACTTACAGGCTACGTAAAGTGTACGCTGAATCAAAATGATACTGTATCGGTAGTCGTAAAGGTATTCAAAAACAATGCATTAGTGGACAGCGGCAAATGGGTCAATATTACCTCCATCCAGCAATATCAAAAGTTCATTATCCCCATAAGCCAAAATTCGGTCGACGCCGATTCCGTCACGATAACCGTCACAGGAGGAAACAAACTGGACACTAATAAAAACGGATCTGTTCTTTGGATCGACTATCTGTGCGTACACTGATCCGTAGCTCGATCCTCATTTAATGATCGAACTATTTCCCTTTTTTAGATTGATCTACATTTAACATGTTCAGGCTCATCACCTCTTTCATCGTTCGCTCCATTCCATCAACCGTACCGTCGAGGAAAATAACATTCCCCTGCGAGTTTTCTGCAAAATGTTTAATGGATTCCGTCCACATCGTGAACAGGATGACCGAAGTATCCATATCAGCCTTGTGCATCTCTTCAGCTGCAGCGCTCATGCCTTTGGCCACTTCTTCACGGAATAAGGCGATACCCTGACCACGCAGTTGAGCAGCTTGTCTTTCCGCTTCGGCTGCAATCTTGATCGCATTACCTTCAGCCTCGGCAGCTTTGGTTTTGGTGATCAGTAAGGCCTGCCCCTCATTTTCTGCGGCGGCCTTCAGGTTGTTGGAGGCCACCACCTGGCTCATCGACTTCATGATCACGTCGTCGAAGGTAATGTCGTTCAGTTGCAGGTCCTGCAAATGATAGCCCCAGGTCTCCAGTATCTGGTCGAGCTGCTCCTTTACATGCTGTACGATGTCGCTCCTTAGCGTGAGCACATCGGCTTGTTTCTTGGTGGCTACATAAGCGCGGATGGAGCCTTCGATAGTGCGTATCAGCGCCTGCATCAGGTTACGCTCGTCCACGAATTTGAAAGCCACGTTCTTTATCGTTTCTTCCATCTGGTCGAGCACCGAATAAAGCAGCATCGCTTTAAAATAAACGTTCGCCTGGTCAACCGTCACCGCCTGGAACTCAAGCTCAACTGAGCGGTTCTGAATAGAGATGCGGCTGTATATCTGTTCTATAAGCGGCAGCTTGAGGTTCAGGCCCGGACGCAGGATACGGTGGTATTTGCCAAAGACAGTAATGACGCCTATAGTGCCCTGTTTTACGGTCACAAAAGAGCTGAACAGAATGATAAGTCCGACAAATACGATAACAAAAATTGGTATTACTGGGTTCATTGTGATAATATTTAGATCATTAAATATAGAATTTATTTTGGGTATGGTATTTGTTTTTTACCAACGGCAGCAAATTCACACGATTATGAACATCAAGCGTACATTCGGCGCAATACTGACCATCCTGGGAATCATCGGGTTGATCTATACCGGCGCAAGCATTATTGGAAAAAGCTCCAATGCTTCAACACTGATTGTGGTTGGGATTATCGGGCTATTATTTTTCTTTTCAGGTATCGCGCTGATCAAAAGGACGGCGGACGAGGTGAAATGATCAATCTTCCGACGTGATCACCCCATCCTCTCCAATCACAAACCCCGATTTTGGAAAATCCTTTCTTGTAAGCATACCGATACGCTTAGCGGCGTTGTTCAGGCTATCGGCTGCAAGACCGGTCTGGTGGTTTTGTTTGAAAGAGATTATATTTCCGCCTAGGAATTCACCTTTCTTATTCAGCCTTACTTTCAGTAAAGGCGCGAGGCCGCACACGCCAGCCACACTCACGCTTTTGTAGGTGCAGAAATTCCCGAGGCTATAGGCGATCAGCCGGCCTTTGTATTTTTCCAGCGCCCGGCTCACATGGGGACCATTACCCAGAACAATATCCGCACCTGCGTCCACCGCGGCGTGGGTAAAAGCATATACGTTGCCGCGTTTGGCGCCCATGAACGATTCCATTTTGAAAGGTACGTGCTCGTATTTAGTGCCCTCAGCACCTCCGTGAAATGATACGATCACGATATTGCATTGCGCCCTTAACTCACGGATGATCTTTGCAGCATTACTTGTAAGAAGCAGTGGCATAGTATGCGCATTCGGCGCGAAGGAGCAGAAACCATACTTAATGCCGTCTTTTTCGAAGATCGTCGTCGGGCAGGTTTCGAGGCCGGCATAGTGGATGCCGTATTTGTCTAAGGTGGATGTGGTGCTTAAATAGCCCTTCTCGCCAAAATCGGTTATGTGATTATTGGCTACGCTCACGAGGTTGAATCCTGCGTCTTTGAAAACATGGCCGTAACAGGTTGGCATCCTAAAGAGGTATGCTACCGCAAGCTTCTTTTTGTAGCTGGCGGGATTCCCGCTATCCAATAAAGTTCCTTCCAGGTTCCCGAAAACAATATCCGATCCTTTAAAATAATCTTTTGCGGCTTCAAAACTTTCCCTTGCACTATCAGGCGGAAGTTTGCTTTGATCAGGATAGGCCGAACCAAGCATCATGTCACCTACGGCCGCTATGGTAATGGTGTCTTTAGTTTTGGGTTTTGCAGCTTCGGTACCGACCCTGTGCTTGTGCCTTCTTTTATAAACGTGCGGTTTACTGGCGATCGTTTCTGGTTGTGTGCATGCACTCAGTATAAATATTGTTATTATGACTAAGGCTGGTAACTTCATTTCAAAAAAAAATCCTTTCGTTTGGAAAGGATTTTAAAATATATCGAATTTTCTATTGACTTGGTGTGTCGCTTCCGTCCCCCGGAGATTCCGCTAACTGTTTCTTGAACACGTCCAATAAACGCCCGCCTTTATAAAAATAACGGTTATAATATCCATCGGTCAGGCTGTTGATTGCCACGCCGCGATTTGATGCATGCGCAAATTTGCCGTCGCCGAGGTAGATACCTACGTGTGTAATACTGCGGCTGTGTATTTTGAAGAACACCAGGTCGCCTTCCTGCAAATCGTCTTTACGGACAGGGCTAACCATGCTGAAAATATCGCGCGAATTGCGCTTGAGGGTCAGGTTAAATACTTTGGCGTATAATTCTTTCGTAAAGGCGGAACAATCAATGCCTTTTTTTGAATCGCCGCCAAAATGGTATGGGGTGCCGATCCAGTCGTACACAAATTGAAAAAGCTTAACGTTTGAGGTGGTCGACAAAGCTACTCCCATGATCTGGGAGAAGTAATCCTTTGCTAAACTTTCCTGCTCATCATCCTTATCCTTCGCAGGAGCAGTCGCCGTAGTGCTTTTGGTTTGCGCCTGCACCATTAAGATACTGAAGCACAATACAATTGCCAGGGTAAATTTCTTCATTTAATCTCTAGTCTTTGCCGCAAGGGTGCGGTGTATGGGCTATTAATTGAACGTCTTGTTCCTTTGTCGGGTACAAAACTATCCTTATTTTTCAGAATTACAAATTCGAGGTGCTTTTTTTATCAAAATTGAAAAAAAAGCGGTGACTTCTCCTTTTTACGTAAGCGTGTTACGAGAGTTTCATTTCATTATAATTATTTCTAACAAATTTGTTGCGGTTTCGATATTTACAGGGATATAATTAGATTTGCGCTTCGGTAAAAGAATATGGATTTACAACTGATGAGTTCGATCGAGATTACAAAAGATACCTACCTGATGTGGTACGAGGCGATGCTGCTGATGCGCAGGTTTGAAGAAAAGTCGGGCCAGCTTTATGGTCAGCAAAAAATACGCGGGTTTTGCCACTTATATATAGGGCAGGAAGCTGTGTTGGCCGGCGCCATGTCGGTGCTGCGCCATGAAGACAGCATGATAACCGCTTACCGCGACCACGCACATGTCTTGGCAAAAGGCACTTCACCCAACGCGGTAATGGCCGAGCTTTACGGTAAAGCTACCGGCTGTTCGAAGGGTAAAGGCGGTTCGATGCATATGTTTGATAAGGAAAATTATTTCTACGGCGGTCACGGTATCGTAGGCGGACAGATCCCTCTGGGTGCAGGTATCGCTTTCGCCGAAAAATATAAAGGCACCACCAACGTATGCTGCTGCTATATGGGCGACGGCGCTGTTCGTCAGGGCGCTCTGAACGAGACCTTCAATATGGCCTCACTGTGGAAGCTGCCCGTGATCTTCATCTGCGAAAACAACGGTTACGCGATGGGTACGTCCGTTGAAAGGACCACCATTCAAACTGACATCTATAAATTGGGTCTGCCTTACGACATCCCATCCTCGCCCGTTGACGGCATGGACCCCGTTGCCGTACATAATGCCATGGACGAAGCCGTTCAGCGTGCCCGCGCAGGTGAAGGACCTACCTTTCTCGAGATGCGCACTTATCGTTATAAAGGCCACTCGATGTCTGATCCTCAGAAATATCGCACCAAGGAAGAGCTGGAAAGCTACAAGGCTAAGGATCCGATCGATCATGTTAAAGACACCATCCTGAAAGAAGGTTATGCCGACGAAAAGTGGTTCGAAAGCATCGAAGAGAAGATAAAAGCTGAAATTGATGAGGCTGTTAAATTTTCGGAGGAGTCACCGTGGCCCGAGGCTTCAGAATTATATACAGATGTATATGTCGAAAAGGATTATCCTTTCATTAAAGACTGATAAATTCCAAAAAATTTATAAAGAACTATTCATTACATAATATATGGCCGAAGTAGTTAAGATGCCTAAAATGAGCGATACCATGACCGAAGGGGTATTAGCGAAGTGGCATAAAAAGGTTGGCGACAAAATAAAAGCGGGCGATGTGCTTGCCGAAGTGGAGACCGACAAGGCCACCATGGATTTTGAATCGTTCCAGGAAGGCACCTTATTATATATAGGCGTTGAGGAAGGCAAAGCGGTGCCTGTTGATTCGGTGATCGCGGTGCTGGGTAAGGAAGGCGAGGATTATAAGTCTGCGCTCGACGGTGCATCTGCCCCGGTTGCTGAACCGAAGAAGGAAGATGCTCCCGCTGAAAAGAAAGAAGAAGCCAAACCCGCCGCTGACAAGGCCTCGGCTGCAACTCCCGCTCCAAAAGTCGATACATCCAATATCCCTGCTACCGTTATCCGCATGCCGCTTTTGAGCGATACGATGACAGAAGGCACCATACAGAAATGGAACTTCAAGGTGGGCGATAAGGTAAAATCAGATGATTCTTTAGCTGACGTCGAAACCGACAAAGCCACCATGGAAGTGGTAGGCTACGAAGCGGGCACCTTATTATATGTCGGTGTAAAAGAAGGTGAATCAGCCAAAGTGAATGATATTATAGCCATAGTTGGCAAAGAAGGAACTGATATTACGCCGCTGTTGCAAGGCGGAAGTGAAGCTCCAAGAGGCGAAGCCGCTCCTGCTGAGTCGCCAAAGGAAGAAGCAACCACTTCAGCCAATACAACTGCCGCAACCACTTCAACTGATGCGGACGACAGTCGCGTCAAAGCCTCTCCACTGGCACGCAAAATAGCCCGTGACAAAGGCATCAACCTGAACGATGTAAAAGGCACTGCCGATGGCGGCCGCATCGTGAAGAAGGATGTTGAAGGCTTTACACCATCGACCAAAGAGATCGAACAAAAGCACGCAGCTGAAGCCGCACCAACTGCCGCTGCTCCTGCTGCTAAACCGATCCCGCAATACGTCGGCCAGGAAAAATATACCGACAAGGCGGTTTCGCAAATGCGCAAAACCATTTCGCGCCGCTTGTCCGAAAGCTTCCTCATCCCGCATTTCTATATCACTATCACCATTGATATGGATCAGGCCGTTACTGCTCGTAACAAGATGAACGAGGTAGCACCGGTTAAGATATCGTTCAACGACCTGGTGCTTAAGGCCTGCGCAGTAGCGTTGAAACAACATCCGGCCGTGAACTCGTCATGGATGGGCGACTCGATCCGCACCAATGAGCACGTGAATATCGGCGTAGCTGTAGCGGTCGAAGATGGTCTGCTGGTGCCGGTAGTGCGTTTCGCTGATGGTAAGTCATTGAGCGCCATTTCAGCAGAAGTAAAAGAGTTCGCGCAGCGCGCAAAAGCCAAAAAACTTCAGCCTTCGGATTGGGAAGGTTCTACTTTTACCTTATCTAACCTGGGCATGTTTGGCGTGGATGAATTCACCGCCATCATCAACCCGCCTGATTCCTGCATACTGGCCGTAAGCGGCATTCAGCAGGTTCCGGTAGTGAAGAATGGCGCTGTTGTTCCCGGCAACGTGATGAAGGTAACCCTTACCTGCGACCATCGCGTGGTTGATGGCGCGACCGGAGCTGCCTTCCTGCAAACGTTGAAATCGTTGCTGGAGGAGCCGGTGAGAATTTTGATATAATGTCGGATTTCGGATTTTCGATTTCGGATTTAGATATAATGGCGATGGGCAAAAATCCTATCGCTGTTTTTGTTTAATATGACCTTCGCCAACAAGATCATCCAATTCATTGAACAGCTCCATTACACCGGTGATCCGCTACCGACGGGTATTCGCATTATGAACCCTTACCGGGAATCGGAGCAAGCGATGGAAATATCAAAGACGTTCTATGGAAAGTATTATAACGATAATAACAAACGCCACTTGATATTAGGTATCAATCCCGGTCGTTTTGGAGCGGGATTGACGGGCGTGCCGTTTACCGACAGCAAACGGCTGGTTTCAGAATGTCACATCCCTTATGAAGGCAAGACCTCCCACGAACCTTCCTCCGTCTTTGTTTATGATATGATCCATGCGTTTGGCGGGGTTGAGGAATTTTACAGCAAACTCTATATCAATTCGCTTTGTCCTCTGGGGTTTACTATTGTGGACGAAAAAGGCAAAGAAAAGAACTACAATTATTATGACAGCCCAGCGCTTTTGAAGGCGACCACGGGCTACATTATTGAAAACATCCGCAAACAGATTGACCTCGGCGTGGAGACTGACGTTTGCTTTTGTTTCGGGACAGGAAAGAACGAAAACTTTCTCCGAAAACTAAATGATGAGCACCATTTCTTTGGCAAGATCATCGCCTTAGAGCATCCGCGCTTCATTATGCAGTATAAAGCCAAATCGCAGCAATTGTATATCGACAAATACCTCTCAGCCTTTCACTCGGTAATTTGAGTTCAACCCGGTAGCATTAAAGGCAGAATCTCCGTATCTTGCGACCTGAATTCAACCTGTGCTGCCCGGAACGTGGTTTGTGACCGAATTCATCTACTTAACACCGCTATTCATGAACCAGATACTCATCATCTATACCGGGGGGACGATCGGTATGATGAGCGACCCCAAAACGAAGGTGCTCAAGCCGATCAACTTTGAGCAGATCATAGAGAACGTGCCCGAGCTGGAACGTCTCAACTGCAAGTTGATGGTTCATTCCTTTGAGCAGA
Source organism: Mucilaginibacter sp. (assembly GCA_035551775.1). Classification (GTDB taxonomy): domain Bacteria; phylum Bacteroidota; class Bacteroidia; order Sphingobacteriales; family Sphingobacteriaceae; genus Mucilaginibacter. The sequence goes on along the minus strand of DASZMQ010000012.1, from coordinate 326,352 downwards.
TCATCGACTCATCCAATATGAACCCGCACATCTGGAGCGAGATCGCCGGGCTTATTAAGGAGAATTATGATAAGGTTGACGGTTTTGTAATCCTGCATGGTTCAGATACCATGGCTTTCACCTCTTCGGCGCTCAGCTTTATGCTCGAGAATTTATCGAAACCGGTGATCTTTACCGGCTCCCAGTTGCCTATCAGCGCGGTTCGAACCGACGCCAAGGAAAATTTGATGACAGCCATAGAGATCGCCAAGGCCAAAAAAAGCGACCGCGCGCGCGTACCCGAAGTATGTATTTACTTTGACTATAAATTGTTCCGCGGCAACCGCGCGTTCAAATACAATTCTTCCAAATTCGAGGCGTTCCGTTCGCCGAATTACCCCATTTTGGCTGAGTCTGGTGTTCACCTCAAATTCAGCATTAATGACATCCGTCACCCTATAGACGGACCTCTTAAAGTTCATAAACGCCTGGCCAGCGATGTGGCTGTGTTAAAATTATATCCCGGCATCAGTCCAAAAGTGGTCGAAAACATTCTCAATGCCGACGCGCGCGGTATCGTGATGGAAACCTTCGGCGCGGGCAATACAACCACCGACCAATGGTTCATCGACCTGCTTAAGGGCGCAATCGGTGAGGGTAAAGTGATACTGGATATTTCGCAATGTAAAGTAGGCACAGTCGAATTGGGCCGCTATGAAACCAGCAAGGAGCTGAAAGACATGGGCGTGGCCAATGGCTATGACATGACCTACGAGGCCGCTATTACGAAAATGATGTTCCTGCTGGGGCAGTACGAAGATCCGCTGATCATTAAGGAATTGCTGGAAACGGATTTGAGGGGAGAATTGACTATATCCTGATCCGCGTTAAATTTTGTTAAACTTTGCCGGTAAAGAACTTTTTGAGGCCTGATAAACTTACCTTAGTTATAAAACTCCGGCAATGCTTAAAACTTATTTCACCCTAGCCTTTCGCAACTTGTGGAAGCGCAAAACCACGACTGGGATAAATATTATTGGGCTCGCTGTTGGATTAGCCTGCTGCGCTTTGGTTTTCCTTTATTTTCAGCATGAACTGAGTTTTGACAAAGGGTTTGATAACCAGAATGATATCTATCGCGTTACATCCACTTTCAAGGACGGAAGCAGCGCGCCTACCGTTGGGCTGCCTTATGCTAAATACCTGAAAAGCGAGGTGCCTGAAGTAGAAGATGTTACACGCATGGACCCAACCCAGGGTTCGGTGATCGTCGAGGTGCAAGGCACACCAAACCCTATTCCCTATTTCCAGGATTCAGGTTATTGGGTCGATCCTAATTTCTTCGACCTGTTATCGTTCCATTTCCTTTATGGCAATCGAAAAACTGTCTTTTCGGCGCCGAATACTATTGTACTTTCACGAACACTATCGGAAAAGCTTTTTAAAGGAATTTATCCTATCGGGAAAACCTTAAAAATCGGACCGGTAGTTTATACCATTGCAAGTGTTTTTAAAGAAGATTTCCCGAACCATATCCATGCCGATTTCTTTGCATCTAATAACAGCGATGTTATTCGTCAACAGATGGCCAACAACAACAGTTGGGTGGTAAACGACAACTTTTATACTTATGTAAGGCTAAAACATGGCGCCGACGTTCCGCATGTGATCACTGAGCTGAACGCCTACCTGCAGCGCCACGCCGGCGATGAACTGAAAGCGCACAGCGATCATATCACCAATTCGCTGCAGGCCTTAAAGGATATTCACCTTAATTCGTCGGGGTATCAAGACTATTTGGCTTACAAGCAAGGCAATATCAAATATCTGTATGTACTGGCGTCTATTGCGTTCGTAATACTGTTGCTTGCCTCCATTAATTATATGAATCTTTCTACTGCCCAGGCGCTCAGCCGCGCCCGAGAAGTAGGTGTGAGGCGTGTGTTGGGGGCTGAAAAGAAAGTTATTCGTTATCAATTTTTGATTGAAACCACCGTCATCAGTTTTTGCGCACTCATCGTTTCCGTTGGACTTGCGCTCCTGTTCCTGCCGGTATTCAATCAACTAACCGGGCAAACTTTATCCTTCTTTGCACCTGAAAACCATACCCTGGTTTTGTGGATGATCTTGGCTACCTTGATAACAGGGTTGGCTGCGGGCTTGTACCCGGCGTTTTATTTATCTGCTTTTAATCCCATCGTTGTGCTGAAGGGAAAAGTGACCGATTCACCTGGCAAGGTGAATGTCCGTAAGCTGCTCATCGTATCGCAGTTCGTGCTTTCTACTGTTCTCGTCTTTGCTACCGTTGTGATATGGGACCAATTGCATTTCATGCTGAACACCAAACCCGGTTTCGACCAGGACCAGCAATTAGTACTCAATCTCACCGGCGGCCAGGCACAAAGAAACAGTGCAATACTTGCACGTCAACTTTCCGCAAATTCGACTTTCAAATCGGTTACTATTGCTGCCGCACCGCTGGTATCGGGCGACATGAACCTGTATGCTTCCAACAAAACCATAGCCGATAAACAGATCGTGTTCTTTGATTTTGCAGATCAAAACTATCTAAAGACGATGGGCTTGCAATTGATAGCCGGGCATAATTTTGAGCAGGAGGCTTTCACCAATACCAATATGCTCGAAGATTCGGAATTGCATGATTTCGGCAAGCAAGTGATACTAAATGAAGAAGCGGCGAGGGAATTGGGATTCGATCCTCACAAAGCGCCGGGTCAATATGTATCCCATTTGCATAATGGCATAGTTTATACGTATCAGGTGGTGGGAGTAGTTAAAGATTATCACTACTTTTCGCTGCATGCCACTATCGGGCCATGCGCTATTATGAATGTGAACCCAATGCGGTGCAGTACGCTCATTGCCAAGGTTGAGGGTAAACACGCTGAGGCTGCGGTTCGATATGCATCGGCCCAATGGAAGAAGCTAAATCCGGACACGCCTTTCCAGTTCGATTTTTTAAACAATATCTTTCAGTCCGACTATATCCAGGACCAGCGCCAGCAACAAATGATGGAGATATTCAGCGGGCTGGCCATTTTTATTTCATGCCTTGGGTTGCTGGGACTGATCACTTATTCCGTCGCTCAGAAAATGAAGGAGATCGCCGTGCGCAAAGTAATCGGCGCAAGCGTGAAAAACATCGTGATGCTCTTTTATACACAATACTTCCGGCTAATCCTGCTGGCTAACCTGGTAGCATTGCCTGCCGCCTGGTACCTAATGCATACTTGGCTGATCAATTTCCCTTACCACGTGAATATGAGTTGGTGGATGTTTTTGGTACCTGTATTATCCGGGGTGGTCGTCACTTTCTGTACTATCGCCTTCAAAACTATCAAAGCTGCTAATGCCAATCCGGTGGAAAGCTTGAGGGCTGAATAGCCTTCATACCAATGGGTTTGAAGCCCATCGGTAGAGCTAATCCGCCTGATCGTATCGGGCGGGTAGGGCTTTCGCCGTACCGCCTTCTACAATACTAAACTTTAGGGGTATTAGTATCTTACATTCTGCCCACATCGCCTCTCGCAACCCGCCTGCGGTAAGCGTAATAGAATATGATGGGGAAGATGAATAAATTGAACGTTGTATTCGTTATCAGCCCGCCTATAACCACTATCGCCAGCGGCTTTGAGGCTTCCGAACCTATACCATGAGAAATTGCCGCGGGAAACAGTCCTATAGCGGCCATCATGGCGGTCATCACCACCGGGCGCAGGCGGTCCTGGACACCGTCGCGCAGGGCCTCGGTAAAGCTGGTCCATTCGGGGTGATGACGCAATTCTTTGATATTGGTTTTGAATTTGGTGATAAGAATCACGCCGTTCTGCACGCAAATGCCGAACAGAGCAATGAAGCCGATACCTGCGGAAATATTGAAGTTGACACCCGTGAAAAGCAACGCCAGGATACCTCCCGCTATCGCAAACGGCACATTGTTCAATACCAATAGGGAATCGGTCACGTTACCAAACAGGATGAACAGGATAAAGAATATGATAAGCAAGCTAATCGGCACCACCTGCGACAAACGCTTAGAGGCACGCTGCTGGTTCTCAAAATCACCCGCCCATTGCAAGAAATACCCTTTTGGCAACTTGATCTGTGCATCGACTTTATCCTGTGCTTCCTTGATAGTGCTGCCCATATCACGCCCACGGATCGAAAACTTGATAGCCCCGTAACGTTTGTGATCGTCCCGGTAGATCATGCTGATACCGGTAATTCGGTCAATGTCGGCGATCTCGCGCAACGGAACTTTATTGCCGCTGATCGACGGAACCCGAAGGTCGCCAATAGCGGTCGGGTTATTACGAAAATCTTCCGGGTAGCGGATACGCAGGTCGAATTTACGCTCGCCCTCATATATCTGCGTAGCAGCCTTACCGCCGATAGCCGTCTCGATCACCGCGTTGGCATCAGCTGCTTCAACACCATACTGCGCCATCTTTTCCTGGTTCAGATTGATCTGTAGTTCAGGCTGACCCATATCGCGAAGAATGCCCAGATCTTCGATGCCCCTGACACCTTTCAATATACGGTAAATGGTGTCTTCCTTCGATTCGACGTACTTATAATCGTCGCCAAAAAGCTTCACCACAATGGACCCTTTCACACCAGATACCGCCTCTTCTACGTTATCGGAAATTGGCTGTGAAAAGTTAAGGTCGATGCCGGGAAAGTATTTCAGCTTTTCCTGCATACGCTCTATCAGCTGCTCCTTGGTTTCGCCCCCCTTCCATTGATCTTCAGGGTATATGTCTACGTGGAACTCGATATTATAAAAGCCAGTAGCATCGGTGCCGTCATTGGGCCGTCCGGTTTGGGAGAGCACCTGCTTCACCTCGGGGAAACTCAGGAATATCTTGCGCATCTCGTTCGCCAGCTTGACCGATTGGCCGAGCGAAGTGCTCAAAGGGCCTGTGGCGCGCACGTAAATTGCTCCTTCGTTCAGTTCGGGCAAAAATTCCGTCCCAAGCAATTTAAAACAGGCTAGGCACACCAATAAAGTGCCGATAGTGAAGGGCAGCATCAACGCACGAAATCTAAAGCACCAGGCGTTGACGGCCATACAGATTTTAGTGACAAACTCAACAAAAACATTGTGGCGTTCCCTCACATTCTTATTTAATAGCACACTGGCCATTGCGGGCACGAAGGTGAACGTAAGTATCAATGCGCCCAGCAGTGCAAAACCCAGCGTCCAGGCTAAAGGCGAGAACATTTTTCCCTCAACTTTCTGGAAGCTGAAGATAGGCAGCAGGCCGGTGATGATGATCAGCTTGGCGAAGAAAATGCCCTTGCCGTTCACCAGGCTGGCGCGTTTGATCATGCCCAGTTTGCTGAGGCGGTTGAAATGGTCCATACCTACTTCCTTCGCCCGATGGTCGAGTACGACGAAGATGCCTTCAACCATCACCACAGCAGCATCGATGATGATACCAAAGTCGATTGCCCCCATCGAAAGCAGGTTGGCCGACATGCCTTTCAGTTTGAGACAGATGAAGGCGAATAACAGGGCCAACGGTATGATGAGCGATACGGTAAGCGTAGTGCGCCAGTCGGCCATGAAGAGAAAGACGATCACCGTTACGAAGATGATGCCCTCGAACATATTGTGCAGCACGGTATGTGTAGCGAAGTTCACGAGGTCTTCCCGGTCATAGAACGGAACGATCTTGACATCGTCCGGCAGGATATTGGTATTCAGATCATGCAGTTTCACTTTAAGCGCCTTGATTACCTCGCTCGGGTTCTCGCCCTTGCGCATTACGACGATACCCTCGATCACGTCCGGATCACGGTCGCGTCCCACCTGGCCAAGCCGCGGTAAAGACGATTCGGTCACCTCGGCAATGGTTTTTACATATACCGGTGTGCCTTTTACGTTATTTATAACGACGTTCTTTATTTCGTTGATGTCATTGAGCAATCCGATACCGCGCACTACGTACGCCTGCCCGCTTTGCTCGATCATATCGCCGCCTACGTTTACATTGCTCTTAGAAACCGCATCATAGAGTCCCAATGCTGAGACGCCATATTGCAAGGCTTTCTGCGGATCGACGGTGATCTGATAGGTCTTCACTTCGCCGCCGAAACTATTCACATCGGCCACACCTGGTACGGCTTTGATCTCGCGCTCTACAACCCAATCTTCAATGGTTTTCAGATCGCGTACTGACCGCTTATTGCTGGCCAGCGTAAAGCGATATATCTCGCCGGTGGGACCGTAAGGTGGTTCTATTGAAGGGTTCACGCCATCCGGCAAATTGGCATCGCCGATATGATTATTGATCTGCAGGCGCGCGAAGGCGTAGTCTACATCATCGTCGAAGGTCACTTTCACAACCGACAGACCGAACAGCGACGATGAGCGTATACTGGTCTTCTTTTCGGTGGGGTTCATAGCGATCTCAATGGGCCGCGTCACAAATCGCTCTACTTCATCGGCACTGCGCCCGGGCCATTGCGAAATGATGGTAACCGAGGTATTGGTCACGTCAGGGAAAGCATCAATGCTGATATTTTTGAAGCTGATGTAGCCCCCGGCAGCCATCAATGCGGTCACAAAGAATATGAAATACCTATTCTTCAGTGAAAACGCCAGTACCGCTTTTATGACTTTATTCATTTTATTATTTCGGAATTCGGATGTTCGAATTCGGATTTATCAGTTTATTAATTACTTTAGTTCATTTACCAGACTCCGGAATCGCAGTTCCGAGATCCGAAATCATTTTTAGTCTTTTAACGATTCAAAGAGGTACAACTGGCGCGACGCAACGATACGGTCGCCTGCTTTCAGCCCGGCACGGATATAAGCTCGGTCCTCGACCCTTTTGGCAATGTCTATCTGCTGAATGTGCACTTTAGCCTTGCCATCCACCACGACCACATAGTATTTGTCGTTGTCGAAAATAAGCCCGCGGGTGCTGACAACCGGTAATTTTTCGCCCGAGGTTGCTTTGATGGTCACGCTGGCGAACATCTGCGGTTTTAGCCTATTACCGGGATTTTCGATCTTCACCCTTGCCTTTACCACTTTGTTGTCGGGGTCGAGCATGTCGTATATCTTATCGATCTTACCCGTAAATGTCTTATCGGGATACGAAAGCGTCGTGATCTTCACCGGGTCGCCTACCTGCACATTCGAAATATCGGATTCATAAATATTGATCAGCACGTATACATCTGAAAGATCGGCGATGCTGAACAGGTTGGTGTTATTATCTGTCCGCACCTGTTGGTTATCAGTCAGATTCTTTTCAATGATAAAACCCGATATCGGCGCTCTCACCAAATATCCCTGGTCGTTGCTTTTGTTGATGTTCACTACCTCGCCGGCGCGCTTATTTTCAGCGATAGCCTTCTGGTAATCTGACTGCGCGTCCTCAAATTCCTTTTGCGAAGCGAGCCCGCTTTTGTACAGATCCTGGGTAGATTCGAACGTCCTTTTTGCGCTTCTAAGGTCAGCTTCGGCTGAAATATAGTCCTTGGTATAGGCCGCCATTTCAGCGCTTTTCAACACAGCCAAAGTTTCACCTTTGCTCACCGCGTCGCCGAGCTGCACTTTCACGTCGTGAGCCACGCCGCTCACCATCGGGTAAATATTCACCATTTTGTTCTCGTCGGCGGCGATGCTACCGGTGAGGTTGATCTGTGAAAGCGCACTGGCCTCCTTCACCGTATCGATCAATAAGCTGTTCAGCAGGCTGTCAGTAACCTCGAACTTTTCATCCTTCTGGCTTTCGTCACTGTGGTGGCATCCCTGCAGCCCAATAGCGGCAATGCTTAAGGCTATGATAAATGTGAATATGTTGTAGCGTTTGCTCATGGTTATTGTTGATTAAAGAACGGTGTGCCGGTTACATAATTCAGTTGTTCTAACGAAAGCACCCGGTTAAGCTGCAGGTTGTTCAGCTGGAGCGTGTTGGTTTTGTAGGAGTCGTAAAAGTCCAGGAACTCGAGCATGCTCAGGTTGCGCTTCTCGTAGTTGATATAAACTTCCTGTATCAGGTGAGTAAAATCGTCCTTGAATTTCGGGTCGAAGCTGCTGTACAATTGCTCGAGCCGTAACGCATTCTTATAACCTGTGACCACATCGCTTTCAACCTGGTTCTGTTGGTTTTGAAGCTGGACGTTGCTCTGGTCGATGGCAATACGCGCCTGCTTGATGTTCCCCTGGTTGCGGTTGAAGAAAGGCAGACTAAATGCTATGCCGCCACTCATGGCATTTTGCGCAAATGAGCCTTCCCTGTCATAGTTATACGAAAGCGTGATATCAGGAATGGCCGTAGCTTTCTGCAGCTTGAGATTCATATTATTATAATCCAACGTCGCTTTGGAATAACGAAGGTCATACCGGTTTACATAAGCCGAATCCAGCATGCGCTGGTAAGGCACGGATGAAACCAACTGCTTATTGCTTTCGTCGAAATTCACCACCGGATCCACATAAGCGCTTACCGGCGCCCTTATCAGTATTTTCAATTCGCTTTCGGTAGTATCGATGCCTGAGATCAGCGAATTATATTCGGTTTGAAGAGAATACAACTGCGATTGAATGCGCAGCACTTCCTTCTGGGCGATATTCCCTTTCTGATATTGCTCTTTAAAGACGGTAAGGGTTTTTGCCAGCGACGTGATCTCTTCATTATAAACCTTAGCCGATTGCTGCTGAAAGTAAACGGTGTAAAAATCAGTATGCAGCGTAAACTTCAGCGTGCGCAGCAGGTCGAAGAATTGGTATTTGGCCTGTTCCACGCCGATTTTAGCCAATTGAATATTTTTATTGCGTTTTCCTGCGGTAGTAAAAAGCTGGGAAACACTTACTGCCTGTTCGCTGAAAGGATTAGGCGAGCTGGTGTCATAAAAGCCGTTAGCAAAGCTAAAATCGGGATTAGGGAAAAGCTTTGCCGTAATTACGGCTGCATTGGCATTGTCGATATTGTATCGCTGTGCGATGAGTTGCAGGTTGTTCTTCAGGAATTGCTCCTCGGCTTGTTTCAGTGTTAGTTTCAGTGTATCTGATTGGGGGCTTTGCGCATGAACACTGATACCGGTAAACAGGAGAAGGGCTAAGAAGTAATTGCGCAAAAGCTTTACCGGCATAGATCAATATTTCCCGGCAAAATTAAGTCGGCTTCATTAAAGCAGAATTAAAGGAACATTAGAATGAAATTAGAATTTCTTTAGACGGAAAACTTAATAATAAATGCCGTCCCTTTTTTCAGCGGGTTAGCTTCGATGGTACCATTGAAAAGATTAATGATCTTGGCCGTTATGTAAAGCCCGATACCGATGCCGTGATAATTTTTTACGTTTGGCGCGCGGTAGAAAGACTGGAATATTTTCTGGGTATCATCATCCGGAACGCCTATCCCTTTATCAGTTACCGTGATGCGGATACGCTGGTTATTGGCATCCAGTTCGCAATGCACCGGCTCGTTGTGCGAGAACTTATACCCGTTGCCGATGATATTGTTCAATGCTATCGCAAGCAAGGCTTTGTTGGCGGGTATTTGCAATTTTTCATGATCTTCGGGCAAACCAGTGACGTTCACCACAAATTTGCCTTTGCCTACTTTCTTCGTCCAATAGTCGGCGAGTTCCCATACCAGGTCGTCCATGGCGACGGGGCTCAATACGGCCTGGGTATAGCTCATATCCACCTGTGCAAGCTCAAGGAGGCTGTCGATGGTCTCATTGAGCCTTTCCGTATCGGCCAGCATCGAATTTAATGTCTGACGGTATTCTTCCTGGCTATGCTCTTTATTTAGCGTAAGTTCCAGTTCTCCTATCATACTGGTAACCGGCGTTCTCAGCTCATGCGAGGCGTTGATAACGAATGTTTGCTGCAGGTCAAAGGCGTTTTCAAGATGCGCAAGCAGCCGGTTGAAATTCTGCCCCAGCTTACTGATTTCGTCCTTGCCGTTACCTTCGTTTATCCGCACACTCAGGTTGCTCGCCCGCACTTTCTGCACCTGGTCCACCATATCGTCTACGGGCCCAAGCGCTTTTTTGGCGAACCATCGCCCTATGAAAAAAAGTCCTGCCGATACACAGATCAGCATCACCGCCATGATCTCTATCAGGTCCTCGATACGATGGTGCCCCTGGGTGTCTTCGGCGGAAACGAATATGACGAAATTCCCCTGGTTGTCATTATAATAAATACCTACCGTCTGGCGCCGGCCCTCACCAAATTCAACCTGCCTGTGCCGGCGCACCATATCAATATCTTCTGCACTCCAGTATTGTTGCTTGTCCCTTATGAACGAAGGAGCATTTTTATCATTATAAAAACGAACGATCTCGCCGGGTATTGCTTTCATGTAGCGGTCGCGAACGTGGTTTAGCGAATCGGCCGAAATTTCGTCGGCCTCAAGATACAATTGGGCCGCTACTTTAGCCCGGTCGAGCAAACGGCTATAAAAATCGCTTTTGGCAAACGAAGAAAAGGCGAAAAAGATCGCTGCCATGGCGATGACCAGCACCGCCGCGCTGATAAGCGTGAAATAAAGCGCCAGCCTGTCCTTGATCTTCATTACTTGTTCGCCTGCTTTAAAATATAGCCCATACCGATAACGGTATGGATCAGCTTGCTTTTAAAATCCTTTTCTATTTTTTTGCGGAGGTAGTTCACGTATACATCTATGAAGTTTGTCCCCGTGTCAAAGCCGATCTCCCAAACCTGCTCGGCAATGTATTCGCGCGAAAGGATCTTGTTCGGATTGCGCAGGAACAATTCAAGCAGCTGGTATTCCTTTGCCGTTAGGGCGATCTCTTTACCGGCGCGCTCAGCCGTTTTGCTCCAGGTATCCAGTTTCAGGTCATCAAAAGTGAGCTGATGGTTGCCCTCCCTGTTTTTATTCCGGCGCAGCAAAGCCTCCGTGCGCGCCAGGAGCTCACTGAAATGGAACGGCTTTACCAGGTAGTCGTCGGCCCCGGCTTTCAATCCTAAAACCTTGTCATGTACCTGGTTCAGCGCTGTTAGCATCATTATCGGGGTATCGCCGTCGTTTTCGCGTATGTACCGGCAAAGATCAACGCCGCTGGTATCGGGCAGCATCACATCCAGTATGAACAAATCGAATTTGTCCTGTTTGAACAATTCGCGCGCGGTCTCGCCATCTTCGGCGATCTTTACCTTGTACCCTTGCTCCTCCATGCCCTTGCGGATGAAGGCGGATACCTTTTGCTCGTCCTCAACTAAGCAGATCTGATTCATGCCAAACAAATATGACAATAATTAACGATAACAGGATTTGATAACTTTTTGAATTTGTCAAATCTGCCTATACTTGCGTATGAGCAAACTAACTCCCTTCCACGTTGCGGTGCCGGTTCATGACCTGGAGGCCGCACGCAAGTTTTATCGTGAAGTTTTGGGTTGTGCCGAGGGCCGCACCGACGAATTGTGGACCGACTTCGACCTGTATGGGCACCAACTTGTGATCCACTACAAACCAAAACCGGAAGGCGATGGCAAGCTTCATACGAATCCCGTTGATGGCCACGATGTGCCTATACCGCATTATGGCGTGGTATTGGAATGGAACGAATGGCAGCGCCTTGCCGACCGGTTGAAGAACGCCGGCATTCAATTTATCATCGAGCCCGGCATACGCTTCAAAGGCCTCCCCGGCGAGCAGGCGACGATGTTCTTCTCCGATCCTTCAGGCAATGCTTTGGAGTTTAAGGCTTTTAAGGATATTGGGCAGCTTTTTGCGAAGTAGGTTAGACCTCTAGTTATTTTTGCTTTGATACTTCCTCACACCCAGTATGCCCTAAGGGGGTTTACATGGTTTACGCTTTTTTATGTTTTTATACGTATAAATAGTTGATAATCAATAATTTAACTCAAAAACAACTAAAATAGTGTAAACCATAAATTTAAATGTTTTTCCTGAGTGACCGGGGGTGACAGGCCATTTTGCCGTTTCATCTTCAGAGGCCTCCTATTTTATAACCCAGTATGACACCCCAACTGCGGGGTCACTTCAACACCACATCACTCTTTACCGGGTAGTGGTCCGACAGCCTTTTTTCTATGATATGGTAGTCCACCACATCAAACTGCGGGCTGGTCATTATATAATCGATCTGGTAATTGGGGAAGCTACCATTATAGGTTCGACCCAGGCCCGAACCTTTTTCGACGAAGGCATTTTTCAAACCCTTTGCCATTTGGTTCATCGCGAATGAGGTAGGCGTATCGTTAAAATCGCCGGTGATCAGGTATGGATACGGGCATGCAGTGGCATGTTCCTTGATCTTGAATACCTGCTCGCTTCTTTTCGCAAAGGCATTTTTCAATTTGGCGATCAAACGCATGGCTGACCCCTCGGGTTTCCCCTGTTGCGGCTCCACGTTGTTCAGGTAACGGTAATCTTCCGGATCAAAACGGATGGATTGCAGGTGAACGCTGTAGAAGCGGAAGGTCTTGTCACCTTTTCGGATGTCGGCATATATGCATTGGTTCTCACTCGCCCGGCTCGATGCCAGCTGTATCATGCCGCGGGATACGATCGGAAATTTCGAGAACAGCGCCATGCCAATGGCTTCATCCCTGTTGGAGACCACCGACATGAAGTAAAAATTATTCGTATTCATTATCCGCTGTATCGAGTCAAGCATATCATACTGTCCTTTGTTGCGCGTATAAAATTCCTGGAATCCGATCACGTCGGGCTGTTCGTCCTTAAGGATCTGCAGGATATCCTTTTTGGTTGAAATATCATTCTTTGACCCGTAACGTTTGAAATTGTGCACGTTGTAGGTCATTATGCGCAGCATATTTGACCCGGAAAGATAGGTTGGTGACGTACTGAACCGCAGGCCTATATTTCTGTTCAGCGTTTTCCAGCCAACAACAATACAAATGACGGAAAGGAATACCCAAAGCTTTCTGCGGATCAGCCAGTAAAGTACCAGGATCACATTGCCCAAAAGCAGGTACGGATAAGCGAGGCCGAAAAAAGCTACCGGCCAGAATTTAGTTGGATTGACAACGGGCGCGAGATAGCTGATGAGAATACAGATGCAAAGGAAAATGTTGATCCAAAGAAATAGCCTATCGATAAAACCTAAACCTTTCCCTTTAGCTTTCATTATCCTTACTGGCCCTGAATAGTATTTCTTTTTCCTGTTTGCTCAGGCTTTCGTAACCCGACCGTGATATTTTATCGAGTATACGGTCGACCTCATCCTGCCGGGGTTTATTACCGCCATTCTGCGTGGCGTTTTTCACCGCCACCTTTAATTTTGGCCGCTTTTTGAACATATTGGTGAAAAAACCAACCATATCATTACCCCTTTGCAGTTGCTTTATATAAATAAAGCCAAACAAGGCGCCGCCAAGATGCGATATTTCACCACCGGCGTTAGGCCCAAGAATGCTTATGAAATCAATGACAACGAAAAACAATGCCAGCCACTTCAGCCGGACAGGGCCTATAATGAAGAGGTAAATCGTATAGTCGGGGAGCAAGGTGGCAGTAGCTATTATGATAGCCATGATCGCTGCGGATGCGCCGATGTCTGTACTGCCGATAACAAGCCCGGAATGTGCAAAATAGGGGAAAACATTATAAGAAGCCACAAAAAAGAGCGCGCCTGTCAGACCGCCCAGGATGTAGAGACCTACCGTACGCTTATTGCCCAGGTATTCTTCGAAAATCTGTCCCATCCAATACAGCCACAGCATATTGAAAAGGATATGAAATATATCCGCGTGTATGAACATGTATGTAAAAGGTGTCCAGGCACGATGGAGCAACTTTGGCAGATATGCCGGTAACGAAGTGTATTCGTATGCTTCAGTAAGGATCACGCTGCTATGGTCAAACCCGCTAAAGAGATGTTCAATGGTTGCCGGAATATACATCGCCAGGTACACGATAACATTGATCCATACCAGTAGCATCACCCGGCTGCCCGAATGCAGCATTTTGAACTTAATATCCTTCCACAGGGTGCTCATCGCTAAATTGTTTTACAAATAACGCTATAAGATCAAAAATAGTTGTTGCCACGAATGCCCCAGAGTTTTATCAGCAGGAAGCCAAATAAGCCTCCGCCAAGGTGGGCCAAATGTGCTACGTTATCACCGCTTGCTTGGTTAAATGTTGCATATATCTCATACAAAATGTACGCAGAAACGATATATTTTGCTTTTATCGGTATCGGAATAAAAAATATAAGCAGCTCCATGTTTGGATATAATACACCGAACGCCACCAGGATACCGAAAATAGCGCCCGAAGCGCCAACCAGTTGAGAATTATAAATATCGAACAGTTTCTGGGCATTCGAGCCGTATTGAAGAAATGATGATTCTAATTCGGGGTGCGCTATGGTAAATGCGCCGGTAATAGCGTGAACCTCAATGGCTTGAACCAGTAATTGGAGCGCAACACCGCCTATCCCGCATATAAAATACAAGTTAAAAAATTTCTTGGAGCCCATGCTATACTCCAGTATCGGCCCAAACATGAACAGGCCGAACATATTGAAAAATATGTGCATGAAATTGGCATGCATAAACATGTAAGTAATTAATTGCCATGGCCTAAACTGCGGTGAATCGAAGTAATAAACAGACAGCCATTTGTACATATCGAAGCTGTTGTGCAGGACGAAGGTTGCGGCAAAGAAAAGAAAGTTGATGATCAGCAAGTTCTTTACGACGGGCGTAATATTGGCGAAAGGCGATTGCCGGTATTGACTCATAGTTCAGTTAATTGTTGTTATTTCTCAAATCTTTCGGCTAATTCAGCCATGGTAAATGTACTGATTATCGGCTTTCCGTTCAGCGCAATATTCGGCGCCTGGCAGGCGAAAAGCTGGTCGATCAGCAGGTTCATTTCTTCCGATGATAGCTTGACGCCGATTTTGGTCGCCGCGTTACGCGCAAGCGATCGTGCCAGGTTATCGCGCTTATCTAATTTCAATATCGAAAGGTTGTTTTTAAATCCTTCAAGCAAATGCTCCAGCAGCGCGTTCTCAGACACATTGCCCAAATCGGCTGGTATGCCTTCAACCACTACCGTATTCCGCCCGAACTCCCTGATATCAAATCCCAGCGCACGGATATCCGGCAAAAGTTCCCTCAATAACTCAAAATCGCCGCCGTTTAGTGTAACGCTCTGCGGGAAAAGACTTTGCTGACTCGTGCCGGAGTGATTTTCCAGCTGCTGCAGAAAACGTTCGTACAAAATCCGTTCGTGCGCCGCCTGCTGATTGATCAGCATAAAACCCGATTTGATAGGCGACAGGATATAACGATTGTGTATTTGAAACAACTGCCGTTCGCTGGATTTGCTTACTTCCTGCTCTTCCACCGATACCGTCTTTTCAGCATGCAGATCGTGCTGTATGGTATGTTCCTTTTTGCTTATCTCGTACAAAGTATCCCAGTTCTGCGGGATCGCAGTCTTGGTATGGCTGCCTGTATCCCTAAGGAAAGGTATCTCACGTTCCGAAGTTTTCTCGTTGGCGAAAGGGTTGAAGTTGGGATTGAAGGATATCGTTGGCTGAACGATCTCTTCCACCGGTTTTGGGCTGATCAGATGCCCGATGCTGTTTTCCTGGTCGAAATCGAGTGTTGGCGTGATATTGTATTTCCCCAGCGAACGCTTCACCGCCGAACGAATAATGGCATAGATCGACTTCTCGTCCTGGTACTTGATCTCGGTTTTCGTAGGATGAACGTTGATGTCAATTTTCGACGGATCAATTTCAATAAATAGCACATATAGCGGGAAACTTTCATCAGGAAGCAATTCCTCGAAAGCCGTCAGTACCGCATGGTTCAAATAAGCGTCACGGATATAGCGATTGTTCACGAAAAAGAACTGCTCGCCGCGTGTCTTCCGCGCAAATTCTGGCTTTCCTACAAAGCCCCGCAGTTTGATAATCGAAGTATCCTCTTCAACCGGAACCAGCCGCTGGTTATAGTTACTGCCGAACAGGTGAATGATGCGTTGTTTGAGGGCGGTAGCGGGTAGATGGTAAACCTCCTGCCCATCGTGGTGCATGGTGAAGAATATGCCGGGGTTGGCCAGCGCCACACGTTGGAATTCATCGACAATATGCCGCATTTCCACTGGGTTGCTTTTTAAAAAATTGCGACGTGCCGGTGTATTGTAGAAAAGATTCTTAACACAAATTGAAGTGCCTGTCGGAACCGAACAAGGCTGCTGACTCATAACTTCCGAACCTTCGATGATAATACAAGTGCCCAATTCATCCTCGTGCCTGCGCGTTTTCAGCTCGACATGAGATATGGCTGCAATAGAAGCCATCGCTTCTCCTCGGAAGCCCATCGTACGTATCGCGAACAGGTCCTCGGCCTTGCGTATCTTGGAAGTAGCATGCCGCTCAAAACACATACGCGCGTCAGTTACGCTCATGCCGCAGCCGTTGTCGATCACCTGTATCAGTGATTTGCCGGAGTCTTTCAATATCAGCTGTATTCGGTCAGCGCCCGCATCTACGGCATTTTCGATCAGCTCCTTTACCGCCGACGCCGGTCGCTGAACCACCTCGCCCGCAGCGATCTGGTTGGCGACTGAATCCGGTAAAAGATTGATGATATCTGGCATGTAGCGGTTCCCCTCGTCCGCCGTGGTTTTATGAATGCGGATCGTGCGCCGCTAAATTAAATATTTGAAAACACAAAGTTAGCTTTTGAACCCGATATGACATTCGAGTTAATTATTGCGTCTTTTAATCTCTTAAATCATTTCATCGTGTCTTTTGTTAGTGATGAGGTTCAGTAACTTACAATTAAGTTTGACGATATAACTTAATATTAAGATACTTGTAAAACTGCCCGCTTATGAGAAAGTTATTACCCCTGCTGCTGCTTTTCGCGGTGGCCTGCACTCCAAAGGATTACAATGCCGACCTGCTGATTAAAAATGCCGTGGTTTATACCGTGGACAGCAATTTTTCTACGGCTGATGCCTTTGTGGTAAAGCGGGGTAAGATCGTTGCGGTAGGTACGGCCGATTCACTGGAAAAGATATACCATGCCCGTTCGGTTGTCGATGCCGAAGGTAAATCCGTTTATCCCGGCTTTATCGACGCGCATTCTCATTTTTATGGTTATGGCTTAAGTTTGCAGGAAGCCGACCTTGTTGGCACCAAAAGCTGGGAAGAGATCGTAGATACCGTGAACACCTTCGCAAGGCGCAACCCCGACGGCTGGGTGGTCGGCCGCGGCTGGGATCAGAACTCATGGAAAGAAAAGAAATTCCCTGCAAAGGACAAGCTTGATGCCATATTCCCGGTAAGGCCTGTTGTACTGATACGCGTAGACGGTCATGCCGCTATTGCCAACCAGGCGGCGCTGAACCTGGCAGGTATCAAAGCGGGCCAAACGATTCCCGGTGGCGAAATAGAGACCGTTAACGGCAAACTCACCGGCATTTTGGTAGATAATGCCGTGAGCATAGTCACCCGGAAAATGCCAGGTCCGACGGAAGAGGGTATTCAGTCTGCTTTCCTGGATGCACAGACCAAATGCTTTGCCGATGGACTAACTACGGTCGCCGATTGCGGCCTGCCGTATAACATGGTGAGTACGATCGCGGAGCTGCAACATAAGGGCTTGCTGAAAATGCGCCTTTACGTGATGCTTTCCGACCGGCCTGAAAACTACGAATACCTGTTCAAGCGGGGTGTATATAAAACACCGGGACTGGATGTTCGCGGGTTTAAAATGTATGCCGACGGTGCGCTGGGCTCGCGCGGAGCATGCCTGCTGCAGCCTTATAATGATCAAAAGAACTGGAGAGGGTTTTTATTGAGCAGCCAGCAGCATTTTGCCGAGATCGCAAAAAAAGTCTATGATAAAGGCTTTCAATTGTCTACCCATGCTATCGGCGATTCTGCTAATCGTGTTATTTTGAAAATTTATGCCTCGGTACTGAAAGGCAAGAATGACCGGCGATGGCGCATCGAGCATGCACAGATATTGTCGCCTGATGATATTCACTATTTCGGTGATTACAGCATCATTCCATCGGTTCAGCCTACACATGCTACTTCGGATATGCGATGGGCCGTAACAAGGCTGGGTGCAAAGCGCCTGAAAACCTCGTATGCTTATAAGCAATTGCTGGAACAGAATAGCTGGCTGCCATTGGGTACGGATTTCCCGGTGGAAAATATCAACCCGCTTTACACGTTTTATGCAGCAGTCGAACGTAAAGACCTGAAAGGCTACCCTGAAGAGGGCTTCCAAATGGAAAATGCCTTAAGCCGTCCAGACGCCTTAAAAGGAATGACGATTTGGGCTGCCAAGGCCAATTTCGAGGAAAAAGAAAAGGGCAGCATCGAGCCAGGCAAGTATGCCGACTTTGTAATATTGGATAAGGACATTATGAAAATAAAAGGATCGGAAATACCCGGCGTGAAGGTATTATACACCTACTTAAACGGAGAAAAGGTGTATGGCAAATAACAGGTGCCCGCTATCCACATTTATCCTGGCCGGCTTTATCTTGATCAATTCCGCCTGTGCGCAAAATCCTCCGCTCCAGGGCCAGGCTTATGTGAACGAAGAAAAACAGGTTGAAAAAGCAACGGTGCTCCTGAACAATGAAGAGGACATTTTGCCGTTTGCTGACTTAAGCGACCGGAAAGTAGCCAGTATCCACTTCACTTACCAATATGCTACCGGTTTCGACAGCCTTTTGACCAAATACACTGCCGTCAAAACTTACGCGGGAACTGACTACGTTACCGTGAAAACCCTGGCTGACCTGGATTACGATACCAAGCTCTGTAATACGCTGATAGTGCAACTGGCTGATTCAGACCTGAACAATGCGCAGATCATAGGTTTTATCAATGATAATCTTAAGGTCAGGAGTGTAGTTATCGCCCTTTTCGGCAATGCCAAAAGCTTACTGAAACTCAATGGGGTTAATGCGCCTATCGTCTGGTGCAGCAGGCCGTCGCCGGTGGCGGCATTTTTTAGCGTGCAGGCAATTTTCGGTGGCGTGGCCATCACCCAAAAACTGACCTCAGCGTACCCGCCCAAATATCGAAAAGGGTATGGGTTCACCACACTGAAAACGCGGTTGCAGTACACGGTTCCGGAGGATGCGAGTGTGCAAACCTCGGCGCTGAATGATATTGACAACATCGCCTACGAAGCCATTCGCAACCAGGCGACGCCGGGCTGCGTGGTACTGGTGGCGAAGGATGGTAAAGTGATCTATAACAAAGCCTTCGGCTATCATACTTACGATAACGTTATCCCTGATAAGCTGACCGACATTTTCGATCTGGCCTCGATGACCAAAGTATCAGCAACGACGATGGAAACGATGCGGGTTTATGAAGAAGGGCGGCTGAACCTGGATTCCACCGTCGGCGATTACCTACCTATGGCGCGCCATAGCGATAAAGCCGGCCTCGTTATTCGCGACGTGCTGGAACACCAGTCGGGATTGATCCCGGATATTAAGACCTACGAAAAGCTGAAACCCAGCGATGTGAGCGCGGATTCGTCGGTTGCCTATCCCCACAAGATCGTCGATCACTACTTCCTGCGAAAGGATTATTTCAAGGACGTGATGTGGACGGATATTCTTAATTCACCGCTGAAAACCCGCGGGCAATACGTTTACAGCGACTTGAGCATGGTGGTAATGAAAGAGGTGCTGGAAAGAATCACTACGATGCCGATCAACGATTACGTTCAGCAAAATTTTTACGGACCTCTGGGAATGCAAACTGCCGGTTACCTGCCCTTGAATCGTTTCCCGCGCAACCAGATCATTCCGACTGAAGATGATGAAGTATTTCGGCATACGCTCCTGATAGGTTACGTACATGACCCAACCGCGGCCATGCTTTCCGGCGTTTCGGGCAATGCCGGGCTTTTCGCCAGTGCTAATGATATCGGCATCCTCTACCAGATGCTGCTGAACAAAGGCTCATATGGTGGCGTGCAATATTTCAAACCCCAAACCGTCGACCTGTTCACCGCTAAGCAATCTGCAGTAAGCAGAAGAGGGCTCGGCTTCGACCGCTGGGACCCGATAGCCGACAGGCATTATCCCTCAAAATACGCCTCTGACCAAACTTACGGACATACCGGCTATACCGGCACGTGTATCTGGGTCGACCCGAAATATAACCTGGTATATGTTTTCCTGTCGAACCGCGTAAACCCTAAGGTGACCAACAAATTGTCCGACCTGCAGATCCGCGGCCGCATACAGGACGTAGTATACCAGGCGATAGACAAGGGACTGTAAGAATTCGGATTTCGGAATTGTGATTTCGGATTTATCCGTAATTTTCAGTGACCCAAGGATTCCGAAATCGAAAATCCGACATCCGAAATCAATATAAATCCTTGCAATCGTATGATAAAAAAAGAGGCACCCTGATCTGCCGCGTTATTTTGCAGGCGGTAAAAAATCGTAAGTTTGCCGCTATGGAGCAAAATCTGTTTGTTTACAACACTTTATCCAGAAAAAAAGAAAAATTCGTTCCGCTCAACCCGCCCCATGTGGGCATGTACGTTTGCGGCCCTACGGTTTACAGTGATGTACACCTGGGCAATTGCCGCACCTATATATCCTTCGACCTGATCTTCCGTTACCTTACCTACTTGGGCTATAAGGTTCGCTATGTGCGTAACGTGACCGATGCCGGTCACCTGGAAGGGGATGCGGGGGATGAGGGTGAGGACAAAATAGAAAAGAAGGCCAAGCTCGCTAAGCTCGAACCGATGGAGATCGTGCAGAAATACACAGTCGGATTTCGCGAGGTAATGCAGATATTGAATGTGCTGCCGCCAAGCATCGAACCCGCTGCCACCGGGCATATTATCGAACAGATAGAACTGATCAAAGTCATTATAAAAAATGGATATGCCTATGAGGTGGATGGTACTATTTATTTTGATGTAGAGAAATACAATAAGACTCATGATTACGGAGTATTGAGCCGCCGCAACCTCGACGACCTGCTAGCCAACACGCGCGACCTGGGCGGTCAGGGCGAAAAACGCGGTCCGCTGGATTTCGCCTTATGGATCAAAGCCAAGCCCGAACACCTGATGAAATGGCCATCACCCTGGGGCCCGGGCTTTCCTGGCTGGCACCTGGAGTGCTCGGCCATGAGCAATAAATACCTTGGTAAACAATTTGATATTCACGGTGGCGGCCTCGACCTGGTGCCAACGCATCATACCAACGAGATCGCCCAAAATGAAGCCGCGTGCCATACCAATCCGGCCAAATACTGGTTACATACCAATATGCTGACCATAAATGGGCAAAAAATGTCCAAATCTTTGGGCAACAGCTTCCTGCCGCATGAATTATTTACCGGGCATAATTCTATTCTTAATAAAGGCTACAGCCCTATGACGGTGCGTTTCTTTATTCTGCAAGCGCATTACCGCAGTACGCTGGATTTCGGCAACGAGGCGATGGAAGCGTCAGAAAAAGGCTTCAAACGCCTGATGAATGCGTTCACGCTGCTCGATAAGCTGGAGGTTTCCTCGTCTGGCGAGGTCGAAATTGCACCTTTATTGCAGCGCTGCTACGATGCCATGAATGACGATTTTAACAGCCCGGTGCTTATCGCCGAACTGTTCGAGGCATCGCGCATTATCAATTCGGTTTACGATAAAAAGCTCCGCATCGACGAAAAAAACCTGTCCCTGCTCAAACAATTAATGCATGATTTTATTTTGGATGTGCTGGGGCTGAAGAACGAACAGGCAGCTGACAATGACCTGCCCAATGTAATGAACATGGTAATGGAATTGCGTAAAGAAGCTAAGCAGAACCGCGACTATGCAACCTCGGACAAAATACGCGATGGCCTGCAAAAGATCGGCTTCCAGCTGAATGACAGCAAGGATGGCACCACCTGGAGCAAATTATAAAATTATCCCAAAAAATCGATATTTGTACTTTAATCCGCTAAAAGCCGTTTATGCTAACTAATGCGCTGTTGCGACAACGCCTGACTAGCCCAACCTGAAAACAAGAATGAGACGATCGATATTAATCGCTGCTGCAATTATCAGCTTACAGGGATCAGTATTAGCACAAAACATCGCGAAGGTGAACGAGGTAATTTCGGCCGAACAAGCCTTTAACCGCCTTGTCGAGCGCAAAGGCATCAAGGATGCTTTCCTTGCCGTTGCCGACCCGGAAGGGATTGTTTTCAGACCGAATGTCATCAAGATCACCGACTTTTATAATTCCATCGACAGACAACCCGGCAACCTTAGCTGGCAGCCCAAATTTGCGCGCATATCTGCCGCAGGCGACCTGGCCTTTTCCGCGGGCCCCTATGTTTACCAGAACGGCAAGGACGATACCAATAAAGTGTTCGGCGACTATGTATCCGTTTGGCGCGCAGACCAGGATGGCAAGCTGAAGCTGCTGATCGACCTCGGCATTCAGCACCCCGAGCCTGAAAAAGAGGAAGTTCCTGATTTTAAAGAACCGGACACCAGCAAACATGGCGGCTCAGGCAAAGATCCTTTCAGCAATAAAGCTATTATCGTCAGCACCGATAAGGTATTTAATCACGAGCTTACTGTATCCGTTCTGGCATCTTATAAAGAATTCCTCAGCCCTGAAGGGCGCTACTATTTTCCCGGTTTTGACCCAATCTCGGGAACTGATAAGACCATGCAATTCCTTGCCAATGAAAGCATCAGCATCAATGCCAAAACGCTTGATGCCGGCCGCTCACTCAGCGGTGATCTTGCCTACAGCTACGGCACAGCCAGGATCAGGAAGGGCGACATCGTAAGCGACTACAATTACGTGCGCATCTGGGAGATCGACGCCAGCCATAAATGGAATATTTTGCTGGAAGTGCTTTCTGCTGTAGAGCAACAGTAGTAGTCCGAAAGTCCGCGTAAGTCGGGAAAGTCCGAAAGATATTATAGTAACTTTTGAATGATGTCGTCGGCTGACAGTCCCTCCGCCTCGGCGTGATAACTGCGTATAATACGGTGACGCAAAACGGGCTTGGCAATTGCCTGCACATCTTCTATATCGGGTGAATATTTCCCATTGATAACCGCATGGCATTTAGCGCCCAGGATCAGGAATTGCGAAGCGCGTGGCCCGGCGCCCCAGTTGAGCAGGCGTTTGACTTCGGGCGAGGCCAGCTCACTCGTGGGCCGTGTTTTGGAAACCAGCTTAACAGCGTATTCAAGCACATTATCGGTAACCGGTATATTCCGCACCAATTGCTGGAAATAGATGATCTGTTCCGCATTCAATATTTTATTTACTTCCGGGACAGCTGTGCTTGTCGTATTCTTTACGATGAGTAATTCTTCTTTCAGCGAAGGGTAATCCAGCGCTACATTGAACATAAAGCGATCGAGCTGGGCTTCGGGCAGCGGGTAGGTTCCTTCTTGTTCTATCGGGTTCTGCGTAGCCAGAACGAAGAACGGCTGCGATAATTTATGCGTCATACCGGCCACGGTAACCGCTTTTTCCTGCATGGCCTCGAGCAAGGCGGCTTGCGTTTTGGGCGGGGTGCGATTGATCTCATCCGCAAGGATGATATTGGCAAACACCGGGCCCGCGATAAACTTGAAGTTCCTGTCCTCGCCCAGTATCTCGGATCCGATAATATCAGAAGGCATCAGGTCGGGCGTGAACTGGATGCGGCTGAACTCCAGGTCGAGCACCTTGGCAACGGTTTGCACTAACAGCGTTTTTGCAAGACCAGGCACACCAACCAGCAGGCAATGCCCGTTGCTGAAAATGGAAACCAGCACAGCTTTTACCACCTCGTCCTGCCCGACGATCACTTTACCTATTTCGGCGGTGATGTGTTTGTATGCCTCCTTCAGCGCATCAGCGGCTTCCACTTCCGTGCGGTGTTGCATAATATTAGTTGGATTGAGGTTTGGTCTGTGCCGAGATCGGAACGTTGGCCCAGCCGCTCAATTGCGGGCATGTCTGGTACTCGGCGTCTATCTTAATGAAGGTTTCTTTTCTGCGTTTTTCAAACCACTCGCTCACGGTACGGTTGATCTTATTGTCCATGGCCTGCTGCTTTATTTTCGGAAAATCCTGTTTCAGATTGGCCTTGTGTGCGTCGGTTTCCGACTTCAGGTATAATATTTTGTAATCTTTCTTGCCATTCGATTCAGTGAGCAGCTGTGGTTTCGATATCTCACCAACCTTCATGGTATCTATAACCAACGCTATTTGCGGATCAAGCTTATCGGTTGGTATGTAGGTAGTGCGGGCTTCCACGTTTTCTGCGTTCAGCATCATACCGCCGTTAAATTTGGTGTCCCTGTTGTCGGAATATAGAGCCGCAGCGGTTGCGAAAGGATAATTCTTATTCAGGATCAGCATTTTGTAAACGCTGTCCGACTTGGCTTTAGCCCTGTCGAGGCTGGCTTGAGTGATCGTCGGGATCACGAGTATATGCCGCACATGTACCTGCTCGCCGCGCCTTTCAAGCACCTGGAGAAAGTGAAAACCATAGTCGGTTTCAAATACCGGCGATACTTCGCCCGGTTTCAGCTTGAATGCCCAGGAAGCAAATTCCTTCACGAAAGTATTCCGGTCGGCAAAACCAAGGTCGCCTCCATCAGGCGCTGATCCTGTATCCTGGGAGTAAAGCCTGGCGAGCGTACCGAAATCCTCACCTTTTTTTACACGCGCCAGCAGGTCTTCGGCCTTTTGACGGGCCTCCTCCTTTTCTTCCTTATTCAATTTAGGCTGCAAGACGATCTCCCCGACTTCCACTTCCTTGTTAAAGGTCGGAAGGCTGTCCTTGGGCAGCTTTTTGAAATAATTCTCGACATCCAGCGGAGACACGCTGACCTTTTCGGTGATCTTGCTCTGCATCTTTTGCGCCACCATATTCTCTTTGATGTCATCCCGTATCTCGTCCTTGTATTGCAAAACTGAACGGCCCAGGAAGCCTTCGAGCTTATCCTGGCCCCCGGCACGCGATATCATGCTGCGCATCCTGCGGTCGATCTCGTTATCCACCTCCTCATCGGTAACGCTCACGCTGTCGATCACTGCCTGCTGGGCAAGCAGCTTTTGGGTGATGAAGCTTTTCAGAATGTCGCATTTGAACGATTCGTTAGGCGGCATGCCCGAGGCAAGCGCATTGGCGTAGCGCAATTCAATGTCCGATTTGAGGACAATACTGCTGCCAACAACCGCGGCAATTTTATCAAGATTGCGCGGCTGTGCCTGCGCAAAAGTGATGGTAAGAATTAAACTTAAAATGAGGGCTATCCCTGTCTTTCTCATGTACTTTATTTCCTGCTGCGACTTGTAAAATGCGCGGATGCAAAGGTGTAAATTTATAAGCATATCTTAAATACTCATCTGCACATCCGCATATCTGCACATCCGCACATTAATTTGCGAATATGCTGATAATGGCTTTAACAATTAACTATTTTTGGTTAAAATTTGTTAAAAGTGAGAGTTGAAGATAATAATGCCCTGCGTTTCATCCTGCAGGACGAAATATACCTGCTTGAAGAAGACAAAAGCTCCCCTGGTCCCCAACCTGGAATAGAAACGCAGCAGCCTATATTTAATTACCTCGGTTCGAACAAAAAAAGCTTTCTTATCCTGGTGAGTTACGATCAGCATGAGTTCATGCGGGAAGACCACCTCACTGCCCTGGAAAGTGTGCTTGGGCGCCTGGGGCATACCCGTGACGACGTGGCTATTTTCAATAGCTCGAAACACAACGCGGACTATGGACAGATCATAGCCCATTTCGGTCCGACGACATTAGTCATTTTGGGGAAGGATGCGCTGCCGGGGGGAACTGACTTTAAATTCAATACAATCGAGCCGGTTAACGGAATCAAAACGCTGCTCACTTTCGGATTTGATGAGATGATGACGAACGTCGATAACAAAAAGGCGTTCTGGGAACAAATGAAGAGCCTTTGATATGCCTCTCCAACTAGTTTTTGCAACCGATAATAAACACAAGTTGGAAGAGGTTTCTGCCAAGCTGGGCGGCAGGATCGAACTGCTGACATTGAATGATATTGGATGTACCGGCGATATTGAAGAAACTGGCTTAACCTTCAGCGAGAATGCGTCTATCAAAAGCCTTTACGTTTACGAAAAATACGGTGTGAACTGCTTCGGCGACGATAGCGGCCTGGAAGTGGAGGCACTGAACGGAGAACCGGGCGTCTACTCCGCGCGCTACGCCGGCGAGCATGGCAATCACCACGCGAACAACATCAAATTACTCGAAAACCTTGCGGGAATACGAAACCGGAAGGCCCGCTTTGTAACCATTATCTCGTTGCTTTGGGAAGGCAGCGAGTATTTTTTTGAAGGGTCTGTCGAAGGAACGATCCGTGAAGGACTTGCCGGCAAAGAAGGTTTCGGCTACGACCCGCTTTTTCAGCCCGCTGGTTTTGATATCACCTTTGCCGAAATGAGCCTTGACGAAAAAAACAAGCTGAGCCATCGTGGTAAGGCTGTCGAAAAACTGGCGGAGTTTTTGAAAACCGCTATTGCGTAACTGGTTTCTTTAGGATAGTTGTATCCTTTACCTTTTTGCCAGTATCAAGCTTTTTCTTAACGGTATCCTGCGATCTCTTTAGACTGTCCAGAGTTTTGAGAGGTTGCTTTTGCAGGCTATCCGTTGCTGATCTGGCTGCCGGCGCGGGTGGGCTTACGGGTTTTGCGCCGGGCTTCTGTCCTTTACTTCCTTTTTTGCCCGCCTGTTTTTTGCCTGTAGTTTTTGCCGGCGGTTTAGCTTTAGCGATTTTTTCCGGGTAATTATCGGGCGCATTGATGATGGCTTCCTTTGACACGGGCCTGTCCTTTGGCTTCCAGATAAAACCTTTCAGGGTTTTGTCTTCTTCCGTAAACTTTTCCAAAGGCCCGTACCGGTGTTCGGGCTTCGACATAAATATTACCCTTTGCGCCTTATTGTCCTTAAAGTAGATCCGAACCCTGCTGCTGAGCGACCGCTGCATTTCGGTCACTTTGCCCAGACTATCATGCGCAAAATAGATGGTTTCGGAATTCCCGTCGACAAACATGGTGGTCAGCTTATCGTCTTTGAAAAAGCCCCGCATCTTTTTCCCCGTTACCTGGTTGAAATGCGTGGAATCCTTCTTCTCAGTATTGACGATAAAACCATTCGGGAACATCTCCATGTTGTTCAGCTTCTTATTTCTCATCTGCAGCGTGATCGTGTCGCCCGAGAGCTGCGAGCCCTGCGTCCAGAGCATTGGGTGTACATACAAACGAATGGTCGAATCGCCGCTGCTGTAAAAGGATGAATCGGCTTTCCCCTGCAGGTCCGACTTAAATAGTTTGACGTGGTGAAACCCACTCAGAATGCGGATATGCGTTGTATCCGGCAGTTCGATCTTCCGCACCAAATATACCGAATCGATCGTATGGGCCTTTTTGATACTATCCTGCCGCATTTTGACGCTGTCCAGTTTGGTCAGCTTTTTTGCCGGGAGCGCGTTTTGGTCGGGTGTTCCGTTTTTCGCCAAAAGGGGGTTTCTGCTATTCGGCGCATTTTTATCCGGCTTACCAACGTCCGGCTTGCCGGGCTTAGTTTGCGCAGTTTCTTTTTTTGGCGGTCCGAAAAAATTGCGGTGCAGGAAGGTTGTATCCATGGGCATTTTTGGCGGAGACAATTCGATAAATTTCACCGGCGTTTTATAAACGATGGACGGCGGCCGCTTAGTAGTATCCTTGACCTGCGATAACCTGATCTTTTCCTGCATGTCCTTATAGTCCTTATAGGTCATCACCCGGGTGTCCAGCGTATCAGCCGTCATAAAGATCGAATCGTGCTTCATCCTGCCGGTATCCTTTTTCATTTGCGAAGTATCCTTGATCCGCGAGGTATCTACAGGGAGCTTAGGCAGGTTCAGTGCCGTTTTCTTTCCTTTCTTTGAGGCAGTATCCGTAACACTTTTCACATTGGTTTGAGGTGCGGGAACGTTATTTCTCTTAGGCTTATCCACTGATTTGACCGTTGCAGGTGTAGCGCTCTTGGTTCGTTTTGATTTTACGGTGCCTTTTTTCGTGTTGGCACTATCCTTTTTCGCGTTTACCGTATCCGGGCTTGCTTTCTTTAACGAATCGTTTTTGGTGGTATCTTTCTCCTCGGTCACCATCACCACATAGGCATGCTTAGTCACTACGGTGCGTTCATCCGCCTTGGTATAATCGCCGATATCACCCTTCAATGTCATTTTTTGCTCGGTATCCATGAAGGTGATATGGTTGATGGCGTGACCAATGCCTTTCTTCCGATCATAAAACAAACTGTCGCCAGTCAGGCTCTTCGGCCCCGATTTATACAGGTTCTTTTTGCCGAAGAAGGCCTGCTCGGTATTGGTGTTGTAAGTTCCGTTCTCGGTGTAAAGCGTGTCGTTGTCCTTACCTTTCTTTTTGCCGTAAATGTGCGTCGGCCCATAGAAGTAAGATATCCTGGTATTTGAGTTGTAGCGTAGCGTATCTGTCACGATAAAAGCATCAGGTGTGGTCAGATGCACATCATAGCGGAAATAGGAATCGCGCGTATTGGCATAATAGTAACCGTTTTTGCTGGTCAACGTGTTATCCTTGTTCACCAGCTTACCGCCGTTCACATAAGTGCCGTATTTGGTAGCGGTATTATAAGTAAGATTGTTGGTGGTCAGCGTCGCGTCCTTGTCCACCATGCGGACGTTATTGGTAAGTATGGCGATTTTGGTATTGCCGGAATAATTGAGCAGGTCGGAATAAATATGCATGGTATCGCCCTGTGTGATCACCACGTGGCCATAGGCGTCGAAAGTATTTTCGGCCTTGTGAAAGTAAGCGCTGTCGGCCCGCAATGTGGAGTAATCCTGCTGAAACGTGCCATTGTAAACTTTCAGCACGCCGTTCACTTTACCTCCTTCAGCGCGGTCGGATTTGATCAGGTGTATAACCGACTTCTTCTGCGCCATGGCCATGGTTGCCAGGGTAATAAACAGGAAAAAGGTTAGAACATATTTGACCACGGGGCAAAATTAGTTTTTTGGATGGGGTTATTAAATTAATAATTTTGGTGATGCTGCCTGCCGGACCCCTGATTCAATTCATCGAACAGAACCAACTTTTCAGCCGCCACGATAAGGTTCTGGCTGCGGTAAGCGGGGGTATGGATTCTGTGTTGATGGCCCTTCTGCTCAAAGAAGCCGGTTATCATTTCGGTATCGCTCATTGTAATTTTCAATTGAGGGGCGACGAGGCCCGTGCCGACCAGCAATTCGTCCAGGAACTGGCTGATCAGCTTGGCGTACCTTTTTATACAACCAATTTTGATACCGAAGATTATGCCACGGAGCAAAAAATATCGATCCAGATGGCAGCGCGCGAATTGCGGTATCAATGGTTTCAGCAGATCAGTCAGCAAAACGGATACTGCTGTATCGCGCTTGCGCACCATCAAAACGACGCTATCGAAACAATATTGCTTAACCTTGTACGTGGTACGGGCATCGCAGGCATGCACGGCATCTTGCCAAAGAATGGCAACCTGGTTCGGCCACTGTTATTTTTAACCCGTGAAGAGATTACGCAGATTATCGAAAGCGACAATATTGCTTACCAGGAAGACAGTTCCAACAGTTCAGTCAAATACGCCCGCAACAAGCTGCGGCTGGAAGTGATCCCAAAACTGAAAGAGCTGAACCCGGCATTGGAGGATACCTTTGAGCACAACCTGGAATACTTCCGCAACATGGAAACATTGCTGGAGGAAAGACTCGATGAAGTGAGGAAAATGCTGTTTGAGCCGAATGAAAATGCCGTCAATATTTCCATCGAAAATATAAAGAAGCTTCATCCGCAGCAATTCCTGCTTTTCGGCCTACTGCGCGAGTACGGTTTCAATGAATCGACTGTAGAAGATATTATTTCGGCATTGGATAAACATTCGGGAAGGGTATTTGAATCAGAAAACTATACCATCCTGTTAGACCGGCAAAAATTGATCCTTACAAAAAAAGAACAAAGTAAAGCGACGCCGATTACGATCGATCGGAGAGACAGCGAGACCCGTTTTGGCAGCTATCAGCTCAATATTCTGCATGACGATTCGCCTCTGATCATTAAAGATAACCCCCTGGCCGCATCGGTGGACACGGAAAAGCTGGTCTACCCGTTAACTATCCGCAGCTGGCAGCAAAGCGATTTTTTTTACCCGCTGGGGATGAAAACAAAAAAGAAGCTCAGCGATTTTTTCATCGGCGAAAAAGTGCCGCTGCATGAAAAGAAACAAATTCCGCTATTGGTAAATGGCAACGGTGAAATTATATGGATCGGCGGCTATCGGCCCGATGATCGGTATAAAGTGACGCCGAAGACTAAAAAAGTTACTATCTTCGAACTGAATAAAATTTGAAAATGAGCGATAAACCGGTCTTTTCTGAAAAGCAATACCTGGGCAGGGAATGGGTACCTGTTACTATCAGGCTTGTTTTGGCCATGTTTTGTTTCTCAGCTTATGCCTTCAATTTTTTTACGGATACAGGTGAGAAGGCGGACATCCTGGCCGTAGCCGGCATCGGTATCATCGCGATATCCATAATCATGGGGTTTTTTCTGAACTATCGTATAAGGGTGATGGACAAAAGCGTGCTGATCACCGGTCTGTGGACCATGCGCCTGGTTAAAATAGACCTCAGCAGCATAGTGAAGGTGGAAAAAGGCGTTTACAGCCGTTACTTTTTCAATAACCCGGTTTACAACCTGCACAAACACGGCACCATCCGATTCTATACTTCAGGCAAGGACGCTATCCATCTCACCGATCGCGACGGGCTGGTGTACATCATCGGCACGCGCCATATCGACGAATTCTACCGGGCGATACAGGAGGAGATGAAGAAGTAGCATATCCTACCATTACTTCCATACACTTAGCGTTCACAATCAGGTCACTTTCGACCACAAATGACCATATAATGTATTGGGTTATACATTTTTATCGTTTACACTAAGGGTTAAAAGTGCATGAACTCACCTATTTCCGTGAACACAAAAGACATAAATAGTTGAAAAATAGCCAATTGATACCAAAAAGCATGCGCACGCAAAATTGCCCGATCCGGACGAAAAAGTCTGCGAATTTTCGCTCTTTTACAGTTTTTTACCACTTTTGGTTGATTAAACCGGGAAAACGAGGCTTAGTGTAAAGGCAACCTGTATAAGCTTTTCATGGGATTTTTAGGCCTGATTACACTATGTGTGTCGTCCTGAAAAAAGTTGACACTTTTTTGATAATCCTGTATAGCGTTTACACTTTCCAGGAGTTTTGCTTGTTAAATCCATAGAAGCGGTTAATTGTTATTTACTGCAAACCGGCAACAGTAGGTGTCAAGTATTTCTTCACTGCACTGGGACAAGATTGGGAATAGTCAGCCGGTCGAATTTGCTAAGCTGGCCCTGCTTGAATAGTCCTTTTTAATTGCTATTTTTATATAAATTTCAGCTATGGCCAGACAAATAATTAAAACGGTTAACCATGTTAAAATGAACGATGAGGATTATTCGGACGTTCTTTTCTGGCGATCAAAAAGTGCATCTGAACGATTACAGGAGGTAGCCCGGTTAAGAAAAATTATTATACCTGGCTCAATGGCTCCTTCCCCGAAAAAATGATCAGGGTGATCACATTAAGGCGAATTGATGTTTGAATTTCTGATTTTATACCAAACAAGAGAGCATCAGGCAGGGCCAAAGATTTAGGCGACATTATGCGCTTAAGAAACCTGATCAATAGTGTATGCCAGCAACTCAACTATGAGAAAACTTATCCTGCTAACTCTGCTAATTATATCAATAACTTATAGCGCCTGGTCACAAACCTATAAAGTCTACGCATTGCGCTTTGCTTCTACGGCCCACCCTTTCGCTATTTCGGACTGGGCCGATAAAGGGCCGGCGACGGACAGTGTAAAGATCAATTTTATGATCTGGCTGATCAAAGGCAGCAATGGGAAAAATATTTTGGTTGATGCAGGGTTTTTGAAGGACATTCCCGATGCTTCGGATTTCGGCGTAGTCAAATATATGCGGCCGGATTCGACGCTGTTAAAACTGGGCATGAAACCGGGGGATATTACGGATATCATATTCAGTCACCCGCATTGGGATCATATCGATGGGATCGGCCTGTTCCCGAACGCGCATATCTGGATACAAAAGGAAGATTTCAATTATTTCGTCGGCACGGCCTGGCAAAAAGGGCAAAGTAATGGCGGCTTCAATCCAAGGGATGTACGCGCACTGGTCGACCTGAACCTGGCAGGCAAAGTGACACTGGTAGATGGCGACGATAAAGAACTGATACCCGGCATTCGCGTTTACACCGGGGCAAGGCATACTTTTAATTCGCAATATGTACTAGTGAATACCGGCAGTAATAAGATAGTACTCGCTTCCGATAATATCTGGATCTATTATAGTCTTGATCACCTGGTACCAGCCTCAACGGGCGGCACTTTGGACCCGGCGGGCCAGGTAAAAGCCATGCAGCGAATGAAAACCATGGTATCGGATGTAAAATATATCATCCCCGGGCACGACTCGCAGGTGTTTTCCAGGTTTCCAACTGTAGCGGATGGGGTGGTGGAGATCAAATGAAGTGAGGTCGTTTGGCTAGATGAAGAAATAGTTCGCGGTTAACAGTGGGCAGTTGGATAGGCAACTATCACGACTCAAGCACCCGTTGTATCCCATTTTCAATTCCAGCCCTGATCATATTACTATAACCATCATCCGGCAGGGACCCGGCGCAGCCGAGCGCCAATTTGTAATTCTTCAGGGCGTTTCCTATGTCTTGCAGGTCTTCGAAGCATTTCGCAATGTTAAGGTAAAGCGATGGCAGCGCGTCTTTGATGTTTTCATCTTGTATCCGCAAAGCAAAATATAGCGCCGTTTCGTCCCAGGTCAGGTTTGTCATTGACACAGTTTTGATATTTGGCGACATAGTGCGCCGCCGTGAATTTTTCAAGGTCGTCTGAGGCATCCGCCCAGGCCTTGTGGAATAGCTTTGCTGCCTCGCTATGCTTGCCTTCACCTTCCAGCAGCATGCCCTGTGCGCAAAGTTTTACTACCGGGTTTTCAGGATCGAAATGCATGGGATACGTAGAGACGCGATGCATCGCGTCTCCTATGTTTGTTGTATATTAGATTTATCATGAAACGCCGCAAGCTGTTATTGCAATTCGTATCTGGTATCATTACGTTTTTCGTTGTATCCGGCTTGATCTTGTCTTTTTTTTCAAAAGATCTTGCCACTTCCGTTGAACCTGGCTGGCATACTACGATTTTTACTCAAAGGGCAGCATTTAGTATCGTAATTTACATCATAGTTTGCGGCGCGTTTACCTGGTTAGTATTCAAATCTGTTCTGTGGATATTAATTAAAATCTTTTCTTTGCACCCTGATGGGCAACGAACTAACGGATAGGGCATTCTGGGCCAATTACTGGGAATCGAAAAAAGGGCTTGCGTTCAAAGTGCCTGCCAACTACACTTTTTACAAGCTGTTGAAGAATATCGTTGAACAAAACGATACGCAAACCGCTATCGAACTGGGCGGCTTTCCGGGGTACTACGCTATCTTCCTGAAAAAATATTTCCGCCTGAAAACAACGCTCTTTGATTATTACATTCATCCTGGTTTCCTGAAAGAAGTATTGGCCGCAAATGAGCTTACTGAAAAGGATATCGGGGTCATTGAAGGCGACCTGTTCAATTATCACGCGGCAGCACAGTATGACCTCGTGCTTTCCTGCGGGCTGATCGAACATTTTAACGATACCAAAGATATTATTGCACAGCACTTGCCGTTCCTCAAACCCGGAGGCACATTATTCATTACCCTGCCCAATTTCACCGGCGTCAACGGCTGGGTGCAGCGCAAATATGATATGGGCAATTACCAGAAGCACAATATCAGCAGCATGGATCCGCAAAAGCTGGCTGCCTATTGTAAAGAGCTCGGGTTGAAAAATGTAGAAGCTTATTATTACGGCAAGTTTTCCATCTGGCTGGAAAATCGCGACGAGCAATCCGGATTTACCAAAGCGTTCCTTAAAGCCTTGTGGTTTGCAGGTAAGATCGCGACTAAAATTGTGCCCGTTGAAAGTAAAAGGTTTTCGCCGTATATTGTGGTGAAAGCGATAAAATAATTATTTATCAATCCGCAATTTTTTGAACTTGTTGACTGATGCACAATCCCACGAGGCGAAATAGAAATATCGGAACGTCTAAACAGGGTCATGGGCGCAACAATAAACTAACCATACCAAGCCCGTGTGTCGTATCTAAGGACTTTTACGAGCGCCTGAGTTCATACGAAAAAGTTGAACGGCTTATAAACGGCCATTCTTTTCTTTTTGTGATTGAAGCAAAACGCCAATCATGTAATCATGCATGTTCAATAATGGACATAGAGAAAATAATCGAAAACATTCCTCCTTCTGATTATGGATCTTTAAGATTGATTGTGTTAAGGCAACCCAAAAAGAAAGAAGCAATTATCTCACCTGTTTGGGGAAGATTGATTTATTCTTATGAATTCGAAAATGATTATTACCCTGCAATAATTATTGAAGCGATTGATTACAGCAAAAAGTTCTATTGGAATAAAAGCCAATCACCCGAGGATCAAAAAGAGTTTGAACGCCTTAAAAAAGATGGGCATCGATTTGTTGAAAATAAAAAAGAGTTCGTTTCTACGTTCGAAATAGAAAATGTTAGAAATACTCAATTATACAGAACACTATTGCACGAATTCGGGCACTATGTGCAATATCTGGAAGTAGTGGAAACGCAAAATGAAGATTATGAGACTTGGAAGAAAAACTTCGAGATGTATTTAAAGATACCCAAAACTGAAAAAGAAAAGTATGCCAATAAATATGCAGATGGGCTATTTGAGAAATTTCAAACGGAAAAACTAATTCCTTTCGACATTATCTTATAAACGGAACTCCATTTATTTCTTCACCAAATATTTCGCCTGCAACTGCCTGACGAACCTTAACCCTCTTTGCAACAATGTACCTTTCCTGCCACCAAGGAATTGCCTGATCGCATTATAAGCATGGTGATTTTCCTTTAATTCTGCCGGAAATTCGGTAACAGGTTTTTGAGCTACCTGGACATGATAAGTCTTCTCGTTATTCGAATGTACCCCGCTGCCATCGTGACCGATATTATGTACCAGCGAATGCGAGGGGTTCAGCGTAAGACCATTCTTCAGGAAGATGGAAGCATACCAGCGTATCGCCCAGGAATTGTTTCGCCCTGCTTTAAATCCTTCCATCTGCTTCCAGAAATTCATAGTGCCCTCGATAGAGAACTGGCTGATCTTCTGCTTGTCGAATTGGCCGATCAGTTTATCGATATCCGGTTCAAAATCTTTCCAGGCTCTTGCCCAGGTGGCCCAGCCCCAGCTGGTGGCGGCGCGGTAAAAGAAGGTTTGAGGCAGGCTTTTATCCGGCAGATCGTACATATAGGCGCCGATGTGCATCACCTTATCTTCTTTTGCGTAGCGATCCAGCGCCTCATTGAAATACTGCAACGTATAGGGCGATGAAAGCAAATCGTCCTCGAACACGATCACTTTATCATATTCCATCACCAGTTTGGTAACCCCGCTAATAATAGAGTTCGCCAACCCGAGGTTTTCAGTTCTTTCGGTTACTTTGACGGACTTAAAATCTGTGATATTCTTAATGATCTGCCTGACTTCATCCACTTTAGCCTTATCCGCCTCGGTTTTTGGCCCATCAGAAAAAATGAATAGCCGCGACTCGTCCGCCAGCAAATTCTTTTGCAGGTAGATGAGCGTACGCCGGGTATGCTCGGGACGATTGTAGACAAAAAGGGCTATCGGGGCCAGGTTTTGCATAACAGATCAAGGTCAGAATATGCCCATTTGCTGGTCTGAACGTTTGCACAATACGGTGTAGGCACTTGCCTTTTCTTCGGCTTTCTCTTTGCCAAACAAGGACACGAGCGCCTTCTTCACCGCATATTCTGCATTTATTTTCAGATCGGTTACCAGGCTTTTAGGCTTTTTCTGGTTTATATAAGTATTGAATTTGGTTACTTCCGGCTCTATCATCGATGTCAGGTCGGCTACCACTTCAAACCCTTCGGTAAGCAACAGGTACCTGAGCGATGTTGGGGTGTACATATTAATATGTCCGTAAGCGAGAAAATGTTTTATTTTTTTGTCGACGCCGGCTTTATAATCACGCGGCACCTCGATCACGCAAAAATTGGCGACCCGTTTCAGCTCGCGCAGCAACAAGCGTTCATGTTCTACATGCTCCAAAACGTGTGACAGGATGATCAGGTCGAAAGTGTTATCAGCAAAAGGCAAATGATAACCATCGAATACCTGGACCGATTTTACGCCGGGAATATTGCGCTGTTTGATATGTTCAACGCCGCTGTCGGAAATTTCGACCGCATGGTATTCCGGCGCGAAATTCTGGTCAGCCAAATATTTCAGGATACTGCCATCGCCGGCGCCAACCTCAAGCACTTTCTTGAAAGTATGCCCTTTGCAAACGTCAATGATATGCTGCGCTTTGTATTTGGCGCCCAGCATGCGCCAGGCTTCATCATGCTTTTCGTAAAACTCGTCGTAGGCGTGTTTTACATTGTCGCTTACTGCCTGTCCCGCCATATCAGATCCCCAAACAATTTTCGTCCTTATAAAAAACAGATGTTGCCTTACGATAGAATAATCCCGGCGAGACCCCGGTAAATGCCAGTTGTTTGAAACCTTTCTTCAGAAGGAAATCCACTCCTTCACGATAAAACTCACGCTCCGAATCGTCCAATATCACTACCCCATCCGCCGACAAAGCATCCACAGCCTGCTTGCAGCAATTTACCCTGTCGCGACCGTCTACGATAATGATGTCAAATTTCTCTTCCAGCTTAACCGGCATCTTGCAATAATCTCCACCGCGAACCAGTTCGCAAAATATCATCTCCGAATTTTCAGGCTTATCCTTGACGATCTTATCGTACCAGTCTTTATCATGCTCAACCGAAACAACCATGCCCGCGTATTTGGCATAGAAGAATGTCGAATTACCCGAACCGAATTCAAAGACTGTATGATGTTTTTTGATCCTCGACTTAATGAAATCTATAAAAGAATAGGTCACCCATGGGATCGGATTTCCCTCGCCGTCTACCGGGCTTTTGGACTGAAATGCGCTTAACCAGCCTATATCATGCAGGTAGCCTTTATGATTAAACGACAATAACATTTTCAGCCTCGAAGGCTTCGAAAGTACCTGCAGCAGCGACGCGTATTTATTCAACGTTTAACGAGTTTTTGAAACAACGAAATTAAAAGTAATGATTTAAACATAAGTAACCCCTGCTCCCTTGTTTTCGGAATGAAAACAATGAAAAAGGTGGCTATGCCGTAAGCGGCTAATGTGGCATACGCCGCACCCAAAATACCATATTTTGGTAACCAGAGTATATTCAATACAATATTTACAATCGCACCCACAC
This sequence comes from Mucilaginibacter sp., assembly GCA_035551775.1. Taxonomy (GTDB): domain Bacteria; phylum Bacteroidota; class Bacteroidia; order Sphingobacteriales; family Sphingobacteriaceae; genus Mucilaginibacter. Next base: position 288,766 of record DASZMQ010000012.1, on the reverse strand, counting down.
CGGTACGCAACATTGACATTTTGGTGTAGCCTTCGGCAATAAGATACTGCCCGCTTGCACTGCCAAGAAAGACAAACACACCCGCCCAAACATGCACAGCCAATACCGGCGCGCCCGACCAAAATTCGGGGTGACGTGCATAAGCAATGTGATAAATAAATTTTGAAGCAAAGGTCATGAATATGGCAATTGACATGCTGATAACCACCATCAGGTCATACATGTTTTGCAATCTTTTTTTATAGCGTTCGGTATCCGTGTTGCGGGCGTGCATAATGGCTGGGAAAACAGAAGTCACTATCGCAACCGGGATAAAATACCAGCTTTCGCTCAGGTTGGCAACGGTCGAATAAATGCCAAGTTCGCTTGTTTTTAAATAGATCGGGATCATCACCTGGTCTATTTTCATATAGAGCGAAACTAATATAGCTGCAAAAGCCAGCGGCCAGGAATGTTTCAGCAAGTAAGATGCGACAGACGAATCAAACTTCCATTTAGAAATACGATTGCCCCCGTTAAAATAAGTAATCACATAGCCGGCAGCGATCAAAAGAGCATCGAACACCAGCGAATAAACAAACCATATCAATGGCAGCTTTAAAAGAATAAACAATAACTTAACTATAGCAGATACTATATTACCGGTAACATTGATGTACATTATCTTTTTTGCCTGGACCTTCGACTGGAAAAAGCTGTCGATAATATTTACAGACTGTATAACCGCTGTAAAGGCTACTATAAAAACATAAGAAAAAGGTGTTTCGAGCGGTTTCAAATGGTTGGCAATAGTATAAGCGATATATACCATCGGGATAACCGCAAAGCCCGCAATCAATCTCATCCAAAATGAGGTGCCTAATAAAGTATCTTTTTTACCCGGATCGTTCAATAGTTCACGTGTCACGAAACCATCAAGACCCAACGCGCCGATAGCTAAGAAGAATGCCATTAAAGCGGTGGGGTAATTTAATATGCCAAATTGTTTGGCACCTAAATAACTGGAAAGTGCGAAGGTATTTATGAGAAATTTTATGGCAAGGCTCCCAACCCGTGCCAGCATAAGCCATCCCGTATTTTTGAAATACTTTTCTAAAGCTTCCTGGTCGAATCCTGGGATATTGGGTATGCGCATAGTTTAGAATCAAGAGCCAAGATACAAGAATCAAGACTTCAAAAAGAAAAGAGCCGGGAAACAATTCCCGGCTCTTTTATAACTAATCACTAATTAACTGATCACTGATTAACAAACTTCTTCGCATTCACCTTACGGTCGTTCTCGTTCAGGAATATCTTACGCATACGGATGCTTTGCGGCGTAACCTCGATGTATTCATCAGCCTGGATATATTCCATCGACTCTTCTAACGAGAATTTGATGGCTGGTGCTATACGAACGTTCGTATCGCTACCCGAAGCGCGCATATTGGTCAACTGCTTGCCTTTGGTGAGGTTGATCACCAAATCGTTATCGCGGATATGTTCACCCATTACCTGTCCTTCATAGATATCAACTCCAGGATCGATAAAGAAACGACCGCGGTCCTGTAACTTATCAATAGCGAAGGCGGTAGTTTTACCCGTATCCATAGATATCAAAACACCATTCAAGCGGGCGGGAATGGTTCCCTTCCAGGGCTCGTATGACTTAAAGCGGTGTGCCATGATAGCCTCGCCGCCGGTAGCGGTCAAAACGTTATTGCGCAGCCCGATGATACCGCGTGCGGGAATATCGAACTCCAAATGCTGCAAGTCGCCTTTTGGCTCCATTACCAGCAGGTCGCCTTTGCGCTGCGTTACCAGCTCGATCACCTTACCGGCAACCTCACCCGGAACGTCAACGATCAGCGTTTCCACCGGTTCGCATTTAACGCCGTCAATTTCTTTGATGATAACCTGCGGCTGACCCACCTGCAACTCATACCCCTCGCGGCGCATGGTTTCGATCAGTACCGACAAGTGCAATATACCGCGACCATACACCAGGTAGGAGTCCGGCGAATCGGTTTCGATAACCTTCAGCGCCAGGTTCTTCTCCATTTCCTTGTACAGGCGGTCGCGCAGGTGCCGCGAGGTAACGAATTTACCTTCCTTACCAAAGAACGGCGAGGTATTGATGGTGAACAGCATGTTCATCGTCGGCTCGTCGATCTTGATAACCGATAATTGTTCCGGGTTCTCAAAATCGGCAATGGTATCACCTATTTCAAAACCTTCGATGCCTACCACGGCGCATATATCACCCGATTTCACTTCGGATACTTTTACTTTACCCAATCCTTCGAAAGTGTAAAGCTCTTTTATTCTTGATCTCTGGATCTTGCCATCGCGCTTTACCAGCGATACCGGCTGATTTTCTTTGATCACCCCCCTTGCAACACGACCGATAGCGATACGGCCAACAAAGGATGAGTAATCCAACGAAGTGATCTGCATTTGCAAAGTACCTTCCACTTCAGGCGCAGCCGGGATATGCTCCAGGATGGTATCCATCAGCGGGAAGATATCTTCTGTAGGTTTCTTCCAATCAGTGCTCATCCAGCCCTGTTTCGAGGAGCCGTAGATCACCGGGAAATCCAACTGTTCTTCGGTAGCTTCCAGGTTGAAGAAAAGCTCAAATATCTGCTCATAAACCTCTTCAGGACGACAGTTCTCTTTGTCAACCTTGTTCACCACCACAATTGGCTTCAGACCAAGCGACAATGCTTTTTGAGTCACGAAACGTGTTTGAGGCATGGCGCCTTCAAAGGCGTCGCACAATAGCAATACGCCGTCTGCCATTTTCAACACGCGCTCCACCTCGCCGCCAAAGTCGGCGTGACCGGGAGTATCAATGATGTTGATCTTAACATCTTTATATCTAACCGAAACGTTTTTTGAAACGATGGTAATACCGCGCTCACGCTCCAGGTCGTTGCTATCCAGTATAAGCTCGCCGGTCTCCTGGTTGTCCCTGAAGATGGCGCAGCTGTGTAAAATCTTGTCAACCAACGTGGTTTTACCATGGTCAACGTGTGCGATGATCGCTATATTCCTAATCTTTTGCATGAAAATGCCGCCTCTGAATTTTGGCGCAAAGGTAGGGTTAATTAATGGGATATGGAAGCAGATGGCAACTATTGACGGTTTGATGATGCGAAGTTAACATTGTTGTTCCGTCTGTTATAGGTGTAACAATGCAATGCGGAACACCTATTGTATTCAAATTTTTATCCAACTCAAAACAAGCTTCTTAGAAATACATTCACAGATTATTCTTTATTTATAAATATATTTATTTATATTTGTATCTGGCAGCTCGTCTTACAGCTGTTCCGTTCTCTTCCCTGTTACACTCCGTAACGGACGGAACAACACACCAAAACATAATCTGCATAGGCCTTCCTTCGAAAGAAAGTCAAAGTCAATCAATAATATATTACTATATATAGATGGCTATAGATGGCTATAGGAGAGATATTTTCTTTTTGGCAGGCAAAAAGAACTTTGTTGTATTGGCAGTGAAATAATCATAGCAATTCAAGTATTTGCAATAGGTATAAATAACTATCTTCGGTTAAACCTTCACCGCATGAGCACATACAAATTGCCTGAAGAACAGGATAAATCAGCAAATAAACCATTTTTGTATTCTGAAGAACTATCACTATTTGATAAATGGTCCATCGGTATCTATTTGCTGCTAACCATTTTTGTGACGTTAAGTTATGATCGCATAGCCGTCGATTATGCTCACATGATGATTATCGCTTATGCAATAATGCTCCAATTGGGCGGTTATTTCTTTTTGTACAGGAGTTTGCGCAATTTCAGGTGTTACTTGATTTGGTTTGGCTTTTCGATCATCCACACGGCAATGTACTTTGTGATGAAGGATGATCGAAGACTTCTATCGCTTGATTACAGCCCGGTAACTATGTTGCGAAATACGTTTGTATTATTGCTGTTCTTCCAGGTACTACGGTATATCAGCCTTAAGACCCAAAATATGGAATTTGTTGCGCCCAGCAAAGGTAGCGATACAGATTTTCTTGATCATCGCAAAATAACCGCCATCGACAAAATGCTATTTCTTGCGTACGCCGCACTTTTTGGTGTGCTGGCTTATTTTTCATTTCCGCATTGACTATTGTTTTGTTCCGTTCTTTATTTTGTTACACCTTTAGTGGAACAACTGTTACACTCCGGAACGGACGGAACAACTTAGGCGCTAAACATTGAGAACTGCATCCCAATACCTAATGACCAATGCCTACCTCCCAAACGCCCAAAGCAAAAACTTAGGCATGGCATAGGCCCAGGTAGCGGTGCTGTGCGTTCCGCCCACTACTTCGAGGTACTGAATATCGGACGGACGCTGATAGCCTTTGGCTTCCAGCTCTTTGATGATGTCGACCGTGTCGTCGATGGAGTCGATAATGCCGTTTTGATTACGGTCGGCGCTTTCGTCTTTGGTGCCGGTTTGCAGCCAGAATTGCAGATTAGGCTTGTCTGACGTTTCGCGGATCACTTTGTGCATAATTCGGTCGGCATCAGTATAGCCTTTGCCCAGTTCCTTGCTCCTCCACCAGAACGAACCGGAAAACACGCCAACCATATCGAAAAGCTGCGGGTTATTCCAGGCAACATCCATAGCGGATAAGCCACCCAATGAGAACCCGGCATAGGCTGTAGTAGCAAAGCTTTCAACGCCAGTTTCTTTTTTGATAGCAGGTAAAAGTTCTTTGACAATAAATTGAGTATAGGCAGCGGCTTTCGAACCGCGCTGTTTAAAATCGGGGTTACCGGCAACGCCATATTCCTGCAGACGTTCGGCGCCGGCGTGTATGGCGGCTACGGCAACGGGTTTCAGCACACCAGCTTCGTATAAGACATCGAGGGTCTCGCCGAGGTGCAGGTTGTCGGCTTCCTGCCCGTCATTTAGTAAAAGCAAATGAATGGGTTCGGTCACCTCACCCTCCGGCATCAGCAAGGTTACGGTAACATCCCTTTTCAGGTAGTCGGATTCAATGGCTATTTCGGTTTCGGCAACGGTCATTTCGTTCACATTCCAGCTCAGGTACATCTTCACAAATCTTTAAAGGGGGCAAAAATAGGGATTTTAGTGATTAGTTAATCGGTTGCCAGTTATTAGTTATTAGGGAAAGGTCGCCATTGACTTCATTTGAAGGCTGTATTGAATAAATTTTCAGATTGTTGTCTTTTTAAACCAAAGCGCTTAACTTTCAATCAAATTCGCGCGCTTTGAGAGAACAGTATCACAAGTGGTATTCACACAACCTGGGGCTTGACGTGGAGATGCTGGTCTTTGGCGACCGTGGGTACCCGGTCATTTTATTTCCTACCTCGCAGGGGCGCTATTTTCAAAACAAGAATGAAGGGCTGATCGACGCGGTTGGCTGGTTTGTGGATGAGGGCCTGGTGAAGATATATTGTCCCGACAGCTTCGACTGGCTCACCTGGTACAATAAGGGCGTTCACCCCGCCGACAGGGCCCGCAACTATAACTTTTACGACAAAATGCTGTATGAAGAGCTGACGCCCTGGGCCACGCATGAAACCGGCGTGGGCAAAGTGGCCACAGCGGGCTGCAGCTTCGGCGGTTACCATGCGGCAAATTTCGCGCTGAAGCATCCTGATCGTGTTGAGCACTTATTCAGTATGAGCGGGGCCTTTGACGTGAAACAATTTTTAGACGGATTTTATGACGATGACGTGTTTTATAACAATCCGCCTGATTTCCTGCCCGGCAGCAATCAGCCCGAGTTGTGGCAGATGAACATTATTCTCGGTGCTGCCGAACATGATATATGCCGCTGGGATAATGATCATCTCTCAAACATTATGACGGCGAAGAACATTAACCATTGGCTGGACATCCGCGGCATAGGCTCGCACGACTGGCCGATGTGGCGGGCGATGTTCCCGCATTATTTATCGACTATTAAATAGAGTCAAGAATCAAGAGCCAGGAATTAAGACAAAAACTCACAAGCTATGAAAAAAATAGGCATTCTCTTCGGACAGGAAAATTCGTTCCCGCACGCTTTTGTTGACCGTATCAACCAAAAGGGCGAAAAAGATATTGCGGCTGAATTTGTACGCATCGACAAGGTGATGCAGGCCGAGTCGCCGGGATACTCGGTGATCATTGACCGTATTTCGCAGGATGTACCCTTTTACCGGGCAATGCTGAAAAACGCAGCCATTTGCGGCACAGCGGTGATCAATAATCCTTTCTGGTGGAGCGCCGATGAGAAATTTTTCAATAATGCATTGGCTGTGAAGATTGGCGTTCCTGTACCTAAAACCGTTATCCTGCCGTCGAAGGAATTGCCTGACGACACGACTGACCAGTCGTTCCGCAACCTGGCCTATCCACTGGATTGGGAGGGCATATTCCATTACGTAGGTTTCCCGGCATATATGAAGCCATTCGATGGCGGCGGCTGGAAGGAAGTTTATAAGATAAGCAACCTGGATGACCTGTGGGATAAATACAATCAAACCAAACAATACGTGATGATGCTGCAGGAGGAGATCACTTTCGAAGATTACTTCCGCTGCTATTGCATCGGCGGCAAGCACGTGCGCATTATGCAGTACGAGCCGCGCAACCCGCACCACCTGCGTTATGAGCATGGCAAGGCTCCTGCGGAAAAGAAGCTGCTGGAAACGGTGAAGAACTATGTGATCAAGCTGAATAAATATTTGGGGTATGATTTTAATACTGTAGAGTTCGCAATACGTGATGGCGTGCCTTATGCTATCGACTTCTGCAACCCGGCCCCCGATGCCGAGGTGACCAGTGTAGGCCAGGATAATTTCGACTGGGTTGTTGAAACCGCTGCCGATTATGCCATCGAGCGGGCCAAAAAGCAAAAGGACGGGCGTGATAACCTCACCTGGGGCGAATATGTGAAAACCGGCGCAACTGGGGTCTCTCTGCTTGACCATGAGAAAAAGGTTGAGAAAAAAGCGGATAAGAAAGATGCCACAACTGGCAAGGTCGATCATTCAATATTAACCGAGGGAACGATAAAGCAAGGGCCGATGGACAAAAAGGCGCCGGCTAAGAAACCGGCAGCGGCTAAAAAAGCACCAGCCAAGAAATAATAATTCTGTAGCGATGGATTTGAAACCCATCGCTATATTCTAAACCAAACCGACAATTATGAACAAATTTACCTTAGGCGTCGAAGAAGAATTTATGGTTATTGATCCAGTGAGCCGCGAGCTCACTTCGCATGACCAGAAGATCGTCGACGGCGCGCAGAAAATACACGAGGACCAGGTAAAGGCCGAAATGCACCAGGCCGTGGTGGAAGTGGGTACGCATATTTGCCAAAACACTGAAGAGGCTCGAAAGGAAGTCGGCAAGCTGCGCGGCACGGTTGCTCAATTGGCCGGCGAGTTGGGCCTGCGCATCGGTGCAGCCGGCACGCATCCTTTTTCGCACTGGCAGCACCAGCTGATCACCGATCATCCGCGTTATTTCGAGATCGTTGATGAAATGCAGGAGGCCGCACGCTCCAACCTTATCTTCGGACTGCATGTGCATGTGGGCATTCAGTCGCGCGACCTGGCTGTACATATTGCCAACCAGGTGCGTTATTTCCTGCCGCACGTGTACGCACTTTCAACCAATTCACCATTCTGGGAAGGACGGAACACCGGTTTTAAATCGTTCCGCACTAAGGTATTCGATAAGTTCCCGCGTACGGGTATCCCCGATTATTTCAGCAGCATCGAAGAGTACGATCGCTATATCAAGCTGTTGGTAAAAACCAACTGCATCGACAACGCTAAGAAAATTTGGTGGGATATTCGTGTTCATCCATTCTTTGAGACCATCGAATTCAGGATATGCGATTGCCCGATGCTGGTGGACGAGACGATGGCTTTTGTGGCGCTTTTCCAGGCATTATGCGCCAAATTATACAAATTGCGTCAACAAAACATGGCCTTCATTACGTATAACAGGGCGTTGATCAACGAGAACAAGTGGCGTGCTGCGCGGTACGGGATCGACGGGAAAATGATCGACTTCGGCAAGGAAATGGAAGTGAATACGCGCTCTTTGGTGCTTGAACTATTAGACTTTGTGGATGATGTAGTGGACGAGCTTGGCTGTCGTGACGACCTGCAATATGTGCACAAAATCCTGGAACACGGCACGGGAGCTGACCGCCAGTTAGCCGTTTACGAACAAAATAATAACTTTGCCGACGTGGTGGATTATATTACATCACAGACACTGAAGGGAATTTAAACTATAGATTTGAGATGAGATTTGAGTATTGAGATTTTGGCCGCATAGCTTTGTCTCATATCTAACATCTCAAATCTCACATCTCAAGAAACTAATGATAGATAGAACGGAAATAAAAGTAGCCATACTCGACCTTTACGACGGCATTGCCAACGAGGGCATGCGCGGCTTTCAGGATATTTTGAAGCGGTACCGGGCAAAAAACAACCTGAATTTGAACTATGCCATATTCGATGTGCGCAGGAAATGCGAAGTGCCCGAATATGATGATTTTGATATTTATATCATAAGCGGCGGTCCCGGCAGCCCCATAGACAGCGAAGGCAGCGAATGGGAAAAGAAATATTTCAACCTGGTCGATAAGCTTGAGGACCATAACCTGTCGAACACCGTGCAAAAGAAACATGCATTCTTTGTATGCCACTCATTCCAGATCATGTGCCGCAAGTACGGTTTAGGTGATATCAACCTGCGCCGTTCGCCATCGTTCGGTGTTCTGCCTGTGCACTTAACTGATAGCGGACGAACAGACATCGTTTTTGATAACATGAGCGACCCGTTCTATACCGTGGATTCGCGCAGCTGGCAGGTGATCAATCCCAATCAAAAACGCTTTGAAGAGCTGGACATGCAATTGCTGGCCATAGAAAAGGAAAGACCACATGTTGATCTGCCGCGTGCGATGATGGCGATACGATTCAGCGAATATTTTATTTCGACGCAATTTCATCCTGAAGCCGACGCGTTAGGTATGAAAAATCTGCTGTCAAAAGAAGAAAAGAAAAAGGAAGTAGTTAACGAGCACGGCATCGACAAGTACAACGATATGCTTGAGCGCCTGGACGACCCGGATAAAATAGCGCATACTCAGGCAACCATTATCCCGAACTTTTTGGACCAGGCGGTATTGAGCTGGCAGGAGGCGTAGCCTTAGTTGAATTGGTTGTAGTGGTTGGAGTAGTTGTAATGGTTAAATAACAAGTAACTTTAGAATTTCTTCCAATGGACCCATCAGCCAGGAAAACATTCAATGACGACTTCACTACCGAGAAGTACAGCCGGTTTTTGGATGCGCTGAATAAAGGCGGGAAGAAACCGATCGAATTCCGCGTAGCGGAAACGCCTGTTTTCCTGACTGATGATTTCCGCAATAAGCTATTGGCCGCAGGCGAAGACATTATCAATGTCATCCTTCAGCCTGATTTCAAGCAATTGACGGAAAGAGCGATCCCCGAAAAATGGAATGTTGCTAACGAGAACGACCATCCGCATTTCATCGCGCTGGATTTTGGCGTTTGCAAGGATGAAGCCGGGGGCATTGTTCCAAAGCTGATCGAGCTGCAGGGTTTCCCTTCTCTCTATGGTTTCCAGGTGCATTTGGCTAAAACCTATCGACACATCTTCGGCATTTCCGACGAGTGGACCATATTCTTCAACCATTTAAACGAGCAGGAGTACCTCGACCTGCTTAAAGAAACCATCATCGGCCCTTGTCATCCCGAAGAAGTGGTTTTGATGGATGTGAACGCACCGGAGCAAAAAACGGCTGTAGACTTCTATATCACTCAAAAATACCTGGGGATACCGGTAGTTGCCCTGGAAGAACTGATTGAACAGCATGGCAAGCTTTATTACGAAAGTCGCGGCACTTATAAACCTATCAAACGGATCTACAACCGCCTGATATTTGATGAGATAGAAAGCGACCCGGATATTTTCGGTAAGGTGGTTGATGTGCGTAAACCGCTGGACGTGGAATGGATAACCCACCCTAACTGGTTTTACCGCATCAGTAAATTCACCATGCCGTTTCTAAAAGGAGACTATGTGCCAAAAACACGGTTTCTGCACCAGGTAAAAACTATACCGGCTGATTTAGAAAATTACGTCCTGAAACCATTGTTTTCCTTTGCCGGACAAGGAGTTATTATCGACCTAACAAAAGACGATATCGAAAAGATCAAAGACCCCGAAAATTGGATATTACAGGACAAAGTAAGCTATGAGCCCGTGCTGCAAGCCCCGGATGGCGGCGTTAAAATAGAGATCCGCCTGCTATACCTATGGCCAAATGGTGATGCAAAACCAACATTGGCGATTAACCTGGCGCGATTGAGCAAAGGAAAAATGATCGGCGTGCGTTACAATGCCGATTTCGATTGGGTAGGCGGCGCCATAGCTTTCATGCGAAAGTAAAACCTTATACTAAGAGCCTTGTATATTCGTATATAAGGTATAAAATGTATTAAATTTGTGACATGAATTTTCAGCTGATCATAGTGATATTGCTTTTCGCAGGGGCGCTGGCTTATGTCGGCAGGAGCCTCTATAAGAGTTTGACCGCAAAAAAAAGCTGCGGCGAAAATTGCAAGTGCGGTGTGGATTTTTCAAACATCGAACCGCCCAAGGCAAATAAATAAACTTAATAGTCGTGAGATTTGAGATGTGAGATATGAGATTCTGTCATCAGAAGGATCTAAACCTAAATAAATGCTCGTATTCAAACCAATGAAAATTAATCTCAAATCTTATCCCGATAGCTATCGGGACTAATATCTCATATCTAATCGATGGCCGCTAAACAGGTTTTTCAAACTGATACGCCGGGTAGGTGGACCCGTTTTAAATGGCTTAGCCGCGGTATATTGATCATTTTAGCTGCTGCCGTTGTAGCGGCAGCTTTCACGGTTACGTCCAAACAATATCCTGTTCTGCCCAACCTGAACCCGGCGCCAAAAAAACTTTCAAAGGAAGAACTTGAGCAGCTAAAACGATCGACCAAATACCGTTCATTTAAAATGGATACCGAAAAGATCGGCATTCTGAGACGTAACCTGCGCAGGCACCAATTGAGGCACCCGAACAATAAAGACCGGATCAACGCCGGTTTTTACCGCGCCTGGGAGCCGCAGGCTTATACTTCACTCGTTGACCATATTGCCCGGCTCGATTTAGTGGTAACTGAAGGTTTTACCGTTACACCTAACGCCGACACCATTACAGCCAAAATAGATACCGGCCTGACCAACCTGAACAAGAAGTATAAGAAACCGATCATCGTATCGATATCCAATTATATCAACACCACTAATACTCAAGGCGGCTTTGACAGCCAGGACATTTACCGGATCATTCAAAAACCGGAGTCGCGCACCACATTCATCAATAGCGTAGTAAAACAGCTTGCTAAATATCATTTCCAGGGTATAAACCTTGAATTTGACGAGATAAAAGACCGCAACGACAAGAACTTCGTAGAATTCGAAAAGGAATTCTATGAGACATTGCACCCGCAGGGATACTTGGTAACCTCTGATATCATACCCGAGGATGAGCAATATGACCCTGTTAAATTGCAGCATTACAACGATTACCTTTTCGTCATGGCTATCGACGAACATTATGAGGACTCTAACCCGGGCGATCTGTCGAACCAGCATTGGGTAGAGGAAGTATTGGATGAGGTATGCTCAAAAATACCCAGCGAAAAGGTTATCCTGACGGTTCAGGGCGGCGGATACGACTGGACGGAAAACAGCACCGGCAAAGCAACGAGCTATCAGCAGTCGATCAGCTATGCGCAGGAAAATCATAGCAAGATCGTCTACGATCCCAATTCGGCCAACCTCCATTACACTTATTATGATCTTGACAGTCTGGAGCATACCGTTTATTTTACCGATGCGGCTACTAATTTCAACGAAATACGCATGGCCGACGATTGGGCTACCCGTGGCGTTGCCCTTTGGCGGCTGGGCTCTGAAGATCCCCGGTTATGGTCGTTCTTCCAGAAAAACCTGTCGATCGACTCCCTGAGAAAAACCGGTATCGATATGCGGAGGCTTCAAACCGTCGGCTTGAACAACCGTATCGACTATGCGGGCGATGGCGAGGTGTTGGACCTGGTGACAACTCCGGATACCGGCCTGATCAAGGTGTCGATGGATACAGTACATTACGACGTCACCAACCAGCAATACATTAAGCTGCCTACTAAATATGTGATCAGGAGATATGGCTATGCACCCGGCAAGATCGTATTGACTTTTGACGATGGCCCCGACCCCGAGTACACACCGCGTATCCTTGACATTTTAAAAAGGGAACACGTTCCTGCTGCCTTCTTTGTTGTCGGTTCGATGGCTGAAAAGAATATTTCGATCCTCAGGCGTGAGTATGAGGAGGGTTATGAGATAGGAAACCATACTTTCTTTCACCCGGATATATCGACAATCAGCTTGCAGCGGGTGAACCTGGAACTGAACGCCACGCGGAAGCTGATCGAATCGGTCACCGGGCGAAGCACTATTTTGTTCAGGCCCCCGTTCAATGCGGATGCTGAACCGCAAACATTGGTAGAAGTTCTGCCGGTGGAGGAAAGCAAGAAGCAAAGCTATATCACCATCGGCGAGTCTATCGACCCCTGGGACTGGCAGCCGGGTGTGACGGCCGACAGCATAATTGCCCGTTGTATCAAACAAAAGGACAACGGATCGATGCTCTTGCTGCATGACGCAGGCGGCGATACCCGCGAGGAAACGGTAAGGGCCTTGCCCGAGATCATCCACTTCTTCAGGAGCCACGGCTATAAGTTCACCACTATAGCTGACGTTTTGCACAAAACCAAGGCCGACCTGATGCCGCCTATACGCGATGATGCCAACAGCGGTATCATGGGCACCTTATACGATATTTTTGTTCAGGGGACTTTTTACGGCAACTGGTTCATGTTGTACCTGTTCCTCACCGCCATTTTCCTGGCCGTAGGTCGTATAGTTCTGATCGCGGTGCTGGCCGTCAGGCAGTTTTATGAGGATAAACACGAGGAAGCCGGGCGAAAAGATGTGCAGCTGGCGCCTGTAAGCATTATCGTACCGGCGTATAACGAAGAAGTAACCGCCATAAAAACTATACAAAGCCTCCTGCAGCTTGACTATCCTGAATTTGAGATCATTTTTGTGGACGACGGGTCAAAGGATAAGACCTATGAACTTGTCAATCAGGCCTATGGCAGTCACCCGATGGTGAATGTACTCACCAAGCCGAACGGCGGGAAGGCATCGGCGCTGAACTTTGCCCTCGCGCATTCGAAGTATGAATTTGTGGTATGTATCGACGCTGATACCCAGTTGAAAACCGATGCTATCCAGCACCTGATGGCGCATTTCATTGACGATGAAATAGGCGCGGTAGCCGGAACCGTTAAGGTTGGCAACGAAACCAACATTATTACCATTTGGCAATCGATAGAATACATTACAGCCCAGAATATGGACCGGCGCGCATTCGACCTGATCAATAGTATCACCGTTGTTCCCGGTGCCATCGGCGCCTTCCGCAAAACTGCAATTTTCAAAGCGGGTAACTTCACTTCAGACACCCTGGCCGAGGATTGCGACCTGACGATGCGCATCCTGAAACAAGGCTACGTGATCAAAAACAGCTCGGAAGCTATCGCCTATACCGAAGCGCCCGAAACTTTGGGCGCCTTGCTCAAGCAGCGTTTCCGCTGGAGCTTTGGTGTTATCCAAAGTTTCTGGAAAAACCGCGATGCGCTGTTCAACAAAAAATATAAGTTCTTCGGCATGATCGGTATGCCGAATATTCTCATATTCCAGATTATACTGCCTTTATTCTCGCCTTTGGCCGATCTGATGATGATCGTTGGCCTGTTTGGAGATAAGCCGATGAAAATACTGGCCTATTACATTGCCTTCGTGCTCATCGACTTCTTCGTATCCATTATTGCGTTCAGGATGGAGAAGGAAAGTTTAAAAAAGCTGATCTATATCATACCACAGCGTTTCATCTGGCGGCAGCTGATGTATTACGTGCTTTTCAAATCAGTACGCAGGGCCGTTAAAGGCGAAATGAGCGGATGGGGCGTACTGAAACGTACCGGGAACGTGAAAATGAAGGACAAGACGGCAAAGGCTTAGTTGAGGTCAGATGTCGGAGATCAGAGAAATTGGAGATTAGGGCTGTTTTAGAATATCGAGCTTGAACTTAGGGTTTAGAATTTAGAACTTAGAATTTATAACCTTTCGATCAGGCAAACCGCGTAAGCAACCAGGCCTTCTTGCCGGCCGATAAAGCCCAGCTTTTCGTTTGTGGTAGCTTTGATAGAGATGTCTTCTTCGCTGATGCCACCGGCTGCTGCGATATGCTTTTTCATGTCAGGAATATGAGGGTTGATCTTAGGCTCTTCCAGGGTTACCATGGCATCGATATTGCCTATTCCCCAGCCTTTTTCATCGAGCATGCGCACCACTTCCCGCAGGAACAGCAGGCTGCTGACACCTTTCCAGCGTTCGTCTTGGTTGGAGAAATGAAAGCCAATGTCGCGGAGATCGGCAGCGCCCAAAAGCGCGTCGCAAATTGCGTGCAGCAATACGTCGGCATCGGAGTGTCCAAAAGCGCCGGAATGATGTTCGAGTGTTACGCCACCCAATATAAACGGGTGCCCCGCTTTTAACTGATGAACGTCAAAACCAAAGCCTACCCTTATTTTACTCATTGCTTTTTGCCTGCCCCGAAATTGATCATCAGCGTAAAACGCAGCGTATTGGCTAACGGGCTATTCTGCTGACTAGCGGCAATATAAGAAAAATCGAAGGCATAAATATCGTACTTCAAGCCGGTACCGAAAGTAAAGTAATGCAGTCCGCCATTGTTAGCGTTCTGGTAAAAATACCCGGCACGCAAGGCAAAAACTTTATTATACCAGTATTCCAATCCCGGGGAAATGGTGATCTCCTGCATTTCCTGGCTAAAACCGTTAGGCGCATCGGTGAAAGATTCGAAAATGCCGGTCGGGACCGAAACGTCATCGCTTTTACCCTTAACTATATTTCCATTGATATCCACTATAGGGGGGGTAGGAACCAGTAATTTATTGAAGTCGAGCGCGAATGTAATGGAATTGTACTCATCCATATTGATGGTATTCGCGATGCCTAATTTCAGGTTGGCAGGCAGGAAATATTTAGTGCCATTATCTGTATAGCTCACTTTGGAGCCGATGTTGGATATATCCGTACCGAAGGCGAAGGTCGCATCGTTGCCAAACTCCTGGATCGATTTATTATAGTACAAAGATATATCGGACGCCACAGCATTGGCCGCTTTGATCTGCTGGCCAGACAGGAATGCCCCGTTGGCCAGGCTCGAATGAATTATACGCAGGCTTAAACCCAATGAGAAATCGTTACCGAATTTACGCGCAAATGAGCCATCAAAAGAAAATTCGTTGGGAGTATAAGTACCCAATGATTGCTGGTTGGCGTCTGTCAATTCGATAGTTCCAAGATTGAAGTACCGCAATGAAGCACCGAAAGAATTTCTGTCATCCAGCCGGTGCGCGTAACTAACATAAGAAAGACTTACATCCGGCACCAGGTTGCGCAGCCATGGGCTGTACGAGGCCGAAAAATCATTGTCCCCTTCTATAAAAGCCAGTTTTGCAGGGTTCCAGAAGTTTGCGTTCACATCAGGTGATGTAGCAACACCCGCTTCGCCCATGCCGCCTGAACGTGAATCAGGTGTTATCAAAAGAAACGGCACTGCAGTTGGGATCTGTGTCGAACTGGAGCCATTTGTATTGGTGCCCCCCGGGCCAAGTGTCTGGCAAAAAGCCAGTGAAGGCGGTAATAAAGTAAAAGTAAGTAAAATATACCGGGCGCGCAGGGTAAAAAACTTCATTGGTGCAATTTAACTTTTATAATGTGAAAAATATCTCCTTCCTTAAAAAACTCTGTTCGCCCCGCTTAAGATAAAGAGGTTCAAATATTTGGCAATCTGCTTTAAAAAAGTAATATTCGTGTAACTCAAACGGCGGTTTTTACGTTTAAAGGCCAATAAAGGTTTATCCTTTTTTGGAAATTAATGTACCCAACAAGGTTAATTATTAATTCATTTTTTATAGATTTACACTCAAATAACAGTAAAAATATGAAAATACTTTTTACGAGAACGGCATTAGTGCTGATGGGCGTAGGAGCATTGCTAAGTGGTTGCAGTAAGAAACCCCAGTCATCAAAAACGGGGATAACGTACAACGACAAGACCAATGGCGGCTATGAGCGTTTCAAGCAAACGCATCCGGCGCCCGGCCCGGGCCTTGTTCCGATCGAAGGTGGTACATTTGTGATGGGCGGCAGTGCCGATGAGGATCTTACCTTTGATTATAACAATGTTCGCCGCAGGGTTACTGTCCCCTCTTTTTATATGGATGAAACCGAGGTTTCAAACCAGGATTGGTTAGATTACCTGCATTGGCTGCGGATCTCTTTCCCTGCTGATTATGAACTGTATTACAATGCCCTGCCTGATACGCTGGTATGGCGCAGGCCATTATCATATAACGAGCCCTATGTGGACAACTACCTCAGGCACCCTGCCTATGCAGACTATCCGGTGGTTGGCGTAACCTGGGATCAGGCACAGGAATATTGCAGCTGGCGTACCGACCGCATGAACGAAAACATTCTGCGCGAAGAAGGCAGACTGGTAACTTGGCAGGATCTTGCGTCTACATCGGGCGGCGGCAAAGGGGGCAAAAATAAAGGAGGTAAGAATGCAACACCCGCGGCTTCAAATAAAGATCCTTTTAATACCGATCTATACCTGAACGGCCAATACACCGGGCAAGGGATAGACGGTAAAAAGATGATACCTGACATTAGCCCCAATGCTAAACCTACGACTGGCGCCAATGGCAAAACCACGGGCAAACCTGTAAGGCCGGTAAGAATAGAGGACGGCATATTGAAGCAACGTTACCGCCTGCCTTCAGAAGCCGAATGGGAATATGCAGCTTTGGCGCTGGCCGGCAATACCGAATTTGAGAACGTTGACAATAACAAAATTTATCCCTGGAATGGTTTGGGTGTTCGTTCGGCCAAACAGAAAACACGCGGTATGATCCTGGCCAACTTTAAACGCGGTCTTGGTGATAACATGGGTGTTGGCGGTTACCTGAACGATAAGGCTGACATCACCGCTCCGGTGAGATCATTCCCACCGAACGATTTCGGCCTGTACAACATGGCCGGTAACGTAAACGAGTGGGTTCAGGATACCTATCGCCAAACTTCGTTCGAGGAGTTTGACGATTTCAACCCGTTCCGCGGTAACGAATACAAAAACAAGCGCCTGTCTGATCCGCAAAAAGATAAACTAGCCAAGGATAAATATGGCAAACCGATCTTAGACCCTGCTGTTTCGGCCCGCAAGCAAACTTATGCTGAAATGCTGGCGGCGCAGAATAAAGCCAATGCTACAACCCCAACCACCGCTGCTGCCAATCCTTTGGCAGGCAAACCTTATAATCCAGACTTCAGGGGTGCGCAGGACTCGGTGAACAACACGCTTTATGGTACCACGACTTTGGTTAATGACAAATCGAAAGTTTACAAAGGCGGTTCATGGAACGACATGGCTTTCTGGCTGAACCCGGCAACACGCCGCTTTATGGATGAAGATCAGTCGAGCGCCGAGGTTGGTTTCCGCTGCGCTATGACAATGGTTGGCGCTCCTGAGATTTATCCTTCAGGAAAACCGCACTACACCGTGAAGAAGCAAAAGAACTTCAATGCTAAAGCACAATAAAGACATTTCATAAATAGAAAAAGCCTCCGGAAATCTCCGGAGGCTTTTTGTTTCAGAACCCTATCAGCACCTGGCCCTTTTCCACTTTATCACCGGGCTTTATCCTGATCGTTCTTACCGTGACGTCCGCAGGCGATTTGATAATATTCTCCATCTTCATCGCCTCAAGTACAAACAAGTTGTCACCCTTTTTTACAACGTCACCCACTTTAACAGATATCTTTAGCACCAAACCTGGCATGGGTGCTTTCACTTCACTTATATGAGCACTATTCAGGCTGCTCATACCCAATTGATCAAGTAATATATCGTATTGGTCTTTGGCCGTAACAGTATAGATGTTCCCGTTCACTTTAATTTCTGCTGTCTTTGCCTCACGGTCGAAATTTATAACCTCTGCATTATATGAACTCAGATCACTGATAATATGGTACATCGATGCGCCAAGCTGACGGATGTCGGCCTTTGCTTCCTTATCATTAACAAGCAATTTATCTTTTTTGCGTTCAACGGCATAATCGGTTTTGCCGTTCACCTTTAATGTGTACATCTAATGATCTGTGATTAGTTAATCGGTGATTATTTATGCATAACAAGGTCAGAAAAATTTCACGGGTTCGGTAATAATCTATTAAAAATAAAAACCTGATAACTGATCACAAGCCTATTGTGTCAATACAAATTGAACGATGTTCGCTCCCATTTTTAACGCCTTTAAACGGGTGTCCTGCGTATCGCCGGCATAAGTACCATAATCCTCCCATCCATTGCCCAGGTCGCACTGGTAGTCATAAAAACAAATCAGGCGGCCTTTATAAATCAGCCCAAAGCCCTGCGCTCTTTTACCGTCATGTTCGTGCACTTTGGGCAGGCCATTAGGAAAATCATACTTCTGGTGATAAATAGGATAATTCAGGGGAAGTTCCACAAAATCAAGCTCCGGGAAAACCTTTTTCATCTGCGGCCGGATGAACTGATCGAGGCCATAGTTGTCGCAGATGTGCAAAAAGCCTCCGCCGGTAAGGTATTTACGCAGGTTTGCCGCTTCCTGATCGGAGAAGATGACGTTGCCGTGCCCGGTCATGAAAATAAACGGGTAATTGAATATCTGATCGCTGCCCACTTCCACCACATCGTCCTGCGGCTGGAAATTGGTTTTCAGGTTCTCATTGCAGAATTTGATCAGGTTAGGCAGAGCAGTCCGGTCGCCGTACCAATCGCCCCCGCCATTATATTTCAACTTGGCCATTTTGTAGGTAGGCCCGTTATTAAAGCTACTCAAGCTCAGGAGCGCTATGATCGCCAAAAACACTAATCTCTTCATACACGGTTTAAAAAATTGATCTCGAAACACGCCTCCAAAGCAGCGGTCTCAGTTCTTAAACGGCTTTTTCCTAAAGTTATGGCTTTATACCCATTTTTTTGAGCGTCTTCGATTTCTTTTGGCATGAAATCACCTTCCGGACCAACCAAAACCAGGTATTTGCCCAATGGCTTAATCTCATCTTTCAAATTGAACTTATCGCCGGGCTCACAATGAGCAATAAATTTTTGCCCGTCAAATTGACTTGAAACAAATTTGCTGAACGGTAACGGCTCGTTCAAAACCGGATGCCACGCTTTGATCGATTGCTTGATAGCTGCTGTGATGATCTTGTTCAGCCGATCGGTTTTGACATCCTTTCGTTCCGAGCGCTGGCAAATGATCAGTGAAATTTCGTCTATACCGATTTCCGTCGCTTTCTCAAGAAACCACTCTAAACGCTCGATATTCTTCGTCGGCGCAACGGCAATATGCAAATAGTGATTTCGCTTGTTAGGATCTGGTTCTACCGAAGTAATTTTTAACAGGGTTCGCTTGGGGTGGGCGTCAACGATCTCGGCTTTGTAGAAATTGCCTTTCCCGTCTATCAGGTCGATATGATCACCGTTTTGCAGGCGCAATACGCGCACGCAATGTTTGCTTTCTTCTTCGCCCAGGGCCCAGGCTGAAGATGCAATATCAATGTCAGGAGTATAAAACAGTTGCATCCTACAACCAGGTTAATGCAGGTCGACAGTGTCTTCTTCGTTAAGCAGCAGCTCGAGCTTTACCGATTCAATATTCTGCTCCGATTTTTTGAGTACAGTGATATTATAACCATTGGCTTCTTTCTGTTCGCCAACATCGGGTATCTTGCCGAAAATATCGCCAAGCCAGCCCGAGACTGTATCAAAATCACCATCCTCCGGCAGATCATGCGGTAAATGGGAATTTACATCATATATCGAAGCCAGTGCATTTACGATATATTCCCGGGGACTAACTACTTCCACTATCGGGCGTTCCTCATCGTACTCGTCCTGTATTTCGCCTACCAGCTCTTCAACGATATCCTCCAGGGTCACCATACCGGCGGTACCGCCAAACTCATCCAGTACGATGGCTATTTGAATGCGCTTTTGCTGCAACTCCGCCATCAGATCGTTGATCTTTTTGGTTTCTGGAATGAAATATGGCTTGCGGATAATGTCTTTCAGCACGATATCCTGGTGGTGCACCAATAGCGGCAGCACATCTTTGGCATGCACAATGCCTACAATTTTATCTATTGTGTCATCATAAACCGGCATACGCGAGTAGCCCTCATTGATGATCATATCCAGCAACTCTTCTTTATCAGCGTTGATATCAATACCATATATTTTGGTGCGCGGCACCATGATGTTTTTAACCACGCGTTCGTTGAATTCGAAAACGTTTTGAATCAGCTCATGCTCTGTTGAATCTATAGCGCCTGTTTCCTTACCCTGGTCCAGGAGCAGCTGCAACTCTTCCGAACTGTGGTGCGCCTCGCCCTCGAACGCTTTGATGCCAAGGATCTGTAATATTAAGCCCGCAAACCTGTTCAATACCCAGATAATTGGCCTGAAAACGATAAAAAATATACGCAACGGCGTCGATACCGCCAAAGCGGTCCGCACAGAACGTTGTATAGCGATGTTTTTTGGTGCCAGTTCGCCGAAAACAATACTCAGAAAAGTAATGATCACGAACGCGAGCACGCGGCTAAGCGTAATAACAAATTCCGAAGTAATAACCACGCCAAATGATTTGAACGTGGCAAGCATGATGTTTGTAAATACCCCTTCACCAATTACACCTAAACCAAGTGCAGCAATTGTGATGCCCAATTGAGTTGCAGCGATATACCCGTCAAGGTTCGCCATTATGCTGCGGGTGATCTTGGCTACCCTGCTGCCCGTTTTCACTTTTAGCTCTATTTGCGACCCGCGAACCCGCACCAACGCAAACTCAGCCGCTGTAAAAAAGCCGTTGAGCAGCACCAATAAGCCAGTAAGGAAAAGGTAAAAGTAATTGACTGTTGTTCCGGCAGGGTCCATCTATTCTGTTATTGGTACGAAGGGAAGGTGGTTTTATACAGCTCCAGGCTTTCACTGATCACTTTATGCGCGTAACGGACGCCAAGCAGGTGCTCGATGGTGACATTCTTACCTTCCAGTTTTTTGTAATCCTGGAAAAAGCGCACGATCTCCTTCATGGTGTGGGGTGGCAATTCGTTCAGGTCGTTGATGTAGTTTACCGACATATCGTTATTGGCAACCGAAATGATCTTATCGTCCTGTTCGCCGTTATCCACCATGTGCATTACGCCAATAATTTTTGCTTCGATGACAGACATCGGGAAAACATCAACAGAACATAAAACCAATATATCCAGCGGGTCGTGGTCATCACAATAGGTTTGGGGTATAAAACCATAGTTTGCCGGGTACATTACAGACGAGAAGAGCACCCGATCCAATTTCAACAAGCCGGATGGTTTATCTATTTCGTATTTGGCTTTTGAGCCTTTGGGTATTTCAATTATTGCGTTTACCGTTTCCGGTACATTATCGCCCGGTGATACCTGGTGCCAGGGATGCTGTGTACTCATTTGTAGTATTATAAATTTTCTTTCCCCGTTTCTATCTTAAACATCTTTCTTTTAATGTAAGCAATGATGAACGGGAGCGTTGTCAGGATGATCAATCCGAATACAACATATTTAAGATAGTATTTGATTTCCTCCGGATACTTTCTTCCCAAAAAGAAGCCGATCAACGTCAAAATAGTCACCCAGCCTATGCTGCCGGCAAAGTTATAAATACTGAACTTTTTGATATTCAGCTTAACAACTCCTGCAAAGATAGGGGCAAAAGTTCTAATTATAGGGAAAAATCTACCTAAAACCAGGGCCATGCCGCCGTACTTAGCATAAAATGCCTCAGCCATGGCTACATAACGCTTTTTGAAAAATAGTGATTCATTCCGTTTAAACAATACAGGGCCTGTGCGGAAACCGAACCAATAGCCGGTATAATTGCCCAATACACCTGCTCCAACCAGCGAAAGAATAAGCACATAAATATTCACATGCAATACATGCATCGCGCAAAGCAGACCGGCCAGCACCAATAAGTAATCGCCGGGCAGGAAGAAACCGAAGAATAAACCTGTTTCAGCAAATACAACTAAAAGCAATAGCAGGAAACCGCCTTTACTGATTATGGAGTGCGCGTCTGTAAGATTTTGAAGATGTTCCCAGAATTGTTCCATTCACGATCACCGTAAAACTACTAATATTAAATGAATTAATTGTTACGGTGATGTCCGATTATAACAGGTTAGCTATATAGCCGGGACATATTCCTATAAGGATGGTAAGCAATGCCGATAAGCCGAGTACAAAATTAAAGTACCCGGGAACCAGCACTTCCTCGCGTTCGCTGCTGCGGAAATACATGGCGATGATGACCCTGAAATAGTAGAAAATGCTGATGATGGCATTGATGACAGCCAGGATTACCATGGTGGTATGATATTGCGAAAGCGCGCCAGAGAACACAAAGAACTTACCGATAAAGCCCGCTGTGAGCGGGATACCGGCTAATGAAAGCATCGAAATCGTAAGTACCAATGCGAGAAACGGGTTCTTTTTGGCCAAACCGTTAAAGGCATCGAAATTATCTGTGCCCGATTGCTGCTGAACCAATATCAGTGCGCCGAAAGCGATAATAGAAGCAATGGAATATGCCGTAGCGTAAATGAATACCGAATTTGCAGAGCCGCTGCCGAGGGCCACGATTGCAAACATCAGGTACCCGGCATGGGATATGCTCGAGAAAGCCAGCATGCGTTTGAAGCTTTGCTGATATAAGGCCGTGATATTACCGATGAAGAGTGTAATGATGGTAATGATGATCATAGCAGGCATCCAGAAATCTGAAAGCGGTGCAAAGCAAACCGAGAACAATCGCAGGAAGGCAGCGAAAGCGGCCGTTTTGGCAACGGTTGACATATAAGCTGTGATAAGCGTGGGCGATCCTTCGTACACATCCGGAGTCCAGAAATGGAAGGGAGCAACGCCTACTTTGAAACACATGCCAACGATAATCAGCAAGATACCGGTATAAAACATGGGGCCGATACTGGTTTGCGCTACAACCCATTTACTGATCACGTCCAGGCTGAACGAGCCTGAAGCGCCATAGATCAGCGCCATGCCGAATAACAGGAAACCTGTTGAGAAGGCTCCCATCAGGAAGTATTTCAACGCCGCTTCATTGGAGGCGAAATCGTTCTTTTTGATACCGGCAAGAATGTACAAGCTAACCGACATGATCTCGATCCCCACAAACAGCATGGTAAGGTTATAGTACGAAACCATTACCATAATACCCGCCAGCGAGAACAGGATGATAGCATAATATTCCGCAACGTGGCTGCTTATCTTCTCAAAGTATTCTTTGGACAGGAGCAAGATCAGGATAGTAGAAACAATAGTAATGGACGCGAATGCTACTGAATAGTTGTCGAATAGCATCATTCCGTGGTATAACGGTTTTGCGCCGGTATTCCAATACCTGGCGGCCAGCACAAGCGCGCCCAGTAACCCAACGACGGTAACGGGCAGCAAAGCACTTTTGGCTTTAAATAAGCCCAGGTACAAAAGCAATATTGGTAAAACCGACAATAGTATTAAAGTGTTCATTACTTCGCTGGAACTTTTACGTGCACTGAATTAACCAAATTACTTACCGCAGCATCGGATAAATGCAGGATAGGCTGCGGATAAACTCCTATAACGATGATCAAAAGGCAGATAACGCCCAATACGATCATTTCCGATCCGCTGATGTCTTTAAATGTAGCTGTCAGCGCGTTGGTTTCGCCCTGCATTACCGATTTATACATTCTCAGCATATAAACCGCCCCGAAGATCATGGTAAGGCCTGCGATAGCAGCGAACCAGATATTGAACTGGAACACGCCGTTGATCAGCAAGAATTCACCGACGAAGCCGTTTGTCAATGGCAGGGCGACAGTGCCCAGGGTAATGATCAAAAAAGCAATGGCAAATTTAGGCGCCACTTTAGCGATACCGCCCAATTGATCTATTTCACGGGTATTTAGTTGCCTGCTGATAATATCCCAGATAAAGAATAAGCCAACCACGTTGATACCATGGTTCAGCATTTGGATCATAGCACCCTGTACGGCCTGGGCCGTCCAGATAAATGTTCCGTCAGGGCGTATAAAGGTAAACAGCGCGGCCGATATTAACCCCACGTGAGCTATTGATGAATAAGCGACCAGGCGTTTGCCATCCTTTTGTTTGAAGGCAATAATAGATGCATAGACAATGCCGATAATAGACAGCACCAAAGCGATGAAGGCCCATTTTTGAACACCCAGCGGCGCGATAGGTATCAACCAGCGGATAACGCCATATATACCCATCTTAAGCATGATACCTGAAAGCATCATAGTGCCGGCAGTGGGCGCCTCGGTATAAGTGTCCGGCTGCCAGGTATGGAATGGGAATATTGGCATCTTAATGGCAAATGCCAGGAAGAAGGCCCAGAACACCCAGCTTTGATGCTGTGCATCGAGCTTGTTTTCATAAAACTGGTGCAGGTCGTAAAGCCCGGAAGGATTTTGCATGCGCAGGTAGATGATACCCAGCAGCATAAACAATGATCCCGCAAAAGTATAAATGAAGAACTTGATGTTGACTTTGATCCGGTTCTCGCCGCCCCACATGGCGCAGATAAAGTAGATAGGTATTAGCGCTACTTCCCAGCCTACATAGAACAGGAAACCATCCAGTGCTGTAAATACGGTCAGCATACCCGCCTGCATGAACAGGATCAGCGCATAGAAAACAGATGCGTTTTTGTATTGATGCTTGAATGTGGAGAGAATGATCAGCGGCACAAGCAGCGTTGCCAGTATCACCATGATCATGCTGATGCCATCGATACCGGCGTTAAAATAAATGCCCGCTTTAGGCAACCAGGGTAAGATAATTGAAAATTGTGTCTCGGCATTTGGTATAAAGCGGCTCAGGAAAATACCTGTTATGACAAGTTCGGCCAAAGCGAAGAGCAACGCCACGTATTTAGCTGCTGAACCTTTTAAAAATAGAACAACAAGTGCTGCTGCAACCGGTAAAAAAATCAGGATACTAACTGTCATCTTTTATCTGTACGCTTATTGTTATATTTTCACAAAACTGTATACTAAAATGGCTATAATGCCTATCACCATCATGAAGATGTAGAAACCTACGTTGCCTGTCTGAAGTAGTCGCAAGCCCTTGCTTGTTCGAACCGTTATCTTGCCAAGGCCATTCACAATACCATCTATCGCCAGCAAGTCGACTATTTTATAAAAGAAAACTGATAACCAATCCAGCGGCCTGCGGATCAGGAAATCATACATCTCGTCAACATAAAATTTGTGGTAAGAAAGATTCACCAGGCCAGGGCGTTCTTCGCTATCAGATGCAGGGATATGGGCATTTTTCACATATCTTACGTAGGCATAGACCAGCGCCAGAACAGCTCCCACAACAGACGCGACCATCAGTGTAATTTCTGTTGAAGAGCTCAATTCTGATTTGGGCAGTATCTTTGCAGACTCAGCAAATACCGGCGACAGCCAACCTGCAAGCCAATGATGACCGCCGAACACTTCGGGTATGCCGATGAATCCTCCAACTACTGAAAGCGCGGCCAATACGATAAGAGGTATGGTCATTGTCCGAGGTGATTCATGCAAATGATGCTCCTGCTCGGATGTTCCGCGGAACTTACCGTAGAAAGTGAGGTAAAGCATCCTGAACATATAGAACGATGTGAACATTGCAGTGATTACGCCGATCACATACATAGTAGGATTATGCGCATATACATGCGCCAGTATTTCATCCTTCGAAAAGAATCCGGCAAATGGCGGGATACCCGAAATGGCTATCGTACCAATAAGCATGGTAATAAACGTAATTTTCAATTTGTCTTTCAGGCCGCCCATCTGGCGCATGTCTTGCTCATTGCTCATCGCATGGATCACCGAGCCCGCTCCGAGAAATAACAATGCTTTAAAGAAGGCGTGTGTAAGCACGTGGAAGAAAGCGCCTGTATAAGCACCAACACCCAAGCCCAGGAACATGTAACCTAATTGAGACACGGTAGAATAAGCCAGTACCTTTTTTATATCTGTTTGCGATAACGCGATTAGCGCAGCGAACGTTGCTGTAGCCAAACCAATAACGGCAATAATCTCCATCGTATATGGCGCAAGCGAGAACAAGATGTTCGACCGGGCCACCATGTAAACGCCGGCGGTAACCATCGTAGCGGCATGGATCAGGGCCGAAACAGGAGTCGGGCCAGCCATCGCGTCGGGCAGCCAGGTGAACAGCGGCAATTGTGCCGATTTACCAACAGCGCCTATGAACAGCAATATTGTTATCAGAGTGAACGGCACATTGAATCCGTTCATTTGAGTCGCTTTCGGGAAAATGTCCGCATAAGCTACGCTGCCGAAATAGTATAGCAGCAGGAATATGCCGATGATAAATCCAAGGTCGCCGATGCGGTTCATCACGAAGGCTTTCTTGGCAGCATCGGCATAAGCGGGATTCGTGTACCAGAAGCCAATAAGCAGGTAAGAACACAAGCCTACACCTTCCCAGCCGATAAACATGATGAGGTAGTTGGAACCCATCACCAGCAGCAGCATAAAGAAGATGAACAGGTTCAGGTAAGAAAAAAACTTCCCAAAACCGTCATCACTGTGCATATAACCTACAGAATACAAGTGGATCAGGAAGCCAACCCCTGTAATGATCAGCATCATCAGCACGCTCAGCCTGTCTACCAGGAATGAAAACGAGATATTGATGGTCCCGGCATTAAACCAATTGTACAAGGTGGGCTCGATATGCTTGCCGGCGCTTATTTCACTAAAAGCCGCAATGCTTAAACCAAATGAGGCCAGTACTACCAGGCAGCCCACGAAGCCAATAACGCTTTTCGGCAAAATATTACGGCCAAAACCATTGATCAGGAAACCTGCTAAGGGTAATATCGGAATAAGCCAGATGTAATTATTCATTATAAGTTGTACGTTAGACGTATTACGTTTTACGTTTAAATTTCTACCATTTTAACCTGTTCAGCACATTGATATCCACCGAGTTGGTATTTCGGTAGATCATCACAATGATCGCTAAACCTACAGCCACTTCAGCTGCAGCCAAAGCCATGATGAAAAACACGAACACCTGCCCGTTCGGGTCGTTGTGATAAACCGAAAATGCTGTGAGCAGCAGGTTTACCGCGTTCAGCATCAACTCAACCGACATGAAAATGATGATCGCGTTGCGGCGGATCAGCACCCCCATTACCCCTATCGAAAAAATAACGGCGCTCAGGATGATGTAATGGTTTAGCGGAACTGTTTTTACGGCATCAAAAAAGCTATTCATCACACTGTAGTTTTTTTATCTCTTGTAGCAAGCAGTACCGCGCCCACCATTGCCGATAGCAATAGCAGTGACGATACTTCAAATGGCAGTAAAAATTCGTTGAATAATACTTTGCCCAGGTTCTTTACCAGGCCCAGTCCGGGGTTTTGCAATACGACCGGCTGGGAAACACCCAATGCTTTCAATGAAGCGATGATCACTACCATGAAGCATCCACCGCCCAATACCGCAGCTATTTTAAGCATATTGGATTTAACCGGCTCAGCGTCTTTATTCAGGTTGATGAGCATCAGCGTGTACAGGAACAACACCAGTATGGCGCCCATATAAACGATAAAATTCACTATCGCCACGAACTGGGCATTCAGCAAAATGTACTGGATTGTAAAAGTGAAGAAAGTGAGTATAAGATAGAGAATACTGTGCACAGGATTTTTTGCAGATATTACCAGCACCGCGAACAGAATGGACAAAAATGCGACGAAATAAAATATACCCATTGTGATATTTACAGTAACCCTGCCCCGAAAAGCGAGGCAAAGTTATAAACTTCTTTTATTGATTTAAGGGTGCCTCCAACAATTTATCCTTGCCGTAAATTAACTCCTTTCTAAAATAATCCGGCTTCACAATATCGCCGTCAAGATAAATGGCTTCTTTCGGACAAGCCTCTTCGCACAAACCGCAAAAGATACAGCGCAACATATTTATCTCATACACAGCGGCATATTTTTCTTCGCGGTATAGGTTCTCTTCCCCTGGTTGACGTTCTGCCGAAATCATCGTGATCGCTTCTGCCGGGCATGACAACGCACACAAACCGCAGGCCGTGCAGCGCTCACGGCCTTGCTCGTCGCGCTTCAGCGAGTGCATACCGCGGAAGTTCTCAGAAAATTCACGTTTTTGTTCAGGATAACGAATCGTCACGCTCTTTTTGAAAAAGTGCTTTAACGTGATTGAAAGTCCGCGTAAAATAGCGGGCAAATAAATCCTTTCGGCAAAACTGAGCGGCTTTGCTTCCAGTACCTTGCGTTTATTGCTGAATGACTCCATTTGATCCTCCCTCCAATTATTTGACGAAATTCATTACCAAACCTGTTATCACAATGTTTGCTATCGATAGCGGTATCAAAGTCTTCCATCCCAGGTCCATCAGCTGATCCCAGCGGAAGCGCGGAAGCGTCCACCTGATCCACATGAAAAAGAAGATGAAGAAGAAAATTTTTGCAAATAATGCGATAACGCCAATGATAGTTATCCAATTTTGACCGACTCCATGCTCAAACAAAAAATGCATACCGGGGAAATTGTACCCACCGAAGAACAGCGTCGCCATTACTGCCGACGATACGAACATATTGATATACTCGGAAAACAGGTAAAAGCCGAGTTTCATCGATGAATATTCTGTATGATAACCGCCAACAAGCTCGGTTTCGCACTCCGGCAAGTCAAACGGTGCGCGGTTGGTTTCAGCAAAAGCGCAAATGATAAATATCAAGAATGCAAGCGGTTGCCTGAAAAAGTTCCAGGTAAACCAGCCATGCGACCAGAAGCCATGCTGTTGTGCGGCGATCTCTTTCAGTGATAATGTTCCTGTCGTCATTAGAACAGCGATAATTGAAAGGCCCATTGCTATTTCATAGCTGATGCTCTGCGATGCAGCACGAATCGCACCTAACAGCGAATATTTGTTATTAGATGCCCATCCGCCGATCATGATGCCATAAACACCCAGCGAAACCACGCCAAAGATGTATAACACACCTACGTTGATGTCAGTTACCTGGAGATCGAGCACATACGAACCAATGGTCAGCGTTTGTCCCCATGGGATTACGGCGGAGCCGATACAGGCCGTCATAATGGCTAGTGAGGGGCCGACGATGAACAGGAATTTGTTCGACTTTGCCGGGATGATCTCTTCCTTCATGAACATCTTGGCCCCGTCAGCCAGGGGCTGCAGGATGCCGTAAGGCCCGGCACGATTAGGGCCAACCCGGTCCTGCAAAAACGCGGCTACTTTACGCTCGGCATAGGTAGAGTACATCGCTATCACAAGCGTGATCAGGAATATAACCGTGATCAATACAAGCCTGACTATTATATCTGTGGTTGTCATTATAAGCGTGTCTCCCTTTCAAATTGATTCTTATTGGCCTCCTGCAGCACCGGGTTGGTTTTTACCACCGGCAGCGGGTGCAGCATTTCGTAGTGGTTGGCGCTTTGCACCGACCAGTTAACCACCTTGCGCGGTCCTTCGATCACCCAATCGCTGGTTTTCTTTTTGTCGAAACGGCAGGTATTGCAAATAAAGCTTTCCACTTCGCCATATTCATCCTTGCGGGCAGTTACGCGCAGCACATCTTCTCCTTTATACCAAAGCGTCACCTTGCCGCTGCATTTTTCATGATCGCAATCACGATGTGCTTCAACAGGCTTGGTGAACCATACCCGGTTTTTAAAGCGGAAAGTCTTGTCGGTCAGGGCGCCAACCGGGCAAACGTCGATCACGTTTCCTGAGAAATCATTATCAACAGCGGCCTTAATGTAGGTCGAAATTTCAGAATGATCACCACGATTCAAAATACCATGAATGCGGTGATCAGTGATCTGGTCGGCCACAAATACACAACGGTAGCATAGGATGCAGCGCGTCATGTGTAATTGTATCTTATCGCCGATATCGATCTTATGGAACGTACGGCGGTCAAATTCGTAACGGGTTTTTGCAGCGCCGTGGTCAAAACCCAGGTTTTGCAGATCGCACTCGCCGGCCTGGTCGCAAATAGGACAATCCAGCGGGTGATTGATCAGCAGCATTTCCACCACACCCTTGCGCGCTTCGATCACTTCAGGTGAAGTAATGTTCTGCACTTCCATACCATCCATTACTGTGGTACGGCATGATGCTACCAGCTTAGGCATCGGGCGCGGGTCTTTTTCAGAACCTTTGCTCACCTTCACCAAACAGGTACGGCATTTACCACCGCTATCCTTCAGTTTGGAATAATAGCACATAGCAGGTGGAACAATGTCACCACCGATCTTCCTCGCGGCATTCAGGATGGTTGTTCCCGGCTCTACGTCTATCGATATTCCGTCTATAGTTACTTTCATTAAGTGAAAACTAAAACTCAATTTTAAACTTTGTCATTGCGAGCGCTAGCGCGGCAACCTCTTCGACATGCTTCTCCGCCTTGCAATCGACGAGTTTGCTTCGTCGTTCCTCCTCGCAATGACAACTTGTGTTATTGCGCTACTTCTTCCTTTTTCGGCAGCGGATCGGCATAATGCGCCAGCCCGTAATTACGGGTCACTGCTTCTGATGGGTTAGTAACATGCCATTCAAATTCGTCCCTGAAGTGGCGTATAGCGCTGGCCACAGGCCATGCTGCCGCGTCACCCAGCGGACAGATCGTATTTCCTTCTATTTTCTTCGCAACGTCCACCAGCAGGTCGATGTCGCTCATTTTACCATGACCGTATTCCAGGCGGTGCAGCACTTTTTCCATCCAGCCGGTTCCTTCGCGGCATGGTGAACACTGCCCGCAGCTTTCGTGGTGGTAGAAACGGGTGAAATTCCAGGTATTGCGCACAATACACTGATCCTCATCAAAGGCGATGAAACCGCCTGAACCCATCATGGTTCCGCTTACGAAACCGCCGTCAGCCAGTGACTCATAAGTCATCAGTCTTGGCTCGTTGTTGATTGTCTTCAGGAACAGATTTGCCGGAACGATCGGCACCGAAGAACCGCCTGCAACCACCGCTTTCAGGCGTTTGCCATTGGGTACGCCGCCGCAATATTCATCCGAATACATAAATTCCTCACAGGTTACCCCAAGTTCTATCTCGTAAACGCCGGGCTTTTTAACATTACCACCGGCTGAAATGAGTTTGGTGCCTGTGCTGCGACCAACACCGATCTTGGCATATTCTTCGCCGCCTTCATTAATGATCGGTACAACCGCTGCAATAGATTCCACATTATTCACCACGGTCGGGCAGCCATACAGGCCTGCAACCGCCGGGAACGGCGGTTTGATACGCGGATTACCGCGCTTGCCCTCAAGTGATTCGAGCAACGCCGTCTCTTCACCGCAGATATAGGCGCCACCTCCCGGCTGAACATACAGCTCAAGGTCATAGCCCGATCCTAATATATTTTTGCCCAAAAATCCGGCATTCTTTGCTTCAGCAATAGCTTTTTCCAGGATGCGTATCTGCGGCATCATTTCGCCGCGAATGTAGATATAAGATACATTGGCGCCCAGGGCAAAGCTGGAAACGATCATTCCCTCAATTAACAAATGAGGGAGATAAGTCATCAGGTAACGGTCTTTAAATGTGCCCGGCTCCGATTCATCGGCATTACAAACGAGGTAACGGGCAACACCTTCGGGCTTAGCCAGGAAGCTCCATTTCATGCCGGTTGGGAAGCCCGCGCCGCCGCGGCCGCGCAAGCCCGACTTCTTTACCTCCTCCACGATCTCATCCGGCGACATCTTCTTCAGCGCTTTTTCCACTGAAGCATAGCCGCCATTCTTGCGGTAAACATCAAAAGTATTGATGCCGGGTACGTTGATATTCGTTAAAAGCAGTTTCCGTCCCATTGGCTTAATAGATCTTTCTGTTCATGTTATAATAATGCACATGCCTTATCACGCAGGTTGCCAGCGCAGCGATGATAAGCGGTCCCAGGATTAGCGGATATTTCTGCAGATCGCCGCTTTTTGCGACCGTGATGATCACGATCACAAACAATACATCCGCTAATACCAGGTTCCTGCGGTTCATGTCAGTATATTTTGCCACTCGATTTATACCACATCACATGGTACCAAATGCTGCGGGCTATCAATATCACCAGTACCAGGCTTATCAGGAGTAAGTTTTCACTAAGCACCTTCATCGAGGAAAACGCCATGATCAAAATGACCACTATAAGCAGATCTCCCATAATCACACGCGACTTGGTAATATTCATCAATTATTCGCTTTTTGCTTCAAGTCACCGATCAGTTTATCGACCGATTCGTTGGTTAAATTCTCATAAAAAGTATATTCCGGGCCTATCTGAAGCACGGGGCCGTAACCGCAGGCTGCAAGGCATTCCACACCTCGCCAGCTGAACAGGCCATCCGATGTTACATCTCCTTCCTTTACACCCAGCTTTTCCTCGATGTGATCCATGATCTTTTCAGCCCCTACCAGGCAGCAAGGTCCTGTACGGCATACTTCCAGCACAAACTTGCCCTGCGGGCGCATAAAATACATGGTATAAAAGGTAGCCACTTCGTACACCTCGATCGGCTCAAGCCCCAGGTATTGGGCAACTTTATCCATCGCAGGTGTGCTTACCCAACCATATTCGGCCTGCACCAGGTGCAAAATGGGCAGCAAAGCCGATTTCTGCTTTCCTTTCGGATAGCGGCCTACGATCTCGTCGAACTGTTTTACTAATGCCGGTGAGAATTCAACCGGCGCGCCCGTATCTTCCACTTTAAGCATCTAATTCGCCGGCTATAACGTTTAAACTACTCATGTTAATTATCGCATCGGAAAGCAGCATGCCACGGCTCATCGGCGCATACATCTGGTAATTGATGAAGCATGGCCTGCGGAAATGCAAGCGGTATGGCGACCTTCCGCCATCGTTCACCAGGTAAAAGCCCAACTCGCCATTTCCGCCTTCCACCGCGTGATAAACCTCGCCTTTAGGCGTATCAATCTCGCCCATCACGATCTTGAAGTGATAGATGAGCGCTTCCATATTGTTGTAAACTTCTTCCTTCGGAGGCAGGTAATATTCCGGAACGTCGGCCTTGAATACATCCTTAGGTTCCTTTTCTATTTTCGCCATAGCCTGCTCGATAATACGGAGGCTTTGCCACATTTCGGCATTACGCACAAGGAAACGGTCGTAAACGTCGCCGCTGGTACCGACAGGTACTTCGAAGTCGAAATCTTCATAGGAAGAGTACGGCTCCATCGCGCGAACGTCGTAATCGACACCTGCTGCACGGAGCAAAGGCCCACTCCAGCTATAGCTTAACGCCGTTTCAGCCGGAACCTTCGCCACATCTTTCGTGCGGTCGATGAATATCCTGTTGCGGGTAAGCAGGTTCTCAAATTCCTTTAGTACAACCGGGTATTCTTTCAGGAACTTTTTGATCTTGGCAAAAGCGATATCGTTAAAGTTTCTTTCGAAACCGCCGATACGGCCAATATTGGTCGTCAGGCGCGAGCCGCATATCTCTTCATATATCTCATAGATCAGCTCGCGGTATTCCATCACATAAAAGAAACCCGCGGTTGCACCCGTATCCACACCCAATACACTGTTGCAGATCAGGTGATCGGATATACGCGCCAGCTCCATAATGATCACACGCAGGTATTCCACGCGCTTCGGCAGCTTGATGTCCAGCAACTTTTCAACCGTCATGTGCCAGCCCATGTTGTTGATGGGCGACGAGCAATAGTTCATACGGTCGGTCAGCGGGGTTATCTGGTAGAATGGCCGGTGCTCAGCGATCTTTTCGAACGCGCGGTGTATGTAACCGATCGTTGAAACACCGCTTACAATACGCTCGCCGTCCAGTTGCAGCACATTCTGGAACACACCGTGTGTTGCAGGGTGCGTAGGCCCGAGGTTGAGCGTGGAAAGCTCGCTTTGCGGATCATTGTCATCAAGCAGCAGGTGCGTTTTCATCTTTATCTTCCAAAAAAGTAATCTCTTTTATCTACACGGTTCGGATCCTCGAGCGGATATTCTTTCCGCATCGGGAAAACCGTCATATCATCTACGTTCAATATCCGGCGCAGATCAGGGTGCCCGTCGAATATCACGCCGAAAAAGTCGTAAGTCTCACGCTCCATCCAGTTGGCGCCGTCCCAAATGGTAGTAGCAGTTGGAATGTGCAGATCGTTCTCATCCATGAAAACCTTGACACGAACACGAACGCCATTCATCAGACTATGCAGGTGGTAAATAACCCCTATCTGCTTTTCCTGTTCAGGGTAATGGATAGCGGTAATATCTGTCAGGTAAATGAACTGCAGCGTTGAGTCGTTCTTCAAAAAGGTCAGCAATTCCGTGATCTTTTCGCGGCTGGTTTCAAAGGTCAGCAAACCATAGGACTCCGAAACCTCGGTTACATCGCTCTCAAACTTCGCCTTAATGCTATTGAGTACTTCCTCGTTGGTTATCTTACCCATTATTGTATTCCATATGAAGCTAACAGTTTCTGGTACTCAGGTGTATCCCTCCTGCGAAGCGACTCTGTTTGCACCAATTTTTGTATCTGCATGAACCCATCGATAACGGCTTCAGGTCGCGGCGGGCAGCCAGGGATATATACATCGACCGGGATGATCTCGTCAATGCCCTGGAGTACCGAATAAGTATCGAATATGCCTCCGCTGCAGGCGCATGCACCCATAGATAAAACCCAGCGCGGTTCGGCCATTTGGATATATACCTGGCGCAAAACAGGCCCCATTTTTTTGGATATAGTACCCATCACCATTAGCAGGTCGGCCTGGCGGGGCGAAAAGCTCAAACGCTCGGCACCGAAACGCGCCAGGTCATAATGCGGCGACATAGTGGACATGAACTCAATACCGCAGCATGAGGTAGCAAACGGCAGTGGCCATAACGAGTAAGAGCGACCCATTCCTATCACTTTATCAACCGTTGTCGCGAAAAATCCAGCTCCTTCAACACCCGGAGGGGCGTCCACTATTTTAATATCACTCATGATCTACATAAATAGATTGATATCTAAGGCAAGGCCTTAAAACATAGCAAATTTACAACAAATAAGCATGTAAAAAATACACCAGAACGACAGGATAACCTATTTAGAATCAATCTAAACTCAATCCCAATCCAATGCTCCTTTTTTGATAACGTAAATAAAACCAAGCAGCAAAGTGCCCATGAAAATGAACATTTCGACCATGCCTTCCTGCCCAAGCTCTTTAAAATTTACCGCCCAGGGGTACATGAAGATCACTTCCACATCAAACAGCACGAACAGTATCGCCACCAGGAAATATTTGATGGACATCGGCGTGCGGGCATTACCGATCACCTCGATTCCCGATTCAAAAGGGGTCAGTTTATCGCTGGTTACACGCTTCGGGCCGAGTTTATGAGTAAAAAACATGGTTGCCACCACAAAACCCACAGCAACTACCATCTGGAAGATGATAGGCAGAAAATTCACAGGCAAACTTTGTACATCCATGGTGCAAATATACTAACGGATAGAAAATAAAAAAAGCCCCTTAACGGAGCTTTTAGTTAATTTTATTATTTGCTCTTGGCTCCGGGTTTTCGTTTTAGAAAATCAGATGATATTTTATCTGTTGGATCAACAGTATGCGCTTTGGTGAAGTAATCGGTTGCCTTAGCTGTATCTTTTTCTTTAAAGAAATAGTAATTGCCAAGATAATCGCAAGCTTCTACATAATTCTTTTTATCCTGGTCCGTAAACTGAGTGGGATCGGTCATCATTGCCAGAAACTGTTCATAGTACGGCTTAGCTAAACCCTTAATATTATTACGATCAAGGTCTTTCGCATCATTAACTTCAGCCCTGGTTATAATTATGACAGAGGGGGGATTAGTCATTTTATGTTGTACATAACTAAGTGCTGAGTCCGCTTTGTTTAATATAACGGTGTCAGGCTTGGCGCCGGCTATGCCAGCCCTGTAATAGCTATACGCCTCCCTATAATAGTCGTTTAAAGTTACCTTCCGACCGCCTTTAGCTATAAATTTGGCGTAGGCATCGCCGGCCTGCGGCCACTTCGCCTCACCATAATAGAAGTTAGCGATCTCGCCGTAAACCGGTGTACGGGTCGAATCCAGGCTTAATGCTTTATTCAGCGTCGCAATACCTGTTGAGTCCTTCAAAGCTAATTGCGTACGGCCGAGATAAATGTAATCCAAAGGAATAACACGTTTAGGATCTGCTTTTGATATCCAGGTATTCAAAGCCGTCAGTGCAGACGGGTAATCTTTATTTTCAAAGGCAGCATATCCTAAATAGCGTTCAGCCCTCAAATTTGATCCGGCTGACTTTGAAAGCTCGGTAGCCACCTGCTGTAGACTCTTGTAATCACCCGCGTTGATCAGGAAGTCGGCATAGCGCATTTCCGATTCCGGCGAAGTATCAGTCAGGCTCAAATATTTTTGGTATTGCTGAACCGCTTCTTTAATCTTGGCATCAGCCTTTGAAGGGTCGCTTTGTGCCCAGCGGTAATCGGTTTCAGCCCATTCGCGGTAAGCCGGTCCATAGTTCGGGTCGATGCTCAAAGCCTGCTGGAATTGCTTTTCAGCATCTTCAAAGTTATCGGCATATTTCCACAATACGCCTAACGCTACATAAACATTAGGCGCTTTAGGGTCCAGCGTCTGTGCTGTAGAGAAATTGGTATAGGCATCGTTGCTTTTCAGCAATATGCGGTCGGCTTCGCCCATGGTCATATATATCTCAGGGTCGGTAGATGCAGCCGGTTCATCTCTATGTTTTTTGTCCTTTACAGCAGTTGCCGCAACGCCCTTGGTCAGCACGTCCAATGCGGCCGTTGCATCGGCTTGTGTCGGGTTTGCAGCTCCGCCCACCGGCAACAGATAACCTTTGCCCATATATACATAAGGCTTGGTATCTTTACCAGCCTTGGCTATCGCCTGGTTAAAGTTCGACGTGGTTCCTGCAACGTCCTTATCCAGGTGTGCCGCAACGCCTAAACCCACGTAATTGAGTGCCGAACTGGCATCAGCGGCAATGCCTTTTTGGAATACCGCTTTGGCTGAATCCACATAATCCTGTTTGATATATACCCATCCAAGGTAAAAGTAGTTTTCACCTTTATTCGACTGAGTGGATACCAGGTTCTTGAGCATCGATTTGGCTTTCTGGAATTGCTCCGCATCGATAGCTTTCTTCGCATCGGCAAGGCTCTGGGCGAAAGCTGATGATCCCACCAGGGCAAGACCGAAACCGATAGCAGCCGCTTTATTGATAATTTTCATTTTATACTTAGGTTAGTGTTTAATGTGTGCTCGTTAGTGTATAACTCTTTGTCTTATAATTTATTATGAACGACTATATTTCTTTCGGGTATCTTGAAGGGGAGCAAACCTGATCTGAGTATGATACGCTGACCCTTGTCACTACTTACAAATAGCTCAAGCCCCAGGCCCAATCCTTTTCGGCCTGTGCAGTTTACCATGTATAAACTTCTTTCTAATGGGTATTGTTTTAGTGCCATGGTCGATTGCGAGGGCATAAAATATTGATTCGGAGCCGTTTTGCTGTTTTCATCGCGCACGGAAAGTATCCTTATTTTTTTTACCGCATCTGCGTAATCAGCATCCGGATCGTCGACCCAGCTGAAAGCCGTTATTCCTATGGCTTCGGGGTGCTCGCTGACGTACTTTATTACTTCTTTGTTTGTTTTAAGCGCATAAACATTCTTCGCGGTAAAAGTTTTCACTCCGCTCAGATCCTTTAAATACCGCACAAGGCTCGAATTAGGATTATCAAAAACAATGCTCCTGTCCGTTTTTGCCTGCCCGATGAGCATTTTCTTTATCTCACCAACAGTTATACCTGTATCGGCCGACGCCTGGTTCACAATAATGGTAATCGCATCCTCGGCGAATTTGTTCACTGTCGGCGGTAAACTGTGCTGGGCGAGCATGCTTTTTTCCTGCGGAGTGAGATCGCGTGACAAAAATGCGAACCGCACGCTATCCTTCAGCAACATGTTCACAGCATTATTCTCTGAGCGATAAATAACCTTTGGATCAGCATTCGGGTTATCGTGCTTGAAAATATATATTTCCTCGTCCACGATCGGCGAGAACGATTCGTCCGACACAAACTGCAGCGTTCCCGAATCATAAGTATCGTTATAGTTTTTTGCCTGATCTCTGCGTTTGCACGTTGCAAGGGTGCTTACTATAGCTATACCTAATATTGTGACAACCAATCTACTCTTCATCAGGTCTTTTCCTAAAGAATCTAACAAATCTTAATATACTGTATAACAGGAGCAAACAGCCTAATGACACTCTCTGCCATGCGGGCATATCGATCATGTCAATCAGTCTTCTCCAAAAAATGACCATCAGGCCAAGCGTGAAGCAAGCTATGAAGGTGATCAAGCCCAAAATAAACAAAAACCGCCTTTGGAGCGATTTTTGTCCGAAATCAAATTTATTCCGCATTGATCTTATTGATCTTCCTGCTGCAGTGCGAAGCTTACAGGGACCTGGTATTGTACACGAACCGGACGTCCGTTCTGAATGCCCGGCTTCCACTTTGGCGCATTTCTCAGTACGCGCACCGCTTCTTCGTCGCATCCATTTCCTATCCCGCGCAATACCTTAACGTCAGTGATCGATCCGTCTTTCTCAACAACAAAAGTCAGGAATACTTTGCCTTGAACGTTATTTTCCTTGGCAACGGCTGGATAACGGATGTTCTTAGCCAAATATTCATAAAACTTCTGGATACCACCGGCAGGGGTTGGCTCTTGCTCAACCGCGGTGAATATCTTGTTTTCGTCCTCGGTAACCTGTTTTTCGTCACTATTACCCACAGGGGTATTGATCACGATATCAGCGTTAGGGTCGCCTTTCTGATTCTTTTGGCCCGGGTCTGCAACTTCCAGTTCTTTCACCGTAGGCGGCTGTTCTTTAACCTCGTTATCAGGTTTCACCACTGGCGGCGGGAACTTCACCTGGTCAATCTTTGGTTTCGGCGGTTCGGGCGGCGGTGGTGGCGGTTTTTGTTTGTTCAGGGGTGGTGGTGGCTGGAGGACGACAGGCACAATTTTTACCTTCTCGACCTTTTTTGGTATAAAGCCTGAAATGATGTTGATGATAGTAGGCAACGATAGCACAAAAACAAACGAAACAACTCCTATGATCAGCGCTTTTGTGGTATTAAAGCCACTCTTTTTACGCAGCTCATAAGCGCCGTAGTTCTTGTTCCTGTCGGTGAAGACTACATCTATCCATTCCTGCTTTAAAATGTCTAATTTCTGTCCTAACATTTTTAAAAGCTTTAGTTTTAAATGCTAATTGTTAATAATTAATAGTTTCCGTCCTTCTTCAACTGGGCTACTTCAGCCGGTGTGATATCAACCACAGCAAACCTGGTGATACCGGTTATATTGAGCTCGTCGATCATGTTCACGAAATCCTTGTAGGTTGAATGATCGCTCGGCTTTATCAGTACGATCATGTCATTATCCGGACCTGCGTGGGTGGCTTGTATCTTCTTACTCTGTTCTACAAGTGTTTGCCGTATGCCATTCTTACCAAAATTGTCTACGGTCGGCTGCGATTTACCCGGCGCACCCACGAACCATTCAATTTTATCGTTAGCGCCAAGCCAAACGGTCATGGTACGTGTTTCAGGAACCGGCAACTGCACATCCTTCTTTGACTTATCCGGCATGGCCATGTCCATAGCCTTTGGCTTCGACAAAGTAGTGGTCATAATAAAGAATGTGATCAGCAAAAAGGCAAGGTCAACCATCGCCGTCAAATCGATGCGGGTCGAAGCTTTCTTACTTCGGATCTTACCGCCTTTGTGCCCCCCGCCTTTCCCGGAGGTATCTAATTCTGCCATAGTTATTTACCTTTAAGTTGTGTCTCTAAAACAAATTTGTTCTCACCCTGTCTCTGTAATACATCCACTACTTGCTTATACTTGGGATACATATCTTTGGAGTCTCCTTTGATAGCAATACGCAATTCCTGGTTTTTCAGGTTCTTGGTTACCAAACGCGCCTGGTATATCCAGGTTGATAATTCGTTGTTTGCAGTAGAGTCTACAGGTATACCGGGCTGTTTGAAGTCCTTACGCTGATCGTCATTCATCGCTATAAACTGTTTCAGCTGATCCATATGTACGCCGAACGTAGGTATCACAGCAAATCGGGCCTCCTCTTCGGGAGTAAATGATATCTTATATTGCTTACCCATTTCTTCAAGCAATGCTCTCCGAATATCAGTACCCTCGATGCCGAAGAATACTTTATCCTTACCAACTTCTATTGTGGCAAGGTTCTCATCAGGCACTACCAATGCTTGTGTAGCAAAAGGCGTATCGATATGCAGCGGATCGTCGGTCCTAAGCTTAGCTGTCATAATGAAAAAGGTAAGCAGCAGGAAGGCTACATCGCACATGGCTGTCATATCCAGTGCTGTACTTTTTCTCGGAACTTTTATCCTCGCCATAGTTAAAATAATTTTAAAAATAAATAGTGTTTTTAA
The DNA here is from genome assembly GCA_035551775.1 of Mucilaginibacter sp. Lineage (GTDB taxonomy): Bacteria > Bacteroidota > Bacteroidia > Sphingobacteriales > Sphingobacteriaceae > Mucilaginibacter. The sequence continues at coordinate 247,758 of DASZMQ010000012.1, read as the reverse complement.
TTTTTTTGGATTTTCCGCCGACTATACTATCAACGGAAAATTAAGCACTAAAGTATTTTTTTAACCTCTCTTGGCGGCGTGTGAAGCACCGAATGTCTGTACGATGCTGAAACCTGTTTCGTCAATAGCGTAAGTCAGCTTGTCGATCTTTGATGTAAAGTAGTTGTACAGGATGATCGATGAAGCAGAAGTGGTGATACCCAAAGCGGTATTAACCAGCGCCTCAGAAATATCTGTTGAAAGCTCTGATGTATTCGGAGCGCCGGCAGCTGACATCGTAGAGAAGGCCCTGATCATACCAAGCACCGTACCTAACAGACCGCACAACGTACCAATAGATACCAGTGTAGCGATGATGGTCAGGTTTTGCTCCAGCATAGGCATTTCCAAAGCGGTTGCCTCTTCAATTTCCTTCTGGATGGCCAGGGTTTTCTGGTCAACGGTAAGGTGGTCATCATTTTCCATTTCGCGGTATTTTTTCAACCCTGCTTTAACTACGTTGGCAACTGAGCCTTTTTGCTTGTCACATTCGGCACTGGCGGCGTCGATATTGCCTGCGCTTAACAGCGACGTGATCTTCCTGACGAAAGAATCAACGCTGCCTGAGCCGGCTGCTTTGCCGATAACGATAGCCCGTTCAATAGAGAACACAACTACCATTAACACGAACGCCATGATAAGCGGCACAAGAAATCCACCCCTGTGAACTGTTCCGAATATATCCTGGGGTACGCCTTTGTCAACGTCGCCGCCTGCATAGTGACTCGGATCGCCCAATATAAATATGAAGACTAGGATTCCAACGATGATACAGATGGGGATGGTCAACAATGCAAAGGTGCCTGAAGCTCCTGCGCTTTCTTTCTTTACTGGTGTAGCTGGTTTTGTTGGTGCGGTTGCCATTACTTTAGTTTTTTAGTTTAGTTTTTGTTTATAATACTTAGTTAATTAATGTGCTGTGTAAAAAGCGGATAACAAAATTAGAATTTTAATGATATAAAAAAACTTTTTCTGTTATTCTTTATGATTATTTAATACAAAATGTTGGTTTTCGCATGTTATGATTATGTACCAACGGTATAAAGCAAAAAAATTGTCATGTAAGTTTGACAATTTTTTACAATGAAAAATAATTTTTTCAATAATCGCAAGCACAACAGTATAAAAATACTGTAACTAAACTGCTATACTAACGCCCGGTCCGGCGTTAACTACCTGTGGGTCACAGTGTCCGGCATATTTTTCAAAATTTCTGGAGAACTCACGGGCAAGATGGTTGGCCATCTCGTCATAGGCATCCTTGTCGGCCCAAGTGCTGCGCGGGTCGAGGATGTGCTCGGGCACACCCAGGCACATCGCAGGCATCTGGAGGTTGAATTGTACGTGGCGGCGGTATGGAACATTGTCCAGCTCGCCGTTCATGGCAGCCGTTATCATGGCGCGGGTGTACTTAAGCCGCATTCTTTTGCCGACACCATAGGGCCCGCCAGTCCAGCCGGTATTCACCAGCCATACGTTTACGCCTCGCTCTTCGAGCTTTCTGCCCAGCAATTTGGCATAGGCGGTAGGGTGCAATGGTAAAAAAGCCTCGCCGAAACACGGCGAGAAAGTGGTTTTAGGCTCCGAAATACCTGCCTCAGTCCCGGCAACCTTGGCGGTATAACCCGAAATGAAATAGTACATCGCCTGTGCTGTCGTCAGCTTCGATATCGGCGGCAAAACGCCAAACGCGTCGGCAGTAAGGAAGAATATGTTTTTGGGCGATGATCCGATGGACGGCATTACTGTATTATCCACGAAATATAAAGGATAGGCCACCCTGGTATTTTCGGTTTTTTCGATATCATTATAATTAACAGTACGCGTACCCGGCATGAAATTGATATTCTCCAGCAATGCACCGAATTTGATCGCATTGAATATTTGCGGTTCCTTTTCGGCGGTGAGGCCCACACATTTGGCATAGCAGCCGCCTTCAAAATTGAATACGGTATACTCGCTCCAGCCATGTTCATCGTCGCCTATCAGTTTGCGCTCGGGGTCGGCTGAAAGGGTAGTTTTCCCCGTCCCTGAAAGACCAAAGAAAATTGCCGTGTCGCCTTTTTCTCCGGTATTGGCTGAGCAGTGCATGGAAAGCACCTGTTTTTCGTAAGGCAGCACAAAGTTCAGTACCGAAAATATCCCCTTTTTTATCTCCCCTGTATAGCCTGTGCCTCCGATCAGGATGACCTTTCTGCTGAAATTGATAATGGAAAAATTATGCTGACGAGTGCCGTCTTCTGCCGGGTCGGCCATGAATCCCGGAGCAGCGATCACCGTCCATTCGGGTTTATTTGCCGGGCTGATCTTCTCCGGCCGGCGGAAAAGGTGATGGACAAATAAATTCTGGTACGCCGTTTCTGTAACTACTCTTACATTAACGTGGTATTTCTCGTTGGCACAAACCGAGGCGTCACGAACGAATATCTCATGCTGTGAAAGGTAATACGTTACCTTATTAAATAGCGCGTCAAATTTTTCGCCGCAAAACCTGATATTGACATCGCTCCACCATACGGTGTCGCGCGTAATATCATCCTCAACAATAAATCGGTCTTTGGGTGAGCGGCCTGTAAATTCGCCCGTGTCAATGGCCAATGCGCCGTTATCGGCAAGCACACCTTCATTCCTTTTCAGCGCCGCTTCGACCAGTTGCGCCGGCGTCAATTGAAAAAATACCTCCTCCGCCCGATCCAGGTTCAAATAGCCCAGGTCAGGTAGTGCGTACATAGAATTCTTCATTCCAAATAATTTGCTTTTTAAAGTAATGAACCCGCCTTGTGCTGATCATTATTCCAGCCCGGACAGCTTCAATTGGTTAAATTGGCTGGTGCAAAAATCCTACTTTAATACGCACAAATCAAAGAAAAGTTTGAATATTTTTTACAATATGTAAAAAATACACTATGTTTAAACTATTGATAATGAGATTTCTATGTTAGTGTATCGAAAAATTGACATACACTAACCTCCGGCCTTTTTCGCCTTGTATCCATCGGCCTGGAGCAAGGTCAGAACTCTGTCGCGGAAGTCGCCCTGTACCAGGATTTCCCCATTTTTAACCGATCCGCCTACGCCGCATTTTGATTTAAGCTGTTTGCCCAAAGCCTCCAGATCCACTTCTTTTCCAACGAAGCCTACAATACGGGTAACCATCTTTCCCCCGCCTTTACGATCGAGATGTATCTTCAGGTCCTGCTGCTGGGGCGGCAAGGTCGATGCAGCATAGCCTGTATCGCCCCGGTACTGGTAATCCTGGTTAGTGGAGTAAACTATTCCTGAAAAATCATTGAATTTTTTTGCCATGGCAGTATGTTTTAATTATTGATTGACGGCAGGCTTATGCTCGCCATAGGGAGCGATGGGATATTCTCCGTTAAATGTTTTACCGGTGATGATCCTTAATGCGCCCGGCATCACCATAATATTGATATCCTGGCCCATGATCTGCGGCTCGCCATCCAAATGCACCGGGCCGTCCTCCGTCCGTTCTATGATGATATGCCTGCCTCGGATGATCTCGACATATTTCGATTTATCTGCTGTACCATTGAACATCCGCAGGCCCAGGCCTATGAATTTATATAACGGGAAATGCTTAATTATACATACATCGAGCAGACCGTCCTGAACGGATGCATGAGGTGAAACATGTGCGTTGTTACCGTATTGCGATGAATTGGCGATGCTGAGCATAAAGGCATCCCTGTCATAAGGCACACCGTCAATTACAAGATGATAGGCTTCGCTTTTATATCCCATTATTTCGCCAAATGACGACTTGATATAGGCCCAAAAGCCCCTGTTCTTGTCGTGCGAAAACACTTCGGCAATATGTGCGTCGAAACCCATGCCAGCCATATTGAAAAACCACTGCCTATTGAACTGTGCAGCGTCAATGGCTTCAATTTTCCGTCCGTTCAGGTTTTTAATGGCTTCAGTGGTATCCATCGGTATGCCCAGAAAACGGGACAGCCCATTGCCTGAACCAAACGGAACGATCCCAAGTACAGCACCGGTACCGGCTACCGCAGATGCGATCTCGTTGATAGTACCGTCACCGCCAACAGCTATGATATAAGGGTATTCGCCTATTGCCTTTTGTGCAAGTTTCCTTCCGTGATAGGCACGGTTTGTGAATACTATCTCCGGCTCAAAAAGCGTGGTATCCAGGTTATTCCTAACCATATCCGGCACATCGTCCTTCGTCTTTCCTCCCGAGATCGGATTGATGATAAATAACGCTTTACTCTTCAAGCAATTGTAATTTGGACATCAAAAGTAACCCCTATTTTCGGTTTTGTAAAAAATTGTTTTTATTTTTGACGCACGAAGTGGACTGATTTGATGTTTCGGCTCGATTATTGCCTTTGAAGCCGCGACTGGATTGCAACCACATAAAAAAGTGCTAAAAAACTCTGCCTCTTTTTTCAACTGTGATCCGCTTAAGCACTTCTATTTCAGTAAATTAACAAAAATTTAACAGGAAAAATTTATGCCTTACTTATTTACATCCGAATCCGTGTCGGAAGGACATCCGGATAAAGTAGCCGACCAGATCTCAGACGCGCTAATTGACAATTTTTTGGCATTTGACCGCAATTCAAAAGTTGCATGCGAGACACTGGTGACCACAGGACAGGTGGTGCTGGCAGGCGAAGTAAAATCAACAGCCTACCTTGACGTGCAGAAAATTGCGCGCGACGTGATCAACCGTATCGGCTACAATAAAAGTGAGTATATGTTCGATGGCAGTTCATGCGGTGTATTCTCAGCTATACATGAGCAGTCACCCGACATTAACCAGGGCGTCGACCGTAAAGAAAAACAGGAACAAGGCGCCGGCGACCAGGGCATGATGTTCGGTTATGCTACTGTTGAGACCGAAAATTATATGCCGCTTGCATTGGACCTGGCGCACGCTTTACTGATTGAGTTAGCTGCCATCCGGCGTGAGAATAACGAGATCAAATATCTTCGCCCTGATGCCAAATCGCAGGTAACGCTCGAGTATGGCGACGATCACAAGCCGACCCGCATCGACGCGATCGTGATCTCGACCCAGCACGACGATTTTGATGAAGAAACTAAAATGCTCGCAAAGATCAAACAGGATGTGATCGACATCCTGATCCCGCGTGTCAAGGCTAAATATTCAAAATATGGCCAACTATTTAATGACCACATTAAATACCACATCAACCCTACCGGCAAGTTCGTTATCGGAGGCCCGCACGGCGATACCGGCCTCACTGGCCGCAAGATCATTGTAGATACTTATGGCGGCAAGGGTGCACACGGCGGAGGCGCTTTTTCTGGTAAAGACCCATCAAAGGTTGACCGTTCAGCTGCTTATGCAACGCGGCACATCGCTAAAAACCTGGTTGCGGCCGGCGTTTGCGACGAAGTATTGGTACAGGTATCCTATGCTATCGGCGTAGCCAAGCCTATGGGTATCTACGTGAACACCTATGGTTCGCGCAAAGTAGGTTTAAGCGACGGTGAAATAGCCAAAAAGGTTGAAGAGATATTTGATATGACCCCTTATGCTATCGAGACCCGCCTGAAACTGCGCAATCCTATTTACAGCGAAACCGCTGCTTACGGACATTTCGGTAAACCAAACAAGCAGGTGAGCAAAACATTTATAAGCCCCGAGGGCCGCGCGGTTACAAGCGAGGTGGAACTGTTCACCTGGGAAAAGCTGGACTATGTGGACAAAGTGAAAAAGGCTTTTGGCCTCTAAGCTTCAAAAACGACATTTTGGATAGCGGTGGGCAAAAACTCATCGCTATCTTTTTTAATACCGGTCAATTACTCAACGTGATTGTCTTTAGAAAATCATCTCTGTTTTGAAGACTGGCGCCTTTGCTTATTACTGTTGAGAAGCTGTACGCCTTATTCCCGATGATAACCATAAAGATATCATATCTTTTGTTTTTATCGTCGGTTCCGCTGGCAGTATAGCTGGTAAACCCTTTCCAGGTACCAATAACAAAATCGGACAAGTTAACATCGTTCAGGCCATGCTGAACGCCCGCTTTTAGCTGGGCTGCAAATTCGGGTGTGGCTTTAACCGGGGCCAGCGCTACCGAATCTATATTGGCAACCTGCACAAAATCTACTACGGTGAATATATAGGCAACACTGCTGTCTTTGCTGACCGCAATGAAGCTACCCGGTACCTTCTCGCTGGGCTCGGTCGGAAATTTTATGGATATGCGATTATCCGCGCGGTGTGTAACCCAACCGTCCTGAGCATTGGCTAATACTGCGGCAAAAACTATCGCCGCAATTAGTAAAACGATTTTTTTCATATCTTAAATATATAAAACGGGGTTGAATTTCAATGGATTGCAGTTAAAATAAGTTGCTAACAATCACAAATCCGCCTAGTACCTGTTTTTCCTGATGGCGCGAATTACCTGGCGGTGGCGCCTTTCCTCGTAATAGTCATTGGTAACCAATATGGCATGGACAACGCCGGGTATCCACAGGCATAACGTAAGCAGGCAGCTCAATAAAAATGCGCCGATGCGACCGGTGGTCAAAACCGCCAGCGGCGGCAGGATGATGCACAAAAAATAACGCATAACATGAATTAGAACATTTCGGACAACTAAAGTTACAGAACTGTATCCTATTTTTATCGCGATTTAAAATTTGACGACTAATGCACACCGAAGAAAACCCCTGGCAGATCACTTCTGAAGAAAATATCTACGAAAATCCCTGGATCGGACTTACAGAATACCAGGTGATCAACCCTTCAGGCAATCCGGGCATATACGGCAAAGTGCATTTCAGGAACTTTGCCATAGGCATCGTGCCTCTCGACGACGAGATGAATACGTACATCATTGGTCAATACCGCTTTGCCCCTGATTGCTATAGCTGGGAAATACCGGAAGGCGGCGGTCCGTTCGATACCGATCCGCTGGAATCGGCGAAACGCGAATTGCTGGAAGAAGCCGGCCTTAAAGCAGATAAATGGACTGAGCTGTTCCGTATGCATCTTTCTAATTCTGTTAGCGACGAAGTATCGATCGTCTATCTTGCACGCGGGTTAAAACAATTTGAACCTGAACCGGAGGACACAGAGAAACTGACCATCCGCAAAATACCTTTCGCCGAATTATATCAAAAAGTTTGCGATGGCGAGATCATGGACTCCATTACTGTAGCTGCCGTGCTAAAAGTACAACTTATGATCACAGAAGGCAGGCTATAATCGTACACCGGCTGTATCGAAACCGAACATTTAAATCGTTTAAAACCTTTACAATCGTCTAATAATCAGACGAGTATAGATTTGGCATCTTATTAGAGTTTGCAACCATTGCGTGTTATGCTCAAACTCACCCGGTTGCCATGCTCAGAAGTTATTTTAAAACCGCTGTTCGTTTCCTGCTGAAGAATAAGACTTTCAGCTTCATCAATGTCATTGGTCTTGCTATCGGCACTTTATGCTGTCTTTACATCCTGCTTTATGTACAGGATCAATACAGCTATGACAAGCACCATAAGGATGCCAAAGACATTTACCGCGTAACCTCTTCACTCGAGCTTACCGGCGACAAACATCAGTTGGCATCTTCATCGCCGCCAATAGCGCCGGCTATAAAACGCGATTTTCCTGAAGTGGTGCAATACGCACGTTTGTTCTCGTCCGATCTGATCGGGAATAACAATAGCATGTTGAAATATAAGGATAAAACATTTTATGAATCTGGTTTAACATACGTCGACTCCACCTTTTTCGACGTGTTATCTTATCATTTTGTTTATGGCACAAACACACCTAACCTATTAACCGAACCCTATTCGATCGTAATATCAAAGTCGACGTCTATCAAGCTATTTGGCAATGACGACCCGGTAGGCAAAGTGATCACTATCAATAATGCCTACGGGAACCATGATTTCAAAGTAAATGGCGTGGTTGACGAGAGCCTCGGTAAATCGCATATCAAGGCTAATATTTTTGTGACTATGCGAAGCGGCGGGTTTGGGAAGTACCTGGTTAACAATCATGAATGGGCCGGGAATAATATCATATGCTCTTTTATTAAACTTCGTCCCGGAACTGATCCCGCAGCCTTTGAAAAAAAGCTGCCCGGCTTACTCGCTAAATACGGAGGGCAAGATCTTAAGGCGCTGGGTATGACTAAAACACTTCATTTGCAACCCATTGCCTCCATGCATACCACGCCTGGACTTGAGTTTGAGCTAAGCAATACCATAAATCCAACATTATTATACATTTTGGCAGGCATCGCCATCATGATCCAGTTGATAGCCTGTATCAATTTCATGAATTTGTCCACCGCCCGCGCATCAAAACGCGCCAAAGAAGTTGGCGTACGCAAGGTAGTAGGCGCTGAACGCAGCGACCTGGTGAAACAATTCCTGGGCGAATCGTTTCTGCTTACGCTGATCGGCGTATTGCTGGCGGTGCCGCTTTTAATAATGGCCTTGCCTTATTTGAATCAAATTACCCAGGCAAATATTCAGCTTTCTTTTCTCGCACATTCGGGCATTTGGCTGATGCTGATCGGCATCGTCGTGATCACCGGCGCAGTTGCGGGCAGCTACCCTGCTTTTTACTTGTCAGCGTTCAAAGCTATTAAGGTGATGAAGGGTAACTTTACTAATCACATATCAGCCTCGGGCATACGGCGCTCGTTGGTGGTGTTCCAGTTCGCCCTGTCTATAGTACTTATCACTTCGATCATCATTATTTACAGCCAGCTTAATTATATCAAAAACAAAGACCTTGGCTTCGATAAAAGCCAAAAACTGGTCCTCAGCTTTTACACGCAGGATGCCCGGAATAAGATGTCCACTCTTGCAACAGATCTTCAACAACTGCCAGAAGTAAAATATGCCAGCCTGTGCGATAACTACCTGACGCATGAAGACGGCAGCGATTTGCCTGTGTATCTCGCCGGTGGAAACGCGTCAACAGCCGTGGGTGCAAAAAACATGTCTGCTGATGAAAGATTTGTGAAGGCAAATGGCATTAAGATCATCGTGGGGAGAGATTTCGATGTGAAAGACACATCCAAGACGTTGGTCAATGAGACCCTTTGCAAGCGCCTCGGCATTGCAGTAGAAAAAGCGCCGGGAACAAGGCTGTTCAATAAAGGGCTGGATGGCACTATTTCACACTTTGATATTGTTGGTGTAATGAAGGATTTCAATTATGAGTCCCTTCATGGGCAAGTTGGCCCGTTCATGATATTCCACAATGGTAACCCGGGCAATTACTACAAATTTATGACTGTATCGGTAAATGGTGCCGACTACAAGTCACTCCTTAGCAAATTGGAAACTACCTGGCGAAAAGACTTGCCAGGCGCGCCTTTTGCCTATGCATTCCTCGACCAGGAAGTACAAAAGCATTATGAAGCTGAGCAAAGCCTGTCAAACATTATCAATTCATTCACTATGATGGCTATTTTTATCTCTTGTCTTGGCTTGTTCGGGCTCGCGGCATTCAGCGCTGAACAGCGTCAGAAAGAGATCGGCATACGCAAAGTGCTCGGCGCCCGTGTAAGCGGTATTGCCGCATTGCTGTCAAAAGAATTTATCAAACTGGTCGGCATTGCTTTCATCGTGGCTACGCCGCTTTCGTGGTGGGCCATGCATAAATGGCTTGAAACTTTTGCTTACAAGGTGCCTGTAACCTGGTGGATGTTCGCCCTGGCGGGCATATTATCAATTACAATAGCGTTGTTCACTGTTAGCTTCCAGGCTATCAAAGCTGCGGTCGCCAATCCGGTAAAAAGCCTCAGGAGCGAGTGATCTCTTAACAGTGACGCATAATAACTAATGAACTAATCGCCATGATAAAAAGTTATCTCAAAACTGCCGTTCGCTTCCTGATGAAGAACAAGACCTTCAGCTTCATCAATATTTTCGGGCTCGCTACCGGCACTTTATGCTGCCTGTACATCCTGCTATTTGTTCAGGATCAGTATAGCTACGATAAGCAACATAAGGATGCACAGGATATTTACCGCATTACCTCGTCGCTTCAAATAGTGGGCGATAAACACAACAATTCTACGGCTTCCCCGCCTATTGCCCCGGCTATTAAACGCGACTTTCCTGAGGTGGTGCAATACGCGCGTCTCATCCCTTCAGATTTACTTGGGAATAGCAAGAACTTGCTGAAGTACAAGGATAAGTCCTTCTATGAAAATAAGCTCGTTTATGTCGATTCGACCTTTTTTGACATGTTTTCCTACCATTTCGATTATGGCAAAAACACAAGAAGCATTCTTGCTGAACCCTATACCATCGTCCTGGCAAAAGCTACTGCCATTAAATTATTCGGCAATACCGATCCGGTAGGCAAGGTGATAACTATTGATAACGCTTATGGCAAGCATGATTTTAAGGTGAATGGCGTTGTGGATGAAAGCTTAGGAAAAACGCATATTGAGGCGAACATATTCGTCACCATGCGCAGCGGTGGCTTTGGTGAGTTTGTACTTGGGAATACGGCATGGGCTGGCTACAACCTGGCATGCTCCTATATCAAACTGCGCCCGGGGGCAAGCGCGTCAGCGCTGGAAAAAAAGCTGCCTGATTTCCTGAACAGATATGGTGCGCAGCAACTAAAGGCGCTGGGAATGACCAAAGTGCTGCACCTGCAACCGGTAACTTCTATACACACAACTACCGGCTACGAAGTTGAGAACAGCAAAACCATAAGTCCAACGCTTCTGACCATCCTTGCTCTGATCGCTGTCATGATACAGTTGATAGCATGTATCAACTTCATGAACCTGAGTACTGCCCGGGCCTCTAAACGCGCGAAGGAAGTAGGCGTTCGTAAAGTGGTTGGTGCTGGAAAAGCCGACCTGATCAAGCAATTTTTGGGCGAATCGTTCCTCTTGTCGCTCATCGGTGTGTTCCTGGCGTTACCGCTGCTGTACTTTGCTTTGCCTTATTTGAACCAAATAACCCAATCCGGTATTCAATTGTCATTCCTGAATAACTACAGCGTCTGGCTAATGCTGCTTGGCATCGTGGCGATCACAGGAATTGTTGCGGGCAGTTATCCTGCCTTCTACCTTTCTGCATTTGAGGCTATCAAAGTGATGAAGGGGAATTTCACCAGCAGCATTTCGGCATCGGGCATTCGCCGTTCGCTGGTGGTGTTCCAGTTTGTGCTGTCTATCGTACTGATCACCGGTATTATCATCATTTACAATCAGCTAAACTTTATCAAGAATAAAGACCTTGGGTTTGATAAAAACCAGAAGCTGATATTCAGCTTCTATACGGGCGATACGCAACGAAAAATGACGGCCCTTGGCACAGATCTGGAGCAACTATCGGAAGTGAAAGCGGTGAGCCGTTCCAATAATTACCTGAGCCAGTTTGTGGGACGCGACCATGGCGTTTACCTGGCCGGGGGGAATCCGGCGACGGCTGTCGATGCACAAAATATGGATACCGATGAAAAGTTCGTCAGGGCGAATGGCATAAAGATCATAAGCGGCCGTGATTTCCATCTAAAGGATACTTTGAAGACGCTGATCAACGAAACTTTATGCAGAAGACTGGGCCTTGCGCCCGAAAAAGCCCCGGGCACAAGGCTATACAGCAAATACCTCGACGGGCCGGTGAGTTACGTGGACGTGGTCGGCGTGATGAAAGACTTCAACTATAATTCGCTGCATGGCGAAGTACGGCCCTTCATGCTTTTCTATAATGGCGACCCTAATGCTTTTTCGTTCATGACGGTTTCGGTAAGCAGCAATGATTACAAGTCGGTATTAAGTAAAATAGAAAATGTTTGGCAAAAAAACCTGGCTGGCGTGCCATTTGAATACACCTTCCTCGACCAGGAAGTACAAAAACAATATTCAGCTGAGATCAGCCTTTCGCAGATCATCAACTCATTTACAATAATGGCCATTTTGATCTCGTGCCTCGGGTTGTTTGGCCTGGCAGCCTTCAGCGCCGAGCAGCGCCGGAAAGAGATCGGTATCCGCAAGGTACTGGGCGCGAGCGTTGCCGGCGTTGTCGGTTTGCTATCAAAAGAATTTATGTGGCTGGTTGGTATCGCCTTTATTATAGCCACGCCCATAGCCTGGTGGACCATGCACAAATGGCTCGACGCATTTGCTTATAAAGTACCGATCAGCTGGTGGATGTTTGCCGGAGCGGGGGTGCTGTCCATATTGATCGCATTACTTACCGTGAGCTTTCAGGCCATTAAAGCCGCTATTGCCAACCCGGTAAGAAGTCTGAGAAGTGAGTAGGCGGTGGGCAGTTGATAGTTTACGTAATTAGAATTTAGAGATTAGGATTTACAATTTATTAGTTATGATAAAGAATTATTTCAAGGTCGCCTTCCGGAATTTCTGGCGGCACAAGCTGTTTACGCTGATCAATGTTATTGGCTTGACGATAGGCACCAGCGCGGCGCTTGTCATTTACCTGTCAGTGCATTATGATCTCACTTTTGACAGATTCCATAAAGACGGCGACCGGATTTATCGTGTGGTAACCAATTTCTCGTTCGCAGGCAGCCCTGGTTATAATCCGGGCGTATGCGGCCCGCTGCCATGGGCCGCTAAAGGCCAGGTAACAGGCCTGCAGGCGGCCGCCCCGATATTCACAATTTATGAGCCGAATGTGATCATCCCAAATGAAAACAAAGCATCACCGCACTTCAAAGCACAGGGCAACGTAACATTGGCGGATAGTGATTACTTTAAAGTGTTCGACTATCATTGGCTCGCCGGCTCGGCCAGATCAGCATTAACTGCACCTTACCAAGTGGTGCTTACTTCTGAGCAAGCGCAAAAATATTTCCCGGGTCTTAGTTATGAGCAAATGCTTGGACGAACAGTAATCTATGACAGCTTGAAAACTTCCGTCAGCGGAATTGTACAGACAATCAAACAAAATACTGATTTTACTTTTCGCGACTTTATTTCTTTTCCTACTGCCTTCTCATATGCCCCCCTAAAGCAGCAATTGCGTTTATATAACTGGGGCGGGGTAAGTCCTGAATACGAGTTTTTTCTCAAGTTATCGCCGCAAACCACAACGGCCGGCATTGAACGACAACTAAACGACATTGAGAACAAGAATGCACATCAAAGACCGGGGGTAAAGGAAGTATTCGCATTACAACCACTGTCTGATATTCATTTCAATCCAAATTATGGGACCTTCAATGGCCGCATTGCGGATAAAACCACCTTGATGGAACTGACAACCATTGCGATTTTCCTGCTACTATTGGGTTGTATCAATTTCATTAATCTCACGACGGCCCAATCGGCGCAAAGAGCTAAGGAGATCGGCATCCGTAAGACATTAGGCAGTGGCCGCAAGCAATTGATATTCCAATTTTTGAGCGAAACTTTCCTGATCACGCTTGTTTCGGTGATTATTTCTGTTGCCATTACCCCCATTGTACTTCAGCTTTTTTCAACCTTCATTCCGCAAGGGATTCAGGCCGACCAACTTGTACAGTCTAATATTATCTTATTCCTTGCATTATTGGTAATCGTTGTTAGCCTGGCTTCCGGTTTTTACCCGGCGATCGTGCTTTCACGTTATAAACCAGTTTCGGCGATTAAAAACCAGGCTAACGAAGGCAACAGCAAAACCCGAACGGCTGTATTCCGGAAATCGCTTACTGTAGTTCAATTTGCCATTGCCCAATTTTTCATCATGGCGACGATCCTGGTGAGCAAACAGATCTATTATGCCATTCACAAGGATCTTGGATTTAAAAAGGACGCTATTTTGATCATCAATTCGCCCTGGAAAAATAGACAGGAGAGTTTAAACAGGGTGTTTCTCGACAAACTCAGGTCTATCCCCCAGGTCGAGCTCGTAAGTTTGGGCCGTGATGCACCAACGTCCGACGACTCACATTCAACCGAAGCCAGTTATAAAGACGGGAAAAAAGAAATTCATATCGAGAACCTGGGTTTAAAGTTTGGAGACGAAAATTACATCAAAGTCTATCACATTAAATTGCTGGCAGGAAGAAACCTAATACCGGGCGATACCTCAAAGGCATTCCTGATCAATAATACCCTGGCAAAACTGATCGGCTTTAAAGACCCGCATGACGCCGTCGGCAAGGTGATCAGTAAATTTAATGGTGATAAGAATATGCAAATCGTTGGCGTAGTAGCCGATTTCAACCAGGAATCGATACATGCTGCTATTGAACCGCTGGCCATACTTACCAGCACACAGCCATATTTTAACGGCGCTTTCCATATCGCACTGAAACCGCAAACGGCCGGGGGCGATGAATGGAAAACGGCTATAACATCAATGGGAAAAGCCTGGAAACAGATCTACCCGGATGACGATTTTGAATACCAGTTTTTTGACCAAAGCATTGCCAGGTTATATGCTACGGAGCAAAAAACTTCGGCTTTGCTGAGCTGGGCAACAGGGCTGTCGGTATTGATCAGTTGCCTCGGTCTGTTGGGCCTGGCTATTTATACCACTAACCAGCGCACTAAGGAGATTGGCGTGCGCAAGGTCTTAGGCGCGACGGTGAGCCAGATCGTTGTGTTGCTTTCAACCGAGATGGCATGGCTGATCGTGTTGGCTTTTGTGATCATCAGCCCGGTAGCCTGGTGGGCGATGAACAAGTGGATGCAGGATTTTGCCGAACGCACCGCCATAAGCTGGTGGATATTTGCCCTAAGTGGCGGCGGGATGTTACTAACGGCCCTATTTACATCGGGATTTCAGACCATTAAGGCAGCTCTGGCTAGTCCGGTAAAGAGCCTTCGGTCAGAGTAGTTTTTATGTAAATTAGATAAATGATCAGGCGGGTATATTGATCAAAGAAATTAACTGAATTTGAAGCTCTATTTTTTTCATGTCAGCACGTATGACCTTGTGTCTTTGGGAATCCTGTTCTCGGGGCTGATGCTTGCTTTGCTTTTAGGGCTAAGCAGGCGACTGGATAAAACGGCTAACTTGTTTTTAAGTGCGGCTCTGGCCATCGTAGTATTGAAAACCAGCGGGCTTATGCCGGTTCTCTTACCCGCATTAGGGCCGCTGCTTTATTTTTATATACGGCAGCGAACATCGCCGGAACGCCGATTTGGCTGGAAAGATATGTTACCTTTTTGCCCCTTGCTTGTAGGATATTGGGCCCCCGTTTGGCCGGTGGTGATCTGGACCATTGTCTACCTGTACCTTTCCCACCGGCTGATACACAATTTCTATGACAAGCTGCGTCCCGTGCTGATGGACCGGCCACGCTATGCTTTCCGGCGGTTGGAACGGTCGCTGCTCCTGCTTGCTTTGCTTTGCCTGTTATGGCTGTTTAATGATATATTCAGCTTTGCAATTGCCGTCGTCCTGATCGGCATGGCTATGGAGGTCATACTGAAACAGGATGATAGCGCCGAAGTACAAATGCCGATAAGTGATCGTTCAGATGCGAGAGAGAAAGGCCGGAGACTAAAGGAAGCGGTATTGGCAAACCGGCTTTATGAGGATGCTGAGCTGACATTGGCCACACTTGCGGCGAAATTAAATATTCACCCGCATGATCTTTCACGGATCATTAACGTTGGGTTGGAGAAGAATTTCAGCGATTTTATCAATGAATTCCGAGTTCGCGAAGTGGTCCGGAAAATGCAGGACCTTGCTTACGACCAGCTTACGCTGATAGGGATCGCTTACGAGTCTGGATTTAATTCTCAAAGAACTTTCAACCGGGTTTTCAAAGAGATGACCGGCAAAACACCGGTTGAATACAAGTGCCGTTTGAAAAAAGAGTCGCCAATTGATAAGTTGGCCGGTCAAACACAAATACAGCCGGTAATATTGCGTCCGGGAAGCCTGCCGAATTGGGCGCCCGAAAAATCAAAACGCAATAACATGGTACCAAATTTTTTTAAAGTAGCCTTTCGCACGCTATGGCGCAGCAAAAGTTTTTCAGCCATCAACATTGCCGGGCTTGCGATCGGCATGGGTTCTGCTATGCTTATTTTACTATGGGTGCAGAACGAGCTCAGCCATGACCGCTTTTATGCCCATATCGATAGGATAGCGCTGATGTATAGCCGGGATATGAATAACGGCAGGGTGGATGTATGGAACAATACACCTGCTCAAATGGCTCCTATTATTAAAAAGGACTACCCCGAAATTGAAGATGCGGCGCGGTTCCGGACGGTTTATTTTCTAGTCACGGTCGGCGAGAAACACATGAATACAGAGGGCGGTTTTGCGGATTCTACTTTTCTTTCCGTGTTGGATTTTCCGCTGCTGGAAGGCAGCGCCAAAACCGCTTTGAATGATGACCGCAATATAGTGATCACAAAATCTTTGGCTTCCAGGCTGTTTGGCAACGAAGATGCCATGGGAAAAGTGGTGCGGATCGACAGCAATCAAAACTTTAAAGTGACAGGTGTCCTTAAAGACCTGCCGCCTAACACTCAATTTACTTATCAATATTTGTTACCCTGGAGCTTCATCTCAAAACTGGGCTGGGATAGCAATCAAACCTGGACTACTTCCAATGCGCAAACCTATGTTCTGTTAAAGCAGGGCGCATCCTTTGCTGCATTTGACAAAAAGGTACAAAACATTGTCAAGGGCCACGCAAACCACGGCGACGGCGCCACGCGGGAAGTATTTTCACAGCCATTGAGCCGTGAATATCTGTATTCAAGACCTGATAACGGTCATTTGGTTGGCGGCCGCATTGAAACGGTAAGGATGTTCATCATCATTGCTGTTTTTATTCTTCTGATCGCTTGCATCAATTTCATGAATTTAAGCACCGCCAAAAGCGAGAAACGGGCCAAAGAAGCCGGTATACGCAAAGTAGTAGGCGCACGCAGGCACTGGCTCATATTGCAATTTATTGGCGAAAGCACCATGATCGCACTGGTAGCCTTTGCTTTGGCTTTATTGATAGTGCAAATTGTTCTGCCATATTTTGACACACTGGTGGGGGTGCAGCTGACTATCAATTTTGCCAACCCATACTTGTGGGCTTTTGCTTTTGCATTTATCCTGCTTACCGGGCTGCTTGCAGGCAGTTATCCGGCTTTTTATCTCTCGTCGTTCCGCCCCGCGCAGGTATTAAAGGGAACTTTCAAGAAAATGAACACCCTTGTAACGCCGCGCAAAGCGCTGGTGGTACTGCAATTTACTTTTGCTATTGCCCTCATCATCTGTACAATCATCGTTAAGAGCCAGCTGCAATTTGCCCAAGATCGGGATGCCGGTTATAACAAAGGCGGTCTGGTTTATATATTTTCGGAAGGGGATGTGCAAAAGAATTACAGCGTTATCAAGCATGACCTGTTAAGTACCGGCGCCGCCATCTCGGTCACCAAAACATTTTCGCCTATTACCCGGGTTTGGGGTACCACGACGGGCTTATCATGGCCGGGCAGCACGGAGTCGGATAAAAAGATCAATTTTCTGCTGTACCAGGCTGATGCCGGCTTTGCAAAGACAACCGGCGCCAGGATATTGCAGGGCAGGGACATTGATATGGATACCTATGTAACCGACAGCACAGCCGTGTTGCTGAACGAAGCCGCGGTAAAAGCTATGCGGCTAAAGGATCCTATCGGCGGGACGATACGCGGTCAATTTGGCTCAAATCTTCATGTTGTAGGCGTGATAAAGGATTTCATTATCCAGTCGCCGTATGATCCAGTGCAGCCGATGGTGGTATACGGCCTCACAACCGGGTACCCTGTTGTTCATTTCAGGCTAAATCCGGCCAATTCCACCGCAGTTAACCTGGCCAAAGCCGAAAAGATATTTAAACAATACAACCCGCAATATCCTTTCGAGTACTATTTCGCCGATGAACAGTACGCGCAAAAATTCAGGACCGAGCAGCGGGATGGCTCCCTATCTACCCTTTTTGCAGGGCTCACTATATTTATATCATGTCTCGGTCTTTTTGGCCTGGCGGCGTACATGGCCGAGAACCGGGTTAAAGAGATCGGCATTCGCAAGGTGCTGGGCGCAAGCGTGGGCAGTATAGCCGCATTGCTTTCGGCAGATTTTATCAAACTGGTGGCTATTTCGATCCTCGTCGCTTCCCCCGTAGCCTGGTGGGCAATGAACAAATGGCTGCAGAATTTTAATTATCGCATCGGCGTTGAATGGTGGGTTTTCGTAGTCGCCGGAGGCGGAGCGATCATAATAGCTTTGATCACCATAAGCTCACAGGCAATTAAAGCAGCATTGACGAATCCGGTGAAGAGTTTGAGAAGTGAGTAGTTGATTGAGTTAACTTTATTCAACCTAATCAACCATTCTACTGAATCAACTTATTCAACCAAATATTACCTTTGCCACCGAATGAGGAAATTTTTCGGTTACATATTATCACCTATCCACTATATCATTTTCGGATTGGTGCTATGCATCTTTCATCCGCTGCAATGGATCAGCTTCAACGTTTTCGGCTACCGGGCGCATAAATGGGTAGTTGATGTGATGAATTTTTTCGTCGTTGCGTCTTATTATGCATTGGGTAATACCGTTAAATTCACCAACAAGCAAAACTTGCCTATCGGCAGACCGATCATTTTTATTTCCAACCACCAGAGTTTGTATGATATCCCCGTACTGATCTGGTTCCTGCGGAAATACCATGCGAAGTTTATTTCCAAGATCGAACTGACCAAAGGCATCCCTTCGGTATCTTACAACCTGCGTCATGGCGGCGCCGCCAATATCGACCGTAAGGACCCGCGGCAATCCATCATAGAGATCGGGAAACTCGGCACAAGGATGAAGGAGAACAAATGGTCGGCAGTGATATTCCCGGAAGGTACGCGTTCCAAAGACGGCCATGTAAAAACCTTCCAGGCCGGAGGTGTAGGCATGCTGCTCAAAAAATGTCCCGAAGCTTTAATAGTACCCGTAGCCATTAATAACTCCTGGAAAATGGTTCGTTACGGGCAATTCCCATTGAGCAGTTTTATTGCGATGCAATGGGAAGTACTGACACCGATCGAACCCTCCGGCAGATCAACGGACGAATTGGTTTCTGAGGCAGAATCAGCAATAAAAACGGCGTTGGGTCAAAATAGTAAATCCGAAATCGAAAATCCGAAATCCGATATTACTTAAATATTCTTCCCGTCCACGATCTTAAAGAAATCATCGCGGTAAGTATCGCCCACCGGGATCACTTTATCCCGAATAAAGATACGGCTGCGCTCGATACTGTCGATCTTGTTAATAGAGACGATATAAGATTTGTGGACGCGGATAAAATGCTTTTCGGGCAAGGCGTCTTCCATTTTCTTCATGTTTTGCAGCGTGATTATACGTTCAGCAGGCGTAAATATGGAGATATAGTCCTTTAGTCCCTCGATAAACAGGATATCATTCAGGTAAACTTTCTGGATCTTGTGCTCGGTCTTGACGAAGATAAAATCACTTAGAAAATCGCTTTGTTGTGCTGACTGCTCTTGTTTTATTTCGTTTTTAGCATTTGGCTGAATAATAGTTTGCGCCTTTTGCACTGATTTATAAAAGCGATCAAAAGCAATCGGCTTGAGCAGGTAATCGATCACGTCAAGTTCGTAACCTTCCAGCGCATATTGCGAATAGGCCGTAGTCAGGATAACTTTGGTTTTGCCGTTGGCTATGCGGAGGAACTGGATGCCCGTAAGTTCAGGCATTTGAACGTCCAGGAACACCAGGTCAATACCACCGCTCTGCACTAACTGCAATGCCTCGATGGGATTGGTGGTCGATTTCACCAGTTCCAAAAAAGGCATTTTGGCAATATAATCCTCCAGTATATGGAGCGCCAGCGGTTCATCGTCAACTACAAGGCATCTGATCATAGTTATAAAACTAAGGATAATTCACAGATATAAGTATCGGGCTTGTCTTGTATATCCAGTTTATAGTGGCCAGGATAAAGCAGCTCGAGTCTTCTTTGCACGTTTTGCAAACCAACACCGCCTTCAATATCACGGTTGTTCATGTGCTTTTTGTTCTCGGTATAAAAATGTAGGTTGGCGCCATCCAAATTAATGAATAACCTGATCGGCATACTTGGATCATTAGCCACGCCATGTTTAAAGGCATTTTCAATGAACGCGATCAACAGCAGCGGGACGATCTGCTGGTTCCCAACCTCGCCGGTGACTTTAAATTCAACAAACGCTTTATTGCCGAACCTTATTTTCTGCAGGTCGATATAGTTCTGTAAGTATTGCAGCTCTTTGGCCAGGTCTACCTTGCTATCATTACTTTCATAGAGCATATACCTCATGATCTCCGATAATTTCAAAATAGCTTCAGGTGCGGTATCTGATTTCTGGTAAGCCAGGGAATAAATACTATTAAGTGAATTGAATAAAAAATGCGGGTTTATCTGCGATTTCAGGAACGCCAGCTCAGCCATCAGCCGCTGGTTTTCAAGATCGCGTTGGACACGTGCATTCAGGAACCAGTCGATACTGAACTTTAACGCCGTGCTTAGGAACAGGAACAAAACGTTGGTTAAAGATGATCCAAGAAAATAGGCCAGGAAAGAAGGCACCTTACCGTTTTCATGTGCTTCAATACGGGAATGGAGAGAAAGCGTCAGGAAATATTTACCGATCGCAAAAACAATAATAGCGATCAGCAGGGCAACGGTATAATCCCGATATCGCTTTTCGTCTAAAAACCGGGGAATAAGGTATAAATAGTTGAGATAGAAAAGGCCGATATTGATAATGCCATAAACACCGAATATGATCAGCAGGCTGCCCATCCCAAGTTTGCTCTCGTCATGGCTCACATATATTAGGAAGGATTCGATGCTTACCCAAAAAAGAACATGCAATACGATCTGCCAACTTTTCTTCATTCAACTAATGTAATATTTTGATGTCTTTATCATCTAATAATTATATCTAACCTTCGTTTTTACCGATGAACGCCAAAAAATTTCCGATGAACGCCCTGGCAGCCGTAAACGCCCGTTCATCTACAAATCCCGTCCGTTGGTCTAAAACATTTTAGCGGTTAAATAATTAGCTATTCCTTTGTTGCATCAAAAAAGCACTCACAATGAAAAAGCTGATCAAAAACTCGAATCCATTTATCCTGCTGTTGTTACCAGTGGTGTTTGCATTAGTGATGGGAGTTAGCTACCAGGCCCAGCAAAAGAGGGATTTTAGCATTGGCAATAGTGAATCGGTGCATGCAACTTCGCTTTTCGTAAAAGGCGTAACGCTGTTCAAAACCGTTTGCTCTATCGCCAAAGAAAAACTATGGTAATTGATACACAAGGATTAAACTTCCATTTTGGCAGCCAGCAAGTTGTAAAATCGCTGTCGCTGCAAGTACCGGAAGGAAGTATATACGGGTTTTTAGGGCCAAACGGCGCCGGGAAAACCACAACCATAAAAATGCTGCTTAACCTGTTAAAAACAGACTCGGGCAGCATTCATATTTTTGGGAAGGAGCTCACTTCCAACCGCATTGAAATACTTTCACAAATCGGTTCGCTCATCGAACAACCCGCTATTTACGGACATCTTTCCGGGAAAGAGAATCTGATGAACCGCGCCTTACTTTTGCAGGTATCCGAAAGCCGCGTGAATGAAATGCTGGCTTTGGTTCATTTAAAAGACGCTGCTAATAAAAAGGCCGCTAAATATTCGCTGGGGATGAAACAGCGGCTGGGCATCGCACTGGCTTTACTATCTGATCCAAAGCTTTTGATACTCGATGAACCGACCAACGGCCTCGACCCAAACGGCATCATTGAAGTACGTGAATTGTTGATCCGCCTGGTGACTCAGTATAAGAAAACGGTATTCGTTTCGAGCCACCTGCTGGCAGAAATCGAGCGCATGGCGACGCACGTGGGCATTATTGATCGCGGCGAATTACTTTTCCAGGGCAGCATAAAAGATTTGGAAGCTATCAGCCAGCCCCAAGTGCATATCGAGGTAAAAAACACGGTTGATGTTGCAAACTTTCTGAAGAAACAGGGCTATACCGTGACTGATATCAGCGACGACTATTTGCTGGTGCCATTCACCTCCAAAATGCAAATGGCGGAACTAAATGCTTTGCTGGTGAACAACAACTACCAGGTTTTCAGCATCCATAAGGTACATAAGGATCTGGAAAAATTATTCTTACACATTACCCAAAAAGCATAGCCAGATGAAGGGATTTATACTATCGTTCCGGTCGGAGTTTTACAAAACGCGTAAAACTGCTGCTTTTTGGAGCTCTGTGATCCTGCCGCTGGTCATTTGTTTTTTACTTTTTATAGGTTTCTTCAGCCACAGTGATCGCCTGGCGAAACAGCCCGGCGCAGTGCTTTGGTTCCAGTTTGCGGGGGCTATCTTAGGCGTGATGGGCTCGCTGCTGTTACCTATGCTCATCGTCTTCATCGGTTACTCGGTCAACAACATCGAACATAAAGCGGAAACATGGAAAACTTTATTTAGCCTGCCTATATCCAAACTGGCTGTTTACTCGGCCAAATATTTTTATGCGCTGTTCCTGGTAATCATTTGCCTTGCGCTATTCCTGCTTTTTACCCTGGGCTTCGGTAACCTGCTCAGCATGTTAAAACCCGCTCTAAAATTTAACGAGTATCATATAGAAAGCCTGCTCGCCAAAATATATTTCAAGCTGCTGCTTTCGTCTCTGGGCATTTTATCCATACAATTCCTGCTGAGCCTGCTGTTTCGCGATTTTTTGAAGCCCATGGGAATCGGCTTTGCAGCTACTATAGCAGGCGTTATTCTCGCCGGCACCGGCTGGCAGTATGCTTACTTGTACCCTTATTCACATGCTATGCTTACCGTTAAAAGCATGCATCCTGCTAATAATGCCAAAGGCGATATGATACCCCAGATTACTATCGACCTGTTCACGAAGGATATTTTTGTCAGTCTTGCTGTAGCTGCAGGAGTATTCATCCTTGGCTATTTCATTGTGCTGAAGAGGAGCGTGAAATAGAAAGGGTGTCATCCACGCAAAATCCGAAATCGAAATTCCGAAATCCGAAATCAATTTACCTCGCCGGTTTCGGCACTACCGGCAAACTTTCATGGCCCTCCGCATCAACTGACTGCACCGCAAAAAGATAATTGTCTTTTGAGTAATCAAGCGTGGCGTGCGTTTCCGTTACGAAGAACTTCTTCTCCCAATAAGGGCTTACGGTTTCACGCATCAAAACATAATAACCCGCAGGTTTTTTGCCTTCTTTCGGTGCCTCCCATTTCAGTTCAGTGCTGTTTGTTAAGCCGCTGGTGATAATTCCGACACTTTGCGGTTCAGCAGGAGCTGAAGCGAGATTGGCCAAAACTGACAAGTTCATCCTGGCTACCTTTTGCACGTAGTTGAAATCAACATAATCCGGCAAGTCGCCGTAGCTGATACCGTTTTCGGTACGGATATCCTGGTGCTGGCGGGTGAAATCTTCGTTCATTTCTGTGATGCGCACGGCGTCAAAACCCTGTTGCAGGAACGGTATATGGTCGCCGCCGCGCAGGTAGCGGTCGCGGCGGTAGATCAGCTTTACATCCAGTTGATCGACATATCTCTCCGCCGTTTCCTTAATATATCTTGCCAATTCACGTGAAGGACTGTCATTTTCGCCGCCGAGGGAGATCAGGCTCGCGATCTGCCGTTGGTTATCAGCGGCAACAGTCGGCACGCCTTCACTGAATACGCGGACATGGGTATTATCCTTCAGATCATTATCCAAGCTATGCGTATTGCCAACGATGTCGTTGTTCAACACCGCATCAATATTCCAGTTTTCGGCTTTAGCGCGCTTAGCTACGTGCCCGGAGCCGTACATACCCTGTTCCTCACCCACCACAGCCATAAAAATGATCGTAGCCGGGAATTGCCGTTTAGCCATTACCCTGGCCAGCTCCATAGAAACCGCGGTGCCCGAAGCATCGTCATTGGCGCCCGGTTCATCGCCCGTAGGGCTCAACACGTCGCTTCTCCTGGAATCATAATGCCCCGAAACGATATATATCCTTGTGTCCTTTGGATCGGCGCCTTTGAGTACCGCCAGTACATTTTTCAGTTTAACCGGCGTGTTCACTCTTTCACTTTTGGGCTGAGTTGAAGTATCGAACTGCACCGTCATCCGGCCATGAGACTCGGCCGCGTAGCGCTCATATTCCGACTTGATCCAGTTGCGCGCGGCGCCAACGCCAGTTGTAGCGCTGGTGGTATCGCCCAGGGTATGACGCGACTTAAAGCTAACCAGCTTACGGATAATGGCTTCGATGTTCTTTGACGACACTTCATCCACCATTTGTCTGATAGCCGCATCCTGTTTGATGGTGGTTTGCGCCATTGCCGGCACGACAATAAATAACAGCAGGAAAGTTTTTAAAAATTTCATTCTTCGTATAAATTAAATTCGATCCGCCAACTGGCGGACGACATTCGAAATCAAAAAGCTATTCTTCCATTCCCGAAGCCAGCTCCAATATATTTCCCGGCTGGGTGAAATTGCTGCGCACAAAATGGCACCACTCGCAATCGTCCTTGCCGCAGCCGGTATTGAAATCGTGGGCCATTATTTTTTGATATACAGTCTTGATCTGATCTGTTACCACTGCGATATCTTCATTCGTAATGGCCACGTGCTCTTTATGATATTCGCCGGGATTAACGGGTTCGACGAAATCAAAAACCGTATCCACCACCTGCCAATCCTTGCTCTTATCGTTGTCGATCAGTAATTTGTAGAACACCGCCTGCCGCCAGTAATCGCCGCCGTCCGGGTCCCCTTCATCAGGTCGCAGGAATTTTTCTTTGGCATATTTCAAGTTGCCGGTTTTATAATCAACCACGGTTACATTTTTTCCTGCAAACTCTACTTTATCCAGGTTGCCTTTAACGGGAACACCTACTATTTCAATGTTTTTTATCGATAACTCCACGAGCGCTATTTTATTCCAGGTCCGAACATTTTCCTCGTAAAAAGCGGGCAGTATCTTCTCGCCATAAGCCATGCGCCGCTTCAGGTCGTCTTTGGTAAACGAATCCCGGTTACGCCACATATAGGCGCTGAAATCCTTCATAAAGGTTTCAGTCGGCATAAACTCGTCGCCATTGTCCTTTAGGTTGCGGAAAGCTTTTCGCAAAGCATCATGCACAGCAGAACCGAATGTAGCTGCCGGGTTTTTCCCCGATGGCACCCGGATGAGGCATTGAAAATAGAACCGCAGCGGGCAATCCAGGTAATTGCTCAGGTGCGTAACCGAGAGCGTATAATTCTGCAAAAGCTGGTCGATATAGTTCTTATCCAACAGCTCGACTTTTGGCTTGTCTTCCTCCGTTAACTGTGTAAGATAGAAGCTAACCATCTCCTCTACGCCTACATGCTGCGGCTGAACTTGCAAGTGGGTCGAGGCTAATATTTCGCCCACGAATTGTGAGGCCTCCTGGTCCTTGCCGTTCTTGTCTTTCCGCGGATATGAGATCATGAGACATTGTTTAGCGCGTGTGAGCGCCACATAAAACAAGCGCCTTGATTCTTCTATTTGTGAACCATCATCAACCGAACCCTGGGTCAGCGTATCCGGGAAGCTGAAACCGTAATTCCGGCCTTTGCTATCCCAGGTGCGTTTGTCGCAGCCGATCAGGAATACATGCTCAAATTCGAGTCCTTTGGAACCATGCGCAGTGAGGAAATTAACACCGTTATCCGAGTAGATCACTTGGTTCAGATCGAGCCGGATATCGTTTTTTTTCATCAGCTCGATGGTATTTATTAGGTCGGCAAGTTTAATATCCGGGCTCTTCCGGCTCTCTTCCTTCAGAAAATCAAAGAAATTCGTCAGCACCTGCATATACCAGCCTTTATCGGGCTGCTCCATCACATGTTTCAGGATACCCATTTTGGTGATCACCTGCTGGAAGAACTGCTGCAAGGTAACGCTTACCGAAGCTTTCAACAACTCCTCGACATGATTTACCAACTGCTTCATTTCCACGTTCTGCACCACATCGAACAAGCCCGGCTGAGCCGGCTGACGTAATTCGTTTACATATCGGCGCAGCGAGGTTTTAGGCTCATTATCGTTTGATGTCCGGAAGTTTTCCTTACTTACCGCGATACTCGCCTTGGCGACATCAATAGGCGGGATGCCAAAGAAATCGTAGTGCATGATCTCGAAAAGCAACTCATCACCGCTATAAGGGGAATCCATTTCCATTGCCAGGTAGCGGAGGACATTGATGATTTTCTCGCCAAAAGGCAACGACAGGATATCGATCTTACGCTTGATATTGACCTGTATTTTCTGGTCATCAAGATACCTCACAAGCTGTTCCGCCTGGTTATGGTTGCGGTAAATAACAGCTATTTCCTGCGGCTCGGTTCCCTGTTCAGTCAGTCTTTTGATCTGATTAGCCACGTCAACAATTTCCTGGTCAGGGTTTTCATATTCGCGGATAATTGGCTCAATGGTCAAAGAATCAAAACGCGGATGTGCAGCTTTTATGTTCTTATCTAAATCGAGCTGCTGCGTCAGGCGCTCACGGTTATTTTCGATCAGGGCTTTAGACAGATCGAGTATGTTTTGGTTCGACCGGTAATTATCCTTCAGTACGACGATCTTCAGGTTTTTAGAATAATCTTCGGTAAAATCCAGGATATTTTTCATGTTCGCGCCCTGGAATTTGAAGATGGACTGGTCATCGTCGCCAACCACAAACACGTTCGGTGTGTCCCAATAGTTCAGCAGGAATTTCAGCAGATCGTTCTGCGAACCGCTGGTGTCCTGGAACTCGTCGACTAAAATGTATTGATAGCGTTCCTGGTAGCGGCGCAGCATTTCCTCGTTCTCTCGAAAAGCCCTTAGTACCCAAGTGATCATGTCGTCATAGTCATACCGGCTTTCTTTTTTCATTTTGGCATCGTAGCGCTGGTATTCGTTAACCGCGGCAAGCAGCTTAGCCATCACCTCTTTAGCTGCATCAATGTCTTTTTGCTTCAGGTCACCGGGTTTGATGCCTCTGGCGGAATTTCCCTTTTTGTAAATAAATTCTTCGCGGTTGGGCAGATCATCAAGATATTGAGATACGGCGACGCGGATCATTTCCTCGTTCCAGTTCTCACGCTTCATAGTCGAGAACAAACTGCGCAATCGAGGAACGTCATAGTAAATTTCGCCGGTGAAACGCTTCAGTAAATGGTCATTAGGAAATTCATCCACCAATTCCCTGAACAGCATAGCCGATTCCAGATCGGATATGGGTTCAAGATTTAGTTTGCCAAAATATTCCAGGTTTTCCTGGATGATCTCGTTACAAAAAGCATGGAAAGTGTAAATATTCACTCTGTAAGCATCAGGCCCAATAAACTCGAACAGGCGCTTGCGCATGGCCACCGCACCAGCATCGGTATAAGTAAGGCATAATATTTCGTGTGCGTTGGCGTCCGTCTCTAAAAGTATCTTGCCAATTCGGGCGGCCAGTATCTGTGTTTTACCCGTGCCCGGCCCAGCGATAACCAAAACCGGGCCGGCGGTCTGTTCCACAGCGGCTAATTGCTCCGGGTTTAACCGGGCTAAAGCTTCGAGGAAATGTTCGTTGTATTTGTTGGGGGATTGCATAATTGATAAAGGTAAAGATAGATAAATTGACTCGTAGAGACGCAATGCATTGCGTCTCTACCTCAGCATCACTCCGCTCCCCGAAGAAAAATACTGATTGATCCGCACCGGGGTTTTCCCTTTAGGATCGATCACCCGTGCGATCACTTTTACCGCCGAACGCTGCATCTCGTCACTCATTTGATAGCCGGCTATTATTGCGCCGCTTTTCTCTATTCCGGCTAGGCCTGCGATGGCATAAGGGTTGGCAAACACACACATTACTGAGTGCGGGAAACTCGCCAATTCCGAGATGAATATCCGCACCCCGTTGTTGTAATCCAGTTTGCTCGCCGGGCGCAGTCGGGTATCATTGATGCTCACATAAACCTGGTCATATTGCCGCAGCTTTTCCAATAATTCCAATAGCTGATCAGCAGAAGTGCTTTTTCCGACGATAAACTGATCGTTGTTCAGATACCATTTAGACAACTCCTTTTGAAATACCGTAGTGCCGGTAACCCCAATGCTAACGATAGCCGTTTTGCCGATGGGGTTTAACTGTAATGTCGTTGCATCGCCTTTTAATAGGGTGACCGCATTATCACACAATTGCTGCACCAATTCTTTTGCGGACTGGCGGTTCAGATCCTCAATCAAATGTTCTGTTGAAGTTGGGCGGTAATGGTTCAACCCTGCCCAGTATTTAGCGGCCAGCACCTTTTTCACCTTGGCCTCAAATTCTTCTTTGGACACCCCATTCTTACCGATCGATTTCTTGATCAGCTTTATCGCCAGTTCAGAATTTTCAGACAGCTCGATAATATCGTTCCCAGCAAGGAATGCGCGAACGTCAGCCTCGCCATCGGGGAAATATTTGGTTACTGCTTTCATTTCCATCGCGTCGGAAACCACGAGCCCTTTGAAACCGAGTGAATCCTTCAGATCGCCGGTGACGATCTTGCGCGATAATGTTGAGGGCAGGTTTTTGGCCGTATCCAGCGCCGGGATATCCATGTGCGCTATCATTACTCCGCTGATACCGGATTTGATCGCCTGGCGGAAGGGGTATTCTTCCAAGGTATCCAAACGTTCCCGACTGAAGGGCAGCAATGGCAGATCGAGGTGTGAATCGGTATTGGTATCGCCGTGGCCGGGAAAATGCTTGGCCGTAGTCAGGATACCGCCATCCTGCATGCCTTTCATATAAGCAATGCCTTTCGCTGCGACATTGTATTTATTATCGCCGAACGAACGGTAATTGATCACCGGGTTATCCGGGTTATTGTTCACATCCATATCCGGCGCCAGGTTGATCTGCATGCCCATACGCCGGAAATCCCAGGCGACAGATTGCCCCATTTTATAAATGAGCGAATTGTCCTGTATAGCGCCGAGGGTCATCTGGTAGGGATAGGATATAGCCGAATCAAGGCGCATTCCTAACCCCCATTCGCCGTCCTGGGCGATGAGCAACGAAACTCGTGGCAGCGTTTGATATTTGTTGATCAGTTCCGCCTGGCGTACCGGGCCACCCTGGAAAAATACCAGGCCGCCTACCTGCTGATCCTTGATAACCTGTCCAACTGAATCTTCAAAAGCTTGTCCCCGGTCCGTGTGTGCACGAACAAAGAACAACTGCGCTATACGTTGCTTTTTGCTGAGCTTTTTGTAAACGGAATCCACCCAATGGTTTTGCCGGCCGAGCAACGAGATATAACTTTGTTTTTGCTGCGCAAAAACACTTTGGCCAATTATAATGAATAGGAATACCGGAAAAAATTTGATTCTTCGTTCAGGTCGCTGCATAAACCCTCAAATGTAAATAAATTCAAATAGGGCGGTTTAAAACCTATCGCTATTCACGATTTTTCTACTTAAAAGAAAAAAATTAAGGAACACATTAAACCTAAATC
The DNA here is from genome assembly GCA_035551775.1 of Mucilaginibacter sp. Lineage (GTDB taxonomy): Bacteria > Bacteroidota > Bacteroidia > Sphingobacteriales > Sphingobacteriaceae > Mucilaginibacter. The sequence goes on along the minus strand of DASZMQ010000012.1, from coordinate 218,207 downwards.
GTGTGTTTAGCTCTAAAAAGGACAACAACTATTAAAAACGTATTGTGATGATGAAAAAATTGTTCTCTTTAGCGATATGCCTGTTCGTGGCAGGCACCGTATGCGCGCAAACCTATTATTATGCTCCCCGCCGTGTGCACCGCCGCCCGGTTCAAACCAGGAATGACGATTTCTACCAGCCGAGATGGGGCATTGAAGGCGGCCTTAACATAGCCAACACGGTTTCGTCCTATAATTCAAATTATAGCACTGCTGCAATTTTAGGCTTCAACGCTGGTTTGACATTTGAGATTCCCGTCGCTTACCCGTTATCCTTCGAGCCCGAGGCATTGTTCTCACAACAAGGCTACCAGGCTTCCACCACCGACGGTACGCTGACCCAGCGGAATAATTATGTTGACATACCCCTGCTGTTGAAATTCAGGCTGGTGCGCGGTTTCAACTTCCTGATCGGCCCGCAGATCAATATCCCGGTTACCAGTACCACTACTTTTAACAACGGATTCAATACTTCCTCAGAGTCATATTATTCGAACACCAATAACAACAGTTATTTGGCCGGTGCATTGGGTTTCAGTATCGATCTGAACCCGAACGTGGATATTCACGCCCGTTACCTGATCGATATGACCTCGAACACCGAGGACGCCAACTCACCACTGCCCAATTACCGCAACCAGGTTTGGCAGTTCGGGCTTGGCATAAAGTTTTAACAAGCGAGCAGCAACGCATTGTTCGCATGTTGCTGCTCACTTTTCATTGCTCAATCGAAGCATATCTTCCTAACCATATTCATTTTACTTGGCAATTTTCTTTGCCGGTATCGCATGTAGAAGAACAGGTTGAAGTATTTTACAAGAAAAAAGAAGCTTTTAATTCTTCCATGGCCTTCTGCCAGACCGGAAAGCAACTGATAGGCCTTACGTACCAGGTATGAGTTCCGATTATATTTAAATTCAGCGCAATACTTCAGCAGTTCGAGGTTTAACGAAATGCGCCTGATACCTCTAACCGGCTCTGTCTGCTCCGCCAGCTGACTTTGCAAGTGATGTGTATCGGTTATGCTATGCCTGTGCTGACGATAATGAACCAATACCTTATCGATATATTTTACTGACCCCACATTAAACGCAACATAAGCGATCCACCAGTCATGGGAAAATTTCTCGTTAAAAGGGAAAAGGTATTTTTTTAATCGTTTATTAAATAAAACCGCATGGCCATGAACGCAATTAGATAAAATAAAAGGCAGGCAGCTCTGCCCGTCGTATATCCTGAAAACCGTGGCTACAGTATCATTCCCGATGCGTTTATTCTGTTCATCAATATAGTCGGAGTTGTGGTATGCCAATATCTTGTCGCCGATATTTCCCTGCATTATACTGATCTTATCGCTTTCCCATATATCATCCTGATCGGCAAGGGCTATAAATTTCCCCTTGCACAGTTTGATAGCCCGTTCAAAATTCCGGACGTAACCGAGATTCCTCTCGTTATAGTAGAGTTTTATCCGCTTATCGAAATGGGCATACCACTCTAATACATCACGAGTATTATCGTCTGAGCAGTCATCCACTACAATTATCTCGATATTAGCATAGTCCTGGTTCAAAATAGAATCAAGCTGGGCGGGTAAAAAGTGTCCTCCGTTATAGGTACAAAGGGCGATCGAAACTAAAGGTTGTTTAGTTGCCGGCATAGAACTCATAGCGCAATAGTGTTATTAACTGTGAAATTGTCCGCTTGTTTGTTTCGATAACGGTTTTTTTGTTTAGTTATTTGAGAATAACTATTACTTAGGCATCATTCTTCACCCCCTCAGCATATTTTCGGGCAAAATTAACTTTAGAGAACATTGTTCTCGGCCTGACATTTGGAAAAAGCTCCGGGTAATATTTTATTATTATTTTCATCAGCGGCACTGACAATGAACCTGAGCCTTTTAGTTGATAAGTGTGGGAAAGCTGTGTAATAAAGTTTTTATCTTCAGGCGCCAGACTGTGGTATCCTGCAAAGTTGTTCAGCATCTCTGCGGTATTTTCATAAGCTTTCCATTCCGCATTTTGTTCTGCAGACAATTTTTGCATTATAGATTCTTCATGGATACGGTGAAGGGTCAGAATAACCGGCAAATAAAAAATCTTTTGACGATAAGCCGCAATAAAGCCGAGCCACCAATCATAATACCCTTTTTCGGGGATTGGCAGCGAAGCTTGTAAAAGTTCCCTTGTCAGCATCGAGGTGTGTCCGGTTACATAATTATGAAGCAATATTCCCTTATAGCTACCCGGCAGTTTAAAGCCCGGCAGCAATTCTCCGTCTGCCATATCACCAACGTAGCCTGAGTTGGAAAATATCAACCAGTTATCGCCAATGTTTTGTCTCAGCAGGGCAAGTTTATCCGGCAGCCATATATCGTCCTGATCGCTTATGGCGATGAATTTTCCTGAGGTTAACCTAAGTGCCTTCTCGAAATTTTTGTTGAACCCAAGATTATGGCTATTGATAAAAAATTGGATCCGTTTATCCCGGTTGGCAAACTCCCGAATGATCCTTGCCGTACCATCTGTGGAACAATCGTCAACAACTGTGATCTCCAGATTCCCATAAGTTTGGTTGATGATACTCTGTAATTGCTCCTCAATGTATTTCTCTCCGTTGTAAGTACAAAGCGCCACGGATACCAATTCTTCCTTCATGTGCTTCAGACTTTTACAAACAGTTTTTTTATATCGGCAATGAACTTTTCTTTTTCGCCGTACAAGGCATCCCGGTAAGGATTGAAATCGCCGATGCATTTGTCATAGTTAACCATGCAATCATTTATGCATTTTATAATTGCAGGTAAGTCGTCATGGTTTTTTTCAAAGCGGTATTTTTCAGGGATAGGCATATCTTCTGCATAAGCTGCCGAACCTACTTTCCCAATGATCATGCAGCAGCGCATGATACAAGCCTCGCGCGGCATTCTTTCTTTCCCCGGATGATAACCAAAATCGAGATACAATTTGGCCCGGTTCATCCAGCCGGCAACTTCTTCGGGCGACATATTACTTATAGCTTTCCATTGAAATTGTGATGTCTGGTCGATTATTTCCTGCAAAAAATCGTCGTTCTTTTTAGGGTTCCAAATAATGATGGCTTCTTTCTGAGCCTGAGCCCCATCCTTATCCTTAAGAAAGACATCATTCATATAATCGGATAGTTGGCCAACTGGTTCGACGCCATTTTTGCGCAAGTGTACCACTGAATACCAGGAATGCGCTATGCTAAGCACTCCCTTGTCCTTTAACAACTGGAAGGTTGGTACAGGGCTGCTAAATAATTTCTTTAATAAGCTTCTTTTCGATCGGGAAGATTCTTTGTCCACCTCCTTCTGAGTCAAATAATAATTGACAACGCTCAGCCACCATACCACTTTTTTTATCGCACTATATTTTCTCCTGAACAGCGGCGCCAGGTATGTTTCGGGTAATATCATAATATTCCCCGCTTTGTTTTCAGGCCTGGTTACATAGGAAACATTATACCTTTTATAGTTGTCGTGAACTAACGTTCTACTATCAGGGGTATCGTAGTAAAACATAAACGCATTAAAGCCCAGCTGGTTCAAATGATGCCCCAATTGATGCAGTGCTTCCGGGCCGCCTGTAGCTGTTCCGGCCGGTGAAAAAATATATATTTTAGTCTCGGGGCTGCAGATAATCGGCTGGTTCCACATTCAGGTAGCTTTTACCGGGTATAATGTTTCTTAGACTTAAAAATTTTAAAATATTGCCTGGCAAAAAATAAAACCACTCCCGTATTACCCACCGCATTCCAAAATCTGTTGCCCGATACACAAAACCTGGTTATCGTAGTACCGATAAATCTTGAACGGAAAGCCCGGCGGTACTTTTTAATAAATTCTGTTTTCAGGCCGTAAAATCTTTTATCAGCATTGCCGTCACTTTTATGGATAAACAAAAAGTCAATGACATAACTTGAGTAACCCAGGATGTCGGCCACGAGGCAAATATCGGTGCCATAAAGGTGGAAGCCGCTCAGATCGGCAGAAAGCGCAAGATTTGCTTCATTTTTAACCAGGATAAAATTTTCATCAACCGTCTCAGTCTTTAGCGGCAGGAGCGGTTCGTGCAATACATTTCCTGACTTTTGAATAACATGCATCGCTGTATATTTCAGGTTGATGCCACCGGCATTCGATAAGATCGCCCACCGCGGGTCTTTGCTATCTATATCGGCGATCTTCGACCGAAGTTCATCGATGGTCCTGTCGCCCAGCAAAATATCCTGGTGGCACAAAATAATGTAGCGGCCTTTGGCAGAACGCAGAAACCTGTTGATTCCTGCATAAGCATCATATGTGTTCTCCCGGCTATTATCAATATACAAATATTCGCAAATGTCTTCATGAAAACCCGACTCCTGGAACGAGTCTCTCATTTCCGCATATTCAGCAAAGTTCGTTACAAGCGTACAAACAGAGAATTCATATTCAAAGCGTTCATCCTTATTTATTCTGCCAGGCAATGTCATTTTCGGGACCTGTTTACTGAAAAGTTTGCATATCGATCAGCCTTTTATACAAGCCGTCGTTGCTGATCAATTCCTGGTGTTTGCCTTGCTCAACAATAACCCCATTTTCAAGTACGATAATAATGTCGGCATTTTGTATCGTGCTTAATCTGTGTGCAATAATAAGCGATGTGCGGTTTTTCATTAGGTTGTTCAACGCATCCTGAACCAGTTTTTCAGACTCCGTGTCCAATGCCGATGTGGCTTCGTCAAGCAGCATAATGGGTGGATTGTTGAGTATTGCGCGGGCAATACAAATACGTTGCCGCTGACCCCCGGAAAGCTTCGTACCACGGTCGCCTATATTGGTTTGATAGCCATTTTCTGCTTCCAGGATGAAATTGTGCGCATTAGCTATCCGCGCGGCCGCCTCAACCTCTGCCATGGTTACATCCGTTTTACCAAACGCAATATTGTTGAAAATGGAATCATTAAACAGTATGGTCTCCTGATTTACAATACCCATGAGCGAACGGAGTGACTGCATAGTTACCGACTGTATATTGTGACCGTCGATACAAACTTCACCCGATTGTGGTTCTATAAAACGGGGTATCAGGTCCATTAAAGTCGATTTACCACCGCCCGAAGGGCCTACGAGTGCTACAGTTTTCCCCTTCGGCACTGTCAAACTCAGATTATTTAGAACCACGCGATCACCGTAAGCGAAGTTTACATTTTTGAGGTAGATGCCTTCTTTGAATTCTGTAATAGCGGCAGCGTTAGGAGCATCATTTATGGTTGGTTTTTCATCGATCAGGGCTAAGACCCGCTCGCCTGCGGCGATACCCTGATGGATGTTGCTGAAAGAATCGGACAAAGCTTTAGCGGGACGCATTAACTGGGAAAATATTGCGATATAGGCGATAAATTGAGCTCCTGTAAGGTCTGACCTTTTGTTCAGAATCAAGTAGCCTCCGTATAAAACAATACACGATATCATCGTTACCGCCAGCACTTCAGAAACTGGTGAGGCGGCTTGCTGACGCTTAGCCATTGAACGCAAAATTTTTGAATAGCGCCTGTTCTCGCTGTCGAATTTATTTTTTATAAAGCCTGTAGCGTTGAATGCTTTAATGATCTTGACACCCGACAATGCCTCGTCAAGCGTGCTGATCATATTACCGTAGGTTTGCTGAGCCGAAACAGCTTGCGACCTCAGTTTTTTAACTATTTTCCCGATAATAAATGCGGATATTGGCACAACGAGCAACGAGCCTAAAGTAAGTTTAACCGAATAGATAAACAGCATCACGACAAAAGCGATTAGCTGCAAAGGCTCCTTAAAAATTACCTGCAAAGTAGCAGTGACCGAGAACTGTACCACCTGCACATCGGACGATATTTTGGATATAATGTCACCCTTACGTTCATTATTGAAATAACCTAATTGCAGGTCCATAACGTTGTCGAAAACTCTGCGGCGAAGATTAAGAAGCGTGTGTACCCGTAAATTTTCCATGGTGCGGGCCGACAAGTATCTGAAAAGGTCGCCTATAACAATGGTCACAATAATTGTTACGCATACGAACTGCAGAGCACCCCATGCTCCATGAACATGGATGAAATAGCTTTCATAATATTTAAACCATGCGCTTACGTCCCATATGCTGTTCGGCTTTTGAAGTATACCGGAAGTAATTGAAGCACTGTTTGTACCGAAAATTGTATTCATCAATGGCGTAAGCAATACAAACACCATGGAACTGAAAACTACGTATAATATGGTAAATAATATATAAGGTATCGCAAACTTTTCAATGGGTTTGGCAAAAGAAAGTAACCTGAAATAAGTCTTCATTAATTAAAAATGAGTTGCAAAGCTAACAGTAATTAGGCAAATAAGTAATTGCCCGGCCGTTCATGGCTTAAAGCCGACCATCTTTTTACCTTTTACAGATAACCTTATCAACCTCACGACGTCAAAGATAGTGATGTGGCTGTTATGCCTGTGCATCAGGTTATTGAAAACCGCCTTACTGTTTCGGATTGACGGCCGGTTCTTAAATAGCGGCGAATAACTTTTCCATATCCACCACTTCCCGATCAGCATTTTGGGCAGGAGATCGGTCAAGGTGACCTGGCAATAATACAGGAAAGCCCACAGCCCATCCAAATGAATAGCGTGAAAGTAAAACCGGTTTCGGAAATAAATACTTTTTACCCAGCGGGCGGTTTTGTAACTCTTGGTACTCGCGGACACCTCATGACGACAAACTGCCTGGTGTTCATAATAGCATTTCCATCCCAAACGCCACGCCCGAAGGCTCAGCTCCATATCCTCGGAATAGAACGGCGAAAAAAGTTCATTAAAACCGCCTAGCTCCTTTAGCTTAGACGCATCAATAAGTGCATTGGCGCCGGACAGGTAAAGCGTAAACAGGCGGTCATCAATATTATTCGTATAGTAAAAATAGTCTGTTTTTAATTTTAGTCCGTTGAATTTTGGAACGCGGGCTGCGTCCTGTATCCTATTGCCATCCATGTCAATGATCCGGCCCATCACGCCAAAGGCGCTGTCATCTGAAAAGTATTTCCATAAGTGATCGAAATACCCCTGCTCAAGCTTTACATCCGAATTTAGCAGCAGGATCAGTTCATTTTGAGCAGCGTCGATGCCGCGGTTACAAGTATAGGAGAATCCTTCGTTTTCGGCATTGACTATGAGTTTGATGCCAGGGTATTGATCCCGCATAAAGGATACCGATTCATCTTTTGATGTGTCATCCACTACGATGATCTCGAATAAAGCGCCTGACTGTTCAAGTACTGCGATGGTAAACGGCAAATATCTTTCCAATAAATACCGACCGTTATAATTTGGTATAATAACAGAAATGCTTTTTTTGTCAGCCAAGGGTATTTATTTAATGATGTTGTAATTCCGGTATTCGCCTGCCCGCCAGCCGGTCAGGTCCTCCACTTTTTGAAGCAGCTTTCTTCGCGCACTCATGTTTTTTTGGAGTTGCGCGAGGTCTATATCCAGTTTCCAATTTGTCGCAGCTATTCGCTTTTGCATTGCAGCAGGGTGTGTGCCCTTAAATCGTATTAATCGGTCGGGGTTCTTATAAGAGTAATCAAACTCAAAAGCCTCGGGAAAATTTTGATCCATCCAGGCGTCGTCGTGATAAAATCTGTTAAAATTCACCACCTTATTCTTTAAACCTTCAGGTGGCTTTACCCAGCCGTAATGATAGATGTACGCGTCTATCAGCTTAACGTTCAATTTCCTGTTATTCCAGCGAAATCCCTGTGCGTCGCGATAGGAATGAACTGCTTTATTATTTCGCACCACACGTATCTCGCGCCTGTACCATCTGCGCGAATTCCCGTAATAATCGTATGATCCATAAAAATGCAGATATTTAAAGAGTAAGCCCTCCACATTTGGGATGTAGAGGTTGTCCTCCATTCCTTTTCTGATCAGCGGCAGGTACTCTTCGTGCACGCACTCGTCCCCCTGTATATAAAAGGCCCAGTCCGTATCCGGGGAAATGGCATCAAAAGCTTTATCAGTTTCTTGGGCAAATACAGCGCCGCCATCGCGCAGGCTTTCGTCCCAAATTGTATTGACGATCTTTATTTTAGGCGAATCGATACTTTCGATCAACTTAGCGGTTTCATCGTCGGAGTTTCCCAAAGCCACTACAAATTCATCACATACCGGCAATATTGAGGTAATGGCCTCGACAATCGGGTAATCGTTTTTTACTGCGTTTTTGATAAATGTGAAGCCGGCTACCTTCATGCGTTGGCGCTTTAAGTCGACAAATATAGTTAACTCAGGATGATGTTAAACGCTATATTTGTTAGCTATGACGGGCCATCAGCAACCAAGCAGCAATGACTTCAAATCGGTGGCCCGGGCATTGACGATGGTCGAAAACGACTTGAAAGGTTCTGCCGGGTTGCTTAAAAATCTTCACTTCACAAAAAATGTCCCTGTCATAGGCATCACAGGCCCCCCGGGTGCAGGCAAAAGCACCCTGGTAAATGATCTGCTTACCTATCTGACTAATGATAACAATAAAGTAGCCGTATTAGCCATCGACCCGACGTCACCTTTCAACTTCGGTTCACTTTTGGGTGATCGCATTCGTATGGCCTCACATTTTAACCACCCAAATGTCTACATCCGCTCGCTTGCCACGCGCGGGTCATTAGGGGGACTATCTACAAAAACCATCGAGATGACCGATGTGCTGCGCGCCTCGGGTTTTGATCATATCCTGGTTGAAACCGTTGGTGTTGGCCAGTCTGAGATCGAAATAGCCGGGCTTGCTGATATCACTTTCGTGGTTTTAGTTCCCGAAGGCGGCGACGAGATACAAAGTATCAAATCGGGACTGATGGAGATCGCGGATGCCTTTATCATAAATAAAGCCGACAGGGAGGGAGCGGACCTGTTCGCCAACAACCTGCAGAAAATGGTTCAGCAAAAAGGAACGGGAACCCCTGTCTTTAAGACTATTGCCTCGCAGAATAAGGGTATAGAAGAAATAGCCGGGTTTATAACGTCAGCCCCAACAACAAATGCGCGCAAAGGATTGCTGATGGCAGAAAAAGCCTGGAAACTGATCCAGCAAAAACGCATGGCCGGCATTAATAAAGCCGAATTGCAAAAAGCGATCATGGAAGCTCTGTTGAAGCCAGGCTTTAACCTGTATAGCTTTATCGAGAAATTCTAAATCCGAAATCGAAAATTCGAAATTCGAAATTGTTATGAATTCATAATTTCCTCGATATGCTCCGCCTCCAGCGGGATATCAGCCATCAGGTTGATATTTCCATCCTTCGTGATCAGGATATCATTTTCCAATCTGATGCCAAAGCCTTCTTCAGGAATATAAATGCCGGGTTCGCAAGTCAGAATATTACCCACTTCAAATGGCCGGTACCTGCTGGCAAAATCGTGCACATCCAGGCCAAGATGATGTGATGTGCCATGCATGAAATATTTTTTATACAGCGGCATTTTGGGATCCTGTTTATCCACGTCACTTTTCTTCAGCAGACTCAACCCGATAAGCTCATCCGTCATCAGTTTACCTATCTCATCGTGGTAGTCGGACAATAATATACCGGCCTGTATTATTTTTACCGCGTCCCTCATCACGCGTAAAACAGCGTCATAAACGTCACGCTGGCGTTGGTTAAAACGGCCGTTTACAGGTATGGTCCGGGTCATATCGGCATTATAGTTCGCATACTCAGCGCCAAAATCCATTAACAGCAAATCACCTTCCTTGCAAACCTGGTTATTGTCAATATAGTGCAGCACATTCGCATTGGCGCCCGACGCTATGATCGGGCTATAGGCATTACCGGTGGCCCGCTGTTTTAAAAACTCATGCGTCACCTCCGCTTCAACCTCAAATTCGGTAGTTCCCGGTTTCACAAACCGTAATACGCGAACGAACGCATCTCTTGTTATCGCGCAAGCTTTTTGGGTTAGTTCGATCTCGATGCCTGACTTTACAGCGCGCAGTTCGCGCAATATAACAGCCGATCTTTCATAATGATGCAGCGGATATCTCCTCCGAAGTTCCTCATACATCCTAATATCACGATAGGGTACGGTATGGCTATAACGGTCGTTCTCATTCGTATTAATATAAATATTATTAGCATAATTAATAATACTATGCAATATGGCATCCAATTCATTGAGCCAATAAACCTGCCCGATGCCGGAAGCCATTACCGCCTCCTCTTTGGTATATTTATGCCCCTCCCAAACCGCTATATGCTCATTTGTCTGTCTTAAAAAAAGTACTTCCTTGTATAGCGGATTAGGACAATCAGGGTATAAAATAAGGATACTTTGCTCCTGGTCTATACCTGTAAGATAAAATAAATCGGCATTTTGCTTAAAAGTAAATGTTTGGTCACCATTTTTGGGGAACTCATCATTACTGTGAAATACAGCTATTGAATTAGGTTTTATTCTTGAAACGAAATTTTTTCTATTAAGAGTAAATAGATCATTGCTTATAGGTAGGTATTTCATTAATAGTAAGATTATTTATTTTTCCAAAACATTTTTTTTTATTTATTTGTATTTAAGTTGAGTAAAAATTGGAACAATGTTTGGTTTTCAATTCAAACTTAATTACTATTTTTGAAAAAAAATCACAATTAAATTGTTTAATCTTAAAACTATGAACTATTCTACATTAAAAAAAACAGTCGCCCTTTCATTAGTGTCTCTACTGGCTGTTGGGATAGCAAACGCTCAAACTGATACCAGTAAGAAAGCCGCTAAACCAATGGCCATGTCCGACACCGCAACCACTGCCAAGGTCTTTGGTGGCAGGGCACAGTACAACACATTGAGTGTTGGCTTAAATGTCGGCATTACTTCTCCATCGCTTGCCACCGGTGGTTCCATGGATTACACAACCAAGAAACTGAATTTAGGCTACGGGGCCTCCCTGAGAGATCAATTGGGGCATAACTTTGGTTTGCAATTAGACCTTCGCGGAGGCAAAGTTGGCGGTAACGACGGAACTGTAACCCAGGCTAGTTATTCCACCAACTTCTTTCAGGGGACAATCAGCGGCGTAGTTAACGTAGCCACTATCGACTACATTCGCCGCAAAAATGCTGTTAACTTCTTTATTACCGCAGGCGCCGGTTTAGCATTCTATAACCCTACGGGTGTTAGTCCTACCGGTACACCTTTTGATTTTAAAGCCACAACCAATCACGAAGTTCGTGAGTATGTTATTCCATTAGGTGCAGGTGTTAAATTCAGGCTAACCGAACAATGGGCATTGAATTTAGGCTACACCGAAAACTTTATTGATGGTGACAATTTTGATGGTTTGAAAAATTCATCCTTGCACAAGGACAAATACTCATATGGCTATGCAGGCATCGAGTATACTTTAGGCCCGAAATCAAAACCGAGCTTAGAGTGGGTAAACCCTGTTGCTATGATGTATGACGAACTGTATGACGCAGCTCTTCGCCAGGAAGTTGAGGCTTTGAAAGGCCGTGTAGGCAATGTTGAAAATGCGATCAACGACCTGAAGAAAGATTCTGACGGTGACGGTGTAGCTGACCAGTTCGACAAGTGCCCGAACACTCCGGCAGGTACTGTAGTTGACGGTTCAGGTTGCCCGATCAACTTCCCGAAAATTGATACTTCATTATTCGTAAAGAAGACCGATCTGCAGAACCCGGGTCAGAATACTAAAGCTTACTCTAACATCCAGTTTGAGTTCGACAGCTCGGTATTGAGGACTTCATCTTATCCTGCACTGGATAACACTTCAGCAGATATGCGTGCAAATTCTTCAATGAAATATGAACTGGATGGCTTCGCTTCATCTGAAGGCACAGCTGCTCACAACCTGAAACTGTCCCGCGACCGTGCTAACTCGGTAAAAACTTACCTAGTTAACTCAGGTGTTGACGCTAAGCGTTTGAAAGTAAAAGCTTACGGTGAAACTCACCCAGTAGCCGATAACTCAACTGAAGAAGGCCGTATATTGAACCGCCGCGTTGAGTTCAAAAAACTGTAATAATTAAATAACTAAAATATTCAGAAGGCTTCCCATTCCGGGGAGCCTTCTTTTTTTGTTAAATTTGCTTATGTACTTTTTCCGGAAGAAAGACCCGAACAGGCCCACCAGCTTTAACCTGAAGGTGATGCATGTGATCAATGCAACGGCCATCATTATGTTCCTGGCTGGTATTATCTGGAAATTGATAGAATGGTTTATACTGAAGAAATAATGAAAGAGATCATCAATACGAGTAATGCCCCCGCGCCTATAGGGCCATATAACCAGGCAGTTTCTGCAAATGGTTTTGTTTTTGTTTCCGGCCAGATACCGCTTGATACCGCAACAGGGCAAATTGTTTCGGGCGATATTGAAGCTGAAACCACCAAGGTGATGGAAAATATAGGCGCCATTTTAGCCGAAGCCGGCCTGGATTTCAGCCACGTAGTGAAGACCAGCATTTTCCTTACCGATATGGCAAGATTCGGCAGTGTGAACGACGTGTACGGCTCATATTTCACCGATAAATTTCCGGCGAGAGAAACAATACAAGTGGCAGCACTACCCAAAAACGTGAATGTCGAGATCTCGGTTATAGCGCTTAAATCTTAAAACAGCCATTGGATCAGCAGGTATTTCAAACTCCTATCGCATATTTGAAAGGCGTCGGCGCGACGCGGGCCGAAGTGCTTAAAAAAGAACTTGGGATAAATACCTGCAATGACCTGCTCCGGCACTTTCCTTATAAACACATCGACCGCACACGGTTTTATAAGGTTCGTGAGATCGCTCCTGATTTACCACATGTCCAGGTGCTTGCCAGGCTTACTCATTTCGAAATAGTTGGTGATAAACGTGTCAAACGTCTTGTAGCCCAGGCAAAGGATGAAACCGGCACAATGGAACTCGTATGGTTCCAGGGCATCCGCTGGATCGAAAAATATCTTACGGTTGGAAAAGTCTATATCCTATTCGGCAAGCCGGGAGAATTCAACGGCAAGCCGCAAATGGCGCATCCGGAAATGGAGTTATATTCGCCCGAAGCGTTAAAGCAAAAGGGCAATATGACGCTACAGCCGGCCTACAGTTCGACAGAAAAGCTAAAGCAGTTTTCATTAGATAGTAAGGGCATCCAAAAGCTCATGGTGACGCTGCTGGATCAGTATGCATCGGACATACAGGAAAATCTGCCGCAATACCTATTAAATCAATTCAGATTGATGGGCCGCGCTGACGCCTATCGCAATATGCATTTCCCGGCAGATGCAGTTTTGCTGAATGAAGCCCGGCACCGGCTGAAGTTTGAGGAATTATTTCTTATCCAGCTAAAGTTGCTGAAGAACAAAATGCTGCGTGTGCAGAAATTCAGGGGGAATATCTTCCAGAATGTCGGCGAGAATTTTAACACCTTTTATAATGAACGCTTGCCCTTCGCACTGACGAATGCGCAAAAAAAGGTACTGAAAGAAATCCGCCAGGATACGCAGCGCGGCGTGCAGATGAACCGCCTGCTACAGGGCGATGTTGGTAGTGGCAAAACCGTTGTGGCGTTGATGAGCATGCTGATCGCCATTGATAACGGCTTCCAAACTTGCATTATGGCGCCGACCGAAATATTGGCTTATCAGCATTACCAAACCATCAGGAGCCTGGTGGGCGACGGTTTCGTAGAAGTAGCATTGCTTACCGGTTCGACGCCCAAAAAGGCACGGAAAATACTGCATGAACAATTGGAAAACGGTCAACTGAAAATACTCATAGGCACGCACGCATTGATCGAGGATAAGGTACAGTTTCAAAACCTGGGCTTCGTGGTGATCGACGAGCAGCACCGATTCGGCGTTGAGCAACGCAGTAAACTTTGGCGAAAGAACAATATCCCGCCGCATGTGCTGGTAATGACCGCAACCCCTATTCCCCGAACACTGGCTATGACACTTTATGGCGACCTCGATGTATCTGTTATCGATGAGTTACCCGCCGGGAGGAAGCCAATTGAAACACGGCACTTTTATGAAGGCCAGCGTCTGCGGATGTTCGGCTTTATGAAGCAGGAAATAACCAAGGGGCGGCAGATCTATGTGGTTTATCCACTCATACAAGAAAGCGAAAAGCTCGATCTGAAAAACCTGGAGCACGGCATAGAAATATTGCGCAAAGAATTTCCTCTGCCCGATTACCAGATCAGCATTGTCCACGGCAAAATGTCCGCAAAGGACAAGGATTTTGAGATGCAGCGTTTTGTAAAGCACGAAACACAGATCATGGTAGCTACAACAGTTATCGAGGTTGGAGTCAATATTCCCAATGCCTCGGTTATGATCATCGAAAACGCCGAACGGTTTGGCTTATCGCAATTGCATCAATTGCGCGGGCGTGTCGGCCGGGGCGCCGAACAGTCCTTTTGCATACTAATGAGTTCACATAAATTGAGTTATGATGGCAGGATTAGACTGGACACGATGGTGAAAACCAATAATGGTTTCGAAATATCCGAGATCGACCTGCAGTTGCGGGGGCCTGGCGATCTGGAAGGTAAACTGCAAAGCGGTGTCGTCGACCTGAAAGTAGCCGATATTGTTGCCGATCAGGAATTATTATTACAAGCCCGTAAATGCGTGGAAGATATTTTCGCCCGCGACTCGCAACTGGCCTTGCCGGAGCATCAGATTTTACACCAGGCATTCCTGAAGAACGCCGGTGTCACCTGGGATAAAATTTCGTAACAATATTGTCACTTTTGTTCATCGGTATGGGCTGAAGCGATAATCTTCCTCAAAATATTACTTTTGTTTAAAAGCAATTCCTCTCACAATGAAACTGAAAATCGCCCTTCTAACGCTATCTGTTTTTGCAGCCCCATTTCTTAAAGCACAGGACTCGTTAATGCTTCGCAAAATTTATGACGAAGAATTAGTGAACGGCCAATGCTATGGGAACCTGCATTATTTATGCAAAGATATCGGCGCACGATTGAGCGGTTCACCAAACGCGCAAAAAGCTGTTGAATGGGGCAAGAAACTGATGGAAAGTTATGGCTTCGATCATGTTTTCCTGCAGGAAGTGATGGTGCCGCACTGGGTCCGGGGTGAGAAAGAACAAGCCTATATTATTGATGGCAAGAATAAAATACCCGTAGCCATTTGTGCTCTCGGCATGTCCGTCGCCACACCAAAAGAAGGCATAACCGCCGATGTGATTGAACTGCACAGCCTGAAACAGTTGGACTCATTAGGCGAAAGCGCTATCAAAGGCAAAATAGTTTTCTTCAACCGTCCGTTTGATGAACGTTTCATTGAAACGCTTCGTGCATACGGAACTGCGGGGGACCAGCGGAATATGGGTCCGTCAGCGGCGGCTAAATATGGCGCAGTCGGCGTGATCGTTCGCTCGCTTACCGGAAGCCTGGATAATTGGCCGCATACCGGCGCAACTCGTGTTTCACCTGACGGCAAGAACATCCCGGCGGCGGCTATATCGACCAAAGCAGCTAACCAGCTTAGCGAGTTGCTGAAACAAAGAAAGGATGTCAAATTCTATTTTAAACAAAACTGCCAGACCTTGCCCGATGTACTTTCTTATAATGTTGTCGGGGAATTGAAAGGCACCGAAAATCCAAATAAGTTCATCACCGTTGGCGGCCACCTCGATTCATGGGACCTGGCTGAAGGTGCGCATGACGATGGCACGGGTGTGATGGGGGCGGTTGAAGCCGTTCGTATCCTAAAGGCGTTGGGCTATCGCCCAAAAAACACAATCCGTGCGGTGTTCTTTATGAATGAAGAGAACGGCGACAAAGGCGGGCTGAAATACGCCGAGCTTGCCGCGCAAAATAAGGAAGAACACATTGCTGCTATTGAATCTGACCTGGGTGGTTTCACTCCCCGTGGTTTTGGATTTACAGGGCTTTCATCGGATCAGCTTAAAAACCTGTCGACATGGAAAGCTTTGTTTGACCCGTACAGCTCAGACAGGCTGATCGCTGGCGGCGGCGGCAGCGATATTGGTCCTTTAAAGCAAAAGACACCGGGTGTGATATTGATTGGTTTCTCGCCCGATTCACAACGCTATTTTGATGTGCACCATACGCCGAACGACGTTTTTGAGAATGTGAACAAACGCGAACTGGAATTGGGCGCCGCGTCTATGGCCTCGCTGATCTATTTGATAGACCAGCATGGATTTAATTGATCTTATTCTGTAGAGACGCAACATTTTGCGTCTCTACAGAATTTATATTATTGCAGAATTGTAAATTGCAGCGCATCACTTAAGACAGCATAGTGCCCGACGAAGGACATAGTCAGCCCCAAAAAAAGGATTCATTTGCGGCCTTGCGATACAAGGATTTTCGCTCCTATCTCGGTATGCGGTTCTTTTTCACATTCGCCTACCAGATGCAAACCACAGTGCTTGGATTCTATATCTACGAGCTCACGCACAGCAAAATGGCGCTTGCCTGGATCGGCTTAAGTGAAGCTATACCCGCCGTGGGCCTCGCACTATATGGCGGCTACATTGCCGACAAGTATGAAAAGCGCAAAATGCTGCTAATCATATTTGTCGGTGTGATCTTTTCTTCGCTGGTGATGTACCTGATGACCCTTAAAGGTATGAGCGCCCATATCCATACCTCATGGATAGTACCTGTGCTATATGCTATGATATTTTGTAACGGAATTGCCCGGGCCTTTTTCGGGCCAACAGTATTTACGATATATACCAATAGCATTCCCCGCGAGATCTATCCAAATGGGGCTACCTGGAGTTCCCAGGGCTGGCAGATAGCGTCTATCCTGGGGCCTTTCACAGGCGGATTTATCTATGCATTTTCCGGTGGTATCAGCACATGTTTCATTGTGATCATAGCATTTTTGCTTATATCATTGGCATTGGTTTATATGCTTAGAGAGTACCCGGCGGTATTTATTCCTAAAGAAAATATCTGGAGCAGTTTACGGGAAGGTTTGGAATTTGTTTTTAAAACTAAGATGATGGTAAGCGCCATGACACTCGACCTGTTCTCGGTGTTTTTTGGGGGAGTTGTGGCGCTTTTGCCGGTCTATGCCCTGGATATTCTGCATGTAGGTTCAGAAGGGCTGGGCGTAATGCGCATGGCTTCGTCACTTGGCGCGGCTTTGACCATGATCATTATGGTGCGTTATTCGCCATTGAACAAACCATGGCGAAACCTGCTCATAGCAGTCACCGGTTTTGGCCTGTGCATTATAGGCTTTGGTTTATCAAGGACTTTTATATTAACGCTTATATTCCTGTTCGGCCAGGGCGCATTTGACAGTATAAGTGTTATCATCCGTGGAACATTGGTACAGTTACTCACTCCCGAGCATATGCGAGGGCGGGTTTCTGCAGTAAACTCGATGTTCATCGGTTCGTCAAACGAGATAGGCGATTTTGAATCGGGCGTGGCCGCTCAGCTGCTTGGCACCGTGCCGGCTGTGCTTTTTGGAGGAACAATAACCATGGCAGTGGTGATCTTCACTTACTTTAAGACCAAAACTTTCCTGCCGCTGAAGATAGATGATATTCACATCGTGGGAACAAAGATCAAACCAGAAACTGTAGATCCTACGGCCGGTGTTTAAAGCGTTTTCACCTGGCGCCAGAATATATAAGTAAGGGATCCCAGTATCGGCACCACGATAATAATGATCACCCAAAGGATCTTGGAACCTTCATTGATGCTGTGCGTGCGAAGTATATTGACCAGGCAGTAAAGGCTCAATAATCCCCAGATGAAAAGGAATACCAAACCAAGCGTACCACCAATGGCAGATGTTATCAGGTACATGTTGTGTAGTTTTATTGATCAATGTCAGCCGTATCCTTCTCGCCAATTTGCTGCCGCCACATGGCATAGTATAACCCCTTTTGCAGGATCAGGTCCAAATGCTTTCCCGATTCCACGATGCGCCCTTTTTCGAGCACATAAATAGTATCAGCATGCATAATGGTAGATAAACGGTGGGCGATCAAAATTGTTATATGGTCTTTCAACACCGAAACATCGCGTATGGTTTCGGTTATTTCTTCTTCAGTTATCGAATCGAGTGATGAGGTTGCTTCGTCGAATACCAGTAAGTCGGGCCTGCGCAACAAGGCGCGTGCAATCGAAAGGCGCTGCTTTTCACCGCCAGAAACCTTCACACCACCTTCGCCGATCACGGTATCCAGACCTTGTGGCGCGCGGGAAAGCAGTGTTTGGCACGCGGCACGCTGTAACGCAAGCATACATTCTTCATCGGTAGCATTGGGGCGGACGAAGAGTAAATTCTCTCTTATTGACCCCGAAAACAACTGCGTATCCTGGGTAACAAACCCCACACGTTCGCGCAATTCATCCAGATCGATCAGCTTACCGGGAATATCATTGTATAGGATGCTACCCTCAAGAGGCTGATAAAGTCCAACGAGCAATTTTACCAGGGTCGTTTTACCCGAACCCGATGGGCCTACGAAGGCAATGGTCTCCCCGGTCTTAACTTCGAAATTGATATTATTAAGCGCGTTGCGATTGGCTGTTAAATGTTTAAAACTGACGTTATCAAAGGTTAGCCTTTCGATCTCATCCAGGCGAACCGGGTTTTCAGGTTTGACTTCGACAGGCGTGCTTAGTATTCGTTGGAAATTCCCTAAGGAAACTTCAGCCTCGCGCCATGCTTGTATCACCGTACCCAATTCCTGGAGCGGGTTGAACAGGAAAAACGAGTAAAACAGAAACATCAGGTAGCTGCCGGTTGTAAGAGAATCTTTAAAGATCAATCCCAACAATATTACCACCATAATACTACGTACCAGGTTTACGACCGTTCCCTGGACAAAACTCATACTCCGCACGTACTTCACTTTAGTCAGTTCCAGGTCGAGTATCTTGTAAGTAGTCCTATTCAAACGCTCAATCTCCTGCTTAGCCAAGCCGAGGCTTTTCACCAACTCGATATTTCTTAACGACTCCGTGGTCGAGCCTGCAAGCGCAGTGGTTTGCCCGACAATCCGTTTCTGTATAGTCTTTATATTTTTGCTCATGAGCATGCTCACCATCATAATAATGGGCATTGCTCCCAGGTAAACTAATGTGACCTGGTAATTGATCTTGATGGAAAGCACCATTACCATCACCATACCTACAAGGCTCACAAAAAGAACACTGATAAAGGAGGTAATGAATTTTTCACAATCTAAACGTACTTTCTGTAATATGCCCAATGTTTCGCCGCTGCGCTGATCTTCAAAAACCTGGAATGGCAATTCGAGTGAATGCTTCAACCCATCAGCATACATTTTGGCACCCGTTTTTTGAACAATGATATTGGTAAAGTAATCCTGGAAATTTTTGGCAATGCGCGATACCATAGCCGCTCCGATGGCAAGGCCAACCAAGCCTAACGACCCGTAGAATCTCGTGTTAAAATCATACGTTTTATGGTCAACAGGCACAACGTATTTATCGAAAATATTGCGCGTGATATACGGATCGAGGAGCGAAAAGCCGATATTGAAAGCTGCAAGCACCAGTGCCAGCACTACAACCCAGCGGTGTCTTGATAAATAGGATAAGAGGACTTTCATAACTAAGCATAAAAATAAAAAAAGGGAATGGCTTAAAAAGCTCACTCCCTTTAATTTGACACTAATTTGGTCTTTATACGGTCATGATATCTTTTTCTTTGTTTTTGGCGTGCTGATCTATTTTGATGATATAAGCATCGGTCAGCTTCTGCACTTCTCCTTCGCCGGTTTTCATCTCGTCTTCAGAAACACCTTCTGATTTCAGCTTCCTGATCTTTTCATTGGCTTCCTTACGGATGTTGCGGATAGCCACCTTGCCATTTTCGGCCTCGGCATTTGCTTTCTTCACCAGGTCGCGGCGGCGTTCTTCGGTCAGCGGCGGCACGTTGATGCGGATGATAGTACCATCATTCTGAGGGTTAACACCCAGATTGGCGTCCATAATGGCTTTCTCAATAGGGCCAAGCAACGATTTTTCCCAAGGCTGAATTACGATCGTACGTGCATCAGGTGTGTTCACGCTGCCTACCTGGCCTAATGGCGTGGGTGTACCATAGTACTCAACCATTATACCGTCAAGCATAGCAGGGTTAGCTTTACCCGCGCGTATTTTTTGCAATTCGCCTTCGCAATGGTCAACGGCCTTTTCCATTAAAGCGCGGGCATCGTTAACTTGCTTTTTAATGAGTTCGCTCATCGTCGTAAAATTTGCTGTCAAAAATAGTAAAAAGTATCGTTTTACCTTATGAAAATAACAAGGCTTTAACTTTGTAATATTGAAGGTTATTTTAATGCGCCGACAAACAACCCTCTGTCGGTCAGCAACGTAATTATTACTGATGAAAGCAATGGGAACATTATTCCGCTTCAGATCGGCCACCTTTGCGTTGATGGTCATCGCCTTTGCTTCCTGCTCGACACATATGGATGTTGGCCCTACTCAACCCGAAACGGATGCACAGCTATTAGAATCCGGCGAGTGGTTTACCACTGGGGGCACATTAACGAAAGATGACGGTACAACGCTTGTTTTAGCCGGTGATGATCCGTTCCTGAAAACGATCCTGCTCTACAATGTGACTTTTAATGCGGACGGAAGCGGTGCGGATACGAACGATCCAAACGGTCTAACCAAAAATGGACTTAGCTGGCAATTGAGCGGAACACACTTGCTGGTACATGTAAATGATAACAATACCGACAAGGTGGATGGCATGATCGTCTCGATAAGCCAGTATAAACTCGTACTGAAGGTTACCGATTTTTATATATATAACGGAGTTACTTATACCGGCCTGATCCAGACTTTTGGACATTAACAGTTGTTATGTTTGCCTGATTCTTGCTACATTTATATTGATGGTAAAATAGGGGACACTCTTGAACTGAGCGTGACTGAACGCATTTTAATGATCGAAAGGATTTGGGATAGTATCCGATCATGATGAAGTAGATTTGTCAAGTTCTCAAAAAGAGGAGCTTGATAGACGATTAGCGCGGTATGAAAGAGGTGAAACGAACTTTGTTAGCAAGGAAGAAATAAAAACGGAACTGAAGATCCCTAAATAAAATCCGAAATCGAAAATCCGACATTCGAAATCCTATCTCACCAGCGTCCCTATATGTTCGCCCTGCGCGATCTTCAGAAAGTTGCCCGGTTTGTTCATATCAAAAACAATAATTGGCAAATTATTTTCCTGGCAGAGCGTAAAGGCAGTCATGTCCATGACGTTCAGGCCTTTGCTCATTACTTCCTGGAAGGTTATTTCATCGTAACGGGTCGCTGTTGAGTCTTTTTCCGGGTCGGCGGTATAAATACCGTCAACCCTTGTGCCTTTCAATACTACATCGGCCTTGATCTCGATAGCGCGCAATGAAGCCGCCGTATCAGTAGTAAAATATGGGTTGCCTGTTCCCGCACCAAAGATCACGATCTTTCCTAATTGCAGATGGTGCATAGCCCGGCGACGGATATAAGGTTCGCAGATCTGCTCCATTTTGATAGCGGATTGCAGGCGCGTTTCAACGCCAATGCTCTCCAGCGCATTCTGCAGAGCCATGCAATTGATCACCGTAGCCAGCATGCCCATATAATCAGCCTGGGCACGATCCATACCTGATTTTTCGGCGCTCAATCCCCTGAAAATATTACCTCCTCCCACTACGACAGCAACTTCGATGCCAGCGTCGAAAACGCTTTTGATGTCTTGCGCGTACTGTAAAACCTGTTCGTTATCAATGCCGTATTGTTTGTCGCCCATTAGCGACTCGCCGCTCAGTTTGAGAAGGATGCGTTTATATTTCATGTAGGGTAGTTTGCCAAAAATATCAATTTAAATTTAGTGTTAAGTATTCGGGAGTTATTTTATTGCAGCAATGCCATTATTTCGGAATCGGCAGCGAAAAGCTGTTTTAAGTATTGTATCGTCTCTTTGGCCAGCAAACTTTTATCCGTTCCTGCCCTAAGCAGCAACATGATGCATTCTTTCTGGTGATAGCTATTCACATCATTTTTTTCTGCATTCGAAAGCGCATGCTCCGCCCACCCGAGAGGGGTACTATGATAAGCCGTATCGAGCTGGTTTATATTCGCACCCGCATGGATCAGTCGTTCAACTAATTTATCCCTACCGCAATAAGCCGCCCAATGCAGCGCAGTACCTCCATCACTTTTCGGCGCATAATGGATATTGGCGCCGTGTTCAATATAAAATATACCCAGCTTTTCGGCGTGCAAGCTGGCAGCTGCGATCAGCGGGGTATTGTTATCCCCTTTCGACATAAAGCCATCGATATCGGAGCCGTATTCCAAAAGTATCTTAGCCATTTCTACAGCCAGTTCATCCGTTATCCTCCCGACGAACACCGCATCGCATATCCTGTGCAGTGGATGCCCTTTCCTATCGTTACCGGGTAAAGCAACCCCCTCGTTGGCCAAACCAGGATTTGCCGACAAGGCTTCGGATAGGCTTTTCAGGTCAAAAGTTTTAACGATGTCAAACAGGTCTTTCTCCATTTGATAGATCAGTTGATGCGTTCTCCGGCCATGAATGTGCATTTGAGTTCGAAGGCTTCATTGAACACTGTAAAGTCCGCGTCAAAACCTGCCGTTACTTTGCCTTTGTTCAGTTTTGCCAGTTGAGCTGGATACAGCGAGGCCATATTAACAGATTCAGCAAGATCGAGCCAAAAATGTTTTACGCCGTTTTCAACACATTTCAGCATAGTAAGGCAGGAGCCTGATAGTGTTCCGTCCGTCAATACATACCTGTCGCCGGTAAAGCGATGCTGATACGGCCCGTGGTAGGTTTCAGTAACGGAGTCGGTGATGAAGAAAAGCTTATCGCCCAGTTCGCGTTTGGCTAAACGCGCCATCACAAAATCCACATGGATACCATCCGGAACGATGCTGGTGTAAGGCCGCTCCTCAAATATAGCAGGAATATATCCCGGATCGCGGTGATGCATCTGCGGCATGGCATTATAAATGTGTGTCACCGCCGGTATAGGTTTATTCAGGAATGACTTACCTTCCGCATAAGTCGCATTGCTGTGGCCCGAAGAAAGAATGATGCCAAGACTATGCATGTAATCGATTACTTCCTGATCCTGCAATTCGGGCGCAATGGTCATCATGGCAATAACGCCATCGCCCATTTCAACCCATTTGCGGACAAGCTCTAACGATGCTTTTTTAATGAAGTCCTTATTATGCGCCCCGCGGCGAATGGGATTCAGGAATGGGCCTTCCAGATGCAAGCCCAAAAAGTTACCCTTCCGTTTATCACGATATGACCGGCAAACCTGTATCGTTTGTTCGATTACCTCATCGGTGTTGGTTGAGATGGTTGGAAAGAAACCGATAGTGCCCTGGTCAAGCAAATCGTTCTCCATTTGCAGCAGGGTGGCCTCGTCGGTGTCGATGCTCAGCAATCTTCCGCCGCTGCCATACAACTGAAGGTCTAAAAATCCAGGTGCAAGGTAATTGCCTTGCAGGTCGATCTTTGTAACATCTGCCGGGATAGCGCTTTCATCAACAATTGCTTTGATCAGCTTTCCGTCTATCAATACGGCTTTATCTTCTGTGATCTTTCCATCCGAAACGATGCGGGTGTTGTGCAGGGCGGTTATCATATGCGAATTACTGTAGAGGCGCGACACCTCGCGTCTCATGAGGTTTATTTGCAAAGAGACGCAAAGTATTGCGTCTCTACAAAGTGCTATTGCAAAAAAAAATCCCCCTCGAAATTCGAGGGGGATTTAAATATTTAAGCTCCTAAGGTTACCCGTTTGAAGGCCGTAACCGTTAGCCCTTTGTCAACAGCGGACAGGAACTGTGCTACATTTTTCGACGGGTCCTTTACAAATTCCTGGTTCAACAGGGTCGAATCTTTATAAAATTTGTTCAGCTTACCGGCAGCAATCTTTTCAACCATTTCTTCCGGCTTGCCTTCCTGGCGAATTTGCTCTTTGGCAATTTCCAGCTCGCGCTGAATAGTAGTAGCGTCAACGCCGTCCTTATCTATAGCGACAGGATGCATAGCAGCGATCTGCATTGCAACATCTTTGCCAGCTTCTTCAGCGCCGGGAACGTTAGCGCTTAAAGCAACCAATACACCTAAACGGAAATTACCGTGGATATACGCGATCACTTTTTCGCCTTCTACTACTTCATATTTAGAAACGCCGATCTTCTCGCCGATCTTTCCTGTCTTATCCAGGATAGCATCGCCGATAGTAACACGGTTCACTTCAGTATCGATAGACAGTTTGTTCAGCGCATCCAGATCAATGGGTTTGTTTTCAACCGCCGCATTGGCGATCTGGTTGCCAAAAGCAATAAATTCAGCGTTTTTGGCCACAAAGTCGGTCTCGCAGTTCAACTCGATGATCACACCGCGTTTTCCGTCCTCTGAAGTACGCGCGATAACCACACCTTCGTTCGATTCACGGTCCTGGCGGCTGGCGGCCACTTTAGCGCCCTTTTTTCTTAAATAATCGATCGCGGCTTCGAAGTCACCATTAGTTTCGGTCAAAGCTTTTTTGCAATCCATCATACCTGCACCGGTTTGCTGGCGCAGCTTATTTACATCTGATGCACTAATTTGTACGGTAGACATTTTTTTAGTTTTAAGTATTGAGTTTTGAGTGATGGGTTTTAATCCAACTCAAAACATAACCAATATTTTTGAAATTTGTTACGGCTGTGAGTTGTGAATTACACTCATAACTCACAACTCTTAACTTTAAATTATTCTTCAGATTTCTCGGCAGCTGGTGCTTCAGCCGCGGCTTCCGCTACCCTTCTACGTTTGCCGCCTTCTGCAGGCGCAGCAGGTGTTTCGGCAGCAGCCTCAGGCTTAGTGTCAGCTTTAGCTTTTGCAGCTGCGGCTTCTTTTTCTGCTTCTTCTTCTTTCTCGCGTTTACGCTCGTCTAAGCCTTCTTCGATAGCTTTGATGATGATACCGGTGATCAATGAGATCGATTTGGTAGCATCGTCATTCGCCGGGATCGGGAAGTCGATGTTCGACGGATCAGAGTTGGTATCCACCATCGCGAAAGTCGGGATGTTCAACTTCAGCGCTTCCGAAACAGCGATGTGCTCTTTCTTCACGTCGATGAGGAACAATGCAGCCGGCAAACGGTTCAGGTCGGCAATACCGCCCAGTAAAGCTTCCAGTTTTATGCGCTCACGCTGTATCATTAAACGCTCTTTCTTCGAAAGGTTGCTGTATGTACCGTCTTTGGTCAACTTATCGATGTTAGACATCTTTTTGATCGACTTGCGAACGGTTGCGAAGTTGGTCAACATACCACCTAACCACCGTTCGGTTACGAAAGGCATGTTCACTGTTTTCGCGTAATCGGCTACGATATCTTTCGCCTGCTTTTTAGTAGCTACAAAAAGAACCTTACGGCCTGATTTTACTATTTGTTTGATAGCTGAAGCAGCTTCTTCAACTTTTACTAAAGTCTTGTTAAGATCGATGATGTGGATGCCATTGCGCTCCATGAAAATGTACTGTGACATTTTCGGGTCCCATTTACGGGTAAGGTGACCAAAGTGTACACCTGCATCCAGCAGATCCTGGTATGTTGTTCTTGCCATTGTTGTTTCCTCCTTAAATTAACGTTTACTGAACTGGAATCTCTTGCGTGCTTTCTTGCGTCCTGGTTTTTTACGCTCAACCATACGGTCGTCGCGGGTCATCAGGCCCTTGGCGCGCAATGCAGGTTTCTTTTCAGCATCAAGTTCAACAATAGCCTTAGCAATTGCTAAGCGAACGGCTTCTGCCTGTCCTTTTACACCGCCACCTGCTACGTTTACCAATACATCATATTTACCGGTTGAACCAGAAACTTCGGTCGATTGGGTAACGATGTACTGTAAAGGCAGGGTGGGGAAATATTCTTTGTAGTCCTTACCGTTAACGGTAATGGCGCCATTGCCTTCGCTCAAATAAATGCGGGCAACTGCGGTTTTTCTTCTGCCTGAAGTGTTTGTTGTTGGCATTTCTTTTTCCTTTTAAATTAATGACTTAGATGGCTTTCGGGTTTTGAGCTGCGTGCGGGTGCTCGGCTCCGGCATAAACATGCAGGTTGGTAAATAAGGCACGGCCCAAACGATTTTTAGGTAACATACCGCGCACAGCTTTTTCAACCACACGCTCAGGATGCTTTGCCATTAACTCCTTAGGAGAAATGAAACGCTGACCGCCCGGGTAACCGGTGTAAGAAACATATTGCTTTTCGCTGAATTTGTTTCCGGTCAGTTTTACCTTGTCTGCATTGATAACAATTACATTATCACCGCAGTCTACGTTCGGGGTGAACCCTGGCTTGTGTTTTCCTCTGATGATCGCAGCGATCTTAGAAGACAAGCGCCCCAAAATCTCGCCTTGAGCGTCAACAACAACCCATTCCTTGTTAACGGTCTTTTTATTGGCTGAGACAGTTTTGTAACTTAACGTATTCACTTGTTTAAAATTAAATTAATTAAATGTTTATATACCCCATAAAATTCGGGACTGCAAAGATACGGTATTTTGATTAATTGTCAAGGTGTTTTTAGGATTACACCGATTGGGGTTTTGATCACACCGATTTTCTTTGTTGGAAGGTTGGAATGTTGTAAAGTTGGAAGGTTGATTTACTACTTGATTACGAAATGATCGCCCGCTTCTATATCCACAGGAAACAATCTTTTTACTTCATTCCGCAAATTCTTTAATTCTGTAAATCCCGGTTCTGGCAAATTGTTTCACTCTTTCATCCCGATAACATTGAAACAAGCGAAACAACATCTATCTTGTTGGCGTTATTGACTTTACAATAGTACTTTCCGGCTTCCTATGAAAAAAAATTTACGCTTCATTTTGTCAGCCGTCATCATTGTCGTTGCTCTTGCCGGTTGCAAAAAGGAAGCCTCAACTAAACCTACCGGGCCTGTGTCTGACAGTTACTGGCCGCCGGCGGCGGGTAACTCGTGGAGCTACAAAGACGCTACCAGCGAGGGCGTCTCCAATTTTACTATAGAAATGACAGGCGGAACCCATTCGATAAACAATAAAACCTACTATGTTTCCGCTTCGGAAAAAAATGGTGTGAATACCATGAGCTATATCTACGAGGCCGACAATATTTACACATTGCGCGACACCCTGGACTATCTTGGAACTTCTTTGGAGTTGCCGCTATGCGACGACGCTCACCCGGCCGGCTATACCTGGACAATTCAGCCGACTGACAACGGAACTATTGAGGGTGTCCCGACGCAGGCGATAAACCAAATTGTTTCGACAGATGGCAACATGACCGTAAATGGTAAAAACTACACTCATGTTATCCATACCGAAGTTCTGTTGCAGTATGATATGGGCGCCGGCTTTGAAACTGTTGCTATGTATGATTTTTACCTGGCCAGGGGCATTGGCATGATAGAAGCTGACACCTGGTCAGGACGCACTATTATCGAATCGGAGACGCTGACCGCCTATTCATTAAAATAAATCCACAGATAAAAGGACAAACCGTTATCTTTATATTTCACGTTAACGCCATGATATGAAGAAGGGTTTGTTGCCGGTATTGTTCTTTGGCGTTTTTTGCTTTTGGGGCTGCAAAAAAGAACACGCTGTGACACCTGCCGGTGACAATTATCTGCCGGTAACCGAAGGGTCGACCTGGAAATACAGCTATTCCTCCGATGGCGGCGCAACCGATACACTAACTCTTAAAATGATCGGCGGCACGACCCAGATCAAAGGGAAAACTTATTATAATGCCTTGAGCACCTACAAGCAGGGCAGCAGCCAGGGTTATTTCTATACAGGCAATCACGTTTATTCGACACGAAGCATTGCCATTGGCGCCAGCGTGGCCATGGAATTTCAATTGCTGAATGATACGGCTTCGGTTGGGTATCGATGGATATCAAGTCCTACCGATGATGGTATGCTGGGCGGAAAGCCTGCGCGGACCGTTAACACGATCATAGAAAAGAACATATCGAGGACCATCAACGGCACGACATTTTCAAACGTAAGCCACACACAGGTTCAGCTGCAATATGATCTGGGATCGGGCTTTGAGACCACCGTCACCTACGACTTTTATCTCGCGAAAGGCATTGGGCTGATCGAGAATGATTCCAACACGCTCGATACTTTTTACGAGACTGAGACCCTGTTCAATTATACCATAAAATAAATCTAAGCAAGTAATTCTTGCTCCGGCTCCTTTCTGCCTAAAAATATCGCCTTCCAATTGAGCAATATATCAGGGACGATAAGGCCGATAATGATCGTAAAGTAAAGGAAATCAGTAAAAGCTTCAATACCCATAGTCTGCATAAAGGTGGTGGGATCCAATACGCGGGCCATTACAAATACAAAAGTAACACCGTAGCTCCTGGCCATCCAAATCTTATGCAACCCGATCTGCCGGTTGCGGGCTAAAATAAATGCCATCAGCGTAGTTAAAAACCATACTGATCCCTGTACACAGTTTTCAAATATAAACCGTGGGGTGCCACCCGGCATGGGATAAACCGTTGCTATAATTATGGAAAGCAGCGAAGTAGTCAGAATTGCGGTAACGTATATCTTGCCCAGCATACGGTGACGGGCATAGTTGTGCTCACGGATTCGCGATGAGAACTGCAGCGGCCCTAAAACGAGCCCGATGAAACCCAGGATACCATGTGGCAATAATATCCATCGTATACCTGCAAGGTGTTCGTGGCGGCCAGCCTTATGCATGATCAGCGGTATTTCTGTGAATGTGATCACCGAAATAAACATCAGCGCCATTACCAGGAATAAAAGCGCTTTAGCATTAATGTTCATTGGTATGCCACGGCGGGTGCCTGCTATAGATTCTGTGGTGTCCATTGTTTTGAGTTTTAGGTTGTTTAAATCGAATAGGAAAATCATTCTAATATAAACATTTATACCAACAAATCAAGTGGTTAGATAAACTACCCGCCGCCGGGGCATTTGATCGCCCGATTGTCATCTTGGCTGTCTTTTATTAATTTCCGGAATAAATCCGCACATTTGCAAATCTGCACATTTGCAAATCCAATATTATGAGTGTTTCCGTTTTGGCGCAGAACCTGAGGGGTTCTGAAATTATCAAGATCGCGGGCGAGATCAACGAGTTGAAAAGACAGGGCCAGGATATTGCCAACCTGACCATAGGCGATTTTGACGCAAACATCTACCCTATTCCCGAACCGTTAAAGGACGGCATAGTTGATGCCTACAATCATCATCAAACCAACTATCCGCCTGCCGACGGTATGCTGGGTCTGCGCGAGAGTGTGTCCGGTTTCCTGAAAAGTCGTTATAATTTGGATTATGCACCGAATCAAATACTGGTGTCGGGCGGGTCAAGACCGCTGATTTATTCCACTTACCTGGCATTGGTGGACCCGGGCGATAAGGTAGTATTCCCAACCCCGTCATGGAACAACAACCACTACTGCAACCTGACGAGAGCAGAAGAAGTGATGATACCCACTTTGCCGGAGAATAACTTCATGCCTACGGCCGACGAGCTTCGTCCGCACCTGAAAGGCGCCGCGCTGCTGGCTTTGTGCTCACCGCTGAACCCTACGGGAACCATGTTCACTAAAAAGGACCTGGAAGAAATATGCGACCTGGTGATAGCCGAGAACAAGACCCGCAAAGCAGATGAAAAACCGCTTTATATTTTATACGACCAGATATATTCGCAGCTAACCTTCGGCAGCCATAAGCATTACGACCCGGTGACTCTGCGTCCGGAACTGAAGGACTACGTAGTTTTTGTCGACGGCGGCTCTAAATGCTTTGCTGCTACGGGCGTTCGCGTGGGCTGGGGATTCGGCCCGAAGGACGTGATCAATAACATGAAGGCCATCGTTGGCCACATGGGTGCATGGGCGCCAAAGGCTGAACAGGTGGCTATGGCCAAATTCCTGAAACAGGATAACGAAGTGAACAGCTACCTGGCGGACTTCAAGACCAAGATCCAAAGCAGCCTGAATGCGCTTCACCAAGGTTTCCAGCAATTGAAGGCTGAAGGCTTTAAAGTGGACTCCATCGAACCGATGGGCGCCATCTATCTCACCGTAAAAGTTGACTACGCCGGCAAAACCACCCCCGACGGCGATCTGCTGAAAACCGCTACCGACATCAACTTCCACCTCATCAAAGAAGCTAAAGTGGCCTTAGTGCCATTCTCGGCCTTCGGTACTGAAGAAGATGTGAACTGGTTCCGCGTATCGGTAGGGGCAAGCACTTTGCAGGATATCGAGCAGGTGCCGCACAGGGTGAAAGCAGCGTTGGCGAGGCTGAAGTAGGTTTGAGGTAAAAAGGAGAAAGGCAACAGGCGAAAGGTTTTGCTTTTTCCAGGATGGTTTACACTTTTTCGCGTGTTCACGTGGTTAACTAATTGATAATCAATTAGTTATCATAAATAAAGCTAAAAAGGTGTAAACCATAAATTCAGCGACCTTCTCCGCACCCTTGCCCCATCGGGGCTACCTGTTTGTAGAAAATTCAATTCATCCATGTTTTTGCCTCGTAGAGGCAACCCTTAGACAACCATTGCCTGACGGCTAATGGGTAACCCCTACGGGGCATTATGATATTCTGATCCGAATGTCTACAAATGGGTAGCCCCGATGGGGCAAATCTTATTTAACCGGTGCTTCACCTGTTGCTGAGCGCAACGATTGAAACAGTGCAACAAAATAGAGGGATTGCAGATCGGGTTGTTAAATACAAGGATTATTCTTTAAAAAGAAAGAAAAATTAAACCCTTTAGTTCGCGGTTCGCAATATCCAAATGATGTTTTCTTTCTTTATTTTTTTATCAATTAAAAATCCATATTCACCATTATGAGCAGCTTCGACGTCGTTGCCGTTTAATTTAATACCATTTATCCTGGCAATTATTAACTCATCGTCCGTTTGGACTAAAATATTTTGGCCCACAACTAAAGTATCATCTGCGATATTTAATATAAAAACAAATCCATTTTTATGAATTTCGTCCGGAGGGCCTAATACTTTATGGGTAGCCTTAGGTAGAAATCTAATAAGCCCTGTTTGGAAAATTTGGTCCTCAATGTCAATCTTAGTTAATATGCCTTTTTGTATATAACCGTATGCCTTATAAAGTTCCCAGGTTGTTAACAGACCTCGATCGTCGTTGACCGCATCGGTAATTTGGATGTCTTTAAATGGAGGATTGTCTCGCGCTGGTGGCGGCAAATATCTTTGATGGTTGACAATATAAAGTGCATTAACATCCGTTCTGTTCAATTCCCTCATCTTTCGATACCTAACCTTTGATATTTGGCTACAGTCATCATCTGTTGAAGTTCCGTTAATACCCTTGACTTCTGTTACTAATAATTTCCCTTTGTACTCAATTCGAAGATCCTCTTCTTTTAGAACAGTCCCAGAATGGTTGTCAACGTCAATTACACTTTCTAATCCTATGTATTGAAGAAATTTTTGAACCGCTGAAACTAACTTATCTGATGTTTCACGAATCAAATCATGCAAAAACTGAAATTCGAGCATTTTTTTATGAATCTCTTCATCGATTTCGACAATTCTTTTTTCAGCCTCTTCGACTATAACTTCTTTTTTATTCTGAAGCTCAGAAACACCAGGCAATGTAAAATCATCCGAATTTATCCAATGTGCCTCTGTATTTTCCGGGAAAAAATCTGGCAAGAAACTAGGCAAAGTTTCATTTAGAAATTCATTCAAGAAGTCTTTTTTGTCGCCGAAATTTGGCAGAAGAAAAATATATGAATCATTATGTGGTATAAGATATGATATAACCTCATCGTATTTATTTGTCATTAATGGCAAATAATTGGGAAATCTCTGGTCGTTATATTTAAATGTCACCTCATATCTCGCATCTTTCGCGTGCTTATTTAACACCTTCTTAAATTCTGTGTCTAACACTTTCAGTTCTTTACCAGACTTATTTGTCTTGCTAACACCATCATTTAAAAAATCATAATTATTGACCGTCTTTGTGTCTAGTGAGCGAATATTATTAGTTGTGAAATCGCCAATCTCATACGGTATGCTCTCTGATTCAGAAGAAAAAATAATATATATTTTTCTTTTTTCGTTGCGAATGAAAGGAGCAAGAATTTGTTGACTCAAAATCGGTCTCCCATCAAAAACTGATTGGGGAAATCTTAGAATAATTCCATTAGCTACTTTACTTTTACCCAAGCCGAATTGATGATCATCTTCAATATAATTAATCGTTTCGTGATTATTCATATCGTAAATCACGATGTCATATTCATGCAAATTATCAGGTAAGTCATAAACCAATCTTATTTTTCTAATTTGATGGGCTTGTTTAATATCCGTATTTATTATTTTACCTACATCTCCTATATAAACATTTGAAAAATAGCTGCTTACCGCATCAGCAACATCTGACGATACATTAACTAAGCAAATTTTGGGCGATGAAAACATAATATTTCTTTAAGCAAAAATACTAGTTTATCGTTCTTTCCTGTTATCAAAATCGTCCACTTCGCTGTTTGTTCAGCGACATACCTGTTTCGTCCGTTTCACTCCTCTACATCTGCAACAACTGAAACACGTGAAACAAATTAAACTACGTCATTGCGAGCGACAGCGTGGCAATCTCTGCACATGACAGGCATCAACGCAATGCACAGTTCAGAGATTGCTTAGTACCTCGCAACGACGGCTGAGGATTCTCTACAACTTCTCCAACAAAATCCTAACTTTAAATCCTGTACTAAAACCAACCAACAATGAACCAACCAACCACTCACAGCAAATGGTGTCGCATGATGCCCTTGCTGCTTATTCTCTCTCTATTTTTTATTCCTGCGCACGCGCAGCAAACCAAGGACCCGGATGTAATAGGCCGCTGGGACCTTAGCGTCGATAAAAATGGTAAAAGCACTCCATCGTGGCTCGAGGTGCAGAAATCGGGTACGCATTGGCTTATCGGGCGCTTTGTCTCCGATGGCGGCAGCGCCAGGCCGATTTCGCAGATAATGGTGAACGGAAGCAAATACAGTTTTTCCATTCCTCCGCAATGGGAGGCCGGTACCCGTAATTTAGATTTCGAGTTCGAGGCAAGCGGGGATAATATTCACGGCACGATGGTTGCCACTGACGGCAAAACCTACAACTGGACCGGCGTTCGCGCACCAACGTTAGAACGTGATAAACCCGTGGTATGGGGTCAGCCGATAAAACTGTTCGACGGAAAAGATACCAAAGGCTGGCATACTGACGGCAAAAACCAATGGGTTGTGGAAGATGGCATCCTGCGCAGCAAACACTCGGGCGCCAACCTGATCACCGACCAAAAATTCACCGATTTTAAACTGCATGTGGAGTTCCGCTACCAGCAGGGCAGCAACAGCGGCGTTTACCTGCGCGGACGCTACGAAACGCAGATCATCGATACCAAAAGCGGTGAACCGGAGCCTTTAGCTAACCAGTTCAGCGCCATTTACGGCTTTCTTCAACCTAATAAGATGATGGCTAAGGACCCGGGTCAGTGGCAATCATACGATATTACCCTTGTAGGCCGTACGGTAACCGTTGTAGCGAACGGACACAAGGTAATTTGCGATGCGATCATCCCCGGCATAACCGGCGGCGCTATCGACAGCAAGGAAGGCGAACCCGGCCCTATTCTATTCCAGGGCGACCACGGGCCGATAGATTACAGGAATATTGTGATCACGCCGGCTAAGTAAGGCGAAAGGTAAAAGGCTTTGGTTATCGCTACTTCGATGATAGAGTAAAACTTACGCGATAACCACCCTTCTTAATGATGGCGTACTGCACGAGCGAATCAACATCCGTATGGTGACGGGCTTCGAGCGAGATCAGTCCGCGCATAGTTTGCAATTTGTTGCTATCGAGACTATACCTTATCTCGTAGATATGGTCGTAAATGCCCGCGATGTCGAATATATTGCGGCCGGTTGTCACGCCGTCGAAGGTTTCGACCGGGTTAGCAAACAGGGTCACAAATTTTACACCCGCATTTATGCGACACAGCACCGGGGTGCCTTTTTCATATCCAGCAATGTACAGCGCAACTGAATAGTCATGCCCGGCAAGATACTGTTTCTGCTTATTACTGTAGGAGTCCAGCTCGGTTTGCAGTGCTTTTTTCAGCCTGGCTTCTATTACGGGTGCATTTTCCCGGATGGAACGTGTGGTATCATAGATCTGGCTGACAAACTCCCGTGTCGATATATTGCACAGTTCGCTTAAGCCGGCAATGGCAAAGAATGTGTTCCTGATGCGGAATATTTTGTGCGCGGTATCGGTATGTGTTACTCTCTTCCGGCTGAAGGCAATTTCTGTCTCTCTTGAATCAGCTGCGATGATGATACTGTCCTTATCTACTGACACGATAACCACGGTTCCGTGACTTATGCGATTGGTACACGAAGACATGCGCGACCTTACCGTAAAAAATATGACCGGTAAAACGAAAATAACTATTGCACCTGTGATAAGGAGTTTGCGTTTCATGCTTAAGGGCTTGATTAATGAATAAACGGCAATACCGGGTAGTTAATATTTGAAGGCATTGGTACGTTTTAAGTGTTTCACTTGTTTCAGCGTTTCAAACTTCGGGGACTGAAACGCGTGAAACAATGATCAGCCGGTGCTGCGAAATTGGTTGTACGTTTTACGTAGTACGCTATAGGTTAGCATAAGGCCGAAAAAACGTAAAACGTAAAACGTCGAACGTAAAACATTAAAATTTCCTAAATTCGCAACCTTCGGACCAATTCCCGAAAGATGATGAAACGATTGATCATAACCCTTTTAGTTATCACCGCTGCCTTTGCAGTCAAAGCGCAGCAGGTAAAGCCGGATACCTCTCACGTTCCTGTTATAGCATTTGTGAACCAGGATTCGCTGCTTGACAATTACGAATATTTTAAGACCATAAAGGCTAAAATGCAAACATTGTCACAAAAGGCCCAGGACGAAATAACAGCCAAGGGGCAGGCCTTTCAGAAAGAAGTTGCCGCTTACCAGAAGAGTGCCAATGCGCTGAAACCTACTCAAAAGGCAGCGGCAGAAAAGAGACTTGCGGCGGAGCAGCAGCAATTGCAAAACATGCAGCAAAATACCGGCAAGCAACTGCAGGATATCGAGAACAGCGAGAACGCAACTTTATATGATAAAATAGCCGCATACCTGAAAACCTACTGCAAGGCGAAGGGCTACAAGATCATATTGACTTATTCAAAATCGAACCCGTCGATGCTTTACGGCGACGACAGCCTGGACATCACCCGAGAGGTGGTTGCTGGATTGAACGCGGAGTACAAAGCCGGTAAATAATCGGGCGACTATTTCTTTTTCCTTTTGCCTGTGCCATTCTGCAGCCATATATCCACGCGCGGAGTTTCAAGGTTATACGGCTTGTACAAAATGTCCATATCGCCGTCACCGTCCAGGTCGGCTATTTTGCCTTCGTGGAAATCGAGACCCGTGGCAAATAACTCCTTCCTGAAATTGCCTTTGCCGTCGCCATAAAGAATAAAAGCTTCAGCATTGGGGTTATTCGGTTTATCCGAACTTTCGGTCCACTTAGCCATTTCGGCAATAAAAATATCAAGATTGCCGTCACCATCAATGTCAGCTATCTGAAGCGTGTGTCCGTGGATCAGTTTGCGCCCTATAAGGTCATGGCCAATCCAATCGGCCGAATTTTCAGGGTCGCCTTTACATTCGTACCATTTGGCGAAGCCTTCGCCATCGCCCGGTGAGACTACTATCTGGAGCATTTTGCTGCCTTTTACTAATTTTCCGGCTGCGACCCTCCCTGCCGCATCAGCATAACGGATGGCTTTGAACAAACCGGTTGACGGGTCGTATTTGAACCAATGGTCGCCGGCAATTATATCATCGAATCCATCGCCGTCGACATCTCCTTTAGCCGTTCCTTCTACATACGATCCGTGCTTCTCATCGTCGGTATTCGCAATGTAAATTGCCTTATACTCCCATGGCGATTGTTTTGGGTCTTTGGGAATATCGGCCAGGTAGAGCGTTTTATCCGATTGGTTCCAGAACACCAGTTGAGCAGCCTCATTGTGCTTAAATTTTCCGATTACCTGGTCGTGATGCTGCGTGCCGCCGCCCTTTTTTATGATGTGCCGCTTCCATACCTGATCAGTTGCAGGGTAAGGGTTCTCCCACCACCAAACCTCATTGCTTTGCCAATCACCGCCGAAAACGATGTCCAGGTCACCGTCCCCATCAATATCATACAGGACACCGCCGGCCTCGACAGTCAGCATCGTGCTATCGATGATATGTCTTTTCCAGCCATTTTTTACGCGTTCATACCAAACTGCGCAGGGCGCCTTTTTGCGGCAGGTCAGCACAAAGTCGTTGAGACCGTCATTGTTCAGATCGCCTACTAAGGCGGCTGTCTGCTCCACGCCGTTCCAGGGCTTTTCCAAGTCGCCCGTGGTGCTTGACAGGTGCTTCCAGGTTATTTTCTGCGCTACGACGGCACTGAAAGATAAGGCGCACAGAAGCAGTAAAAAAGTTTTCAATACCAATCTATCTTTAAGCTGCGTTCGAAATATACTTCACCAAACTCCTTTTCGCTACTGGCAGCAGCGTTTGCTCCAGCGGGAAACTGATGTCGCTTGAGACATAATACAGCGCCGGGTTAGCCAGGTGTTTGCGCTGATTGATCAGTTGAAGCTTAAGCGCCTCGGGCGTATTGGTGATGCTTTGCGTGTAAGTATCGACGAACTGCACATTAATCCCCCTGAACTTATCGTCCTTATTCTCAAAAATGGTGATCTGGTACTCATACACCCAATTGGTGCGTTCGTTGCCGTTCCGCAGTGAGAAATAACCGTTATAGGGCATCAGCGGCACCAGGCCGATCGGGTCGATACTAAGATGGCTTTCCACGAAATCATAAATTTCTTTGCCGGTTTGGATGGCCGGATCAATTTTATGCAAGGCATAAGAAATAATGTTTTCTATCTCGCGCATGGTAGCGTCGTCGTCAACTATTTTCTGATAAGTGAGCTTCAGCGCTTCAATATCTGCCTGGGTCAATCGTTGCGGGAAGGCTTGCTGAAGGACTGTTTTATTATGCTTGAAATCTAACAGGTTGTGGTAGTGAAATATCAGGTCAGTAAGGTTAGGATATAGCCGGCTGCGGTCGAAATGGCGGTTTATTTCCTGCAAATAATCCAGCAGGATGTATTTTTTGTGCTCAAAATCTATTGCACCTTCTATGAACCAGTTAGCACCGAGCGATTTCATGTTAAACTAAAATTACGGTAGCATAAATTACAAATAAAATATCCAATTTGCAACATGGCTTACGGGACGCTCTACCTTATACCGGTACCACTTGCAGAAAATGCTGCTGCGAAATCGTTCACGCCTTACCTGGCCAATACGATTAACCAGGTCAGGGAGTATATTGTTGAAAACGAAAAGACAGCGCGCCATTTTCTCAAAAAAGCCGGTTTGAAGATCCCCCAAAGCGAGCTTTCCATACATGATTACGGAAAACACAACCGCGATGTTAATATCAATAGCTTCTTTATCGGTTTGACGGCCGGGCACGATGTTGGTTTAATGAGTGAAGCGGGCTGTCCCGGAATAGCTGATCCCGGTTCGGAGATTGTCGCGGAAGCACATAAAAGAGGCATTAAGGTTGTTCCGTTAGTCGGGCCGAGTTCTATCCTGCTGGCTTTAATGGCTTCCGGTTTTAACGGACAAAGTTTTACATTTCATGGTTACCTGCCTATTGATAAAGGCGAACGTGCACGGAAGATCAAAGAACTCGAATCAATGGCGTCGCGTTTTAACCAGACGCAGCTATTTATTGAAACACCGTTTCGCAACAACCAGATGCTTGAAGAAATATTGCGATCATGCACCGCCAAAACCCGGCTTTGCATAGCTTGTAACCTGACGGCTGAAGATGAATTCGTTCAAACAAAATCCGTTGCCGAATGGAAGCAGAAAATACCTGACCTGCACAAAAGACCAACCATTTTCCTTTTATTTCGTTCCTGATTATACATGCAGATTACTGAAAAACAGGCTAAAGTGTTGATCGTCGGCGCGGGACCCTCGGGACTGATGATGGCCGCGCAATTATTGCGTTATGGTATTCAGCCGCTGATCATTGACAACAAGCAGGGCCCGACCAATCATTCAAATGCTTTGGCGGTACAGGCGCGTTCGCTGGAAATATATCGCCAGATGGGGATAGTGAATAAGGCAGTGGCTGATGGTAAGCCAACAGAGGGCCTGACATTTTACCAGGGAGGCAAACCAAAAGCCTCGTTTGAGCTCATGAACATTGGGAAGGAACAGACCCTTTACCCTTATGTTCTTTTATACCAGCAATATAAAAACGAGCGTCTGCTGCTCGATTATCTCACCCAACACACGTGCCCGGTTTATTGGGGTACGACATTGGTTAAACTTACGCAGCAGCCGGGTTATGCCGAGGCGGTATTGCAAAATGCGGAAGGAGAATATACTCTTAAATGTGACTGGGTTGTAGGCGCTGACGGAGCGCATAGCACGGTGCGCAAGCAGTTAAATATCCCCTTCAGCGGCGACACTTATCCAAGCTTTTTTTATCTGGCCGATATTGAAGTTAACGCCAATATCCTATCAGGGACGCACATTCAATTATTCATGGATGACCGGAACCTGGCCGGTTTCTTCCCCATGCCTGAAAAGGATTGCTATCGCGTGATCGGCATTGTTCCAAAAGAGTTCGGCGCAAGAGAAGACCTGGTGCTGGATGATATATTGCCTTATATGACTTCATTGATGCATTCCGACGTCAAAATAGCCAAGGACAACTGGTTCACCACCTATAAGCTGCACCACCGCATGGCTGAAAGCTTCCGGAAGCAAAACTGCTTTTTGGTAGGCGACGCGGCGCATATCCATTCGCCGGTTGGCGGGCAGGGTATGAATACCGGATTGCAGGATGCCTATAACCTGGCCTGGAAACTGGCCGGCGTAATTAATGGTCAAATTAATCCTGACATACTAAACAGTTATGCGATAGAACGGATGCCCGTCGCAAGGAGGTTGCTGGACACTACCGACCGTATCTTCAAAGTCGTTGCTTCGGGAAACTGGCTGATCAGGATCATTAAAAGATGGATATGGTTCAATATGATAAGCCTGGTATGGAGAAGCAAAAAATCAAAGACTTTCTTCTTTAAAGTGATCTCACAAATCGGCATTTCCTA
Organism: Mucilaginibacter sp.; assembly: GCA_035551775.1. Taxonomy (GTDB): domain Bacteria; phylum Bacteroidota; class Bacteroidia; order Sphingobacteriales; family Sphingobacteriaceae; genus Mucilaginibacter. The sequence goes on along the minus strand of DASZMQ010000012.1, from coordinate 178,775 downwards.
CCGCGACAGTAAGATCAACCTACACCTGAACAAAGGTGAAAAGATAAAAGCAGGTGACCGTATCCCATACCTCGAAATTTACGACGAACGAAAAAAGGAAGAAACCGACCTGCACGCCTGGTGCGCCAAGCCCGGATTTACCCTGATCATCATGGGCCGGTTTGATGAGATGTTCCTTTTCAATATAGCTAAATGGATCACTAACAGGTTCCAGGGAATGCTCAATTTTTATTACCTGCCGCCATCAGGCAAAAACCTTGCGGTATTTGAAGCATTTGAGACCGATCCGCATCGGGAGAAGGCCATCATCGTTCGGCCCGATATGCATATTGGCTATATGAACGACATAGTGAGTATAGCTATGCTGGATAATTATTTGGTAAATGTGGTGGGAGTAAAAGTCCATAGTCCATAGTCCATGGTCAATGGTCAATAGTTTTACTATGGTCTATGGACCATCGATTATGGACAGACTACCCGTGGATCGTTTCGCTTTTGCCGTAGTTTTTGATCACCTGCGCCTCGTAATCCAGGAATTCCTTCCAGCGTTTGTCGACATCCAGGTGGCCGCAGTATTTTTTTGCCAGGCGGATAAAAGTGGTATAATGCGTCGCCTCACTGACCATCAGTTCGTGGTAAAACTCTGAGAGTTGCCGGTCATTAATATGCTCCGACATCACCTTGAAACGCTCGCAACTGCGGGCCTCGATCATGGCCGAAAGCAACAATCTGTCGAGCAATTGTGCTTCCCGGTTGCCGCCGGGTGCGATGAATTTTCGGAGCTCATTCACGTAGTCATCTTTGCGCTCGCGGCCAAGCAAATAGCCGCGTTCAAGAATGATATCGTGGACACGTTTGAAATGATCCATTTCCTCCTGTACCAATGCCGCCATTTCCTGCACTAAATCAGACAAGCCTGGGTTTTGAACGATCAAAGTAATAGCATTGCTGGCTGCTTTCTGCTCGCAAAAAGCATGATCGGTCAAAATTTCTTCGATATTACTTTCAACGACGTTCTTGACCCAAAGCGGGTCGGTGGGTAATTGCAGTTTCAGGATGGTTTTCTCGCTCACGAGGCAAAAATACCAGTTTTAGTCCGGAAGTCCGCGAAAGTCCGCATAAGTCCGAAAGAAGAAGATGTTTGGAAATTAAATCGCTTCCGCTAACCAGTGGGGACGGTTAGGTGGGGGTCTTACGCCCAAAGATCCATTTCTTTTTCCACTTCATCGTGGGGCATGTGGTTGTTGTCGGCCGACTCGTTTGCCTGCTCTATCTTAGCCATCAGCAATACCTTATCGATCAATTCTACCACATCAATCTTTTCAGGCATATTGTTCACAAAATGCTGTAATTTTTCTTTCGAGAGCTGCATAGCGTTCCGTTAATATTGAGAAATCAATTATACGTATTTGACGGCTGAAAGTTATCGATGTTACAGCTTTGTCACCCGTTGCGGTATAATGCCTTGCTCTCGATAAACTCGAGCACCTGGTCGGGAACGAAATATTGTATATTCTTCTTTTCGGCGATAGATTTGCGGATGAATGAAGCTGAAAGTTCCATCAGCGGCGTCATGGTAATTGTCACAGACGGATGCGAAGCAAACTCCGCATTCTCGTAACCCGGGCGCGGATAAACATATATTTTGTAATCGCGCAGGATCAGCTTATAATTCTTCCATTTGTGCAAAGTGGTCAGGTTATCGGAGCCCATGATGATAGCGAACTCATGATCCGGGTATTTTTCTTTCAGGTGCGCAAGTGTATCGATGGTATAAGACGGCTGCGGCAGGCGGAGTTCTACATCGCTTACCTTGATATTCCTGGAATTATCGGTAGCCAGCCTGGCCATTTCAAGGCGGTCATAGGTGCTGATCAGGTCGCCGTATTTTTTCAGAGGGTTTTGGGGGGAAACCACCAGCCAAACCTGGTTGAGGTCGGTGTGATTGGCCATATAATTGGCGATGATCAAATGTCCGATATGAACGGGGTTGAACGATCCGAAAAGTAAACCTATCTTCATTAGTTCGTGGTTAATAGTTCAAATATCATAGTATTTGCCTAAGTCTATAGAACCCCTTTCATGACCCTGGGATGAGTCACCAACTATAGTTTAGATCAATTTTCGAGAAAATTCCGCACTAATTCTTCCGCCTCAGCACAAGCTGTTTGAAGATCGTGATTTTTTAGGATAATATCAAATTGCGGCGCGTAATTCAATTCTTTTTCAGCTTTTTCAAAGCGTTCCTTCAATTTATCGTGGTTATCGGTACCGCGACCGGTCAAACGCTCCTTTAAAACCTCGATCGACGGCGGCTGAACAAATACCGCCAATGCCGAACCATCATACTTCCGTTTCAGGTGCAAACCGCCTTCTACATCAATATCGAATATCACCGCTTTTCCATCGGCCCAAATTCGTTCTATCTCCGTGCGTAGCGTACCGTAAAAGGTGCCGCTATATACTTCTTCAAATTCAACGAAGTGCTTTTTAGCTATCCGGTGCAGGAATTCTTGCTTAGTGATGAAATAATAGTCTTTCCCTTCCTGCTCGTTATCCCGTGGTTTCCGGGTGGTGGCAGATACGGAAAACTCCAGCTCCGGCATTTTTTTGAGCAAGTGATGCACGATGGTCGTTTTACCCGCCCCTGATGGTGCTGAGAATATGATGAGTTTTCCTTCTTTCATTTTTTGTTGGAAGGTTGTAAAGTTGAAAGGTTGAAAAGTTCTAATCGCCGGCGTTCAAATAACATTCCAACTTTACAACATTTCAACTTTACAACTAACTACAACACATTTAGTAATTGTTCTTTTATCTTCTCCAGCTCTTCCTTCATGCCTACTACCAGTTTCTGGATATTGGCGTCGTTGGCTTTTGAGCCGAGGGTATTGATCTCGCGGCCTATCTCCTGCGAAATGAAGCCCAGCTTTTTGCCATTGGCATCAGCACTTTTCAGCGTCTCCAGGAAATAGTCGCAATGGCTCTTCAGCCTGATCTTCTCTTCTGTGATATCCAGCTTATCGATATAATAGATCAGCTCCTGCTCAAAACGGTTTTTGTCAATAGCTTCGCGTCCAACTGCTTCCTGCAAAAACTGGTCGAGCCTTTCTTTTATTACCGGTACACGCTTGGGCTCTTCTACCTCAACCCCTTCCAGGTTTTTCAGGATGATGCCTATGCGCATTTTGATATCCTGTTCCAGCACGTTCCCTTCATCCGCACGGAACTTTTGAAAATTGGCCAGGGCCTGCTGAAAGGTTTTTTCGACGATCTTCCATTCCTCTTCTGAAACGGTGTCTTCGTCGTATTTGACTACTTCGGGCAAGGTTAGTGCCAGCTGAAGCAAATTGCCGGACGTTTCACCCAGGTCGTCGCTTACCGATTTTAGCTGATTGTAATAGTGTTTCAGCAGTTCTTTATCAATACCGGCGGCCTTTACCGTTGCATCGGCTTGTTCTACATTGATCGTCAAAGCCACCTTTCCGCGCTCGATCTGCTTATTACATTCGTTACGCAACTGGAACTCCTTTTCAGAAAACGATTTGGGAATACGCAGGGCAAGCTCAAGGAATTTGCTGTTCAGGGATTTGATCTCGACGGTGTATTTGGTATTACCTGAATCGAAAACGGCAATGCCGTACCCTGTCATCGATTTTAACATGCGCAAAGATAGGTGTTTAGTCCGAAAGTCCGCATAAGTCCGAAAGTCCGAAAGAAAAACGCGCTTGACTTTCGGACTTATGCGGACTTCCGGACTTTCGGACTTCATCATTTAACATCTTTTCACAATATCCAATGCCTTTAATAGTTAATTTTGAAAATTGTGATGCGCCGGCATATTAAAATACTGATCGTTTTTGCGGCTTTTTGCTTTGCCGGCAATGCTGCGTTGGCGCAGAATTTTATAGCCAAAGGGATAATTTTTCGAAAAAGCTCTACATCAAGAGTTTCACAAGCACTGATCAACGACCTGAATACCAAGACCGTAATGATGAGTGATGACCTGGGTATATTCACTATCAATACCTGGATAGGCGATACATTGCTCATAACCAAAAAAGATTACACTCCCTTAAAAGTTGTTGTGGCCGATAAAAATGATCTTTCCATTTTCCTCCAGCCTGTCGTTCAACTCAACCAGGTAACCGTTAAGGCTGAGAGCCAAAAGCAGGAGTTGAATGACGTGATGAAACAGTACAAAAGCGAAGGCATATTCAACAACGGAAAGTCGCTTCCTTTCTGGCAGGCGCTGAACTCACCCCTTACCGAATTTTACAATTTATTCGGAAAAACCCCGGGTGAAGCAAAGCGATTTGCAGCATACTCAAAAAAAGAACTTGAGGCCGGCGCTGTCGATAAGCGCTATACCAAAGAACTGGTAAAAACCACCACCAAATTGCCCGATGAGGAGGTGGAAAAATTCATGCAATATTACCGGCCCTCCTACCAGGATATTATGCAATGGAACGACTACCAATTGATAAACGCCATTAAGAGGAACCTGGTTGCCTACAGGCGTTCGAAAAATCGCCAGCCATTACAGCAATTGCCCAGGGTGAATTCGCCTGAAAGCCTGGAAGACAAAAAATCTGAATAACAAAGCAAAAAACATTCTTTCCGACTTGCGGACTTATGCGGACTTTCGGACTTAAATTGCAAGTATCTCACATGCCTTTTCGGCGGCCAGCTTTTCGGCATTCTTCTTATTGAATTCCTTGCCTGCCCCCATGATCTCGCCGTCGATTATGGCCTGAACAGTGAATAGCTTATTGCTCTCGCCTTCCTTGTTCTCGATCAGCTCAAACGTGATATCCTTGCCGTGGCGCTGGCACCATTCGATGAGCTTGCTCTTAAAGTTGGTTTCGGTCTGCTCAAGCTTATGAATATCGATGTGGGATTTGATGATTTGAGTGATCAGGAAATTCTTGGTAAAATCGTAGCCTTTATCCAGGTAAATAGCGCCAACCAAAGCCTCGAAAGCATCGCCTAAAAGCGATCCCTGGCGAGCCGAGTTTACCATACGGTTATCGTATTGGATCAACTGCTCAAAGCCAAGCTTACGGGCCAATTGGTTCAGGTTACTGCGATTGACGATCTTGGAACGCAATTCGGTCAAAAAGCCTTCATCCTCGTAAGGGTACAGTTTGAAAAGCACCTCGGCAACAACGCTGCCCAGTACAGCATCGCCTAAAAACTCAAGGCGCTCGTTACTGTTTTTTATCCCTTTTTTGAGGTTTTGAGCTACAGATTTGTGGCGAAATGCAAGCCGGTATAAAGACAAATTGCCCGGCACAAAACCAAGCAAATTCTTTAGCGATTTGACATACTTTCTATTGGGCGATAAATAAAGCTTATAGAACCTCCTGAGCGGCATCCGGTAAATTAATCTTCGTATTTCTTAAATATCACCGAAGCGTTGTGGCCGCCAAAGCCAAATCCATTGCTTTGCGCTATCCTAACGGTTCGTTTCTGTGCTTTATTGAACGTGAAGTTAATTTTCGGATCAAACGCCGGGTCATCGGTAAAGTGGTTGATGGTCGGCGGAATGATGTCATTTTTAATGGCCAGGATGGCAGCGATCGCCTCGACAGCGCCCGCGGCCCCGAGCAGGTGCCCGGTCATTGATTTGGTCGAACTGATGTTGATACGATAAACATCTTCGCCAAAAACGTCTTGAATAGCTTTAACTTCCTGCGGATCGCCGATAGGGGTCGACGTTCCGTGAACATTCACATAATCGATGTCAGATGTGGTGAGGCCGGCGTCTTCAAGCGCGGCTCTCATTACCAGTGCAGCGCCAAGGCCTTCAGGGTGCGGGGCTGTCATGTGATAAGCATCGGCGCTCATGCCGCCGCCTATCATTTCAGCATATATTTTGGCTCCGCGCGCTTTGGCGTGCTCCAATTCCTCCAGTATGATGGTTCCCGCGCCTTCTCCGGCTACGAAACCGTCGCGGTCGAGGTCGAACGGACGTGATGCCGTTGCCGGATCATCATTACGGGTCGACAAAGCGTGCATGGCGTTGAAACCGCCGATACCTGCCTCGTTGATAATGGCTTCCGAACCGCCGGTAATGAACATATTTGCCTTACCGAGGCGGAGATAATTGAAGGAATCGATGAGCGAGTTATTGGATGACGCGCAAGCCGAAACTGTTGTAAAGTTTGGCCCCCGGAGGCCGTATTTGATAGATATATGACCGGGAGCAATGTCCGCGATCATCTTGGGAATAAAGAAAGGGTTGAAGCGGGGTGTTCCGTCGCCTTTAGCATATGCTGCAACTTCGTCAAGGAAGGTTTTCAAACCACCGATACCTGATCCCCAGATAACGCCGATACGATTGGTATCAAGCTTTTCGAAATCAAGACCGGCATCTCTTACCGCTTCATCGGTCGAGAACAAAGCATACTGAACAAATGGATCGAGTTTCCGGGCATCTTTCCTGCCCAGAAACCCGTCAGCATCAAAGCCTTTTACCTCGCACGCGAATTTTGTTTTGAAGTTGGTGGTATCAAAACTTTGGATCAAAGCAGCACCACTCACCCCATTGACCAAGCCACCCCAGTATTCAGGTATGCTGTTTCCAATAGGAGTAAGTGCGCCAAGCCCTGTTACAACAACTCTTTTAAACTCCATTTAGTAAAGATGGGGAGCTTATTATTTAACGTTTTTTTCAAGGTAAGCGATAGCCTGGCCCACAGTGCCGATTGTTTCTGCCTGATCATCAGGTATAGCCACGTTAAATTCTTTTTCAAACTCCATGATTAATTCCACGGTGTCCAACGAGTCTGCACCAAGATCATTGGTGAAGCTAGCCTCAGGTGTTACTTCACTTTCGTCAACACCCAATTTTTCTACGATAATAGCTTTTACTCTTGAAGCGATATCAGACATACTTTTGATGGTTTAATGATTAATAAAAATTCTGTGCAAAGAAAGGTAAATTCTATTAAATATCAAATCTAAAAACTTTTGTGATACTACTTAACAATATTTTACCGCCCCGGTTTGTATTCGTATTTTTGGCGCGTAAAATTAGTGATTTTGAACAGGAAAACATTAAAGTTTGAGATCGACCTGGATTTTGTGCTGATAGCGATAACAACATCACTAAGGGACTATCGCCTTTGTTATTATATTAATAAGCGACTCAACTTTAACTTCACCAAAAGCCCCGATCTGGAACTGATCCGGAATGGCGCGCCCGTTTATTTTTCCTTATATCATTACCATTGGGAAGCCAGCGAAACCGACTTTTATTTTATAGGTAATAAGGGCTCCGATAGCTACCTGGTGCCCGAGATGCGCAAGGTGGATTATTTCATCATGATCAGGAATTATATCGCCGGCGATGAGCTCGATAAACTGATAAGCGACGTGAACCGGATGCAGGAAGTTGTGGCGGCTGTAAAAGTCGATCCAAAAAAAATTAAGTCGAGGGAAAATCTTTTATTATTTTAGCCGCAGAATTAAGAAGTGTATCTATAACACTAATTTACTTAGCAAGACAGCCAATTTTAACCAGATATCATGAAATTATCCTACAACCATACTAAAATTGTCGCGACCATGGGTCCCGCTTCTACCAAGAAGGACGTGCTGGTATCCATGATCAAGGCCGGCGTAAATGTGTGCCGGCTCAATTTTTCGCATGGCAGGCCCGAAGATCACCAGAAAACGATAGACACGATCCGCGAGATCAACGAGCAATATAAAGTAAACATAGGCATCCTGGCCGATCTTCAGGGGCCCAAGATCCGTATCGGCCTGGTGAAGGACGGTGGTATACACCTTATTAATGGTAAGCATATCAACATCACCACGCACGAGTGCATCGGCGATGATAACCAGATATATATTACTTATGAAACTTTCCCGCAGGATGTAAAGGCGAACGAGATTATTTTATTAGATGACGGCAAAATTCAGATGCGCGTTCTGGAAACCAATAAGCGCGACACCGTGGTTTGCGAAGTGGTTCACGGTGGCATCCTGACCTCAAGAAAGGGTGTGAATCTCCCTAATACCAAGGTATCAATACCAAGCCTGACCGAAGAGGACCTGGTGAATCTGGATTTCGCGCTCCAGAATGATGTGGAATGGATAGGCCTTTCGTTCGTACGGAATGCAGAGGATATCGTAGAGTTAAAGCGCATAATCGCCCGCAACAACCGGGCTGCCCGCGTGATCGCCAAGGTCGAAAAGCCGGAGGCAATCGAGAATATCGACGCTATTATTGCCGTTACCGATGGCGTGATGGTCGCCCGCGGAGACTTGGGCGTTGAAATGCCATTGGAAGAAGTGCCGCTGCTGCAAAAGATGATCATTCGTAAGTGCCGCGCCGAGTCCAAGCCCGTGATCGTGGCTACCCAGATGCTCGAATCGATGATCACCACCCCCCGCCCTACCCGTGCCGAAGTGAACGACGTAGCAAACTCGGTGCTCGATGGGGCCGACGCGGTGATGCTGAGCGGCGAGACCTCAGTTGGCGAATTCCCCCTGATCGTTATCGAGACGATGGCGAAGATCGTGAAGAATGTAGAGGAATTGGGTTACCCGTTCCATACAACCATCGAACATGTTAATACCATTCCTGCCAATTTCCTAAGCGACGCCCTGTGCGGCTCGGCGGCTTACCTGGCCGAACATACGAATGCCGCTGCTATCGTCGCCATGACGACCTCGGGTTATACTGCATTTGAAATATCGAGCCACAGGCCCAAGGCAGGCACCTATATATTTACTTCGAACAAGCAATTATTAAATGCTCTGAGCGTAGTTTGGGGTGTACGCGCCTTCTATTACGATAAGCTGGAAAGCACCGATCAGACCATTTCGGACGTAAACGAGATGCTGAAAGCTGAAAACCTGGTTGAAGTGGGTGATGTGATCATTAACACGGCTTCCGTTCCTATTACCAAGCAGGGTAAGACGAATATGCTGAAGGTGTCGGTTGTTGAATAGGTTGGTTAGGTTGGTGAATTGATTAAGTTGACTCACGAATAGATAGAATAATATCCCGGTTTTGGCCGGGATTTTTTATTTATAACTAAGCTGTAATTGTTAATACATGGGAGTAAGTACAACTAAGCTTATTATCGACAACATTTCTTTTTATATTAGCTCAATGGCTGGCTTTTAATCCTATTAATTTTGCACACCTAATTCCTGAACCATGGTCTATACAATTGTAGCCATTATCCTTTTTGTCTCGATTTTCCTTTTGTGGAAAATTCCAGTTTGGCAATTGAAAAAACAAAAAGATTTAAGTAAGAATGAGAAATTGACTCTCGAAAATGAATTCCGTAAAACTATCGCACAAATACTTGGTGGTTCATTTGTTTTGATAGGTTTATACTTTACATGGAATCAGTTATCAGCAACTAGAGAGAGTATATCGATTTCGCAACAAACGTTACTGACTGATCGGTATTCAAAGGCAATAGATCAACTTGGCAGTAATAATCCCCAAATAAGATTAGGTGGTATTTATGCTCTGGAAAAATTGGCCGCAAGCGCAAAAGACTATGTATCTGTAGTGGATAACGTACTTGCCACTTATATCAGACAAAAATCAAAGGATACGAGCTCTTATACTTTTGAAGAGCTCCAAGCGGCGGTCGGGATAATTTCATTCAAAGAAACCAACAGGAATTATTTAATTGACGAGGCTCATGGAGTAAATATATCCTATTCAGTTTTAAGAAGTATAGATTTTAACAACGCAAGGTTACCTTATGCAAAATTAATAGGTTCAGATTTTAGCCAATCTACGTTCTTAAATGCAGAAATATCAAATGCAAGTGGCCTCGAGGCGGATTTTTCAAAAACCAATTTGACCAACGCAGACTTATCAGAATCAAATTTTTATGGTGGAAGTTTCGAACAATCGGTTATGAAAGGCGCAATTGTAAGAAACGCAAATCTACAACTTGCAAATTTTAACGAAGCTAATTTATCTAATTGTGACTTTAGAGGTAGCGACTTAAGTGATGCTTATTTGAACGGCACCATTTTATATGGAACTGATCTTTCATCTGTAAAAGGGCTTACAAAGAATCAAATCAGCAGAGCTCGCACAAATAACTCAACTAAGTTACCTTCTTATTTGAAATGACTTATGTCAACAAGACGAAAATTCTTGAAGCAATTTAGTCTCGGGACTGCCTCTCTTGCGGTTTTCAATGAAATACCGTACAAACCTAAAAGCTCTGTCTGTAAACATCTTCATATAAAGGAAACAAATTTCACACTAGCCGCTATAGCCCCGTCAGTGATTGGATTTATATACACAGATTCTCCAGAGAAGATTAATAAACATATTAATGAATTAAGAGCAAAGAATCATTATAAGAAGACCCTCAGTTTTCGAAGTACTGATAAGTACAAACTACCTTTTGCTATGGATTTGATCGATTATTTTTTTGACGAACCCTCCCTTCATTTTTATGCGAGAGTTGTTGATAGAGTGGTCGATTTAAAAAGGAATGACATTAATCTAATTCATGATATTGAATATCGTGTTAATTACAGAAAAGCAATTCAAGATTTAAAAGAGCTTACTAATGCTGATGTCTTTTATTTAGATTTCATAACCCAGCCTTCAGAATTTAGCGATCCCGGATTTGCTTTCAAAAATGAAATACCTTATATCACTTTTAAAACCAGCAAAAATCAACTTGTTAAGTATCTGAATTCGCACGAACACACAGTAGATGTTGAAATCGAGCCCCATCACAGAAATAATTTAAGTCAAATGGCCGATTTCTTTACTGGGAATATTTATGGGGATGTTATTGGGATAGAGAATAAGACCAAATGGATATTATTAGAACACCTAAAAAGGAAATTAGGCGTTAAAAAGCTCAGTCATATGTATAATTCTAATGTGAACAAAAGATTTATTATCTCCAGTATCCACAAATAATTAATGCCAATAAAATTAGTTGAACAAAAGTGCAACTATTCCATTGACATTAACACCCGAAGGTAATCATTTAAAAGCGTAAAACAAATATTTTAAAACCGACACTTAATAAATCCGCGCTTTACAAGCCTTCTTCGCCAATTTACTCTTCCTGGCAAAATAATAGTCCCAATAAATTCTTACTATCTTCATATCCCTAAATTTTTGGTCTTCTATTATGACCCGATAACGATTCCGATGGTTTAAATATTGTAATTTTTTCTTTCAAAAAACTTTAAAATCAGCCCCAGCGTTATTGTTTTAAAGGTATTACCCAAATGCCTGAAAAACATAGCAAATTTAAGTGAAAAATTACTTTACTTTTTTCATTTTTTAGTTTTCCACAGATACAATACTTTGTAAAACAGCAAATTATAGTTAGCAATTAATAACAATCGCCACCCAGTCCACACGGTGTGGAAAAAACCGAATTGAAGGGTGTTATTATGGATAATAAATTTGATTAAAAACCCCTAAGGATTTTTTAACACTGTAATAACTTAAGGTACACATAGAAAATGGGCAAGAACTCTACAAAAAAAGCAGCCGCTCCGGCTACCGGCGGCAACGGGCTGAAAGTACAAAGGTACTTTAGCCAGGATGGAAAGAACGTATATGACTTGTTCAAGTACGAGAAGCGATCATCCGTGATACGCAATCCGTCAGGTGATGCCGTATTCGAAATGAAAGATGTTGAGGTTCCTGCCTCATGGTCACAGGTTGCGACGGATATTCTCGCCCAAAAATATTTCCGTAAAGCCGGCGTTCCGCAGCCCGATGGCACCACTGGTTCCGAAAAAAGCATCAAACAGGTTGCCCATCGTATGGCTAATTGCTGGAAGGACTGGGGCATGCGCTACGGCTACTTCGCGTCGACAAAAGATGCCGAGATTTTCTATGATGAGATCGTTTACACCATTGTCGGTCAGCTGGCCGCGCCAAACTCGCCGCAGTGGTTCAATACCGGCTTGCATACCTCTTATGGCATCACCGGAAAGCCCCAGGGGCACTATTTTGTTGACCCGGTTACAGAAGTGCTGAGCAAATCAACTTCAGCATACGAGCGCCCTCAGCCACATGCCTGTTTCATCCTTTCGGTTGAAGACGACCTGGTGAACGACGGCGGCATCATGGACCTTTGGGTCCGCGAGGCGCGTATCTTCAAATACGGCTCGGGTGTCGGTACCAACTTCTCCAAGATACGCGGCGAGAGCGAAAAATTGTCAGGCGGCGGTTATTCATCGGGCCTGATGTCGTTCCTGAAGATCGGCGACCGCGCCGCAGGCGCCATAAAATCGGGCGGCACTACCCGCAGGGCTGCTAAAATGGTGTGCCTTGACTTGGATCACCCCGAAATTGAAGGTTTTGTAAACTGGAAGGTTGAAGAGGAAAAGAAAGTTGCCGCTTTGATCGCCGCAGGTTATTCTTCAGATTACGAAGGTGAAGCCTACCGCACCGTATCCGGCCAGAACTCAAATAACTCGGTCCGTATCCCGAACGAATTCTTCCACGCTTTGAATTCAGGTAAAGATTGGGATCTGAAGGGCCGCATGACCGGTAAGGTTGTAAAGAGCATTTCTTCCCAGAAACTGTGGGACGATATCGCCTTTGCTGCCTGGGCCTGCGCCGATCCTGGTGTTCAGTACGACAGCACCATCAACGAATGGCATACCTGCCCTGAAGGCGGCCGAATCAATGCCTCGAACCCTTGCTCGGAATACATGTTCCTGGATAACACCGCATGTAACCTGGCATCCATCAACCTGGCACATTTCTTCGACCCTGAAACACGCGTATTCGATGTGAAAGGCTTTGAACACGCCTGCCGCGTGTGGACCATCGTGCTGGAAATATCAGTGCTAATGGCTCAATTCCCTTCAAAAGAAGTTGCAGAACTGTCTTATGACTACCGCACCTTAGGTTTAGGCTACGCCAACTTAGGTTCGGCCCTGATGGTAAACGGTATTCCTTACGACAGCGACAAGGCCCGCGCAATCGGCGGCGCCGTTACCGCTATCATGACCGGCACTGCTTATGCTACTTCGGCTGAAATGGCCCGTGAGCTTGGTCCGTTCCGCCGCTATGAAGAGAACAAGAAACACATGCTGCGCGTAATGCGCAACCACCGCTACGCGGCTTATAACTCGACCGAAAACTACGAAGGCCTGGAAATATTGCCTCCGGGGATCAATCCCAAATTCTGCCCTGATTACCTGCTTTCAGCTGCCTGCAATGCATGGGACAAAGCGGTTGAAATGGGCGAACAGTTTGGTTACCGCAATGCACAAACCACCGTTATCGCGCCAACCGGTACCATCGGGCTGGTAATGGATTGCGATACTACCGGTATCGAGCCTGATTTCGCGCTGGTGAAATTCAAAAAATTATCTGGTGGCGGTTATTTTAAGATCATCAACCAGGCCGTTCCTGAAGCGTTGAAGAACCTTGGTTATGACGAGCACCAAGTCACCACTATTGTAAATTATGCTAAAGGCGCTGCTTCACTGAACGGCGCTCCGCATATCAATCCTGATACGCTGAAAGCAAAAGGTCTGACCAACGCTGAATTAGACAAATTAGACAAAGCGCTTGTTTCGGCTTTTGAGATCGGCTTCGTATTCAACATGTGGACGCTCGGCGAAGACGTCTTACAACGTCTTGGCTTTACCGCGGAGCAGTACAATGCACCTGACTTTAATCTGCTGCGCGCTTTGGGCTTTACTAAGAAACAAATCGCCGAAGCCAACGAATATGTATGCGGCACCATGACCCTGGAAGGCGCCCCTTACCTGAAAAAGGAACACTACCCGATATTCGATTGCGCCAATAAATGCGGCGCCAAAGGCGAACGGTATATCCATGCTCACGGCCACATCAAGATGATGGCGGCAGCGCAGCCGTTCCTGTCGGGCGCTATCTCGAAAACCATCAACCTGCCGAACGAGGCCAAGGTTGAAGAGATCAAAGATTGCTACGATCTTTCATGGAAACTGGGCCTGAAAGCCAACGCGCTTTACCGTGATGGCTGCAAGCTGTCTCAGCCGTTGTCGACCAAATCCGACAAAAAGGACGACGCCGAAGAAAAGCTGGAAACCGTTGAAGAAGTACTTGGCGAGGCAGCCAATGTAAAACTCAGCGACCTGACCCCTGAGCAGGTGCTCGAAGCTGCGATGGCCATCATCGAGAAATCAAAGGACACCAACTTCATGCGCCAGTTGTCGCGCGTGGTGCAGAAGAAGAGCCTGCCTTATAAACGCCGCGGCTTTACACAAAAGGCCAGCATCGACGGGCAAACCGTATTTGTTCGTACCGGCGAATACGAGGACGGTACCTTAGGCGAGATCTTCGTGGATATGCATAAAGAAGGCGCAACCTTCCGCTCGCTGATGAACTGTTTTGCTATAGCCATTTCGGTCGGCCTGCAATACGGTGTTCCGCTCGAAGAGTATGTTGAGAAATTCACCTTCACCCGTTTCGAACCTGCAGGTATGGTGACCGGCCATGCTAACATCAAGAGCGCTACTTCGATCATCGACTACATCTTCAGGATGCTTGGCTATGAATACCTCGACCGCAGCGACCTGGTACACGTGATTACCGAGCAAAGAGGCGTTACTGGCAATCCGCAAATTGAAGATGAAGATGTGAACACCGATGACAGCAATGTTTACCAGCAGCCAACTAAACCAGTAGCAGTTGATAGTGGCAGTAGCAGTAAAAAGAGCCTGAGCGTCGACCTGAGCATGGGCGTGCAAAGCGATGCACCTTCCTGCAACGTATGCGGACATACCACCGTGCGTTCGGGCACATGCTATAAATGCTTAAACTGCGGCAACTCGATGGGCTGTTCATAAGCTGAAAGCAGAAAGGCGAAAGCTAAAAGCCTTTCTTAAAATACTGACCCTTGCAAATTGACGTTTCTGTTCAGTTTTATAATGGTTAATGTGTGCGAGGCCTCCCGATTTATCGGGGGGCTTTTTTTTGTAATTTGCAATCAAAAAAGTTATGTTTCAGGAATTGGATAAATATCTTCTGAAAGACCATTTTTTCTTTACGCCAACTGATCTACTCAAAGAGGTTTGCAATGCGCCTTCAAATGGAAATGGGGTATACCTGGTCTATGAATTGAAAAATGGGAAAGTCGATTTAGTCTATATAGGGTCATCGGGCAAGAAACTTACAGATGGCACCATTAAAACACGCATAGGAGGCATAAAAGATCGAATAATCAATGGTCATCAATTTGGGAAAATACCAAGAAGAAAATCGTGGCCAATTAAAATGTTAGCCGAAAACATTGATGCTTTGGATATATATTGGTGGATTACCCATGATAACAATTTTAAAGATCGTCCGATGCAAGTTGAAGATATCCTCCTTGCCAACTATATCGATATTTACGGGAGACTTCCCAGATGGAATAAGAAAGCCCCTCGTCAATAGCGTGAATTAAATAATTTTACCATGACCATTTGGCAAGAACGCATCACGACAGATCCAGCAAAACGTGATGGCAGGCCGTGTATTCGCGGAATGCAGATACGTGTGAGTGATGTTCTCGATCTTCTGGCTGCCGGGCTTTCGCAGGAACAAATTCTACAGGAGCTACCTGATCTTGAGCTACAGGATATTGGAGCTGCGCTAAAATAGGCCAGCGGCAAACTTGCTGTATTGACATGACCCGGCTTATCTTCTTTTTATACTAATCTTATTTCAAACCGCAATTATCTTTAATTAAATGTGCGTTGTGCCATAGGAACATTTTGTTGGCAGAAAAATATCATCCGCCGTTTTCGTTCCGTAGGAACGATTGGTGATTTGATCAGCTTGCAAAATGGCGCGGAACAAGGTTTTAACTCATGCATCATAGGACAGAATTATTCCTTATTTCGCGGCTTATCGATTATCCGGATATTCCCTACCTTTAACTCATATCCCCCAATCCAACCCAACCATGAAAAAATTAGCCCTATTATTTACAATGGCCCTGCTCGTCTTCACGGGCATTACAGCCAGCGCCCAGATCATAACCAAAGACCAACTAATCGCGGAATGGCAGCGCGCCAAGACTTATACAAAAGCGTACCTTGATGCTATGCCCGAAGATGGCTACAGCTTTAAGCCAACACCCGAGATGCGCACTTTCGCGGCGCAAATGCTGCACCTGGCCGACGGCAATTATTTCTTTGCTTCATCAGCTAGCGGGAAACCCAGCACTTTCGGGCAGAAATCGGTTGAGAAGACTGTTTCCCCCAACAAAGCGGCAACCACTCAGGCCGTAATGGATAGTTACGATTTCGTCATCAGCTGCATACAAGGTATGACGGATGCCCAGTTCTCGCAAATGGGAGAGTCTGAAGGGCATAAAGTGACCAAAGGAATTATCCTGCTTAAAGCATTCGAACACCAAACGCATCATCGCGGCCAGGTTGTTGCCTACCTGAGATTGAAAGGCGTTACACCGCCGCCGGAAGCACTTTTCTGAGAACTTTTGAAAAAGAAAAGGCCCCCAGATTGCTGAGAGCCTTTTTATGTCGTTCACCGGGCTTAGTGCGCCATCGGTTCGTCGATATCAGCTTTGTGTTCCATCAGGCCGTCTTTGAAAACATGCCTTGGCTCGTCCCTGAACGGAGACGTACGAGCGTATAAACCGAAAATAAACAACAGAATACCAATGCACATTTGCGGTATAAATACTTCATAAGTATAACCGTATATAAAAGGCGTCATCGCCAGGAAGAATCCAAATACCACATCGATAAAGCAATGCATCGAAACCGGGAACTGTTTGACCAACCCCAGCTCGTGATTAGTGAAAATAGCCATGATGAGCTCCAGCCAGCCTAAATAAAGCGGGAGCAGTAATGATACACCGTGCTGATGCTGAAAGCCAAAAAGCCATGGTGACGCGATCATTATTATTGATATCGCGTAATTAAAAAGTCCGTAAGTTTTGGTTGATATAAAGGATTTCATGGACGAACGTATTTTAGGCCGCTAAATTAAGTTTTATTCCGATTGTTTACAATTAAAATAAAAATGCCGCCGCCTGTCAGACTGCCGCCTGCTTTGGCTTTACGATCTTCGATGCGATGAAAGCAAAAAAGCCAATGATCAGTCCCGAGATCACTCCGATAACAGGACCCACAACCAACATATCCCGGCGCGGATGATTTGCAAATATATGAGGCAGGTTTTGAACCATATCGGAGTTAAGCGCAACGTACCTGGTATAAAGCAGCAGATGTACACCTGTGATCCAGACGCAATTAACAATGCTTACCATAAAACCGTTAAGAAAAAACTTGCTGCTGCATACCCTGGCTATAACGTAAGCACAGAAAATAAAAATGGGAAGCCAGAAGATACCTGATATCTTTTCAGGTATCAGGAATACGGTACCAAAAGCCATTATCAATCCAAAAATTGATAATTGAAAGATGATTTTCCAGTTCATTGATCAGGAGTTTAAATTGGATAATTGGTTTTTGCACCGGCATTTTTGCCGGCATCAATAGTAAAGATATAAAAGTTTTTGAAAAAGCCAACTACGCGGGCGGGGCGACAAGCTAATTTGCCGGCTTATTATTGGGATCCTTCGACTCGATCAGCACAACGCCATTGAGCGCTCGCTCGCCGTAAAGCAGGACATATACATTGTCTTTGTCCGGGTGTTTGATCACCCTGATACTTTTGACGTTGCGCGGATCGACACTGCTCATTCCCTTGACAGATTTGCCATCGAGCAGGTATAATGCATTTGACATAAAGTCGAACTGCTCACCGGCAACCATAGTGAATTTTCTTAAAGAATCTGAACTGGCATTGTTTTCCCTGGCAGCCACCCTGGGTTGTAACGGCGAACCATCCTCGATATTGAAAGAAACTTTGGATATCGTATCGCTGTTGTTCTTTTCCCTGACAAGATCAAAACTTATAGGAAGTGTGTAACGCACCCTTACAGGTTCGCCGTTCTGATACCCCGGTTCCCATGGCGGCGATTTCCTCAGTACGCGTATCGCTTCTTCAGCAGATCCATAGCCTATATCCCTTATCGATTTGACATCAGATACCGAGCCGTCTTTCTCAATGGTCAGCGTAATGATCACCTTTCCCTGTATATTATACCGCATCATTTGCGGCGGGTACTGCAGATTGGCAGCGAGAAACTGGTAGAAACCCATTATACCACCTTTAAATTGCGGCTGGCGCTCAACTGATACAAATATCTGGTCATTGTGCAGCTTGTTTGCTGTTTGCGACCGGGTTTCCAGGTTATCGCCGCGTGATTGCCCGGTGCTTGTTATAATTACCTCAGCTTCTGAATTTTTATTTATGGGCCGATCTTTTTTCTCCTGCCGGGCAGCCGCAGGGGCTGAAAATACCTCTTCAGCTTTCCTATTAAAAAAATGTACCGTATGGCTTTTTATAATAGTGGCCGATGAAAGCACCAGCATTAGTATGAACAACGGAGCCGAAAGCCCGTATTTAATCAATGCCATATAGGGCGACCTGTTTCGTTGCAGCATCAAAATGCGCCTTTTCAACAAGCTGGTGTTAAAAAAAGTGTTTACGAGGTCATGTGCCGGCGCCTCTAATGTCTGGCTCAGCAGCAGCAGGGCGTATTCAGATTTGGTAGTGCCCTTGTTTAAAGCCTGCCTGTCGGCAATGAATTCATGAATATGTCTTATCCCCTTTTTGTAAACGTACACTACCGGATTGAACCAGTTAATGATCGCAATGAGTTCGATCAGTAATACGTCCAAAGAATGCCACTGGCGGGCATGCACCATTTCATGTGCTTCGATAATGTCTCTGTTCCCGGTATCGGGGCTAAGCCGTATACTTTTGAAAAATGAAAACGAACTTACCGATTCCGCTTGCCTGATGATCCTGCGCAACGATGCCATTTGCCCGGCGAGCCTGATGATCAGGAATAATATCCCTGTTGCGTAGATAAGGAAGATCAAATTGCCTATCGTAACCTGCTGTTGCTCTATCGGGATGGATTGATGCTGGTAAACGCTTATCGGGTGTGCGTAGACAGAAAAGGTTTGGTGTACCCGCTGTGTAATGAACAGCCTGCTCACCCACTCATAATGAACCAGGGGAATAAAAAATGACAATAAAGCAGAGGTAACCAGGTAAGCCCTGTTGAGATTGAAAAAAGTCTCCATACGCAGCAATATGGCATAGAACCCGTAAAATAATATCAGATACAGGTTAACTAATAACAAATATTGCCACCAATACATAGGCGTATTAATTATTTATCTTTCAGCTGTCCGATGAGTTTCATGATCTCGTCGGCTTCTTTCAGGTCGATCTTTTCCTTTTTCACGAAGAAGGAAAACATGCGTTTCACCGAGTTATCAAAATAGCCATGCAGCAATTTATCAGTAGCAAAGCTTTGGTATTGTTCTTTGCTGACAACCGGGAAGTATTCATGGCTTTTGCCGAACGCATTATGGTCGACAAAGCCTTTGGTCTCCAGTATCCGGACAAAGGTGGATACTGTATTGTAGGCTGGTTTCGGTTCGGGCAGGGCATCTATCACCTCCTTTACAAACCCTTTTTGCAGCTGCCATAATACTTGCATTATCTGCTCCTCGGCCCGTGTCAATTCTTTAATTTCCATAATATCAATCTTTTGCTTTATCTCCGTATTCAATTGCCGCGTTCACCTAAGATATAAATTAAATTAACAAAACGCAACTAACGGTTTAGTTTCTTATCGCGGGTTATTTTTTGGATTCTATAAGCACTACGCCGTTCAGCGCCTTGACTCCATATTTGGTAACATAATCGCTGTTCTTTGCCGGATGCCGCACCAGTTTTATACTACCTACGTTGGTGAAGTCGACGTGGTCCAGGTCTGGCACTTGTTTGCCGTCCAGCAGGTATACAGCATTGGAATTGAAATCGAAATCATCCGCCAGTATCATATTAAATCTCCTGGACGTATCCTTTTGTATTGATGGCTTTGGCACGTCGTAGTCATCTTCCTTGTAGTCAAAAGTCACTTTCGATACCGAATCCACGGCATCTTTTACCTTTTGCAAATTGAAATTGACAGGCAGCATATATCGAACCTTTACTGCTTCGCCATTCTGTATGCCGGGCTCCCATTTTGGCGACTTCTTCAAAACACGGATGGCTTCTTCAGCCGAGCCATAACCCACATCTTTTACTGACCTGAAATCTGATAACGAACCATCCTTTTCCACGGTCATCGCAATAACTACCTTACCCTGGATATTGTATCGCATCATCTTCTCAGGGTAAT
Source organism: Mucilaginibacter sp. (assembly GCA_035551775.1). Classification (GTDB taxonomy): domain Bacteria; phylum Bacteroidota; class Bacteroidia; order Sphingobacteriales; family Sphingobacteriaceae; genus Mucilaginibacter. Next base: position 158,523 of record DASZMQ010000012.1, on the reverse strand, counting down.
GCAAATTCAATGCAAGGAATTGGTAAAACCGCAGCATACCTCCTTTAAACTGCGGTTCGCGTTCTAACGTTGCCATTGTTGGCCCTGTGTTCAGCTTATCTGCTGTTGACGAACGCGCCTCGAGCATTTCAGCCCTGGCAGGAACGACAGTTTCCGCTGCCGAATCAGCTATTGGCTTTATTGCCGGTAAAATGACTGGGTTGCTTTTACCAGTCGTTTTTACTTTGATGGCGATCTTTGGCGTATTGTCGGGATATGAAGCGGGCGTGCCAAATATTCTTTCAGCAACCTTGTTGATCAGCTTTATAGGCTGGCTCTTGATGATAGCGGCCGACGACAGCACGAGCATCATCACAAATAACGGCGCCGAAAGCCCGTATTTCATCAAAGCCTTGTACCCGGACCGGCTTTTATGCAGCATGATGATGCGCCTTTTCAGCAAACTGCCATTGAAAAATGGCGTCACCAGGTCGTGGGTCGGAGCCTTCAATGTCTGGCTTAACAGCAGAAGAGCATATTCGGCCTTGGTTGTACCATTTTTCAATGCCTGCCGGTCTGCAATGAACTCATGAATATGTTTGATGCCGAACTTATAAAAATATACAACAGGATTGAACCAATTGATAATGGCGATCGCCTCGATCAGCATCACATCTGCGGAGTGCCACTGCCGGGCGTGCACATCTTCGTGAGCAACAATCACGTCTTCATTATCAAGATCAGATCCGATCCTGATATTTTTGAAAAAAGCGAAAGCAGTTGACGGCTCGGGTTCATTGATGAGCCTTCTCAGCGAAATAAGCTGGCTGATCAGTCTGGCTGCCAGGACCAGGGCGCCGGTAGCATAAATTACGATGAGCAGGTTGCCTATCGACATGTGCTGATGCTCAGCTGGCAGCGCATGGTAGACCGTTATGGGCTTGGCGTAAAAGGATATTGTTTGCTGTACTTTTTGGGTAATGAACAAGTTGCTAACCCATTGGTTATGTATTAAAGGGATCAGGAACGATAGCAGCGCCGACGTAACCAGGTATATCCTGTTCAGGTGGAAAAACGTTTCCATGCGTAGCAACGCCCCGTAGAATACGTAGAAGAATGCGAGGTACAGGTTAACCAATATCAGGTATTGCCACCAGCTCATTTCAGGTTTCTATTTATCTTTAAGTTCCCCGATAAGTTTCATTATTTCATCCGCCTCTTTAAGATCTATCCGTTCCTTGTTCACGAAATAAGAAAACATGTGTTTTATCGAATTATCAAAATAGCCGCTCAGCAACTTATCTGTGGCGAAACTTTGATACTGCTCTTTACTAACTATTGGGAAATATTCGTGGCTTTTTCCAAAAGCTTCATGATCGACAAAACCTTTGGTTTCCAATATCCGGACAAAAGTTGACACCGTATTGTACGCAGGTTTGGGCTCAGGAAGGGCCTCGATCAGCTCTTTTACAAATGCCTTTCTAAGCTGCCAAAGCACCTGCATGATCTGCTCTTCGGCCCGGGTTAATTCCTTGATTTCCATAATTGAAGTTTAATAGGATCAGGGGCGATCAGCACCGGTATTTCCTGCGTTAATCGAAGCTATAAAATAAATTAACAAAAAGCAACTAAAATATTAGTTTCTTTTAAAGAAAAAGCCTCCCGTTTGGGAGGCATTAGTTTTCTAATAAGTGCGAAATCATTTCCATATCTGCACATTCGCACATCTGCACATTAATTGGTCCCCTGCGACTTGGGCAACTCCTGGCGGGGTATCATTTCTTCGCGCTGCGAGGTGTTGTAAACAAAGGTCGCCACAATGGTCGCAGCCTGCTTCAGGTCGTCTTCGCTCAGGCGATCGTAAGTATCCTGGTTGCTGTGGTGAGTACGCGTGCCATAGTCCATCGGGTCCTGAATGAACTGGAAGCCCGGTATCCCAACCGCATCAAACGACAGGTGATCGGTACCGCCGGTGTTGCTTATGGTAATAGTGTTCGCGCCAAGATCCTTGAACGGTTCGAGCCATTGCTTGAATATTGGCCTTGCGGCAGAGTCGCCCTGCAGGTAAATACCGCGTATCTTGCCGGTTCCGTTATCCAGGTTGTAATAAGCCGATACTTTACTTTGCTCCGGCTTCAGCTGCATAGTTTTAGGATCGCCGAAATGATTCAGCACATAAAAACGTGAACCGAACAAACCCTGCTCCTCCGAGCTCCACAGGCAAATACGAAGGGTACGTTTCGGTTTAAAACCGGTAGCCTTTAATATGCGCATCGCTTCGAGCATTACCGCGCTTCCCGCGCCGTTATCGGTAGCCCCAGTCGCGGCATGCCATGAATCCAGGTGGCCGCCGATGATCACCAGCTGATCTTTCAGCTTTTTATCGGTGCCGGGTATTTCGCCAACAACATCATAACCGTTCAGGTCGTCTGTATAGAACTTTGTTTTGATATCAGCCTCCATTTCAACCTTGATGCCGGCCTTTACCAGGCGCAGGATACGCAGGTAGTCCTCGCCGCTGGTTTCCAGTTCCGGGGCCACTACTTTGGCTGTATCCGCGTAAGATGCGCCATTAGTGGTGAATACGGTACCATCTGTCCCGCGGGCAAGGCTTAATACCAGGCCTACGTTTTCTTCCTTCAAAAATTCGTTGATCGAGTTACGCAATGCGCGTAAACGGGCAAATCGGGCAAATTGAGGATTCGGCCCGCGGCGCTGACCCGCCGGCTGGCGTGCAGCATTCTCCATTTTCTCCAGCTCTTCGTCCGTATAACGCGCCAGGTCAGGTTTGGTACTGCCGGCCAGCTTGGTTTGTGTGTCGAATATCACGATCTTACCGGCGAGCTTGCCTTTATACTGAGCGAAATCTGTGGTGGTGTCGATCTTCACCAATACCACGTCGCCTTTGATCTCGCCGTTTGTACTGGGTGTCCAAGCCTTGGGAATAGCAATGATCGCATGATAATAAGGAACCGTCATCGCTGCATAGTTTTTCTGAACTTCCCAGCCTTTGCCGAATTTACCCCACGCTTCACGCTGCGCGTTTATCATGCCCCAGCTTTTCAGCTGGCTCACGGCCCAGTCCTGCGCGTGTTTCAACTCGGGCGAGCCGGCCAAACGCGGACCCGAAACATCAGTCAGATAAAAAGCGGTTTGCATTACCTGGGAATGGTTCATTCCCTCGTCGCGTATTTTCTGCAGCATGGCCGGATCTCCCTCGCTCTGCGCGAAAACCGAACCCGAGAAGGCGGCAATACATAAGCAGGAAAAAAGTAGTTTTCTTTTCATGGTGTTGATCAGTTAGTGATTAAGAATAAACAAACCTATTTATTTTGTCCCTGATTTTTTCAAAAGGCTGTTAACAAATTTGTTACATGAGAAAGTGCTTTGAAGTATATTTGGACTATGAGCTCATCAAATTCAGACTATAGTTATTTCGATGCCAAAAAAGCAGTAGAAGCTGCTAATAGTAACCCTGGTTATTACAGAACATTAACCTGGCAAGAACGGATGATCGTGGCGAATTACCTGAACAGCATTAAGTATAACTATCCCGAGAATGAGCCGCCGAGAATGGACAGGACTTATTTTAGAGCGTCTCGGATGGACGACGAAGATTAATTGATCAGCAGCTTATACCCCCTGCCGTGAACATTAATGATCTCGACGCTGGTATCGTCCTTCAAATATTTGCGGATCTTGCTCAGGAACACGTCCATACTGCGGCCATTGAAATAGTTGTCGTCGTGCCAGATATTGAGCAGCGCTTCTTCGCGGGTGAGCACTTCGTTCTTGCGCAGGCAGAGCAGGCGCAGCAGTTCGGCTTCTTTGGTGGATAGTTTTTGCTGATGTTCGCCGATGGAGATCATTTGCGTGGTATAGTCGAAATCGTACCGGCCTATTTTGAAATGAGTTTGCTTTTCTTCTTCGGTCTTTTCGGCATTATTTACCCGCTTCAGCAAGGCATTGATACGCAGCAGTAATTCTTCTATTCGAAAAGGTTTGGTGATATAATCGTCGCCCCCGAGGTTGAAAGCCGCTGTTTTATCTTCGAGCATGCCTTTGGCCGTTGCGAATATGATCGGCACCTTAGCATTGATGCGCCTGATCTCCTTTCCCAGCGTAAAGCCGTCTTTCTTGGGCATCATCACATCCAGTATCAACAGGTCGAATTGCTGCCGTGTAAAAGCTTTTAGGCCCTCGTCACCATCCTTGCATAAAATTACCTCGAATTTACCTTTCAGCTGCAGGTAGTCCTGCAAAAGCAGCCCCAAGTTCGGATCGTCTTCGACCAATAGAATTTTCTTCATGCTGCTGTTTTATGCGTTGTGGAATTTTAGCTCGAACTCTGAGCCTTTTTCGCGTTCTGACCTGACGCTAATGGTACCGTTAAGTCGTTTTACAATGGTGTTCACATAGCTCAAGCCCAAACCAAAACCCTTTACGTCGTGAATATTGCCCGTTGGGATGCGGTAAAACTGTTCGAATATTTTGCTTTGCTGGTCGCGGCTCATGCCTATGCCCTTATCGGCGACGCGTATCACCACATGGTCGCCCCTGTTAAGCGTTGATATGGTGATATCCGGTTCATCCGGGCTGTATTTGATCGCGTTATCTACCAAATTATACAAAACGTTGGAAAAGTGCAGTTCATCTGCGTGGATAACGGCTTTACTGGCATCCAAATGCAGGTGCGCGGTCACGTTGTACTTCTGCAGCTTGAGCGACATGCTGTCGAGCACAGCCGTTACCATTTCGTTTACATCGATCTCTTTAATATCGAGCTTAAAGTCGTTCTTCTCTATCCTGGCAATGTTAAGCACTCTTTCGATATGGCTGCCCAGGCGCTGATTCTCCTCGAATATGATATTGGCCAGCCTTTCAACCCTGCTTTTGTCTTCAACAATTTCTTTATCCCTCAATGCCTCGCTGGCGATCATGATGGTGGACACCGGGGTCTTGAACTCGTGGGTCATGTTATTAATGAAATCCATCTTCATCTCCGAAACCTTCTTTTGTTTCAGTATCGAAAAGATGATATAGCTAAAGCAGATAACCAGCACCAGCAACAGTCCACCTGAAGTGGCCATGGTGGCCGTCATCTTGGTCAATATCAGCGAGTTCTTTTGCGGGAATGTGATCCTGATCTTGCCGGGATCGTTGATCACCTCTTTGCTGAAAATAGAAACCTGGTACGTGTTTGCAGGTGTAAATTCGGGCTTGCCTCCTGCATAGGACGCGCTTGAAAATATCAGTGAATCGCTGTTGAAGGTACTAACCACATAATTGAATCCCAGGAATATGCCTTTATTATGCAGCTCAAAGCGAAGCAGCGAATCGATCCAGAACGGGCTGAGGCGTTTGGCCAGCGGCTCGTCCGATTTCTGGTATTCGGCAGCCAGGTTCTCTATCACGGTGGCCTTTGGACCGGCTTTGGTTTTTTCTATCGAATCGGCCTCGAGCATTTTTTTCACCTCGTTGAACCGGCGCTCGTTCTTCAGCCGTTCCTGGTCGCGCTGCCACAGCGGGTTTACCTGCACTACGGGTATCACTTGCTTGCCAAACTGGGGATCGATGTAATTCACCAAAACGGTATCATACTTATGCAGTTTGGTGGGCTTTTTGAGCACCATAGGATTACCCGGCTGGCGGATAATTTTAGGGTCCACCATGCGCTGATGCACTATACCAAACTCATCGGTGTATTCCTCGTAACGTATATGAAGGCTAAGCTGGCCCGATTGCGCCATGTTGAAGAACTCCTCATCCAGCTTGTTGCTCATGATCACCTGGCGCAGGCTGTCGCGTAAGGCATTCAGGCGCCGTTCGCGCGCGGTAATCAGCCTTTTTGGCGCCTGGACTACGCGTATCGTATTTTCTGCCGCAGCTCTCGCACTATCATAGCGCCGTCTTTCTATTTGCTGCGCTTTCTGGTTCAGGAAATTATTAGCATCCTGCCGCGCAAGTTTTGAAACCACATTGTTTAGGGCGTCATTCACCGAACGGTCGAACAGGTCGGATTGCGTCTTGTACGATTGCTTAAGGAAATATAATTGCATCGACATTACGCCGAGCAATGCAAAACTCATCAACCCGATAATGAATGCGATACTCTTTTTCTTCATGCGTCTAACAAAAATACCTCAAACAGGCCCAATGACACCCCGATTTAACAATTTTTAACACATTAGTCCAAAGATTTAACATCTTGTAATTGAATGCCTTGTTAATTTTGTTTGCCAGATCAATTCAAGTAAACATGAAAAATTCCCCGCTTAAACCCGGTTTCGAATTCATTTTCGCAATGAGCCTTATCGCCATCATCGGCCTGCCGCCGATCGTTTTCGCGCAAAATACCAAAATTAAAGATATCGATATCAGGATCACTAACGGTGATACCACTGTCAACGGCAAAAACATCAAGGACCTTTCGCCCGAACAACGGAAGGATGCTTTGAAAGATATCCAGAATCTCAACGGCGATGACAAACCGATGGCCGGCAACCAACGGTTCTATATCCGCAGGGGGGGCTCATCGGATACCGGCAGAAATGTCGTTATTGAACGACGCCGGTTTAACAACGGCGACCGGGGTTTTGCCTTTAGGGGCGATTCGATGCATACTTTCCAATTCCGGTACAAAGCACCCGGGGGGAAGGACTCCATGATGACCTACAATTTCCGCATGAACCCTGATCTGAGGATGGAGCCACGTGAATTTGAGTTCAGAAACCGCGATTTTAATTTCAATATGCGCCCGATGCGCGGTATGGAATTCAGGATGAACCGCCGCAACAGCCAGCATTTCAGCTACAGTACCACCGGCAGCGATGGTATGATTACCAACGTAAATTTCATGGTTTCTGATGCGTCTCCGGAAAGAATTAAGCAACTCACCGGCAGCCAAAAGGCCGATCTTGAACTGTCCGATCTGAGCCTTGTGCCTGAGTTTACGTCAGGAAAAACGCTGTTGATGTTCAGCCTGCCTGCACACACCGCCGCTGATGTAAAGTTCATGGATCATGACGGCAAAGTGCTCTGGACAGACAAAAGCATGAATGGCAGCTTCAGTAAAAGCTTCCCCCTGGGTTTGAACGGTAGTTACTTGCTGGAAGTAAGGCAGGGTGGAAAGGCGGCCTTAAAGAGGATAGTTAAAGAAGAATAGTTTGCATTAAATAAGTAATGAAATAAAAAAGGAGCCTTCGATTGAAAGCTCCTTTTTTATGCCAACTGTAAACTAATAACTGCCAACTTAGAACGGAAGATCATCTTCCTCGGGCGCTGCGCTCAAATCAACCGGCGGCGCGTATTCAGGCACGGTATTGTTATTAGCCCCTGCCAGCACGTTGATCTTCCACAGCTGCAACGAGTTGAAATAGCTCTTTTTACCGGTTTTGTCGGTCCATGGGCGGCCGCGCAGGTTGAAAAAAACTTCCACATCATCGCCTACACGCACACTATCGAGCAGGTTGCAACGGTCCTGTATCGCCTCAAACTTAATGTATTCCGGGTATTGAGGGTTCTCGATATATTCAACAACAACTTCTCTTTTCTTTAATGAATCGGTTACCTGGGTGGTTGGCCCAACCTCGTGTATTTTGCCCTTAATTTCCATAGCTTCTAAAAAATTTAAAATGTAAAGTTAAGCGTTGCAGTGTTAAATCGGGGCATTAAATTCATAAATTCGCCAACAATTTATGGAAGTTTTCCACACCGAAAGCAAGGTGATCATCACCTGCAATAAGCGATTGTCACCTTACCTGCAAAAGGAAGTTGAGGAGCTGGGTTTTAAGCCAGCGAGGGTTTTCCAAACCGGCATAGAACTGAACGCAACAGTAAACGATTGCATCGCGCTGAACCTCAACCTGCGCTGCGCCAGCCAGGTGATCTACCTGCTCAAAAGCTTCACCGCTCCTGATCCTCAGAAACTTTATGACGAACTAGTGCAGATAGAATGGGAAAAACTGATCGATTTCACCGGCTATTTTTCGGTTACTTCCAACGTCAACAATGAGCATATTACCACGCCGCTTTTTGCCAATGTGAAAGTAAAAGACGCCATTGTAGACCGTATTAAAGACAAAAAAGGCATCCGGCCGAATTCAGGCGCCGACCAGAATAAAACCGTCATCCATTTATACTGGCAGGATGACCGGGCCGAGATATTCCTGGACACTTCCGGCGAAACTTTAGCTAAGCACAGCTATCGCAAGATCCCGGGCAAAGCACCCATGCTCGAAGCCCTGGCCGCGTCAACCATTATGGCAACAAACTGGGACCGGAACAGCACTTTTATTAATCCCATGTGCGGTTCGGGAACGCTTGCTATCGAAGCCGCCCTGCTGGCAACGGATAAAAGCCCCGGCTTCTTCCGGATGAACTATGGTTTTATGCATGTCATAGGCTATGAAGAGGAGGTTTTCTTTACCGAAAGACGCAAGCTGAAGGACAAAGCAAAAAAACAATTGAACTTCAAGATCATCGCAACCGATATTTCTGATGATGCTGTTGATATCGCCAGGAAAAATGCAAATACCGCGGGTGTAGAACATTTGATCGATTTTGGCGTTTGTGACTTTGCCGATACACAGGTGCCGGAGGAAAAAGGCGTTATTATGTTCAACCCGGAATATGGCGAGCGTTTAGGCACCCATACCAAACTGGAGGCGACTTACAGGCGCATGGGCGATTTTATGAAGCAAAACTGCAAAGGCTATCGGGGCTATATTTTTACCGGGAATCCCGATCTTGCAAAAAGGATAGGCCTGCAGGCAAGCCGTCGGATCGAATTTTATAACGGGAAACTCGACTGCAGGTTACTGGAATATGAGTTGTATGAGGGGACACGACGGGTTGACAAAGTTGATTAAGTTTGGGTAATGAAAAAGTTAATACTTCTTATTGCGTTACTCTTTTCTGTTCATTGCTTCGCGCAACAAAACCTTGCGTTTCCTTTCCAGGGGGGCAATAAGGCTATGATGCAGTTTTTTAAGGATACGCTGCAGGTTACGCCCGAGATCAAACAAGCGAAAGCTGCCGGCCTGGTGATCTTCAAATTCTCGGCAGACGACAAGGGGAACATCAAAAACGTAGTGATCTATTATGCCGACGATGCCATCCTGGCCGGCCCGGCAGTGGAGGCGTTAAAAAAGTCTGACCATAAATGGATCATTCCCGACAACGAAAAATTGCACGATTTCCTGTTCCCGGTGCTGATCAAGCTCAATGCAACGGACGACGACAATGCCGAAACCCGGAACGCGCTCCACCATTTCTACGCCAAACGCAAGCCGATCCTGACCAAAGACCAGGTACCGCTGAACCTCACTACACTGCTACCCGAGGTCGTAGTTACCTACAATCCGTAAAAATTTTACTACACAAAATCCGCGCGGCATTCTTCTTCGTTTATACTATTGGCTTCGACTATCTTAGCCAGGTTGTTATGAAGGATGCGCTGGACCTGAAGATAAAAAAGGTTGCTCAAAACATCAGGAAGATCAGGGAGTACCGGAATTACACGCAGGAATACCTTGCCGCAAAGCTGCGCATTTCGCAAAATGCCTACAGTAAGATCGAGCTGGGCCACACCAAGATCACCATCGACCGGCTTCTTTATATCGCCGATGTCCTGGGTGTCGACCCCATAGCTATCCTGAATATCGACGATTCAGAAATTTTATCCACCGTTAAGTCCAATTCCGCATAAGCGCTTAATTTTGTGTGCGAATACCAATTTATGCAGCACGCAGAGATCATCCAAAAAACCGTCGCCTTTACCAGGAAAACACTTGAAAAAGCCGAGGGCGGCCACGACTGGTGGCATATCCACCGCGTGTGGACTAACGCCAAAAAAATAGCGCAAACCGAGCGGTGTAATTTGCTTGTCGTCGAACTGGCAGCATTGCTTCATGATATCGCTGACGCCAAATTCCACAAGGGCGATGAAGAGATTGGCCCTAAAACCGCCGGTAAATTCCTCAGATCGATCAACGTCGACCAGCAGGTCATAGAACACGTGCAGCAGATCATACGGAACATTTCCTTTAAAGCAGGCTTTGATAAGCCGAAGTTCTATTCCAAAGAATTAGCCATTGTTCAGGACGCCGACCGGCTGGATGCCATGGGCGCAATCGGCATTGCCCGGGCCTTTAGCTACGGAGGCTTCAAAGGCAGGGAAATTTACAATCCCGACATTGAACCCAACCTGAACATGACCAAAGAAGAGTATAAAAACTCATCATCCCCGTCCATCAACCATTTTTATGAAAAGCTGTTATTGCTCAAAGACAAAATGAACACAGTTACAGGCAAGCAATTAGCCCAACAGCGCCATGAATTTATGGAACAATACCTTGAGCAGTTTTTTGACGAAGTAAAATAACCCGGTCAATTTCTTAACATCTTTTTAACGTGGCACGGCTATCTTTGCGCGGTTTATGAAGAAACTTATACTTAGCACTTTACTATCGGTATTCATATACGCGCTGGCCAATGCACAGGATTCTGTGAAAACCCAGCGCACCAATTTCCATTTTCAGCAAACCATCATTACGCAATACAAACCGCCGTTCGATGCCCCTTATACAGGAAAGAATAGTTTATTACCGACAACTGAAACCCAAAGCTCGATCACTTCAACGCTGTACGGCGGCGCGCGCTTGTGGCACGGCGCAGAGGCTTATTTCAATCCTGAAATATCGGGCGGTTCAGGTTTAAGCCAGACATTGGGTGTTGCCGGGTTTCCAAATGGTGAAACTTTCCGTGTGGGGGGCGTTCAAAATAAGATCTACATAGGCCGCTTGTACCTGAAGCAAACTTTTGGATGGGGCAAAGAAAAAGATACGTTGGAGGATGACCTTAACCAATTGGCCGGGATAAGAAGCAAACGTTATTTTTCATTGGCCGTCGGCAAATTCGGCATGGCCGATTTTTTTGATAACAACCAATTCAGTCATGACCCGCGCGAGCAGTTCATGAACTGGGCGCTGATGGACAATGCCGCCTGGGATTATCCCGCCAATACACGCGGATATGTGCTTGGTTTATATGCCGAGCTCGGTCACCCCGACTGGACACTGCGTTTCGCGTTTACCATGGTTACTACCATGCCCAACCAGTCAATTTGGGATTCCAAAATAGGAAAGGCCAATTCTCAAACGGTTGAGTTCGAAAAACGCTATACAGTAAACGGACTAAAAGGCACGCTGCGGATACTAACCTTCCTGAACAACGGTAAATTCGGCAATTACGCGGAAGCTACCAGGCAAAATCCAGCTCCTCCAAATGTGGACAGCACCTGGGCCTACGGTCGCCACAAATACGGCTTCGGCATCAATACCGACCAATATCTGACCAAAGATTTTGGCGTATTCGCCAAAGCGAGTTGGAACGACGGCCATACCGAAACCTGGTTCTTTACCGAGATCGACCGCTCATTCACTTTCGGCGGTACGCTTAAAGGAACCTTATGGAAGCGCCCCGATGACGAGATGGGCCTGGGATTCATCCTAAACGAGTTATCGCAGGATCATAAGAATTATCTTGCCGCCGGAGGTTATGGCTTCATCATAGGCGATGGCCAGCTAAATTACTCACCGGAAATGATCGCAGAATGGTATTACAAGATCAACGTGTACGAAAAAAAGTTTTGGCTATCGCCCGACTACCAGTTCATCCTGCACCCGGCCTATAATGCCGACCGCGGGCCGGTGAATGTGTTTGGCTTTAGGGCGCATGTGGAGTTTTAATGCTTTGATGAAGCATATTTATCCCTATAGTCATTTATTGATTGGGCGATTGTTTCATTATTCCCGGAAATTAGATTAAGGTTTATATTTAAGTTTTGAGGTGCTATGAAACTAAACTTCATGAGTTTCTTAATTGGTGTAGTGAAATATTTCCCAGGATCGGTAACGTTTATACCAAGAATTGTATTCTTGCCGCCCGCCCTAACAGCAACATCATCAATATCATCGTAACTTATTCTTAGATCGGGAATAGCCAATACCAAAAAGTCATCTGTTAATAGTATAGCCGGGATTCCCTGCACCATTTTACGTACAAAAGAAAAAACATAGTACGTGAACATTCCGCATACTGACCATAATATCATTGCAACCGCAAATACGCGGTATTCTCCGGTCAAGATTAAATCAATAACAAAATAAGATGCGCCGCTTAGTAAAACAAGCGCAATTACAGCGAATGCTATTACAGAAAAAGGGTTGTATTTAAATTTTATATCGGCCATATACTAGGATTTACTTTCAAATATAAAATGGAGAAGGTCAGACTTACGAAGTTTTTGAAACTTCGTAAGTCTTCAAAACCCCCTGTTATTCTGGTAATACCTTAAAACTCTATGTAAGATCTCATCCTCATCGCCGCGAACCAAAGACAGGTCGATTATTAATCTATCCGACGGCCAGTTGCGTGTGACACGGCGAAACCACCGCGTAAAAGGATTTTTGACTTGCGCGAAATATTTTTCGTTATCCTCTACCTTTATGGTTATAGAATACCCCTGAAGAGGTATCATATCTTTGTATCCGCCAACATCTTCGCTTGTCATATACACGTTTCTTACATCTGTCCATTTTATGCTGTATCCTTCTATAGTATTGGTGAGGCATTCATTTGTCAATATAATGGCAGGGCGTCGGATAAGCGCGAAACCCAAAGCCCTTATATATGTCCAGCAAATTAACACAAGTACCGATAATGACAGAAAGAAGTAGAAAGGGTCTTCCGCGATAAACGCATCCACTTTGGCCTTGACAAAAAGGTAAAAAAGTGACAAAAATCCCAAACAAGTAAGTTGTATTAATGGGCTAAAGGGGAATGTCTCTCTTTCTGTTACGTCTGCCATAAAAGCGGTGCTTATAATTGGATTGATATGGTAAGGTATTGGTCATATTTTTACCACTAATGTAATAATCTATATCCAATTCCGTCTTATTTTTAAATTTGCGCGTCCGAATTATAATATGAAAAAAATATATTCTCTTCTAATCGTTCTTTTATTCATTAGCTATTCATTCGCGCAGGTAAAGCCGCAAACGGTTACCAAATCGACGGTTGTTTTCCATATCAAGAACCTGGGCATCACCATCGACGGTACATTTGCCGGCTTCAAAGGGGATATCAAATTCGACCCGGCAAACCTTGCGGGCAGCACTATAGAGGCCTCGGTTGACGTGAACACGATAGACACCGATAATGGTACGCGTAACGACCACCTGAAAAGCGACAGCTATTTCGACGCCGCGAAATACCCAACCATCAGTATGAAGTCGACCGCCTTTAAACACGGCAGCGGCAGCAATTATACGGGCACCTTCAGCCTTACGATCAAAAATGTCACCAAAACTATCGATGTGCCTTTCACCTATGCCGATACCGGCAACACCACTGAATTCAAAGGCAAATTCCAGATCAAACGAAGCGATTACGGCGTAGGCAGCTCAAGCCTGGTCATGTCTGACGATGTAAAAGTTGACCTGGATGTAACCACTTCTAAATAAGTCCGGCTGCGAAAATTAATAACTGTAATTTAATATTCCACAAAGCAATTTTTGACGGCTAATTGCCTGCAAGTTGTAACTTTACGACATGAAATTGCGTGTACTGGTATTCATCAATGCGCTGGCTGTGGCCATTACGGTCTCAGCGGTCAATTACTATTTCAAGCATAGTTGGTATGATGTGAGCGTCACCTTCGGGCTTACGCTTTTGATCAGCTTCGTTACTTTTTACGTCCTCCTCGAAAAATATATTTATTCCAAGATCAAGATCATTTACAAGCTGATCCATAACCTGAAACTTGGCCGCGACCTGCGCGATGCCCTGGGCGAACATGTAAGCGCCGACCCGATCAATGATGTCCAACAGGAAGTAACCGAATGGGCGAAACAGAAAAAGATAGAGATAGACGAACTGAAGAAGCAGGAAAAGTTCAGACGGGAATTTTTATCCAATATTTCGCACGAATTTAAAACCCCGCTGTTTGCCATACAAGGCTACATCGACGCTATTGTTGATGATGATTTTGAGGACACCGATATGGCCCGGCAGTTTTTGGACAAGGTGTCGAAAAATGTCGACAGGTTGAGTTACCTGATTAAGGACCTGGACGAAATATCAAAGCTCGAAAGTGGTGAAATACCTATCAATTATACCAAATTCAAGATCAACGACCTAATCAAAGAGGTGTTCGAATCATTGGAACTGAAAGCAGAAGACCATCATATCAAGCTCATTTTCAAACAAAAATATGATGAGCCCATTGCCGTGAACGCCGACCGGGAAAAAATACGTCAGGTGCTGGTAAACCTGATCGATAATTCGTTCAAATACGGCAAGGAAGACGGTACCACTTCGGTAAGCATTTTTGAGCTGCACGACCAGGTACTGATCGAAGTCACAGATGACGGCATTGGCATTGAAGAAAAATATTTACCGCGGCTGTTCGAACGTTTTTACCGCACGGATACCAGCCGCTCGAGGCAGATCGGCGGGTCGGGCCTCGGATTGGCTATCGTGAAGCACATCATTGAGGCACATCAGCAAACCATCAACGTGCGCAGTACAGAAGGGCTCGGATCAACCTTTGGCTTTACCTTGCAAAAGGCCAAGCAGGGTATCCCTTTCCCGGCCATTCCCATTTTAAATAGTTAACATTAACTTAATATTGCAAACATTAGCTTTGCAAAACCTTAACATAGGATTATAGCATCGACCCCACACACCATATTTTATGTCACTGAACAGTATCTTCCAGTATTTCGTCCCCAAAGACAAAAAAATATTCTTCCCATTATTTGAACAGGCATCGAACAATGTGGTGGTCATGGCAGAACACCTCGTTACTGCGGTAAATTCTAATGATCCGATCGCACGGGAAGAATTGTATAAACAGATCGATAAGCTGGAAAATAAAGGCGACGAAATAACGCACCAGGTATACCTGGAATTGGGTAAGAACTTCATTACGCCGTTCGACCGCGAGGATATACATGCGCTGGCAAGCGCTATCGATGACGTAGCCGATAACATCCAGGGCGCTGCCAACCGGATGCTGCTTTACCGCGTCGACGACCTGAACGATCATATCCGTAAGTTATGCGACCTGATTTTGCAAGCCTCGATGGACATGGATAAGGCTGTAAAGGAATTGAAAGACCTGAAGAATGTGCGCCATATTGCCGATTCGTGCATACGCATCAACAGCGTAGAAAACCAGGCTGATTACGTGTTCGACCGGGCAGTTGCCGACTTGTTCCTGTATGAAACCGACGCCATCAAGCTCATCAAATACAAAGAAATATTATCGGTGTTGGAAACGGCAACCGACCGCTGCGAAGACGCCGCTAACGTAATGGAATCCATCTTAGTTAAAAACGCCTGATCCGGATAAATGGTAACCAGCTCACTTGTAACTGTAATCTGCCTGGCGCTATTATTCGATTATACCAACGGCTTTCATGATGCTGCCAACTCAATTGCCACCATCGTTTCAACCAAAGTTTTGACGCCTTTCCAGGCAGTGCTTTGGGCCGCGGCCTTTAATTTTCTCGTCTACTTTTTTATCAAGGAACATAAGGTTGCCAATACGGTATCCAAGATCGTTAACGAGCATTTCGTTACGATCCCCGTGCTGCTTTCGGGCCTGATAGCCGCGATCAGCTGGAACCTGATCACCTGGTGGTTCGGCATTCCTTCAAGTTCGTCCCACACGCTGATTGGTGGTTTCGCGGGTGCAGGCATTACCAATGCTCTGTACATGGGCGCAAGCGGGGTAAGCGCCGTTAACCTGAAATTAGTACTCACCACCATTGCCTATATCGTACTGGCGCCGTTCATTGGCCTCGTCATTGCCTATTTTGTTACGCTGATCGTGTTGCACCTGAGCAAGAACTCACGTCCCGCCACGGCCGAAAAGTGGTTCAAAAGACTACAGCTAATCTCTTCTGCCGCATTAAGCTTTGCACACGGCGGCAACGATGCCCAAAAAGTGATGGGCATCATTTATATATCGCTTATCGCATCTAAAGTTATCGGTTCGGGCACTGCCATGCCTGCCTGGATACCTTTGGCATGTTACACAGCAATCGCGTTAGGCACGCTTTCGGGCGGATGGAAGATAGTAAAAACCATGGGATCGCGCATCACCAAGATCACACCGCTGGAAGGCGTAAGCGCCGAAACCGCTGGAGCGATCACCCTGTTTTTCACCCAATATTTCGGTATACCGGTTTCTACCACGCACACCATTACCGGCTCTATCGTTGGCGTGGGCCTTACCAAACGCCTCTCGGCCGTTCGCTGGGGCATTACCATCAACATCATCTGGGCCTGGATCATCACCATACCCATCTCGGCTGTTATAGCGGGATCGGTTTTCGCCCTGATGAAACTTATCGGTTACGCCTGAAAAAACTACTTCTTCTGGTACAAACCTACAAGGTCGCCCTGGGCAAGGATGTGGCCTGCCATAGCACTTTCAAGGGCCGCTTTATTGGTAGAAGCCTTATCAAGCCTTAAGTTCGCGTCAAGCGCATATACCATAAAATGATAATGGTGAATGCCCGAAGGAGGACACATGCCGGTATAGCCCGACTGTCGTGCGCCATTAAGGCCCTGGTCAGCACCTTTGAAGTCTTCGGCGATATTACCGTCAGTGGGTAGGTTCCAAACTACCCAGTGCGTAAATCCGCCGGGCATAGCGGCGTCCGGGTCGTGCAGGATAATAGCCAGTGATTTGGTTCCCGAAGGCATACCACTTATCTGCAGCGGCGGGCTCACCTGCTGTCCCTGGCAGGTGTATTTGGCAGGGATAATGCCATTGGCTGAAAAACTTGAACTGGTAACCGTCAGTTTAGACTGGGCGGTTGCTGTGGTGGCGATTGCTGTCATGGCCATTAAAAAGATCTTGTAAATGGAGCGCATAAGATTGGTTTTTAAATCAATACTGGTTAAAGCCGCAAATGGTTGGTTGGATAAAAAGATAAACAATTCGTTATCAAAAGGTTTTGCTGAAATATGAAAAGTATTGGTATTTTTTCCTAAGTTTCGGTCATGAAAAGATTATTGCCGATACTCCCGTTACTGGCTGTAAGCCTGTCACTTTCGAGCTTTGACACTTACAAGGCCGCCCTCTCAAAAGCCGTTATCCAGGGAAGCCCTTCCCCGCTCGAGATCGGAACAGCTTTAAAAGATGCCCTTCAGCAGGGTACAGCGAAAAGCACTAACCTGCTTTCTGCAGTGAACGGCTATTTTGGTAACCCGGAAGTGAAGATATTATTTCCCCCTGAAGCCCAAAAAGCCGAAAAGGTATTGCGCAACGCTGGCCTGGGCAAACTTTGCGACAACGTGATCCTTTCGCTGAACCGCGCCGCTGAGAACGCCGCCAAAGATGCCGAACCTATATTCATCGACGCTATTAAACACATGTCGATCAATGACGTGAGCGGGATCTTGATGGGTCCGAATAATTCGGCCACCCTGTATTTCAAGAAAACTACCTCGGCGCAACTCGCCGCCAAATTCAAGCCGACCATACAAGTGAGCCTGAACAAAGTGAACGCCACCAAATATTGGGCACAGGCCGCCGCTGAGTACAACAAAGTGCCTTTCGTAAAACATTTGAACCCGGATATTGCTGACTATGCTACCCAAAAAGCCATTGACGGCCTGTTTGTAGAAATAGCAAAAGAAGAGTTAAACATCCGAAAAAATATTTCAGCGCGCACAACGCCTGTGATGCAAAAGGTATTTGCTTTTGCTCAGAAGGCGGTGCACTGATATTGTATGCGTCGTCCGTACCGGACTCACATGGTTTTTCCCATATTGCGATGGGTTGAAACCCGTCGCTACAAGATATACGAGCCTACGGCTCTTTATACTCTGCGTAGAATTTCTGAGTAAAGGCAATATCAAGAGAGGCGTAGCCTCAACTTATCTTGTAACGCCGGATTTCAATCCGGCGGGTAGCGGCCATGACCGGACGATGATCAATGAAAGCTCACCGTCACCGTAACCACGTACGGCTGCCCGTCAATATTGCCCGCCCATGCCGGTCCATTACTGATCAGGTCTATCGCTTTTTGGTCGGCTGATGGGCTTAGGCTTTGAGCGACAGTAAATCCGCTCAGCCCGCCGCGGCCGTTCACCGTAAAGGAAAGCAGCACTTTGCCGCTTTTACCATCAGGCGATACTGCGTTTTTATCGAGGTAGGTGTTCAGCGCCTTCCAACCCGCGCCCGGGTGCACACCCGCTGATCCGGATGATTTGTCATTGTTATTGTTCGGTTCGATTATCGTAACTTCCGCCAATGAGCTTACATTAGGCTCAAGCAATACGGCGATTGAATCGCGGCCATTCAGCTTCACCTGTTTGGTGGCGTAGCCCAGCGATTTTACTTCCAGGCTTTTATTATCGGGTATGTTGTGCATTACAAACCTGCCGTTCACATCGGTAACCACGCCAAAATCGGCGCCGGAAAGTTTAACTATTGCGCCTACAATAGGCTGGTCGTTACCGGTCACCTGGCCTACCAATATGCTGTGGTTCCCGCGCATTGCAGGCTGAACGTTAAGGTTTTCTTCATGTGCGTTCAGCAAGGTTTCCGGCACCATCGGGCGCGGTTTCTTCGCTGCAGTTTTATTTGCATTGAGCGATCTCATAACGGCGTCACTCGCACCCGGGCTCGACTTAAACTGTGGCGCCGCTGCCTTATTTACACCCGTTGAAAAATATCCGTTTGAGGAAGGGGGAGCTTTAGCCGCAGCAATATTCATATTGGTGTCCGGTTTAACTACTTGCAATTCGGCAACAGCCGGAGGCTGGCTGGTTGCTGCATCCGCCTGTGGTGGGGTCACTGCCGAAACTCTGTATCGGTTCACACCTGTAGCTTTCTCTTTTACCACTGTATCTGCAACCTGTGGCGCCGGTTGTGTTGGGGCAGACAAGGCAGGTTGTCCAGGTTTCGGGGCCGAAGGCACATTGACGGCTACCTGTTTTAATTCCGCTTGCTTTGCATTTTGATTCCTGGTCACCAGCCAGGCGCCAATCCCAATGATCACCAATAACGATGCCGCTATAGAAAGCTGCATCCGCAGGGTAAGTACACGTACTTTTTTATCCGCTCTGACTCGCAAACGGGCCGACAGATCGCCCAGGTTCTTTTGCTGATCGTGTCTCACCTGTCCATAACCCTCTATCGCGTCCGCTAGGAACGGGTCGTCCAGCGCGCGGCGTTCAAGCTCGTGCATAGCGTGGGCATCCAGCTCGCCGGCCAGGTATTTTTTTATCAGCAATATGTCGTTCGCGGCTCTACTCACGGTTTTTCTCCAGGCATATTTTCAAATTACGCTTGCCGTTTTGAATGTAGCTTTTCACGTCATTCATCGTGTAGCCCATAATCTCTGCCACTTCTTTATAGCATTTTTCCTCCAGGTAAAACAGGCTTACACTCTGCCGCTGCCCTTCGGTCAGTCGCTGCATACATCGTTCCAAAGCTGTTAAGGCTTCTTCTTTGTTATTCTCTACAGGATGCAGAAATGGTGTAAATTCCATAACCTCATCCAAAGAAATTATTTCGGCCCTCTTGTCCGAACGCAATTGCATCAGGCAATAGTTGCGGCTCAGCACATACACCCAGCCCCTGAACTGCTTTATTTCGTGTTGCTTTACTTTTATAATCAGTTCCTCAAATATACCCATAACTGCGTCTTTTGCAGCTTCCTCATCTTTCAGGTATTTGAGGCATACGCCATAAATTATAGGCATATACCGTTCGAACAGGCTGCTTAGCACCGAAATATCGCCGCCCCGGCGGTAAGTATCCAGCAGCGCATCGTCATCAGTATTTTGAGGTTTAACCGTTCGGCGGAAGAAGTTCATTTTGGCCGAACAAAATAAAATTTTTCATCGGCTTATGGAAATGTATCGGAAGCCGCATCATTAGGATAAAATTAGACAACCATGAAGAAGTTAATCTTAATCACATTAATAGCAACTGCAGCGCTGGTGGC
The DNA here is from genome assembly GCA_035551775.1 of Mucilaginibacter sp. GTDB lineage: Bacteria > Bacteroidota > Bacteroidia > Sphingobacteriales > Sphingobacteriaceae > Mucilaginibacter. The sequence goes on along the minus strand of DASZMQ010000012.1, from coordinate 138,508 downwards.
GTTCAGGAGCGATACCATGCGTCACATACACGGTACCGTTTATGGCAGCGACGACAAATTGCCTATCATCGGCGCGTCAGTGCATCTTAAGGGCAGCAACATTGGCGTGGTGACCAACCAGTCAGGCAAGTACACCATTGATGTACCGGATGGCGGCACACTCGTTTTTAGCTACATCGGCTATCAGGCTAAAACGATAGTCCCGGGAACCCGGGATAGCCTTGATGTTTACCTTGATCCGTCAAACAGTACGCTTAATGAAGTAGTAGTGACCGATTACAGCACCCAGCGTAAAAAAGATGTAACCGGAAGTGTAGCAACTATTGGTGCGGACCAGGTTGCAATAACCCCTCAGGCATTATCGGCGCCGGTAGTACAAAACCAGGCAGCCCAATTATCCGGCAGGGTTGCAGGCGTGGGTGTATATGCACGTAATTCAAAGAAGTCTAAAAATGCCCCGGCGGGTTTCTTTAACAACACCGCCAATCCGCAGGACGAGAGCTATAAAACTATTATTGAAAACGGTTTCAGCAGCGCAAAGGACAATCCGCTATCGACGTTCTCAGTGGATGTAGACGCTGCATCCTACAGCAATGTAAGACGCTTTATCAATAATGGCCAATTACCTCCGCCGGATGCGGTGCGCGTGGAGGAAATGATCAATTATTTCAAATACAATATGGAAGCTCCAAAAAGCGGTGACCCGGTCGGCATTACAACCGAAATGTCATCGGCCCCATGGAACAAAAATCACCTGCTGGTGCGCATCGGCCTGAAAGCCCGGAGCATTGATATGAGCAAATTACCCCCTTCGAACCTGGTGTTCCTGCTGGATATATCTGGTTCTATGGGCGAACCGAACAAACTGCCGCTGGTTAAAGCATCGATGAAAATGCTGGTCGACCAACTCCGTCCCGAAGACCGCGTGGCTATCGTGGTGTACTCGGGCGAGGTGGCAATGAAATTACCTTCAACCCCCGGCGACGAGAAGCAGAAGATCAAGGATGCTATCGATGAGCTGGAAGCAGGCGGATCGACCGCTGGGGGCGCGGGTATTAAAATGGCCTATAAAATAGCTCGCGAAAACTTTATGAAGAAAGGCAACAACCGCATCATCATGTGTACCGACGGCGATTTTAACGTTGGCGATTCGAGCGATGGCGACATGGAAACGTTGATCACCCGCGAGCGTTACAGCAATGTGCCGATCACCATCATGGGTTTCGGCATAGGAAACCTGAAGGACAGCAAGATGGAAATACTCGCCGATAAAGGTAACGGCAATTATGCCTATATCGATAACCTGACCGAAGCTCAAAAGACCTTGATCAACGAATACGGCGGCACCATGTACATGGTAGCTAAAGATGTGAAGCTCCAGGTAGAATTTAACCCTGCCCTGGTACAGGCTTATCGCCTGGTTGGTTATGAGGACCGCCTGCTAAACAAGGAAGACTTCAATAATGACCAGAAAGACGCCGGTGACATGGGCTCGGGTCATACGGTGACCGCTTTCTACGAAATAGTGCCAACCGGCGTAAAGGACGATTACAGCCACAGCGTCGATCCTTTGAAATATCAAAGCACTGCGCCTGCCGTCACCCCCACGGGCCATTACGCCAACGAAATGATGACTGTCAAATTCAGGTATAAACAACCCGATTCGGATAAAAGCAAATTGAGCGTGGCCGTAGTGATGAACAAGCCGGCATCATTTAACAGCGCCTCTTCCGACTTCCGCTTTGCTTCAGCTGTGGCCGAATTCGGGATGTTGTTGCGCAATTCGCAATTCAAGCAAAACGCCTCGTTCGACCAGGCCATCGATATCGCCAAAAATGCCAAAGGCGGCGATGAGGACGGTTACCGTTCCGAATTCGTTCGCCTGGCGCAAACAGCCAAATCATTGGCTGGGAACCGGTACGCAACCAATTGAAGAATTTGTTCATAGTAACCCTTATCAAAACCTAAATCTTCCGAGCGGCCTGGTAATTCCGGGCCGCTTTTTTTTGCCATTGCGAGGAGCGGCCTGCGCGGCGACGAAGCAATCGCGAACTGTGCATGGCGATTACCGTCCTACTTGCGATTGCCACGCTCACAATGACAAAAAGTTATAAAAGAAGAAGCTCCCGATGGGCGGGAGCTGTCTTGCAACCAATTATAAAACCTAAATTTATGAGAAGAGAAAGAGTACAAATTGTGGACTCGAACCATCTTGCGCCCCCAATGGCGATTTGCATGGAACAAACATAAATAATATTTCTATAAAGTCTATAGAAATAGTAGAAATAATGTAAAAAAGTTTTACTCCCCATTTTCGATCAGCTCAGCAGGAAGGATTAGCCTGAAGGTGCTGCCTTTATCCGTTTCAGAATGCACTTCAATTTTTACCTGGTGAAAATCGGCAATGGATTTTACGATGGGCAGCCCAAGCCCGAAGCTATCCTGCTGCAGCGATTTGCTGAATTTTTTGAAGCGGTTGAAAATATGCGGCAATTGCTCTGCGCTGATGCCGATACCGGTATCGGTGATGTCGATTACATATTGCTTGCTCTCCATTGCTCCGGTAATGTTGATTGAGCCGCCTTTCTTATTGTATTTGATCGCGTTATTGATCAGGTTAAAGAACAGGTTGAACAGCAAGAATTTATTCACTTTCACTAACTTCCAATCCGCTGGTACATTGATCGATAAATTGATATTCTTTTCCTGCAGGCGGATGGATATTTCATCATAAACTTCACGCACCAACTCATCCACTGAAACCGAATCCTCTTTCAAAAACTGGTCATTTTCGATCTGCGAGATCAGCAGCAGCGTTTTGGTGATGCTTTTGAGGCGATTGAGTATGCGCTGCATTGCCAACAGGCGTTCCTTCACCTCGTCTGTGATCTCTTCGCTGCCAAACATATTCTCAATCTTGCTTTGCAGGATGGATATGGGCGTCATCAGCTCGTGCGAAGCGTTCGAGATAAACTCACGTTCTTTTTGGAAAGCGCTCTCGATGGTTTGTATCATCTTATGGATGCTGATGTCCAGGTACTCGAAATCAGAAGTACTCGTTCGCACCTTTCTGTAAGGCGTAGGTCGCGGGAATTTATGGCCGATGAGCTTGGTTTTGATGATCTGCCCCAAAGGCCGCAATACGTAAGTGGAATACACCTGGTCGGCAAGTATCGTCAAAAGCACCATGCCCAGCAATATTTCAAATGCGATATTTTGTAATGGTTTGGCCGTTTCGTTCATCGTATCGATGCTCCGGCCAATTTCGAGCAGGTAATTTTGGCTGCCCGCTTTAAAATTATGGCTCAGGATACGGTATTGGATCGTATCCCCGCCAACCAGGCGGCGTTCATTCACAATGGTATCGATATTATCGTCTGTCGAATCGACATCCATACTCACGTACTCTTCTTTCAGCAGGGCATTATAACTGCCATAGCCCTCTCCGTTTTGAATGAAGGTATTGATGCCCTGCTGGTGTACTTGCCTGAGCACTTTGTCCTGCTGCCGGCGAAGCCAGCTGTCAGTATAGCTGCTGTTGATATCCCTGATGAGCACCGGAAGCAACAGCACAAACAACACCACAATTACCAGCTTGGAGATGGTATTGAACAGGGTGAGTTTGAGGCCGAGTTTCAATGTCTATGTGTTTAAGTTGATCCTGTATCCCAAGCCGCGCACGGTTTCGAGCCAATCCGGCGAGCTATAGGCGTTCAGTTTCTTCCGGATGTTTTTGATATGAGCGTCGATATAGTTCGAATCGTAATCATCGTTCACTACGCTGCCCCAGATGTGCTCAGTTAGCTGCGACCGGGTCAATGTCCGGTTTTTGTGCAGCAACATATAAGCCACAAGGTCGAATTCTTTTTTTGTGATGCTGCTGATGGCCGTACCCCTGTGACTGATGGCGCGGTTGGTCAGATCCACCTCAAATTCGCCCAAAGTAACAGTCTGGTTCTTCAGTCCGAATTTCCTGCGGGTTATGGCCTGCATACGGCTTTGAAGCTCGAGCAGCGAGAACGGCTTTGGCAGGTAATCGTCAGCTCCCAGGTCAAGACCTTTGATACGGTCGTTCACTTCGGCACGGGCCGTAAGGATAATACAGGCGGCTTCCGGGTTGTATTTTTTAGCTTCTTTGAGCAAGTCCAGCCCATCGTAATCAGGCAACCCAAGGTCGATCAGGATAAAATCGTATAAATTGGTCGCTATCTTTTCCGAGGCGCTCCTTCCATCGTAACAGGTCTCGCACAGGTAATTGTTGCTCCCCAGGAACAGCTCCATTTCGGTGGTCAGCGCCTTTTCGTCTTCTATAATTAAAACATTCATGCTCCGTCAATAAAACACGTAATAAAACGTAAGGTTATAAAAAGACTCCCTGTGGTTATTAAATATACCCTGTATGTTCACAGGGACCGAATATTTATATGCAAGCTCCAGCGTATAGTGCGGCCTGTTGTAGGCTACCGGCAGCTTGAAGCTGTAATTCAGCATGTGGAATTCGCTGTCGTAAGCCGCGTATTGGGGGAAAACAGGCGGTGGTTGCAGGAAGATATCGTCGGTATGATATAAAGCATCATCATGATCGTATTTGCCTGGGTGGCTTTGGGCGTATTTCTGCACGAAATTTTGTGTGCCAAAAATAATGCTGAAGCCCGGGTTAAATGAAAGGTAGTCCTTATCGTCAAAAATACTCCAGTTGGTCTCGAAGTATTTTGAGTTATTGATGGTTAAAAAAACGTCACTCTCACGCCCGAAAAGATAATCGAAAGTGACGTTCGACTTCAGGATCTCCCAATCATATGTATTGCTGAAATTAATATCGTTGGACGATGCCGATTTGATGATCAATGCATCCTTATCAATGAAAAAGTGAGTATAGCTAATGTTCCCTGTAAACTTTGATGAAAAACGGTAAAGGTAGCCTGAGCCGGCGTCGGTCTCATCGATCACCGGTATTGAGGTAAAAACCTTATATACCGAACCATAGACAAAAAATCCCGATTTGGCATTATAAATGGCGTCCCCGCTCCAATACGGGTATTTCACCGGGCCCGTGCGCCCGAAGAACTGCGCATCGCTGCCTACAGACAGGCCGACCGATAACGACTGCTTTCGCGTGACAGTATCCGTATCGGCTACAAGCCGGGGTATCGCGGCCTTAAATTTTCTTACCGTGCCGGCGAAAGCGGAGGAGCTGCTATATAAAATTATGAGAAACAGTATGCAAAATCGCTTCATCGTTTGTGCAATATAAGGTTATTCCAATCTGTTAACCACCGTTATGACGGGGAATTTCAGGCGGCCGTTCCAAACCCGGAGGCCTGCGCTGACGTTTTTTAACTTTATTATTATCGTCAACTTTTTCAGGCTTGGGCACTTGTTTGGCCCTGGTTACTTCCTTTATTTTCTTTTTATCGTCCTGTTTTTTGGTGGTGGTATCGGCAACAGCCGTAAAGAGTGCGGAATCAAAATGAGCAATAAAATGCTTGTGACGAGGTTCACCGGGGCCATGGGCCGGCCCCGCGGAAACTAAAAAGGGAAGGCATATCCCCAAGCAAGCGATATACACTAACCTTTTAATCATTCGAAACAGATTTCTCCAATACTGGTCAGTTTAAGCCCGGCTCCACGGTGGACAGCATTTGCCGATATCAACCCAAAAATGGCAATTTTCGGGCTAATATCAGCAGTTATCAATGCCGGATGTTTTGCAGTGGCAGGCGTAAGGGGCCCTGGTGACGGATGGGCCTGGCCCGGGGGTATTAATTTGAATATCATATTACCTTGAAACTTTGCCCGGCTTTGCAGCGGTGTTTCAGGTCAGGAAGCTGATCTCTTTCGAGGTATAAACCCTGTCATGATCATCGATGATCACACAGGCCAGCTGCTGTAATTTATTTATCAGGTAAAGCCCGGCGTTCACCCCCATCGTCATTACAGGTGTTGCCATTGCGTCTGAAAGCTCGGCAGTAGGACTAACCACGCTTACCCGCTTCAATTCACTCACCGGAAAGCCTCTTTTTGTATCGATATTCGCCATCACATCATTGATAGCCGCGTTTTTGTCAAAATCGCCAGATGTAGCGACCGCCATATTGCTGATCTTAATATCGGCGTACGGCTGCATTTTCTGCTGCGGGTCGGCAGAGGCGATGGTCCATGGTTGGTTATCAGGCTGAAGGCCCCAGGCCAGCAGATCTCCGCCTGCGTTTACCACACCGCTGGACACTCCCAGCAATTGCAGCGCATATTTTGCCCTATCGGCAGCATATCCCCTGCTGATCGCGCTAAAGCCGATGCGCATGCCCTTCCCCCGTAAATAAACTGTGGTTTTATCCGAATTGAGGATTACCTGTCTATAGCTGGCAGTTTTGGCGTCATTTTCAGTATTATAGGTTATATCGAATGCACCGTCCGTAAGTTCGGATATAGCAAGCGCACGTTCTATCAGCCTGAATATCTCTGCGTTTACCTTTACCGGCTTCTGCCCGGCGTGGCGATTAATTTCGGTCACCTGGCCGTCGTCCGTCAGCGCGCTCAACAGCTTCTCAACACGGTTGATCTCTGCAGCGGCTGCATCAATACATTTCAGCGCCCAAACATCGTCATTCCCAACCACGCTGATCTCGAACCGGTTGCCCATCAAACGCAACTCGCGCCTGAATATATGCTGATTGTTATTGTAAGTTTTTACTGCTAACATAGGGATATTAATTTCAGATAGATGTACCCAGACCCATAAGGTTTGACTCGCAGGGGATGCTTTGCCAGGGGAACAGAAATGCAGCACCTCACACCCACGAAATTAGGCGCACTTCATGAAATTAAAATGAAAATACCAACGCAGTGTTAACATGTTGGCAAATAATGGGATATATTAACAGGAATTTTAAACCACAGTACCTTCTTTTAACTTCTCAGCATTTTCGGCGAATTGCAGGGAATCGATGATCTCCTGTATGCCGCCATTCATTACCTCGGGAAGATTATAGATGGTCAGGCCGATGCGGTGTTCGGTCATACGCCCCTGCGGAAAGTTATAGGTGCGTACTTTGGCTGAACGGTCACCGGTTGAAACCATGGTTTTACGCTTTTTGGAAATATCTTCCAGGTGTTTTTGCAGTTCCATTTCATAAATACGGGAACGGAGCACCTGCAAAGCCTTATCATAATTTTTTAACTGGGATTTCTGGTCCTGGCATTGTGCAATTATTCCGGTCGGTATATGTGTCAGGCGAACTGCGGAATAGGTGGTATTTACCGACTGCCCGCCCGGCCCGGAAGCACAGAAAAGGTCCTTTCTGATATCGGCGGGGTTCAACTCGATATCGAATTCATCAGCTTCGGGCAGAACTACGACACTGGCTGCAGATGTATGTACACGTCCCTGCGTTTCAGTATCAGGCACACGCTGGACACGATGCACACCCGATTCGTATTTCAGCGTGCCATAAGCATCGTCAGCCAGGACATTGAATACAATTTCCTTATAGCCGCCGGCGGTTCCTTCGGTGTAATCTACCAATTCGGTGCGCCAGCCGCGCTTTTCGCAATAACGCATATACATGCGGTAAAGGTCGCCGGCAAAAAGGGCCGCTTCGTCACCACCCGTCCCACCACGTATCTCCACAATGGCATGTTTAGAATCCTCAGGGTCTTTGGGGATCAGCATCAAACGAATTTCTTCTTCTTTATCATCGCGCTGCACAAGCAGGTCGTCCAGCTCGCCCTTGGCCATCTCGCGGAACTCTTCGTCTTTTTCCGTCGCCAAGATCTCCTTATTGGTATCAATATTGCTCAGGATGTTACGGTAGATATTATATTCATCCACCACCTTTGCCAGGTCCTTATATTCCTTATTCAATAGGGCAAAGCGCTTCATATCAGCCATTGCTTCGGGGCTGCTCAATTCCGCTTCAACATCTTTCCAGCGCTGGTTTATTGCCTCTAATTTCTCTAACATAACCTATTATCTCCTGCCACCGGGCGGCAAAAAAGTGTACAAAAGTACGAAATTTTCGGGCAGTTTTTGAGCAGGCTCTGTTGGCGGAAAGCCATTTTATCCTGATATCGGCGGATTGAAATATTTGATCTCGACGTTATTACCATCGAACATTGCATAAGAGCGGGTCAGCACCCACTCGCCAAGGTTGATATAGCGACTCTTTTCGGTGATCATCACATCCATTACTTTGTGGCGATGCCCGAAGACCAGGTAATCATAGAACTCGGTCTTCAGCAGCTCGCGGCAAAAGATGGGCAGGTATTCCGTACGCTTTGGGTTATTGGGCTGATCGGTTTTTTCATTAGCAATGCGGCTTTTGGACGACCAGTAATTGGCAAGACCTACGCCAAAATTCGGGTGTATCCTGGCAAACAGCCATTGGCATAATTTGCTCCTGAAAAAATTCTTTAAAAATTTATAAAAATGGTCGCCCGGGCCGAGACCATCACCATGGTGGAGGAAGAATTTTTTGCCGCTGCGCTCGATCACCAGTTCATTGGAAATGATCGTGGCGCCGAACTCTTTGGTGAAATAATCGAACATCCACATATCGTGATTCCCCTTGAACATGTATATCTTAATACCTGCATCATACAATTCCGCCAGCTTGCCAAAAAAACGGATGTAGCCTTTGGGCACCACCGTACGGTATTCGTACCAGAAATCGAAAACGTCGCCCATCAAAAACACTTCCGAAGCATCCGCCTTGATCATATTCAGCCAGCTGACGAGCACCGCTTCGCGTTCGCGGCTTTTTTCGTAACCGGGTGCGCCAAGGTGAAAATCAGAAGCGAAGTAGAGTTTTTTCGGGGACGACATTAGTGTTCAAAAGTACGGGATTGAAATGAGATCAAATAAATATCGAATATCGAATTTTCAATTTCGAATTTAGAAGTTGTTTTTTACTTCGATATTTGACTTATGTCTGCCACCCTCCACATCCTCAACGGCGATTCCACTGCACACAGTTTCCGCGATACCGGGCTTGAAGGCGATGTGCTGGTTTGGCGCGAGGTTTTTTCACAAGGTCCGCTCATAGAAGATATTTCTACCGCTGATTTCTGGAAGCTGCGTGAAAAATGGATCGGTGATACCTTTAGCGACGATCCTGACGATTATAAGAAAACTGTGGTCACCCCCTTGGAGAAGCTGACGGAGCCTTACGACGAGATCAACCTCTGGTTCGAGTTCGACCTGCATTGCCAGGCTAATATGTTAGGGGTGATGGAGCTGTTAGCCAAAAACACGAATCTCTCTCCGCCAAATATTTTCCTGATATGCCCCGACAGCTTTCCCGGCAAATCCAATTTTAAAGGCATGGGGGAATTGAATGGCGAAGAACTGGAATACCTGTTTGATAACATCCGCGAGGAACTGGGGGAATCGGATTTTGCAATTGCCGCGGAAGCCTGGAAACCGTATGTTGCCAAAGATCCTGACCGTCTTGAAAAATGGCTGAATGAAACTACTTTCTGGGGCAGCCTGCATTGCCTGAAATCGGCCATGGAAGCCAATGTCAAAAGACTACGAACAAATGCTGACGGTCTGAATTATATCGAGCAAACGCTGCTGGATATCTACAACTACGGCTATAAAACCAAATACGAAATCTACCAGCGTTTTTGGGACGACGAAAAGATATATGGCATGGGCGACCTGGAGATAGATATTTATTTAAAGCGGCTTGCCGAGAAGGGGCTCATTACGCTCTAAAAAACCGTGTCATTTCGAACGAGCGTAGCGAGGAGAAACCTTATAGGTCAGACAGGTGCCGATGCTGAATAGGCGTCAAAGATCTCTCCTCACCCCACCCACAGTGCAGTGCCGTTCGTTCGAAATGACATTTGCTTTTAATTCGTAGCTATATCAACTTCCGGCGTAGGGTCACTTTCATTCTTCATCCGGTCCAGCGCGGTAACCACATAAATATAGTGCTTGTTGCGTTCCACAGTATCATCGGTGTACTGGGTATTCATATTGTATTGTATATGCAGGATGTATTTTGGATTCTCAAGGTCTACCGTATCCGTCACATTGAACCGGTAGATCACATATCCATAAACAGGCTCCTTATCATCAGCCAGGTCGGGTGTCTGCCAATTGAGCATCACGTTTTTGACATTGATCTTCGCTGTAAGGTTTTTAGGCGCCTTCGGTCCGATAGAGTCCAGCCAGTCCATCGGTGGGGGCAAAGCGGGGTATTTGTAAAAATCGGAATGCAAGGAATCTGTAAATCCATACGGGTTCTTCGTCAACGAATTGGCGCTGAAAAAGATACTGCCCTGCACACGATCGTTATTACGCAGGTAACGCACCTGGTTGGGTAATTCCGTCGCCTTGTGAAAAGCATATGAATGCGGCTCAAACGCCCGGTAAGCAGCCTGCCCTACGTACAAATGCCGCCCATAAGTATTGTCGCTCCACCAATCCACCAATTTATCAAAAGAAGCATAGCGATAACCGAAGTTCCAATAGAGTTGCGGCGCCACGTAATCTATCCATCCTTCCTGCAGCCATTTACGCGTATCGGCATACAATTCATAATAGGAATCCCCGCCCGATGTTTCTGAACCCTCGGGGTCCTGCCGTGCATTCTTCCAGATGCCAAACGGAGCAATACCGAACTTCAAAAAAGGTTTGTGCGCATGTATACTGTCGCTTAACGCCTGTATCAGCAAATCAACGTTATTGCGCCGCCAGTCATTAATATCGGTAAAGTCGCCGGCGTAGGTTCTAAAGGTCTGCGCATCATTGATGTGCTGACCGGGGATGGCGTATGGGTAGAAATAGTCATCCATATGCACGCCATCGATATCGTAATTGTCTACCACGTGCATAATAACCCTTACAATGTAGTCGCGCACCTCCGGTATGCCCGGGTTGAACAGCTTAATGCCGCCATAGGTAAAAAACCAGGAAGGCATCTGGTTGGTGATATGTAATGGGCTGAGGCTGCGGAAGTTACTATCAAATGTTGCACGGTACGGGTTGAACCAGGCATGTAATTCCATGCCGCGCTTGTGCGCTTCAACAATAGCAAATTCAAGCGGATCGTAAGATGGGTCGGGCGCGACGCCTTGCTTCCCTGTCAGCCAGCGCGACCATGGCTCAATGCTCTTCATATAAAATGCATCGGCGGCCGGACGCACCTGCAGCACAACCGCATTAAGGCCGGACGCATGTGCCATATCCAATAACGTGATCAATTCGCTTTTTTGCTTTTCAACCGGTAAATTAGGGCTGCTGGGCCAGTCGATATTCACTACAGTGGCTATCCACATTCCCCTGAACTCCCGTTTTGGCTCATGTTTCATTGCTATCGGAAGCTTAACAATTTTGGGGGTATCTGGTGTTTTGGCGGCAGGCGTATCGATGTGTGCGGCTTTCAGCGTATCTTTTTGTGCCTGGCTTCGAAGTGATATAATTGAAAGAAGGGTTATAAATATTAAATACCTGTATACGCGCATCCGGGAGCTATTAATAAAAGCTGCAAAGATATAAACCCATGGTTTAAGATTTTATTATAACAGGCAATTATTCATTGAATTTGGTGTTTTAAGTAAATGTGATTATTTTTAACACATTCGACCCGTGAAAATGTAACCTATGAGGAAAAAATTTACCTGTTTTTTCAATTATTGAGTTAATTTAACATTGCCCAAAACAATATGCCGTAATTGCTGTTGCATATCGTTAAGATTACCACATGCCATAGTTTCACAAAAACGCAAAGTACATCACTATTTTAACGGACCCTTCAATTTAAAATTCAAAAAACGCCATGGAAAATCAATCCGGACAAACACCCAAGAAAAATTCGAATGTCATTTACTTTCTGATCGTTGTGGTTTTGGCCTTGCTTGGGACTGATGTTTACCTCTACCTGCAAAAGAATAAATCGGACACGAAGATAGTTTACCAGGAAGACGAGAAAAATCGCTTAAAGGTAGAGTTGGACAGCCTGGAGGACCAAATAGAAAAAGCCAATTCCGGCAAAGCGAAAATGACCGCCGCCATGCAGGCGAAGAATGATTCGCTGGAGTCCAAGATCAGGGGTATGCGCCAGTTGCTGGATAAAGGCAAGCTGACCAAAGCCGAACTGAATAAGGCACAGGAAGACATTAAGCAGCTGCGTTATTTTGTTGCTAACTACACCGAGCAGATCGACTCGCTGAAGAAACAAAACGGTGCACTTAGCGATGCAAATACGCACCTGAAGACCAATTTGGACTCGGCCAATCAGAAGACTACGCAGCTAACGGCGCAAAATACCGACCTGAGCACTAAGGTGACGGTCGCGAAGGCGCTGAAGGTGGGACGAGTGGATGTTGGCGCGTTCAAGGTGAAGAGCAGCGGAAAAGAAGTTGAGGAGACCCGCGCCAAGCCAACGACAAAACTGAAGATAAACTTTACTGTCGCCAGCAACACGCTGGCCGACAAAGCCCTGCATGATGTTTATGTGCGCGTGCTTGACCCAACCGGCAACCTGGTAACTGATGCCAATTCGGCCAGTTTCACTGCTGATGGTCAAACCCTGCAAGCCACCTATAAAACGTCTATTGACTTTAAGAATGATGGCAGCATGTTTACCATCGACTGGGCACCGGCTTCTTCTTCTGATCCGAAGTTCCAGAAAGGAACTTACACTGTGATCCTGTATTCGGATAATTCGACCATGGGTCAAGGGGCTATCACACTAAAATAAGCGTCACGCTATAAAACATTGAACCCCGTTCGCCAGTTGGTGAACGGGGTTTTTTGTATTGATCGTCAGGCGCCCGGCAGGCTAATGTGGAACGTAGTTCCCTCGCCGGTTATGGTTTCGAACCAAACCTTGCCGCCGGCATTCTCGATGGAGTTTTTGACGAATGCCAGTCCAAGCCCGGTACCTGAGCTCTTGGTGGTAAAATTGGGCATGAATATTTTTTCGCGCTGGTGCTCTGCTATGCCATTGCCATTGTCTTTGATATATAATAAAATGTTCCTGCCTGTAACCACGTGACCTATCTCGATGAGCCCCTGCTGACCCGGCGGAATGGCTTCAATGGCATTCTTCAAAAGGTTATTAAAGCTGCGGAGCAATTGGTCACGGTCTGCGTTAACATAAAAAGGTTCTTCAGGGGCTTTGTAAAGGATCCTGATGTTGTCCATCTGTTTGAAAACGACAACGGCCTGGGTGAGCACTCCGAAAATATCCATCCGCTCAATACGTGTATCGGGCATTTTGGCAAAAGCTGAAAATTCTGACGCAATGGATGAAAGGCTTTCTATCTGCTCAACAAACGATTTACTGAAGCGCTCGAACTTCTGGTCGAACTTGGGGTCCTTATCCTTCCACGACTTTTCAAGCAACTGCAAACCCAGCTTTAAGGGCGTCAGCGGATTCTTGATCTCGTGCGCCACCTGTTTGGCCATTTCACGCCAGGCACTTTCCCGTTCCGACTGAGCCAGCTTTTGTGCACTCTGTTCCAGCGCGGCTATCATGTTGTTATATTCTTTTACCAGCGTGCCGATCTCATCATTCCGCTTCCATTTTATAGGCTCGTTTTTTTGCCCGTAGATAGTTTTCCTGAGGCCGTGCTCGATGATATTTAAAGGCGCAGTGATCTGCCTGGCGATGATGATTGCCAGCAGGCCGATGCCGATAAAGATCAGCGCGTAGATGTTGATCATGGCGTTCAGCAGCGAACCCAGGCGCTCGTTATAGTCGGCCTGGTTTGAGAAATAGGGCAGCTCGAGATATCCTATTGTTTTGGTTTTGTCCTTGTTCTTAACCGGCACATAACCGGCCTTGTAGTTTAGCGTGCCGATAATTTCCTGGTTAGTAAACTCGTTGCGCTGCTGGCGGTTCAGGGCAATGTAAGCCCGGGCGTTGATGCGCGGAGCTATCAGCTTAAAATCGTATATTTTAGGCTGTGTTGAGACAAGCTCCCGGCCGTCAAGACTGTAAAGCGTAAGGTCGGAGGAATAGGTGCTGGCAAACTGGTTGAATGCGTTTTGAAAGTCCTGGTCAGTATGGCCAATCCCATTAACGAGGTTCGCGTTTTCGAACGATCTGCCGATGTGTGTGATACGGTCGCTGATGGTAGCATTCTGCTGTTCGTCATATTGCTGGGCGATGGAAGCGTAAGTTATCAGGCCAACCAGTACCAGGGTTGTCGTCACCGCGAACACAATGGAAAGCTGGATGCGGGTTTTGTACAGTATATTATCAAAATTGAGTTTTAAAACCCAGTGAAAATAATTTTCCTCGATGTACATGATCTTCATCCGGCCCCAAAACCACCGGGTGAGAATAACGAGCGCGCTGAATGCCAGGAAAACGATAAAAAAGAAAGTAACGGACGTGACCATATCGATAAACGGTGACTCCTGCTTACTTACCACTACCAGGTCGCGCCTGTTGGGTTTGAAGATCAGGTGATCATACGTTGACCAGATGCTGAATAGCGAAAGGTCGCGGAACAGGGTAGTTTTATAAACGTATTCCCTTACCTTGCCTTTGAGGTCGTTGTTCTTCTGGCTGTAATCATAATCACCGTGCCGGCCGATGAGCTTATCATCGGTATATAAGGCGTAAGAATACTCTTTGAAATTGGGGCCCGAACGGGTATCGCCGTCCACCAACAGCTCGGGGAAAGTATTTTCCGCCTGTAAAGGTTCAGAATCGAGATTTATGACCAGCGTACCCAATACGGTGGTATCACCCCTCTTTACCGGCAGTAAAGTAAAGTATTGCCGCACCCCGAAATCGGTACTGGCCCTGTAAAAAAGGTCCGATACCTTCGCAGCACTAAATTGCACCATGGCCTTGAAATCGTCCAGGTTGTATTTCTGGTTGCCTGAAGCCGAAAGCAACTCTTTGGCTGAATTGTACACGTATATGTTCACATTGTACCTTGACAGGTAGCCGTCAAAATATATTTTCTGAAAATAGTTTTTCAGGTAAATACTATTGTGCACCGAATCGGCGAAGTACTGCGGGATGTAGGGATCATGAGCAATCTTCTTCTCCAACTTTTTAAATTGCTTGTCAGCATCCAGGTCGTCGGTAGTTTGCAGTTGCTGAATAAACGTTTTTCTTATGCGCAACTCTTTTATCGATTCAAAATGGTTGAGTTTAATTGCGGATACGATAGCGCATACCAGTATGATAGCAATAAGCTGGCCTGAATTGAGCCTGGCATTAAAACGCCTGTACGAATTTCCCCTGATCAATACCCAGATCGCCCAAAGAATATAAAACAGGTTAAATTCTTCATCCTGTACAGCTGCAACCAGCGTAGAAAAAAGTATGCCGATAATAAGAATTGCTACCTGGTGTGGTACAGGCACGCTTGTACGGGTGCTTAGCGTAAGGCATATCTCGACAAGAAGGTAGAATATAAGAAATGCAAAGCATAACATTAGAATTCCGATCACGCTGTAGACCGATAGATTGAGCACATTGTTGATATCGAAATTGATCTTCGAAAAAACAACCAGGCTGTAAAACCGCAAAAGCAGGTAAACAGATACTGCGATCAGCAGTCCTACACAGCCAACGACGGTGGCGTAACCGGCAATTGAATTATGGATATTTCCCGCAAGCCTGTCTCTATACCGGTAAACGAAGCCCACAAACCATGTAGCCAGCAATACATTGGCGCAAAAATCGCCGAAAGAAGCGTATAATGTGCCTTGGCTATAAAGGTCGGGTCTGAAAATTTCGGGTGACGGATCAAGATTCGGCCAGTCATATTGTATATTGACAAAACGAAGTAATATGATAAAAGCTGCTAAAACAATTATACCTAAGTACGGATGATACCGTGAAGCCAGGTAACTGCAACAGTTTTGCACCAGCATACACAGCACCAAAAAACACAACGCCCAGGATATTACCTCGAAGTAGAAGAATTTTTGGCTCGCATAACCCGGGTTGTTCTTTACAATGAAAAGCTCGTTGCCCTTTATGCTTCTTATTCCGTAAACATTTTTATCCGTGTAACTGGCTATATCGATGTTGTTGTCCTTGAGCAAGTTTGTGGCGAACGTATTGCGCAGATATTGATTTTGATAAGGATATTTCAGTTTGACAGGGATAAGTGCCAGAGCGGTAAAATTACCGTCTGTTTTCTTGACTATGTCATATGCACCGTTCGACTCCCAAACCAATGAAAAGCCTTCCGCGATCGTATCCGGTCGATTGGGAATTACTTTTATGCCGCTCCAGAATACCAGCTTGTTGTTTTTGTAGGTGGCCAGCCAGATATTTTCATCGGTTGTAAAATTTTTAATGACCTGTAGCGCGGCTTTGTCATCACCTTCCAGCGTTTTCAGCTGATCGAAGCTTTTCTGATTATTAAATACGCCGGCAACAAATCTTTCTTTTTTGTGCAGGTTGTCCTCCAGCGTCTGCGCGGTTTGGTAAAGGCTATTTTTGGGCGTATAAGTTTGCTGGACGATGGTCGCCGTAAGTAACAAACTGGCGAACAGGAGCGCCAGCATCAGCCGTATTTTCGCGGAGGTAGTCAATCTTTCAAAAGGTCTGTATAAAAATACAATAAAAAAATAAAGCCGCCTCGTTTGTTTTGAAGCGGCTATTAATTTATTGCTTTTTAGTTATTCGACCGAGGCGCTCGCGGTAACCGCCGCACGATCGACTTTCTTTACCAGCCCCTGCAGCACATTACCCGGACCGACTTCGGTGAATGACGTAGCGCCATCCTCAAGCATGTGCATCACGATCTGTGTCCACCGAACCGGGCCGGTCAATTGCTCGATCAGGTTATGTTTGATCTTTTCGGGGTCGGTATACGGCTTGGCATCGATATTTTGATAGATGGGGCAAACCGGCTCGTTGATCACAGTATTCGCGATGGCGTGCTCCAGCTCCATCTTGGCCGATTGCATCAGCGGAGAATGGAATGCACCGCCTACATTCAACTTCAATGCGCGCTTTGCGCCCGCAGCCAGCAATTTCTCGCAGGCATAGTCAATTCCGGCTATTGTACCGGATATTACCAGTTGACCCGGGCAATTATAGTTAGCGGGTACTACAACATCAGTAGCCTGTTCGCAAACGTCTTCCACTGTGAAATCATCCAGTCCCAGAATGGCCGCCATAGTCGATGGCTGTATCTCGCAGGCTTTCTGCATGGCATTGGCGCGTGCGGCAACTAATTTCAATCCATCCTCAAAAGACAGAGCGCCTGCCGCTACCAAAGCCGAGAATTCGCCTAAAGAATGCCCGGCTGCCATATCGGGTTTGAAATCATCGCCCAAAACTTTGGCCAGGATCACCGAGTGCAGGAAGATAGCCGGCTGAGTAACTTTAGTTTGTTTCAGGTCCTCCTCAGTTCCGTTGAACATCACATCTGTAATGCGGAAACCTAATATTTCATTGGCTTGCTCGAATAAAGCGCGGGCCTGTTCCGACTTTTCATACAAGTCCTTACCCATGCCTGGAAATTGGGCGCCCTGCCCGGGAAATAAGTATGCTTTCATGTTTAGTGATTGGTTAACTGGTTATTAGTTACTGGTTACCAGTTATTAGCCATAGTTCTCCTGATAACTGGTAACCGATAACTGATCACCCAAGTTTCGCTGATATCAAATTTAGAAATTCCGTACGCGTTTTTTCCTCATAAAATTCACCGCTAAATGCCGATGTGGTCGTGACCGAATTTTGTTTTTGCACCCCACGCATGCTCATACACAGGTGGCGGCACTCGATAACCACACCGACGCCTAATGGGTTCAAAGTAGATTGTATGCAGTCCCTGATCTCGTTGGTCAAGCGTTCCTGCACCTGCAAACGGCGGGCGAAAACATCCACTATACGCGGAATTTTGCTGAGACCCACCACATGCCCGTTAGGAATGTAAGCGATATGTGCTTTACCGAAGAAGGGCAGCATGTGGTGCTCGCACATCGAGTAAACCTCGATATCCTTAACCACCACCATCTGGCTGTACTCTTCCTTGAACATCGCCGATTTCAGTATTTCCTCTGCATTCAGATCATAGCCCTGCGTAAGGAAAAGCATGGCTTTGGCGACGCGTTCCGGAGTTTTCAACAGGCCCTCGCGCTTCGGGTCCTCGCCGATGTGTTCCAGGACACCTTTGTAATGCTCACTAAGATTATCGATCAATTCCTGGTTGTAGCGGTCTATTTTTTTGTACCCGTCGATACCCGCGTCGCGGTCGGGGTAACCATTGTTTTTACTCATTGTTCAGATTTAATCGCCAAAGTATTCGGCCGAATTGTTTTCGGTCTCATACAACTTCACCGAATGCAGGAACACGCCTTCATGCGCTTCGATAGGGCCCTTCAATTGATTAAATATTTCGATGCAAAGCAACTCGGTCGAGGCCATTTTTCCTTGCATAAAAGGTACATCAAGGTTGATATTCATGTGGTCGAGCTTTTCGATCACGCGCTCGTTTATGATCAATTTCAGGTCCTTCAGGTCGATCAGGTAACCCGTGGCATGCGTCACCTCGCCTTTCACCGTTACAAACAGGTTATAATTGTGCCCGTGCCAATGCGGGTTTGCGCATTTGCCGAAAACCTCTGCATTTTTTTCTTCGCTCCACTCTTCACGATACATCCGGTGCGCAGCGTTAAAATGCTCTTTCCGTGTTATATAGATCATCATATCAATAATTGGGGCAAATATACAAAACAAAAAACTGGCGATTGTTTACCTTAGTTGTCAAAATAAAGCCATTATGCGCATCCTGTTTGTCGCCGCAACCGAAGCCGAGATCGGTAAACTGATAGCCGACCTGCGCTTTGCTGATTATGATTGTGACCAGGGAACCCATATCAGCTGTGAACTTAGGGACGCATATGCCAGGCATGATATTTCTACTTTAATCACCGGCGTGGGTATGGTGGCAGCCGCTTATGCTTTGGGCAGGCATTTGGCTTCAAACCAATATGATCTTGCGATCAATCTTGGGATAGCCGGCAGCTTTGACCGCAGCATTGCTTTGGGCGAAGTGGTTGAAGTGACGGAAGATAGCTTTGCAGAACTCGGCGCGGAAGACGGTGAAGCGTTTTTAACCATCGAT
Organism: Mucilaginibacter sp.; assembly: GCA_035551775.1. GTDB lineage: Bacteria > Bacteroidota > Bacteroidia > Sphingobacteriales > Sphingobacteriaceae > Mucilaginibacter. Next base: position 119,443 of record DASZMQ010000012.1, on the reverse strand, counting down.
CAGCTGGGTTTCGGCGAAAGTGTTTTCAGACCAACCTATAACCTGGCTGATTCGCTTGGTATAAAGAAAGTTTCCGCTATTACCGTCAATACCGTTCATGGTAATGAGGCCAATATTCAGCAATTGACCTCCCGCCTAACTCCGCAACTGGAAAGTATGGAAGGCGCGGCCTTTTTCTACGCCTGCAACCAGGCCGGCATTCCCTGTGTACAGATCAGGGCTGTGTCAAATTACGTGGAAAAGCGCAACCGCGACGCCTGGCAAATAGGCTTAGCCATTAAAAATCTGAATACATTTGCTGCTGATCTTTTCACACGAAAAGACTCACCGCTAAAATAAAATGCCATGTTACAGGAAATCCTAAAAAGGCTGATCATACGCGACCTGGAAAAGCTAAAAACCGAGATCGAAGCTTACCATATTGAGGGCAATATCTGGCTTGTACCAGATGGCATCTCCAATTCGGCGGGTAACCTTTGCCTGCACCTGGCGGGCAACCTGAATCACTATGTCGGTACCGTGCTGGGCAATACGGGCTATGTCCGCCAGCGTGAACTTGAGTTCTCGCTGAAAAAGGTGCCCCGGACCGAATTGATACAAAAGATCGAAGAAACAATTAGGATGATCGATACTGTTCTGGATAAAGTTTCCGATGAACAGCTCGCGTCAGAGTTCCCTGTCGTTGTATTTTCAAAGGGCGATACGACCGGATATTTCCTTACTCACCTGGCAACGCATCTCGATTATCATCTTGGGCAGGTGAATTATCACAGGAGATTGTTGGATAAATAATTTGCGTTTCCTATGAAATTAACGCTTGGCTTCTCGCCTTGTCCCAATGATACTTTTATTTTCGACGCGTTGATCCACCATAAGATCGACACTGAAGGGTTAGAATTTGAAATATTTTACGATGATGTAGAAACGCTGAACCAAAAGGCCTTCCGTGGCGAGCTGGATATTACCAAGCTGAGCTATCATGCTTTTGCTTATGTAGTTGATAAATATGTTTTGCTGGATGCGGGCAGCGCGCTGGGTTTTGGTGTGGGACCGCTATTGATCTCGAAATTCGGATTTTCGATTTCAGATTTGAATAATCCAGAACACACTATAGGTATTCCGGGAAAATACACGACTGCTAATTTCCTGTTAGGACTCGCATTGCCACACGCCACCAATAAACAGGAATTGGTCTTCTCAGAGATCGAAGATGCCTTATTGGCCGAAAAGATAGATGTCGGCCTCATCATCCACGAAAACCGTTTCACCTATCAAAATAAAGGCCTGAAAAAGATCATCGACCTGGGCGATTATTGGGAGAAACTGACCGGCTGTGCCATCCCATTGGGAGGCATTGTAGCTAACAGGGAGCTGCCTTTAGATGTGCAGCATAAGATAAACCGGGTATTAAAAAAGTCGGTTGAATTTGCTTTCGCCAATCCGAAATCAGGACTGGAATTTATCCGCTCTCATGCGCAGGAAATGAGCGAGGAGGTGATGTATAAACACATCGAACTGTACGTAAATAAATACTCACTCGACCTGGGAGAAGAGGGTAAAAAGGCGGTCAATTTGTTGTTTGATACGGCCGGGGAAAAGGGAATCATTCCGGAGATTAAAGAGGGTATATTCTTAAATCCGTAGAGACGCATAATTATGCGTCTCTACAAGACATTAATACAATAATTTATCATACGGATATCGATGCGTATGAATAGCCACGACCTTTTCGTACAGCAGTGCCCGAAACTCATCCACATTTTCCTTCTTCAGCGCCGAAATAAATATTGCCGGGCTATTATTCTTCGCCATCCAGCTTTGCTTAAAATCTTCCAGGTTCATGGCGTGTGCCTCTTCTCTAGGATGATGGTGCATTGGCTCGTAGGCATCGATCTTATTAAAAACCATGATCGTTTGTTTATCTCGCGCGCCCAGATCTTTCAGCGTTTCGTTTACGGTATGTATCTGATCCTCGAAATTGGGATGCGAAACATCCACCACGTGGACCAAAATATCCGCCTCCCGAACCTCGTCTAATGTCGATTTGAAACATTCGACCAAATGGTGTGGCAGCTTGCGGATAAACCCAACCGTATCCGAAAGCAGGAAAGGCAGATTTTCGATCACAACCTTACGCACTGTTGTATCCAGCGTGGCAAACAACTTGTTTTCGGCAAACACCTCCGACTTGGAGATCATATTCATGATCGTGGATTTGCCCACGTTGGTGTAACCCACCAAAGCCACGCGCACCAATTGGTGCCGGTTCTTGCGCTGCGTTTCGTTTTGGCGGTCGATCTGCTTGAGCTTCTCCTTCAGCAGCGATATTTTATTCAGGATTAAACGACGGTCAGTCTCGATCTGCGACTCACCCGGACCGCGCATACCGATGCCACCCTTTTGTCGCTCTAAGTGAGTCCAAAGGCGGGTCAGTCGGGGCAATAAGTATTGTAATTGTGCCAGTTCCACTTGCGTTTTTGCCTGCGCGGTTTGTGCCCGCCCGGCGAAAATATCCAGGATCAGATTGCTGCGGTCGAGTATTTTTACTTGTAGCTCGTTCTCGATATTGCGCAATTGTGAAGGGCTCAGTTCATCATCGAAAACAACGATATCTATTTCTTCAGAATCAACATAAGCCTTTATTTCTTCCAGTTTGCCTGTACCTACGAAGGTTGCCCTGTCAGGCCGCTGCATCTTTTGGGTGAAATGCTTTGCCGTAAGGCCGCCGGCCGTTTCCACCAGGAACTGTAACTCTTCAAGGTATTCTTTTTCCCGCGCCTCGGTCTCGTTCGGGGTAATGATGCCGACCAGAACAACTTTCTCCTGCTTCACAGCAGTATCATAAAATTTTTGCTTCATTCAATAATTCACTATCAATCAAAGTGCCAAGTTGGGGATTACGCTAAAATGGCAGCAATAAAATATTTTCGTACCTTTATATAAAATTTGTTTATGCGCATAGTAACTATCGAAATAGACGAGGAAAAGGATCTTTTTGACGTTGAAGAATTCTTGGATAAGAAAGGTTTAAAATACCATCTGGATGATCTTGAAGCTCTTGAGAAATCAATTATGACGGGTTATGACCAATCTGAAAAGGGGTTAACCAGGCCACATGCTAAGGTAATTCAAGAGTTCAGAGATAAATATAAATGATCGCGATAAACTGGATGCCAGAAGCGGAAAGAACCTTTTCACAAAATCTCGAATATTTGGCTTCCCGGTGGGACAATAAGGTAATAACAGATTTTATTAATAAAGTAGACGACGCATTGGACGTCATTGCCTCAAATCCTAAAGCCTTCCCGCTTCATAAGCCTAGTCTTAATATCCACAAATGCGTAGTTACACCACAAATCACTGTGTATTATCGCATTGTAAATGAGATTACAATAGATCTGCTTACTTTTTGGAACAATTATCAAAATCCGAAAAAATTGAAGCTTGAATAAGAATTGATAACCTACAACTCCCTAACAAACTCCCGCATTGCCCCCCCCGGATCAGCCTGTTTCATAAAATTCTCCCCAATCAGAAAACCATTGAACCCAGCCTTTTTCAATTGTCTGATCGTTTCCGGGTTACTGATGGCGCTTTCAGATATTTTCAAAAACTCGGACGGGATGTGTTCGGCCAACTTATAGGATGTTTCCACCGAAACCGTAAAATCAGCTAAATTACGGTTGTTGACGCCAACGGCATCCAGTGTCGGAACAATACTGCGCTGCAATTCTTCCAGGTTGTGCACTTCGAGTAAAACATTCAACCCAAGGCTCTTCGCCAAGGATGATAGCTGTTGTATTTGCTCCGGCGTCAGTATTGCAGCAATCAACAGAATAATATCCGCTCCCAGGGCTTTAGCTTCGATCACCTGGTATTCATCGATCATAAAATCCTTGCGCAGGATGGGGATATTATTGGCTCTGCGCGCCCGAACAAGATCGACCTTGCGCCCCATGAAAAACTGCCGGTCGGTTAAAACGGATAGTGCCGAAGCGCCTGCGGAAGCATAACCTGTGGTTACATTTTCTACAGAAACTTTATCATTAATGACACCTTTAGACGGCGACTTCCGCTTGAACTCGGCGATGATACCTGTGCGATTAAGATCAAGCAGGAAATCCTTAAAAGAAAGCGCGTTCCGATGAAAGTATTCAGATTCTTCCAAACTGGTGAAGGAAACATTTTTCCTGGCTGATTCTACTTCTTTCTTTTTATGCGCGACTATCGTATCGAGTATACTCATATCCCTTTGGGGCAGTTTCTGCAATTATATTAAATTTTGATAAAATGGCTTCCGGCCGTCTCAACATCCTCTGTGGTCGTCCGTTTGCCCAACCAATTCTGCATGAGCGCCCTGCCATATTCTGTCAGCACAGATTCCGGGTGAAACTGCACCCCGCGAACGTCATACTGGTTATGCCGCAAAGCCATGATACTGTTATCCTGCTCGTCAATAGCGGTAACGGTCAGCGAATCGGGCAACCCGTCGCGATCAACTACCCATGAGTGGTATCTGCCCACCTTGAAACTTTGGGGCAAACCGGCAAACAGCTTTTCGTGCGGATCGGTTACGCAGATCGGCGTCGCAATGCCGTGCATCGGGCGGCTCAGGTTAAACAGCTTCCCACCAAAAGCTTCGGCAATAGCCTGCTGCCCCAGGCACACGCCGAAAATGCTTTTGGTCGGAGCGTATTTTTCGATCACTTCCAAAAGCAATCCCGCCTCCGAAGGGATTCCCGGGCCCGGCGACAGGATAATATGGCTGTAAGCATCCACATCGCCGATGGCGAATTTGTCATTCCTCCAAACGTCGCACTGCAAACCAATTTCATTTACCAGATGCACCAAATTGTAGGTGAAGGAATCGTAATTATCTATTATCAATATCTTCATTTGTCAATCTCCTGTTTTAAAGTTCCTCCGCCAATTCAATTGCTTTACGCAAGGCCGCTATTTTATTATCAACTTCTTTTAACTCACTTTCCGGGTTCGAATCGGCTACGATGCCCGCCCCGGCCTGGTAGTGCAGCGTATTGTTTTTGCTCAGGAACGAACGGATCATAATGGCGTGGATAAAATCGCCGTTGAAGCCAAAATAGCCTATCGCACCGCTGTAAAAGCTCCGTTTGCTTTTCTCGTTCTCGTCGATGATCTCCATCGCCCGGAATTTCGGTGCACCGCTAAGCGTTCCTGCAGGGAAAGTGTCTGCCACGATCTTGAACGAAGAAGCGTCATCCCGCAACTTGCCGCTCACATGCGACACCAAATGGATCAGATGCGAATAAAATTGCACCTCCTTAAATGCCTTCACTTCTACCTGCTCGCAGTGACGGCTCAAATCATTACGCGCCAGGTCCACCAGCATTACGTGTTCGGCGGACTCTTTGGGATCATTCTCCAATTGGCGGGCTATTTCGGCATCCTTAATATCATCCCCGCTGCGCTTGAACGTGCCGGCAATAGGATAAATACTGGCGACATTGTTTTTGATAGTGATCTGCGCCTCGGGCGATGAGCCGAATATCCTGAAATCGCCATAATCAAAATAAAACAAGTAGGGCGAAGGATTGATCGACCGCAAAGCACGGTACACATTAAATTCATCGCCCAGGAACGTCCTTGAAAACGGTCTCGATGGTACGATCTGGAACACATCGCCCCGGAAAATATGCTGCTTCATCTTTTCCACGATCGCCATGAATTCTACCCCGGTTAAGGTCGATTGTTCTTCAGCATTTGTTTTGAAATGATATTCCGGGAAATTCTTGTTCTTGATCAGATATTCCAGCTTTTCCAGGCCGCCATTGGCTGGCTGGCCTTCGGGTTGGTTCTGGAAGATGTGTAATTCGTTCTTGAAATGGTCGATCGCAATGATATACCTGTAAATATGGTACTGCATCACGGGTATCTTGCGCGGATCTTCGGCCACCTGCTTGAGTTTGATGGTTTCAAAGTGCTCAACTGCTTCATGCGTAAAGTAGCCGAACATGCCATTAGAAATGATCTTAGACGGACTGGTCTCTGTATCAAACTTTGACAAAAAATCATTCATCTCCCCAACCAGGTCGAAAGTGCCGGGCGCTTTGGTTTCAATGCTGCCGTCGGGATAGCTTTTCTTTAATGCGCCGTCATTGAGCACAAAGCCGGCTATCGGTTCGCAGCAAACATAGCTCAGGCTGTTTTCGCGGCTGTGGTAATCCGAGCTTTCCAGCAGCAACGAATTGGGGTATACATCGCGCAGGCGCAAGTAAATGCTTACCGGCGTGGTGGTATCGGCTAAAAGCTTTTTTGAGGTAGTTGTTATTTGGTATCGTTTCATTTTGTTTTCAGTCGCGCTATAAAATATAAAACCCGGCGTGGTTGGCGCCGGGTTCATATTAGGTTTACAATTGATTAGTAAAATCTTCTCAAAAACACATCCGGCTGCCAGTTTCCTGGTGCCACCAGCTGTTGTTTTTGTTAGTTTTAATCATCGCGGTCACAAATTTATAAAGAAAATCGAATTAGCAAATTTTTTGATAAAAAAATATTCATTTAATATACAGAAGTAGTCGGGTTTAAAAACGATCAGGGGAACTCACAGAGTTTAATATAGATCGTGCCGACGGCACTCTTCGGTTTGCATGCCGACATGCGCCGGGTTTCAACCCGGCGTTACAAAATAGTTCGAGCCTACGGCTCTATCATTATTGCCAATAAAATCCTGCCTGATAATATGCTATGTCTCAACTTAAAAAAGAGGCGTAGCCTCGACCGATGCTGTAACAACGGATTTCAATCCGTTGCCATTCAACACCTTACAACCCGAGAGCAGTAGGCTCGACCAATATTTAAAAAACGGATTTTAATTCGTTAATTAGACCCACAAACCTAAATCAAATGGCTAACACTTATCACCAAATTTATATCCAAACCGTTTTTGCCGTAAAGTACCGTAAAGCTATACTTGAGAGAGAATGGCGACCTCAGATTTTCGCTGTAATAGGCAATCTCATAAATGAAGCCAATTGCAAAACCATCATCGTAAACGGAGTTGAAGATCACGTGCATTGTTTCATCGGGCTGCGGCCAGTCGTTTCTGTATCTGAGTTGATGAAGACCGTGAAAGCAAAATCATCTAAATACATTAACGATCATAATCTCGCGCCAGAGCGTTTTGAATGGCAGGAAGGATATGGCGTATTTTCATACAGTCATTCGCATATTGATAAAGTTTACCGCTATATCCAAAACCAGGAAGCACATCACAAAAAACAAACTTTTAAGGACGAATACTTCGAACTCTTAAGAAGCTTCAAGGTAGATTATGATGAGCAGTATGTCTTCCAGGAGTTAATATAGGTCATGCCTACGGCACTCTTCTATTTGTAGCTTATGCGCCGGGTTGAAACCCGGCGTTACAAAATAACCCGAGCCTATGGCTCTATGATTATCAACAAATAGTAGACGAGCTTCCTTTTAAAAGCATCAAAGAGGCGTAGCCCCGGTCAATCTTGTAACAACAGATTCTAATCTGTTGACTACACCAGCCATGCAACCAAGAGCCGTAGGCTCGACCCATATTGTAACAACGGATTTTAATCCGTTGATTTAGGCGATAAGATCTAAATATCTTAATGCGAGATCCCAAACACCCCCACACTGCTCACAGCCAATGTCGCTATCACTATTAATATAGCAATGGTATAGAATATTGCAATGGCTTTATGCTTCCCTTCCGCTGTAGCCGCTTTTTTCGACCTGCTATGACCTATGGTGATGAGTATGATGGCAATAATCATCCCCGTCAAATGTTCAACCGTCCAGTAACGGGTTGTATTATCCTTCATTGTTTGACTGTTGAACTGAACGAAAGGGCTCAGGAAATATAAGATCAATCCGACAAGCAACTGCGTGTGCACCGATATCATGGCAAACAGGTTCAGCTTGCGCTGGCCTTCGCTGTATTGTTTTTTGCCCAGCCAGTCGGCCCAGGCGCGGATGATAGCAAGCAAAAGCAGCAGCAGTACAATGTACCTGAGGCCCGAGTGCAGGTATCTGAAAAATAGGTATGCGTTCATGTGCGTAATTTTTGTGAAAAGTAAAAAGCCGTCGCTGAACTTCATTCAGCCGTGTGTAACAAAGATGTAACAAATATAAGATGATGGCCCGGAAAATTGCTTAGTGTATCAAATGTTTAAATAACTTAGGGGCAAACTGAGCTCATAATGAAGAAACTGCTACTCTCCTGTTTAGCCCTTCTTGTATTTTGTATTTGCCATGCCCAACAGACATTCCCTGTCAATGGCGCGCAGGATATAAGACCCGGGCAGTACGCGTTCACCAATGCTAATATTGTTGTAGACGCCAATCAAACCATCGCCAATGGGACACTGCTTGTCAAGGACAGGCTGATCGAAGCTGTAGGACAAGGCGTCAATGTTCCCAAGGGCTATATTGTTGTCGATCTGAAAGGGAAATACATTTATCCCGGACTGATCGATGCCTATACCTCTTATGGACTGCCTGAGGAACCGCGCCAGGCTTTTGGCGGATTTGGCGGCAGGGTGACCATCACCCCGGTATCTACCAAACACGGCGCTTACGGCTGGAACGAAGCCATCAGGCCAGAGATGAATGTTAAAGCCATTTTCCACGCCGATGCCGCCAAAGCCGAAGAATACAGAAAGAATGGCTTTACAGCAGTTCAATCGCTGATACACGACGGTATTGTTCGCGGTACATCGGTCGTTGTTTCATTAGGCGATGAGCGCGACAACGAGGTAATGATTAATGACGAAGCGGCCGCGCATTACTCGTTCAGCAAAGGAACAGCGGCAACAAATTATCCTTCATCGCTAATGGGCAGTATCGCATTGCTTCGTCAAACCTATTTAGACGCCGAATGGTACAAGAACCAAAAGGAAGAGTACAATATTTCGCTGGCTGAATTTAACCGTCAGCAAAACCTGCCCCAAATATTCGAGGTGACCGACCAGTTGAACGTGCTGCGCGCGGATAAGATAGCCAGGGAATTCGGCAAACAATATATTTTCAAGACCGATGGCGACGAATATCGCCGCATCGACGCGATGAAGGCAACAAACAGCAGCTTTATCATCCCGCTCAATTTTCCCGAAGCTTATGATATTGAAGACGCATTTGACGCACGCAACGTCAGCTACGAGCAATTGAAGAGCTGGGAGCTTGCACCTACTAATCCCGCGGTAATGGAAAAGGCGGGTATCAAATTCGCCATCACATCCTATGGCCTGCAAAACGCCCGTGATTTCTGGACCAACCTGCGCACGGCCATCGATAACGGCCTTACCGAAAAACAGGCTTTAATGTCGCTGACGCAAATACCGGCCGAATTGCTGAATGTAAGCGATAAGGTCGGCTCCCTCACCAAAGGCAAACTGGCTAATTTTATCATTACCTCCGATGATCTTTTCAAAAAAGACAATATCATTTTTGAGAACTGGGTCGAGGGCAGGCAGGACATCGTTAACCATATGGATCTGGCCGACCTGCGAGGTACCTATACCCTCGCCGGCGATGGGCTGGCCAACATCAAACTAAGGATTGGCGGCACACCTGGTTCATACGACTTGAATGTTGAACGGTCGGGTGCAGATAGTGTCAAGGCCCACGGCACTATAACCCGCAACGGCGACCTGGTAACCATCTATTTCGACCTGAAAAATAAACCGGCCGGAAATATCCGTCTGAGCGGTTATATCACCGGCGTTTCACCTATTGCCATGAGCGGCGACGGTGTATTGCCGGATGGTACCTTCACGCGCTGGACAGCAACACTGACTACTCCGTTCACCCCGTCACAGGCGAAGCCGGAAACCAAACCAAATAATGTCGTCGGCCCTGTGGTTTATCCGTTCGCGCCTTTCGGCAATACCGAATTGCCCAAACAGGAAACAGTATTGTTTAAGAACGGCACCCTCTGGACAAACGAAAAAGAGGGCATCCTTCAAAATACCGATGTGCTGATCGAAAACGGCAAAATCAAAGCCATAGGTAAGAACCTGACCGCACCCCCAGGCACAAAAGTTGTCGATGCTACCGGCAAGCACATTTCACCGGGCATTGTGGATGAGCATTCGCATATCGCGGCTTCCGGCGGCATCAACGAAGGTACACAGGCAGTTACGTCAGAAGTACGCATCGGCGATGTGCTGGATTCTGAAGATATACAGCTTTACCGGCAGCTGGCAGGCGGGGTCACCACTTCGCACATCCTGCATGGGTCGGCAAACCCCATTGGCGGGCAGACCATGCTGATCAAACACCGCTGGGGCGTATTACCCGAGCAAATGAAGCTTGAGGGCGCGCCGGGATTTATCAAATTCGCTTTGGGCGAAAACGTAAAACAAAGCAACTGGGGCATTCCTGAAAATACACCGAACATGCGTTTCCCGCAAACGCGTATGGGTGTTGAGCAGGTTTACGTTGACGCATTTACCCGCGCTAAAGAATACGAAGCTGCCCGGGCTGCGAAAGGCAGCCATGTTCGCCGCGACCTGGAACTGGATGCCCTGGTGGAAATATTGAAAGACACCCGCCATATAACCTGCCATTCTTACGTGCAATCGGAGATCAACATGCTGATGCACGTAGCCGATTCGATGGGCTTCCATGTAAATACATTTACCCACATTTTGGAAGGCTATAAAGTGGCCGATAAGATGAAGGCCCGCAATATCGCAGGTTCAACCTTCTCCGACTGGTGGGCCTACAAAATGGAAGTGCAGGAAGCCATACCTTATAACGGCGCCATCATGCACGATATGGGTATTACGACGGCTTTTAATTCCGACGATGAGGAAATGGCCCGCCGCCTGAACCAGGAAGCAGGCAAGGCCGTGACGTACGGCAAGGTGAGCGAGGAAGAGGCGCTGAAATTCGTCACGCTAAACCCCGCTAAAATGCTGCATGTCGACAATCGCATCGGCAGCCTGAAACCGGGCAAGGATGCGGATATCGTGGTTTGGTCGGCCGACCCATTGTCGATATATGCTGTTGCAGAAAAGACCTATGTTGACGGCATCAAATACTGGGATATTGATGAAGATGCCGCTAAACAAAAGACGTTGAAAGCCGACGAAGCACGCATCATCCATAAAATGATCGCAGCCAAAAACCAGGGTGCGGCTACGCAGCGCCCGAACGGCGGTGCCCGTCGTCCAAGATACACTTGCGACACCATTGAGGATGACGCTTACGTTGTAGCCGACGATTACAATGGCATGCAAACCAAAAACACCGACGAACAAAGCAGGAACCAGAAATAACCCTCATCACAATGACAATGAAGAAGACATTATTAAGCATTTGGGGATTATTGCTGGGCAGTATCCTCGCTTACGGGCAGGCAAATATTTCGCCTGCGCCGGCACAAAGCAAACCAATAGTCATCACTGGCGCGACCATTCACGTGGGCAATGGCCAGGTGATCAATAGCGGTTATATCGCATTTGATAAAGGCAAGATCACGGCTATTGGCGAAGGCTCGCCCGCCAACTCTAATGGGGCTGAAATTATTGACGCCGCAGGCAAACAGGTTTACCCCGGTTTCATCTGCCCGGTAACCACGCTCGGACTGGTTGAAATTGAAGAAGGCGCACGCGGCACGGTCGATGATTCTGAAACAGGCGAGCTCAATCCGAACGTACGTTCGATCATCGCCTTCAATACCGATTCAAAAGTTATCCCGACGGTTCGTTCCAACGGCATTCTTTTGGCTCAACCTACGCCGCAGGGTGGTTTGCTCGCGGGACAATCATCCGTTGTTGTGCTGGATGCCTGGAACTGGGAAGATGCCGCATATAAAAAGGACATTGCCCTGCACATGAACTGGCCGGTTCTTCGTCCCGCAGGTCGCCGCCGCGCGCAGCCGACGCCCGGCGCGGCCCCGCAGGAAACGCCGGAAGAACGCCAGCAAAAGCAGCTGGACGCCATCAACAGCCTGTTCACCCAGGCGAAGGCCTATGCCGAAATGAAACCCACCGTGATCAATCTGCGACTTGAAGCCATGAAAGGTCTGTTTGACGGCACAAAGAAGCTGTTCGTGAATGCCGACGGCGCCAAGGAGATCATCCAGGCGGTAAATTTTGGCAAAAAGCTGGGCATACGGGTAGTTATTGTGGGCGGCAAAGAGTCGTATTTGGTGACCGATCTGTTAAAGAGTAACAATGTGCCCGTGATCATCACCGAAACACAAACATTGCCTTACCGGGATGATGACGACGTGTACATGCCCTATAAATTGCCCGGGATATTGCAAAATGCCGGCGTATTGTATGGCCTTACCGGCGTCGGCTTCTGGCGCCAGCGCAACCTACCCTTTGAAGCTGGCGAGGCTTGCGGTTATGGTTTGACCAAAGAGCAGGCTTTATCTATGATCACGCTGAACAACGCGAAGATATTGGGCATCGATAAAACCACCGGAACGCTTGAAGTGGGTAAAGACGCAACCCTGTTCATCTCAAAAGGTGATGCGCTGGACATGATCAGCATTGATGTGCAGAAAGCGTATATCCAGGGCAGGGACATCAACCTGGATAATTTGCATAAGCAGCTTTACCGAAAATTTGCGGCGAAGTATGGGATTAAGGCGAATTTGTAAAGACACGATTTAAGGATTTAGATTGATTGGATTGATAGCGATGGGAAAGGCCTGTCGCTATTTTATTGTTTCAGGTGTGTGGGAATTAAACGGATAAAACAATGCATATTCATTGACCACAAGCGCCGATGCTTGCGGGAACTAAAATAACTTGAGTTTTTCGTTCATTTTACTCAACCCTTTACTAAATCGCTTCAATGATGTAATTACTTCTTTCATTTCGGGAGTAAGTTCTGCCCGATCATTACGCCGCGTATAATACTCATTAAGGGTTTCTATTTCTCTACATGCCGCACCGAGTTGATCTTTAATTTTTCCAATTCGGCTATTGAATTGATGATGTGGACCTATTCTCATCGTATCACATTACTAATTAGGGTTAAAGCAAGAACGTTTATTCATCGCCCGACAATAAAAGTCCTTTAATTGCTAAATTAAGTGCGTTAAAAGCTTTTCGTTTATCTTCAGGAACATCTTCCTCATTTAGCGAAAAAAATAGCAGATAAGATACAGGTATGCCCAAGACTTCACAAATTCGTGAGATCGTGCCCTTTTGCGGAAAAGTTGCATTAATCTCAATTTGACTGAGAGCGTTAACAGATATCTCACATTTCTCTGCTAATTCTTTTTGGGAAAATCCTTTTTCTTTCCGTATTAGTTTGATAGCAGAACCTATATTCATATCATAAAAATTTATCTATTATTTCTTTTATATCTTTCAGATCAACACCGAACGAGTCTAAAATTTCCTTACTTATAGAAAATACTTTAAAAAGGGTTAATAAGAATTTTTGCCAACCACCGGCAATTAATGACTGTTTAAGTAGTTCTTTATCCTCATCTGACAAATCTGTTTGCTCGAGCTTCTCGATTAGTTTATTTGAATTTTTCATTGATTGAATCCTTTGAATGAATCGTAACTCGTTTCATAAAGGCCTCATTGTTGGAGTTACTGATAACAGCAATGAAACCATAACTAACATTGGTCCATACACTGTTATTTTCTTCCTCATCTACATAAATAAAAAATAATCTGGGCGGTATAATTGTGTGGAGTAATACTTTGAAATTGAACAGTAAAGTTTTTCTCAGGCGACTGAGAAACCGAATGATACTTTTAAATAGTTTAGAGCCTTGGTCCTTTCGGATTTTTATGCTGCAAATTAACTCAAAGAATACGCTTTCAATAAGTTTTTCTTCCAATTCTAAGTCATAAAACTGCTCGTGGGTTGCCTGAATCAGGCTACCATCAGCAGAAGCATAATAGAAAGAACTAAAAGACGATAACTGATTATCCTTGCCCTTAAGCATTCTAAGCTTTTCCTTTTCAAAAGCTCTGTTTACTGCCTTTTTATAGGCTTGAAATACAGCAGCGATATGCTCATGAGAAAGGGTAACATCTGAGCCCGACTTTATTTCAATGCCTTCATTTCTGATCAGATTTCGCAATGTCTTAACTGACATTGTTAATCTATTCGCTAAGTGCTTTATGCGAATATTAGGATAAAACTCAACGGCCGATTTAAATTCCATTTTGAAATTTTACAATCCAAATATAAAAAAGTAAATGATAAAATACAAGTAAAAATTGTATTTTTTTTAATTAATACATTTAATAATAGTATATATCAAGAAACGCTTACCCCGCAAAACTAAACTTCCCCATCAAAACCGCCGGATTACTGCCGATCTGTAACGGTTCGCCGGAAAGCGCTTCATTACCCAGCAAGGCGAACAAAATAGCTTCCTTCGCATCCGGGTCGATGCCTAAAGCGGAAGTAGTTGCAAATGTTGCTTTGGGTATTAATTGTTTAAGATAGGTAGTCACAAAGTAATTCTTCGCGCCGCCGCCGCTGAAGAAAACATGGCTGTTGGGAGGAAAGTACGCCGAAATAAAGTCGGCAATAGCACGGGCGGTAAAGGCGCTTAAGGTGCAAACAATATCTTCAGGGCCAATATCGGTTGTACCTGACGTTCGCTGCGCGTCGGCTAAATAAGCAAGGTTAAACAATTCAGGCCCGGTCGTTTTCGGCGCTTGCTCACCGAAGAAAGGATGATCGAGCAGGGCTTCAAGCAATGCGTCATTCACCAAACCTGAGAGCGCGATCATCGAATCTTTATCGTATGGCTTGTTGAAATATTCCCGGCTGGCCGCATCGATCAGCGTATTGCCCGGACCGATATCGGTGCAAACAACTTTGCTTAGGTCGCCATCTGCAGGCAGGTAAGTCAGGTTGGCGATACCGCCGATGTTCAGCAATATCCTGTCCTCGCTTTTTTTGCTTGCCAGCAAAACGTCTCCATATAAAGCCAGCGGCGCGCCTTCGCCACCGGCGGCAATATGCTTCTGCCGGAAATCGCTGATGGTTAGAATACCCGTTTTCACCGCGATATGGTCGCCGTCGCCGATCTGAAGCGTGGCGTTGGGATATTCCTTCTGTTGATGCAGGCGTTTTGGCGCGTGATAGATACTTTGCCCGTGACTGGCTATGAAGTCGACATCTTGTGGATTAACATTCCATTTTTCCAGCGCCTGCAAAATGAGTTCGCCGTGAAAAGTACCAATGTAAGCATTCAATAAAGTCACCTTTTCCAGGTCGACCAAACGTCGGGAGAATATTTCGTGAACCTGTTCTTTGAAATGCTTATGGTAAGCAGTCGTCGTAAATTGAACTAATTCAAATTGCGTATTTAATCCATTCCCTTTAAACCTGCACAATGCAATATCCAGCCCATCCAGCGAAGTACCGGACATGAGGCCGATGCCGAGCTTTTCTGATTTTTGTGCGATATTCACTAATTTTTGCAGATTCGAGTTCATTCAGCCTACGATATGTTAAATTATGTTAAGATATTCAACCCAAAACTTTACAAATAGATATATTAGCAATCCTCACAACTGGCCCTAAATTTACAACTTCATTCAAATTTTGCATCTTTAACAAATCATTATAAAATATTGTATGAACTTCAGTAGAAAAATCTTCCTATCAGCCTTATCCTTTGCAGTAGCTGCAAATCTCACCTTTGCGCAAGCGCCTAAAAAGCCTGTTTCAACCAAAGCGAAACCAGCCTCGACGGCGCACATTAAAAGCGAAAAGCTGCCAGTTGACCCCGATGTTATCATCGGGCATTTGCCAAACGGCTTAACCTATTACATCCGCAAAAACACCGAGCCAAAGAACCGGGCCGAATTGTACCTGGTAAACAAAGCAGGATCGGTACTGGAAACGGACGACCAGCAGGGCCTGGCGCATTTCACCGAGCACATGGCCTTTAACGGCACACGCGATTTCCCGAAAAACGAGTTGGTAAATTATTTGCAACATGCCGGTGTGCGTTTCGGGGCCGATTTGAATGCATATACCTCATTCGACGAAACGGTTTATCAATTACCGCTCCCGACGGACAGCGTTAAAGTATTTGAAAAAGGCTTTGACATTTTGGCTAACTGGGCGGGTTATCAAACTTTCGACCCAAAAGAGATAGACGATGAACGTGGTGTGGTTCTGGAAGAAGCGCGCCTGCGCGGCAAAAATGCCCAGGAGCGCTTGCAGCACCAGATACTGCCTGTTTTATTAAACAATTCGCGCTATGCGCAGCGCATCCCCATCGGGAAAGAAGACATTTTAAAAACTTTCAAGCCTGAAACCATCAAGCGTTTTTACCATGATTGGTATCGGCCCGATCTGCAGGCAGTGATCGCGGTGGGCGATTTCGACTCGAAACGCGTCGAGCAACTGATCAAAGACAATTTCTCTGCCTTGAAAGATCCGGCTAACGAAAAACCGCGCACCAAATACACCGTTCCGCCCACACCTGGCACCGCGGTCAAAATTGCAACGGATAAAGAGTTCCCCTATACATTAGCGGAGATCGTGGTAAGACATCCAGAGACTACGACCCGCACGACTGCCGATTACCTGCAAAGCATGCGTGTCGAACTATTCAACGCAATGCTGAATGCGCGGCTGGGCGAATTGCTGCAAAAGGCCAATCCGCCGTTCCTGTTCGGCAGGGCCAGCTATGGCGGCTTTCTCGGCCACCAGGATGCTTTTACAACAATAGCCGTTGCCAAGCAGCCCGAAGAATTGGAGAAGGCTGTAAAAGCGGTAGCTGCTGAAACGGAAAGGGCACGAAAGTTCGGGTTTACACCAACCGAATTCGAACGCGCCAAACAGGATGGCCTGACCCAGATAGAAAATGCCTATAAGGAGCGGGACAAAACCAAATCGGTGAATTTTGTACGAGAGTATCAGCAAAACTTTCTTGATGGTGAGGCAATACCGGGCATTACATGGGAATACAATTTCTATAAGGCAAATCAGGATAAGATCAAGCTAAGCGAGATCAATGCGTTGGCCGGTAAATACATCAGCGACCAAAACCGGGCTGTGATAGTAGAAGCGCCGGAAAAATATAAAGACAAACTGCCGGATGCAAAAACCTTACTGGAATGGATAAGCACCGCGGGCCAGGGAGTTACGCCTTATGTGGACAACGTCAGCAACAAGCCTTTGCTGGACAAACAGCCGGCGCCCGGTAAAATAGCATCTACCGAAAAAGACGACGCGATCAGTACAACGACGCTTACGCTGAGCAACGGCGTGAAAGTGATCCTAAAACCCACGACATTTAAAAACGATGAGATACTGATCAACGGTTATCATTTTGGTGGCACATCCCTTGCCGGCGATCAGGATTTCACCTCGGACAATATGGCGGCCGGCGTTGTCGGCAGCAGCGGTTTGGCCGATTTCACCGAGATCCAGTTGGATAAGATGTTATCGGGCAAAAACGTGAGCATATCGCCGTACATCCGCGAACTTTCTGAAGGCATTACAGGCAGTTCGTCGCCAAAAGACTTGGAAACGGCTCTGCAATTGGTGTACATGTACTTTACCGAGCCGCGCAAAGATCCTGATATCTGGCAATCGAACATTACCCAAACAAAATCATTCCTTGCTAACCGCAGTCTTGATCCTACGGCGGTGTTCCAGGATACGATTTCGGCCGTGCTGAGCAACCATAATTTCAGGCGAATGATCGTTACGCCTGACCGCCTTAACAGCGCCAGCCTGGATAAAGCCTTCGCCTTCTATAAACAACACTTTGCCGATGCCAACGGATTTACTTTCGTACTGGTAGGCAGCTTTGACGTAGAGAAGATCAAACCTTTGCTGGAAAAATACCTGGGGGGACTGCCGTCATCGGGAGGAAATGAGAACTACAAAAACCTCGGCATACACCCGCCTGCAGGGGCACTGACCAAAGAAGTATATAAAGGTATCGGAGACAAAAGCAGTGTTCAGCTGGTTTTCAACGGCAGTTATGACTACAGCGATGCCAATAACCTGCAACTCGACGCATTGAACGAAGTACTCAATATTAAGTTAATTGAACGCCTGCGTGAAAAGGAAGGCGGCACCTACGCGCCGGGAGTGAGGGTAAGCCACACCAAGTTGCCTGAAGGACGGTACACGATAACCGTATTTTTCGGCTGTGCGCCAGCTAACGTCGAAAAGCTGATCGCCGCCACATTAGACGAGATCAACAAGATCAAGCAAAACGGGCCTGAAGCCGGCGATATTCAAAAATATACTGCCGAAACCACTCGTTCTATCGAAGTTGACTTGAAAGAAAACTCGTTCTGGGAAAGCCATTTGACCAGCTCGTCACAAAACCAGGAAAACCCCGACCTGGCTCTGAAGTGGATCCCAGACCTGAACCAGGCAACAGTACAAACGGTGAAGGATGCTGCTAACAAATACCTAGACGAGAAAAACCTGATCAAACTGATCCTCTTACCTGAAAAAAAATAGTAAGAAGTACAAAAACTACTAAAAAGTCCCGTTGGAAACTCCGGGACTTTTTTATTGCCCGCAATTTGCCCGAAATGAAATAGTTTTGTTATGAGCATATATGATAACCAAAGGTCAGCAGGTCATCCGCGAGTGGTACAAACGAAAGAACTGGCGGCAGTTCGCTTTCCAGCAGGAAATGGAGGATGCCTATCTTTCGGGGCTTTCGGGACTGCTGAACGCACCTACAGGAAGCGGCAAAACCTTTGCAGTCTTCCTGCCCTTCCTGGCGGACTATATCAATAAGCATCCTGACACTTATCAAACGCGCCAAAACAATGGTCTGCTCATGTTATGGATCACGCCGCTGCGGGCATTGACCAACGATATCCGGAAAGCGATGCAGGAAGTGTGTGATGAGATTGGGCTCCCCTGGCGCATCATGACGCGGACCGGCGACACTTCCGCCGCCGAAAAACAGGCCCTGAAAACCAAGCTACCCGAAGTGCTTTTAACCACTCCCGAAAGCCTGCACCTGATGCTCGCGCAAAAGGAATACCCGAAAATATTCCAGGGGCTGCAGATAGTGGTGATCGACGAATGGCACGAGTTGCTGGGGACGAAACGCGGGGTGCAGGTGGAGCTTGGGTTGTCCCGGCTTAAGGCCCTGGCTTCAGTTGGCAGTTCTCAGTGGGCAGTGGGCAGTAAAAGTGGAAAAGATAATTCAAAAGACTGCAAACTGCAAACTGCAAACTGCAAACTCAAAATCTGGGGTATCAGCGCTACTATTGGCAACCTGGAACAGGCTGTGGATGTGCTTTTGGGAAATGATTTTCCTAAGGAGAGCATCAAAATGGTGCGGGCGTTTCTGGATAAGCAGCTTGTTATTAAATCGGTCATCCCTGAAAATATCGAAAGTTTTTCCTGGTCGGGACATATAGGCGTGAGGCTATTGCCGCAGGTAATGGAGATCGTGGCGCAAAGCAATACCACACTAATATTCACCAATACGCGGTCGCAAGCGGAAATTTGGTACCACGCCATATTGGATAATTACCCGGAATACGCGGGCATCATGGCGATGCACCACGGCTCGCTGGATAATGAAATGCGCAACTGGGTTGAACAGGCGCTGCATGCGGAGGCGCTTAAAGTAGTGGTGTGCACATCAAGCCTCGACCTCGGTGTGGATTTCAGGCCCGTGGACAGCGTAGTGCAGGTAGGCAGTCCAAAGGGCGTAGCTCGCTTTATGCAACGCGCCGGGCGAAGCGGGCACGCGCCGGGGGCTATATCCAAAGCCTGGTATGTACCCACACACTCTCTTGAATTACTTGAGGGGGCCGCACTGAAACAAGGCATACGAAAAGGGATCTACGAAAGCCGCGACCCGATGCTGCTTTCTATGGACGTGCTGATCCAGTACATGGTGACGCTGGCTGTCTCGGATGGCTTCCGGGCCGATGAGTTATTCCGGGAAGTAAAAAGCACTTACGCTTTCGCCGACCTGAGCCGCAAAGAGTTTGACGAGTTGCTCGATTTCATCACGCATGGCGGAAAGGTGCTGGCGCAATACGATGAATTTTTGAAGGTTGAGGTAGATAACGGCCTGTATAAAGTTAACAGCCGCCGCGTGGCCATGCGTCACCGGCTGAGCATCGGGACGATAACCAGCGATGTTAGCATCAGGATAAGGTGGCTTAGCGGAAAGAGCCTTGGGACGATAGAAGAATCATTCATCTCCAAATTAAAAGAGGGCGACAGCTTTTGGTTTGCCGGGCAGAACCTGGAGTTTATCCGCATCAAAGAAATGAGCGCCTACGTGAAAAAGTCGGCGGCAAAGAAGGGACTTATCCCCAGCTGGATGGGCGGGCGGATGCCGCTGTCGTCGCAGTTGTCAGCTGTTTTCAGGGAAAAGCTGGATGAGGTTGCTCATGGTATTGAGTATGACGAGGAAGTGATCGCCCTTAAACCTCTTTTCAGCCTCCAGGCCGAGCTCTCGCACCTGCCGCAAAGCCACCAGTTCCTGATTGAATCATTCAGAGCCAAAGATGGTCATCATTTGATATTTTATCCCTTTGAAGGCCGGTTAGTTCATGAGGGCATGGCCTCGCTGCTGGCCTACCGTATATCAAAGATCAGGAACTTCTCCTTTTCTATTGCCATGAACGATTATGGCTTTGAACTGCTGGCCGACGAAGATATCCCCATTGAACAGGCACTGGAAGACGCAGATTTCTTCTCGGTCGATAACTTGCTTGCCGATATCCAGCAAAGCCTGAACGCGAACGAAATGGCCCGGCGCCGCTTCCGCGACATCGCGCATATCGGCGGACTGGTTTTCACAGGCTACCCCGGGCAGCCCGTAAAAAACAGGCATCTGCAGGCCTCTTCGTCCTTGTTGTTTGATGTGTTCAGCGAATATGATCCGAATAATTTATTGGTAAGGCAAGCGTACAATGAGGCGCTTGCTTTTCAGCTCGAAGAGTTCAGGCTGCGGGAGGCATTGCAACGTATTGGAAAACAGAGCATTGTCCTAAAAGAAATACATCAGCCTACGCCATTCGCATTCCCTATTATGGTGGATAGTCTTGGCCGCGAACGATTAACCACCGAAACGATGGAGGAACGTATAGCCAAACTAACCGTTACAGGCACTCTTGAAAGGAGTGAAAGAAAACCAAAAGACAGGATCGTGAGGAGAAGAGGGCTTTAAAAAGCTATCTGATTCTGGGGGTGGCCAACGGGAAAAATACGCATTTCACCCTTTTCAGAGTAAAACAGGACGGAACATTGCCTTTTTTAATTTCGCAGTGCCACCCTATACCGGTGCAGACTGATAATTAATCGAACAGTTTTTTACCACGTACGATCACCGTTGCGATGATCAATACCAAAGGTAATACTGTGATAACTACACCAACCAATGTTAAGCCACTACCATTCATTTTGAGGTCGTATTAATATTTAGTATTAAAATAAGACAAAAACCGTGCCTTAGTATATTATTCATTTATTCTTTATATCACTCACCATTATAGACTATATCAAAGCCTTTAGGTTTAGTAGTGATCTTCCAAACGTGCACTATATTCTACATGCCGATTTCGGAGATAATATTTCGCGGGTAATAAATTTCCCGTTAACCGAAAAGCATAATAGTGCTTATAAATTTGACACGAAATCAAATCTATTTTTTTAGTTAACTCTTACGATATAACCCGACAAAATTCGTTATCTTATAGTTAAAAAAATAAACTAATGATGCTTACGAATTGCACTGAATAAAGGTATAAATAAATTCCATAACTTTATGATAATGAGTTTAAAAAAAAATTATTTATCACTGCTTTTGTTACAGATGGCCTTTCTGAGCGCGTGCGTGCAAAATACAACCGGCAATAAAGTAATTCCGGGCAGTTCGGAAGACGTAAAAACCTTCCCCGGGGCCAGGTCGAATGCCTACTGGAAGCAAGTTCTATCGCCCGAAACCTACGAGATCATGGTCAATAAGGGAACGGAACAGGCATTCAACAATCCTTACTGGAACAATCATGAAAAAGGTATTTATGTGAGCGCAGCTACTGGCAAATCGTTGTTTAGTTCTGACGCCAAATTTGATTCGGGAACGGGTTGGCCAAGCTTCTTTAAGCCGATCGATCCAAAAGCGATCATGATCTTGAAAGACGATTCCTACGGCATGGTACGCGACGAGGTAGTTGAACGCAGCACCGGTCTGCACCTGGGTCATCTGTTTGACGACGGACCGGCGCCGACTGGACAGCGCTACTGTCTTGACTCTTACGCCTTGAAATTCATGAAAACCAAATAATCCGATTTTTTTTAGGAACTTTGCACCGCGAAAACCAAAACCCTGCAGGTATTCGTTTGTTCAATGTAAACTCAATGATCATACTCGTTTTTTTTCTGTGCCACTGGTTTTTGTCGCTCTTTTTCCAGACCTTTTTCCAGCATCGTTATGCATCGCATAAGATGTTCAAAATGAATCCATTTTGGGAGAGAGTGTTTTACTTTTCTACATTTTTGTTCCAGGGGTCTTCATTTCTTAATCCACGGGCCTATGCCATTATGCACCGTATGCATCACGCTTACAGCGACACCGAGAAAGACCCGCATTCGCCGCATTTTATTAAAGATGTCTTCAGCATGATGTGGAAAACCAAAGAGATTTACCTGTCCTATGAGCGATACAAAATAGAACCCGAACCGCAATTCATCGACCGCTACCCTACCTGGTCATTCGTAGATCGTGTAGGCGACCATTGGGCAACCCGTGTCGGCTTTGGCATATTTTATACTGCTTTTTATGTGCTTTTTGCCACACATTGGTGGATGTTCCTACTACTGCCGATCCATTTTTTGATGGGTCCTATTCACGGCGCTATCGTCAACTGGTGCGGGCATAAATACGGTTATTCCAATTTTGATAACGGCGATCATAGTAAAAACACGCTGCCGCTTGATTTCCTGATGATGGGCGAATTATTCCAGAATAATCACCATAAAAAACCGAACGACCCAAACTTCTCCAAACGCTGGTTTGAGATCGACCCTACGTATCCTGTAATGAAGCTGATGCATGCGCTGCGCATCATCAAGCTGAGAAAAACTACTTGACACGCTCTTCCCTGAACCTGCTGAAGAAGATCAGCGCAACCACGCACAGGGCAAAACCACATACCCCATTCAGTCTTAAACCCCGGTCGTGACCGGGATCCTTACCATAAACTGTCAGAAAGGCAAACAGGGCAATGCCCAGCGTCTGCCCCATCTTAACAAACAGGTATTTGACAGCGAAGAACATTCCCTCGCGGTTTTCGCCTGTTCTTTTGGCGTCATTATCAGCGATCTCCGCTAAAATAGCGTTAGGCAGGATACCCAGGGCTGCCAGCGGAAATGCAGTACATAACGCTAAGGTGTAAGCCTGGACAATGGATGGAAAAGGAAATTTTCCGAGGAAATAGATCATCACAAAGATGAGGCTCAGCATTCCAAAGGCCACCATTACCAGCGGCTTTTTGCCGATCTTCGCGGAAAAATAGTTGACCACAGGGTAAAAGAACAACGAAAATACCACCATAGCGCCCATCAGTTTGCCGCCCTCGGATTCATGCAGGTTAAGCAATACGGTAACAAAATATAACAGCCCGCTGGATACGATGCTCAGCGAGATGTAAAAAGTGAAGTCGGAGATAAGGTAGTATTTGAAGTTCCGGTTTTTAAATGTTTTGCGGATAGCTACCAGGATGGGCAAACGGGTTGGTTTACTCGTGGAATATTTCTTTTCATCAATGGCCAGTACCGGTATCAGCATAACCAGCCCGGCGAACACGGATAAACACCAAATTGTATATTGCACCGCCGTATCACGGTTGGCAATATTAAAAATCTCCTGCACCAGGTCGGCGTAGTTATTTACCAGGGCAGCGATCACGATCCCAAGGACATAGCCTGTCTGCTGAAATGATGAGAGTTTAACCTTCTCTGCCGGGCTATCGGCCAATTCGGGTAAAAGGGCATTATAGGGAATAACATAGGTTGTTGCTCCCATAAAGAACAGAACCATATTGATCGCAAGCCAGATCGCATTGTGAATGCTCACGCCCCGGATCAGCGGATAAAATGTAAGGCAGCAAAAAACAACAGCCGGCAATATCGCCCATTTCATAAAGGGGATACGGCGGCCTTTGGGGTTATTGCTTTTGTCGCTCAGGGAAGCGATGAAAGGATCGTATAAGGCATCGATAAATCTGCCTGAGGCGGCAATAATGGACAAAATGTTGATGACCCCGAAGAGCAGTAACTGCGGCACCAATTGCACCAGCCCCGCATTGGATGGAGGCAGGTAAAAATAGGGCAGCATCACGATGATAAGGTTCGTCATGATGCTCCAACCAATCATGCCGCAGGCGTAGGCAAGCTGTTTGCTTAAGGTTAATTTCGCGGCTGGCATTTACCGCAAGATGCGAAGAAAAGCTTAAAGCGGAAAGCAAAAAGCTGAAGTGAAGGTTAAAAAGCTTTTCGCTTTGGTCCCTGCCTGCCGGCAGGCAGGTTTCTGCTTTCAGCTTACAACCCCGAATAATAATCATACCCTTGTTCGGCCCAGTAATCGCGGGGGCGGGTGTTGCTGAAGTTCATAAAGCCGATGCGCTTCAGGTTTTTGATGCCATATTTTACGGGGATGATCAACCTCAGCGGTTGCCCGTGATTACCAGAAAGGAGCACATCGTTCATTTGATAGGCGAGTAAAGTTTGAGGGTGCATTGCGCTCGGCATGTCAATGCCCACATAGTATTTCCTGTCCGGTGTTTCGAGTCCAACGTATTGTAATTTTGCTTCGGGCTCCAATTTATAATGCGCGATAAAGTCGCTGAACTTTACCCCGGCCCAATGCTGTATCTGGTCCCAGCCCTCTACGCATTTAAAATCATAGGTGATCTCTGTTTTGGGCAGGGCCATGATCTCATCAAGGGTTATCTGCAATATTTCGCCCGAAATTTTTTTAACCTGCAATTTCCAGTTTTCCGGCGGCAGTTTTCCCTCCGACCCAATATCGCTGTTGTGCCTGATCATTTTGGCGGCCATTTCCCTGGGATAAGTTTTAACAAGGTGGTTCTCGTTAAAAGTTAATCTCCTGAAAAATAATTCGGTTTTGTTCAGCGCCCGGCGCAAAGGCTGATGCGCCCCGGCGGTAATACCCGGCGTTTCATCAGGTGATTTATAAAGCCAGCGCCATCCTTCGTAAGCGCCGGCAGCCAGGGCGCCAAAAACTGTGAAGGAAATAAAATTCCGCCGTTTTATTTTCTGCTCAACCGTCAATTCCTTTTCAGACTTTTTCATCTTCTTTCGTCATTTTGATTACCGGTTTCGGCTGTTCTTCAATCACTTCAAACCCGGATATTACCGACCGGAAATTGTTCCACCCGGCTAATATCACCTGGATAATATGTACCAGGAAAAAGAAAACATAACCGATAGTCAGCACAAAGTGCCATATCCGGGCTAAATGATACCCTCCGCAAAGCCATGTCAGATAATAAAATTGCACGGGCTTATAAATAGCCAGGCCGGTTATGACCGACCCGAAACCCATCACAATAATAGCAGTATAGGCTATGCGCTGCGCAGCATTGTATTTACCCTGCGGCGGAGCAGTCTTGCGGATATGCAGGTCGTGCAGCAACACCAGCCAGGCTTCTTTGAATGAGTGTTTATTCGGCAGCAGGTAACGCCATTCGCCCGAGATGATGCTGTAAAGCACGTACAAAAAGCCATTCAGTGTAAAGAACCACATGAACAGGAAATGAAAGGCCATACCCTCGGCCAGGCGCTGCGGGATATGCAACAGGTTGTAATACCAGTCGGGGAAGAACCGCACGTAGGTATGGCCGAAGATGGTGATCTTGTATTCGTCATTGGCCCAGTAGATCAGCATACCGCTCCAGATCATAATGGCGAGCACCGGGAAATTAACCCAGTGTGTCCATCGCATGATCAGGGGATGTTTTTCCTTAATAGTCTTCATTTGCTCAAAGTTACATTGAATCCGGCTCTCGCGGCGCCTGTAATAGTTCCGTTTGATGTGTTCTGAACAAACGCGATCATCTCAAAACCGTCAGGCGTAAATCCTGTAGGTACTGCAAGGCTCGCCGTTCCTGAAGTGTTATTCAATTTTACGCTCTGCAATTCGCGTACGATCTGCACATGCGACAGTGTCCGACCGGCGTTCTCGCCTTTCATCACTTTGCTAATAGCATTTCTTTCTACCAACGCAACCATTAGTACTGAATTATCCGTTGCGCCTTTCGTCTCATATTTCACGGTAACTTTGTTTCCTGTGGCCTTAAGCCCTGTTAGTACGAGTTCGGTTTTGGCGGATTCGGTCAGATCTGTCTTGATGGTATTGCGCAAGGTGCTTTCCTCCGAGCCGACAAACTCCTTGCTGCCATTGACAATCGCCTGCGGGGTGTAGATCTCGGATGATTTCAACCAGCGCGCGTATTGCTGCTGCCTTGCAGAGTATTCAGCACTACTGAAAGCATCTTTCCAACCGAGGCGATTCCAATAATCGACATGGTATGCAAGGATGTAAATAGGTTTATCGGAAGTTTCTTTATGGACTTTGGCGATTAGCGCGTCAGCAGGCGGACAACTCGAGCAACCCTCGGATGTAAAAAGCTCGACAACGGCAAAGCCTTTATCAGCAGGAGCCTTAACAGTAATAAAAGCAGTCGTAATTGCGGCGATCGTCCCTAAGGCGGCAGTTACTATGAATATCTTTAGTTTCATGATCATATTATTTACGCATTTGGTCGTGCGGGCAGATGTTTCCTTACAATAAATTAAACGTTTTTTATTCATAGGCCTTGTAAGGTTTTGGATAAATTTACGACAAAAGGGCAAATACGAATTTCACGAATTAAGGCAAATTGGACAAATTCGGCTGTTAATTCGTAAAATTCGCCTAAAACATTTGTGAAAATTCGTGATTATTAATCAGATCGACCCCCATAATTGGGTAACGGCACATGCCGATTACCTGTATGCTTATGCCCGCGCACGCATTAACGACGAGGAACAAGCCCGCGACCTGGTGCAGGAAACTTTCCTGGCTGCGCTGGAGAAAGTAAAGACATTTGAGGGACGAAGCTCCGAGCGCACCTGGCTGACGGCTATCCTGAGAAATAAGATCATCGATGTCTATCGCCGCAAGTCATCAGGGTTGCAGCAGGTCGAAGTAAAGCAGGCCGAAGAAGAACAGGCCGACTTTTTTGATCCCGCGGATGGCCATTGGAACAGCGGACCTGCGCCGAAACATTTCGGCATAGAAGATCATGATCCGCTGCGGAGCAAGGAATTTGATCTTATCCTGATGAAATGCCTGGAAAAGCTGCCGGCGCTGTGGATGTCGGTATTTACGATGAAGCACCTGGATGATGAAAGCACGGACACGATCTGCAGCGAGCTAAAGCTGACATCATCCAATTTTTGGGTGATCATCCATCGCGCTAAATTGAACCTGAGGGCCTGTCTTCAAAAAAACTGGATCTGAGTATGGAAGCATTGAAAAAAATTACACACAACTGCCAGCATGCAACGCTCCTGATCGAGAAAAAACTGATCGGACGGCTTACTTTGCGCGAACGAATTTTCCTGCGGATACACCTTTTCGGCTGCGGGGTATGCCGGTTATATCAAAGCCAAACCCAAAAGATCAATACCATGATTAGGCAGCTTTTGCATGGTTCTGCTGCTCAAGGCGCTAAACTTGATGATAACTTCAAAAAGAATTTGCAGGAACGCATTGAAGATGAGCTGAATAAAAATTGAGGACCGTTGTAAGGTTCAGCGTTTGCCCGCGACCAAAGGTTAAACTAAAAAACACAACGTATGAAATCAATTTTTTCAAAGGCGGCTTTTGCCGCTGTTATCGCGTCACTTTTTGCTTTAAATGTTCAGGCAGGTACTATCCGCATGGCTGCCGATACCGGCAAAATGGCCAAAATGGATAAGATGAGCAAGATGGACCACAAAATGAGTAAAAAGAAAATGGACAAGATGAAGAAGGGCAAAATGGGCAAAGACACAACTAAAATGTGAGGTGTATTTTGTTTTGAGGGAGGAAGATTTTTTCCTCCCTTGTTTAAAAATCAAATTATTATGAAGAAGTACTTATTTCTAATTTTTAGCCTCCTGGCCGTCTGCAAAACTTTTGCACAAACCGGTTTAAAGGTTGGGGCGGATGCGCCCCTGTTTTCGGTAAAGGATAATAATGGCAAAACGGTGGATCTGAAATCTATAATTAAATCGCACAAAGCCGTTGTATTGTTCTTTTACCGCGGCCAATGGTGCCCCTATTGCAATAAGCAAATCAGCCATCTGCAAGACTCGCTGCAATTATTGACCGGCGAAGGCGCTTATGTTGTTGGCGTAACACCCGAAACAAGCGAGAATATCAACAAGACCATCGAAAAAACACATGCCTCGTTTTCAATTATACAGGACAAGGGATACGCGATCATGAAGGATTACCGTGTGAACTATACTGTTGGTAGCGATATGCTTTCAAAATACAAAAACTATGGTATCGACCTGGAAAAAAACAATGGCAATACCGACCATGTATTACCCGTGCCGGCAACCTATATCATAGGCAAGAACGGGAAGCTGATCTATGTGCATTTCAATCCCGATTATACCAAAAGGCCTTCTGTAAGCAAACTTCTCAATGCCATAAAAGGTGTTTAATTTATGATCTTGTAGAGACGCAACATTTTGCGTCTCTACG
This sequence comes from Mucilaginibacter sp., assembly GCA_035551775.1. Taxonomy (GTDB): domain Bacteria; phylum Bacteroidota; class Bacteroidia; order Sphingobacteriales; family Sphingobacteriaceae; genus Mucilaginibacter. Next base: position 90,711 of record DASZMQ010000012.1, on the reverse strand, counting down.
GATTATTGATCAGTAATTCTCCCTCCGCGATACCATCCAGTTCCCGCTGGTCATGACTGACGATGAACACCGTCATACCAAATTCTTTCCAGATATCTCTTAATACTTTTATCAATTCCAAACGCATTTCAGGGTCCAGGGCGGAGAACGGTTCATCCATCAATAACAGTTTCGGTTTGATGGCTAACGCTCTCAAAATAGCAAGGCGTTGTTGCTGACCTCCGGATAGATATTCAGGCTTGTGCGTGGAAAGCGTATCCAATTTGCCTGTTTTGAGGAGGCGGTTTATCCATTGTTTATCGTTCGTCGCATATTCCAGGTGCTGCCGGATGTTCATGTTCGGGAACAACGCATAATTTTGGAAAACGAAGCCTGCTTTTCGTTTCTGGGGCGAAAGTGATATCCCGGCCTCTGTATCGAGCCAGGTATTGCCTTCAGAAATGATCATTCCTTTTTCCGGTTCAATGAGTCCTGCTATAATCTTCAAAAATGTGGTTTTTCCCGCGCCGGATGGCCCGTAGATTTTGGTAATGCTGCCATGCGGAAATTCACTGGATATCTTCAGCACCTGCTGGCCGCCATAACCCCTTAGCTTTTTTTCTATGTCGACGGTGATCATTCGAGCGGGCTTTTGGCTTTGTATTTATTGAAAACGAACACCGAAACCACCATGATAAAAGTAATGCAGAAAAGCGTCAGCGAGTAAGCATTCGCCGAATGATAATCCATGTTCTCCACCGAATCGTACACCGCAATTGAGGCCACCCGGGTAACGCCGGGGATATTCCCGCCGATCATAAGTACCACGCCGAATTCGCCTAAAGTGTGCGCGAAGGTGAGTATGGCGGCGGTTAAAACCGAAGCGCGGATATTGGGTAATAGCACGTGGACAAAGGTCTGTCTTTCCGATTTGCCCAAAGTATAAGACGCCTGCGCTAATGAAACCGGCAATTGCTGCAAGGCTGATTTGATAGGACCGACCATGAACGGCATGCTGTAAATGACCGATGCCAGCACCAGTCCCTGGAAAGAAAAAACCAACTGCACATTAAACACTCTTTGCAACCAGCCGCCGATACCATGCTGCGGACTAAAAGCCATAAGCAAATAAAAGCCCAATACCGATGGCGGCAGCACCAGCGGCATGGTAATGACGGCTTCGAGAATGATCTTGCCAAAGGAACGCCCCTTCGATAACCAATAGGCCAGCGGCAACCCGATGAGGAGCAAAACCAGCGTGGTAATGCCGGCCAGTTTCAATGTCAGCCAGACGGGGGTGAGATCCATGAAGTCAAAAGTAAAAATTCAAAAGGCAAAATCGACAGGTTAGCGTTCTATCGTGATTTTTTGAATTTTGACTTTAGATACCGTATCCATACTCTTTCAATATCTTCTTCGCAGAAGCGCTGAACATATACTGATAAAACTTTTCAGCATCGCCAGCTTGCTTTGTTGCCTTGACAACGATCATTCCCTGCTTAATCGGCGTATAGCTTTTAGGATCGATCAGCTTCCAATACAATTTCGTTTTCCCTTCCGAATCTTTGATCAGGGCCTGTGTGGTAAAACCAGCATCAGTTACGCCGGTAGTGATATAGGTATTCACCTGGGCGATGCTTTCGCCCTGAACCAGTTTATATTTCACCTCTTCAAAAATACCCTTCTTTTGCAGAGCCTCTTCTGCGGCCTTGCCGTAAGGCGCAATAGCCGGGTTGGCAATGGCGATCTTTTTTACCCGTTCGCTCAACAAGACGCGCTCCCAATTCCCAAAGTCAATATCCCGTGTGCTGCAGATCACCAGGCTGCCGTAGGCGTAAACTTCAGGTTCTTTGGTGCTGAAACCTTCCTTATATAAGCCTTCCGGAAAGCTCATATCTGCCGACAGGAAAAGATCGAACGGAGCACCGTTTTTGATCTGCACCGCCAGGTTACCGGATGAGCCAACGATGGGCTCTATTTCTATTCCCGTTTTATCCTTAAAATCTTTACCTAAAACTTTGATCACCGCCTGCAAGTTGGCGGCAACTGCTACCCGCAGGCTTTGTGCGAAAGATGACGCAGCAAAGAACGTCAAGCTAAATAATATGACAAGCTTTTTCATATCCGGCGATTATATCATTAAAATTAACAGTATATCAGCACACAAAGTTCAAATGAAAATTAATTTTCATAACGTATTTTATACACTAAGCCAATAATAATACTATATTAGCATATAAATGCCTGCCTGTCTCAGGCAATTATAAACCAAAGAACCAATTTATGAGAAAGAACAGTCTCCTCGTCCTGTTTTTTATGGCATTGCTGCCATTTTGCCTTCGTGCCCAGCAAGGATTCATCAGCACTAAAGGGAAAGAAATAGTAATGCCCGACGGCAAGCCCTTCATGATGCGCGGCACCAATTTGGGCAACTGGCTGATGCCCGAAGGCTATATGTTCAAATTCAGCAAAACCAACTCGCCGAAGCTGATCGCAGAGGCCATTGCTGAGCTGATCGGTCCGGATGAAGCCAAATTATTTTGGCAGAAATACCAGGACAATTATATCACGCAGCCGGATATCCATTATCTGAAAACCATCGGCGTCAATTCCATTCGTATACCTTTCAATTATAAGCTGTTCACTGCCGAAAATTATATGGGGCAGAACGATCCTCACCGCGGCTTCGTGCTGCTCGACCGGGTGATCGGCTGGTGCAAGGCCGAGAGAATTTACGTAATACTTGATATGCACGCGGCTCCCGGAGGCCAAACAGGCGACAATATCGACGATGGGTACGGTTACCCCTTCCTGTTCAAAAGCGAGGCCAGCCAGCAGCTATGCGCCGACATATGGAAGCGCATTGCGGATCATTATAAAAATGAACCTATTATCCTGGGCTACGACCTGCTAAACGAACCTATTGCGACTTACTTTAGCGCCAAAGAATTGAACCCCTACCTGGAGCCTGTTTTCAAAAAAATAACCGCCGCCATCCGCGAAGTAGACAAAAACCACATCATCATTTTAGGCGGCGCACAATGGGATAGTAATTTCAAACCGTTCGGACAGCCGTTTGATTCAAAACTGGTTTACCAGTTCCATAAATACTGGACCAAGCCGGCCAAAGAAGTGATCCAGGATTATATTGATTTCCGTGACAAATACAATGTTCCTATTTACTGCGGCGAAACGGGCGAGAACACCGATGGCTGGTGCGATACCTTCAAAAATGTATTGGAACAAAATCACATTGGCTGGCACTTTTGGCCCTATAAAAAAGTGGATAACACACGCGGCTTTGTAACTTTCGATGTCCCGGCCAACTATAACCAGGTAATTGAATTCGCCGAAAAGCCACGCGGAAGTTTTGAAGATATTCGCAAGGCCACACCTGCCGACCGCGAAATCATTAAGAAAGCATTATATGATTTTATAGAGAACAGCCGCTTCGAACATTGCCGGGTGAATAAAGGCTATGTAGGGGCGCTTGGCTTTAAAACAGACTGATAAAAAATAACTCAGCATGTTTAGGAAATTTATTAGCCCGATTATTCTTTTGTTGCCCGCAATCACCCTGTTTGAAACATGCAGTAAAAGCAACGGAAACCTGGACAATAAAAATCAACCCCCGGTTGTCGTAACTGATACCACAAAAAAAACGGATCCGATTTATTCGCTGGTGTGGTCGGACGAGTTTGACGGGCCGAACATTGATGACGCGAAATGGAACTTTGAGACCGGCGGTGGCGGATGGGGTAACGCAGAGCAGGAATATTATCAACCAGACAATGCTACGATCTCGAACGGCAACCTGGTGATCACCGTCAAGAAAGAGTCTGTAGGCGGCGAATCCTACACCTCGTCCCGCATGACTACGCAAAACAAATTCTCGCAAACGTACGGCCGCGTCGAGGCACGCATCAAACTGCCTGTCGGCGTGGGTATGTGGCCGGCGTTCTGGATGCTGGGCAATAATATTGGTACCGTAAACTGGCCAACTTGCGGCGAGATAGACATTATGGAGCACATTAATACAGATAGCCTCATACATGGGAGCCTTCACTGGAACGGCGGCAATACTTCTCAGCAGCTAACGTCATCCCCTTCCGATTACCATATTTATGCCGTAGAGTGGGATTCGAGCGAGGTGAGGTTCTATGTTGATAGCACCCGGTATGACACTGAGCCGGTAGCGTCCATCTCCGCCTTCCATCTGCCATTCTTCCTGATCCTGAATGTAGCCGCAGGCGGTAACTGGCCTGGTCAAACTATTGATCAAAGTATTTTACCCGCATCCATGTATATAGATTATGTGAGAGTGTATAAGCAAACGAATTGAGTCCGAAAGATTGATTCCGTTTGTCTTTCGGACTTATGCGGGCTTCCGGACTTCAAAAAAAATTGTCATCAATACGGTTTTTGGTTAGTTTCGAATTTCCAATCAATTAAAACCGTGTTTAAAATGAAATTCCCTCTAATCCTCTCTTTTTGTCTGTTTTTTACCGCGGCAGTTTATGCCCAATCAGTTAAGACCTTTCATGTTAAATCGCCTGATGGCAAGGTCGATCTAACGGTCTCTGCCGGAAAGAATATCGAATGGTCGGTGAACCACGAGGATACCCAGGTGATATTACCTTCAGCGGTTTCACTGGCTTTGGGAGACGGCACGGTGCTGGGAACCTATGTCTCGGTGAAAAACGCAAAGCCGCTTTCGGTCAATAATATCATCAACACACCGCTTTATAAAAAGGATAAGGTAAAGGATAATTACAACCAGTTGACGCTAACCTTCAAAGGTGACTACGGGTTGATCTTCCGCGCCTATAACGATGGCGTGGCTTACCGCTTCTTTACCTCAAAACCTTATAGCCTCACCATCGATAACGAGGAGGCCAATTTTAATTTCAAGGATGACGACAAGGCCTTCCTGCCTTTTGTGAATGATTTTCGCCATCATGATAAATTCAATACATCTTTTGAGGCAACTTATGATGACCTGAATCTTTCCGCGGTGAAAAAGGATACGCTGGCATTCATGCCCGTATTAATTGACCTTGGCAATGGTAAAAAAGCAGCGTTGCTTGAATGCGACTTACAGGACTATCCCGGAATGTATCTTACCGCCGGCAGCCAGGGACATAACTTACACGGTGTGTTTGCGCCCTATCCGACCAAAGAGGAGCTGAACAATATTAATTATGTAGTGGATACACGAGCCGATTATATCGCCAAAGTGCCGGGTATACATACTTTCCCCTGGCGCGTGGTGGTTATCAGCACCGAGGACAAGCAATTGGCCAATAATGATATGATGCGCAGACTGGCGGAACCATCCAAAATTACAGACTTGTCGTGGATCAAACCCGGGAAAGTGGCCTGGGATTGGTGGAACGACTGGAATATTACACATGTGAACTTTCGGGCGGGCATCAATGTGCCTACCTATAAATATTATATAGACTTCGCGGCAGCCAATAAGCTGGAATACATTATCATCGATGAAGGCTGGTCGGATGATCATGACCTGAATAAAGTGAAATTGGATATACCAACTATTGTGGATTACGGCAAGCAAAAAGGCGTTGGGGTGATCTTATGGTCTACCTGGTATGCCATGACAAGGGGTGCGGACAACCTGATGGCGAAATATGCGCAGATGGGTGTGAAGGGCTTCAAGATCGATTTCATTGACCGGGATGATCAGAAAATGGTGAAATCGCTTTATGATTTGGCCGGAATCGCCGCCAAATATCACTTACTGGTGGATTATCATGGTATGTACAAGCCTTCCGGCCTCATCACCACCTGGCCGAACGTGATCAATTGCGAAGGCGTTAAGGGCATGGAAAATGAGAAATGGGGTGTTAAGAACCACCCCGGTTACGATGTGAGCATCCCGTTCATCCGTATGCTGTCCGGCCCGATGGACTATACGCCGGGCGCGATGCGCAACGCCACAAAAGAAGCCATCCGGCCCATCAACAGCCAGCCGATGGCACAAGGTACACGCTGTCACCAACTAGCCATGTACACCGTTTTTGAGGCCCCGCTGCAAATGCTGTCGGACAATCCGACCATTTACATGAGGGAGCAGGAAAGCACCGATTTCATTGCTGCCGTTCCTACAACTTTTGATGAGACCGTCGCCCTTGATGGCAAAGTTGGCGAATTTGTCAGTATCGCGAGGCGAAAAGGAGCTACCTGGTACGCGGGCGCTATGAGCAACTGGACACCGAGAGAGATAACCATTGACCTGTCCTTCTTAGGCGATGGTAATTATAAGGCCATCATTTTTGAAGATGGCATCAATGCCGACCGCGACGCGACGGACTATGTGCGCAGCGAAAAGACTGTAACAGCGAAAGATAAGATCACCGTTCATTTAGCATCCGGCGGTGGATGGGCTGCGAGGTTTGTTAAAGAATAAAGGGTGGTGAGAGAGTGGTGGTTTTTAATATCGAACACCGAATATCCAATGTCGAATGATGAAGTTTTGATCCTGTGTTCACTTCGAAATTCGGCGTTCGTTATTCATTATTCGACATTCTGGCCTAAAAACAGTAAAGCCCCTGATGGGCAGGGGTCTTTACTAACCAATTATAAACCTAAATTATGAGAAGGGCTGTAGGAGAAGGAGTCGAACCTTCACGAAGTGCTTATTCTTATTGCTAAGAGTTTCGCAAGACCTTCGCCACCGAGACAAGGAGGTGTGTCTGCCATAAATTTCACCATCCTACAGTATGTAAGTCTGAAGTCTTGAGTTCTAAGTCCGAAGTCGACTTGCGACTTCAGACTAAGGCCTTTCGACTTTAAACTTGCTGTTGGGGAAGGGGTCGAACCTTCAAGGAGTGGTTGGTCAGCCGAAACTGATTTCCCATGATCTCCGCCACCGGGACAAGGAGGTGTGTCTGCCATAAATTTCACCACCCAACAAAATACATTTGAAGCAATCAAAGAACGCCGGCTATTGCCATTTGCTTATCACAAATTTAACGGCACTATCAATTTCTTGCAAATATTTCAATAATATATTTGCATTTTTAGTTTTATTTTAATTAAACTTGTATTTGAATACAGAAATTCAAATTTATGTCCCAGAGAAAACCTCAAAATTTAGAAATTGATAATCTCGACATCCAGATATTGTCGATATTAATGAAGAATGCGACCACACCCTACACCGAAATCGCTAAGGAATTGATCGTTTCAGGCGGCACCATACACGTCCGCATGAAGAAACTGGAAGAAATGGGCGTCATTAAAGGCGCCAGCCTTGAGGTCGACCCGCAGAAACTGGGATATGATATAACCGCCTTCCTGGGCATCTATTTGGAGAAAGGCTCGCAGTACCATGAAGCGGTAAAAGCACTGAAGGCTGTAAAAGAGATCGTGGAGCTGCATTACACCACCGGCAGCTACAGCATTTTTGCCAAGATCGTATGCCACGATACCACCCACCTGCGCGAGGTGCTGAACGAACATATCCAGAGCGTAAAAGGCATTCAGCGTACAGAAACCTTTATTTCATTAGAAGAAAGCATTAGGAGGCAGATCACTTTGGAGTAACTGTTTACTATATATCTTTATTGGATATTTGTAGAGACGCACAATTGTGCGTCTCTACGTTTTTCGATTGGTTGGGGGAAAATTGTCAGTTCATTTTCATTTGGCACACACCCTCTTCCCGCAATTTTGATTTTACAACCCAATTGCGCAACTTTGCATGGCTTATAGAGAAAGACGGAGGGATTAGACCCTGCGATGTCTTAGCAACCTGTGCTTACAAGGTGCTACGTTCTACTCGTCCGAAACGAAAATCGGCGGGAAAGATAAGCGGGGGTCAACAATTCAACCGTCTCTTCGTTATAAGCATGTTTTTAGGATTACACCGATATGTTTTTGATTTCACCGATTTCATCTGTGTAATCAAAAGAAAAATCGGTGGAATCATCCTACAAAATCGGTGGAATCACAAAAATGAATATCAGAGAAGAATTAAAAAAAAGAATACTGGTTATCGACGGCGCGATGGGTACGCTGATACAGCGCTACCAATTGTCGGAAGATGATTTTCGCGGGGAGCGTTTCAAAGATCATCCTGTCGACCTGAAGGGTAATAACGACCTGCTGAATATTTCGCGCCCGGACATTATTCGCGCTATTCACAAGGAATACCTGGATGCCGGCGCGGATATCATCGAGACCAACACGTTCAGCACCCAGCGCATTTCACTGGCCGACTATAAAATGGAGGAGTTGGCTTACGAGCTGAGCTACGAGGGCGCCCGCATTGCCCGTGAGATCGCTGATGAATACAATAAAAAAGATCCTTCCAAATTACGGTTTGTAGCTGGTGCCATCGGCCCGACAAACCGTACGGCTTCCATGTCGCCAGATGTCAATGATCCGGGTTTCCGTGCTGTGACTTTTGACGACCTGGCTGAAGCCTATTATGAGCAAGTGCGCGGTTTGGTTGACGGCGGTGCTGATGTTTTACTCGTCGAAACGATATTCGATACACTGAACGCCAAAGCGGCCATTTACGCCGTAAAGCGTTACGAAAGAGAATGTAAAGCCGCCGGAAAACATTATCCTGTTTTTGATGAAGGCGGTATTATGATATCAGGCACCATCACCGATGCTTCCGGCCGTACGTTGTCGGGGCAAACAGTTGAGGCTTTCTGGAACTCGGTGCGCCACGGCAATTTATTGTCTGTAGGCCTGAACTGTGCTTTAGGAGCAAAGGAAATGCGCCCGCACCTGGAAGAGCTTGCGGCTAAATCAAACGTTTATGTTTCATCTTATCCGAATGCCGGTTTGCCGAACGAGTTTGGCGGCTATGATGAATTGCCGCATGAAACCGCACATTTTATAGAAGATTTTATCGAATCGGGGATGGTGAACATCGTTGGTGGATGCTGCGGTACCACGCCCGATCATATTCGCTGCATAGCGGAAAAAGCGGCCGCAGGCAAACCCCGCCAGATACCGGAAATCGAACCTTATTTAAGATTGAGCGGCTTGGAATCGGTGACCTTAACACCGGAAACCAATTTCGCCAACGTGGGCGAGCGTACCAATATTACCGGTTCGCCTAAGTTCTCGAAGCTGATACTCGCCGAAGATTTTGAAGGCGCCCTAACCGTCGCGCGCCAGCAGGTAGACGGCGGTGCGCAGGTGATCGACGTGAACATGGATGAGGGCATGATCAACTCAGAAGCCACGATGGTGAAATTTCTTAACCTGGTGGCATCTGAACCTGATATAGCCAAACTTCCTGTCATGGTCGATTCGTCCAAATGGACGGTGATCGAAGCCGGGCTGAAATGCCTGCAGGGAAAAGGTATCGTAAACTCGATCTCGCTGAAAGAGGGCGAAGATAAATTCAAAGAATACGCGCGTAAAATATTAAGCTATGGCGCCGCTACGGTGGTAATGGCTTTCGACGAGCAGGGCCAGGCTGACTCGTACGAACGCCGTATTGAGATCTGTAAACGCAGCTATGATATACTGGTGAACGAGATCGGCTTTCCGCCGCAAGATATCATATTTGACCCGAACATTCTGACCGTTGCTACTGGCCTGGAAGAGCATAATAATTATGCGGTAGATTTTATCAAAGCTACCAAATGGATAAAAGAGAATCTGCCGCATGCCAAGGTGAGCGGCGGGGTGAGCAATATTTCGTTCTCGTTCCGCGGGAATAACAAGGTTCGCGAGGCCATGCACTCGGCATTCCTTTATCACGCCATTAAAGCAGGTATGGATATGGGTATCGTTAACGCAGGTATGCTGGAAGTCTATGAAGAAATACCAAAAGACCTGCTGGAAATGGTGGAAGACGTGCTGCTTAACCGCCGCGAGGATGCTACCGAACGCCTGGTTACTTTTGCCGACTCGATAAAAGGCGGAGGCGGTAAAGAGGTGGTGCGGGATGAAGAATGGCGCAAGGGCACAGTTGAAGAACGTCTTTCGCATGCTTTGGTAAAAGGTATTATTGAGTACCTCGACGGGGACGTGGAAGAAGCCCGTCAAAAGGCCGCCAAACCACTCGACGTGATCGAAGGTCCGCTGATGGACGGTATGAACATCGTCGGCGACCTGTTTGGTTCGGGCAAGATGTTCCTTCCGCAGGTGGTAAAGTCGGCTCGTGTAATGAAAAAGGCGGTGGCTTATTTGTTACCGTTTATTGAAGCTGAAAAGACTAAAAACGGCGGTGATGGAACAAAATCTACGGCCGGGAAAATACTATTGGCCACTGTTAAGGGCGATGTGCATGATATCGGTAAGAATATTGTTGGTGTAGTGCTGGCTTGCAACAACTTCGAGGTGATAGATCTTGGCGTGATGGTTCCGGCGCAAAGGATCATCGATGAAGCGAGGAAAAATAACGTAGATATTATCGGTTTGAGCGGACTGATCACACCATCGCTGGACGAGATGGTGCATTTCGCCAAAGAAATGGAACGTGAAGGTTTTACGATCCCGCTATTGATCGGAGGCGCGACCACGTCGCGTATCCATGCCGCAGTAAAGGTGGCGCCGAATTATTCGAACGGCGTTGTGCATGTGCTTGATGCTTCCCGCAGCGTGGGTGTTTGCAGCAACCTGATGAATAAGGACGCCCGCAACAACTATATCGCAGGCATCAGAGACGAGTACGCCAAAGCCCGCGAAGCGCACCTGAACAAGCGTTCGGACAAGCGCTTTGTAAGCATTGAAGACGCACGTAACCTGAAACTGCAGATCAACCTGAATGGTTCTATCGCGCAAAAACCGACTTTCACAGGTACTAAAGTTTTTGAAGCCTTTCCGCTTGAAGAATTAGTGCCATACATTGACTGGACGCCATTTTTCCATACCTGGGAGCTGCGCGGCAGCTATCCAAAAATATTCGACGATAAAACCGTCGGAATTGAAGCTAAGAAGCTTTTTGATGACGCACAGGCATTGCTGAAAAAGATCGTGAGCGAAAAATTATTGCAGGCTAATGGCGTGATCGGTTTCTGGCCGGCAAACAGCGTTGGCGACGATATCGAACTGTATACCGACGAAACCCGCAAACAACTGCTGAGCCGTATCCATACGTTGCGCCAGCAAACTGAAAAGACCAAAGGCGAACCCTATTATGCCTTGTCGGATTTCATCGCGCCGAAAGAAAGCGGCATTACCGATTATTTCGGCGGCTTTGCTGTAACCGCGGGCATAGGCTGCGACGTGCTGGTGGCCAAATTTGAAAAGGACCACGACGACTACAACAGCATCATGGCCAAAGCATTAGCCGATCGTTTGGCTGAAGCTTTCGCTGAAAAAATGCACGAGCTGGTTCGTCGCGAATACTGGGGCTACGCAAAGGATGAATCGTTAAGCAACGAGGATCTTATCAAAGAAGAATACCGCGGTATTCGCCCGGCGCCTGGGTACCCTGCTTGTCCTGACCATACGGAAAAGACTACTTTGTTCAACCTGCTGAAAGCTGAAGATAATGCTCACATGCACCTGACCGAGAGTTTAGCCATGATGCCGGCCGCATCGGTAAGCGGATTTTACTTTTCACATCCGCAGTCCAGGTATTTTGGATTGGGAAAAATCAGTAAGGACCAGGTGGAAGATTACGCGGTACGGAAAGGAATGGACCTAGAGACTGTGGAGCGCTGGCTCGGGCCTAATCTCAACTACTAATTAGAATTGTCATTGCGAGGAGGAACGACGAAGCAAACCCATAGCTATGCATTCGACGAGATTGCCACGCTATCGCTCGCAATGACAAGTTTTATTATATTTAACTCGTACCCAAGTCACAAATGAAGATCACGGAACATATTTCTGCAGCCAAAGGCAAAACCCTTTTTTCTTTTGAACTATTGCCGCCCATGAAGGGCCACAGTATACAAAGTATTTACAACGCGATAGATCCCCTAATGGATTTCAATCCGCCATTTATCGACGTGACTTACCATCGCGAGGATTTTATCTATAAACAGCATGATAACGGGCTACTGGAAAAAGTATCCTATCGCAAACGCCCGGGAACAGTAGCCATTTGCGCAGCTATTATGAACCGGTACAAAGTTGACGCAGTGCCTCACCTTATTTGCGGCGGCTTTACCAGGGAAGAGACCGAGAATGCTTTGATCGACCTGCAATTTTTGGGTATCGATAACATGCTGGTGCTGCGCGGCGATGCGCGCATGGCCGACTCGGGTTTTATACCTACGCCGGGTGGGCATTCCTATGCAACGGATCTGCTGCAGCAAGTGATCAATATGAACAGCGGCAAATACCTGTACGAGGATCACGAGGTGCTCAACACCGATTTCTGCATCGGCGTGGCGGGATACCCGGAAAAACACTTCGAGGCGCCGAACATGAAAACGGACTTCAAATACCTGAAGCAAAAAGTTGATATGGGGGCTAATTTCATCGTCACCCAGATGTTCTACGACAACAGCAAGTACAAAGAGTTTGTGAAATGCTGCCGCGAAAACGGCATCAATGTGCCTATCATACCCGGGTTGAAGCCGATCACATCTTCAAAACAGCTCATCAGCCTACCGAAGATATTCCATATCGATATCCCTGATGACCTGAGTGACCTGATCCTTGCCTGCAAATCGGAAAAAGAGGTTAAAGACGCGGGTGTCGAGTGGATGATCAATCAATGTAAAGAGCTAATGGATTTTGGTGTTCCGGTGCTGCACTTTTATACGATGAGTAATCCGGGGCCGACGAGGAAGATTGCGGAAGCAATATTTTAATGTGCCCTGTAGAGACGCAATGCATTGCGTCTCTACGCTAATACGCCTTTCTTTATTAATTCTTCCCTCAATTGCCCTGCCGACGTGAATTGAATACAATCGATACCGATCTTTTCCGCTGCAAGTATATTGCGGTGATTATCGTCGACAAATAAAGTCTCTTCCACTTTGACGTTGTATCGATCGAGCAAAAGATGATAAAATTCCGGTGCGGGTTTGCGCATTTTCTCGGCTCCGGACACTACAATGCCATCAAACCAGTTCAGGAAATCAAATCGCGCTAAAGCGACAGGAAATGTCTCAGCCGACCAGTTGGTAAGCGCATATATTTTGTACTTACCACTTTCTTTCAGCTGTTTGAATATTTCCACGGTATCCATAAACGCTTCGCCGAGCATTTCGTCCCAGCGGCCGTAAAAGGCGCGAATGTTAGCCTCATGTTCCGGGAATTGCGCAACAAGTATTTCCGTGCCCTCCTGCAGTGATCGGCCTGCATCCTGTTCCTCGTTCCAGTCGGAGGTAACGATCTCCGTCAAAAAAATTTCCATTTCGGCTTCGTCGCCGAAAATAGTGCGGTACATATAGCGCGGATTCCAGTCGATGAGCACGGCGCCGAGATCGAAAATTATGGTGTTTATCATGTAGGCTAAATAAACACTTTTACTTTAGATAGTGAAGCAATGTATTGATAGTTAAAAAAGGACACACTATCTTTATAACAGACCTTTTACCCCATTTCCATGAAAATTTTTTTACGCTCGTTCGCCCTGTTGTTACTGTTTGTCATTCCTGCCAAAATGCAGGCGCAGTCTATGAGAGACACTGTTTCCCGTGAAGACAAACTCTACGCATTATCCCTTATCTGGAAAGAAGCAGATTACAATTTCGTTTTCTTCGACAGGCAGCCTCACTTAAATTGGGACAGTTTATATAAAGCTTACATTCCGAAAATACTGGCTACGAAAAATGTCTACGAGTATTTTAAGGTTTTAAAAAATTTCATCAGTACACTTAAAGATGGGCATACAGGTATGTTTTATAATCAATTTTATTGGAATGAGATCGATTCGCCTCCTGTGAGATTCGTCAATAAACAAGGTAAAAGATATGTCATTGCTGTTGATGAGCCATTGAAGGACCAGGTTCCGGTCGGTTCCGAGATCATCCGGCTTAACGGAAAATCATGGGAAGATTATTTTAACGGGCAAGATCTTGAAAATAACGATTGGTATGGCTTTGGTGGCACTCAGTTAGAGCTTACTATCTTATCAAAGGATAACCGAGAATCCAAGGTTGTCGTTACCAGAAATCAAAACACATTGTTCCGGGCAAAAAAGCTGAAGTGGGTACCTGACATAATTGGCCCCCCCGATGAAGATTTTCAATTCAAATCAATATCGCCAAAAGTGGCGTATGTGGCGCTGAACACATTTGGCGATTCAAGTATCGTAACCGAATTCAAAAAAGCATTGCCCGATATAAGGAAACACCAGGCGCTCATCGTTGATATCAGGAAAAACGGGGGCGGAAACGATGATTATGCCCTGCAAATTGCAGAATACCTTACCGACAGGTCATTCATTGTTGGCTCCATGTGGAAGACACGCTTGCATAACGCTGCAAAAAAAGCTTGGGCTGCGCGTGGTGATACTTCTCTTGCAAATTATATTCATAGAAATGTGTGGGAAAAGCATCCAGGGGATACTACCCGTATTCCTGCTTCTTTGGCTAAACTCAATATGCCCGTATACATACTAACATCAAAGAGAACAGGCTCGGCTGCTGAAGATTTTCTGATATATCTCAACTACAGCAGTAATGTCACCCGCATTGGACAAAGCACGGCCGGCAGTTCCGGACAGCCGCTGGAATTCAAACTGCCTTATGGTTTTACAGCCAGAATTTGCGCCAAGGCCGACGAGTTCCCCGATGGAACCCCATTTATTAATATTGGGATAAAACCCCAGATAGAAGTTAAGCCTGCAGAAGGCGATCCAAAAGACCTTGAATTGGAAAAAGCGCTGGCAGTAATACAAGACGCTAAAGGAAAATAGCAGGAAACGAACCCATTATTAGCCGATAATGTACTGTATTGGCTACAAAAGGTTGTTATCAATATTCACCAGCGCTTTTTTCAAGGTGAACACCACATATGCGCGGTCACGGTTCACAAGCTTCATGATGCGTTGTATCAGGCTGTCTTCCTGCCCTTCCGTGTATTGTAGCTCCTCATCGGTCAAACGGTTGTATTTGCGCTGTAATTTGATCTTTACACGCTCCCAATCCTTGCTGCTGATGCTGATCTCTGCCATTTTCAGAAAAGTTTCAGCAAAAATAGAAAAAATCCAATGTGACGCTATGTAATAATTTTTGGCTCAGGAATTGTTCAATCTTAAATAACGATTAATATTTAACCAGTTTATAAACTAAATTAACTACTATGAAAAAGATTCTTTTAAGCGCCATGATGCTTGTAGCGGTTTGCATTAGTGCGAAGGCGCAGTTCAATCTTGGCATCAAGGGGGGTGTGAATTTTTCGCACATCGATGCCGACAATTTCAATAACTCGCATCTAACAGGCTACCAGGTGGGTGCTTTTGCACGCATAGGCGGCGGAGTTTATTTACAGCCCGAGCTTTACATCAGCAGCAGCGGCGGCTGGTTTAAATCCTACCAAAATAACACAATTTACAACGGCCAGGTACGATTTACCAACCTGGATGTGCCTTTATTGCTTGGCCTGCGTTTCGGACCAAAAAATCTAAATCTGCGTGTAATGGCGGGGCCGGTTTATAATTATATCATCAACCAGAATGAGAATTTTTCTGCAAATCTGAGCAGTGCGTTCAATGACTTTGGGCATTACAACAACAGTACGCTGGGTTACCAGGCAGGTGCGGGCGTAGATCTTGGCAACATTACGTTTGATGCTCGTTACCAGGGTGGATTTGGCCATATAAACTCCGACTTCAACCAGATACAACGTCTGTGGGCGCTAAGTATTGGCTTTAAGTTCTTCTAAAGATTTGCCTGATCTATTTGAGCCCTGTGCGATTGCATCGTACAGGGCTTTCATCTGAAATATGCTATATCAATTGTAAACCTTTAAGGTGTCGGGTAAAATTTTTTAAACGATATTTCAGCTAAATAACCTATTATTACATTCTGCAAACCGAAGCCCTGATCAGTGAAAAAGTTATTAACCTTTATCACGTCGCTATTCGTAGCCTGCACCGCGCAGAGCCAGGCACAACTTTTCGGACATATGGATACGTCCGACCTGAAACTCGCATCCTGTTCTTTCGAAAAAGACGCCAATGCCGAAGTGCTTGCTCAAAACATCCATATTTATTATAAAAACGCAACGGTGGTGATGGAATATTTTAAAAGGGTAAAGATCTTCAACGATAAAGGCAATAGTGCTGCCAGTGTGCGCATTCCTTATTTTACCGGGCCCTTTAACGAATCGGTATCGGAGCTGCAGGCCGAAAGCATTAATCTCGATAACGGTAAAATAATATACACCCCAGTCGATAAATCATTGATATACGACCAGAAGGTCGATAAGGTGTTAAAGGCGATAACCTTTGCATTTCCAGTTGTAAAGGTTGGAACGGTAGTGGAATATAAGTACAAATGGTCGAGCACGAACCCGGGAGATTTTCCCCAATGGCTGATACAAGGCGATATACCGGTACAGCATACCGAATTGAAAGCCGATTTCAGTAAATCGTTTGCCTTCAACTACGTATGGCATGTCACCCAGGAGTTCTCAAAAGACACCGATTATTTTACCAACGGAAAAAATGCGGATGGGGGCCAAACACATATATGGGCGCTTGATAGCGTCCCTGCATTGAAACGCGAACCATTTATGACGCCGGTAAGCGAAAACCAGGAACATGTTTTATTCCAGGCCGCCGGGCTCACGCAGGTCTCCTGGTATCAAATAGCGTATATTTTGTTGCGAAGCATAGGCGTCGGCAAGGAACTTGATCCGAAGATCAGACTTGAGAATGAGGCCAATCTGCTTGACAGCGTAAGATCAAGGCCAACACAAGATGCTCGGGTGGCATACATTTATAACTTGGTAAAAAATAAGGTGCATTATAACAACAGGCCCGGCATTTTCACTGAAACCGGGATCAACCAGGCATGGATGAGCAGGTCGGGCAATGCGGCAGAAGTGAATTTTATCTTATACCATTTCCTGAAAAGCTTCGGGTTCGACCCGTGGCTCGTGCTTTTTGACCCGGATAGCAACATCGATGGCCATTATCCTTCGCCGCGCCAGCTGAGGCGGGTCGCTGTTTACCTGCCGGCAGATAGCGGCAAGTATTATGTACTGGATGCAACGGATCCCGATGCAGGATACAAGGATATTCCTTTTGACGTGCTTAACAGAACCGCGTTCCTGCTCAATCCTTCAAACGGCGCATCGAAAATAGAGAGGCTCGAAAATCTTACTCCGCAGGCGGAATCTATTTCCGTAAATGCAGAAATCACGACTGACGGAAAGCTAACAGCAACAGCCCGGATAAGCTCTACGGGATATAATAAAGCATTGATTAAGAAAAGATGCCGGGAAGAAGGAGAAAGCAAATACATAGAATATCTGCGTGACGGGAACAGCCAGCTTAGCATATCATCACTAAAGATGGAAAATATTAAGGCGGACAGCCTGCCCCTGGTCCAGAACATCAACTTTAAAATAGATAACCTGCCGGGGTCGGAAGGGAATTATATATACCTCGACCCAACCCTTTTCACCCGGATGCGCATCAATCCTTTTTTAACTGAAGAACGGGTATCGGATATTGATTTCAGGTACCTGCCATTTACTACCATCACAGGCAAGTATAAAATACCACAGCATTTTAAAGTCGGCGCTTTGCCGGAACCCGAAATGGTAGTGATGCCTGACAGAAGCATTATATTCAAAAGAATTGTTGCGGAGGAGAACGGCTATATTATTGTTAGATATACATTTGATTTCGGCCGTTCGTACTTTAGAAAAGTTGAATACCCCGAACTCCGCGATTTTTTCAGGAAGATGTTTGACATATTGCATGAGCAAATTGCGCTTGAGAAAATATAAATGTGAAGCAACCACGGGCGTAAATTTTTTTAATTAATTAAACAACTTATTATTATCTTCGAAAAAAGCGACCCTGATTAGTGAAAAAGCTAATAGCCTTAATCACAGTATTATCTTCTTTTTCGATAGCAAACGCGCAAGTACGCGGATTTGGCAATATCGATACCGCCGACCTCCGGCTAACCTCATGTGATTTTGAAAAAGATGCTAAGGCGGAGGTGCTTATCGATCACTGCATCGCCAGTTTTACCGGCCATGTACTTGTGCTGGAACATCACCTGAGGCTGAAGATATTCGACCTGTCTGGCAGTAGCGACCTGGGTGACATTAGCATTGAGGAACCAAATAACGGGCAGATCAGGTTTATGTCTGATCTCCAGGCTGAGACTGTTAATCTTAATAACGGGAAGATAGAGATCACTAAGCTGGACAAAAAATCCTTCTACAAGCAAAAGATCGATAAATGGACCTCGAAAACCACCTTTACCTTCCCGAATATCAAAAACGGCTCGATACTGGAATATGCTTATAACGAAACCTATAATTGGGCAACACATATACCGGATTGGTATTTCCAGGGCGATTTGCCGGTAAGGTACAGCGAATATGACATCAAAGTGCCTAAAAGCTATGCTTTTAAGCATAAGTTCTATTTTGCTGAGCATGTATTGACAAATTCGGATTCAGTAGTGGCTGCGGCTAACATCCCTTCGCTTAGACGTGAACCTTATATGGATACCTATCACGGCAACTTACAGCGTGTTTCATTCCCTTTCGCGAATGGCAACAATCCTTCTGACACCTGGCAGCAAATAGGTTCCAAATATATTTTCGGCTCTAATTATGGCCAGCAGCTGGAGATAAAGCTGAAGAACGAGGAAATACTGATCAACGCCGTAAAGGATATGGCGCCACGGCAAAAAATGGCTTATCTTTTTAAAAAGATACGAGACACACTTTCGGTTGATGAAGAAAATATTTTTTATGACAATATTGGTAAAGCCTGGAACCGCAAAAAAGGCTCGAGGCAGCAGATCAATATCATACTTTGCCGCCTGCTTGAACAGGCGGGGATTGACGCCAACCTAGTGATGGTCAGCGCTGATGGGGATGACAGAATTTACCCCGGAGACCCTTCGTCAAGAAACCTGGACGAGATGCTGGTTTATGTTAAAACGGGCGATGACGTGTATGTGCTTGATGCCTCGGACAAGGATGCCAAATGGAATGATATACCTTACTATGCGCTGAACACCTACGGCCTTTACCTGGATGTGAATAATCATTTTATAACATTAGTTTTCATCGAAGACAAGAATAAGGCGCGAAATGCGGTTTTTGTGAACGCCGAAATATTGCCCAATGGCAAAATGACTGGTACCGCGCAGATAACCAATGCAGGCTACAACCGTATAAAAACTTTGAAAAAGTATAAGGAGGCGGGGGACAAAAAATTCAGTGATGCTTTGCGGCAAAATGATAACAACCTTAGAATAACTTCATTCAAGATCGATAACATGGAGATCGATACATTGCCGCTGGTGCAGAACGTCGAATTTACCTACGAAGCACCTGATGCGGATGGCGATTACTTGTATATAAATCCTAAATTGTTTTCGACCCTTGAGACAGACCCATTCATCAGCAAGGAACGTGTTTCCAGTATTGACTTCGTTTACCGGAATAACTATGCCATCAGCGGCAGGTATAAAATACCGCAGGGCTACAAGGTTGATGCATTACCCAAAAATGTTTCGATGCTGATGCCTGACAGCAGTATCCGGTTCAAACAAATGGCCTCTGAAGACGATGGCTTTGTAAATGTGCATTGGGTGATAGATTATAACAAATCTTATTTCAATAAAGACGAATACCCTGCGCTGTTTGTTTTTTTCAGAAAAATGTTTGAAATGTTGAGCGGCCAGGTCGTACTTAAGAAAACTTAATAATCGGCTTTAAAAAATGACAAAAAAAACCTAAATTCAATCTCGTAACCTTAACACAAAATGATGAAAAAGTTTTTTAGCCTGATTTTATTATGCGCCGCAATTGGTGCGGTTAGCGCGCAAACACCGGCAATTCCTGCTATTGAAGCCATTGGAAAAGTAAATCAGGCCGATCTGGACCTAAAGAAATGTGATTTTGAGCCGGACGCTAATGCTGAAGTACTTTTTGACAAAGGAACCGTCTATTTCAGCATAAACCCCAACGACGCGACAGTAGTACTTGAGCGGCGGAAACGGATCAAGGTATTTAATGACAATGGCAAAGACGCTGCTAATGTCCGCATAGAATATTACGGAAATGAACACACGGAATGGGTTGAAAACATACAGGCCGAAACAATTAATCCCAGCAATGGCAACCTGGAGATAATCAAAGTGGATAAAAAGCAAATCTTTACCCAGCGCGTAGATGACGATTATTCGGCAGTCACATTCACATTTCCTGGCGTAAAACCCGGCTCGATACTTGATTTTAAATACTCACTCGAAAGTAAGGCAATAGGTGTACTTCCTGATTGGTATTTTCAACGCGAAATACCGGTAAGATACAGCGAGTATGCTGCCACCATATACAACGGATTAATTTATAAGAACTTCGTTCATACAAACCAGCCGCCGGTGAAACTGGAACGCGACCCTAACAGCAGCCAGATTACTGACATTGCTTTAGCCAATGTCCCTTCAGTCAACGAGGAACCGTATTTTACTACGGTTGATGACAACTTGCAATATATGCTTTCACAGATGCAAAGTGTCAACATACCCGGATATGTAAATACCTACTCAGAAACATGGAACAGGGTTGGAGAGGACGAAATCGCTTCGGAAGGTTACGGCGGACAATTCAAAAGAAAATTAACCGGCGAAGAGGATATCCTCGCCCACGCCAAAGGATTGAAAACCAATGAAGAAAAAATCGCTTATATTTTCAATACGGTTAAGAATAATGTGAAATGGAATGGCACTTACTCACGTGTTACGGATGATGGCACTCCAAAAGCCTGGGATAAAAAAATAGGCAACTCAGCTGAGGTGAATTTGATGGTTTACCATTTGCTTGAGCGAGCCGGAATAAACGCGCTTCCTATTCTGCTCAGTACAAAGAAGCATGGCAGAGTAAACCCAACTTATCCGTCCAGGTACCAGTTTAATACCACTGCGGTTTATGTGCCGGTCGACAGCACGACTAATTATGTCCTGGATGCTACAAACAAGTACAATTTATACAATGTAATTCCTGAGAACCTGCTCAACTCTTATGGACTGACTACCGATAAGGACAACAAGAAATACGACCTGGTATTTATTCAAAACCCCAGCCCGGTAAGAAATATGGTGATGATAACTGCTGACATTAAGCCCGATGGGAAAATGGATGGCTCGGCGGAAATGAGCAGCCTGAGCTATAACAAGATCAGGGAGGTAGAAAAATATAAAATTATCGGCGATAAAAAATATGCCGACTCGCTGAAGAGGGGTAATAATGACCTGACCATTTCCTCCGTTAAGATGGAGAACATGGAAACAGATTCCCTCCCGCTGTCGCAAAAAATCAGTTTTAGCCTCGATCTTACGGGATCTGACGGTACTTACATTTACTTCAAGCCCAATCTTTTTGTACCGTTTGGCGGCAATCCTTTCCTTGCCGAGAAAAGGACCACCGATATAGATTTTAGGTTTTTACGAAATGATGTCATCATGGGCAGCTATAAAATACCTGCAGGCTATAAGAGCGACGCCCTTCCCAAAAACGTCAGAATGGATATGTCGGATCAAAGCATCAGCTTTAGGCGCCTGGTGTCGGAGGACGACGGCTCTATTGTGGTAAGGTACACGATCCTGTATAAAAAGGCGATATTTTTTAAAGAAAACTATGACGAGCTGCATGATTTTTATAAAAAGATGTATGAATTGATGAACGAACAGGTCGTACTTAAGAAAGGATAATTTATTTGCTCTGGAATTGCATTAAAATCCTTATATTCAATCCACCAACCTTAAAACAAAATGATGAAAAAGCTACTTACCTTGATCTTGTCATGCATTGCTGTAATTGCGGTGAAGGCTCAGACAGCCGCAGTTCCGACCGTTGATCCCTATGGCAAAGTTAGCCAGGCCGATCTTGACCTTAAAAAATGCGATTTTGAGCCCGATGCTAATGCGGAAGTGCTCTTCGACTATGGCGTCATGGACGGCAAAGCGGGGCTGCCAATGGGCCATCGTACACGTATTAAAATATTTAATGAACACGGCAAGGGCTACGGCAGTATTGAGCTGGAATATTACAGCTACCAGGGCGAGATCGGCATTGCTGATATAAAGGGAGAGACCATCAATTATGAAAATGGTAAAACGGAGATCACGCCACTCGACAAGAAAGACATATATAATGTTAGAGTTGATAAATGGCATTCGATGATAAAGTTTGCCATGCCTGACGTCAAAGCCGGATCGATAATTGAGTTTACTTACAGGCAATTGATCCCTGCAGCATGGCATTTCCAATATTATCTGCCGACCCGGTATAGCGAATATGAATTGAACATAACCGGCAACCCCAATTTTAAGACCGTACCCTATGTTAAGCAACCTTATGTAAAAAGCAAGGGAGAACCTATTGACCCGTACCAGATAAGGGCCATGGCCAATATTCATTCCATGCCGAACGAACCCTATATCGGTTCGCGCGTGGATAACCTGCAGCGGGTAGAATTTGTCGGGATCAATACGCGAATAAGCACCTGGCCAAAAATCGGCGAACTAATGATTAAAGCCTCTGATTTTGGGTACGACCTGGACAGAAACCTTTCGGGCGAATCAGCTATCATAGCCAAAGCAAAAACACTGCAATCGGCCGACGAAAAGATCGCCTTCATTTTCGATACTGTTAAAAACAGGATGAAATGGGACGGAAATATGAATTTCTATACCATAGATGGTACGGTAAAAGCCTGGGACCAAAAAACGGGCAATTCTACCGAGATCAATATGATGGTTTATCATTTGTTGAAAAAGGCCGGGATAAAAGCATCACCCTTAGTAATAAGCACCAAATCCAAGGGCAAGATCAACCCGGCAAACCCAAGTATTTTTGCTTTTAATAGTACTGCGATCTTTGTGCCGGTAGACAGCACTAAAAATTATGTTCTTGACGCTACTAACAAGTACGCGCTTTATAACACCATGCCGGAAAATATTCTGAACTCTTTTGGATTTAACATCGACCCGCACGATGCGCTGAGCATAAATCTATCAGATAACCTGAAAGCTTACAACGTGATGTTTATTTCAGACGAAGAGCCGGCAATGCAATCGATCTATTTGAATGCCGAAATAAAGCCCGACGGTAAAATGGATGGTAATGCCGAAATAACGAGTTCTAAATACAACAAAGCGCATGCTTTGCAGCTATATGAAACTAAAGGCCCAGAAAAATATTTAGACACATTTAAGAACTTCGATAATAACCTTAAAATAATATCCTATAAGCGAGAAAATACGGATGTAGACTCGCTGCCCCTGGTACAGAAAGTTGATTTCAGTTTTGCGCTTGCCGGGTCGGATGAGAATTATATTTATGTGAGTACCCCCTTCTTCAACATCTTCAACAAAAACCCTTTTTTGAGCGAAGACCGTTATTCTGATGTCGATTTCGGTTACCTGAATAATTATTCGATCTATTCCGTCTGTAAGCTTCCTTCCGGTTTCAAAACGGATGCCCTGCCGAAGACTTTAACTATAGTAGCGCCGGATAAAAGTATTATTTTTAAGCGCACTGTGGCCGAAGACAGCGGCACGCTAATGATAAAATATGTCATCATCAGGAACAAATCGATCTATTTTAAAGAAGACTATCCTGATCTTCGCGAGTTCTACAAAAAAATGTATGAAATGCTGAGTGAACAGGTTGTATTAAAAAAGACTTAAATTATTGTGAACAAGAAAATGAAATACTTAGTGGCCATTGCCTGCTTTCTGATCGCGGGCAGGGCATTAGGGCAGGATCTGCCAAAGGAATTGTATTCAGCAGCAGGCATCCCCGACTCGCTTAAACAAGATGCAAATTCTGTTATACGCTATTCGCTGGATGAATATCATATCAAGGCGCCGGGCAAAATAGTGATCAAACATCATAGCCTGATTACCATTCTGAATGAAAAAGCTGATCGCATGGCTATTGTCGTATTACCCTATAACCGAAAATTTGACACGTTCAGCGATATCGATATACGGGCATATGATGAAACAGGCAAGCTGCTTAAAAAGTACCATAAAACAGATATGTACGATGGAGCTGCGAGTGATGATGAGACATTGGTAACCGACAGCCGGTTCCTGGGTGTGAAACATAGCGTGGCCAAATACCCCGAAACTTTAGAGGTAAGCTACGAAGAGGATTTGAACAGCTATATAACGCTGCCCAGCTGGTACATACAGGATGGGCTGGAACAGTCCGTACAAAGTTCGACCATAAAGGTATGGGTTGATTCGGCAGCGGGCTTCAGATATCAGAGCAGGAACATTCGCCTTACTCCCCAGGTCGCTTCGGACGGTTCATTGATAACCTATACTTGGCAGGTGAAAGATATAAAGGCCATTAAAAAAGAGGAACGAGCTATGAGCTGGCGCGAGATGGCCGAGCTTAAATTCACAACAAACCAGTTTGTTTGCTTCGGTAACCAGGGCAATATAAGCTCGTGGCAAAAATTCGGCACCTGGATATATGGGCTCAACAGTGATATCGCGCTGTCGCCGGCGCGCGCTGTGGAAATAAAGAAAATGACCGATACGATTAAAACAGATAAGGACAAGGCCCGGTTCCTGTACCATTATTTGCAGGAGAATATGCGCTACGTAGGCATACAGCTGGGCATCGGCGGATACAAGCCTTTTGCTGCCAGCTTTGTCGACGATAAAAAATACGGCGACTGCAAGGCGCTGTCAAACTATATGCGGTCGTTGCTGAACGTGGTGGGCATCAAAGCTTACTGCGCGTTGATAAGAGCCGGAGAAAATGAAGAGCCGGCCAGTTTTAGCTTTCCGCATAATGATTTCAACCACGAGATATTGTGTATTCCTTTCAAAAATGATACGACCTGGCTCGAGTGTACCAGTAATAAATCACCTTTCGGAACATTGGGGCCATTCACCGAAAATCGTACAGCCCTGCTGATAACAGAAGACGGCGGCAAACTGGTAAATACCCCCAAAAGCCAGTCAAAGGACAACCAGTTCAACAGCGAGGTGAATATTGCATTGCAGCCTGACGGCAGCGCCAAAGCACATGTGAAAATATACGCCACAGGTGAATACAGGCGCAACTACGTCGATAATGAAGCAATGAAACTCGACGAGCAAAAGGAACGTTGGCTGAGGGATCTGGATATTAAACAACCATCCGTGTTCGACTTTAACTCGGGCAAAGATGATAAAGGCCTTAAACAGGTGGACATGAACCTGGAATATGATAAATTTTGTGATGTAATGGCCGGCGATAAACAGTTTTATCGTCCGGGTGTTTTTGCGTTATGGCATAATGTGGCGCCGATAACCGAGAAAAGGACGAGCGATTTTTATTTTGATTTTCCCCTGCAAAAGTCATGCATAACAACCATTGATCTTCCCCAGGGCTATGAAGTGGAATCGCTGCCGGCCAATGCCAGCCTTAAATTCAGCTATGGCAATTATGACATCAGCTATGTATATAACAAGGACAAGAACCAGGTTGTAAGTACGGCTAAATTTTTGTTAAACACCCGGATGGTGCCTGCCACCCAATACACCGAAATGCAGCAATATTTTGACGCAATAGCCAAGGCGCAAAATAAGAAGCTGGTGCTCCATAAGAAGGCTTAAATTTGCCTGATGATCTTCAGGCTGGATGAACGCTTACTTTTCCCCGACTCCGCCCTGGCCGGGGAAGACGGCTTACTTGCCGTTGGCGGCGACCTGGCAGTCGACCGCCTTTTGCTTGCCTACCGGAACGGCATCTTCCCCTGGTATAACGAGGATACGCCTATCCTTTGGTATTTCCCGCACGAGCGGTTTGTACTCTTTCCCAATGAATTGAGAACATCTAAAAGCATGAAGCAGGTTCTGCGATCAGGTAAATTCAGGGTGACGTATGATACCCATTTTGAAGAGGTAATAGCAGCTTGTTCCGCTGCGGAACGCAAAGGCCAGGATGGAACGTGGATCATCCCGGAAATGAAAGAGGCATATTTACGGTTGCACTATGAAGGTTACGCGCACTCAGTAGAAGTTTGGGAAGATAGCCAATTGGCAGGCGGGTTGTATGGCGTTGAGATTGGCAATGTATTTTGCGGTGAAAGCATGTTCAGTAAGGCGAGCAATGCATCAAAAACAGCATTAATCCATATGTGCCAAAGCGGCAAATATAGCTTGATCGATTGCCAGGTACATACCGAACATTTGGAATCGATGGGCGCGCGTATGATCAGCCGGGAAGAATATATGAACATCCTGCAAAATGCAGGAGCGAAAGGTTAGTTTTGGAAAACAAAGAGGGGTGTCACCCTGAGGCACTCGAAGGGTACTCCGCCAGCTGGCGGACTTTGCCCGCATGTTTCGAGAGCCTCAACATGACACCACGCCCAATTATCTTTAATGCAGCAACCAGACATAAAAGAACGCATCATTTTAGGCATCGACCCGGGAACGGCTGTGATGGGCTACGGGCTGGTGAAAGAAACCGGCAACAAGGTGGAATTGATGAGCCTCGGCGTTATTAAGATGGAAAGCCTCGACGACCACATGCTGAAACTGCAGCGCATCTTTGAAAAAACCGTTCACCTGATCGATAATTACCACCCGGATTGCCTCGCCATCGAGGCGCCCTTTTATGGCAAAAACATCCAGGTAATGCTCAAGTTGGGTCGCGCACAGGGAGTTGCTATGGCCGCGGCGCTATCGCGCAATGTGGCGATAACAGAATATTCTCCCCGGAAGATCAAACAGGCTATTACCGGTAACGGGAACGCCACCAAGGAACAAGTTGCCGCTATGCTGCAAAACTTGCTGAAGTTTAAGGAAACACCTGAATTTTTAGATGCCACTGACGGCCTCGCTGTAGCAGTTTGCCATTCGTTCCAAAAGATCACAACAGGCAAAGGCACAGCAAAGAAATCCTATTCCGGATGGGAGACATTTGTGAAGGATAATACGAATCGCGTCAGCGGGATGAAGATCAAAAAATAAAAATCATTGTCATTGCGAGGAGGAACGACGAAGCAACCTCGTCGCTATGCTTGTCCTCCACGCACTGGCGAGGAGGTTGCCGCGCTATCGCTCGCAATGACATGGTCTATTAATCTTGTCGTAATGCTTCTTTTATTTTCTCGGCTGTTGCTGCCAATTGTTCAGGCGTAAAGCTTAGTTTAGGCCGCGCGAAATTCAGGTCGCTGACGTGATTCATTGGGATCAAATGAATATGCGCGTGCGGTACTTCGAGGCCTATAACGGCTACGCCAATCCTTTTGCAGGTAACGGCTTTACGCAACCCTGTGGCTACGATCTTGGCAAAGATCTGAAGACCGGTATACAACTCGTCATCCAGGTCGAACAGGTAATCAACCTCTTTTTTGGGGATCACCAGCACATGCCCCTCAGCCAGCGGGTTGATATCCAGGAAAGCCAGGTAATCAATGGTTTCGGCTACTTTATAGGCGGGGATCTCGCCGGCGACTATTTTTGAGAAGATTGTTGACATGTAGTTATCAGTGATTAGTTAACAGGTTATCAGGAATACTATCGGGTAATAAAGTAAAACCGGCGACCTGATACCTGATCACCGGTAACTAATAACTACCTGCTTATTTCTAATATCTCGAACTCCATCTTTCCCGCCGGAACGGTGATCTCAGTCTTTTCGCCTACTTTTTTGCCCAACAGGCCTTTAGCAATCGGCGAGGTTACCGATATTTTGCCCGATTTCAGGTCGGCTTCACTTTCCGAAACTAACTGGTAGCTCATGGTAGCGCCATTCTTAGTGTTTTTTATCTTCACTTTTGATAGGGCCAGCACCTTAGACGCATCCAGCTTGCTTTCATCAAGCAGGCGGGCGCTGGCCAGCAGCTCTTCCAGCTTAGCAATTTTGGTTTCGTGGTGACCCTGCGCCTCTTTCGCAGCATCGTATTCCGCGTTCTCAGAAAGGTCGCCTTTGTCGCGAGCTTCAGCAATGGCCTTAGCAATGGCAGCTCTGCCGGAAGTCTTCAATTGCTGTAATTCCTCTTTCAATTTATCCAGGCCATCCCTGGTATAGTATGCTACATCTGCCATAACCCTAATTCTTTAGTTTGTAAATTAATATCAAAAAAAATAGTCCCCCTGCGAAAGGAAGGACGTGCGTCATTAAAAACAAACAAGACTATATCGGCTGTAGCCTCCATAGTCTTGTTTTGAGTAAAACGAAGATAAACTATTTAAGTTTTAATTTCAAAATTTTTTGAGCGATTTATGGCCTTATCTGCGCCAATTTTTCCGCCATTACCTCGCTGATACGGCGGTAAGAATCAAAGGTCCACCCGGCTACATGCGGCGTCAGCAATATCTTGCCCGACTGCTTCAATTCCTCGAACCACGACTGCTCAGCCAACGCCGGGAATTTCTCCACTTCAAGCACGTCAAGCCCGGCACCCAGTATTTTTTCCCGCTTAATTGCGTCGAGTACCGCCTGTGTTTTGACTACTTTCCCACGAGACGTATTCAGCAAAAAAATAGGCTTTTTGAAGTGGAAAAGGTATTCATCATCCACCAGGCCATTAGTTTCCCGGGTAAGCGGCACATGCAGGCTCAGTACATCGCTGCGTCTTACAATCTCTTCCATGCTTACCTCACTGGAGTACTCGTCGCTGAAGCCGCTTTTGTATTTATCATAGGCGATCACGTTTACATCAAAACCGGCCAATTTTTTGGCAAAGCTGCTGCCCATAAAACCATAACCGATGATGCCGATCGTTTTACCCTTCAACTCACAGCCCCGGTTAGCCTCACGTTTCCACACACCATGCCTGATCTGTGCATCAGCATGGTTAAAATTGTTCATCAGGCAAAGCAGCATCCCCACGGTATGTTCGCCGACGGCATCCATGTTTCCTTCGGGCGCATTGATCAGGATAATGCCTTTTTTGATCGCATAATGCTCATCGATATTATCCATCCCGGCCCCCGCGCGGCAAATGAAACGGAGCTTCGTGCTCAGGTCAAGCACTTTTTTATCCACCAAAAATTTAGAGCGGATCACAATACCTTCATAATGACCGATGATCGCGTAGGCTTCGCCCGGTTTGATGGCCGGCTGGTAGTCACAATGGTAGCCCATGGCTTCAGCCTGTTCGATAAAAACAGGGTGTATGTCGTCGACTATGAGGATGTTTTTGTTCATTCTGGGACAAACATATTGATACCGAACGAAATTTGCATCGGATTAATGTAATGAGTCTGAAATTCAATAAATTTATGGTATAAATTACCCCGATGTTTAGGCCTTTAACCTTGGTCGCTTTTGCGGCTTTCCTTTTGTTTTATAACTGCTCTTTTGCCCAGGACGAACTGAAAACTGCTTTGGACACAGATAGTAAAAAAGATGCCAAAATCTTAATAGTTCAATCGTTGGATGGCAAAAATCAAGAAATCCACATAATGCCAGATTATTCTAATCACAAATTACGAATGAGCTGCTTGAAAGACACCATAACTGATTTTGATTTTTGGGGAGTACCTGTCGAGACAACAATTCTGAATAAACAGTTTGTCGAAATAAAATATGCCGTGAGGGGAGGGTCAAATATTGCACTACGTAATGTGATCATTCTATGTGTTTACGGCGATAAGCTATGCGATGCTATGCATTTCAGAAGTTTGGCAACATGGGAATCAGGCGGAGAGGATGAAAATTATAGCGCCAAAATAATCTCTTTGTCCGGAACTATTAAAGAGGGCTTTAAATTGATACTGGTGATACACGACCATGTTAAATCAAAAAGCGACCCACAAACAAATTTTGACTATAATGACAGGAGTATTTTACATTTTGATCATAAGAAACACGTGTTTTTTAGTATAAAGGAATATGTATTTGATTGTTATGCAGTGACAAGTAATCCAAAAACCGGAAAAGGTCATAAACAGAAAATTAAGGGAGATTTTCCGATAGCTCTTTTAGGAAAAGAGCAGTATTATTTTATCAATAATGATTGGTATCAGTCGGCTCCTAACGAACTGGGTAAGTTCTCTACTATGAGCAAGTAATACTTATGTTATTTCTAACTGGTTTTGAAGACCGTACCGGATATAAATTTCTTGCATCACTTGTTTATGCTCAAAAACATTGCCTTCCTCAATATCTTTTAATCCAGCTTCGATACTGTCCTTTACTTGTCGTGGCAAATCCTCAAAAAAATCCATAATTAAAGTTATCTATTTAGCTCAATCTTATTCGTCAGCCCCACAAAATCCTTTACGCTCAATCTCTCTGCCCGCAGATCAAGCATCGGTTCATCAGCCATCTTTTCCTTGTTGATGAGAGACGAAAGAGCATTTCGCAACGTCTTTCGCCGTTGGTTGAAACCCGCTTTCACTACCTGCCAGAATAGCTTTTCATCGCAATCCAGTTTTTCGGTTTCATTGCGTGTCAACCTTATTACTGCTGATAACACTTTCGGCGGAGGATTGAAAACCCCGGCTTTCACGGTAAACAGATATTCGACCGTATAATAAGCCTGCAGGAAAACGCTCAGTATACCATATTCCTTGCTGCCGGGTTTAGCGATGCAGCGTTCGGCCACTTCCTTTTGGAACATGCCCACCACTTCCATCACCTGGTCGCGGTTGTCCAGTACCTTGAATAATATCTGAGAGGAAATATTGTAAGGGAAATTACCGATAATGCCAAAAGGTTCGGTAAAGACCTTACTAAAATCCATTTCCAGAAAATCGTCGTTGATCAGCCTTTCGCCCAATTGCGGGTACTTCTTTTGCAGGAATTCGTACGATTCGATATCAATGTCGATCAGGTAAGTTTGCAGATCGTCGCGCTGGAGCAAAAAATCGGACAATATACCCATCCCCGGACCAACTTCCAATACCTGGGAATAACTGCCAACTGCCAACTTCAAACTGCCAACTATTTTAGCGGCGATATTCTTGTCCGTCAAAAAGTGCTGCCCCAGATGCTTTTTCGCCCTTACCAGTGACATTTCGGGTTGAATTAAGTGCCGCAAATTATACATATTTGTGCTACAATCAGGAATTTAGCCTTCCAATCTTTTTATTTGCTTTTTGAGCAGAAAGCGGAAAGCAGAAAGACCAAAGCTAAATTGTTATTAGATTTGCTGGATAAATATAATCGGTGTAATCATTAATCACATCGGTGTAATCCTAAATAAAATGAGTGAGAAACTGAAAATAGGCATAAGTATTGGCGACGTGAATGGCATCGGGCTGGAGGTGATCATCAAAACTTTGGTCGACCAGAAAATATATGATTACTGCACGCCCATCGTGTACGGGCAAACCAAGGTTGCTTCGTTCCACCGCAAGGCGATCAATGTCAACGAGCTGAATTTTCACGTGATCAACAATCCTTCGCAGGCGCAGCATAAAAGACCCAACATGATCAATTGCTGGGAGGAAGACGTGAAGATCGACCTCGGCCAGGTAACCGAAGCCGGTGGCAAATACGCTTTCCTGTCGCTGCAGCACGCTGTAAACGATCTCGTCAAAGGAGATATCGATGCGCTGGTAACGGCGCCTATTAATAAGGACAATATCCAAAGTGAGGAGTTCAAATTCCCGGGTCATACCGAATATTTGCAGGAAAAGGCGGGCGCACCGGATGTGTTGATGTTCCTGGTGAGCGATAATTTGCGTGTTGGCGTTGTAACCGGCCACATCCCGCTGAATCAAGTTGCGGGTACTATTTCAACCGAAAAAATACTAGGCAAGCTGAAGCTGATGGACGCCAGTCTGCGCCAGGACTTTTGGATCCAGCGCCCGAAAATAGCTGTATTGGGACTTAACCCCCACGCCGGCGACAACGGCCTTATTGGTGATGAAGAGCAAACTACAATTGTTCCGGCGATCAATGAGGCAAAAGCCAACGATATCCTCGCTTTCGGCCCCTATCCTGCCGATGGTTTCTTCGCCAATGGCTCATATCAGAAATTCGATGCCGTGCTGGCCATGTACCACGACCAGGGCCTGATCCCTTTCAAACAAATGGCCTTTGACTCAGGCGTGAACTTTACCGCCGGACTCAACTTCGTACGCACCTCGCCTGACCATGGTACTGCATACGATATTGCGGGCAGGAACCTGGCCTCTGCGGACTCGTTCCGGGAAGCGTTGTTTGCTGCCATCCACATCGTAAGACGCCGGCGGGAAATGGAAGAATTGAGCGAAAATCCGCTGGTGATCTCGAAGTTAAGTCGTGATCGCGACTAATCTTTAAAAATTAAATTTAGGTAAGCAACGAGTATGTCCGGCTTAAAGTATTGTTAATAAATACTTTACATGCCGTCTGTTTATGCCAAAAATGAAAATATCGCAAAAAACGACGTTATTTCGGCTTAGTTTTAAAACTTTACTAAAAAATGATTCTTTAATCGAAAGTTTTTTTAATATTCGTTACTTCTTAAAAAACTTTAAGAAGTTATTGTCGAAAACACACTACCGTTCTTTTTTCAGCTAAATCAGCCATTTAACTCAATTTATTTACTTAATCAACACTATGAAAATTTTCTTACGATTTTCCAAGATCTGGTGTCTGCCTGCTGTGTTCTTATTCCTATGGAATGGGGTGCACGCCGCCGCGCCAAATGGTTTAAAGGATGTGCCAGACATGTCTGCAACCCCTATTAAAAATGTACCTGATGTGATTAAAGGTACTGTCAAAGACGAAACCGGGCAACCGATCCCGGGTGTTTCTGTGTTGGTAAAAGGCACCACCGTCGGTACGCAAACCGATGTCAACGGTCAGTACACCGTAAACGCGAAAACCGGCGATGTGCTGGTGTTCAGCTATATCGGCTACAACACGCTGGAAGTTGTAGTTGGCACCGGCAACACGACCACCGTATCACTTGTACCAAGTTCAAAAGCACTGAACGAGGTAGTAGTTACCGCTTTAGGTATCACCAAATCACAGGCTTCATTAAGCTACGATCAGCAGACCATATCGGGCCGGGAGCTACAGGTTTCAAAAGATCCCAGTTTCGTAAACAGCCTGGATGGTAAAGTTTCGGGCGTGCAAATCACTCAAAGCTCTTCCGGCGCGGGCGGCTCGACCAAATTGGTGCTTCGCGGTAACAAATCCATTTATGGCAGCAGCAATGTGTTGTACGTAGTGGATGGCGTTCCGCTGAACCCGCTGACCAGTACACAGCCAAACGGTGTGTTTTCATACGGCAACGACGGCGGCGACGGTATATCGAACCTAAACCCTGACGACATTGAAAGCATCAGCGTTTTGAAAGGTGCGTCGGCATCGGCACTGTACGGCAGCGCGGCAGCCAACGGCGTTATCCTCATCACCACAAAGAAAGGCACAGCTGGTAAAACCACAGTAACACTCACTACGAATACCACATTCGATACACCTGTTAAATTACCCACTTTGCAAACAGAATACGACCGTGGTGATGCAGGCGTTAACAACGCTACTTCACTGAACTCTTACGGCGCAAAAGAAACCGGCGGAGCTCCAAATTCACAACCTACACAATTCTTCCAGACAGGCCTGACGACGATCAATTCGTTCTCGCTAACTACGGGCACTGATAAAAATCAAACTTATTTATCATACGCCAACACGCATGCAAAAGGCGTTGAGCCCGGAAATACCTTCGCGAAGAACAATATCAGCGTGCGCAATACGTCCAAATTGCTGGATAATAAAATGACGCTCGACATCAGCGGCCAATATATCTTCCAGAACGTGGTAGACCGCCCTACATCGGGTACTTATTTCAACCCGCTTACCAGCGTTTACCTGTTCCCAAGGGGCGTGGACTTTAATCAATATAAAAACTATGAACAGTTCGACCCGGTGAGGAATATCCAGCTTCCGAACTGGATCGAAGCATACACCGCGCCATCGGGCGACGTTACTGAAAACCCTTACTGGATACAGTACCGCAACCCGAACACGCAGGGTTTGAACCGCCTGCTGGCTACGGTTTCTGCAAAATATGATTTTACCAGCTGGCTTTACCTGCAGGGACGTATTAGTTTAGACAAAGCCGACCAAACCAGCGACCAAAGGCTTTTCGCAGGCAGTACCACGTTGCTTTCCGGTATGGCAGGGAATTATGCATACTCTTCAAGCGGCCAGAACCAGGTTTACAGCGACCTTATTTTAGGCGTAAACAAGGATCTGAGCTCTGACTTCAATATTAACGGTTCGGCGGGCGCTATTATCCAGGACAACCAAAACAGCTCACTGGGCTTTGGAGGGCACCTGGGCAATGTCGATAACTACTTTAACGTAGGCAATGTTATCCTGACGGCCGGCAACCCGTTCAACCAGACGAACAAAACCGAGGCGCAAACACAATCGCTTTTTGCCAGTGTTGATTTTGGCTATAAAAAATATTTGTTCCTGGATCTGACGGCACGTAACGACTGGTCATCGGCCTTAGCCTTTACGCCGAATGAATCATTCTTTTACCCGTCAGTAGGTATCAGCGATGTTTTAAGCAGCATGGTCAAACTGCCGGACTGGATCAGTTATAGCAAGCTGCGCGCTTCGTTTACCGAGGTGGGTAACAGCATCCCTAGCTTTGTGAGCACGCCTGCGCAATATACCCTGAGCAGCGGGTTCGTGAACCTGAACCTGACAAGGCCGCTGGCCAGCCTGAAGCCTGAGATCACCCACTCGTTCGAAGTTGGCACGGAATGGCGGTTCATTAACGATCACATCAATTTCGATCTTACCTACTACCATACCAATACCTACAACCAGTTGTTCAATATCGCAACCACCTCTGCATCCGGCGGCTTTTCAAGCCAGTATGTTAATGGCGGCAACGTGCTGAACCAGGGTATTGAAGGCAGCCTGGGTTATCGCGGAGATATCGCCCATGACTTTAGCTGGAATACTAATTTCACCTTCTCGCTGAACAAAAACAAGGTGCTGGCTCTGTACACCGACCCCACCAATGGTCCGCAGAACATATTCGTTTTCCCAAATACGGTCAACGCTTACCAATTGGAAGCAAGGGTTGGCAAGCCTTTCGGCGAGCTTTACCTGAACGACTTTGTTCGCGATGCGAACGGCAAACCGGTGGTAACCAATGGTACGCCGCAGCTGATCAACGATGCGAACAAATATGTTGATGCCGGCAATGTGAACCCCAACTGGATACTGGGCTGGACCAACACCTTCAAATTCAAGGGCATCGATCTGTCGTTTACCGTTGACGGCCGTTTTGGAGGCAAAGTGGTGGATATGACCAACGCTTACCTGGACGCCTACGGCGTATCGCAGGCTTCGGCTAAAGCGCGGGACAACGGCGGCGTGAACATCGGCGGCACAACTATCGATGCACAAACTTATTATAATGACATCGGTGGCCGCTCGGGCGCTTTGACCCAATATCTTTATTCGGCGACTAACATTCGCTTGAGGGAAGTATCGGTAGGCTATACACTGCCCGGCAGTCTGTTCAACAATACGATAAAGGGTATACGCCTGGCATTAACAGGCCGCAACCTGTTCTTCTTCTACCTGAAGGCGCCGTACGACCCGGAGACAACACTTTCAACCGACAACACCTTGCAGGGACTTGATCTGTTTGGTCAGCCAAGCTACAGGTCGATAGGTTTCAATGTGTCAGCGAAGTTTTAATATAAATTGATTCAATATGATCATTATGAAAACGATATTTAGAAAAAACAGCATCATATGGGCCTGCATCCTCGGCGCTTTTGCCTTGAGCTCGTGCACCAAAGAGTTTAATGCTATGAACACCGACCCCAGCAAAGTAACGCAGGGACAGGCCCAGGGCGACCTTCAATACCTCGGCGGCTTTTTCCCGGATATGGAACAGAACATCGCCAGCCCGGTGGATTACATTTACCAGATACAGCAAAACCTGAACGCTGATATATTTTCGGGTTACATGGCCTCGCCTGATTATGGTTTCGGGCCGAACAATGCAAATTACTTCATGCGTTTCGACTGGAACGCGCAGGCTTTTGACCTGGGAAACCAGCACATCATGAACAACTGGCAGCAGATAGAGAAAAAGGCCCGTCCGCAAGATCAGCACTTCGTAGCTATTGCGCTTATTCTGAAGGTTGAGGCCATGGACCGCATTACGGATATTTACGGCCCGATCCCGTATTCGAAGTACGGAACCAGCAACTTCTTCGTACCTTATGACAGCCAGCAGGAAATTTACACCCGCTTCTTCAAAGAATTAGATACAGCGGTTAATACTTTGACTACCTATGTGCAAACGTATCCGGGCGCCAAGCCATTCCAGCCGTTTGACCTGTTCTATGGCGGAGATTACAAGCAATGGCTGAAATTCGCCAATACACTCAGGCTGCGCCTTGCCATGCGCATTGTTTATGTTGACGCTGCAACTGCAAAAGCGCAGGCCGAAAAAGCGGTTGCCGATCCGAATGGTTTGTTGCAAGCTGTCGGCGATGATGCGCTGCTAAACATGGTTAATGGTCTCACATACCAAAATGCATTGTGGAACATCACTAACGCTTACCAGGATATCAGTCTGAACGCCTCTATGCAATCCATACTGGAGGGATATAAGGACCCGCGGGAGGGGGCGTATTTTCTCAAATCAGCCTATAACGGTAAATACGAGGGCCTGCGAAGCGGCCTTGATATTACCACGCCGCAATACATTAACTTTTCGCTGCTGAACGTATCGGCAACCACCCCGATGCAGATCATGTCGTCGGCTGAAAGCTGGTTCCTGAGAGCCGAAGGTGCGCTACGCGGCTGGAACATGGGCGGCGGTACTGCGCAATCATACTATGAGCAGGGTATCACTGAGTCGTTCCAGGATAAGGGAGTGGCCATGCCGGCCGGCTACCTGACTGATGCTACAAGCACCGAACAGAACTATGTTGACCCGACCGACGCGACCAACAACATCGCTGCACTTAACAACATCACTATAGCGTGGAACACCGGCGATTCTTTCGAGCATAACCTGCAAAGGATCATCACGCAGAAATGGCTGGCTATTTATCCCGACGGACAGGAAGCCTGGTCGGATTTCAGGAGAACGGGGTATCCGAAAATATTCCCGGTAAAGGTGAACCACAGCGCCGGTACCATCACCACGGCTGGTTTTGTAAAACGTTTGCCCTTCCCATCGGATGAAACCGCGACCAACCCGCAAGGTGTTGCCACTGGGGTTACAGCCCTGGGCGGCCCCGATAACGGCGGAACAAGGTTATGGTGGGATAAAAACCCCAATGTGCCTAACTAATATGAGGAAGCCCCGGAAACGGGGCTTTTTTATTGGCGACCATATAGACGCAATGCATTACGCCTATAGCATTTCGCTTTGACCGACCCGTGCCTTGGACTTAAGACTCTCGACTTCAGACTTCCTTTACCCCCTTTTCAACTTTTTTTTCCACATTCACAATTTTTCCCTACATTTGCGGGCTAATTATCGCTCATTGAAATCGCTAAAAACATATTCAATTCCGTTCAGCGGGCTAAAGCTCGGCAAGCACGATTTTGATTATGAGATCAGCAACGCTTTTTTCGATGAATATGAATATTCGCTGGTAAAAAAGGCCGATCTGAAATGCCATATCGATATGGAAAAACAGGAAACTATGCTGATCCTGGACTTTCACATCACCGGCAATATCGGGCTTACCTGCGACAAATGTTTAGCCGAGTTTCCGCAGCAAGTGGATATTCGCGAGCAGCAGATAGCCAAGTTCAGCGAGGAAGCGATGGATGAGGACGAAGAAATTATTACCCTGACGAAGAACGATCACGAGATCAGCGTAGCAGGGCTGATATATGAATATGTGAACGTTGCGGCGCCGTTTATTTCGGTTTGCAACGATCCGGGCAACACTCCGTACTGTGACGGAGGAATGCTTGAACGGCTGAAGGCGTTTGAAGGTGACGACGGCCAAAATGATAAGGAAGACCCGCGGTGGGACGCCTTAAGGGACATTAAATGATATAATTTTAGGATTTATGCCACATCCAAAACGGAAATTTTCAAAATCGAGAACAGCAAAGCGCAGAACGCATTACAAAGCTGACGCTCCTACTTTAACCACTTGCAAAACTACCGGCGCGGTACATTTGCCCCACAGGGCTTATACTGTTGATGGTAATGTTTACTACAACGGAAAGCTCCTGATCGAGAAAGCTGCAACCGCCTAAGTTTAATTTTCCGCAATGAAGATTGGCTTGGATATTATGGGCGGAGATTTCGCCCCGAAGGCAACGGTTTTGGGGGCGATAGAGGCCCACCAAGCATTGCCTGAAGGCCAGCAGCTGGTTCTTATTGGCGATAAGGAAGTAGGCTTAGCCATTCTTCGCGAGCATAATTACAGCGCAGATCATTTCGAATTCGTACACACGACCGAAGTGATCGACATGCACGATCATCCCGCCAAGGCGGTCATCAAAAAATCGGATTCAAGTATCAGCGTAGGTTATCAATTGCTCAAAGAGGGTAAGATTGATGCCTTTTCGTCTGCGGGTAACACCGGGGCGATGCTGGTCGGATCGGTTCTCAGCGTAAAAACAGTAGAAGGGGTTTTGCGCCCCGCCATGTCCACCAATGTTCCCAAACTATCCGGGGGTTTTGGCCTTTTAGTGGATGTAGGCGCCAACGCCGATTGCAAACCGGAGTACCTGCTTCAATTCGGTATCCTGGGCAGCATCTTTGCCGAAGTTGTATATGGCATGAATAACCCGCGCGTATCCCTGCTGAACATAGGCGAAGAAGAAGAAAAAGGCAACGCGCTTTGCCTGGCAGCCTACCCACTGATGAAAGAAAGCGACAAATTCAACTTTGCAGGCAATATCGAGGGCCGTGACCTATTCAGCGATATCGCAGATGTTTATGTTGCCGATGGCTTTACGGGTAACGTGGCGCTGAAAATGGCCGAATCTTTTTATGTAATATCGCTTAAGAAGAAAATTAACGACGAATTTTTTGCACGTTTCAACTATGAGCAATATGGGGGCAGTCCTATTTTGGGCATAAATGCGCCGGTAGTGGTTGGCCACGGAATTTCGAGCCCCGAGGCGATTAAAAATATGGTGCTTTTATCAAGGGATATGGCAAAGAGCGGTCTTGTTGACCGTATTAAAAACGCATTTCAATAATAGTTACACTTAAAAATATTGCCTTTCATAGTTTAAAACATCTTATCAATTAAGCATGTTTAGATTATTAAAGTAATAAAAAACACCTGCATATTTGCACATCTGCATATATGCACATAATTTAGATACCACAATCTTCAAAAACTAACCAATTCCAACTCTATGGACATCAAACAGATTCAGGACCTCATACGATTTGTTTCCAAATCGGGGGTAAATGAAGTGTCGATTGAACAGAAAGATTTCAAGATCACCATAAAAACCAACCAGGCGCCTACCTACGTTACGGCCAATTTACCGTCCGAGGCTGCTCCGGCAGCTTATGCTCCGGCACCTGTGGCTACAGCTCCGGCCGCGCCTGCTGCACAACCCGCAGCCGCACCAGCCGCCGATACCTCGAAATACATCACCGTCAAATCGCCGATGATCGGTACGTTCTACCGTTCTTCTTCGCCGGATAAGCCGATGTTCGTGAACGTTGGCGATGAGATCGCCGAAGGCCAGGTGGTTTGCATCATCGAGGCCATGAAGCTGTTCAACGAGATAGAATCGGAAGTTTCCGGCCGCATCGTGAAGATACTGGTTGATAACGCTTCGCCGGTTGAATACGACCAGCCGCTGTTTTTGGTTGAACCTGTGTAAATTTCAAATGTGCAGATGTGCGGATGTGCAAATGCACCCGTCAAAACCATCTGCACATCTTCATATTTGCACATCTGCACATTAAGATTATGTTCAAAAAAATACTCATAGCTAACCGTGGTGAAATTGCCCTTCGCGTGATACGTACCTGCAAGGAAATGGGCATTAAAACCGTAGCTGTATACTCCACTGCTGATAGGGACAGCCTGCACGTGCGCTTCGCTGATGAAGCGGTTTGCATAGGCCCCCCTCCAAGCAGGGACTCATACCTGAATATCCCCAATATTATTTCGGCGGCCGAGCTGACCAACGCGGATGCGATCCATCCGGGTTATGGATTTCTGTCGGAAAACGCCAAGTTCTCGGCTATCTGTGCCGATTACGGTATCAAATTTATCGGCGCCACTGCCGACCAGATCAATGCCATGGGTGACAAGGCTTCGGCAAAAGAGACCATGAAAAAAGCCGGGGTGCCAACGATCCCCGGTTCGGAAGGCTTACTGGCGGATGTAAAAGGAGGTATTGCATTGGCCAATAAGATAGGTTACCCCGTGATATTGAAGGCAACTGCAGGCGGCGGCGGTCGCGGTATGCGCCAGGTTTGGAAAGATGATGAGTTTGAACCGGCATGGGATTCAGCAAGGGCTGAAGCCGGCGCGGCTTTTGGTAACGACGGGCTTTATTTAGAGAAATACGTAGTGGATCCGCGCCATATCGAGATACAGGTTGTAGGCGACCAATATGGCAAAGTTTGCCATCTTTCAGAACGCGACTGTTCCATACAGCGCCGTCACCAGAAATTGGTGGAGGAATCTCCCTCGCCGTTCATGACCGAAAAGCTGCGTAAGAAAATGGGCGACGCTGCCATCAAAGGCGCCAAGGCCGTAAAATATGAAGGCGCTGGCACGGTAGAGTTTTTAGTTGACAAGGACCGCAACTTCTATTTCATGGAGATGAACACCCGTATCCAGGTAGAGCACCCCGTTACCGAAGAGGTGATCAACTTCGACCTGATCAAGGAACAGATAAAAGTTGCTGCGGGCATCCCTATATCGGGTAAGAACTATGAGCCGGTGATGCACGCCATCGAGTGCCGTATCAATGCCGAGGATCCTTTCAATAACTTCCGCCCCGCACCTGGTAAGATCACTAACTTCCACTCACCTGGTGGCCATGGGGTTCGCGTAGACACACATGTATATGCAGGCTATGTGATCCCGCCGAATTACGATTCAATGATCGCTAAGGTGATCTGCATGGCCCAAACCCGTGAAGAAGCTTTGGCCACCATGGAGCGCGCTTTGAGCGAATTCGTGATCGAAGGCGTCAAAACCACCATACCTTTCCATTTGAAACTGCTTAAGGACCCCAATTTCCGTGCAGGTAATTTCACCACTAAATTCATGGAGACCTTTGAATATTCTGAATAAAAGGGTACTGCATTCCTAAATTAATCGTAAAATAGCAGGCTGAAAATCCAGCAGCATTGCGGGTACGCGGAAATGAGCAAACTAACGGACAAATTATTAGGCACCATTAAGAATAAAGGCAAAGGCCTTGAGGGCGAAATGTCGTTCTTTGAGCATCTGGAGGCCCTGCGCTGGCATTTGATCCGTTCGGCATTTGCTATCGTTATCTTCGCCATTTTCGCCTTTGCTTATTATACAGAGATATTCGACAGTATCGTCATGGCGCCCACACACAAGGACTTCTTCACCTATCGAATGATGTGCGGTTTCGGCGAGTGGCTGCACAGCTTAATCCCGGCAATTGGTTCTGCAGGCTTTTGCCTAACGAAAGACATCAAAGTACAACTGCTCAATACTGAAGTTGCCGGTCAATTCACGCTGCAGATCAACTCTGCGATCGTTATCGGTATTACGCTTGGCATCCCTTATATTCTGTGGGAACTGTGGAAATTCGTTAAGCCTGCGCTCCATAATAAGGAAAAGCGCTCGGCTAGCGGCTTCGTTTT
Source organism: Mucilaginibacter sp. (assembly GCA_035551775.1). Lineage (GTDB taxonomy): Bacteria > Bacteroidota > Bacteroidia > Sphingobacteriales > Sphingobacteriaceae > Mucilaginibacter. Next base: position 48,890 of record DASZMQ010000012.1, on the reverse strand, counting down.
TTATTCATCCGGACTTTTCGCACTTGGGGTGCTGTTTGGCTACTATGTGGTTACGCCGCTTGCTGTTAAATTCCTGGTGGGTTATACCGTGAGCGCCAGCATCGTCAATATGTTCAGCATCGATTCTTACGTATCTATCGTCACTATGCTAACACTGGCTTCGGGGCTTGCATTCCAGTTGCCTATTGTGGTTTACATTTTGGCGCGAATTGGCATTCTGACGCCACAGTTCATGCGACGCACGCGCCGGTATGCGATTGTCATCATTTTGATCATTGCGGCCATCATCACTCCTACGCCGGATGCGCTCACCATGTGCGTGGTTGCTCTCCCGTTACTGCTTCTCTATGAGGTGAGTATTGTTGTCGCCGCTGTCGTCCAGCGCAATAAGATCAGGAACGACGAGATCATCCAGGTTTGATCCTAAAGTCTTTCTAACAAAATATTTACCTTCGTTGCTCTAGATTTATAATAGATTTGAGCAATGAATAAACTGCGTATTGCCATTGGCTCCGACCATGCGGGGTTTGAATACAAAGAAGCGATAGCCAAATGGCTGAACGACGATCAACTGAAGGATTTTGGCACCTACTCCCCTGATTCGGCCGATTACCCCGATTTCGCGCACCCCGTGGCTTCGGCAGTGGAACGAGGCGAGTTTGATTACGGTATTTTGGTTTGCGGCAGCGCCAATGGAGTGGCAATTACTGCGAATAAGCACCAGGGCATCCGCGCAGCTATTTGCTGGAACGAAGAGCTGGCCAGCCTGGCGCGCAGGCACAATGATGCGAATATCGTGTGCATTCCGGCAAGGTTCATTTCTATTGACGAAGCCGAAAAGATCGTCCAAATATTTCTGAACACTGAATTTGAAGGCGGACGGCATGCGACCAGGGTAAATAAAATGGCGTGTTGAGCTGAAATCCACTAATAACCGATAACCAATAACTGGTTAACTGATAACAAGTCTCTGATTAACTAACCAACCATAAATGAAAAAGAATTACCTACTAATTGCCGCGCTTGCCATTGGGACGTGTGCCAGCGCGCAGAAAAAAACCGACCCTACTAAATATGGCAACCTGATCACAGCGGAGGACGCCAAAAGACATTTGAGCGTTCTTGCCTCAGATGATTTTGAAGGGCGCGAAACCGGTAAGCCGGGGGCGGATAAAGCGGCTAACTATATCGCCGGCGAATTCAAAAAGCTTGGCCTGCAGGCTCCGGTGAACGGTTCTTATTTCCTCGACGTTCCGCTGGTTGAGAATTCGACAAATATTACGCTTTCGGTAAACGGCCAGGCTTTGACCAACGGCCAGGACTTTTTCGCGGGAAGAGGTGCTGCTGCCGATAAAACAGTCGACGCGGCCGAAGTAGTATTTATAGGCTACGGCACCGATGCCGAACTTGGCAGCGCCGACCTTAGCGGCAAAGTATTGGTGTGGGTGAATGAAGATAAGCCCGAAACCGGCAAAACAGCGAATACCGCCTACCGAATGTCGAATGCGCGCATGGCGGTACTTAAAAACCTGCAGAGCAAAAACCCGGCGCTGATATTGGCCGTAAACGGTGACGTTGCCAATCTGCTTAAGAGAATGGGCGGCTCGATAACGGGCGGGCGGCTGACCATTAAACAGGATGCTGCCAAACCTGCCGCCAGTACTACGGCTGCTGTGCTGAATATCGCACCTGCAACAGCTGACGCCCTATTAAAATCAAGCGGCAAAACTTATGATGAATTGAAAAGCACATCGGCGCAACCAGTAAAGGCAGCTGTTAAAGCCGATATTCATACCGCTCTGAAGGATGTGCACGCTGTGGACGTATTGGGCTACATGCCTGGCACCGACCTCAAAGACGAAGTGCTTGTTTTTTCAGCACACTACGATCACCTCGGTTTGAATCCAAAAGGGCCGGATAAGGTATACAACGGTGCTGATGATGATGGTTCGGGTACTACGGGTATTCTTGAAATCGCGCGTGCATTTTCGCAAGCAAAGAAAGATGGGCACGGTCCGCGCAGGAGTATATTGTTCCTGGGTAACGTAGGAGAAGAAAAAGGGTTGCTGGGCTCAGAGTATTATACCGATCACCCCGTATTTCCATTAGCGAATACCATTACCGACCTGAATATTGATATGATAGGCCGTGTGGGTTTTGATTATATCGGTAAGCCCGACTCCGGAAATTATGTTTATACCATTGGCTCGGCTATGCTGAGCAAGGAGCTGCACCAAATCAACGAGGACGCAAATAATAAATACGTCCACATTGAACAGGACTATAAATATGATGATCTTGCCGATCCGAACCGCTTCTACTATCGTTCAGATCACTATAATTTCGCTAAACACGGCGTGCCGATCATCTTCTACTTTAACGGTGTTCACGCCGATTACCACCAGGTAAGCGACGAAGTGAGCAAGATCAACTTCCCGCTGCTGGCCAAACGCGCGCAGCTGGTATTTTATACCGGATGGGAACTTGCTAACCGTGATAAGCGTCCGGTAGTTGATGGACAGACGACGGGGAAATAGACAAGAATTGAAACCTTTAGGTTCAAAACAATGGGCAGCCGTTTAGGTTGCCCATTTATTTTGTTGCAAAGTCTTACATTAGGGTAATATATTTATAAGCCGCAATAAGATGGGCCGTATTAAGGGATTATTAATTCCTGCGTTACTTGCTTTACTGTTCATTCTAATTACAGCCTATATTGCTTTAAATTCAATGCAAAACCCAAGCAGCGTCTTCGCTCAATTTTGTATTGTTTTTCATTTTTTACCCGCTACGATTTCGTCTTCAAGTAGTGGTATTGGTTTGATCATATTATACTATTTTATTTTATGGATACTGATTACCTTCTTCTTTATTTCTATAAAACGGCTGTTAGGTTTGATCTTTAAAGGTTTTTAGCAGACCACGTTTCGAAAACTTCGCTGGCCTTTTCTTAACTTTACCGCATGGCACATCACGCGGAAGAATTTTTGGTTGATTCTGAGGGCAAGGCGTTTGACAAGGACCACCGGCGTATTATCAATTTTAATATCGGCCGATATGATGCCGCTGTGGAGCGGGGTTTATCGCGGCTGATCAACCTGGATAATGCGAAAAAGAAGGGCCATGTGATCAAGTGGCGGGTAATGGAAAACCTCGATAAGTTCCTGCCCGAATTTGAGGCGAATTTCCAGAAACGCGGCGGCAAGGTGATTTGGGCAAACGATGCGGAAGAAGCCAACCGCGAGATCCTGAACATCATTCAAAAAGCGAGAGCCAAAACCGTTGTCAAGTCAAAGTCGATGGTGACGGAAGAGATCCATCTGAACGAGTTCCTGGAAGAACATCATATCGAGTCATTAGAAACCGACCTGGGCGAATACATTGTTCAGCTATTGGGACAAAGGCCATATCATATTGTTACCCCCGCGATGCACCTTTCGAAAGAAGACATCGCCAAACTTTTCAATGAGAAATTCGGCACACCAATAGATTCCACACCCGAACAGCTGACCGCAAAGGCCCGTGAGCTGCTGCGTGAGAAATATGTTCAGGCTGATGTCGGCATTACAGGCGCAAACTTTGTAATCGCCGATACAGGCAGCATTGCAGTAAGTGAAAACGAGGGGAACGCAAGACTGAGTGTTAGCTTTCCAAAGATACATATCGCTGTGGTGGGTATTGAAAAAGTGATCCCGTCAATAGTTGATCTCGACCTTTTCTGGCCGATGCTGGCCACCCATGGAACTGGTCAGAATATGACGGTGTATAATACAATCCTGAGCGGTCCCCGTCAGCCTAATGAAACCGACGGTCCGGAAGAGATGTATGTCGTGCTGCTGGATAATGGCCGCACAAATTTGTTAGCCCAAAAGGAGCAACGCCAGGGGCTTTATTGTATCCGCTGCGGCGCTTGCCTGAATGCATGTCCGGTTTATAAGAACATCGGCGGGCATACTTACGAGACAACTTATAGCGGGCCGATAGGCTCCATTATCACCCCGCATATGCAGGGAATGGAGGAATTCAAGCACCTGAGCTATGCCTCGAGCCTCTGCGGCAAATGCTCGGAAGTATGCCCGGTAAAGATAGACATCCATAAAATGCTGTTGCTGAACCGCCGCGATTCGGTAAAGCAGGAAATGTACACCAAAAAGGAAGAATGGGGCTGGGCGCTTTGGAAAAAAGGAATGCTCACCCGCAAATGGATGGACTTTCTCAGTGGCAAAAAGAAGAATTTCTTTATGCGCATCTTCTTCAAAAAGACATGGGGGCACTTGCGCGAAATGCCGCGGGTAGCCGATAAATCCTTTGCTGAGGAGTGGAAAGAACGGAATCAGATGCCTGATTAGTCCGAAAGTCCGCATAAGTCCAGAAGTCCGAAAGATTATTAACCGGACCTTATTAAGCTTTCGGACTTATGCGGACTTGCCGACTTTCGGACTATCAATGCCTGCCACCGCCGCCAGTTCTGCCGCCACCGGGAGGATTACCTATGCCAAACGATTTATAGCTGTTCGGGACGTCTGTGGTGTTACTGAATGCGAAAGTATAAGTAGCCAGCCAGGCATCGTAATCAGCGCTCTTATCTTTTGATGCCTCCATGTGCATGCTGCGCAACATATAGGTGCCTTCTCGGGAGAGCTTGAAGTATATCAGCCCCTGTTTATCTGCATTCATGTGTTGCACAAAAACATTCCCGTCGGCAGTTTTGATATAGAACAGCACCACGGCATTCACGGCGGGTTCGCCCTTGAACATTACCGAGGCGGTAATGTCATCGCCATAGCCGCCCTTGTAAGGATTATCCTTTAATGTGATCTCGAAGTCCTGCCCGGTGCTTTTCTCGAAATCGTTCGCATTGGTTTTATCGTCTACTTTTATCAGCGACTTCATATACCAGGTATAGCGTTCACGGAAATTGTCTTTGCTGCCATTCTTGACCTTATTGGAAAGATCATTTAAGCCTTCGTCGTCCAATATTTTAGTAAAATCGTCGCGTTCGATGTCGTCATTCACCACCTTCATTGTCACAGCCAGCAAATTCAAACCTTCTTTCTCAAACTTGATAGTTGTTGTTGTATCCGGCGCTTTTAGGCCAGGTACCAGGTCCTCGGCTTTCTTACCTACGCCAAGCGTGAATTTTTGAAATTTGTTGGGGTCGAGGCTTACTTCGTCCTGCTTAATGAACTGGCTGACGTTGATCAGGTGCACTTTTATCGCCTCTCCTTTTTTAACATAGAATCTTTCAGGCAGTAAAATATTATCCTGCGCGCCCGCGCCCGACGCCATCAGCACAAAACAGGAAATAAAAAAATAGATATACTTCATAGAGACGAAGATTGAATTCACCAAACATACAAAGTTTTAAAAACTTCAGTAGTTTCGTTGTATGATTTTCGAACGTAAAAACGCAGATAATGACAAATTAGTCTCGTTTTATAAAGCTTTGCTGTGGCCGAGGATGATCGAGGAGAAGATGCTGATCCTGCTGCGGCAGGGGCGTATCGGCAAATGGTTCTCGGGCATCGGGCAGGAAGCCATCGCTGTGGGCAGCACCTTGGCCATGCAGGCTTACGAATATATTCTGCCAATGCACCGCAACCTCGGTGTGTTCACTACGAGGGATATTCCCTTATCCAAGCTGATGGCCCAGTGGCAGGGCAAGGCGTCTGGCTTTACCAAAGGGCGCGACCGTTCGTTCCACTTCGGTACGCAGCAATACAAGATCATTGGCATGATATCACACCTGGGGCCGCAAATGGCGCTGGCTGTTGGTATTGCCCTGGCCGATGTACTTAGCCAAAAGAAACGGGCGACACTGGTTTTTACGGGCGAAGGCGGCACCAGCGAAGGCGATTTTCACGAGGCGCTGAACGTGGCCGCGGTTTGGAATTTACCGGTCATCTTTTTGATCGAGAATAATGGCTACGGCCTTTCGACCCCGGTTAATGAGCAATATAAATGTGAAAAGCTGAGCGACCGCGCGATCGGATACGGCATTGAGGGGAGAACTATCGACGGGAATAATGTACTTGAGGTTTATAATACTGTAAGCGAAACGGCGGCAGACATCCGCCAAAATCCGCGACCCGTTTTGCTGGAGTGCATGACTTTCAGGATGCGCGGACACGAAGAAGCTTCGGGGACGAAATATGTTCCGCAGGAACTTTTTGACGAGTGGAAACAAAAGGACCCTATAGGGAATTTTGAACAGTTTCTGTTATCAGAAGATGCGATCACACAGGAACAGATCGAGGTGATCAAAAAAGGCTATGCTGCCCTTATCGATGTTGAGATCGAAAAGGTATTCAACGAGCCGGATATAATTCCCGATGAAGTCACGGAACTGGCGGATATGTACAAACCCTCTAACTTTTCAACTTTACAACCTTCCAACCTTACAACAAACAAACGCTACATCGACGCCATCAGCGACGCCTTGCGACAGGGAATGCAAAAGCATCAAAACCTGGTACTGATGGGACAGGATATTGCTGAATACGGCGGGGCTTTCAAGATAACGCAGGGATTTGTGGAAGAATTCGGGCGCGAACGGGTGCGGAATACCCCGATCTGCGAATCGGGTATTGTGGGCGCGGCGACGGGGCTTTCGATCAACGGCTATAAGTCGGTAGTTGAGATGCAGTTTGCAGATTTTGTGACCTGCGCCTTTAACCAGGTCATCAACAACCTGGCGAAAACACATTACCGCTGGGCCGAAGGCGTGGATGTGGTGGTAAGGATGCCCACAGGCGCCGGTACAGGCGCAGGACCGTTTCATTCGCAAAGCAACGAGGCCTGGTTCACCAAAACACCGGGATTGAAAGTAGTTTACCCGGCTTTCCCGTCTGATGCGAAAGGCCTGCTTTTAGCCGCTATCGAGGATCCTAACCCGGTGATCTATTTCGAGCATAAATATCTTTACAGAAGTATGAGCGAAAATATTTCAGATGATGTTTATACCGTCGAAATAGGTAAAGCGCGGATCGTGCAGGAAGGGATCAAAGCCAGCATCATCACTTACGGACTTGGAGTACATTGGGCATTGGAATATGCGAAGGGACAAGACATCGAGATCATCGACCTCAGAAGTTTGCAGCCATGGGACAAAGAAGCTGTTGAGGAGTCAGTTAAAAAGACGGGCAGGGCATTGATCCTGCATGAAGACACACTAACCAACGGCTTCGGCGGCGAAATAGCCGCGCACCTGGCCGAGCATTGCTTTCAATTCCTTGATGCACCGGTGATGCGCTGTGCGAGTTTAGATACGGCTATACCGATGAATAAAGCCTTAGAAGATCAGTTTTTGGCGAAGGCCAGGTTGGCGGAGGTGATGGAGAAATTGTTGAAGTACTGATGCCAAATTTATATATCATAGCAGGTTGCAATGGCGCTGGTAAAACAACTGCCTCGTTAACATTTTTACCGGAAATGCTTAACTGCTATGAATTTGTGAATGCGGATTCAATTGCAGCGGGACTTTCTCCATTGCAACCGGAATCTGTTTCTTTTGAAGCTGGACGAATAATGCTTGGGCGGGTTAAAAAATTAATAAACGACAAGGTCGATTTCGCATTTGAAACTACCCTGTCTACTAAAAGCTATCATTAATTAAATCTGCAAAGGAAAGTGGCTATGAAATTTGGTTATTGTTCTTTTGGCTGCCAAGCCCGGAAATGGCAAAGGAAAGAGTGAAATCAAGGGTGAAGAACGGCGGTCATTCAATACCTGAAGATGTGATCATATGAAGATATTTCAGAGGCATATCGAATCTGATTCACATCTATTATTCACTTGCTGATAATTGGTTTATTCTTAATAACTCCATGCCTGAGTCTCAATTAGTAGCGGAAGGACATAACAATGTTGTAAGTCAGGTAATTAATAACGAAATTTGGGCTATAATTAATAAGACCAGCCATGAGCACAAATGATTCGAAGTATATCGAAATCCGGAACAAAATAATCGAAGGCTCACATCTTGCAGTAAAAAAGCTTATCAAAGAGCGTAAAAAAACGGATGGCGAGTTAGTTATTATGGCAAAGGGTAAAATAACCCATGTGCCTGCCAAGAATCTTTAATTTAGGTAACGATATAACAGTGAGAGCAAAGCCTATATCAAAATATAGCTTATTTTGATTCGATAACAAATACAATACCGATGGTAATCGAGACAACAAGCCACATCCAATAACTAATGAAGTCACCGGTTAATTGGCCTTTCCAATTATTTTTTTCAGATGCCGGTTTTTCTCCTTTAATCCACCTGTGCATTAAATATCCGACCGCTATAAACCCTACACCCGCGTAAAATTTCCAATTCATTATTATAAGGTTTATCCAAAGTTATAAAAGCACGTAATAGAAAAGCCTCACTTAGCCTCCGAAAATAAAGCTTTCATCCCTCCCGTTAAACGCTTTCCAATAAAAAATCTCCGCTTATTCCCAGCTTATCGTGCACCGCCTTGAGGAATGGTACATCAGGATCACGCTTCCCGTTTAATATCTGTGATAATTTGGAAGTATTCAAGCCAAGCATTTCAGCGAGCTTAGCCTGCGTGATGTTCATTTCACTTATCTTTTGTTGTACAACCGCACTGATCGTAATGGGTAAAGGCATTATCTTCAGCACATCGTCTTCATATTGCGCGGCTAATAAACTAAGTTCGCTCAACTCCTCTGTTTCGGCTGCAGATAACGAACTGAAACCACCACCATCGGTAGCCTTTTTTATAAAGACCTCTATTAAGTTCATTACCTGGTTGTACTGGGCCTCATTCCTTATTTTATCAATCATCGTCAAATATTTTTAAATGGTCGAACAATCTATTCTATCATATTCGCTATGTGTGCCGATAAAGCGTACGAACAATGTACGTTTATCAAAAAAAATCATAGCGACCAACCTGAAATCATTCCCTTTAATATTAAATATATACCTGTCGTTACCCGCATAATCTACATTGTTAAATGCTTGTTTGATGTCTGCCGGTTTACTCCAATCAGCCTCCCGCACAATGTCGTACCAACTGTTCAATGCCACCGTTGCAGAAGGGTTTTTCTCTGCAAATTCCGAAAGCGTTCTTTTTACAAGTACTATCAAGCTGCAAATTTAATAACAATATTTACGAAAATGAAATTAATTTCAAAATTTGAAATCTATGATGATTTAGCTAAGAAGAACCATGCATCTCCAATCAAACGTCTACCAACTCCACCTCTGCCACCGGACTAAATAAATATACCCTTCTCGTAGCAACTTCCGTGCATTTGAAACGTTTGCGCAATTGTTCGTCCTTACGAAATACCCGACCATTCTTCATTTTAAATAACGCTTTCATGGGCACTTTATCAACCGTCACATGCGCGGGTTTCGGCGCATCATAGGCGCGCAAGGCTTTAAACAGGGTCAGGTCGGTGCAGCTTGAAGCGGCCGGGTTATCCAGGTAACGGACGATGGCGCGCTTAATAGTAAACGGGAAAATATCCTGTTCAAAAAATGGCTGCATCATCCGTTTGAAATTGGCCTTCCATTCGGCGCCGTGCGGTTTCGCCTTATGTTTATGCTGATTCCACGTGTACAGGTGCGCAAACTCATGAACGGTTGTTACCAGGAAGGCATAGGCATTCAGGTCGTAGTTAACTGAAATGCGGTGGCCCTTGCCGCCATGTGGAGGGCGATAATCGCCGAATTTGCTGTTACGGTTGCGGGAAATTTTAAACTCACACTGAAAATGGTCGATCCAGCGGGCAATCAGCGGCGCAGCTGCCGGCGGGAGATACAGCTCAAGTACTTTTACTTTGTCCAATTTTACCTCATTCCAAAGATAAGCAGAAAGCGGAAAGCTAAAAGCGGAAAGCGTTTGCCGAATTATGCACAATTGCAAGGTTCTGCACCTACGGCGCAGAATATGGGATTTTAATTAAATTTCTACCAAGATTTGGCTCCTACGGAGCTTTTTGAGGTGAAAGGGCAAAGGCACAGCCTAAGGGTTCTGCACCTATGACGCAGATGATCGTTTTTCTAAATTGTTTCTACCAAGATTTTGCTCCTGCGGAGCATTCAAATATGGTTTAACCAATTTGAATGGTAAATGAAAAAGCTTTAGTCTTCTGCTTTTAGCTTTCTGCTATCTCAGCAAATGGTAGGTAATAAAACTGGCTATGTACGCCAAACCCGTCATATAAGCGAACTGAGCCGCTGGCCAGCGCCAGTTCTTGGTTTCACGGTAAACTACGGCCATGGTGCTGGCGCATTGCATAGCAAAGGCGTAGAACATCATCAGCGAGAATGCCACCGCAACTGTGAATACCGGCGTTCTATCAGGCTGTTTGGCTGTCGCCATTTTTTGCTGGACGGATTCCATCTTTTCCGCATCTCCTTCGACACTGTAGATGGTCGCCATCGTACCAACAAAAACCTCGCGTGCTGCGAATGAAGTGATGAGCGCAATGCCTATCTTCCAGTCAAAACCCAGCGGTTTGATGACCGGCTCGATAGTGTGGCCCAATACGCCTGCATAAGAGTTTTCCAATTTTTCGGATGCAGCGGCGCGGTGCAGGTCACGGGGGCTGATATGTTGCGTATATTGAGGCTGCTTGTATTTTTCGTCGATGCGCGCAAAACGATCACCCGGTCCGTAGGATGCCAGCACCCACAGGATAACGGATATAGCGATGATCACTTTGCCGGCTTGCAGCACAAATGTTTTGGCGCGCTGGTACATATCCTGCCCAACGTTCTTCCAGCGGGGCATACGATAAACTGGCAGCTCCATGATGAAATATCCGCGTTCACGTGCCTTCAGGACGAATTTCATTACATAAGCCACTGCCACGGCAGATATTAAGCTGAATACATACATGGCCGTAAGCGCCAGGCCCTGCATATTGAATATCCACCAAACATTTTTATCGGGAACTACCAGGGCGATCATCAAGGTATAGATGGGCAATCGTGCCGAACAGGTAACCAACGGCGTAACCATAATGGTGATCATACGATCCTTCCAGTTCTCGATATTGCGGGTGCTCATAATGGATGGCACCGCGCAGGCAAAACCACCGATAAGCGGGACCACAGACTTGCCGTTTAGTCCCACCTTTCGCATGATGCGGTCCATCATGAAAGTGACGCGCGACATATAGCCGGTATCTTCCAAGATCGATATAAAACCGAATAGAATAGCGATCTGCGGAATGAAGACCATCACGCCGCTCAATCCCCCAAGAACGCCATCGACCACCAAATTGGTCAGGGGTCCTGCAGGTAATATTTGATGCAGCGAAAATTGTGCCCATGCGAAAAAATCGCCAATAAGCTTCATTGGGTAGGCCGACCAGGCGAATATCGACTGGAACATGAACAGCAGAATAGCGAAGAAGATGATAAAGCCAAAGTTTTTATGTGTTAAAACCTTATCGATCTTATTACTTATCGTTTCGTCGTGGGCCGTTACTTTTTGAGTGACGGCGTCGTACAGCAGGTCATTGATAAAATTATAGCGGGCGATAGTTTCAGAAGCCTGGGCCTTTTGTGAATGAAAGCTGTGTTCCTGCTCCAACTCTTCTACGCGGTCACTTTGCTGAGGGGTAAGGAATTTCAACGTTTCGTGCTGGTGAGCGATTTGCAACGCCATGTACGGATTATTCACCTCAAGTTCATCACCTATCTGTGCGATCAATTGAGGCGCAAGGGCTTCCACATCGATGGTTTCTTCCTGCAGGGCGATCTTGTTGGCAAAGGCAATAGCTTCCTTCAGCCTGCCGATGCCCTCGTTCTTTCTTGCCGAAATGGGAACGACCGGAACGCCGAGTTTTTCGGAGAAAACATCTACATTGATCGAAATACCCCCTTTTTTTGCCAGATCCATCATGTTCAGGGCGACAATGACCGGCATTTTCAGGTCTGCCACCTGGGTATAGAGCAGCAGGTTGCGCTTCAGGTTTGAGGCATCCAGGATAACCACCACCAGGTCGGGTCTGAGGGGATTTGCCTTATCGGCCAAAACAGAAAATACTATGGATTCATCGCGGCTTTTAGGATAAAGGCTATACGTTCCGGGAAGATCGATGATCTGTGCGCGACGGCCATCGGGCAGGTCGCAAACACCCGTCTTTTTATCAACGGTAACACCCGGAAAATTGCCTATTTTTTGATTGAGCCCGGTAAGCACATTGAAAAGCGTCGATTTACCGGTGTTCGGGTTTCCTACAAGCGCAACTTTTATGTCAGCGTCCACTTGTTTTAAAACTACTGCAGGATAATTGTCGAAGCTTCTCTTTTACGCAAACTCAACTGGTAGCCCGAAACATGGATAGCGATGGGATCGCCAAGCGGGGCTATACGTGAAACTCGTATCTCTTCGCCGGGCAAACATCCCATTTCCATCAATTTTACCGACATTTCCAAATCGGTAAATTCCTTTACTATTCCTGTTTCCCCTACTTCGAGTTGCGAAAGTCTCATATCCTTATACCTAATATTTGAACAAATGTATATCTTATTTAAATTAAATCCAAATAAGAACAAGCGATCTCCGACACTATTTTACACTTGGCTTATACTCATGCGTAATGCCTTGGCGAAGTAATGTTGCTGGCAGGGATATTTTTGCCGAAATGAGGGCACCCGCAATCCTTTTTGAAGATGCCGCAGGATGAAAGTCCGGCGATAATGATACCCAAAATGATGTATTTAATTTTTTTCATGTCCCAATGCCCTTTCGATAACTAAGATACTGAATACTGCCATACCTGCGCCCACAGCATCGGAGAAAAAATCGCCCCATTCGCCGCTGCGCCAGGTAAAAATTGTTAGCTGCAATATTTCGATCAGGCCGCCATATGCCAGGCTTCCTGCAAAAATTACAGCTGCAGATTTATACGAAAGGAACTTGATGTTTTGTTGCCTGATAGTGCCATTGCCCAAAAAAATTGCCAGCACGAAAAACAGGCCGCAATGGGTCAATTTATCGAACCCGGGAAAGAATATGGGCGAATTGCTGACCGAGCCGAAGGGCACCGAGCATAGGATAAAAATAAATAAAGCCCACAAAATTGTGAGCCTTTGATATCTTACGCCCTTTTTCATTAAGCCCCGATGAGCGATTGATAAGCTTCGGCTGAAAGAAGGCCGCTTACTTCTGATACATTTTTCACAGTAATTTTTACCATCCAGCCGTCGCCGTACGGGTCGGTATTCACCAGTTCGGGTTGGGCATCCAGGCCTGAATTTACCTCGGTAACCGTTCCGGTAACCGGCATAAACAGGTCGGATACGGTTTTTACTGCCTCAACGGTGCCGAAAACCTCTTCCCTGGCAACTTCCTTTCCTACTGAAGTAATGTCAACATAAACTATGTCGCCCAGTTCGCGCTGCGCGAATTCGGTGATTCCGATAGTAGCGGTATCGCCTTCAATTTTAACCCATTCGTGGTCTTTGGTGTATCTGAGTTCAGCAGGGAAATTCATATCGTTTTGATTTTTATAGCGCCAAAAATAAGAAAACTTTAACCAAAAAATAGATATGAGATATTAGATATGAGATTTGACCTGTCTGACGTAAAAGAAAATAAATAGCACCAACCCCGAGACTAACTCTCACATCGCATATCTCATATCTCAAATCTAAATAAGCGAAAACCTAAACCAAAAGGCGTTGTTAGTCAATGTATAACCCACTAAAATTTACTACGATGAAAAAGTTAGGATCCGTAATTTGGATAGCTTTAGCAATTTTTATTTTCCAGGGCTGCAAGGGCAACCACGGCAGCACATCAACCGCGGATAGTGCCAACCTGTCAAAAACCACCGATAGCACACAATTGAAACAACATATCGCGGTCGACCAGAACGACGCTAAGTTTGTGGTGACTGCAGCGGCCGACGGTATGGCCGAAGTTGCGGCAGGTAAATTGGCGGTGACGAAAGCAAAAAGCACCCGCATAAAGAACTTTGCCACAATGATGGTGAACGACCACTCCAAAGCCGGGAATGAGCTGGCACAGATAGCACAGAAAGAAGGCATCACCCTGCCGACCGCGCCTGATACAACGCAAAAGAAGAAGGCTGCCGAACTAAGCCAAAAATCAGGCAGGGACTTTGACAAGGCTTATGTGGACGCGATGGTCGACGGGCACAAGAAGGCGGTGGGCTTGTTCGAGGACGCCTCGAAAAATCTAAAAGATACAACGCTGCGCGCATTCGCCGTAAAAACTTTGCCGACACTGAAGATGCACCTGGATTCGATCAATGCGATCAAGGCAAGTATGAAATAGTTCTAATGATTCAATTATAGACTGTGAGGGAGCTGCGAGATGCAGCTCCCTTTTTTGTCTATTAGCTATATTAATATCGTTATTTTAGCATCATGTCATCACCTATCATAACCGGCCTTATGGCCTACGGCATGTCGGGACGTGTGTTCCATGCGCCGTTCGTCGAATTGCATCCGGGATTCAAGCTGAAAGCGGTTGTTGAACGCCATGAAAAAAAGGCAGCGGCCTATCTGCCCGGCATTGCCAGCTATAGTTCTGTAAATGAATTAGTGGACGATCCGGAGATCGAGCTCATTATCGTCAATACACCGCCGCATACGCATTTCGGGTTAGCCAAAAAAGCGCTTGAGGCCGGCAAACACGTGCTGATCGAAAAGCCTGTTGCCACGACATCAGCTGAAGTAAAAGAATTATACGAACTGGGTCACAAAATGAACCGCCATGTGACGGTTTACCAGAACCGCCGCTGGGACAGCGACTTTCTGTCGATGAAAAAAGTGATCGAAAGCGGCAGACTAGGTGAACTGATCGAAGTGCATTTCCGGTTCGACCGGTATAAAACCGCGCTTAGCCCCAAAACCTTTAAGGAAACCAAAAGCTTGCCTGGTAACGGCCTGGTTTACGATCTTGGCCCGCATTTGATCGATCAGGCGATCAGCCTTTTCGGCAAGCCGCTGTCGTTCCGGAAAACCACCGGGATATACCGAGAGAATTCGGAAGTGCCGGATTATTTCCATTTCCACCTCAGCTATCCGCATCACCTGAATGTTTACCTTACATCGGGACTACTCATCGCGCAGGCGACTCCGTCGTTCGTGGCGCACGGAACTTTGGGCAGCTACCTGAAGAACCGGGTGGATGTACAGGAAGCACAGTTAGAAAGCGGCATTTGGCCCAATATGCCGGAATATGGCATTGAACCTAAAGGCGAAGAAGGCATATTAGTCACTTTTGATGATGCCGGGAATAAGCAAACCGAACGTGTTCCAGCCGAAAGGGGCGATTATATGCAATTATTTGACGCCGTTTATCATACCATCCGCGAAGGCGCGTTATACCCGATAACAGCCGAGCATGTAGCCTGGCAGATGGAGATGCTTGAAAAATGATGTGCAGATTTGCGGATGTGCAGATGAAAGTTTGTCGTCATATTTCCGCATCGCAATTGCTAATCATTTGCAGAATTCATATATTCAAAATAATTTGCACATCTGCATATTTGCACACCCGCACATCAAATAGATCATGAAAAAAATATTCCTTATACTAACCCTTATCATAGCCGCCGGTTGTACCCGTGCACAAGATACTGTTGATACCAAAAATATCCAGAACGTTCCGCCATTTAAGATATTAAGGCAGGACAGCACCTGGTTTTCCGCTAAGGATCTGAAAAAGAACAAGCCGGTGATGATCATTTATTTCGCGCCGGATTGCGGACATTGCCAGCATTTGATGTACGATCTGAAGCCTCATATGAAGGAATTGAAGAACGTTCAAATCGTCATGGTAACCTTCACCGAGGCATCGATGCTGAAACTGCTACAAGATTTTTACAAAACGTTCGACCTGAAAAAATACCCCAATGTTACCATCGGCACAGAAGGCCACTCTTATGTCGTACAACGCTATTACCAGGTACGTATGACGCCTTATATAGCCATTTATGACCGCAAAGGCAAGATCGTAAAAGCCTATGTGCACGCCCCCTCAGTGAAGGAGTTGGTGGCCGAAGCAACGAAGGGCTGACAAACCATTCATGACGCAGATTGTCTTATTTTGACGACCATCGGTAATAGAAATATTACCCGGCTCCCCTGTTAGTTTAGCAATAAAGTTACAAGGATTACTTTTTGAGCCGAATTAAAACGGTCACTTTTGCGCCATGAAATTTAGTGCTGTAAATAAGATACTTATCCTTCTATCACTGCTTATACCTGCCGCGGCTATGGCCCAGCAGACTGATACAATTAAGAAAAATGCTCCTGCGATCGATACCAATAAGGCTGCAAAACCTGCCTTGGATACTACCAAAAAATCGCGGGTTACTATCGACACCACCAGGAAGCCGGTATTGACCCCGACCGCCGACACAAGCAAAAAACCAGCCGCCAATAAAGCTCCTGACACTATAAAAAGTGCAGGCAATAATATCGCCCAACCGGCTGATACCACCCGGCGTTCCAGGACCATTACAAGCCCGGGCGCGCCTGCTGCGACCGGTAACGGCACGATAAAGGGCCAGGTGTTTGATGCGACAAATAATCAGGCAATACCGTTTGCAACGGTGTCGCTGATACGTAACCCTGCCGGTAAAGAATTAAGTTTACAGACTGACATGAACGGTAATTTTACCCTTAGTAATGTTGCGGACGGCACATATACCGTCAGGGTCGTTTATGTAGGTTACCTCACAGTCAACAAAAGTGTGGTGTTAGGCGGTGCAAGAGGAAGTGCCATCAATCTCGGCGCGATAAAGCTTGGCTTGGCGAAAAACCTTTTGAAAGAAGTAACAGTAACTGCGCAAAAGAGCCAGATATCGCTTGGTATCGATAAGAAAACGTTCAGCGTCGACCAGAGCCTGGTGAGCCAGGGCGGTTCGGCTACAGACCTGCTGAGCAACGTGCCTACGGTACAGGTAGATGTTGACGGCAACGTGAGCCTGCGCGGATCCAGCAATGTAAAGATATTGATCAACGGGAAACCTTCGGCCATTAGCGGGAACGACCTCGCCGACGTCCTGCAATCCATCCCCGCAAGCGCTATCGAAAGCATCGAGGTGATTACTAACCCTTCATCCAAATACGATGCGGAAGGCGATTCCGGCATCATCAACATCATCCTGAAAAAGAATACCGCGCTCGGACTCACAGGCTCGGCCTCGGCAAGTGCGGGCACGCACAATACCTACAACGGCACACTGAACCTGGCTTACCAAAATAAAAAAGTAAATATTTACACCAACTTCAGCTATCGCCGGGGAGATCGTGTGGGCAACGGTTCTAACAATAAAACCACCACAATCGCCGATACGACGGTTCAGCAAAACCAGGTGAACAATCAGACCTTTACCATTAAAGGGTATAACATACGGAGCGGCATCGATTACAACATCGACCCGAAAACGACCATCAGCTTTTCGGATAATATTAACATCCGCGATCGCAACCGCGTCCAGGCAGGCGGAACAAGTATTGCGGAAAATGGCGTGGCGTCGGAAATATTAAACCAAAACAACCACAGCACAAGCAGCGGCAATAATCTGGACTTTAACCTGGATTTCGACCACAAGTACAAAAAAACGGGTGAAGAACTGACCGCCAATGTTGGATTCTCGACCAGTCACGATAATAACTTTGACTACCTGAATACCAATTATAATTTCTTCAACCCGGACACCGCTTACTTGTTCCAGCAGGATAATCATACGATCGGCCATCAGCATAACTGGAATTTACAGGCCGATTATACCCTGCCCCTTAACAACCATAACCAACTGGGTTTTGGCTACCGGAGCACATTCAGCGTAAATGACAATAACTATATCGTCGACACGCTGAACAATACTACACAGGGCCTGGATTTTGACCCGCTGCTGAGCAATCATTTTATTTACAACGAACAGATACATGCTGTTTATGGCAACTATCAGCAGCAGTTCGGGAATTTTGGTATCCAGGTTGGTTTGAGGCTTGAAGATGCGATCATCAATACACAGCTGATACAGACGGATACGGCAACACAGAACAATAGGCAAACTTATTTGCGCCTGTACCCGAGTATCTTCCTATCGGAAAAACTGGGAGAAAACCAAACCATACAGCTGAGCTACAGCCGCAGGGTTACCAGGCCGCGGGGCTTTATGATCTCGCCATTTCTTGACAAGAGCGACCCGCTAAATTATACGCAGGGTAACCCATTCCTGCTGCCCCAGGATATTCACTCGTTCGAGCTGAGCTATATCAATTACTGGAAATCGCTTACGCTGACGTCGTCGCTGTACTATCGTTTGACCAATGATAACATACAACGAATAACGGTGCCTTATACAGCCGAGATATCGCTTACGCAGTTTGAGAACGTAAAAAGTGCCTCAAACGCGGGTTATGAGCTGATAGCGAAAGTAAGCCCGTCAAATGTGTTTGACCTGACGGGCAACCTGAATGTCTACTATAAAAATATAGCCGGCAGCCCTAACCTGGGTCTGACATCGACCTCGGGCTTTGCCTGGAACGCCAACTTGACAGCCAATATAAAAGCCACTAAGGCGCTGAGCTTCCAGCTGCGGGGCGATTACCAGGGCCCGCAGGTAATACCACAGGGCCGTGCCGATGCAGTATACGGTATTGACGGCGGCTTCCGCTATGATATTAGCAAGAAGCTAAGTTTCAGCCTGAACGGACGCGACCTGCTGAACACGCGTAAATTCGCCAGCAGCATTATGTATGATGACGAGGCACTCAACTATTTTACCAATCAGTATTCACAGCGCCGCTTTTCAACAGGCGTTTACATAGCTACGCTTACTTACCATTTCGGCAGTACGCCTAAACCGAACAAGAAGGAAAAGAAGCAGCAGGACCAACAGCAGCAGGATCAGGATAATAACCCGAATGATCAGAACCCTGCCGGCGATAATGGCGGAGGAGGTACAGGAAACCAAAGCAGCGGCGGCGGACAGGCAGCGCCGAGAGGAAAGTAAATAACAACCTGTTTGTCTCTCCTGAATGGGGCGAAACATCTGAGATCAGATGTTTCGCCCCATTCTTATTTATGTTTTGGGCCAATTATAACTACTTTAGTTACCTTAACTCTCACAATTTATGGCCGATTCAAATAAACTTGGCTTATGGACCAGCACCTCGCTGGTGGTTGGCAACATGATAGGCGCGGGTATTTTCCTGATGCCGTCGGCAATGGCCTCGTTTGGCGGCATTGGATTGCTGGGCTGGGTTTTTTCGGCGATCGGTTCTTTCTTTCTCGCTAAAGTTTTCAGCAACCTGAGCAAACTGGTTCCCGGCGCCAATGGAGGCCCTTACGCTTATACACGGGCCGGCTTTGGTGATTTCGCGGCCTTCCTGGTGGCGTGGGGTTATACACTATCCATCTGCTGTGCCAACGCGGCTATCGTGGTGTCATTTGTCAGTGCGATGAGCGTATTTTTCCCGGTGCTGGCCAAAAGTTCTGTTATTGCTGTGGCCACGGGTCTTGTTACGATATGGTTTATTACCTGGGTGAACACCCGCGGCGTCATCGTGTCCGGAAAATTCCAGCTGATTACTACTATACTCAAGCTTGTTCCGCTTTTACTGGTGGCCATCGGCGGATTGTTTTTTATAAAAACAGCCAATTTTTATCCATTTAATCTAAGCGGCAAACCCACATTCGACGCTATCAGCACTACGGCTGCTATGACGATGTTCGCCTTCGTGGGCATCGAATGCGCGACCATCCCGGCCGGAAGTACCGAAAATTCGGGTAAAACGGTTTCCCGCGCGACAATGCTTGGCGTTATCGTTGTGGCATTGATCTATATTCTCGGAAGCTTTAGCGTGTTGGGCCTTGTGCCGGCGGCGGCTTTGGAAAAGTCGGCCACGCCGTATGCCGACGCGGCCGTGCTCATTTATGGACCAGCGGCGCGGTATATTGTAAGCGGGGGCGTAGCCATTGCGGCCTTCGGCGCACTGAACGGCTGGGTGCTGGTACAAGGGCAGGTTCCGGCAGCTATAGCCAAGGACAAATTGTTCCCCGAAATTTTTGGGCGGCTGAATAAAAAAGGAGTGCCTACAACGGGTATGATCATCAGTTGCACGGTGATCTCGTGCCTGATGGCGATGAACTACAGCAAGGGCTTGGTAGAACAGTTTAAATTCCTGCTGCTGATGGCTACCCTGAGTGTGCTCGTCCCTTACCTGCTTTCGGCAGTGGCCTATATCGTCATCGGGGCCAAAAAGAGCACGATGGTTAAAAGCGGCTTAGCCGGAATAATATTACTCGGACTCGTCGCATTTATTTACACAATATGGGAGATATATGGAACGGGGCAGCAAACCGTTTTCTTCGGGTTTATTTACCTGATGCTGGGCGTGCCGTTTTACGCGTGGACCACTTATAAAAGAAACAGAGCCGACAATTGAAGGAGCCGATGTTCTTATTCCGCCAAAGCATCTTCCAGTTGCTTTTCTAAAATGTCCTCATGAATGGGATACCGGCTTTTTGAGAGTTCGAAAGTGCCATCTTTTTTGATAACAAAGACCGTCGGAAAGCCCTCACCTTTCACTTTGTCCATGATATCGTCGGTCAGATGTTTATTCGCTAAGATATGGGTACCCTCAAGATTAAAATAAACGATCAGCTTTTTCCACTGCTCCATATCACTTAAATCATGATTCGCGACGTACAGAAATACAATATTCTTTCCTTTAAAATGGCTATGTAAGTTAGCGCTATGCT
The DNA here is from genome assembly GCA_035551775.1 of Mucilaginibacter sp. Classification (GTDB taxonomy): domain Bacteria; phylum Bacteroidota; class Bacteroidia; order Sphingobacteriales; family Sphingobacteriaceae; genus Mucilaginibacter. The sequence goes on along the minus strand of DASZMQ010000012.1, from coordinate 28,157 downwards.
TTTCGATCTCCTCGCGGCACGGCCCGCACCAGGTTCCCCACATATCCACCAAAACTGTCTTGCCTTTCATAACAGCAAGTACATCTTCCAGGGTGTTGAGTTTTGTACCGTTATCCGCCATAAAAACCATTTTTTCATTTAGCGGTCTTTTCTGCCTTTCCATAGTAGCTTCTATATAAGGCGTAAATTCCTTTATATATATGCTATTGGGGTATTTGTTCTTAAAACGCTCAAACATCTCAGGAACATTGGCGGGGTTACTTTCAATTTCCGTATTTTCAAGCAGCACCGCGTAAAGAAATTCCGCAGAGCGGCCTGAAAAATATTTATTGATGATCTTTTCCTGCAGCGAATTACTTACGTCGGCTTTGTATAACCTTTTGCCGGCGGTAGTATCCGTATTATACCATTCACGATAGAACGTTTCAGGATGGTCGTAAGACTCGCTCCATAAACGTTCTTTTTCTCTCAACAAAAACATATTCAGAAGGCTCATATAGTGGGGGGCTATTAAAGCAGAATCATTGTTAAGTTTCACAACTGCAAACAGGCTATCGGAGACTTTTTTCCATTGATCATAATTACGTTTGTAAGCATCCTGTATCCGGAATTTATTTTCTTCTTTGAAGTCATAGAACCGATCAATAGCCAAATAATTAATGTTAGTGCGCCAGTCGCTGATAAATGAATTTGAAGGATTATATAAATCTATGTACTTCTCCAAAACGCCCTCTTCGGAACGTCTCGCTGCATTAATTTCGCCCATCGCCCTACCTGGTGTGGTATCGCCGTACAGACTATCGAACTCCAGCCTTTGCACCATCCCTATCATGGGTTGGTTATTCTTGCTTCCTTTGCCGGTTACTTTTATACCGAAGCCAGGTTTAGAAAAATTCCCGGTAAATGATAGATTGTCGCCCGGCGAGAGGTAAAATACATAGCGAAAATTCTTGCTGCTCCGATCATCGGAAGCAGAAAAATAGACGGATACAAATTCAGGGCTTATTGCTTCGATCTCATACGCCGCATTACGGCCCTCCTTTAGCGGCACCTCCGCTGAACGGTTTCTAGGATGAGCCTGTATGTAAACGTAATAGTGGCTTGCGCTGCAATTATCTAGTGATACATGAAGGATGGCATTTTGCGCCCAAGACTCCGTTACCATTGTCAAAAGAAGCCCCGATAAGACGATAAGATTTTTCATTGGTTAAGATTTTTGGCTAGTTAGGTTTTCGTCACCCTTAAACGTCACAATTCCAATTCTATTGCCGGATCCCAAAATACTTTCTTGAAATCAACCACTTTATCATCAACCACTTGTACGCCTTCCGAAGCCAGCATTTGTTCCATCCTATTACCACCGAAATGGAATTTGCCCGTGAGCAAACCCTGGCTATTTACCACTCGATGTGCGGGCACCGGTGGGTCGGCAGCGCCACAGGCCTGCATAGCATAGCCCACCATGCGCGATGAGCCCTTAGTGCCCAGGTAATTCGCAACTGCGCCATACGAGGTTACCCGGCCGGGAGGTATTAGCCGCACTACCTGGTAAACCATATCGTAAAAATTCAGGTCGGACATTTTATTCGAATGAGAACTTAAGATAGTTGATATTCTTATTATCCCTCAAATATTTCTTCTCATAATAGGTTTTGATAGACAGCACTTCGTCTGCATATTCTGAATGGTACAGGTCTTCCGTCCTGACGTGCTGTTTCAATTTCAATTCTTCGATCTTTTCGGCGGTGTAAGCGTGCAGGCCATCATTGTCGGTTTTCAGGTTTACATAGCCGCCAGGTTTGAGCACATGCCTGTATTTCACCAGGAAGCGGGGAGATGTTAATCGTTTTTTCTCACGGCTTACCTGCGGCTGTGGATCAGGAAAGGTGATCCATATCTCGTCGATCTCGCTTTCCGCGAAATAATCCATCAAGGTTTCTATCTGTATGCGCAGGAAGCCGACATTGGTCACGCGTTCTTCCAAAGCGTCCTTCGCGCCGCGCCAGATACGGTTGCCTTTATAGTCTATCCCGATAAAGTTTTTGTCCGGAAACAATTTGGCCAGATTTACAGTGTATTCGCCTTTACCACAGGCCAGCTCCAGCACGACCGGGTTATCATTCTTAAAAAAATCTTTCGCCCATTTGCCTTTGTATGGCAAACCGGCGTCCAACTGCACCACATTGGGGAATGTGGCAACTTCGGCAAAACGTTTTAACTTATCCTTTCCCACTTTTATAGTAAAGGGGCAAATTTAGGAGAAAGTCCGCGTAAGTCCGAAAGTCCGCATAAGTCCGGAAGACGTGATCGGGAAAAGCCTGTATCTGATCGTTCTTTGCCTGACAAATAGCCGGCATTACAATCCATCTTTCGGACTTTCGGACTTACGCGGACTTTCGGACTCGTCAAGAGGCTTCGCTTTCCGGCGGGATGCCGTAATCTTCCTGTTTGTCTTTTTTATTAAGGAGTGATCTAACTTTGTCCCAAATGCCCGTTAACGTGTCTTCATTAATAAAATGAGACGCTTTTTGCGAAAGCAGTCCCACAAGTCCCTTTACCAAAAAGTTGGAATTACGGAATAGGGTTTTGTTCAGCGTAAGCGGTAATAATATCCTCGATAACAGCCCGAAGAAATCCTGGCCGAAAATGCTGCTCTTACTGTCCGCTTCCGGGTCCCTCGGGAACATGGAGTACAAGGTGGACAGCGTAGTCATAGGCGTGTTGAACCGCCTGGCTATAGCCTTGCCCTGCTCCTCCTTTACTACACGCAGGCGTGCTATCTCGGCCCTCAGCTCGTCTATATTGTTAATCGATGCGCCTGCCATTTTATTTAAAGAAGTTTTTAATAAACGTATTCGCCAGCGAAGGACGCATCTTATCTTTCCATTTGATCAGGATCCAGCCTGCGATAATATATACGCCCCCCATTGTCCCGAAGCCAGCCCAATAGGAATGCATGAAGCTTGACAGCAGAAGTGCCAGCGCCACGCTCACAAACAAGAAAGCGAGTATAAAACAAACCGCGATGATAAGGTCGACGATAACGCCCGACAAAAATTTAGCGCCTTGTTCTACGGCTTCCAGCTTTACCAGTTCAACCTGCGTGTCGATGTATTCCTTTACCTGCTCAATTATTGGCGGCGGGGCTTCTTTTTCCTCTTCCATCAGTTATAGGTTATCCCGGATAGGTTATGTCAGGCGTGCTCCAGGTCGTCACGGTATTCTTCTTCAACACCGTTCATTTTGGTTTTGATGTTGTCCACCACTTTATCTTTCAGGCCCCTCAGGTTGTCGATCTCGGTGGCTGCGGTTTCTCTTATCGAATCGCCCAGTTTTTTGAGCGAGTCGGTTAGTTTGTCGCGTGTTTCGGTGCCTTTATCCGGTGCGAACAATATCCCTAAAGCTGCACCAGCTGCCAAACCTGCGAGCAATGCAACCATCACTTTTGTATTGTCATTCATAGTATTATAATTTTGAGTTGAACAATTTTGTTTTTATAACGGTCAAATTCTTCTTTATTTAATCAAAACCGGCTATAATTTGCTGCCATCAATATCAGTATTTTCGCCCATGTGCACAAAAAATATACTCATCTAACTGTCTGTATTCGTCGTTTTTATACGCTCGAGCCTGTCGGCTGCACGGCGGTTAGTCTCGTATATCTCAAGCAAAAGTAAGAAATAAGACAATAACAGCGGGCCGAAAACCAGGCCCAAAATTCCAAACAACGGGATGCCAATGAATACGCCGATCACCGATATGATAGGGTGCGTATTGGCCAGGCGCTTGTTGATGACCATCCGCAGTACGCTATCGATATTACCGATAAATAATAAGCCATAAGCCAACAACCCGACGCCCTTCAGTACATGGCCGGTTGCCATCAGGATAATAGCAGCGGGAATAGTGAGCGTGGGCGCACCAACTACGGGCAAAAAGGAAATGAAAGCGCCGATGGCCCCCCAAAAAACCGGGTCGGGCAGGCCGAAAAAGAAAAAGCCAAGCGCTAACAGAGTTCCTTGTGTTAACGCAATTATCCCCTGGCCGAGCACATTACTGTAAGTTGCGTTTCGCAGCGCTTCGGAAAACCGCAAGGCGTGCTGCTCGCGGAAGGGGGCATATCTCAGCAAGCCGGCCTCAAACTGGTCCTTCTGTGTGAACATAAAGAACAGCAGGAAGTACATTACCAGCAGGGTAAGCAATATATTTCCTATACCGGTGATGATAGAAGGGAATAGTTGCGTAGCATATGCGCCAAGCTTCTGTAAAGTGTCCTCGGCCAGTTTAGGCTGACCGAGATGGTGCGCCGAGAAGATATCGATCCGGTATATCCAGTCCTGTATGGGGAACGATTTGCTATTGATCTCACCTAATTTATCCACCACCATGATACAGAGGAAAAACATGGGTATGATGATAACGATCAGCGAAATCAGCATGATAGCGAGCGCGGATATAGTTCTGTTCCAGTTTCTTTTGTCAACCAGGTCGCAATACATAGGTCGGAAGATGGTAAACAATACGATGGCGCCCAAAATAGAATCGATGAGGCCGCTTATAGCGTATAGCAGGAAACATCCCAGGATAACGAGGGCAAGGAGGACTATGTTATTGCGCTGCTTATGGGTGAATATCGACATTGGGATACGGCAGTGGTACTACCTATAAACAACAAATGTCAGAAAAGTTTTCGGACTACCTGTTAAAATATGTTAACTGACAGATAGTTAGCCCAGGTCGTCGAGCAGCATGTTGATCCTGGCGCAGCTGCCGGCTATCGTATTGATGTAGAAGGCGCTATCAGCTGTAACGTCGTCGGGGATTTCGTATCGGAGCTGTTCGAGGGCGAGATTAATATTAGAAAGCTGGTTTCGAATATCGTGCCGCACGCGGCGAATACTATTCTCGGCCGGTTTACCCTCTTTTGGCTCTTCCATATTACTTGCTTAGATTGATCGCTTTCATTTTGTTATACAATGTTTTACGATCAATGTTTAATATTTCGGCAGCTTTGGTCTTATTAAAGTTCACCTCGCGCAGCACCTTCAAAATCGTGTCGTACTCAGCTTCCTGGGCAGCATTTTTCAGGTCGTGACGACTTTCTTTTACTGCAACAGGCTCATCGGCTGCGACAGTCACGTAACTTGGTTCCGGCACAGCTGAGGCTCTGTAATTAGATATTTCGAGCGGCAATGCTTTCAGCGGAATAACGTCGCCTTCGGTGATCAGCGTTGCCCGGCGAACCACGTTTTTGAGTTCACGAATATTACCCGCCCAACGATAGTTCATGAAACATTCTTCCACTTCCGGCGAGAAACCCTGCACATTACGGTTCAGCTCGGCGTTGGCTATTTGCAAAAAGTGATTAGCCAGCAGCATAATATCGGTGCCCAGTTCGCGCAGGGCAGGCATATAAATGGTGAATTCGTTAAAACGATGGTAAAGGTCCTCGCGGAAACGGCCTTTAGAGATGCCGTCCTGCAGGTTTTCGTTGGTGGCGATGATAATACGCACATCCAAATCGATCTCCTTCGTGCTGCCAATGCGTTTTACCTTGCGTTCCTGTACGGTACGGAGCAGTGCCGCCTGGATATCGTATGAAAGGTTGCCCACCTCGTCAAGGAACAGCGTACCGCCATTGGCCATTTCGAAGTGGCCGATCTTGGTATACAATGCACCGGTGAACGATCCTTTTTCGTGACCGAAAAATTCGCTGGCGGCCAGCTCTTTCGTCAGCGAGCCGCAATCCATCGCGATGAATGGCATACTGGCGCGCTGGCTATGTAAATGTATATTTTTAGCTGCAGATTCTTTGCCGGTACCGCTTTCACCCAAAATGATAACGCTGTAGTTGGTCGGAGCCACCAGCTCGATCTGGCGGGCAAGCTCTTTTGCGGCCCTGCTGGTACCTACGACAAATTCGCTGTTTGGCAATTGCTGTTTCTTCCCGTTAGTAGGTTTAGAAACCATTACGGAAGCATCCGGTTCGTCCACCAATGCGTGGTGCGTTTCGAAAGCTTTATTGATGGTATTAAGTATCTCGTCGGGATAAAGCGGCTTGGTGATATAATCGTAAGCGCCCATCTTGATCAGCTCGACAGCCATTTTGATGTCCGAATAACCAGTGATGATGATCACACCCGTCTTTGGGTACTGGCTTTTGATGGTCTTCAGCATTTCGCGGCCATCAGTGTCTTCGAGACGGAAATCACAGAGGACGAGATCAAACGATCCGTTCTTCAGGAACTCTAAACCGCTTGAACCGGTAGCGGCGGTGGTAACGTCAAAACTGTTGCGTGTCAAAAATTTTGACAATAGTAACGCAACATTCACTTCATCATCAATGATGAGTATTTTCTTCATACAGGTGCAAAGCTAATTCTGACAGGTAAACGGATTACTATGATGTCAAGTTACACACAAAATTGCTAAATTTTTAGGTGAAAATTAATTAGTAAGCTATTTTTTCAATCCCATAAGCAAAAAAATGGCAAAAGGGCCCTGTTGAGGCCCTTTTACTTTAAATGATTGGTAAATAATTACTTAGTATCAAATGCATAAGCAACGCGCAGACCGAAGAAATTCACGGTGCTGTTGTCAATGTTGCTGTTGAATTTGGTAGTGCCTTCCCAGCGAACGCCGGCATCAAGGTAGCTCTTACCTCCCAACGGGAACTGGTAACCGATCTGAGGCGCATACAAGAAAGCAGCGCTCTTGTCAAAGTTCAGGTCCGATTTGTTCAGCGCGAAAGCTGCACCCGCTTCACCCTGGATGTAGAAGTGACTCACAGGGTAGAATTTCAAACCGGCTTTTACAGGCAGCAACTGAATGTTGGTTACGTCAACACCGGTATTATCGAAATTGCTTTTACCAAAGAAGTTATTGTAGCCCGCATTTACGGTTACGAACAATTGATGCCGGATCACCGGGATATCCGCCTGGACAGAGCCACCCAGGCTCCAGTCGTAGGCGTTTGACAGGTTACCGGTTGGGATACCCGCGTCAACGCCGACGCTTAGTATTACTCCGTTTGATGATGTTGATGTTTTTGTACCAGATGTAGGGTTCGATTGTGCATTTGCGCCATAAGCCAAACCGGCGAAGGCGATAACTAATGCTGTGAATTTGAATGAATTTTTCATGATGTTATGTTTTTGTAGATGTGCTGTTTAGAACACGGAGGCAAAGTAAAGCACGAAACATAACACGCCGTTTCATCCGAATGTCACGATTATTCAATCGTTTGATTAACAACGATTTATTTTTGACTAATTTTCTCAATTAGTCAGTTCAATGTCAAAAAAGTGGCTTATTTACCCTGAAAAGCGGGTTTCCGTTTTTCAAGAAAGGCTGAAACACCTTCTTTAAAGTCGGCAGTGTCGAAGCTTTTGCCGAACAATTCGATCTCTTCTTCGAAACCGTTGACATCCGGCTGGGTCGACGCATTGACTGCCGCAATGGCCGATGCAAGGGCAAGTGGGGCACGGGAAAGTATACGGTTCATGACGGCCTCGGCGGCAGGCAGTAATTCTTCGGGAGAGGTGACGTGGTTTAACAGGCCATAGGCGTGGGCGTCTTCGGCGGAGATCATATCGCCGGTCAATATCATTTCCAACGCGCGGCCGCGGCCAACTAATCTGGTTAAACGTTGTGTGCCGCCGTAACCGGGAATGAGACCGAGGCTTACCTCCGGTAAACCCATTTTGGCGTTATTGGAAGCGATGCGGATGTGACAGGCTAAGGCTAGTTCTAAACCTCCGCCGAGAGCGAAACCGTTGATGGCGGCGATGATGGGCTTGGCGCTGTTTTCAATATAATTGAATACATTTTTATGGCCGTTGCGGGCAAGCTGCTCGCCCTGGGTGGAATCGAAAGAGGCGAACTCGGCAATGTCGGCCCCTGCCACAAAAGCTTTTTCACCTGAACCGGAAATGATAATACCCCCAACGTTTTCATTATGAAAAGCATCATACAAAACCGTGTGCAGTTCGGCGAGGGTATTTTTATTCAGCGCGTTGAGTTTGGACGGGCGATTGATGATGATATGATGGATGCGGTCCTCGGTATGAATAAGCAGGTTTTCGAACATGACGGAAGTGTTAAACGGTATATGCCGGCCGAAATCTGGAATCCCCGGCCGTTAAGCAAAGTTATTGCTTAATTATCACCGTTCCATCTGTTTTGAATATTTTGATCATCATGGAGTCCATTTTTTTGACCATGGAATCACCGGCCTGTATCTGGCGGTCAAAGTTCCAGCGGGTGACGGACAGATCATATTTGATCCCATGAATGGTAATAATAGGCTGCCCTTTTTTATCATAATTGACCGTATCCACCTTCCCGTTAAACTGGTAAAAGAGCGCTTTCCTTTGAGCTGTAAAGCGGGTATAAAACGTAAAGAGCGCAAATGAAATAGCCAAAACGCCCAAAAAAGTTAAAAGGATTTTGCTAGACGGTTTCATATCGACAAGAATCTTTTTTCTACGTTGCCGGAATTTAAAATCCGGCTAACGGATCAAAAATTCCTGTGCTGATGCACCCAGTCGGTTATGTATTTTACAATATCGGCGGTGCTGGTACCTGGCGGAAAAAGTTCTCCCACGCCGATGTTTTTCAATTCCCTCATATCACTTTCGGGAATAATGCCACCACCAGTTACTAATACATCGTCCATTTGTTTTTGTTTCATCAGGTTGATGATCTTCGGGAAGACGGTCATGTGCGCGCCCGAGAGTATCGAGATGCCGATAGCGTCCACGTCTTCCTGCAGGGCGGTATTGACCACCATTTCGGGCGTTTGCCGCAGACCAGTGTAGATAACCTCCATACCAGCATCGCGCAGCGTGGTAGCGATGATACGCGCGCCGCGGTCGTGCCCGTCGAGGCCGACTTTTGCTACAAGGACGCGGATAGGACGGTTGAAGGAATTATTCATATAATCAGTCGAAGCTAAAAAACTCGGTTAATATATCGCAAACTTGCCGGCATGTTTTTTCCTCCATGGTTCCCAATTTCTTTACCAGCCGCAATTTAGATACAGACCGTATATGATCCAGGGCGATTTGCCCGCTCTTATTTTTGAATGTACAATTAACCCGATGCGGGTAGGGTTTTTGGGCCGATGTCATAGCAGCGACGGTAACCGTGCCCAGCAGCCCGTTGATCTCATCCGGGGAAATAACCAGGCAAGGCCGGGTTTTACTGATCTCGTTACCGATCACCGGATCGAGATTCACCAGCCAGACATCGAAGCGTTTGATCACCATTGCCATTCTTTGTCGGTGAACTCATCACTAAATCCTTCCAGTAACTCGTTATCTGGTGTATGACCGTTTTTTATAGCCAACTCCAGTTGTTCTTTCCATCCCGATCTCGTCTTTTTCTTCGATTTGATAAGGATACCGTTTTCGGTTGGATCAATCTCTATACTATCCGTCAGCTCATATTGCTGAATAAGCGACTTTGGAAGCCGAATGCCGAAGGAATTGCCAATTTTTACCAGCTTTGTTTCCATAGGTCAAAGTTAATACAAAGTAATTACATTATGTGAAATTATATGAAATAAGTACACGAAATTTCATATTTTTGCCCCTTTCCACACCATCATGAGCGAAGAGCGATCATTAAATTTTTTAGAAGAAATTGTTGAGGAAGATATCCGCGAGGGTAAGAACGGCGGGCGCGTGCTCACACGGTTTCCGCCGGAGCCGAACGGGTATTTGCATATCGGTCATGCGAAATCGATCTGCCTGAATTTTGGGCTGGCGAAGGAATATGGCGGAAAAACCAACCTGCGCTTTGACGATACCAACCCGGTGAAGGAAGATGTGGAGTATGTGGACAGCATTAAGGAGGATGTACAATGGCTGGGCTTTGAGTGGGCGCAGGAGTTGTATGCTTCCGACTATTTCGACGAGCTGTATGAGTTTGCCGTGAAGCTGATCAAAAAGGGCCTGGCTTACGTGGACGACAGCTCGCCGGAGGAAATTGCCGCGCAGAAAGGTACGCCTACCGAACCCGGCAAAGGCAACGCCTACCGCAACCGCAACGTGGAGGAAAACCTGCGCCTGTTTGCTGAAATGAAGGACGGTAAATACCCCGACGGCGCAAAAGTGCTGCGCGCGAAGATAGACCTTGCTTCACCTAACATGCACATGCGCGATCCGCTGATGTACCGCATCAAGCATGCGCACCATCACCGCACGGGCGATAAATGGTGCATTTACCCGATGTACGATTTCGCGCATGGCGAGTCGGATGCAATAGAGCAGATCACGCATTCGGTGTGTACGCTGGAGTTTATTCCGCACCGGCCGCTGTATGATTGGTTTATTGAGAAACTGGAGATTTTCCCTTCCAAACAATACGAGTTCGCCCGGCTGAACCTCAATTACACCGTGATGAGCAAGCGCAAGCTGCTGCAATTAGTGAACGAAAACTATGTGGACGGCTGGGACGATCCGCGTATGCCGACCATCAGCGGACTGCGTCGCCGCGGCTATACGCCGGCTTCGATACGGGATTTCTGCGAGCGCATCGGCGTGGCCAAGCGCGAGAACATGATCGAGATGGCGCTGCTGGAGTCGTGCATTCGCGAGGACCTGAACAAAACAGCCTGGCGCCGCATGGCTGTGCTGGACCCGATAAAGCTGATCGTTACCGATTACCCTGAAAATAAAACCGAGATATTCCACGGCGAGAATAACCCGGAAGTTGAGGGTGGTGATGGAAGTCGCGAGTTTCCGTTCAGTCGCGAGTTGTGGATAGAGCGCGAGGATTTTATGGAAGAACCTCCGAAGAAGTTCTTCCGCCTGGCGGTGGGCAATATGGTTCGTCTGAAGAGCGCTTATATTGTGAAGTGCGAGGGTTTCAAGAAAGACGCCGAAGGCAACGTTACCGAGGTGCATTGCACTCACATCCCCGAATCACAGTCGGGTAACGATACCAGCGGGTTGACGGTGAAGGGGACTATTCATTGGGTAAGCGTCCGTCATGCGAAAACTGCCGAAGTCCGGTTGTACGACCGCCTGTTCCAGGTGGAAGATCCGTCCAGCGAGGAGGGGGATTTTAAGGATTATATTAATCCGGATAGTTTGCAGATTCTACCTAACGCATACATCGAGCCGGATTTAGCTAATGCGGTTGCGGGGAAGGGGTACCAGTTTATAAGAAAAGGATACTTCACCTTAGATAAAAATTCAACACCTGAAAAGCTGGTATTTAATCGGACGGTTACTTTGAAGGACGGGTGGGTGAAAAAGTGAATGGTGAATAGTCAATAGTGAATTTTTTGATTTGTCTGGATTGATTATTCACTATTGACTATTGACTAATTCACAGTAGATTTGATAAGTCCGCTTAGATACTTAAAGCATTCAACTAAAGCCCGCCCTAAAGATTTCAAGTCATCGGGTGTGCAATAATTTAGATCACAGGCTATGTCTAAAGCTGCATCAACTTCTATTATTGATCCTCTGGCTATCTCGTAAAACCGTTTGCGTTCTGCGTCAGATTTTCTCGAGCTTCCCTCTGCAATGTTCAAATGCACAGATAATGCGGCTCGTCTAATCTGTTGTGTTAACGCATATTTTTCTTCTGCAGGAAAATGATTAGTGGCAAAGTAGCATTCTTTGACAAACTGCCTGGCAATGGCATATACTTCTAACTTCTGGTGATTTAGGTTTAAAAACATAATCTCAATTTTTACCTAAGGTAACATTCACTATTGACTATTCACCATTCACTCACCACTCCATTTACTCACCATTGACTATTCACCATTGACTATTCACCATTGACCATTCACTATCTAATATTTTTGGTAAACATTATAAAGAACATTCAAATCCAGCTGACTCAACTGCGGAGAACTATCTTTCTGCACAAAATGCCGTTTGAAGGCCACGATAGCGGCGTTCAGGTTGGAGGTATCGTAGCCGATGAGGCGGAGGGCGGTGGTGTAGTCGAAATTGTCGGGGGCCAGGTCGAGGACGTCGTCGCTCCAGTAGCCGTAGCCGTGTTCGGCCATGGTTTGCCAGGGGAAGTAAGGACCCGGGTCGGGTTTGCGGGCGGGGGCTATGTCCTGGTGACCGATGAAATTGGCCCGCGGAATATTGTACGTCTTTTTCAGGTAACCCAATAGCGCCAGCAGGCTGCGCACCTGCGCGGGGGTGTAAGGCTCGTTGCCGTTGTTATCGATCTCGATGCCTATCGAGCAGCTATTCATATCCGTCACGCTGCCCCATTTGCTTATGCCCGCCTGCCAGGCGCGCAGGTAATCGTTCAGCATGTGATATACGCGGCCGTCCTTAGCCACCACATAATGCGCGCTCACCTGCGTGCCGGCGATGGTAAAGGTGTGCAGCGTTTGCCCGATGCTGTCCTGCGCCGTAAAATGGATGATGACATAATTGGGCTTGCGCGCATTAAAGTTCACCGTCCCCACAAAAGCCGATGCCACCGGCATACCCGAACTATCCGCCAGCGTAACCGGCTGAGCCACTTCTATTACCTTCGCCAGCGAATCCGTGCGCCGCTGGTAGAACTTATCGGTTGCCGCGTAGGGACCTTTCGGGGAGCAGGAGGCGAGGATAGTAGCAATGGCAGTAAAAAAGAACCAGGAGCCAAGAGTCAAGAGCCAGGATTTTTTTTGAGACTCTGTCCTGGTTCTTGACTCTTGGTTCTTGATTCTAAAAAAGTGGGGTAGGTGTTTCATAGTGCCTAAGGTAACAATTAAATGGGGGAAGTGTTGGGCGCCCGGGCGGGCTGTTCACTCATACGCCTGCAGGCCTTAGGCGCGAGGCCGGTATCCGTTGCCATCCCTGGCGCGGGAAAATGGGTGTTTTAACGGGTTGTGCAAATGGATTATTGTTTTCAAATTAGTATTATAAACCAAAACACAATTTTTCACCAATTTAAATCCAATATATTCTTACTAATATTTTGTAAATAGTTTTATAAATAATCTATAATTTATTTACAATTTTGTCTTATAGTTTATACAGTTCAATTTTTAAATAAAAAGCCACATACTATGATATAATTTAGTAAATATTTACAATAATATTTGCATAAATAAATTATGTTTTTCACCTTTGAATAAATTAAACAATTATGAGCAAAGGAAATGTAAAACAGGAGCGGTTTAAAACGGTTGCCGGCAGGAGAGTTCAAAAGGTTCTGGATGACCTAGAAATCCTTGCAAACTGTGCTAATAAATCAACTTACGAATATGATGAAGCGGATGTAAGAAAAATGATGAAGGCCATTAATGATAAAGTTCAGTTCGTAAAAATGGCCTTTGATGCAAATAATAGCAAGGCGAATAAACAATCTTTTGAATTTTAGATATGACAAAGGAGTCAAATTGGGATTTTGCGCCAACCGGAGGTAGCCCGGATGATGGTATACACAACTCAATGATCGAGCATTTTGCGGGTAACTATAATTATCATCTTGCCCGTGAAATTATTCAAAATTCGCTTGATGCCAAAGTTGATGGCGCGTTGGGTCCGGTTAAGGTTGAATTTAAGATGGAATTCTTTAATCACGTAGATTTTCCGGACTACAATGGATTGGTCAAGATATTGGACAAGTGTCGCGATTATTGGAATGATTTCGACACAAATAAATTCATTGATAATGCTAAAAAGACCCTTGAAAAAAAATCAATACCATTTTTAAAGATTTCCGATTTTAATACTAAAGGACTAAGTGGAGGAGATTATCAAAAAGATGGAACATGGTACAAACTAGTTAAATCTAGAGGATCTAGTTCAAAACATAGTGGTGAAGGCGGGTCTTTTGGAATCGGAAAAGGCGCCCCGTTTGCTGCATCTGATTTAAGAGTTGTTTTCTATTCTACGAATAATGAAGGTGGCTTCACAATATTTCAAGGAATAGCCGAATTAGTTTCATTTGACCAGGATGACGAAGTAAAAAGGGGAATAGGGTCTTTCGGCGACGGACAGTTATCTTTAAAAGATAGAAAACGATATCCAGAAAGATTTTGGCGTAGAGAAAAAGGCACTGATATTTATATTGCTGGCTACAAGAATAACTCGGGATGGGAAAACGATCTCATCAAATCCATTTTGAGGAATTTCTGGTACGCAATTTTTAATAATGAACTGGTAGTAAAAATTGAGCAGCAAGAGATAAACTCTGATAATCTTGAACTTTATTTGTCCAATAATTTTTCAGGCGAGCCGTTCCGTGACGATGTTGAACCGATAGGCAATCCTTTGCAATACTACCTTACCGTAAGACGAGGCGCTAAATTTTCCAATACCTTAAAGGAAACAGGCGAAGTCTCTTTTTATTTCCTTGAAACAGAAGAATTCCTAAATCATGTTGCCATGATGAGAAAATCACATATGATTATCTTCTCGCGGCTTTTCCGCTTTCCAGGAAACTATTCCGGTGTATTCATTTGTAATGACAAAAATGGGAATGGCGAATTACGAAAAATGGAGCCTCCTGCCCATGATAAATGGATTGTCGAGAGAAATCCGGAAAAAGGGAAAATAATCTTTGAAGAGATAACAGCATTTATCAAAGACTGTCTTGATAAATCGAAAATTATTAAAAATAGTACTTCTTCGGATGTACCCGATATGTATAAATATTTGCCTGATAATGAAGATGCTGAAGCTGAGATAAATAATATCGGGATAACCTATACCGGGAAAGAAGGAATAGAGGAAACTTCTCAGCTAATCCAAAAGACTGAAATCTTTGATGTGCCGGTTACGATTACGCCCCAAAGAATTACCTTAATTAATAAGGAAGATCAGACCGAGGATGATGAAGAACCTATCCATCAAACAGAGCCTGAGAAGACAAAACCTAGAAAACGATTGCTGAGAAAAACTGCAGATCTTCATATACGAGCATATGTTATAAAAGAAAAAAATAATGAGTTTGAATATGAGGTTGTGTTAAAGCCAAAAAGAACAGGAAAATATGATCTCAAATTCTTCTCCGTCGGAGAGGATTTGACTGAAAAGTTAAATCTTACGGATATTTCGTTAATAAATAATCAAAGACATTTTCATGTAGGGAATTTGATAAAAAGTATTCCGCTAACTGGAAATATCGAAACAAGATTCACTGTAAAATTTAAATCCCTGTTTAAAAACGCATTAAAAATTGATTTAAATGAAGTATAACAACAGACTATTTCCGTATCCAGTTCTAGGGATTGAAGACGATGTATTGGGCGAATTCAGCTGCGATTTAACTTATAAAAGCGATAAGAATAATATAACCATAATTCCTCAATTTAAATTGATCGAAGAAAGCATTATGCGTATGCTGTCTGAAAAGAAGGCCAATTTTGTAACCCAAATTTACTGTAGGTCGACGATGCTTAGGGAAATCTATACATCTGCGAATACAATTCCCGATCCGATTGTCATGGACGCCTTAAAATTAAAAAATGAGGTAGAGGTGGATTTTTTTATTTGTTCAACAGAAGAAAATTCTAAATTTTTTTCTAAAAATTTCAATCCGGAATATAAAAATTCGTCATTTTCAATCGATAATTCGGACATCATTGCCTATGGCGGCAAAGGAAAGTTCTACGCAAATAAATCACCGGAAGAGCTTAAGTCGGTATCTTCATTGATTCGGGTCAAAAATATGAATGTGAAAAATAAGCCCATGTATAATGAATATGAGTCTGAAAAAATCGAAATTATGTTGTGCGCTGAGGACTATGATAATTATCAAATAATTGTTAAAAGTAGGCTTGCGAAAAATTTCATCCACAGTTCGATAGTACTGCCCGCCTTAATCGATGCTTTGTACTTTATGGAAAAAAAGGAAGCTGATGAATATGAGGATAAAAGGTGGTACAAAGCTCTGACTGAGATAAAAAATAAATCAAAAACAAAAGATAACTTTCAAATAGCCCAAAATATTTTGGACCAACCTAGCTATAGAATGTTTGAAACAGTATTGACCTTAATAGAAGAAATTTAGAAAAATGGGAAAAGATAAAATAGAATTGAAAGTATTTACAAATAGCTATGTTGAAGAGTTACTTCGGGAAATAAAAATCACATCAAATATTGATAATTATTACAATGTCAATTTCCCTTTCAAAGAAAGATTTCCAAAGGGAAACACGAATATTTTTATCGATAATGGTTTATCTCTCAATCCAGGCATTACTGGCAAACTTGCAGACGCTGATTTAGAAAGCTGTATTATTTTATATGAGAATTTGAAACTCAATGAAATCCAAGCATCAGACCCAAGATTGTGGACCTATTTAACTCACGTGACATTTTGGCCCTATATGCGCGAAAGGTGGGGTTTGGAGAATGTCAGAAAGACGGATAGTCCTATAGGTAGGGTTTACGATAGATACTTTTTGATCAAACCTAATTTGGAATTACTGTCGAGAAATGGTATTTCCAGGTTGTGGTGGTATGCACATCTAACCGTTGACGAAAAGAGAAAGGATAAATATGAATTGACAAGGATCTTACTAAGAAGAGAAGAGGTTCCAGTAGGGATACTTGAAAGAGTTGTGGGAACAAATTATAATACAAGGACTGGACTCTTGGAATTTCTTCAAGAACATGATGAGATTCTCTCGAACGAGAATTTAACTCGTCAACTGCTAAAAGCATTTAACCTTTTTGGTGGCACTAAAATTTTACCTCTTCTTAGCAAGAATAAGATAAAGCAAATATTGGAACGTATTAAACCTGCGGCTTGAAATTTAACACAGCTCCATAAAAATGTTAAGTATAATTCTAGCTATTTGGGAAGCCAAAAAAGGAGGCACAGCATTTCCTACCTGGTGATATTGTTCCGTTCTCGGGCCGCAGAAATAGTAGTTATCCGGAAAGGTTTGTATCCGTGCCGCTTCCCGGACAGTTAAACTACGGCATTGTGCCGGGTCTGGATGTATGTAATAATGCCCGTCTTTTGAAATATGGCTGGTCACGGTTTTGGATGGTTCTTGTGAAAGTTGCACTCTGAACCGATCGCCAAATTTATTCTCAGAAATGCCCTTATCAATATTCAAATGTTTAGGGAGTAATTGCTTCGGAAAGTCAGATAGTTTGGGCGAACGTCTGTTTACTTCCGCAAAACAGGATACAAACAAATAACGGTACAAGTCTTCCTTTATGTGGCTCCTGGTTTCGTGATTAGAGAATCCGTTCAATTTTTCGTCGATATACCAATCTCTCAAATGCGCCAATTCCGAATCTCCATTTACAAATAATCCCCCCCTGCCTCTATCCGGCGATTTGATTTCCGTTATTACCTTAATAATTCTTTCAAGTACCTTTGCTTCGACGCCTTCCCAAACCTTGTTCTCGATGCTTTCAGTCAGCAGGAGCTGCCAATCCTCTTTACTATCCTTTCCCTTCGAAATACCACTTCTCAACTTTGGCAGGTCGCCTATCACATCGTTCACAGAAATGGTTCCACGATGTCTGTGAAGCGTTTGAGGCGTAATATCTAAATCATCTCTTATACCTAAAAGTATAACCCTGTGCCTGGCCTGTGGTATGCCATATTCTTCTGATTTGATAATGAAATCTCTCGGTTCGAAAATATCCTGCCCATATATATCTTTATCGTGTAGCTTCACCAACGAATAGATTTTATATCCGGGTTTGTAGGTTAGGTCTTCTTTCCCTTTTAACTTTTTATATGCCTCAAAAGGATTCTTAAGATCAATAATGATTTGATTAAATACGGATTCACTATTAACCTTCGCCGACAATAACCCCTTAACATTTTCCATAATAAATACCGGTGGCTGATGCACTGCCAGTATTCTGTAATACTCCCTGTATAAATAAACCCGGGGGTCGTTCTCATCGAGGCCATCCGCCTGTTGGCGTCTTGATCTCCCAACCAGGGAATACGCCTGACAAGGCGGACCACCGATCAACACGAAATCCTTGTTGCCTTGTAACGTTTCTTTTATTCTTTTATCTATAACACGGTGAGGCGTTATTTTTTGGGCCCTATCTCCTAACTCAACCTTCCATGCTTCATGCTTCGCAGCCTGAGCCTGTTCGGGATAAAGTTTATATAACTCTTCCACATCCCTTATTTCACCTCTAACAAATGAATAATACTCATCCGGTAAAGCTTGAGGTTCGAATTGCCGTACAAAGCTGCGGAGTGTTAATGTTTTGTGGGCAAAATCGTCTTTTTCAATAGACAGAGCTATTTTAAATACCCGTTTATTCTCTTCATCCAAAACGGAAGTAAAACCCTCGCCCAACCCACCCGGCCCGGCGAACAGGTCGATAATAGGAATAGGCTTAGACATTTTTACTTACCTCGCTAGAAAAAACTGGGGCGTCAAAGAAGCTGCGGATATCTGTGCCGAGTGCTGTAATTATTTTTTCTAGATTGATCACGGATACATTTCGCTTCCCGTTCTCAACCTCGTTGATGTAGGTGTTATCTATCTGTGCCTTAAAGGCTAACTTTTGTTGGGTGAGTTTTAAATCGGTACGATATTCCTTGATGCGGGAGCCGATTTTCTTGCGAATATCCATAGCGCAAGCTATCGCCTATTCGACTATAAGTCAATCGGATATAAGTGAAGTTTTCGGAATTATACCGCAGAGAAAGCAGCCTTCAGAGCTGATAGTGTGGTTTCAATTTCAGATTTTTTTACCTGGCATTCCCATATTTTGATGATCTTCCAACCAGCACTTTTGAGCGCAATTTCAGCATTGGTGTCATTCATAATATTTGTGCCTATTTTCTGCAGCCACCATTCGGTTCGGGTTTTTGGAACCACGTAATACTTGCACCCCTCATGTCCATGCCAAAAGCAGCCATGAATAAAGATCACGGTTTTGTATTTGGACAATACAATATCGGGCTTGCCTGGCAGGTTTTTCACATGCAGCCGGTAGCGGAAACCGTTTTTATGCAGAAAGCGGCGCACCAGCATTTCAGGCCTGGTATCCTTACTCCGTATCCGCGACATATTGTAGCTGCGGGTTTCCTTGCTGTGCACATCGGCCATTTTTCAAAGTTAGCGGTTTTCAGTTGGCGGTGGGCGGTTGCTTTAGCAGTTATAACTAATTTCAGTTATCTAAAATAAGAAGGTCCCCTATTTTAGTTTTTTGCAAAAAACTAAAATAACAAGGCTGCTTATTTTAGATTTTGATATTACGAAAAATCATAATTCAGACAGCACAGAGCAGTCAGCGACGGGCAGTTGGCAGAAGTGACGGTGGTCTTTTAAAAATCTGGTAACGCGCAGGCCAACACACACCCATGAGATGGGAATCTGGAAAACCTGGTCAAATAAGCGGTTCAACCACCCTCACGAGTCAATGTAATAAGTCGCATGAGTGGGGGCGCAGATAAGAATGATAATCCATATCGCACCGGCTATAAGTAGTATTGTGAAAAAAACAATAGCAGCTTGTTTGGATTCTGCTTCGCCCGCAACTACCGCTTTAAAAGACTCCACGACATTATGAAATGATAATACATGCATAACGTTCCCTCCGATCGTTAGCTTAATGGCAACTAATGTATTGTAGTATGTCAGAGGTTTAACAGATAATTAAGCTAAGTGTTCTGATTATTTTGACGATCGGCGGCTGTAATTTTCAGTGGCGGCGGACGTGTTGTAGTAGCAGTGGCAGCAGCAGTTGGCAGGAGCGATCTTTAACATTACTTGCGGCCTTTGGCGACTTTCTTTTCATCATTTTCCAGGCGCCTTTCGAGCTTTTTTACATCTTCCGCGGGCGGCAGCGACTCGGGCTTAACACCACGTTGAAGCAATATATTTCTCACTGCCTTATTATTTTCAACGTGTTCATCAGAGATGGTGGCGTTGGAGTTCAAATCCTTTTCGATAACGTTGTGACTGGTAAGCTCGTTGGCGAAATCTTTGGCTTTTATGGTCAGCGTTGGCAAAAAGTCCGCCAATGGTTTTGAAGCGGGAACGTGAAACTTTTTCTTCATATCATTGGTGCTGAAGCCACCAAACAATGCCTGGTCGCCCCTGGACCGAATAATAGCAAAGCCCGCACTATCCACCCCGCGTTCGTACAATATCCCAGACAATTTCTTTTCTGATTTGCTTAACTTATCACGAGCCGTAACGCGCTCTACGTCGATCAGGCGCTGCTCTATGATTTCCTGTTTGCGGGTTTGTACGGCAAAGTAGGTTTGCGCAAATGCAATCGCCGGCTTAGCGGGATCACCGTTTTGTGCAATAAGGTAACAAGCATAGCGGGTTAGGGCGATATTTTCCAGTTCACGTTTGGCACCGCTGCCTACTTCGACCATTTTACCGACGTCGGCAAAATGGTCGGACAAATTTGCACCAGCATTTTCACAGGCTTTCTTCGCCTTATCGATGACGTTCAGAAAATTTGCCCATTTTGAATAGCCGAATATTTCCTGCAGTTCGCGCGCGCTCCAGCACTCCACACCGTTATAAATGTAGCGAGCCTGTTCAAACTTGCTGAATAGTTCTAATATGACTTCTTTTTTCATGTTTATACCAAAGACAATTTAGCACAAGTTTGTGTTCATTGTGAGAAAGGCTTACACAAACATACTAAAAATATTAGCACACATTGCAAAGTATTTTTTATTTTCTGAAAACCGTCTGTGGCGCTGCCTTGCGGAGGCAGGCATAGTGTATTGCTCCCGCGAAACGCCCCAAAACCTTATCAAGACTACCCCTACACTAAGCTCATTTCCAAGACCAAAAACCTTCAAAAATTGCAAAAAGTGGTAAAATTTCGAAAATTTACAGACTTTTACGTCAGGATCGCGATTTTTTCCTGTATATGCTTTGGTACATTAATAGGCTGTTTTCCAGGCATCTGAACTATATGTGTTCACAAAAATGGCAAAGCTCATCAAAATTTGAGCCTTAGTGTAGGCCTCAAAAATCTAAAAATCAGCCTGTTGGATGGTAAAATATGGTCGAAAGTGGTGTGAGCGTGAACGGATGGTGTAACGATGCGTTTAGAGACGCATAATTATGCGTCTCTACGGGTTAAATATTGTCATCGCCTTTTCTATCCGCGCAATCGTCTCCTGCTTACCCAGCAGCACAGCAATATCAAACACATGCGGCCCAAACTTGCCTCCCACCAGCATAATGCGGAAGGGCAGCATCAGCTCGCCGGGTTTAATGGCGTGCTCGTCGGCGAGGGCCTTGAAGCGGGTTTCCAGGTCGTGGGGTTCGGGCAGGCCGTCCTCGTTGCCCAGCATGGTAATGAAGGCACGGAAGAAATCGGCCTTGGCGTCGGTCCATTTGGGTTTCACGGCGGCGAGGTCGTATTCGCGGGGCTGCTCAAAAAAGTAGGCCGTCTGCTGGTAAAATTCGGTCAACAGGTGGCAGCGTTCTTTCACCAGGTCTATCACAGTAAGCAACAGAGCCTCATCCCTTACCACAACACCCTTTTCCTCCAATATCCTTTTGACTTCAGACTTCAGACTTCGGGCTTCAGACTTCTTAATCCACTCCGCATTAAACCACTTCGCCTTCTCAAAATCGAACTTGGCGCCTGCATGGCTTACGCGGTTAAGCGAGAATTTTTCAACCAGTTCGGGTAAAGTAAATATCTCTTCGTTGGTGCCATCGTTCCATCCGAGCATCACCAGCAGGTTCAAAAACGCTTCAGGAAGGAAACCGATCTCCCGGAAGCCGGGCGTCAGTTCGCCGGTCTTGTCGTCGAGCCAGTTCATAGCATATACCGGGAAACCGAGTCGCGCGCCGTCGCGCTTGCTCAGCTTGCCATGACCGTCTGGTTTCAGTATCAGCGGCAGATGCGCCCATTGGGGCATGGCATCCTTCCAGCCCAGGTATTCCCACAGCAGCAAATGCACCGGCGCCGATGGCAGCCACTCCTCGCCGCGAAAGGCATGAGTGATCTGCATCAGGTAGTCGTCAACCACCACGGCCAGGTGATAGGTAGGCATGCCGTCCGCCTTGAGTAGTACTTTGTCGTCGCTTTGGCTGGTGTCAAAGCTCACATAGCCCCGTATCATATCCTCAAAATGCACACTCTCGTTCTCAGGCATTTTAATGCGGATCACATGCGGCTCGCCATCCGCCAACAGCTGGTCCACCTGTGTTTGGGTCAGCGTCAATGAATTGCGCAGCGTATCCCGATAGGCATGGCCGTACTGGAAGTTGGGTATCTCGCGGCGGTTCTGTTCTAACTCTTCGGGCGTGTCAAAAGCATAATAGGCATGGCCTTGCATCACCAGGCGCTCGGCGTATTCGCGGTAAATTGATTTGCGTTCGCTTTGGCGGTACGGCGCGTATTTGCCGCCCACGGCAGGGCTTTCATCGGGGTTCAGTCCGCACCAGGCGAGGCATTCCATAATGTATTCCTCAGCGCCGGGAACGTAACGGCTCTGGTCGGTATCTTCGATACGCAGCACAAAATCGCCGCCATGCTGACGGGCAAAAAGGTAGTTGAACAGCACCGTGCGCACGCCGCCCAGGTGCAGGCCGCCGGTCGGACTCGGCGCAAAACGTACTCTTACTTTTTTATCTGACATCGCGTGGCAAAGGTAGTTTTTTTAGTCCGGAAGTCGGAAAAGTCCGAAAGTCCGAAAGATGCATCCGGTATTAATAAAATATATTAGCTTAGTATCTTAAACCACTTGACTCCTAATTAATTAGCCCAAACCCACAATGGAAAACTCATCTGAACAGGCCAAATCGCCTAATTACGGCCTCATCGCTCTCTTTATCGGCATTATCTACTTATTCGTGCAATTGGGGTTTTTCAAAACCTATATCATTCATTTTCCCCAATTCGATGGGTTTAAGCTGTTGCACCATATTCACGGTATGCTCATGTCGGGCTGGATGTTGCTGCTCATTATTCAGCCCTTGCTTATCCGCGCGGGCAAATACAAAATACACCGGTTTCTTGGTAAGCTTTCCTACATCCTGGCTCCGCTTGTGCTTGCTTCCATGTTCCTGATCGTGAGACTCGCTTATCACGAGGGGTTATTGACTACGCCTGAAAAGAACATTATCCCTTTCACAGCCTTAAATATCCCGCAGCTATTTACATTTTCCCTCTTTTATTTACTCGCCATCATTCACATCCACAAAGGCAATACCGCTAAACATATACGTTATATGATAGGTACGGCGATCATTATGGTCCCGGCCGGGCTTGCCCGGATCCTAATCCACTATTTTCAGGTCGGGTTTGATCCTGCCATTTTCGTCTCGCTGTATTTGCAGGTTGGATTAGCAGTCGCCTTCCTGTCGTATGATCTCATAAAAAAGAACGACTACGTCCCTAATCTTATCATCGCTGCTTCATTTATTATTTCAACGGTGATCTACATTGAAAGGCATTCAGACGCTTACATGGCATTTGGAACTTTCTTCGCGCATACGTTTTTCAAATAGGCATTCCGTTTGCAGATGTTGCAATACTTAAATAAAAGCCGCGTTATTGGTCTATAATCCAATTAGTTGTCCTTATCTTTAACTTAAACAGTATTGTCATGAAAAATCTCAGCAAGGTTTTCGCATTCGCAATTGCACTTTTTTTGGCTGACGGTGCCATTGCCGCCCCTAACGCCGTAGCGGCAGTAGTAAAAACAGTATCGGCCGAAATACCGCTCAGCGCGTTTGAGGGTATCTACCAAAATAAAGTAAACACATTTTCCTACTTTAAAGTGACGGCTGTCAATAACACATTGGTCGCAAAGCAAATGGATGGCGACATGCAAATTGTGCTGACCCGCAAGACCGACCTGGAATTTCAGATGAAAGACGATGACGGAGATGAAAATATACCCGTAGTTTTTTCAAAGAACGATGCGGGCGAGATAGCGCAGATAGTAATAGCCGGCAGGGATACCTGGAACAGGGTAAAGGAATATGTACCTGTAAAAGAAATAAGCCTTACAGCCGATCAGCTAAAGGCATTTGCAGGTAAATATCAATCTGAGGATAGGAGCGACGGCTATATTCAAATTACTGCGACCGCTACCGGCCTGATGCTGAAACAGGGCTGGGATGGCCGTGAAATAGAGTTTGCGGCGATAGGGGAAAATGATTTTCTAAATAAAAAGAACGCATTTCCACTCAAATTTTCGAGAGACGGCGCGGGCAATGTTATCAAGGTGCTCGCCTTTAACCGCGATATGTGGGATAAGGTGAAGGAGTAAGACCGGTATAAAATAATTTCAAACTTTTCGCGTAATTTGGACACCATTACCGCAGTCTGTCTTTCGGTCCCGGTAGCTATCGGGATTCGGACTTCTCATAAGTTTTTGCTTAATTTGGTAGTTAATACGCAGTCTGTCTTTCGGACTTCCCAACTTATGCGGACTTTCGGACTATCCACATGAACCCATACGCGCAGCGACGATTCTGGAAATACTTTCTGCTGGCATTTGCATTGGTGATAGCCGCCGGTTCGCTGCTGTACACCAATTACCTGGTGAAAAGCATTAAACGATCTGAACGCACCCGAGCCAATGTGTGGGCATTGAGCATGAAGCAGATGTTTGCATCAGATGACAATGATTTTCTAAGCTATGTTTTTGCAGTAAAGGATAGCCTCACCGTACCAGCGATCATTGTGGATGGAAAGGGTGATTTCATCACTACTCGCGGTCTGGATACCATGAGAACTTATATCAAGGTGCCCAGCGTTCCCGGAGTGAAAAATCAGAAAAAGTTCGATCCCGGCTATTTCAAATCCGAGCTGAAATCGATGAAGAAAGAGCACGAACCGATCACCCTAAAGGTACTGGACAATACCTGGTTTGTGTATTACCACGATTCGTTCGTGCTTAACCAACTGAAGGTATTCCCCTACATCCAGCTTACAGTGATCGCTATTTTCCTGTTGCTGGCCTACACAGCTTTCAATACTTCGCGGAAGTCGGAACAGAACCAGGTTTGGGTGGGCCTGGCCAAGGAAACAGCGCACCAACTGGGCACGCCCATCTCTTCTCTTATGGCCTGGACGGAACTAATGAAGGAGAAGTTCAATGCCGAAAGTGATCCGCTCATCGCCGAAATGGAGAATGATATCCGCAGGCTGGAGATCGTAGCCGATCGTTTCTCAAAGATCGGCTCGCAGCCTGTACTGGAAGAGCATAGCGTATATGAGGTGGTGAAAGATTTTGTGGATTATTTTAAAGTGCGGGTTAGCAGCAAGATCAGCTTCGAGATACACGGCAACCGGAACCTGAAAGCTGGGTTGAACATACCGCTGTTCGACTGGGTATTGGAAAACCTGCTGAAAAATGCCGTAAATGCCATTGAGAATGCCGGCAGCATTAAGGTTGACATCTCGGGCAGCCGGAAGCACAAACAGGTACACATCGATGTGACCGATAGTGGCAAGGGGATACCACGTTCCAAATTCGAGACAGTGTTTCAGCCGGGGTATACCACCCGCAAACGCGGCTGGGGGCTTGGGCTTTCGCTCACGCGCCGCATGGTAGAAAACTACCACAACGGTCAGATATTTGTGAAGGATTCGGAACTGGGTAAAGGGACCACATTTCGCATTATTTTAAAAGAAATTAAAGATGATAAACAGACCGCAGCCTGATGAATACCCGCCGTTCGCATCGGTGTACGTAGGCCATGTTGAAACGACCGATCTGATCGGCCTATTGACGGAATCAAGGGACTCCACCTTTCAGCTTTTCAGCAACATGACCGAAGAGCAAGCCATGCACGCTTATGCGCCCGGCAAATGGACATTGAAACAGGTACTCGGCCATATGATCGATACCGAACGAACATTCTCTTACCGCGCCTTTGTTTTTTCAAGGAACAGTATCGAACTGCCCGGTTTCGATCAGGATATTTATATCGCCAATAACGATTTTAATAGCCGTACTATCCAGGACCTGGCGTTGGAATCCACAGCGGTAAGGGAGTCAACTTTGTACCTGTACCGCGCTTTTAGCGAAGACCAATTATTGCGGAGAGGTGTTGCGAGCGGAAACCCGATGAGTGTGCGGGGCTTGGTGTACATGACCGCCGGTCATGAGCTGCATCATTTGAAGCTGATACAGGAAAGATATTTATAGAGACGCAAGGGTTTTGCGTCTCTACGATATGTACTATTCTTCGGACTTACCCTGTCCATCGCGTTTTTCTATGAGGAATGATGTCAGCAATCCCAAACCGCCAAATATGGCTATCATCGAAAAGTATATTGCGGGGTTACTGTCGTAAAAATCATTTTTAAAGGCGCCACGATCGAGCAAAAAAGCTATAAATAACCCCAGACCGGCCCCAATGAGCAATAAACCCCATTTCAAGTTCTGAAAAGGTGCTGTCGCCGGTTTATACCTGCGAGGGTCCATCCCGCGCTCGATCATTGCCATGCGTTCCCTTTTGTTAAGATGAACGATTCCAAAGATCATCGCGCAGAGGCCAAGTGAAACAATAATGACCATCATTATTGCAAGGTTCCCGGTATCCATATTATCCATGATATTTAATTTTTTAAGTTAACGATTTTTTACTTTTCCGTACACCCTCATCGGTGTATTTGCAAGCTATGACGACACGGTTTTTGAGGAGGTTACACTTGTTATAAAAAAAGTGGCAGTGGCAGTAAATGTATCTGACTGCAACTGCTTCTGCCACTAAATATCTAACTTTATTAATACAAACAATGTAACCCGGGCGTGTGTGATGTAGTCAGAGTAGTTGTAAATAATGCAAAGCAAGCTTTCGGATATAGAATTGATAAACCAAACCCTGGCGGGAAACCAAGCTGCCTATGCCGACCTGGTGAAACGTCATCAGCGTTTTGTATTTACACTGGCTATGCGCTTTTGCAAGAGTCGCGAGGACGCTGAAGAAGTATCGCAGGACTGTTTTATCAAAGCCTACCGGTCGCTGGCATCATTCCAGGGGCAGTCGAAATTCAGCACCTGGCTGTATAGTATTGTTTACACTACGTCTATGACCTTTCTGCGAAAGAAAAGAGTAGATACTGATTCCATTGACGATGAGAATACGTATATTCAATTGGAAAATCAATCGTCGGGATTGAATAACAACACAGCAGAAAAAAGATCAAGGTCGTTTTATCTGAACCAGGCTATAGGCCGGCTTTTGCCGGACGATGCAGCCATCATCACCCTGTTCTATATGGGTGAACAATCGCTGGAAGAGATCGGGCAGACGCTGGGCATTGAGGCGAATACGGTAAAGGTGAAATTATTCAGGGCACGCCAGCGGCTCAAAGAAAAGCTGGAAAAGAGTTTAAAAGATGAAGTTAAAGAGCTGATATGAACACGATAGACGAAAGACTCTGGAGTTATATCGATGGTACCTGCGGCGAAGAAGAGCGCAAGGCCATCGATGCACTGATAGCCACTGACGAGGCTTACCGGGCGAAGTTTGAAGAGCTATTGGACTTTGATCAGGAATTGGTCAAAATGGAGGCTGACGAACCGTCAATGGGCTTTACCTATAAGGTAATGGAAAGCATACGGGCAGAGCATGCCAAACAGCCATTAAAAGCTGCGATCAATAAAAACATCATACGCGGTATAAGCATATTCTTCATAGTAATGATCTCGCTAATGCTGGTCCTGGTGCTGTCAACATTGCACCTGACACCTGCCAGCTTTTCAGTGAAATTGCCTGACACCCTTAAAATACCCGATCTGACCAATATATTAAATGGAAAAGTGCTGAGCGTATTCTTTTTTCTCGATACCGTGCTGGCGCTTGTGTTTATCGATGGCTGGCTGCGCCGCCGCAGGTCAAAACATGTCTTGAAGCCCTAAAAAGTGTATGGGAAATGGAACACAGTGTCATTAAAATGGAACACTAAAAACAGGACAGTGACCATGACTTTTATAGCTTCTAAATAACCGTTCATGAATTTAATATAAGCATACAATTATGGTATAGTAATTGCGTTACATTATCTGAACTGGCGATCTGCCAGTTTAATTGTGATAAGGTTTAGGTTGAAAGCCCCCAAACTGCAAGAGTGAGGGGGCTTTTATTTTGGCTGTGTCTCGTCCTAAGAAAAGTTGACTAAAACTTAGTCAACACATGGAAACAGAATTAATTAAATCAAAAAACGGGTTCCCCCCAGCGCGGTTCAGTGTGGCCTTCAAAAAGAAGGTGGTTGCAGAATTTGAAAGAGGCTTTT